>CAWAJD010000018.1:0-83797 GCA_963782265.1 Vulcanimicrobiota bacterium
CGCGTAGCTCCGGGAACGGCTGGCTAATGTACGTCCAGACGACGTACGTCAGATAGCCCACCGGCGAATGCGTCAACTGCAGCGTCGGCAGGTAGTTCGACCAGCCCGCAGTGTAAATGAGCGGTGCCGTTTCGCCGAGCCCGATGCCCGTCGCCACTAAAAGGCCGGTGAGCATGCCGGGGACGGCGTATGGGAACGCGATCGAAAAGACGACCGTCGCCTGGCGTGCGCCGAGTGCGTACGCGCCTTCGCGCAGTTCGCGGGGTACGCCCGAAAGCGCCAGGTCTGCGCCGCGCACGACGTACGGCAGCATGAAGATTGCGAGCGCGAGCCGCCGGCAATGAGCGAGAATCCGCCAGCCGAGCATCTCGACCAGCGCGACGTAGAGAAAGTAGCCGACGACGATCGACGGAACGCCGGAGAGCACGTCGATCATGAAGCGAACGCTGCGTATGCCCCACGGCGGCGCGAACTCCGCGGTCCACAGCGCCGTGCCGATGCCGACGACGATCACGATCAGCAGGCCGAGTCCAACGAGCATGAACGTTCCGAGGATCGCGTTGAGCAAGCCGCCCGCGATGCCGTGCGTAACGGTAAAGAAAAGCTCCGGCTTCAACGCCGGGAACCCTTTGATCGCGACGAATGCGAAGATCGAGAAAAGCAGCGCGATCACGCCGATGAGCGAGAGCAAGCTGAGCCCCCACGAGATCGCTCCGACGGCATGCGCCATCTTGGACTGCGCGCTTTCATCGGCTTGCCCGATCCGCACCACGCAGAATGCCGCGCGCGATGATGTTAACCGTCAGCGTGATCACAAACAGTGAGACCGCGAGTTCGGCCAGCGAGCGTTGCGCCATGCCGGTCGAATCGGTCAGCGCCGACTCGAGCTGCGAAACGATGACCGCCGCGATGGTGTTGACCGGCTGAAAGACGTTGTGCGGGAATGCGTTGATGGCCGCTCCGCATACCATCAGCACCGCCATCGTTTCGCCGAGCGCGCGTCCGAATGCGATCAGCACCGATGCGACGATGCCGTTGCGCACGCTCGGCAGCACGGCCTTCGTGACCGATTGCCAGCTCGTTCCGCCGAGCGCCATACTCGCTTCAAAGATGGACGCCGGCTGCGCGGAGACGACATCTCGAATCGTCGCGACCATGATCGGCGTCACCATCAGGACGAGAATGAACGTCGCTGCCATCAAGCCGTTGCCGCTGCCGCCGCCACCCCCGAGGAACGGCACCCAGCCGAGATACCTGTCGACCAGAGGTCCGAGCGTGTTTCCGATCCACGGTACCAGCACGACCATGCCCCAAAGACCGTAAACCACCGATGGAACCCCGGCCATCAATTCGACAAGTGCGTTCGCGAGCGGTCGAATCTGCGGCATCACGCGATAGACCAGTGCGACCGCGACCAGAATGGAAAGCGGCACCGCGAAGAGCATCGTCAGGCACGCCGTCGCCATCGTGCCGAAAATAAAAACCAACGCGCCGAACGACGCGCCGGGCTGCGCTTTAGCCGCGCTCGTCGCCGCCGTAACCGCGCCGTACTGATTGCCGATATTCCACTCGGCGCCCGTAAAGAAGTTGGTGCCGTTGTACACGATCGCCGGCCATGCGTAGATGAAAAGAAACGCGAGCATGATGAAAATGATCGTGAAACTGCACAACGCCGCGATCATGGTTAACGCGCGCAGAAACGGCTGCGCGCCGGCTCGCTGAAGAAAGCCGACCTTGCCGACCGCGAACGTCCTTGGAAGTGGCCCGGGGGACGCCGCGCTTGCGGCATCCCCCAGGTCGGTGTGGCTCGCCATTTCGCTCGTAGAGGTTACTGGATACTTCCGATGAGCGCCTTGCTCTTCGCGGCGATGTTCGTCGGGAGCGGCAAGAAGTGCACTTGGCCAAGGAACTCGCTCTTCTGCCCGCCGCTCGGCGAGATCGTCCAGAGCAAGAACTTCTTCAGTTCGCTCGCGGTCGTGGCATCGGGCTGCTTCGGATTTACGATCGCGTATTCATAGTTGATGATCGGATACGAATCCGCACCCGGAGCAAAGATCAGCGAGATGCGGCCGTCGGCCGGCGTCTGCTTGTCCGATTCCGCGGCTGCGGCAGCGATGGTCGCAGGGGTCGGAACGACGAACTTACCGGCTGCGTTCTCGAGCGCGGCATAGCCGAGACCCGCTTTTTCGGTCTCACTCAGGAAGCTCACGCCGATGTACGCGATCGAGTACGGCGTGTTTTGGCAGGTCTGCACCATGCCGGGGTTGCCGGTCGCGCCGACCGACGAGGACACCGACGGCCAGCTGATGGTCGTGCCGTACGCGGGGCCGCTTGCCCACGCGGGCGCCGACTTCGTGAGGTACTGGGTGAACAGGAACGTATCGCCGGAACCCTCGGCGCGATGGATCGAAATGATCTGGTTGTGCGGGAGCTTGGCGCTCTTGTTGATCGCCTTGATTGCCGCGTCGTCCCAGAACGCGATCTTGCCGAGATAGATGCCGGCAAGGACGTTGCCGGATAGGTTCAGATGGACGTTGTTGAGCCCCGGAATATTGTAGTTGACCTGCTGCGCGGAGATCGCCAGCGGGATGTTGAGCATCGGGGTCTTCTGCATCGCGCCGTCGGGCATATAGGCGTCCGAAGCGCCGATCTGGGCGACGCCCGAGATGGCCTGCGAAATCCCAGTGCCGCTTCCGGTACCCTGGGTCGTGATCTGAACGCCGCCGTTGCCCTTTTGATAGTCGGCAACCCAGAGGTTCATAAGAGGATAGAGCAGCGTCGAGCCCGTCTCGAGCAGCCGCGTTGCAGCGATGGCCTGGCCGGCCGTTGCAAACGCAAACAGCGCCGCTAAGGTCAGCGCTAACGTCTTCCGCATGGATACTCCTAAAAGCAAGGGTGAGAGACATCCCCATTCTCCGGGGCAAACACTAAGACGAGATTAAGACCGGATAACCAGCCCCTTAAGGTGCTGGGAGGCCCGCCGGGGTTCACCCCGTGGACGAGGTACGAAGCCCGAACCTCAGGAATCGGGCACCCCTATGCCCGACCGCGTCTCCCTGCCCGAACTCCGTCACACGGCCGCGCACGTGTTGGCCTACGCCGTCCAGGATCTGTTTCCGGAGGCCAAGCCGACCATCGGGCCGTCGATCGAGAACGGGTTCTACTACGATTTCGAACGGCCGACCCCGTTCACGCCCGAGGACCTCGAGCGGATCGAGGCCCGGATGCGGGAGATCGTCGCGGCCAACTACGAGATGACCGGGCAGGCCGTCACGCGGGCCGCCGCGTCGACCGTTTCGCACAACCCATTCAAAGTAGAACTCGCAAGCGAAATCCCCGAGGGCGAACCGATCACGCTCTACACCATCGGCGAGTTCACCGACCTGTGCCGCGGCGGCCACGCGCAGACCACCGGCGAAATCGGCGCGCTGAAACTCACCAGCGTCGCAGGCGCCTATTGGCGGGGCGACGAGCACAACCCGATGCTGCAGCGCATTTACGGAACGGCATGGTACGAGCAAGGCGAACTCGACGCCTACCTGCACCAAATTGAGGAAGCGCTCAAACGCGACCACCGTAAACTCGGTACCGAGCTCGATCTCTATTCCGTAGAAGACGACGCCGGCGGCGGTTTGGTGTTTTGGCATCCTAAGGGCACGATCGTCCGCGAGATCATTGAAAACTTCATCCGCGACGGTTTGCGCGAGCGCGGGTATCAACCCGTGGTGACGCCGCACGTCGTCAGCGAAAAGCTGTACGGCATATCGGGTCATCTCGAGAACTACGCGCACAATATGTTCGGGCCGCTGGAAGTCGAAGAGCAGCGTTTCCGGCTCAAGCCGATGAACTGCCCCGGGCACATTCTCATCTATAAGAGCCGCCTCCACAGCTATCGCGACCTGCCGATCCGATACTCCGAGTTCGGTACGGTCTATCGCTTCGAACGTTCCGGCGTGCTGCACGGGTTAACGCGCGTGCGCGGTTTCACGCAAGACGACGCGCATCTCTTCTGCACGGCCGAACAGCTGCAGGGTGAGTTCGAACAGACGCTGGACGAAGCGTTGCGTTTGATGAAGGCGTTCGGCTTCGAAGAGTTCGAATATTTTCTCTCGACGCGCGAGGCAGACTTGCGCGGCGAAACCGACCCGATCGCGGAAGACGCGATCCGCAAAGCGCTCGAGAAGTACGGCTTGCCGTACAGTATCGACGAGGGCGGCGGCGCCTTCTACGGACCCAAGCTGGATATCAACGTGCGCGACGCCATCGGGCGGAAATGGCAGCTCGGGACCGTCCAGGTCGATTTCGTACTTCCGAAGCGTTTCGAGTTAAAATACCGGGGCGCGGACGGGCAAGATCATACCCCGGTAATGATCCATCGGGCACTCGCCGGCTCGCTCGAACGTTTCTTTGCCATCGTGATCGAACATTTCGGAGGGGCATTTCCGGCCTGGCTGGCCCCGGTTCAGGCGATTCTCACCCCGATATCGGAACATCAGCTGGAGTACGCCGGCGAGGTCGCCGCCAAATTGCGCGGCATGGGCTTCCGCGTCGGCGTTGACGAAAGCAACGAGAAGCTCGGCTACAAAATACGCCACTGGAAAACGCAAAAGGTGCCTTATATCTTAGTCGTTGGGAAACAAGAAGCCGCAGACGGCACGGTCAACGTGAACGAACGAGGGATCGAAGCGAAACGCACGATATCCACGGACAATTCGCCGCCGAACTACGCGCGGTCGTCGAGGAGAAACGGTGAAAATCGACCTTCGGATAGCGTTCGCGGGCCTCGTGCTGCTCGCCGCGGCGGCGTGCTCCGGCATGAGCGGCCTGGATAGCGGCGCCGGCGGCATGGGCGGCGAGGTCGCTCCCCCGGTGAACGGGCAGGGCGCGTTCGGCCAGCAGCAGGGCGTGGGCTCCAACGCCGGCGGACCGACCGCAGGCCCCAACGGCGTCGCCGAGCTGGCCAACCCGGGTGCAACCTTGGCGCCGAATCAGGTTCAATACCCTGTTGCCGATGGCCCCACCGGAATGAAGTGTCCGCAGATCACGCTCCAAGGCCAGCAATACAACTGCACCTTCAGCTTCAACGTTCCCGCGACGCCGTCGCCCGGCGCGAGCGGCGCGCCCAAGACGAAAGCAACTCCCAGCCCGACGCCGACACCGGAACCCAGCGCTTCGTCGGACGACGATTCGACCGATGCGGATGCATCGCCGACGCCGACGCCGCCCGGCGGTATCACGCTGCAGGTCGAGGCGCTGCCCACCGACGTTCCGGGGATGACCAATCCGGATGTGCGTGCGCTCAGGACGACGCCCGTCGTCGGCATTCGTCTGCAAAGCGACACGGATTTTGTGCTCGACGGTACGTCGATCGCCAACTACGTTCTTCCGAAGACGCAGTACGTCGGCCGTCAGTTCGTGCTTCAGCTGTACAACGAAAGCTTCCCGCGCACGATCAAGGGTGCGAAGCGGACGGATACGTTCATCGCCGGGTACTCAAAGGCCGTAACGAACAGCGACGATTCGTCGGTGAACTTCACGTTCACCGTGCCGAAGATTACCGTGAAACGCGGGCAGATCTGGCTGATCGTGATGTACGGGCTCACCTACCCGCCGAACAGCACGCCTGCGCCGTCACCCAGTCCCTCGACGTCGCCGTCCGGTTCGGCCTCGCCTGGGGCATCGCCGTCCGGCAGCCCAACCGCTTCGCCCTCACCGAAAAGCACGTAGTTGAGAGGCGTGCTTGCGGAGCTGAGCCCGGCAGCACGCAAGACGTTCGTCGCTTGTTTCTTGGGCTGGTCGCTCGACGCGTTCGATTTTTTCTTGCTCACGTTCGTCGTCACGCGCATCGCGACGGACTTCAACAAGGCGATTCCCGAAATCGCGTTTGCGATCACGGTGACGCTCGTGTGCCGGCCGCTCGGCGCGGTTATTTTCGGCTGGTTCGCGGACCGCTTCGGCCGCCGCACGCCCTTGATGATCGACGTCGCGCTCTTTTCAATCTTCGAACTGGCGACCGCGTTCTCTCCGAATTTCACCGTCTTTCTCGTTTTCCGCGCGCTCTACGGCGTGGCGATGGGCGGCGAGTGGGGGCTGGGCGCGGCAATGGCGATGGAATCGCTTCCGCCCAAACGGCGCGGCCTCTTCAGCGGCATTCTCCAATCCGGTTATATGTTCGGCTACCTGCTGGCCGCACTCGCGTATTTCGTCGTTTTCCATTTCGCGCCGCAGCTCGGCTGGCGCGCGCTGTTCGTGATCGGCACGCTGCCGGCGCTCCTGATCTTCTACATTCGCGCGAACGTGCCGGAGTCGGCGACGTTCGTGGCGCAGCAACGTTTACGCCCAAAGGATGCGCCCCACGCAGTGCTCACCGCGGTGCGCACCCACTGGCCGCTTTTCATCTACGCAATCCTCTTCATGGCTTCGCTGAACTTCCTCTCGCACGGCACGCAAGATCTCTACGCGACGAGCTTGCAGAAGCAGCGCGGCTTCGACACCGGCGCGACTACGACGCTGTCGGTCGTCGCTGCGTTCGGCGCGATCGGCGGCGGCATTTTCTTCGGCACGCTCTCGCAGCGATTCGGGCGGCGCGCGTGTATCATGATCGCAGCGATCTTGGGTCTCGCTGCGATTCCCCTGTGGGCGTTCAGCCCGTCCTTCGTTTTGCTCGGCGTCGGCGCGTTTTCGATGCAGTTCATGGTCCAGGGGGCGTGGGCGTGATTCCCGCCCATCTGAACGAGCTTTCGCCGGCGGATACGCGGGGAACGTTCCCCGGCTTCACCTATCAGATCGGCAACTTGATCTCGGCCGGCGCTGCCCAGATGGAGGCCGCCTTTGCGACCGGGCACTTCCCCCTGCCGGGCGGCGGCGTCGACTATGCGAAGGGCATGGCGATGATCGCGGCCATCTGCTTCGGAGCGGTCGTCGTTTTTGCAGGCATCGGTTTTGCGATCCATCCCGAAAATCGCGACGTTTCGTTCATGGAACCGGCCCCGGAGTAGACGCTCTCGGGTGCAAAGCGGATATCAGGAGGAGAATGGCGAAAAACCCTCTCACCGCAACCATTTCACGTTCCGAAGGGTCTGACGTCTCGTATTATGCTATCCACTCGTTTATAAATTGCTAGTCTGAATATCAACAAGAAGGCCAAGGATCGGCTCGTCGAAGAGCCCTCCGAACCCGTCTACGGTGGATATGCGAACGCCCGCGGAGAGATCTTTCTCTTTGGCGAGGATCTCGTCTACCGCGTGAATTTCAAGAACCAGACGCTGCAGCAGCGCCCGCCGCTCAACGCCGGGGCCCAGGCGCGCTACGACGCGACCGCGGCCGGTGAGGCCTTCGAGTATTGCAACGTCAGCTTCCGCCGCCTCGACAGCACGGAGATCAAGAAGATCTGCTCGTCGGGCGCGTTCCGCGTCACCCCGAAGTTCGCTTAGACTCGAACCGATCGACACGCTTGCAAGACGCCGGCCGCTCGCGGCCGGCGTTTTGCTTTGCCCGCTTGCTTCTAATGGGTTTGTAAGCAGGAAGAGCCGCTCGCGCGGTTGATACCGCCCGCAAATGGTTACAATGGATAGGACGAACAAGCGTCCTAGCAAGCGACCACACAGCGCACCTGTCTTAATGGAGGAGCTATGCGAGCTCTCGCACCCTTGCGCGCCCTACTCATCGCTATTTTCCTAACGAGCATTCCTGCGATCGCGCACGCACAAGTCGTGCTCAGTTTCAACGTGGGCGTCGCGCCCCCGCCGCTGCCTGAATACCAGCAGCCGTACGCTCCGGCCCCCAACTACATCTGGACGCCCGGCTATTGGGCTTGGGGTCCGGCCGGATACTATTGGGTCCCCGGCACGTGGGCAATGCCCCCGCAAACCGGACTCTATTGGACGCCCGGATATTGGGGCGCTAATACCGCCGGCGTCGCCTTCGGCTGGTCTCCCGGATACTGGGGACCGCAAGTTGGCTACTATGGCGGCGTCAACTATGGCTACGGCTATGGCGGCAACGGCTACTATGGCGGCCAATGGCAAAACGGTTCCTTCGCCTACAACACCGCGGTAACGCGCGTTAATACGACGGTCATACACAACACCTACGTCAACCGGACCGTTATCAACCATACGACCGTCAACCGCACCAGCTACAACGGCGGTCGCGGCGGGATCCAAACGCGCCCGACGGCTCAACAGGAGGCGTTCGCACGCCAGCGCCACGTTCAGGCGACGACCGCGCAAGTCCAACATCAGCAAGCGGCATCACGCGACCGCGATCTGCTCGACTCGGTAAACCGCGGCAAACCTCCGGTGACCGCCGTCAATCGCCCCCTAACGGCACCGCCGAAGGGTGCGAAACCGCCCACCGATACGGATCGCGCGGCGGCGCAGAGAGCCGCTGCGAAGCCCGCTGCCCAACCGAAGCCCGCAGCCAAGCCGCCGGCCGAATCAAAGCCCGCCGCGAAACCGGCTGCTCAACCGAAGCCTGCAGCCAAGCCGCCGGCTGAATCAAAGCCCGCTGCGAAACCGGCTGCTCAACCGAAGCCTGAAGCCAAGCCGCCGGCTCATCCGAAACCGGCCGCGAAGCCTCCGGCACAACCGAAGCCCGCTGCAAAGCCCCCGGCACAAACGAAACCCGCACCTAAGCCGCCGGCTAAGCCGCAAGATACGAAGCCCGCCGGCGGCGACCAGAAGCCTCCGCGGTAGACTCAGCGAGAAACGAAAACGCAAAGCGGCTCACACGTCGAAACGTGTGGGCCGCACTCGTTTACGAAAGGCCGCATTATGGTAAAGCACAGCCGCTCCTCGTACGCCGAAACGGTCGCCGCGCTGAGCATCAGCGATCGCAGCTGCCGGCAACACGATCTTCGCAACCATCGACCAAGCGGCTGCGGCGAAAAGCGCCGGGTTATCGCTGCGCCCGACAACGCTGTTGATCTTCGGAAACCCGAAGGGCGGCACGCCGCTCATGGATGCGTTCCCGCTGACGGCGCTCGACCTTCCCCTCAAGCTGCTCGTCTGGGATGACGGCGCGGCGGTCAACGTCGCCTACACGCCGGCATCGGAGATCGCATCGCGGTACGGCGTGCCCGCAGACGATCCGCGCATCGGCGCCATGGATCGCGCGCTCGGTGCGCTCAGCGACTCGGTAGCGCAGCCTAGATCGTGAAGGCGATTATTTCGTTGAACTCCCGGTGGTTCGTCCAGAATCGCGTACCGTCGAACGCGAGACCCCGAACTTGCAGCGGGACGCGAACGAGATCTTCGATTCTCGGCGCACCGCCGTTAACGGTTACGCGCGTTAAGAAATAGTCGTTACTCTCTTCATCGTCGACCGTCATCGCGTAGAATGCGCCGTCGGCAAACGTCTGCCCGCAGATCCCCCGCGGCAAGTCGATCGTTTTGACGACCGCACCCGCTTCGTCGATACCGAGAATGCGCTTCTCATACCATTGGCTCACGTACAGGCGCATGCCGTCGTAACTCAAGTGCGAACCGGTATCGTCCGGGCACTCGAGGGCGCTCGACTTGAAGCCATGCCCCGGGACAAAGCGCCGAATTCGGCGATGGTCTTCGCTCGTCTCGCCGCACAGAACGCGCAGCTCGTCGCCGACGACGGTCATTCCCCACGGTTTTCCGGGCGCAGGCGTCTCCTCCAATAGCGTCCACTGATGCGGGTCGATCGCGTAGACGCGGTTGGTATCGACCGAGCCCATCCACAGGCGTTCGCCGTCGAAGGCGATGGCTTGCGGGCGCGGCGCCGGCGACGGCAGGCGTAAGGCTTCTTTCATGTCTTGCACGCCGTATTGCTTAGCGCGGCGGCGGCTGGCCTCCTACTATCGAGCTCCCGCCTTACGGAGCCGAGGTAGGAACCGCGCGATAGGCGGCGACCCGATCCGACATGATGGTTTGCGTCATCGTGTACGTCGTCCCCGAGTTGATGCGAACGCGCCAGATCCGGCCGGCTTTCGATGCGTTCGCATTAAAGTTCGCGTCGGGAATGCGATCAAGCGCGTCGTAACGATAGAGGCGATACGCCACGCCGGGCGCGAGATTCGAAATCGTAATCGTGAGGGTGAGCTGCGTCGGCGCGCGGCCGGGCGTTGCTGCCGTTTCGCATCGGCGGGCGTTCCCATCGAACGTTGGTCGATAGGCGCACGGGCAACGTCTCGTGGTTCGCGTCGGCGATACCGCTTATCGCGATACCGTAATTGCGTCCGTCGCTCGCCAGCGAATAGATCGGTGCGCGCGGCGCGTTGGCCTGGACGCGCGTTCTTTGAAACGCCGCGAATCCATATCCGAACGTGTATCGCGGCTTGCCGGTTGGATTCCACAGTCCGTTGTCGCTAAACGTAAGCGCATCCGCCGAAACGCTCGTCACCGGAACGATGTGGTCGTACGATGGATCGCCGGCGTGAGGCGCGGTCGTGCCGTAGAAGCGATATTCGTTGGTGTACACGCCGATCGCGACGGGATACCCCCGTTCGACGTTCCGCTGCACCCAGTGCAGGAACTCGTCCGTGCTCCGTTCCGACGCCGTGTTCCATTCGATCGATGCTAGGTGCATTCGATCGCGGCGTGCCGGTCGTTGCCGCCGAGCAGCAGTTGGCTGCGGCGGCGGTACTGCGGTGTATCGTCGCTCGCAACGGCGCGTGCGGTGTATTGCGATACGTACTGCCCGTAGTAGAGCCCCGCGCTGATCATCGACGTCTCGCCGCAATAGCCGAAATTCGCATTCCACTGTTTGCGCGGCGGAATATCGAGAACGGCGGCGCGCGCGGCCGCCGGCGCAGCGGGACCGGCCGGCGAACTCGGAAGGGAATGCGAAAGCGCGCATGCGGCAAGAAGCAACACGCTTAGGACCGGCGGAACGGCGCTGCGGTTCACGCCGTCAACTTCGCCCAAGATCGACCAGGAACCCGTATTTCACGAACACAACAGCCTACGTCATGCTGCTCCTCGGGATCGAAACGTCGTGCGACGACACCGCGACCGCCCTCGTTCGGGACGGCCGCGACGTGCTCGCGAGCGTCTCGACGAACCAGGATGAGTTCCACGCGAAGTACGGCGGCATCGTTCCGGAGATCGCGAGCCGCCAGCACGTTGCGCTGCTTTCCGCTGCGGTCGAAGACGCGCTCGGCCGCGCGAACGTTACGTTTGCGGATCTCGACGGCATTGCCGTCACCTACGGGCCGGGCCTCATCGGCAGCCTCGTCGTGGGCGTCGCCGCTGCGAAAGCGCTCGCCTTCGCGCTCGATAAGCCCCTCTACGCAATCAATCACCTACACGGCCACGTTTTCGCCGCGTTCCTCGACCGCACGGAGCCGCCGCCATTTCCGTTTTTGGCCCTGTTGGTTTCGGGCGGACATTCACAAGTCGTTGCCGTCGACTCGCCGACCTGCATGACCGTTCTCGGCCGCACGCGCGACGATGCCGCAGGTGAAGCGTACGACAAAACGGCACGACTGCTCGGCTTCGGCTATCCCGGCGGCCCGGAGCTCGACCGGCTCGCTCAGAGCGGCAACCCGAAAGCGTTCGCGTTTCCTCGGCACCGCCCCGATCGCGGATCGCTGGATCTCTCCTTCTCCGGACTAAAAACGTCGGTGCGCTATTTCCTGGAATCCGACGCTGGCCGCGATGCGGCGCGCGAAGACGTCGCAGCGTCGTTTCAAGCCGCCGTCATCGACGTATTGATGGCGCGCGTCGAATCGGCGTTTGACCGCGGATCGTATCGCGCAATCGTTCTCTCGGGCGGTGTGGCGGCCAATTCGGGATTGCAGCGCGCCATGCGTGCGTGGAGCGAGAAACGCGGAGTTCCCGCGTTCGTTCCGCCGCCGAAATACTGCACCGACAACGCGGCGATGATCGCGGCAGCGGCATTCTATCAAGGCGACGCAGCTAGGGTCGACCCGCTTTCGCTGTCGGCCGACCCCAGCCTACGTATGTAGCCTTACTGGCGATCGACCAGCGCGTCCGCGTCCGGAGCGTGCATCGCATTCACGGAGCGGCTCTGCACGATGGGCAGGCGGGACGCCTGCACGCCGAACGGATGCGCGACGATGCGGTACGCAAACGGCACGCTCGAACGTCCGCCCTCGTTTTCGCGGACTTCGAATCCGGTGGGCGTACGACGCGTGACGTAGAGACCGCGCGTATCGCCTTCCGGCGTGATCAGCACGTAGTAGCCGAGACGCGGATCCGTCGCGTTATAGAACGCGGCGTCGAGTCGAACGTACGCCGCACCGCCGGCAAGCTGCGCTTCGCCGGTGTCCTCGAGCGTCGGCGTCGCGGCCGTTGCGCCGTACGAGCGGACCGCCTCGTGATGCCGAGCGCAACCGCTCCCGCACGAACCGTTGGTGAAGATCTGACCGCTGATGTTGATGTTGCCGACGTTGTCCATCGAGACGACCTCGTAGTTCGACGCCCCGACGCCGGCAAATAGGAACGCGCTTCCGTTGGGCGCGGCGGCGAGGATCGCCTGGGTGGCGTTGCTCGACGAAAGTGTCGAGCCGATCACGCCCGTTCCCACTTTCGACTGACCGGCAAGGCCTGCGCCGTTGGTATTGTTCGAGTTGTCGACGCCGTACACGCCGGTCGGCGAAGAGCCGCCCGAGACCGTACCGAATACGCCGGTGGACTTGGTCGACGAGCCGTAGACGCCGACCGAATTCGTGCTCGTGCCTAAGATGGCGTCGCCGCGCTTCGAAAAACCGTACAAGCCGACGTCGAACTTGCCGTTCGTCGACACATCTTTTCCGAAAACGGCCGCACCGAAATTCTTTGCGGTACTGTTCGGCTAGACGTCTGCCCGTAAACGCCGTAGGTCTGCCCGCTCGAGCCGAATACGCCATACCCGCTTGAGTTTTTGCCGACGATGCACGCACCACCCGCCTTACTGCAGGTCAAGGTCGTGGTCGCGAAGATCTCGGCCGCGCGCGCAATCGGGCGAACGGTAGCGAGTCCGAGAATGAATGCGGCGAGAATCGCCACGGAAATGAGAATGCGTGTTTTCATGATAATACCTCCGGTGACGAACCTAGTTTGCGGGCATCTGCGAAGCCCCTGCGGTCCTCATACCCTCCTAACCTCGTTATCATCTCCGGTATGAAAAGCTTAGGTTACGGACTTCGGGCACCCTTGACGGGCCGTCGCTGCCCTGGTAGCTTGAATACCAGTATGATGACCGTGGCGCTCGCTTCGACGACGACGACCACTACGACCACCACCGCGATGGCGCGGTTCGGTGATGGGTCGTCATAAGCGTTTTTTCGTAACACGAAGAAATCGCACCCAGACGAACCCCGCGCCGAAACCGCGGGGTTCTTTTTTTATACGCTTTGGAGAGTAGGCAATCGTGGGAGTTCCAGAATATTCGTCGCCGGTGCCGCCGCGGATCGATCCGATCGGCTACAAGAACGCGCTGCGCGAGCGGCGCGCTTCGAGCGATCCGCGCTTCGCGAGCGGCGTGTGGCGCCTGCTCGAACTGCTTCCGGCGCTGCCGGCCGGCGCGATCGTCACCCTCGGCGAGGGCAACGTGCCGCTCTACGATTCGACGCGCGGTGCCGGCTACGCGGGCGTCGATCGGCTGGCGTATCTGCACCTCGGCATGAATCCGACCGGGTCGTTCAAGGACCTCGGCATGACGGTCGCCATTTCCGCCGCAAAGGCGGCCGGGGCGCGCGGCGTCGCGTGCGCGTCGACGGGAAACACCGCATCGTCGATGGCAGCGTATGCGGCCCGAGCCGGACTGCCGGCCTACGCGCTGATTCCGCGCGGGCGCATCAGTAAAGCCAAGCTCGCGCAAATCCTCGACTACGGCGCGGAAATCGTCGAAGTCGACGGCTCGTTCGACGACGCCTTTGCGAAGCTCGCCTCGATCGAAGGCGATCTCGCGATCGTGAACTCGATCAATCCCTATCGCATCGAAGGCCAAAAATGCGCGGCGTTTGCGATGCTGGAGGCGCGCGCGTGGCGAGTCCCGGATTGGGTGGCCGTTCCCGGCGGCAATCTCGGAAACTCGACTGCAATCGGAAAAGGCTTCCGTGAGGCACTCGCGCTTGGACTGATCGATCGCCTCCCGCGAATCGCGGTCGTGCAAGCCGCCGGGGCCGCGCCGTTCGCGCGCGCTTTCGAAAGCGGGCAAGACTTGATTCCACTCATCGCGCAGACGCGCGCGAGCGCAATCGCCGTCGGCTCGCCGAAGTCGTGGCGCGCGTCACTGCACGAAGTCCGCGCGAGCGGCGGTGTAGTTCTCGCGGTCGACGACGATGCGATCGACGATGCAAAAGGCGCGATCGGACGCGAAGGCATCGGCTGCGAACCTGCTTCCGCAGCGACGCTGGCGGGAGTTCGCGCGCTCGCGCGCAGCGGGGTCGTCGCGCCGGATGCCGACGTCGTCGCCGTGCTCACGGGTCACGTTCTCAAAGACGCCGATGCGTCGCTGCGCGTCTACGAATCCTATCGGAGCGACGCGCATGCCGCGGTTTGAGGCGTTCCTAGCAAGCGTTCCGGCAACGAGCGCAAACCTCGGTCCCGGTTTCGACGCAGTCGGCGTCGCCCTCGATCTGCGACTGCGTGCCCGGGTCGTGCCGGCTCCGCGATTCTCGATCGAGTTCGCTGCGGGTAGGGAAGCGCCGCTGCACGACGGGTTCGCACGTGCGATCCGCGCCGGCATGCTGCGCGTCGCACCGGAACTGCCGCTCGCGCGCGTTTTCGCCGGAAATCCCATACCGCTCGGGAAAGGCCTCGGTTCGAGCGCCGCTGCGACGGTGCTCGGTCTGGCGATCGCGATGCGCATTCATCGCGGACGCGTCGACCGCCGCGAGCTCGCACGGATCGCGTGCGAACTCGAAGGGCATCCCGATAACGCGCTGCCCGCGATCTACGGGGGCGCGGTCATCTGTGCGTCCAATGACGCGAACGACTTCTTGCGCGTCCGCGCGCCGCGCGAGCTTCGAGCGCTGGTGGTGGTTCCTACGTTCGAACTCTCAACGAAGAATGCGCGCGCGATGCTACCGGAGCGCTACGACCGCTGCGACGTGGTCTTCACCGCGCAGCGCGCCGCGATGCTCGGCGCGGCACTAGCGTCCGGATCGTGGCGCGAGCTGGGGTTGGCGATGCAGGACCGCGTGCATCAGCCCTATCGCATCCCTTCGATACCCGGCATGGAGGAGGCGCTGGCGCTAACCGCGCGCGGCGTTATCGGCTCCGCACTCTGCGGAGCCGGACCGAGTTTGATCGCGCTGCTCCATCCGCGGACCGCGTGGCAACGCATCGCACCGCTCTTCGAAGCCTGCTTCGCACGGGCCGGAATCGCTTCGCACAGCCTTGCCCTCGCGCCGGCAGCGCGAGGCCTTTGCATCGCGAGGGGTTGACGCATGTACCTGCGCGTGCTAATCTTCTGCAAATGTTTACCCGCTCGACCGCCATGACGTCCTCGATGTGCCGCATGCAAATGCATCCGGTGAGGGCATCGCGTGGCTGACGCAGCGTAAGTACAAGAAAACGCAGCCAAACGCGCCCCTCGCCGATACCGGCGGGGGGCGCGTGCGTTTCCTCGCTTCCCATCTCAACAGGAGCCTCGGAAATGCAACTCTCGGTCGGAATTGGAATGCTCGGATGCGGCACGGTCGGCGAAAGCGTCGCCCTGCGCCTAACGAGCGAACGGGATGCCATCGGACGGCGCGGCGGCGTTCGCTACGCCCTTCGTGCGATCGCCGTACGCGACGAGCGCAAGGCGCGCCCGGCGAGCCTTCATCGCGAGCTCTTCACGTGCGACGCACTCGGCGTCATCGAAGACCCGCACGTCGATCTGGTGATCGAGTGCATGGGCGGCACGACCCTCGCCGCGGAGTTCGTCGAACGAGCCCTCGACCGCGGACGGCACGTCGTCACGGCCAATAAGGACTTGCTCGCAACGCAGGGTCCGCGGCTTGCTGCGGTCGCGGCGTCGCGCGGGGTTACGCTGCGGTACGAAGCTGCGGTCGGCGGCGCGATTCCAATCGTCCGTTCGCTCGACGATGCGCTGGCCGGCGACGAAGTCCGCGCCATCGCCGGCGTTTTCAACGGCACCTGCACCTCAATTCTCTCAGCGATGGAGGACGGCGCCGGCTACGCCGACGCGCTCGACCGCGCGCAAAAGCTGGGTTACGCCGAAGCCGATCCCAGCAGCGACGTCGACGGCGTCGACACGGCCCACAAACTCGCGGTGCTTATACAGCTCGCATTCGGTTTGGCCGTACTCTCGCCGCGGATCCAGCGCAGCGGTATCGCGAGCGTAACGCGTCGCGATATTGCCCGCGCAAAAATGCTCGGGTTGCGCATCCGGCTCGTCGCGGCCGCAGTCCGCACGCTGGGTGGCGTACTGGCCGAGGTCGCACCGCTGCTCGTCCGGGAACAGCATTCGTTTGCACGAGTGCGCGGCGTGGAAAACGTCGCGCGCGTGATTGCCCGCGATGCCGGCGATCTGGAACTGCGAGGCGCCGGTGCGGGCGGGGCCGCAACCGCGTCGGCCGTTCTCGGGGATGTCGTCAGTGCGCTTCGCGCGATCGGCGAACGGCACGATTTCTCTCGCGGCGGCCGCGTTCGCGCGTTGACCAGCGCGCTCGAGGTCGCGCCGCTCTTCGGCGCACTCCCGCGCCATCAAGATCTGCCCGACTTTCCGGTTTGGAACGACGAGCAGCTATACCAACCCGAAGCTCCGGTCTCGCAGGCAGCCCCTGCGGTCTCATGACCGGGAAAAGGACGAACCCATGAGCACGACACTCGCAGAAGCGCAGCCGCGTCGTTTCGATACCGTCGCACTGCACGGCGGCTTCTCCGGCGACCCGGCGACCAACGCCCGCGCGGTCCCGATCTATCAGACTACGTCGTATCTCTTCAACTCGACCGAGCACGCCGGCAAACTCTTCGCGCTCGAAGAGTTCGGCAACATCTACACCCGTATCAACAATCCCACGACGGACGTCCTCGAACGGCGCTTGGCCGAACTCGAAGGCGGCGTCGGAGCGCTTGCGGTTGCCAGCGGTCAGGCCGCCGTCATCTACTCGATTCTGAACCTGGCGCGTGCCGGCGATCACATCGTCAGCTCTGCCTCACTGTACGGCGGCACCTACAACGCGTTCGCTCACACGCTTCCGCGCTTCGGCATCGAAGTGAGCCTCGTCGATTTCTCCGACCCCGCCGCGATCGAGGCCGCAATCAAATCGAATACCAAAGCGATTTTCGCCGAGACGATCGGGAACCCGAAGATCGACGTCCTCGACATCGAGCGCGTCGCGGGCTTCGCGCACGCCCACGGCGTTCCCCTCATCGTCGACAACACGCTCGCGACGCCGTATCAGCTGCGCCCCATCGAGTGGGGAGCCGACGTCGTGGTCCACTCGGCAACGAAGTTCATCGGCGGCCACGGCACCGCGATCGGCGGCGTTATCATCGACGGCGGTCGTTTCGATTGGGCAGCGAGCGGACGTTTTGCCGACTTCACGGAGCCCGATCCGTCGTATCACGGGCTGCGATACGTGCCCGTCTTCGGCAATCTTGCGTACATCATCAAAGCGCGCGTCCAGCTGCTGCGCGACGTCGGCGCCGCAATCTCGCCGTTCAACGCGTGGCTCTTGCTGCAGGGCCTCGAGACGTTGGGCATACGCATCGAGCGTCACACCGCGAATGCGCAAGCGGTCGCGGAGTTTCTCGACGCGCACCCGCGGGTCCGATCGGTCTCGTACCCGGGACTGCCGAACGATCCCGCGCACGAGCGAGCCGAGAAATACCTGCCCGGCGGAGCGGGCTCGATCCTGACCTTTCGCGTCGATGGAAGCGGCGACGATGCACGGGCCGTGATCGACCGGCTTAAGCTCTTTTCGCTGCTCGCCAACGTCGGCGACGCGAAGTCGCTGGTGATTCATCCGGCTTCGACGACGCATCAGCAGCTCGGCGAACGGGAGCGACTCGCCAGCGCGGTCGATGCATCGACGATCCGGCTGTCGATCGGCATCGAAGACAAACGCGACATCATCGCCGATCTCGCGCAAGCTCTCGGGGAGTAGCACCGGTGCGCGACCTTACCGTCGCGATCGGACCGCTCGAACTCGACGGCGGGGAATGCCTCCCCGCCGTCGAGCAGCGCGTTACGGTTTACGGCGAGCCGGCAAACCCGGCCGTGCTCGTCAACCACGCGCTCACCGGTTCGAGCCGCGCCGCCGAGTGGTGGCCCGTCATTGCCGGGCCGGGCGGAGTCTTCGATCCGCGCGAGTGGTGCGTCGTCGGCATCAACGCATTGGGAAGCTGCTACGGCTCGACCGGCCCGGCATCGCATTCGAGGAACTTTCCGCGCATCACGGTGCGGGATATCGTGCGCGCGCAATCGCGTGCGCTCGACGAACTCGGCATCGCCCGGCTGGAGTTCGTCATAGGCGCTTCGCTCGGCGGCATGCAGGCGCTGCAGTGGGCGCTTGCACAGCCCGAGCGAGTCGCCAACGCCGTCGTCATCGGGGCCCACGATCATCACTCGGCGATGGGGATCGCGCTCAATGCGATTCAGCGGGAATGTCTCGACCTCGATCCGCACCTTGGCTTGCGCACCGCGCGCAAGCTGGCCACGCTCACCTACAAGAGCGAAGCGCTGCTGCGCGACCGTCACGGCCGGCGGCGCGATCGCTACGGCGTCGATCGCTTCGACGTCGAAGGTTACCTCGATCGTCAGGCCGGCCTTTTCGAAACGCGTATGGATGCGGCAACCTACGCGACGCTCACGCATGCGATGGACTCTTTCGACGTCCGCGATGCCGGCACGGCGCCCCCGCGCGCACCGCATTTACACTTCATCGGGATCTCGAGCGACTGGCTTTTCCGCCCCGAAGACGTGCGCGGCGCCGCCGCCCACTTCGAAACGCTCGGTTATCCAGCTGCGTATTCGGAGCTTTTCAGCGACCACGGGCACGATGCGTTCCTCGCCGAACCAGCGGCGCTGCGTCGACTCATCCAGGGGGCCAAGGAACGAGGGTCACGAACGCTTCGGCTATGAACGGCTCCAATGGCGCGCACGTCGTGCTGATCGGTGCTTTCGATCTCGCGCAACGCTCGCGCATTACCGAGCTCTTCGAGTTGGTCGGTGACGACCCGATCGTCGCGCTGGATCTCGAACGAACCAGCTACATCGATTCGATGGCCATCGGTTGCATCATCCGCTTGAACGGCGACCTCACCGAACGCGGCGGACAGCTCTTTCTCACCGGGGCTTCCGCGGTAGTGAAAAGGATACTCGACGTCACCGGTCTATCGGCGGTCTTACCAGGACGCAGCGCACTGCACAGCCTTCTCGAAGAGCGCGGCGTCGATCCGGCGAGCCTGCGACGGCTCGAACTCACCTCGGAGGCGCAGGAGTAGTTCGAAGCTCGAAACGTCCAGGAAACGACGCGTTCATCCGCGTACCGTACGCTCCCGGACATGAACGGCGAACCGACGCAACGCGAGCTGTACGAAGCGATCCTGAATCTTCAGGGCGCGATGCTTCATGGCTTCAACACCCTCGACGGCCGCATGACGAAGCTCGAAACCCGCATGACCGGCCTCGAGACCCGCATGATCGGCCTCGACGGCCGCATGATCGGCCTAGAAAGACGCATGACCGGCCTCGAACTCCGCTTTCACGAGTTCGATGAGGATTTCCAAGGTTTCCGCGTCGAGGTCAATCGCCGCCTACTCTAGCGGAATGACGTAGTGCGCGTTCTGCGCGCGCTCCACGTCGCTTTGCATCGCCTCCAAGTGAGCGCGGGTCATCAAATCCGGAACGCCGCCGCGCAGCGCCGCGGCAATCGTATCGTGCAGTGCGCCGAGTTGGTACGCGGCCAGCGCTTGCGCGTCGGGCGGCGTTCCCGGCATCGGATGGTTCGCAATGCGTGAGAGCGTGGAGGCGTAGTCGCGCTGCAAGTTGCGACGGATGAGCGGGATCGAATGACCGGCCGCAACGTCGGAATAGACCGAACGCTGCATCCAGCCGTAGAGATCGCCTAAGTCCATCGTCGTTCCCGACGCATATTTCAGATCGATATCGTCCAAGCGCTGCAGCGTGGTCGGCGCGAAAAACCGCGAGACGACCGCTCGCTGATATCGCCCGACGAGCTGCGCGAACGCGACGTCGTGGCGTTCGGGCATATTGCTAAGCCAATCGTCGTAGCGATATTGCGTCACGAGCTGACGGAGCAGCGTCGGCGACAGATTCCAAGCACCGGCGGAGAACACGCTGCCGTCGAGCACGGCGAACGCGCGTTTCTGCGTCGCGATCGGAATCGGCGAAAGCGGGAGCACCGCGTGCGGATCCCCACGCAGCGAACGCGAGACGTACTCGCCGCCCACGTACCGCGACACAATTTGCGCGCAGCGGCCGTACTGCCCAACGAGGGTCGAGAACGCGAAGCGCAAGTCGTCGTAGGGGAGCTGCGACCGGGGGAAGCGGCGATCGACTTGCCCCAGCATGTTGTGCGCCATCGTCATCTGCGTCTGGCACCAGGCGATGTTATCGCTGGTCAGGTCCCACTGCTGGTTGCGCGGGTCGATACCCATGCCGTTGCTCCACGAGACGTCTTCGTCGGACGACCACGCATAGTCCGGCTTACTCCAGGCTTGCGCCCACTGACGCAGGACCGGTTCCTCCTGATCCGGCGTGCGAGCGCCTGGGACGGCCGCATAGCCCCAGTGGATCACGTAGTAGTCGTACGGTCCGAGGACCGTCTGGAAATACGTGCCTTGCGGCGTACCCTTCGGCCACAGGTTCATCGGAGCGTACTCCATGACCGAGCTCGCGATGCCGTATTTCTGGGTGAACGCCAGACTCTGCAGCTGCCGCGCCGTGTAGGCCTCGGAACCAATGAAGTTGTGGCGCAAACCGAAATCGTGTCCCGATTCGTGCAGGACGATCGACTCGAGAAACTCGTCGGCAAAACGCTTCGGCACGGGATACTGAGCGTTTGCCGACTGAAGCTGCAGCGCTACCGCGCCATAGGTGTAGTTCAAACGGGCGTCCTGAGCGAACGTCGCCCCGTCGAGAAGCTCGCGGGCTCGCGGCGATACCGCATCGCCGGCGGCGGTTTGCGGCTGCACCAGGACCGGATAGTCGAACTTTCCGTAGCGCATCAGATCGGAGTCCACGACGATGCCGGACTTGATCATCTCGCCGGTGTTCGGATTGTAGAGCAGCTGGGCTTCGGCGAATCCGCCTTGGATTTCCGCGAGCCAGCGAACGACGTTATAACGAATGTCGTCCGGATCGAACGACGGATCCGCAGGCTGGTCTTTTACCTCGACCGCATCCGTAATGCCGATTTTCGCGAACGCGTCGTTCCACGTGAGCAACGCCTTGCGAATCGGATCGCGATACTCTGCCGGGATCGTGTTGCTTAGATAGTAGACCACCGGCTTCTTCGCGGGCGACATCGCCTGGGTCGGGTCGCTCTTCTGCACGTTGAAGCGAACGATGAAATTGCGGTCTTTCGTGTAGGAAGTGTCCGCCGAGAAATCCTGATGCGCGTTGACGAAGTAGCCGACGCGATCGTCGTAGAGACGCGGCATGTACGTGTCGTCCTGCGGGATCGCGGCGAAGTTGTACTGCACGGTGATCTGCAGGTTGCGCGCGTCCGGCGTCACGCTGAAGACGTCGGAGCTGGGCTGCAGCGCCGAGAACGTCTGATTCACGTCGAAGACGACGTTGTCCGGGAAGGCCTTCGTCTGCGCGAAGTACGAGTGCTGCTGGTCCAGGCGATAGCTGCCCATCGGGTTACGCATGCCGCCGTCGAGGTCGGTCAGCAAATCGGCGATGCCGGTCTGGTCTTGCAAGAGCGAGGATACATCGAAGACCACCGAGCCGCCGGCCTTATCTTCGGAAACGACGTTGGCGATGCCGAACACCGTCGGCGCCGTTGCGGCGGCGACTGCATTGGCAACCGGCATGCCCGAATCCGCGAGGAATCTCGTGCTCGGCAGCAAGATCGCGACGTGATTGTCTTGGCGCACGAAGCGAACGATGCGTACCGGGGCTAGATCGGTGATGCCTGAAAAGAGTCCGCCTCCGACGCCGTTGACCGGAACGCTCAGCTCCGCATAGTCTTTGCCGAATTGGTCGTTCTTCAGTTCCAGGAGCACGCTGCCGTTGTAGCGCCAAATCGTGAAAAGCCCGCGCTGAGGGGTCGCCGCGGCGGCGAACCGCTCGTACGGGACCGTCGGCATTCCGCCGAGCCCGGGCAGCTGCAGCGGCTCTCCTGCGGCGGAAGCGGGAGCGGCATGCGGAGCGGGAGTCGCCCCGATGGCTCCAAGCACGACGAGAAACGCACACAACAACGAGCGGTGGATCATGGTCCCTCCAACAAAGACGAGGGACTACCGTTCGTAGAGCCAACGCCGAATTCCGGCTGATACGAGTTCGTGCTCGATGGGGTGGAGGCGGGCCAGTGCGTCGGCCTGGGATTCCCCAGGGAGTAACCGGAGCGGTTTGCGCGTCAGGACGGGCCCGCGATCGGTTTCCGGCGTAACGACGTGGACCGTCGCGCCGATCCAGCCGCTTCCGGCGGCGAACGCATCGCGAACGGCATATGCCCCCGAAATGCCGGGATGCGCACGCCGTCCGGCATACCGACGTCATCCCGGTGCGGATCGAGCGGCAAGAATGCCGGATGCACGTTGAGCAGATGCGGAAAAGCGCGAACGAACGGCTCGCTCAGCAGATGCATCCAACCGAGCAAAAGTACCAGATCCGGATTCTCGGCGCGAACGACCTTCAGCAGTTCGGCATCGTAGTCCGCGCGCGTGCGTTCGAGCCGATTCCAAGGAAGCTCGTAGACGGAAGGCACGTGCGCCGCACGCGCGCGCTCGACGGCGTAGGCGCCGGGAACGTTCACGACGACGGCGGTGACGTCGAGCGGAAGCGACCCATCGCGCGACCGGTCGAGAACGGCCTGCAGGTTCGTGCCGCTTCCGGATGCCATCACCAGCGCGCGCACGCGCGGACCCATCAGCGCGCTCTTCTCAAAGCGCTCGGTTACACGCGCGTCCGCCGCTTCCGCATAAAAACGAATCAATCGTTCGTCGCCCACCGCGGGAATCAGCGCGCGCGAGTAGCCGCGTTCGTACAAACCGCGGAGCGCGCGATGAAGCAGGGCGCGGCCGAGGTCGCCGCCACGTTCCTCGGGCGCGACGCCAAACGGACCGAAGATGCCGACGCCGCGCTCTTTCGCAACGCCGGCGAGCCATGCAAAATGGATGTCGCGCGGATCGTACGTCGCGAACCCGACGAGGCGTCCGTCGCGCCGCGCCACCAGATTCGTCCCGGCGCGCGCTTCCGAACTCCACCAGCCGCCGAAAGATTCGTCGATCCACGCGAGCGTCGTATCGTCGATCGCACCCGCGACGCCGATCTCCACGCCGTCAACGCGAGCGCCCTGCGAAGCGTTAAAGCGTTCGTCGAGATCGACGATGAGATTGGAAAGGTGGTTCACACTCGAACGTTATGCGCCGCGTTCCGGATGCACGATGACCGCCGGCTCGCCTTCTTCTCGCGTCTCGATCCAGCCCGCGACGACCGCGCCCGGGGCTGCATCGACGGCCTCCTTCGCCTCCGTAAACGGAACGATCAGCGTATAGCCGATTCCCATGTTGAGCGTGCGATAGCGCTCTTCGACGCTCAGGCCGGCACGTTCGACGATCTCGCGTTCGATCGCGGGGACGGACCAGCGCGCTTGTTCGAAGACCGCCTTCACGTTCGGAGGCAGCGTGCGGTTGACGTTCTCCAGCAATCCCCCGCCCGTGATGTGCGCCATCACCTTCACGTGCGCCACCTTCTGAATCGCGCGCACGGCGGCGTAATAGGACGGGTGCTCGACCAGCAGTTCGCTCCAGCGTTCGCGCGGAATCGTCGCGCGCGCCAGCGAGTAGCCGTTCGTGTGCAGGCCGACCGCGGGTAATCCGACGATCGCATCGCCGGCTTCCACGCTTTCCGGCTTTGGGAGATCGGCGTTATCGACGACGCCGACGATCGTGCCGGCCAAATCGAAGTGCCCCGGCGCGTAAAGACCCGGCATCTCCGCGGTCTCACCGCCAAGCAGCGCACAGCCGTTCTCGCGGCACGCACGCGCGCATCCGGCGACGACCTCGGCGGCAACGGCCGGGTCGAGTTTTCCAACGGCAAAATAGTCCAGAAAAAACAACGGCGACGCGTTCACGACGAGAATATCATTGACGCAATGGTTCACGAGATCGGCACCGACGGTTCCGTAGCGCTGCAATTCGGCAGCGATCAAGATTTTGGTTCCGACCCCATCGGTCGAGGCGACCAGCGCGCGTTCGCTGCTCCCGGGCAGCCGGAAGACTCCGCCGAAACCGCCGATCGCGTCCATTTGATCCGGGTGCCGCCAGCCGGAAAGCACGTCTTTGTAGCGCGCAACCGCTTCGTTGCCGGCTGCTATGTCCACGCCCGCCCGCGCGTACGCGTCCAAATTGCGACTTTCGTCGCTCATTGCGCCCTCCGCGCAGGGCCGGAAGGCCGTCGCACTCGAAACCCCGTCATACCCTCCGCCATTCTCATCTAACGACAGTTCCCCCGCGTGAAAGGTTGACCATGCAAGTCCGTATCTCTGAAGATGCGCCGGCCCACATTCGTACGGGAGCGCTCGTCGTGCCCGTCTTCTCCGACCGCGATCTCGACGGCCCGACCGCCGAAGTCGACGCGCTGCTCGACGGTGCCATCGCCGACGCAGTGAAATCCGGAGAGATCAAAGGGAAGATCGGCGAGACCGTCTTTCTGCATGCGAAAGACCAGCCATTTCGCCGCGTACTCGCGGTCGGTTTCGGCGAAAGCACCAAATGCGAACCGCAAGTGCTCGCGCGTTATGCGGGAACTGCGGTGCGTTATCTCGGCCGCCGCAACATCAAAGAGATCGCACTGACGCTACCGCTTCAGTCCAAAGGACAGGAGGCCACCTGCGCTTCCTTCCTCACGGAAGGCGCGATCGCCGGTTCGTTCGAGACGTCCGTCTATCAAGAGAAGCCCGAAAAGCACATCGTCACCGACTCGATCGTGCTGTTGGCCGGCGGTCTCGATCGGGCCGCCGTGAAGAGCGGCGTCGAGCGCGGCACCATTCTCGGCGAAGCCGTCAATGTCGCGCGCAAGCTTGCGATCACGCCCGCCAACGATATGACGCCGACGCATCTCGCCGAAGCCGCTGTCAAACTCGCCAAAGAATCCGGCGTCGACATAACGATCCTCGACGAAAAGGATGCGAGGAAAGAAGGCATGGGGTCGTTCCTTTCGGTCGCTCAAGGAAGCGCGCAGCCGCCGAAGGTCATCGTCATGACGTACAAAGGCGATCCGAAGAGCAAAGAAGTACTCGGTTTAGTCGGCAAAGGCATCACGTTCGACACCGGAGGCATCTCGCTGAAGCCGCCGGAGCGGATGGAAGAAATGAAGTACGACATGTCGGGCGGCGCCGGCGTAATCGCCGTGATGGCCGCGATCGGCAAGCTCAAACCGAAAATCAACGTCATCGGCGTGGTGCCCGCCACCGAAAACATGCCGGGCGGAAAAGCGACGAAGCCGGGCGACATCGTGAAGTCGATGAGCGGCAAAACGATCGAAGTGATCAATACGGATGCCGAAGGCCGGCTCATCCTTTGCGACGGTTTGACGTACGCGAAAAAACTCGGCGCGACGAAACTCATCGACGCCGCAACGCTCACCGGGGCCTGCGTGATCGCGCTCGGCCACGCCGCGTCCGCCGCCATAACCAACGACGATGCGTGGGTTAACGAGTTCCTGGCCGCCGCAAAATATACGGGCGAGCGCTACTGGCACATGCCCTACTACGAAGAGTATTCCAACGCGATGAAGAGCGAGATCGCCGATTTGAAGAACACGGGCGGCCGCGCGGCCGGTACGTTAACCGCCGGAGCGTTTCTGCGCGCGTTCGTCGATGAAACGCCGTGGATTCACCTCGATATCGCCGGAACCGCCTACGTCGACACCGAAACGGCGTGGCAGGCCAAAGGCCCAACCGGCACGCCGGTCCGCGCGCTGGTCGCGCTCGTCGAGTCGCTGGGCGGAGCTCGTTCCGGCAATACTACGAACGGAAGCGCCAAGAAAACCGCCGCCGCGAAGTGACGCCGGCGGCGCTCACTACGGGATGACCAACCGCGTCAGAATGTCGATATTCCGCCCGGCAACCCCGGCGATTCCGCTGTGCTTTGCGCTCTGCGGAACGTAGATGACGTCGCCCTTCTGAAGAGCGACATCGACGCTTTGGTTTCCGTCGTTGATCGCTTCGTATAAGTTAATTTCCGTCGTCGTCTCGGTTCCGTTGGGCAGCGTACGAATCAAACGGATATGGTTAAGGTCCGACTGTGCATTTTGACTGTTTCCAGCCTTCGCGATCGCGACCGAAAGGTGATCGCCTTCATTGACCTGGACGTCTCCCGGATGGTCGACCGCTCCCGAAACATCCACGATGAACTGAACGCGCCCGGGAACGTAGACGACCGTGCCTTCGCTCAACGGAACGTCCAGCGAAGTGTCACCGCGCTGCAGCAGTTGTTCCAGCGAAACCTTCGTAACGGCGCCGTTGGCGTCGGCTACGCGAGCTTCCGGAAACGCGCCGTTGGTATTGACGAGGCCGCCGGCGGCGGCGATCGCATCCGTCAGCTTCGCATCGGAACGTAGTTGGTACTTGCCGGGAGTCTTAACGTCGCCCAATACCGAAGACGCTGGGTTGTCCCAGCTGAGCGATGATCACGTTCACCGACGGGTTCAAAATGTAACGCCGGCAATTTTCGGGTTAAAATTCCGGCCGCCTGATCCGGCGTCGAGCCGGCAAGGGACACGCGTCCGATCAGCGGATAGTTGACCGTGCCGTCGGGAAGGACGACGACGTTCTGCGTCAGCGAGGTATCGCCGTATACCTGAACGCTCAACTGGTCGCCCGGGTGGATCCGAGTCGGGCTCGTCGAGGCCGTTGCCGCCGCTCCGGCCGAAATACAGGCCAGGACCAAAGCGATCGTCAGGAGGAGCGAAAGGACGTGAGGGGAGCGCATTTCACTTGATTGTAGGCGCGGCGGAGGCCCGCTGGGAACATACCGGCGCCGCAGGCTCTATGGTCGCACTGGTCCCGGCCCCATCCGGGACCGGCGGGAAGCGAGCCGGCTAGAGCTTAGACCGCCGCGCTCACGGAACGGCTGGCCGCTATGAGTGCGGCGCGCGAGCGCACGCCGAACGCCAACCGTACCCGAGCGGCGTGGTTCTTGGCCGTCTCCGGCGAGATGTTGAGAATCTGGGCGATCTGCTTGTCGCTGAGACCCTCGCACAAAAGAGCGTACACGCGGCTCTGGGCCGGGGTCAGCGCCGCAGCGCGGGGATCGCACGAGATCCCGGACTTTTTGCGAATGGCACCGGCAACGGAGCTTTCGGGGAAGTCGCGTACGGCTTCACCGGCGAAGCGCAGCCAGGCCCAATTGCCCGTTACGACGTGCAGCCGGAGTGCCGCCGCTGCCGCTCGCCACGCATATCCGAGATCGACGAACGTAGAGTAGGCGCTCTCAAGCCGTTTAACGGCTGTGGGAAGCTGCCCGGTGACGGCTAGAATCGTCCCCCGCGCGTACTCCTCCATGGCCGACAAGCGACGGTCGTGTGCGAGTGCGAGCGAAGCGTCTACCGGCGTTGGAATTGCATCGTAGACCGACATGAGCGCTTGCGCCGTGGCGGGGTCGCGATCGGCCAGAGTTCGATGAGGTTCAGCAGCGCGATCCGCTCCTCGCCGCGCGACGTCCAGCTCGTTTCTTTTGCGTGATCGATCGCGTGCGCAAGCAGGGCGTCGGAGCTTCGATTTTCTCCGGCCATTCGCGTGAGATATGCCTCATCGGCATACGATGCGGCGGCCCACATTGGAGATGGAGCGATATCCCGTGCGAGATACGCATATCGAAACGCTTTCTTATGCGCTCCGCGC
Organism: Vulcanimicrobiota bacterium; assembly: GCA_963782265.1. GTDB lineage: Bacteria > Vulcanimicrobiota > Vulcanimicrobiia > Vulcanimicrobiales > Vulcanimicrobiaceae > CAWAJD01. Next base: position 27,971 of record CAWAJD010000018.1, read on the forward strand.
AGGGCGTACGCCCAAGCCATTGCTCGATACGTCAGAAGACGCTCGAGTTTGAAGATCGTCCGTCCACTCCATCGACTCGACCGTTCGCACTGCAAATTCAAACGCGTCTTTTGCGGAAATTTCCGCGAACGAGATGCACGAGCGAACGAGTGGCGCTGGCCAGCAACGAGCGGTCGTAGGCCGCCGGCGTCTCGGCAACGTGCCCGATGGCCTGTTTAAGAAGGGCAAGCTGCTCGCCGTACTCGCCGCGCAGTGCCGCGACCCAGGAACGAGCGTACAGCCACTGACCGTACACGCTCGGGGCCTCGCGAACGTCCACCTCTTGCAGCGCCGCACTCATCGCATCCGCGTTGCCCTCCACAAACGCGATCAACATCCACGCATAAGCGAGCTGGAAGCGGGTTTCGATCGCATACCGGCCTAGCCGTAAGCTCGCAAGCGCGGCGCGAGCCGGCCCGACGTCTGCCTGCAAGGAATAACTGGTCGAGGTTAGCGCCAGGAGCACCGCGGCTTCATCCGGTGTCGATGGATTGATGGTCGCGATCAGGGCCAGGGCTTCGCTATGGCGCCCAAGTCGGATGAGTGCGCGAACGCCGACGATCCGGTCTGCGCTGCTCGGCGAGTGCGCTGCCTCCCGCAGGCACGCGCTAAGTTCACCTTCCCGAAAGAGATCGGAAAGGGACTTCCCATAGGGAGCCTCTAGCGCGCGCAGTCTCAATTCAGTGGCTCCTCGCCAGCAAAACGTCGTCGTTGCGTGACAAACTATTGGTTCGGGCTCAGCAGGTACGGTGCGCGCGGCCGGGTTTCCTGCCTAGGTCAGCAACCTCTCGGCCGCCTTACGGATTGCGGCTAGGCGCCCCGGAGCGCGCGCCTACTGGCCCGCCGGGCGTGTCGAAGGCGTGTATACCGGGCGACGACGAGAGTGCGAAAAGGATTGCGAGGATGAATGCGATCATGCCGGTGAGACCTCTTCAGCGGCTGACGTAGTCAAAATTGACCGATGTCTTACGATACCTTAGCACAGAAGGGAAGGAAGTCCCGCCCTCAGGGTTATCCCAGGTCAATATCCGCCGTTACCGACCGAGAGACCGGTCGTCTACTATCCTACTTTCCGGTCGGGATCAGCAGCCGGATCCGCGACCCATAGAACCGCGCGTCCGACTCGACGCGGTAGTGACGGGCCGCGTAGCTCTCAACCGGGTCGCACCCGAAAACGATGTTCGCCGACGTGCATTCCCCTGCGGTAACCAGCCACAATTCGCGGCGCGCGCGGCATAAGGCGGCCCATTTCGGCCTGCGAATGGATGACGAACTTCGTGACGTCGTAATGATGGAAGTCGACGCCTTGCGGAATCGCGACTATGCGGTTCGGTCCGTCGTAGTAATGGGCGAGCGGGAGCGCGTTCTCAGCCTCGAACACGACGATCGGTTCGCCCGGACGTTCGTTGGCACGGATGTAGGCGGTGGCACGAATCCAATCGCCCGGCTTGGCTAACGCGGCGTACGTTTGAACGAGCGCTACCGACGATGCGGCCAGCGCCACGCAGAACCACACCAGCGTTACGGTGCGCAGCAGCGGCGGCCGCAGAAACGAAATCGCTGCGAAGATGCAGAGCGTGAAAGGAAGATATAGCGATGCGGCGTGCCGGTCCAATACGTGCACGCCGCCCACGTACGTTGCGACGGCGAAGAGAACGCACGCTGCGGCAGTCATTACCAGCACGGTCGCATCGCCGGCCGCGGTGAAGTTTCGGCGGAGCGCGACGAGCGCGACGGCTGCAGCCGCGCCCAGGGCAAGGTAGGCAATCTTCGCGTGCGCAAAGATCAGCGGCAATTCATATCGCAACAGAATTGCGCACAACACGACGATGGATCGAAGCAGCGTGGGCGGCGTAAAACCACTCTTGAAATTTTCGAACCTGCGCTGGAACGATCGTAAGCATCGGAGCAAACGCCAGCGCCGCGGCCACGGCACACAGCGCAAAACGCCCCAGCGCGCGCGGGCGGTAGATCAGCAGCGTAACGCCTTGGGCGGCGATGAGGAATGCCAAATAGTACTGCGTGTACATCGCTATAATGGTGCAAGCGGCATACGCTACCGCGGCCATCTTCGTGGGCTTCTCTGCGAGAAAGGCTTCGAAGAAGGTTAACAAGAGCAGCGCCGAGAGCAGAATGACGAGCGCGTACACGCGCATCTCAAGCGCCGCCCAAATGACGAACGGATTGCAAGCCACCAGGAACGTGACGAGACCCGCATCGGCCTTGGGAACGTAGCGCCTCACCAGACCTGGGACGAGCGCGATCGCAGCCGAAACGCAAAATACGGAGGGCAGCCGCAAGAAAAAGATACCGTCACCGATGTGCCGCCACATGCTTAGGAGCAAGAAATAAAGGGGGGCGTTTTGCTCGAACACAATGGCTTGCTGAAACGCATACCCGAGGCCATGGCTCGTCGTCTGGAGCGTAAAGGCCTCGTCCTGCCAGATGTTGAGAACATACGCGAGCGGGAGCGTCAGCGCTAAATTCACGCACAGAGCCGCCGTCACGAACGGCGAGCGACGCACGAAGGCTATCAAACTCGCTTGTGCTGCGGCCACGCCGGACATTGTAGCATCGCCGGGCCGCCGCCGCCCACGGCGGTCCGTACCATGCCACCCGGCCCAAAAGGCTCGGTCCGGGAGCATGAGTCCTTCGCCCGCAAAATTGTAGCCGCGGGGCCCTCACGCGCTGCCCTCCGCCAAGCTATGCTTCTCGCATGGGCAGCATCGCCGCGAAGGCCGGTTTCGCAGGCGCTTCGATCGTTCTTGCGATCGCGGCGCTGGCTCTCGTACGTCATGGTGAGGTGGGCCGTCAAAGTTTCAAAGCCTTCTATTGCGCCGGAACCGCGGTCAAAGAACGCCGCAACCCCTATCTCGTCGAACCGATGCGGTCTTGCGAACGGCAGATCGCTCCGTCGACGGAGCCGGACGGATACGTCGAGCCGGCGCCGCTTCCCGGGTATGCGTTGGTTCCGTTTGCGCTTCTAGCGACGCTTCCGGCGAAAGCTGCAGCGGCGATCTTCGCAATTTTCCTCGTCCTCGCGGCCGTACTCAGCGCTTACTGTTTGGCTCCGCTTGTGTCCGCACCCCGCGCCGCGGTGCTGCTCGCGCTTGCGCCGCTTACACTTTTGAACGTCGCTTTCGGTGAGATCCCTCCCTTTGCGCTCCTTGGGATCTGCGCTTGCGCCTACTTTCTCTCGACGCAGCGCTGGGTGGCCGCGGGCATTGCCGTCTCTGCGGCGCTTATCGAGCCGAACGTCGGTCTTCCCGCAGCCTTAGCCGTCTTTCTCTTCGCGCCGCGTACGCGCGTCCCGATCGCACTCTCTGCCGTCGTTCTCGCCATCGCGAGCATTGCCGCGCTTGGGTTCGCTGCAAACGTGCAATACTTCACGATCGTGCTCCCCTTGATGTCCGGCGCCGAGTTGAACGCGGCGGACCAATACAGCCTGGCCCATCTTCTGTACGCCGGCGGCGTGTCTGCCGGCGTGTCGCTATTGCTGTCGAAGATCTGGTTCGTCGCAGCGATGGCGCTCGGCATTGCCTTGGCGGGGATCTTCGCGCGTCGCGATCGCCAGCCCGAACTGTTGCCTTTATTACCGCCTGCATCCGTGCTGTTGTTCGGCATCTACCTGCACGATATTCAAATGCTTCTCGCGCTGCCGGCTGCTTTCGTTCTCGCGTCGCGCGTACGCGGAGAAACGCTGCGCGCGCTCGCCGCGGTCGCGTGCGCTCTGCTCATCGCCGTGTGGACCCAGCCGCTGGCGCGAGCTACGGTCATCGTGGATGCGGTGGGCGTGGCTGCCGGCGTCTACATGCTGATCGGCGGACCCGTCAGCCGTCGCATCGCCGGATCCGCCTTCGCCGTCGTCGCGGCCCTTCTGGGACTCATGCTGCTTCAGCACCTGCAACCGCCGGCGACGGCGGAGCAACTCGTGACGCACGAATTCCACTCCGCTTCAGACGAGTTCGGAGCCACCGCGTGGGCGAGATATCTGCAATCGACGCCCGCTTTGCTCGGGCAACAGGTCGTGCGAAAAATACCGACCTGGCTAGGACTACTCGTCATCATGATTTGGGCTTTGCAGCTCGGTGTGGCTGCAAAGCCCAAAGACGATCCCGTTCGGCGGAGTGAGTTTACGCCAAGCCGATCCTGATCGCGTGAACGGCTGCCTGCGAGCGAGCCGTGCAGTGGATCTTCGCAAAGATGTGGCTGACGTGATTCTTAATCGTCTTTTCGGAGAGCGCCAAATGCTGGCCGATGCCGCGATTCGAGAACCCCTGCGCGATGAGCCGGATGATCTCGCGTTCGCGAGGCGACAGTTCGCTCTTCGGCCAGTTCGACGGTTCGCGCCGGCGAAGCAACGAAGCCGCAACGCGCGGGTCGACGTAGCTCTTCCCCTCGCCGAGCGCTTTAATTGCGGTGAGCAGCTCTTGCAGCGATGTGTCCTTGACGATGTATGCATCGGCGCCGGCGGACAGGCAGTGCTGCATCAACTCGCCCTGTGCGTGGGATGACAGCGCGCATATCCGAGTGATCGGAGAGCGGTCTTTGAAGTGTTTGACGACGTCGTCGATCTTTTCGTTGTCGATGTCGATAACGACTACGTCGATTTCCTTGGATAAAACGGCGGTATCGCGACCCGAGGCGATTCCAACGACGTTGACATCCGGATCGGCAGAGAGGACGTGCGCAACCGCCTTTGCAAAGAGCATTTGCTTTTCGATGATCAGTACGCGCAGTGGTCCGGTTCCTACGGTCATCAATAGACTCCAAGAGCGGCCCCGCTATCGGCGAATCGAATGGATTCGCTACTCTGCGGGACCGGATGGATAGAATATGCCATTAAAGCCAGCGAACGAATACCCGATTTTTAAGGGGTTGTACCGTATAAATGTGGGCCATTTATCCCTTGACGGTACATGCCAAAATGATCCCAACATATGAGATTAATTAGCGGGGTCGGGACCGCTTTTACCCGAGTCCGACCCTATCGCCGACCGGCCGAGCCCAAGCGCGAGCGTTCGCGCTCTTCGGAAGATCCGCAGACGCCATCGTCGATCTGGCCAGCGGCCAGCCCAACAGCGTAGAAGCCATTTCGATGCGATTCCGCGAGTTCGTCTTTACGATAAGCCGCCCGATATGATCGTTGACGGTCGACTCGGCGAGGTTGAGAATCTCGGCGATGTCTGAAACCGAATGCCCGTCCAGCAGCGCGTGAAGTACTTCGCGTTCTCGCGGTGAGATATTAAACGTTGCAGCCATGTGATCGATGGAAACGCGCCCTCGGCAGGGCTCCACAAAGACCGCAATAAGGATGCCGTCGTCGCCGCGCATCGGTGCGACGCGAACGGAAAAGCCCGGTATTGGATACGCCGTCCCGGCGATGCACGTCTCGATTCGCGTGAAGTCCCAAGACTTAGTAAGCCGGCGCACGGCTGATTCCAAGTACTCGGGCAGATTCCCGTTTTGAGGAGCGATCAGTTCGGCCAACTCCCTCGAAGCGACGCCCTGCGGGTGCCATTCGAACGCGGCCTTGAACTCATGCGTGAGGAGAAAGAATCCTTGCTGCGAGCTGCGCAGCGAGGCAAGGGAAAGACGCTCTTCCGCTGCCGGGGCCAATTCGCTCAACACAACATCGACGATCTGTGATATCGCCTTCTCAAGCCCTTGTGCGACCCGTGGCCAGTCGGCGCTCGACGCCTGCGGGCACAGCACGGCGAAGATCAGCGACCGCTCGCGGTCGAGCATGGCGCTCGCCCCAAGGCACGTCGCAATCCGTCCTTCGTCGTCGGTAACCCGGAGCGTCACCCGGCCGGGAGACTCGGGCACGGGCATCGTGCACAGCATCCCAAGCACGGTTCTGCGATTCGCCTGAACGCCAGAGACCGCGAACTCTAAGAGATCGCGGTTGGAGTCGAAGATCCCCAGAATCCAACCGGCGCCTGCGGCCGGCCGGATCAACCGGCGAACGATCGATTCAACGCGGCCCCTTACAGCGCCGTCGTCTTTCTCCGTAGTTTCTCGTGGAAACGCCGAGTTCCCAACTCGCGCAATACCCATTCCTGTTACTATTTTACCATTCTCGGCCGACAAAGTTGGCCGATACTGCCACACGGAGCCGTAATCTTAAGGCATGCGCGCCGCCGAGGCAAGATGGCTCACGTAGCCAGTTCGTACTACAAAAATGGGCAATCTCCGATCTTGGACCTCACCCTCGTTCCTAGCCCGGAAGGAGGTTCTCGCGATATTCGTTCCCCTGCACCAGCGCATTGCGATCGAGCGTCTCCCTCATGGGAACCACCTCAAAAACCGACGCCATCGCACGGAGCGATTCTAAGAGAACGTGCCGCTTGACGCCCGGGTCGAGGCCCATCGCGGGGAAAAACGCCAATTCCTCGCACTCCGCACCGCCCAGGAAATCCAGGGGGTGGAGCAAGATGGACGGAGGCGTGCGGGTGAGCCTGCAAAGATGCATTGCCGTCCGGAAATAAGCCAGAGCGGCCGCCGGCGATCGCGTCGCGATATATTGTATGTAGCTGATGTGGATCGGGACGCGCAGTATCGGGAGCGTCGTGACGGGGATTTCGGTGATCGATCCGTTAGACACGGTGATTTCGTGGCGGCGATTGGGCCGCCACCCGTCGGAAAACCGGCCGAATAAATCGTCCCGGTCTTTCATCTCCTCCTGCCCGAGCTTTACGCTGCGAAAGTAGAACGCGCGCGCGAGCGGCCCGATGAACGTCGGCAGTGAGGATGCATCGTAGAGATAGCCGCGACGGACGAGCGTTTCCAGGATCGATGTCGAGCGGGTAAAACCGGGGCCCCGGAACCCCCTGGTCCGCTGGCCGGTAGCGCGCTCGATGCTCTCCTCGGAGCGCGCAAATTCCTCATCGATTGCAGCGTCGTCGCGCCGATGCATCCACGGCTCGTGATAGTGGGAATGATTGCCGATCTCGTGGCCGCGACGGGCAATCTCCGCAAAGATGTCGCGATGCTGCTCTTGTTCGGCATCTTGGCCGACGAGGAAAAACGTAATCCTAACGCCGAGCTCGTCGAGCGTGTCGAGTATCCGCGGGACCAGCAGGTTAAGATACGATGGGAACGATTGCCAAGCAGCATCCCCGTGCGTCTTCATGTACGACCACTTGTTGTCGAGATCCAGAGACAGAGCCGCCTTCATGCCGGCACCGCTTCGCGGTACGAATAGACCGGCTTCTCCGCTATCTCCGACAGCAGCGTCTCGGTCAGGCTATTTGCCAACTTAACCGTTTCGTTGACGTTGAGCGTGCCGTTGACGATGTGCGCGCTGCTCGCCATAAAGAGGCCCGGCGTATGGGTCTTCACCGGCGGAAGCCTGCTCGAATAGTCGAGCGTCGGAATCGGAAAAACGAAGGGCACGCGCGAAACGCGAAATGCGCGGACGGTTTTTCTCGAAAACGTTGGGTGCATGCGTTCCAATCCCGACAGGAACGACTCTTCGATTTCCGCGTCCGAGAGCTTGAATGCAGCATCGTTGGAAGTAACGTACTTGGGAAGATAGATCAGCGATCTACCGCCCAGCTCTTCCCGATTGACGAGGGCCGTCATCTCGATGACCGCGGTGAACGGCATCGTGGCGTCCGCGACGTTCGTGATGTAATACGGCGTAAGCGGCTCGTCCACGAGTACCGAAGCGCAGATGATGCCCTGGTAGTCCACCCCCAAGCAGCAGCCGCGTTCGACGGCGGTCAGCGTCGGGCAGATCCGAGCCCCGAGCGCGGGTGCCAGCGTGACGAGGACGCGATCGAAATGGTTCGTCTCGGTGGCCGTCACGACTGCGATGCCGCCCGGAGCCGGCTCGACGCGCTGCACGGGGCAAGACGTGCGAATTTCGACGCCGCGCTGCGTCAGCCGCTGCTCGAACCTCCGAAGCGTTTTCTGGTATCCGGTTTTAACGTAGCCGAACAGCTCGCGCTTCGACTCGGTGTTGCGCGCCGCATACATACGAGCGATGATCGCCCAAATGAAGGCCGCCGAGGCTCTCTCGGCGTTCGGGCCGAGCTTGGCGCGTAAGAGCGGCAGCCAGATTTTTTCAACCGTCTCACGCCCGCATTGCTGCGTCAGCCACGCGACCGCCGTCATACGCTCCAGGGGCCGCCAATCGACGATACGCGACGCCCTTAAGATCGTCGCCGCGAGCCGGGCCTTTTGGAACAGCGAGAGCGGCGGGAAGCGCAGGTAGTCGACCGCACTCGAGAACGGGAACATGGATCCGTCGACGTAGAACCCCGTCCGCGCCTTGACCCACTGCAGTTCGCCTTCGAGGTCGAGTTCGCTTAGAAGCCCCCGCAGCGCCAAATCGCTGTACAGCGTTACGTGATAATGGCGATCCCACACGACGTCGCCGACCTGCCATGGGGAGGCGAGGCCCCCACAGGTGGGGGCGCCTTCGAAGATCGTCACCGAATGCCCGGCCTTGACGAGGTTCCAGGCCGCGGTCATCCCGAGCATTCCCGCCGCCGACGATACCAAAACGCATTAGTGTATTAAAGTCCTATCAACCGATGGCAACGAGGTGAGAAATCGTCGATCCGTGGATCGAAAAACGCGTATTGCAGGATGCACATCGCAATTCGGATGGCGTTGCGTCCGGTCCGACGGACTTGGGGAGGGTGACGCCGCACGTACACGCGTACCCTGACACCCGAGCCGGATTTCCACGCACCACCGCAAAATCCGGAACGTCGCGCGTAACGACCGACCCCATGCCGACCATGGCAAAGCGACCGATGGTCAGACCGGGGCCGATCGTTGCGTGCGCGCCGATCGTTGCCCCCTCGCGCACGAGGGTGGGCAACGTTTTTTCGTCGGGATCGGACGGCAGTAGGCGGCGCAGGTCGGGCGTCGTCGCCCGTGGGTTGCGATCGTTCGTAAAGACCGTGCCGGCCGAGATCATCACGCCGCGCTCGATGGTCACCTCGGTGCAGATGTAGACGAACGCATTGATTTTGACGCGATCTCCGATCGAAACGCCGTAGGCGATGTACGTTTTCTCGCCGATGACGCAATCGTCACCGATTCGCGTGGAATGCCGAACGTGAACGTGATCCCAGATGGCGGTGTTTCGCCCGATCAGGACGTTCGGCTCGATGATTGCGGTAGGATGGACCATCTTAGGACGCCCTTTGGCCCGCGAAGCGCGGTGCGAGATCCAGATCCTCGAACTGGCTACCGATCCGTTCCCAGCGAGCGTTTTCGAGAGCGGCATAGGCAGCCTGGATGACCTCGACCGAGGCGAGCGCATCCCGGGGCGTAACGACGAGGTTGCCGTCGCCGCTGACGGCGGTGCAGAAGTTCTCGATTTGATCGCGGAACGCTTGGATTTTGTCGTAGCCGTTCCCGAAGACGTGCCACTCCGGTTCGCCGCGCCGGCGGTACTTCGATTCCTTCCAGCCGACGAGAACCGTCCCGCTGCTTCCGTAGAGACGCAGGTAGGTCTCGAGCTCCTTGTCGATGCTCCACGAAAGATCCGCGGAGCCCATAACGCCCTGATCGTTGTGAACGAATAGGCGCGCCGTGTCCTCGACTGGGAGTCCCTGCATGCGGCGCCCCTCGATGATTTGAATGTCGCGCAGGTTGCCTAAGAAATAGCGCAGGATGTCGACGGAGTGCGTTCCATTGTCGATGAGAACCCCGCCTCCGCTGATGGCGGCGTTGGAATTCCAGCGATTACGCATGTCGACGTGCGACGTGAAGACGCTCTCCGCAAATACGAGATCGCCGATAAGACCGTCCATAACGATCTCGCGGGCTTTGCGAACGTCTCGAGCGAAGCGAAACTTCGAAGCCATCGTCATGATAACGCCGCTGCGCATCCCGACCTCGAGCATCCGCCGCGCTTCCAGCGCGCTCACGGCCAGAGGTTTCTCGCATAGGACGTGCTTGCCGGCTTGCATGAGCTGGCAGGCGACCGGCTCGTGCGTCGCCGGCGGCGTGCAAACGATGGCGGCATCGAACTCGGCGTCGTCCAATAGGGCCCGCACCGAACCGTATGCCTCGCATCCGACGCGTCCCGCGTATGCTTCGGCAGCCACGACGTTGGTATCGCAAACTGCAACGATATCCGCGAGCTTCGTCGATGCGAACGCGGCCTCATAAGCGCCGGCGATGGCGCCGGCTCCGACGATTGCGAAACGTAGTGCAGCCATTACACGCGTCCTCCATCCAGGCTCGAGATCGCGAAGGTCAGAGCCTCAGCAATATACTCGACGTCGTCTTCGTCGTATCGATCGTTCCACGGCACCACGAGAAGGCGTTCGAGAGCCTCAACGGTGCCGGGATAGGCCTCTAAGCGATAATCGAGCGCCTCGGGACGCGCGAGGGTGAACGGGAAGCCGCTCTTGCCGAACGTCTTTCGTTTTTGGAAGACCTCGCACATGAATGCGGGCTTCACGATGTAGCGCGGCGCGCTGACGATCCCGCGCTCCCTCAGCATTTTCGCAACCTCGACCACGCCATCGGCCGGAAGGGGCTCCGCAACTCTAACCGTGTACTTCCAATAGCTGTGAAGCGCGCCATTCGCGATGACGGGTACGTCGAGTCCGCGGACGCTGCGGAGCCTGTCGGTCAACTGTTCGGCGAGAATACGTCGCCGCGCGACCACTCCCGGCAGCTTGTCCAGCTGGGCCGTAGCGACGCTCCCGCAGAGCTCGGACATACGGTAGTTCAAGGCGAGAAAATAATGGTCGGGCTTAGGATCGCCGTAGCCCCAGCCTTTGTTGATATACAGATAAATCCGTCTGGCGAGCGCGTCGTCGTTGGTGACGACCAGACCGCCCTCGCCCGTCGTTATGTGCTTGCCCTGTTGAAGGCTGAAGCATCCGATCTTACCGACGGTACCGACGAGGCTGCCCCTTGAAGACGCCAGGAACGCTTGAGCGCAATCCTCGATCACCGGAATGCCGGCCCGATTTCCGAGCTCCACGATGTCGGCGATATCGCACGGATTGCCGAAGAGATGCGTCACGATGATTGCCTTCGTGCGGCTGCTGATCCGCGCGGCCACGGTGGCACGCGTAACGTTGCACGTGAGCGGATCGACGTCGGCGAAGACGGGGATGGCTCCCTGATAGAGGATCGGCGCGAGCGCACCCATGTCGGTTATCGACGTCGTGATGATCTCATCGCCCGGTTCGGGGTCGATCGCCGCGATGGCGCAATGAATGGCGGCGGTACCCGACGAGCAGGCAAATGCGTGCTTGACTCCGAGCATAGACGCAAACCGCGACTCAAGCTCGGGCACGAATTTGCCCTTGGTGCTCGTCAGGGTACCGCTGCGCAAGGACGCCGAAACCGCATCGATTTCTGCGGTGCCGAGCGTCCGACCCGACGCATCCTGATCGGACGGAAGCGTTCTAGAGGGTGCGGCCGGGAAGATCGTAGCCATTAGTAGTTGCTCCATTTGTGTGACGGTTGCGTAATGAAAGCCGGCGTCTAAAAAACGCGGCGATTTGCCCGCTGAAAAGAGCGAGACTGGTATACTGCACGACGATCGTGATCGTAGTTCCGATCGCTAACGTCGATGCGTTGACGCGGAGGATAAGAAGGATGGCGACGACCAGGGGCAATAGCCCCGGCGCCAGGCCTGGAACGGCGAACCACAAGCTGGGGCGATAGCGGAAGGCCATGAGAAAGATCGCCCCGATTCGGGACGCCAAGCTCGAAACGCGCAGCCGGCCGGAGTCCATGCGGCGTTCCGGGCTCCATTGCAGTGTGGCCGGCACCTCGACGACGCGCATTCTCTGCCGCAATGCGCTCAGGAGCATTTCCGGAATCGCTTCCATGCCGTTGCTGCGGAACTCGAGCAGCCGCAACGCGTCGGCCCGATAGGCCCGCACCATGCACGTAAGGGTCGCATACCTGCCGGATGTCGCGAGCGACAGCACGCGGTTTGCTTCGCGGCTAAGCACCTTTCGCACCAGCGGTACGTTGCGAACGTCGCCCCCGCTCATATAAGGCGAGGCCAGCGCGATGCTGACGTGCTCGCGTTCGAGCACCTCGATCAGCTCCATGGCGGTCGCCGGCGTATAGCTCATGTCCGCGTCCAAGACGACCGCGATCTGCGTGTCGACCTCACGAAAGGCGGTGCGCAGGGCGGCGCCAAGCCCGCGATTCCGCTCGTGCCGCAAAACCCGGACGTCTTTGCGCCAACGAGCGAACGAGGCGGCGGCCTCGTACGTTTCGTCGCTGCTGCCGTCGTCTACGATCAGGTACGAAAACTCGTACCCCCCGTTCTTATGGAGCGAAAAGTAGTCTGCGAGCGAGACGAGCGCCGCGCCGAATGCCAAGCCCTCGTTGTACGCGGGGATGATGACCGTGACGCTGCTCATACGGACCCCGACGGAATCGCAGGGTTCATCCTGGCGAAATAATCCGAGTAATCGCTTACCGTGGACGCATCTCGGTTGACGACGATGCCGAGAACGTTATCGATGCCGACGTGCGCCATCTGAGCGAATACGCGCTGCGTGTCTTTCTCATCCGTCCGGTCCGGGCTGACGACGATCAGAGACCCGTCGACTTTCGTCGCAATGAGCAGGGCGTCGGAAACCGCGGCGAGGGCCGGCGCGTCCACGATCACCATGCCGTACGTCCGGCGCGCTTCTACGAGCATGGACTCGAAGGCCGCTTGAAGGAGCACGATCGGGTTCGACGCGTCTCCGCGACTCGTGAGAATGTCGAGGGCGCCCACGTGCTGGACGGCCTGCTCGAACGGAACGGAGCCGTCGAGGACGTCGTCCAATCCGATAACGTTCTCGCAGCCGGCTTTTACGTGCAGCGTGGGCTGTCGCAGGTCGCCATCGATCAGCAGAACGCCCGATTGCAGCGTCGAGAGGCTCTTCGCCAGGTTGTAGGCGACCGTCGATTTGCCTTCGCCGCGCCGAGCGCTCAAAACCACCAGCGTTCGCACGGGACCGTCGCTGCGAAGTTTGAGCGTGACGCACAGGTGGAGAAAGGCTTCGATCGTCATCGACTGGATCCACGGCACCAAGCGCGCGTTCGCGCCGCTGAACTCCGGGATGCGCGCGATGACCGGCAATCCCAGGAGCGCTGCGAAATCTTTTTCGATCGCGCGCCGTTCGAGGAGTTCGAGGGCGTAGACGACCGCCAGGCCCAAGAGGAGACCGAGCACGACGGCGACAGCGAGGTTCATCCGCAGGTTGGGGCTCATCACGGCGTCGTCCGCCGAGGCCGACTGCACGATGATGATGTCGCTGATCGCCGTGGACTTGGCAACGAGGGCATCGCTGTACTTTTGTTCGAGGGCGTTATAGACGTTGGCAGCGCGCTTGGCATCTTCCTGAACGGCGGCAAACTGCACCGCCTGCTGCGGCATGTCGACGATGGACGGCTTAAAGGCCGTGCGCTCGGCCTTGAGGGCTTTAAGCTGTCCTTGATCGCCCTGGATCCGGGCTTCGTAGGTCGCCGCCTGCTGCTGAAGCGTCGTGTACAGCGGATTGGGCGCGACCGTCGTTTGGCTGACGACGGCTTGCGGCTCGCTCGAAAGCTGCTGCATGAGGACCGCCCGCTGCTGCTCGAGGGCGATGATCGCGGGATGTACCGCGGTGTATTTCTTCCGCGCTTCCGCCAGCTGCGTCTCGACGTCGACGAGTTTCGCGCGCAGATCGACCGATTCGGGGTTCTGTGCGACTTCTTGGGCGCTGTCGACCGTGGTGGAGAGCGACGCCAGCTGACTTCTCACGCTCGATAAAAGAGCGGTGGCCTCGCTCAGGTCGACCGATTCCTGGTCGATTTTTTGATCGGTGGCGTCGACCTTCGAGACGACGTCTTGCTGGTGCGCCGCCGCATCCATATATCCGTGGGCCGATTGAAACTCGGCGAGCCGTTGAGCGGCGGCCAGATTTTTAGCCTGCGCGTCCGGCAGCTCCTGAGAGTAAGAATCCGAGCGCGGCGACCGCTTCCGAACGCACGAAATCGCGCTCGCGAGCGACGAATGCGTCCGCAAAGGCATTGGCGATTTCGAGCCGACGTTTCCGGAGTCTTCCATGAGACGCTCAGGTTGAGGAGTGCGGTATTCACCACCGGCTTCACGCTGACGCGCCCCAGCAAGGAGCCCGGCGTCGTCTTCAGGTTTAGCTGCCCGATCACGTCCGCCGCGAGATCCTGTTGATGGGCGAGCTGCGCCAACGTCTCGGCCGACTGGACTCCGCTCTGCAATACGAGGGCATTGAGGACCGGCAGTGCGGTATCGTCGTCGCTCTGATTCCGCTCGCTGCCGGGACGGCCCGCTAAGAGGCTGACCGTCGTCGTGTACGATTTCGGCATCAGCAGCGTCACGGCGCCCACCAGGAGAACGAACCCGCCGGCGATCGCCACGAAGATCCGCCACCTCTTGCGAAGCGCGGCATAGAGGCGATTGAAACTGTGCTCCTCGGGCGGCTGCCCGGGGGCTGGAGAGTACGGCGTTAACGCGTTCTCGCGTGCATACGGCATGAGGTGCGACATGTGCTTGCAAGCATCGTACGCTCCAAGCACATCCCACCGTAAGGACGACAAGCCTCAACGATCGGGACCTTGGGAGTAGGGACTTCTTTCCTTTCGGATACGCTCACGTCGTATGAGGCTAACGCCTCTCATGGCTGGAAAGCGCCGGCGAGTATCATTATGTTCATTCATGTCGACGCGCATTATCGACCGTCCGGCGCAGCTCAAGAGGCCAACGGTCCGCCACGCGCCCAAGACGCACCCTTTCCAGTGGACGATCGCTCTGACTGGCGACGGATGTCGCGCTTTCTCGCCGCGTCGGTGCTCGGCGCCTTCATCGGCTTCCACCACTGGGAATCCCCGCGCATCGTCAGCCATCTGCTCATCGCCGAAGCCATCTTCATCGGTATATGGGTTCTCGTGTTCGATCGCCTCGGTCTGTACCGCCGCACGTTCGCGCTATCCGTTAAGGACGAATTCTACTACACGACGACCGCGCTGATCCTGGGAACGATTCCGCAGCTGGTACTGTTCACGATTTATCCCGGAATCTCGACGTCGCGCATCGCGCTGCTCTACTCGTTGCTCTTTTCGATCGCGCTGGTTGGATCGTCCCGGGCGATATTACATCGCATTCAGGAACGGAAGTGGTTCAAAGGCCAGCGCCGCGTCAGCGTCGTCGGGACGGCCGACCGGGTGTCCCAAGTCGTCGAGAGCCTGGAGCTGGCCGACGACTGCGAGACGCTCCTCATCGTCGTAGACGATATCGCGGAGACGCTCGGTGACATCGATTTGAGCCGGGACGCCGATTTGGACCGCATCGATTGGTTCAGCCGCGCTCGCGGCTGGGGTTGCGACGCGCTGATTTTGACCGAGATGATCCCCGGGCACGCGTTCGGGCATATCTTGGAAGTGGCGGCGCGCGACCATATCCGGCTGTCGTTCGCGCCGCCGAGAATAACGCGCTACGCGCACAGCCTCTCGCTCCAAACGGACGGACGTCAGGTATTGATCGTACCGTCCCGGTTACGCGCCTGTACGCCCCGCGCGCAGCTCCTGAAGCGCGCTATGGATATCCTCTTTGGAAGCATCGCGCTTCTCCTGGCCGCGCCCGTCATGCTCGTCGCCGCACTAGCGGTGTACTTCGATTCCGGATTTCCGATCATTTTCGCTCAAGAGCGTATCGGCCAAGGCGGCAAGCGTTTTTCCATTTTTAAGTTCCGTTCGATGCGCCCCGATGCAGAAGTCAAAGACGGACCGCGGTGGGCCACGGAAAACGATCCGCGCAAGACCCGCGTCGGCGCCTTTCTGCGACGCTTCAGCATCGACGAACTTCCGCAGATTTTCAACGTCCTCGGCGGCACCATGTCGCTCGTCGGGCCGCGCCCCGAACGTCCCGTCTTCGTCGATTTGTTTCGGACCACACTGGCACGCTACGACGAGCGTCATCTCGTTCGGCCCGGCATCACGGGCTGGTCGCAAGTACATATGAAACGCGTGCTCGACGTTTCCGCGGTCGGTGAGAAGCTGGAGTACGATCTTCAATACGTGGAAAACTGGTCCCCGTATTTGGATGTAGCCGTTCTCTTTCAAACACTCTGCGAATTTCTCTTCCATCGTGCGGCATGAACGGGAAAGTGCGCGCGCTTCACATTCTCCCATCGGTGAGCGGCTACGGCGCCGAGCGCATCATCGTCGAACTTTTAAAACATCTATCCACGCCGACCATCGACGTAGCGCTCTTGACGATTTACGAGCCGCCTGCGGACACGGGAGAGACGCTGCCGTTTCGAGTCGTTCACGCCGGCCGTAAAGGGCGCGGGGACCGATTGTTCATTTGGCGGATGGTGCGCGAGATACGACGGTATAAGCCGGACATCGTCCACACCCACACGCACGTCGGTAAATATTGGGGGCGGGTAGCGGCTCTACTCGCCGGCGTTACGAACATCGTTCACACCGAGCACAATCCATGCGATTTCCGACGCACGCCGTTCGAGCGCGCGGCGGACTGGCTTCTGCATCGCGCGACCTCGCGCGTCGTTACGTTTTTCCGCGAACAGGGTACTGCGCTGATGGATTTCGAGAGTCTCCCGGCGCACAAGCTCGTCATCATCCCCAACGGCCTCACGCTCCCGACCGTTTCGAGTACCGATCGCGCGGCAGCGCGGCGTAAACTCGGCATCGAACCCAATCAATTCGCGATCATGACGATCGGCCGCATGGAGTATCAAAAGAACCACATCCTAGCGCTGCGCGCATTTGCCGAATTGCCGGAAGAGACGCGAAAGCGCACGCTGCTCTTCTTCGTCGGCTCGGGCGAGCAAGAGGTCGTTCTGCTCGGCGTCGCCCACGCGCTCGATATAGCCGACCGCGTCCGGTTTATGGGCTATCGAACCGACGTGCCGGCAATCGTTGCCGGTGCCGATCTCGTGCTGATGACTTCATGGTTCGAGGGTATGCCGATCGCCTTGCTCGAGGCGATGACCGCCGGCGTTCCGGTGTTGAGCACGCCCTGGATGGGCGCGCGCGACATGCTGGCCGACGGCCGGTTCGGCATGATCGCCCCGAGCTTTGAGCCGGCGCGAGTCGCCGCCGAGATCCAGCGGGCTATCGGCCACCCCACGTTGCGCCGGGAACTCGCCAAGCGCGCGCAGCGGCACGTTACGGACACCTACGACATGGGCCGCATGGTCGACCGTCACCGGGAAGTCTACCTCGAACTCTGCGGCAAGGCGTCATGAGCCCCGAAGGCCGCCGCCTCATCGTCGTCACGTCGCGTTATCCGTTCGGCACGCAAGAAACCTATCTCAATACCGAACTCGCCGAACTCACGCATCACTTCGAGCGCATTGCCGTCGTGCCCGTACGGCCGCCGGCTGCGCCGCGCCGGCACATCGTGCCGGACGGCGTCGAGGTGCTGTCGTGGCCGCTCCTGAACGGCGAGCTCTTGAGCCGCGGTGCGCGTGCGTTGGCTGCGAAACCGGGAGCCGCGATGCGAGCGCTCGGACGAACCTTCACGTCCCGCGACCCCGGACGCACCAAGAATATATCCGTTGTCGTGAAAGCGCTCGCTCTCGCTCAGTGGGCGATGGAAAACGATTTCGATCACATCCATTCGTACTGGATGTCGACGCCCGCAACGGTCGCCATGATCGCCGCGAACGTGAGCGGCATCGCGTGGAGTTCGACGGCACACCGATGGGATATTTACGAGCGCAACGCCTTCGACGTGAAGGAACGTAGCGCATCGTTCATTCGAACCATTTCGGCGCGCGGAACGGCGGATCTGCGAAAGCGGATGCCGACGCTCAACGGCCGCATTCTGCAGCTGCGCCTTGGGACCGTCGTACCGGACGCCGCTGCTGCGTCGCCGTTTTCGAACGCCGAGTTCCGAATCGTGTGCCCGGCGGCACTCGTACCGGTGAAGGGACACGAGGACCTGTTCGCGGCAATTGCGCTCTTGTGCAGCTTGGGCGTCGCGATTCGGTGCACGCTCTGCGGCGACGGGCCCCTGAGGGCGCAACTCGAGGCGTCGGTCGCCCGGCTGGGACTGCAGGACGCCGTTGAATTTGCTGGGTTCGTGCCCCACGATACCCTCCACGAGTGGTATCGTACCGGCCGATTCGCGGCGATGGTCCTGGCGAGCCGCGATGAGGGCGAACTGGCGATGGAGGGAATCCCATCCGCGCTTGTCGAGGCGATGGCATTCGGACTGCCGGTCGTCGCTACCGATTCGGGAAGCATCGGAGAACTGATCGATACGCAGTGCGGGCTTCTGGTAAAGAGCGGCGATCCGGCCGAGTTGGCTCGAGCGCTTCTGAACGTTCAAGAGGATCCGGTCGCCGCGCAAACGCGAGCACGCCGCGCCTACGAACTCGTCGCTTCGGAGCACGACGTCCGTACGCAGATGAAAAAACTCGCGACCGCATTGGCGCGAAAGGAGTAAGAGGTGAATATTGCAGTCGTCGGCCTGGGGTACATCGGGCTGCCTACCGCCGCGTTGTTCGCGAACTGCGGCCACCGAGTGTATGGGTTCGACGCGAACGTACAACTCCGGCGGACCTTGAATCTCGGCCAACTGCCGGCAATGGAGCAACCCGTCCAAGACGCCGTGCGAGAAGCACTGCATTCCGGTCGCTTTCACGTCGTCGATAAGATCCCGGACGCCAATGCGTATATCTTGTGCCTCCCGACGCCGACCCACGACGGGAAACCCGATCTCACCTTCGTCGAAGCCGCGGCCAAAGCAGTAGCTGCGGTTGCAAGCCGCGGATCCATCATCGTGCTGGAATCCACCGTGCCTCCCGGAGCCACCGAACGCATCTTTGAAAACGCGTTAAGCGAGCACGGCAAGGACATCGGAGATTTCCACATCGCACACTGCCCGGAGCGCGTCATTCCGGGTGCGATTATGACCGAACTGCGCAACAATCCGCGGGTCGTGGGTGGGCGTACGCAGCAGGATGCCGACATCGTTCGGGCTCTCTATGCTTCGGTTTGCGAAGCGGAGATTGCGACGACGACGACGACGGTCGCAGAGTTCGTGAAAGTCGTAGAAAATACGTTCCGCGACGTGAACATCGCGTTTGCCAACGAGCTTGCCCTCTTCGCTGAGGAACTCGGCGTCGACGTATGGGAAACGATCGCACTGGCGAATAAACACCCCAGAGTGAACATCCTTCAGCCCGGCCCGGGAGTCGGCGGCCACTGCATCCCCGTCGACCCGCACTTCCTGTCGGACGCAAACCCCATCGATACCGAACTCATCCAATCGGCACGCCGGGTGAACGATCGCATGCCCTACCGTATCGTGCGGCGCATCGCAGAACTGGTCGGGCCGGCTCGAGGGCGAAAGATTGCGCTGCTCGGTGCCGCATACAAGGCCGACGTCGACGATGCACGCGAGAGCCCAACGACCCACGTCGACGCGCTCCTTCGCGAGCGTGGATACGTCACGGCAATCTACGATCCGCTCGTTACACGCTACCAGCGCCCGCTGAGCGCGTCGCTCGAGGAAGCGGTCTCCGGAGCCGATGCCGTCGTCCTGTTGACGCCGCACACCGCATTCCTCGAAATTCGCCCGACGGAAGTGGCCGCCCTTATGCGCGTTCCGCGTCTCATCGATACGCGAAAGTTTTTCGAAACGCAGGAGTGGCAGCGGCGCGGCTTCGAGTGTTACGTACTCGGCCGGCCCTTCAGATTGCTTGCAATGAACGCGGTGGCATGATTGCGCTACGCCGGTTGGCGCTTGGTTTTCCGCTAACGTGGTCGCACCGGCGCGGCTACTCGGTTGACGGACTAGCACGGGCCGGCGAAGGGCCCTACTTCATCGAATGGGATCCCGGCAACGGGGTCTATGGCGAGGATTGGGTCGATGCCCCATTCGATGAAAACGGCGTCCTGCTGAGCGGGACGTCGCGATTCTATCACCCGATCCGAATCGCTCAGTTCGCGCTTCACCGTTTTTCCGTTTGGCATTCGAACGGCGACGCATCGGCGCGCCGAGACTTTCTGTCGCAGGCCGACTGGCTTCGCGATCACCAGGGCGACGGAAACGACGCGGGGCTGTACCGGTTCGAGTTCCCCTGGCAAAAATATGGCGCGAGCGCGGGTTGGACATCGGCGATGGGTCAAGGGGAAGCGATCTCCGTGCTGCTGCGAGCCGACACGTTGGAGCCGTCGAAGGGTTACGGAAACGCCGCGGTGCGCGCCGGGCAGCCATTTCTGTCGGATATCGCACACGGAGGCGTCGTCTGGCGGTCCGGCAGGGATGTTTTCTTTGAGGAGATCGCCAACGAGCACGCGTCCCACGTGCTCAACGGCTGTATCTTCGCCCTTTGGGGTCTCTGGGAACTCTGGAAGCGTACCGGCGACGCGGCACTCGAACCCATCGTTACAGCCGGCGCCGATACGCTGCGACGGTGGCTGCCGCTATACGACACGGGATGGTGGACCCGCTACAGCCTACTGCTCAGCGCGGACGGTCAACCGCACATCGCAACGCTTAAGTATCATCAGTTCCATATCGCGCAGATGCTCGTTCTCGCTCGAATGTTCGACGAGCCGGCGTTCGAAGAGGCGGCGAATCGATGGGCTTCCTACATCGAACGGCCCGGGAGTCGCGCGCGGGTGATCGGTGCGGCTTTGCGAAGCGTGCCCGAACGTTTTCTCCGGCGCGATACGATAGCGGGCGGGGCTCACACGTGAACGTCGTGCTGATCGCGCACTTCTACCCACCCGAACCGGCTGCCGGTGCGACGCGGGTCGCTTCGCTCGCAGCCGCGCTTGGGAACGCCGGGCACGACGTAACCGTCGTCACGAACTTCCCATCGTTTCCGAACGGAAGGTTTTCCGAGGCCCGGCGCCCGCTTATCCTCAGCGAGAGCACCGGCAACGTCCGAACCGTGCGGCTGTTCTCGATACTGATTCCGGGGCTGCCGGGTGCGAGATTGCTGCATTGGCTGTCCGCAGCCACCTCGGCGTCGCTCTACACGGTCTTTACGCGCGCGCGATACGACGTCGTGATCGTCAGTTCGCCGCCGATAACCCTGGCGTTTCCGGGGCTGCTTGCAGCATGGCGTCACCGCGCGCGCCTGGTCGTCGACGTGCGCGACGTCTTTCCCGACATCGCCATTGCCATGGGCGTCTGGAAAGCAGACAGCTTCGTCGCGCGTGCGATCGAGTGGCTGGCCCGCCGCCTATATGCGCGGGCCGATCTCGTAGTCGCCGTCACGCCCACGGCCATCTCGCAGATTGCATCGCGCGGCGTCGATGATTCGCGCCTCGTGTTGGCCCGCAACGCCGCCGAAAAGTCGACCGCGACGCGGGCCCAAAGCGAACGCACCAATGGTCTGACGGCTATTTACGCGGGCAATCTCGGCGTGGCGACGGACGTCGACGTCCTCGTCGATGCCGCTGCCCTCATCGCCGGAAGCGGCATCACGATCGAGATCGTCGGCGGGGGAGCCCAGAAAGAGCATCTCGACGCGCGCGTCCGCGACGAAGGCCTGGACAACGTTCGAGTCAGGGGAAGCGTCGCGCGGCAAGATGCGATGGCGATGATCGCCGCCGCCGACGTATCGATCGTTCCGCTGCGAAAAGGCATCGAGGAGAGCGTTCCAACAAAGCTGTACGATTCCGTCGCGGTCGGTTGTCCCGTCATCGTCGTCGCCGACGGCGAAGCTCGGAACGAAGGCGCCTCGCTAGGCGCCTTCTGTACGCCTCCCGGCGACGCAGGCGCGCTTGCGGCTACGCTACGTCAGCTCGCACTCTTGGACAGATCCGAACTGCGCCGGATCGGCGACGCCGGAAGGGCCGGCCTGGAAAACCGTGCGGACAGAGCTGGGATAATGAAGGAGCTTGCCGCGCGAATCGGTTCCTTGGTCTGACTCGTCAGCGACGCGTTTCGAAGCAGCGCGATCATCGAGAAAACCAGCCACGCATATTTGTACGTAAAGAGGTCGATCGTCATCGAAACACCGATGATTGCGACGAGTGCGGCTTCCATCGTTACGCGCGCGTCGTAGAGTTCGCTCGTCTTATCGATATCTTTTAACGACCGGAACTGAGCCCAGAAGAACCAGCCGAGCAGCGCTAAGCCCACGATCCCTAGCTCCACGATGTAGTGTATCAGGATGTTGTGCGCCGGGCTGTCGTAGCCGAAGGGGTACACTTGCTGCACTTTTAGGTAGAACAGATCGTAGGCGTTTTGGAAGTTTCCGAGACCGTACCCGACCAACAAGTTGTGCTTGGCGGCTTCCAATCCAACTGCCCAAATCGACGTTCTTCCCGAGCCGCCGGTCGCGAGCGCCGTCGAGAACCGCTCCCACACCGACGTCTGCATCGTCGCGATCACCACGGCGAGCGCACCGCCGACGAGCGCCAACTGCAGCCGGTACCGCGATCGAATGAGATAGTAAACACCGATCAATAGGATACCGGTAAAGCCTTCGCGCGAGCCGGACAACAGAATCGCCGTCACCAGCACGATCAAAGCTGCGGTGCCGGCGAGCTTCGCCACGACGCTCCGGACGCGCAGCGACCACATGATGACGATTGCGACCGGGAAAAGCAGAACGTCGGCAAAGTGGTTCGGGTCGATCTTGGTAGAGCCGTTTTCCATAACCAGCCGGACCGGGCCGTCGGTCGCCGCGTAGTTGGGATGATGGTAGAAGATATCGATTCCGTACACTGCCGCGCAGAGCGAACCGGCTACGACCAGCCACAGCAATATCCGAAATTGAGCGGGCGAAATGGAGAACGACGACAGGACAGCGTACAGGAGAAAGAGCCCGACGTACGTCGGCAGGATCTGCAGAGCCACACCTTGGTTGAGGGCCCAGAACGAACTCGCGAGCATCCACGCGCCCAAAGCCATGAGAATCGCCAGCGGGCGCGATACCGGCAACGCATCGCGCCGGCGAAGAATCCAAATCATCAGAAAGACGCCGGCAACGATACCTAGGAGCCGCGTCAGCGTTCCGAATGCCCCCAACCCAAGCAAATTGTCGAACGGTACGAGCAGCACGTAGAGGCCGAAAGGAAAATCCAGCGGCCGCCGGAGAGCGACGTAAAGTACGAGCGGCGCGAGGAGCAAAGCGACAAGTCCCAGGACCATCGGACTGGGACCACTGACCAGAAGCGTTACGACGGCAGTACTGAACAGCGCCACGGCCGCGACAAGCGCAGCCAGCGAGACGTTCCGGTGTAGCGCTGCCGTTTCCATTCCTCGTCTATCGTACGGCAGCAGTCTCACGGGTTCTAGAAGCGAAGGTCTCACTAGTAGGGGCCTCCGACTCTCCCCCTAGGGGCCCAGACCCCAATATGCTGGACGCACATGACCCACGGTTTTTGGCTTTGGCAGTTTGTACTGGCGATGGCACTCAATTGCGTCGTTCAGGCGCTGTCGATCGCCGCGTACGCGGCGCGTCTCGCCGGCGCGCGTTCGGGAAGGGTCGCCACGGCGATCTCCCTTTTCAACCTCTTTGCGACCAGCAGCCGGTTTGCGCAAATGCTCTATAGTCCGCTGCTCGGCGCGCTCTCCGACCGAGCCTCGTTCACGACCCTCGGGAGCTTCGAGTGGCAGCTGCGCGCGATCGTCTTTGCCGGAACCGCCGGCGCCGTGCTGGGAACCTTGGCTATCCCGACCTTCGTCATGCTCTATCTGCGCGCCATCCGGTCACTCGAGCGCAACGGCAGCGTTCCCAAGGCTGCGCTCGGGCTCTTTCGGCCGGCAACGGTCGTTGCGGTCTTTTCGGAAATCAAATTCAGCGCCGCGACGAAATTCTGGAAACTCCCGTTCGGCAACGTTCCAAAAGACGTTCTCGTATTGAACGTTCTGGTTACCGCGGTCTACGGCATCGGCATCGTTGCAGCAGCATATGCGAGCGTGCTTTATCCTCAGGCCGCGCGTACGGCCGTTCTCTCAAGCGGTTTGGTCAACGGTTTTGCGACGGTGGCCTACAACGTCATCGTCGATCCCGCTTCGGCGCTCATCACGGATCGCGCGGTTCGCGGTGAGAGCTCGATCGACGACGTGCGGGCTCTCGTCGCCGGGCTGGCGGGAACCGCCATACTCGGACTCATTCTTTCGCAGCTGCTGCTCATTCCAGGCGCGGCGCTGATCGAGTTTGCCGCTAAACTCATCACGGGGCACTAGACCCCCGCCCGGTCAGCGTCCGGGGACTCGTTCGATCCGGCCGAGCTGCAGGACGTCGAAGTCGGAGATGCGGATCGAGTCGAGCGCCGCGAGATCGTATGCGTCCCACTGATTGACGCCGTCCGCCGCAATCGAGTTGTACAGTTCGTTTTCCTTGGCCGTGTCGGCGAGATAGACGCCGTACGTCTTCATCGCTCGCGCGATCGCTGCGCTCTGTGGACCGAAGCGGCTGATGTCGAACGAGGCGCGCAGCCGCAGGTGCGCACCGTATGGCAGTTGGTACGAGGAACTTCCCTTGTAAACGATGCCGTCGGTATCGCTCGCGGGCCGCACGAACGTCCATTGCGATACGCTCCCGGCGGGCGCCGCCCAGTTGAGCGCGTGGCCGATCGTTCCGGAGGCGACTTCTTCCCATCGCACCATTCCGGCGTAGAGGGAAAGACCCGAGGCCATGGCCGACGGGTTGCCCGGCGCGAGCGGTACGAACGGGCCGTTCAAATCCCAACGCGCGCCGCTGTACGCGGAAAGAACGCCGTCCGCAAAGCTGGTGTCGTACGTTTCGTAAAGTTCGCAGCTGCGCGACGAAATCACGATGGCGTGCGCGTCGCTCAAAGGCTCGATGCGAAACCCGTCTGCCCACGGAAAGGGGGCATCGAACCGATGGTACGAGACCTTCTGCTTCACGACCCGTTTTGGAGTCGTCGCATCGGCCACGTTTACGAATTCGACGGGACGCGCGGCGATCCAGAATCCCTGAGAGTTGCCGGCGTCAATCATCGACCGGATGTACGCGGCGCTGTTTGCGTCGACGGCGGCATTCGTTACGGAGTGCGTATAGTATTGGCCGCCTTGGAAGAAAGAGCAAGCAAGCAACGCTGCCGCGGGCACGATCACGTCGCCGGCTCCGAATAGTTCCCAGCAGGTTTACGCTGCATTCCGTTCCTTCGCGCGCACGTCGGGGACGCTAATCCTATGGGAATCCCCAGGTTCATTTTCGGGGCCGCGCCGTTCCTCTTTTGAAGGGGATACGAACGCGCACGGCACGAAACCTTGTCCACTGTGAGATACCGCAATTTATTGACGTGCTGTCTCTTTTCGCTTTCAGCCTGCGGCGGCAGCACCAGCTTTATGCATACCACGCCGGCCTTGCCGTCAGCCTACATGACGGAGATTCCGAACGGCGTCCTTGGAGAGCGTATCCAGCACGTCGTCATAATGGTGCAGGAGAACCGCACCGTCGACAACATGTTCCAAAACTTTCCGGGCGCGGATACGGTGAGCAAGGGACTCATGAGCGACGGCACGTCTGTGCCGCTAGCGGAGAGCAATCTTCAGAGCCCGGACGCCTTGGATAACAGCCACCAAGCATTCATAGTCGACTACGACAACGGCAAGATGGACCGCTGGAACGAAGTGTATGCGAACGACGTGTACTGTCCGAAATGCGCGTATCAATACGTCAACCCGGCTCAAATCCAGCCATATTGGACGATGGCAAAGCAGTACGTCCTGGCCGACCATATGTTTCCGACGGAAACCAGCGGCAGTTTCACCGCGCATCAAGATCTCATTCGCGGCAACGCGCAAATTAACGCAACCGAAACCCTCATCGATTTCCCATCGCATGGTCCTTGGGGGTGTGACGCTGAAGTGGGTACGACCGTTCCGGTGCTCAAAAGTTCCGGTAAGGAAATCACCAATGGACCGTTTCCGTGTTCTCGTACAGCACGCTTCGGGACGTCCTGGACGCAAAGCAGATTTCGTGGAAATATTATACGCCTTCGATCCACAGTTCGCTCGCGGGCGCCTACTGGAATGCATTCGATGCGATCAAGGCCGTTCGTTACGGCTCCGAGTGGAACTCGAACATTCGTTCACCCGAAAAGAGAGTCTTTGGAGACATCACAGCGGGTAGGCTCGCGTCGGTATCGTGGGTGATTCCCGATGGAATCGACTCGGATCATTCCGGATTTGCAAATCATGACGAGGGGCCGTCGTGGGTAGCGCAGGTCGTCAATGCGATCGGCGAGAGCCAGTATTGGAATTCGACCGCGATCATCATCGTCTGGGACGATTGGGGCGGGTGGTACGATCACGTCCCGCCGCCGCAACTCGACTATACCGGCCTAGGGTTTCGCGTTCCGATGCTGGTCGTATCGCCATGGGCCAGGCACGGCGTCGTCTCGCACACTCAGTACGAATTCGGCAGCATCATTAAGTTCGTGGAAGACGTCTACGGGCTGCCGAGTCTCGGCACGACCGACGTGCGCGCGACGAGCATCGAAGACGCCTTCGACTTTTCGCAAAGTCCGAGTAAGTTTGCGCCCATCAGTGCCAAGTACTCAAAATCGTTTTTCGAGCACCAGCCGCCATCGAACGAGCCGCCCGACAACGACTAACCTTTCTTATGGCGTGCGCGCGCACGCAATGAGGAGTTAATCGTCGGCAGCGTCAAGACGTCGAAATCGGAGACGTGGAGCTGCGAGAGTGCCGAGAGATCGCTGGAGCTCCAAGGATTCGTGCCGTTCGGTTCGTTTGAGAAGTACAGCGCGTTCCCGCTGCTCCCGGTGTCCGCGAGAAGGATGCCGTAGTGCTTCATCGCTTGAGCGACCATGGTTGCCTGCGGACCCCAACCCGACGTGTTGAACGACGCTTTAAGCCGCAGGTGTGCGCCGTAGGGTAGTTGGTACACGCTGGTGCCCTTGTACGTCAGGTGGTCGGTGTCGCTTGCGGGCGAGACGAAGCCGGCTTCAGAAACGCTTCCCGCAATTGCCGACCAGTTCAGCGGGTGGGTGATCGCACCGGATTGATAATCGGTCCAGGTGACCATGCCCGCGAACATCGGCACGCCCGACGCCATCGCGCTCGGATTGCCCGGCGCCAGCGGGACGAACGGCTTCGTGAGGTCCCAATTTCGCGCCGCTGTACGCCGAGAGCACGCCGCCCGAGTACGTCGTGCCGTACGACTCGTACAAGTGACACGATTGCGTCTGAACGATTATGGCGTGGGCGTCGCTCAACGGTTCGATATAAAAGCCGCTCGTCCAGGGGTACTTGACCGGGAACGAATGGTACGAAACTTTCGGACTGACGGTAACCATCGGAACCGAACTGCTCGCCATATTCGCTCGTTCGTAACCGGTCGAAGCGTAGAAGGAAGACGTGTCTCCAGCACCGGTGACTGAGGATATGTACGAGGCGCTGTTGGGATCGATCGGCGCGTTGCTGATATCGGTGTTATAAGTCGGGTCGCCCGGAGGGAACACCGAGCACGCACTGGGATTCGGCGTTGCCGAAGGCACAGGCGTCGGCGTCGGCGGCGGGGCCGGCGTTGGCGTCGGCGCGGGCGCCGGCGTCGGCGTCCGCACGGGTGACGGGGTTGGCGTCGGCGCTGGTGCCGGCGTTGGCGTCGGCGCTGGTGCCGGCGTTGGCGTTGGCGCTGGTGCCGGCGTTGGCGTCGGCGCGGGTGCCGGCGTTGGCGTCGGCGCGGGCGCCGGGGTTGGCGTCAGAGAGGGGCGCGGCGTCGGCGAGGGCTGCGCCGTCGGCCAGGACGACGGTGTGGGCGTGGACTGGGGCGTCGGGGCCGGCGAGGGCTGGGTCGACGGTGTCGCCGAGGGCTCGGAAGTCGGTGTCAGCGAGGGATCGGGCGACGGGGTGGACCCGCCGCAATCGCTGTCGGTTTGCGCGCGTGCGGCGGACACGAGGTGCCGATTGCGGCCCTCGTTTTGGTAGACGAAAAGTTCGGCATTCGCGGTCGTCCCATTTTGAAACCCGTCGATCTCAAACGGACGATCTTTTGGGGCGCCTTCGAAAACGGCACCGCCCGGCTGGTCCGCCGAAATCGTTATGCCGTACGTTCCGGGACAATCCGCAGTGGTCTCGACCGTGAGCATACGACCAAAAGCCAGAGGCTGGCCCGCTTCGTGCGGTCCGATTGGAAGCTGGCCGGTTGAAAAGGCGTTAGCGGTACCGGATACGGCCGCTAGGGGCGTGCCGTCCAAGGTCATGCCGGTAACGGTGACGTCGCCGGAGACGGAGATCGTCGCAGCCCCCGTATTACTGGAGCTGCACGGGTTGACGATATTATCGTGGCTGATGGCGCCTTCGGCGGTATCCGGGTAGAGCAGCGCTCCACCGCTGGAAAGCTCGAAATGCAAATGGGTGCGGTTATCCGCGCCTCTGCCGCTGCCCGAAACGGCGATCTTCTGTCCCTGGGACACCTCGGAGCCGGCACTGACCAGCGCCCTACTGAGGTGCGCGTACAGGGATTCGACCCCGGGACTGTGCCGGACGACGATCGTTTGCCCATACCCGTCGCGGGTGCCCACGGCGATAACCTTGCCCGCCGCTACGGCATAAACGGGTGCGAACTTCGCGGCGAGGTTAACGCCGGTTTGGAGAGACCAGCCAAAGTTCCAGACGAGGGCTCCGAAGGCCGAATCCGGGCCGTCGATCTTCATCCGGGTCAGGGGGGAGCTGAAACCGGAGGGCAGGCTGCAGGCGATGGACGACGTCGATAACGCTTCGGACGCAGGCGAGACGAAGAATCGCCCCTGTGCGGCAGCACCGGGGGCGATCGAAGGAACCAAACTCGCTCCGCTACAGCCATAAACGAAAGCCAGCGTAGCGAGGGCGAAAACAAATTTCCGGGGCCCGAAAAAAGCGACGACCGCTTCCATGCGCGTTCTCCTAGGTCAGTTAGCGACGGAATCCGCCTTTACCCCAGTTAAACATACATTAAGCGAAGTTCGTGTAAAGTTACCATTAAGTAGCCAGGCCGGACGCCTCAGGCGCCCCCGTCAACCATGGGGCCAAGGGCTCAATTTTGCCTTCATAACTATTAAGGACCCCTCTGCCGGCTTGACCGAAACGGAGCGCTAAAACAGGCAACATTAAGGCCTAAAAGCAGCCGAAAAAGACGCCGCGAAGCAGTCCGAGCGGCGCTGGATGCGTGCGTCGACTGCCGGCGGAATCTGGAAGGGGCTCGGACGTAGCGGCGGGCTGGCGCCGCGGTGGGGGGTACTCTCGGACTCGAGCGAGTTTACTTCGTCGTCAAGACCATTCGGAAGCGGGCCTTTCCGCTCATCATGCGATCGTAGGCATCCTGGGCGCGGTCCAGGGGCATCGTTTCGATCATCGGGCGAACGCCCGTTAGGACGGCGAACTTCATTGTGTCTTCGGAGTCCACACAGGTTCCGGACGGCCAGCCTTTGATCGAGTGGCGGCCGCCGAGCATGTGAAGGGTTTGCACGGGTAACGGTTCGGGAGCGGCGCCGACGACGATGAGTTGGCCGTCGATGGCTAGGCCATCGAGCACCGGCAGCATTGCGTCGGCGGCTGTGACGGTTGACAGTGCAGCTTTTGCGCCACCAAGCTGCAGCAGTCTTGCGGTTACGTCGTCTTTGGTGCTGTCGATGTAGTGATGCGCGCCGAGATCGGCGGCGAGTTTCGCTTTGTCTTCGCCGCGAGCGATGGCGACGGTTTCGAAACCCATCTTTCTCGCGAACTGCACGCCGAGGTGGCCGAGACCGCCGATGCCGAGGATTGCTACCAGGTCGCCGGCGCGTGCGACGCTATGGCGTAGCGAGTTGTACGTCGTTATGCCGGCACACATCAGCGGTGCGGCTTCCTCGAGGGTTAGGCCGTCAGGGATGTGGGCGACGGCACCTTGCGGGGCTACCATATACTGCGCGTATCCGCCGTCGTAGGCCATGCCGGGGACTCGGAGATTGCGGCAGGTGATGAAATCGCCGCGACGGCAGCGATCGCAGGTCGCGTCGTGGCCGCCGTGCCAGCCGACGCCGACGCGATCGCCGACGGCAAAGCCCGTTACGTCGTCTCCGACTGCTTCGATCGTGCCGGCGATTTCGTGACCGGGAATGCGCGGATAGGTTATTCCCGGGAACGCGTTGTGGAGGACGAAGAAATCGCTATGACAGATGCCGCAAGCGGCAATCTTTATCCGCACTTCGCAGCGACTCGGCTGCGGAACCGGGACGTCGACTAGTTCCAAACGCGGCTCCGCCGGTGAAGAGACGCGCGCCGCGCGCATCGTCGTATCGCTCATGCGGGCTAAGAAACGGTTACGACGATAGCGGTTGCGCGGTTCTTGCGAGCGACGGATGGATCGCGCCGCCGCGGGAGCGCAGCGGCGTGCCTTCGCGTTGATGCCGCGACGCGACGACTTCGGCGAGGATGGAGAGCGCGGTTTCGGCCGCGGTCGTTCCGCCGATGTCGAGGCCGACTGGACCGTGGATGCGAGCGAGCGCTTCTTCCGGGAACCCTTCCGCGCGCAGCGACTCGCGGCGCGCGGTTTGACCGCGGCGGCTTCCAAGCAAACCAATGAATGGAGCCTTCGAGGCCAGCGCGCAGCGCAGCCCCGGCAGATCGAGCTTCGGGTCGTGCGAGAGCATCACGATGGAGGTTCGTTCCGAAAGGACGCGCGGAAGATAGTCGTCGGGCCATTCTCGAACGATCTCGTCGGCGTCGGGAACGCGTTCGCGCGTTGCGAACGCGGGCCGCGGATCGACGACGATGACGCGAAAATCCAGGCGGCGAGCGATGGTGGCGATTTCGGCGGTCAGGGTCGTCGCCCCAACGAGCAGCAGCGACTCGCGCGCCGCAACAACGTGTTCGAACGTCACGGGGCCGCGGTCTTCGCGCACGTACGTGATTTCGAATCGCACCTCACGTTCGCCGGCGGCGATTTCGCGCGCGGTCGCTGCGAACGTTCGGTCCGGCCGCCATACGACCACTTCCATCACCGCGCCGCAAGCGGTGCCGCCCATCAACTCATCGTCGCTCGTCAGGTTGATGTCGAGCGTCCGCGTGCACCCATCGGAGGCGGCGAGCAAACACGCCTCCACGATCTCCGACTCGTAGCATCCGGCCCCGATATTGCCGACGATGTGGCCTCGGGCGTCGACGGCGATGGTCGCTCCGATCGGAGCGGTAGCTGCTTCGCGCAATGCCACGAGCGTCGCAAGCGCGAACGGCCGCCCCTCATCTAGCCACTGCGCGGCAAGCGCAAAAACTTCGCGCACTATGCTGCCGATCCGCCATGGCGCGCGATCGCTGCGAGCGCGTCGAGATCGTCCATACCGACGAAAACGTCGACGAACGGCAGCGCCGCTTGCATGCCGCGCACCGAGGGCGCGTACCCCGGTTCGCCCGCATGCGGATTGATCCAGGCGATCGCCGCGCAGCGCCGCCGGATCTCACGCATCGCGCGCTCCAACTCGGGAATCTCACCGACGTCCAAGCCGTCGCTAAAGATAATGACGAACGTTTGCGTGGTGAGGCGCGATCCGCGGCGTACAAAAGCGTTCAGGTTCGCGCCGATGCGCGTTCCGCCGCCCCACGCTTCTCCTAACCCTCCGAGGCGGTACGATCCGCGCAGCGCAGCATCGCGCAAATCGCGCGTCACGTCGCGCAGTTCGGTGCTAAAGAGAAACGCATCGGCACGGCGCGTTCGCCGGCATAACGCGAGCGCAAACTGCAGCATTGGACCGGCGTACGGTTCCATCGAACGGCTGCCGTCGAGCAGCACCACAAAACGCGGATTGCGAAGCGGGTGGCCGAGGCGGTGCAGCACGATGGCCTCGCCGCCGGTATGCAAGCTCGCGCGCAGCGTTCGCCGCAGATCGAAGCGCGGCCCCCGCGCTTGCGGCTTCCAGCGCTGCGAACGCCCCAAGCGAATCCGCGTCACCAGCTCGTTGACGCGAACTTGCGCCGCGTCGAGCCCTCGTTGCGGAATCACCGCGGCATCGCGAGCGGCTGCTGCCGGACTGTAACGTGCATGCATCGACATCCACGCTTCCGCCGGACTCTCCTCCTGCGCTTCGAATGCCGTTTCCGCCCCGGCGCCGCCCTCGTCGCGGGGGCGTGATTGCGGCTTTTGCGGGGCGGTAGGTTCCGACTCGTCGGACGGGGATTCGTTCGCATCGGCGCGCGTGCGCCGCGCATGCTCCGGCTGGGCGATCCCCGGCGCTGCGTTCGCAAAGAACGCGTCGAACAATCCGTCGAAGGCTTCGACCTCCTCCGGGCGGCTGCAGAGTACCGTTCGCAGCGCAGCTCGGGTGCGGGAGCGTTCGCTTAGTCCAAGGAGGTCGAGCGCGCGCAGGGCATCGTGCGTCTGGCCGGGGACGATGCCGAAGTCGTGTTCGCCGCGCAGGATCGCGGCAAAGGCTACGACGTTGCGAGCGAGATCTTGGCTCACCCGATGTTGGCTCGCACCGTGCCCAGACCGTAGTCCGGCTCGGGCAATCCGTCACCCGGAGCCGGGTCGTCGTCGCCTGCGTCGAGCAGCGGTAAATATCGCGAGCGCAGCGTTCGCAGAAGTTCCCAGTCTTCGCGAACTTTCAGAACGCAGCCGGCGGTCTGCTGCAGCGTACGTTCGTCCAGCGCGTCGCGATGCAGCCGTACGAGCGCGAGCGCCCAATCCAAGCTCTCGGCCGTGCCGGGAACCTTTTGGAATGGCTGGACACGTAGGAATTCCATAAAGCGTGCGATCTGTTCCGCTAGCCGCGCGTTGATACCGGGCAGTCGCGTATGCAGAATCGCAACCTCCTGCTCGGGCGACGGATAGCCGATCCACGCGTAAAGGCAGCGCCGCCGCAACGCGTCGGACAAGTCGCGGCTCCGATTCGACGTGAGGATCACCGCAGGGCGCGCCGCCGCACGAATCGTTCCGACTTCCGGAATCGTCACTTGAAACTCGCCCAGCAGCTCGAGCAAGAATGCTTCGAAGGCCTCATCGGCGCGATCGATCTCGTCGATCAGCAGCACCGGCGCGTCCTCCTGCGAGATCGCTTCGAGTAACGGCCGCTTCAAGAGAAACGCTTCGCTGAAGATCTGGGCTTCGCGCGCTTCGGCGCTGCTGCCGTCGTTCTCGGTCAAGCGGATGCGCAGAAGCTGCTTCGGGTAATTCCACTCGTACAGAGCGCTCGCCGCATCCAACCCCTCATAGCACTGCAGGCGGATCAGCTTCGTCTCGAGCACGTCGGCGAGCACCTTCGCGCTTTCCGTCTTGCCGACGCCGGCGGGGCCTTCGATCAGCAGCGGTTTCTCCAGCGCGAGCATGAGGTCGAGCGACGTTGCAAAATCTTCGTCCGCAACGTACCCGCGTGCCGCGAACCGAACGGCGATTTGGTCGAGATTCATCCTGGGAGACCGGCGCCGGCATAGCGCTTCGGCTCCGCCAGGAACGTCGCGCGACAGTGCGCGCAGCAAAAGTAGTAGTCGCGTCCGGCGTGCTGGGCACGATGCGAAGCCCCGGCGATCTCAACCGGCATTTCACAGACCGGATCGACGGCGAAGTCCTCGGACGCAGCGGTTGCGAATGGCGTTTCGGACGACGCGGTCACCGACACGATTTCGGCCAGAATGGAGACGGCGACTTCGCCGGGGTCGCGCGCACCGATGTTCAGGCCGACCGGATTGCGCACGGTGGCGATGCGGTCTGCTGCGATGCCCTGCTGCGCTAAAATACCAAGCACGTCGGCGCCGCGTTTGCGGCTCGCCAGCAGCCCAACGAACGCCGCCGGTTCGCCGGTGAGCAGCGTTTCGAGCGCGGCTTCATCGTAGTGGCCCTGCGATGCAACGACCGCGACGATGCGCCGGCGTTCGACCGGATCCAACTCCGCAAGAAAACTTCGCAGCGCACCGAGCGCGACCGTCCGAACGTTTGTCACCGGAATATCGCCCAGTTCTTCCTCCGACGCGACGCGCACGACGCGGTAGCGCTCGAGCGACGCACTTAAGCGCGCTAACTGATCCGCGACCGGCGAATGACCGACGACGACGAGCAGACGAGGCGGCAGATGCGGCTCGATGTACACGTTGACGCCCCCTTCCGACGCGCATCCCATTGGAATGACGAACGTTTCGGTCTCGCTGCCTGCGCGCGCGGGGACGCCGGCGAGATCGATCTGCACGAGCCGCGGCTTACCGGCGCGCATCGCATCGACGGCCTGGCGGCGAACGATGTCGCGGGAACACGATCCGCCGACGAATCCCTCCATTCGCCCGTCGGCAAGCACGATCGCCCGGTCGCCGAGATGCGAGCTCACCGGCGCGCGACGGTCGACAACCATGGCAACGGCGAAGGCCGCATACCCGCGTTCGAGCGCGGCAACCCGCTCGGAGAATTCTCGAGCGTTCATCGCATCAAGCCGAAGCCGTCAGCTTCGTCTTCACGTTCGCGAAGGTTTCGCTGATGACGCGGTGGGCCTGCGAATCGAGCACCCGGCCGCCGATCGTAGCGACCGGGCCGCGCATCGTTGCGGTGCCCTTCCAGTCCAGGGTCGTCGTCGAATCGCCGTTGTCTTTGATCTCCGCGCCCGCAAGAAGATCGACGACGCTGCCCAGTCCTCCGCCGGAAATCTTCATGTTCAAGTGGCTATTGTCGGGCTGCGGCTCGAGTGAGATCTTGAACTTGAACTTTCCCGCGTACCGGACCGACCGCCACCTTGACGGTCGCATCGAAGTTGTGCGCATCTTGGATGTTGCTCTCGAGCACGTCGGGCAGGCACGACGCGATTTTCGCCGGATCGTTGACGAACGCCCATACCGTGTCTTTGGCAGCCGGGATGTTCTCCTGGCCGCTCCATTCGAGATTCACGCCTTGGCCTCCGCATCGCGGATCGCACGCCACACCTTTTCGCGCGTCATCGGCATCTCGATGTTCGTGACGCCGAGCGGCGACAACGCGTCGACGACCGCATTGACGAACGCCGCCGGCGAGCCCACGTTCGGGCTCTCGCCGACGCCTTTCGCGCCGATCGGATGATGCGGGCTCGGCGTGATCGTACGATCGGTCTCCCAGTGCGGCGTCTCGAGCGACGTCGGCACCAAGTACTCGGTGAAGTTGGTGTTGAGGTTGCTGCCGCTCTCGTCGTATTTGATCTCCTGCATGAACGCGATGGCAAAGCCCTCCGTCAATCCACCGTGGATTTGGCCTTCGACCACCATCGGGTTGATGATCGTTCCGCAATCGTCGACGGCCAGGAAGCGCCGCACTTTCACGAAGCCCGTGTCGCGGTCGACGTCGACGACGGCAATGTACGCGCCGTGCGGAAACGTGAGGTTCGGCGGATCGTAGTAGTACGTCGCTTCGAGGCCCGGCTCTTCGCCCGGCGCCGGATTGGTGTACGCGGCGAACGCGACTTCTTTCATCGTGACCGACTTGCCGGGCACGCCCTTCACGTTGAACTTGTAGTCTTTCCACTCGACGTCGTCTTCGGAAGCCTCCATTAAATGCGCGGCAATCTTCTTCGCCTTCTCGCGAATCCGGCGCGCGGCTAATGCGAGCGCACCACCGGCAACCGGCGTACTGCGGCTCGCATACGTTCCCAAGCCATAGGGCGCCGTGTCGGTATCGCCTTCCTCGACCATCAGCTCTTGCGGATCGAGACCGAGTTCCTCCGCGACGATCTGAGCCCACGTGGTTTCGTGGCCTTGGCCTTGGCTCTTCGTCCCGGCGCGCACGATGCCCGAGCCCGTCGGATGAATGCGGATCTCGGCGCTGTCGAACATCTTGATGCCGAGGATGTCGAAGTTCTTGCCCGGTCCCGCGCCGACGATTTCGGCGAAGGTGGAAATGCCGATCCCCATCAGCTCGCCGCGCGCACGCTTCTCCGCCTGTTCCTTGCGCAGCGCTGGGTAGCCGATGATGTCGAGCGCCTTATCGAGCGTCAGGTGATAGTCGCCGCTGTCGTACACGAAGCCGAGCGGCGACGGATACGGGAACTGCTCCCTCTTGATGAAGTTCAGCTTGCGCAGTTCGGAGGCGTCCATCTTCATTTTCTGCGCCAGGATGTCCATGCCGCGCTCGATCGCGTACGACGCCTCGG
Source organism: Vulcanimicrobiota bacterium (assembly GCA_963782265.1). Classification (GTDB taxonomy): domain Bacteria; phylum Vulcanimicrobiota; class Vulcanimicrobiia; order Vulcanimicrobiales; family Vulcanimicrobiaceae; genus CAWAJD01. The sequence continues at coordinate 64,007 of CAWAJD010000018.1, forward strand.
TGACGCGGAACGAGCAGCGGTAGGCGATACCGCCGGGTGCCTTGTTGGTGAAGTACGCATCGACTTCGGCGAACGCGTTCGGGAAATCGTAGGCGCCGGTAACGATGCCGAACATGCCGGCCGGATATTTGCGCGGATCGGCCGCAGCATCGAACGCGCCGTGGTCGGCCGTCGTCGAGACCTTGAGCGCGGTGACTCGGCCTTCTTTCGTAGCGCCGATCTCGACGTCCATATGATAGTCGCGCGCAAACCCGGTGGTCGTCAGGTTTTCGGTGCGCGTTTCCACCCACTTCACCGGAACGCCCAAGATTACCGATGCGACCGTCGCCACGACGTAACCCGGATACACGGGAACCTTGTTGCCGAATCCGCCGCCGACGTCGAGCGAGATGATATGGATCTTGTCTTCGGGGATTCCGGTAACGAGCGAAAATGCGGTGCGGTGTACGTGCGGCGCCTGCGACGTCATATGGATCGTTAGCCGTCCGGTGGCTTTGTTCATATCGGCGACGGCGCCGCATGGCTCGAGCGGTGCCGGATGGCAGCGCGGCGAGAGAATTCGTTCCTTAATTCGCACGGCGGCGGCGGCCAGCGCGGCGTCCGTCGCTTCGCGAGCGCCAACCTCCCAGTGATAGATGTGATTGGTCTTCGCCTCGCGATCGTCGCGCAGGATGATCTTATCGAGTTTCGATTCGAACGGATCGACGACGCAGTCCAGCGGCTCGTAGTCGACGTCGACCAGTTCCGCCGCATCGAGCGCGATCTCGCGCGACGTGGCGATGACGCCGGCTACTTCCTGATGCTGGAAGAGCGCCTTGCCGACCGCAAGCACCATTTGCTGGTCGAAACCGTGGAAGGTCGGGAGCCAGCCGAGCTTGGCCGCGACCAGATCCTCGCCGGTGATCACCGCCTTCACGCCCGGAATCGCGAGCGCCGCCGTCTTGTCGATGCTCTTGATGCGCGCGTGGGGATACGGACTGTGCACGAGCGCCAGATAGAGCATGTGCGGAAGAACGACGTCGTCAAGATAGCGCCCCGCACCGCGAATGAAGCGCGGATCTTCCTTGCGCTTCATCCCCTTGCCCATCGCGTGACGCAGCGGGAGTATGTCGTCGGCCATCTTCGTCATGCTACTTTCCCCCTGCGGCGGCGGCCGCTGGTTCGGCCGATAGTTCTTCCGAAGCCTGCTGCACGGCTTTGACGATGTTCTGATACCCGGTGCAACGGCAGAGATTCCCGGAAAGCGCCTCGCGAATCTCGGGTTCGGTCGGCTTCGGCTTATGTCCGAGCAGCACGTACGACGTCATCAGCATGCCGGGCGTGCAGTAGCCGCACTGCAGGCCATGCTGATCCCAGAAGGCTTGCTGCAAGGGGTGCAGCTTTCCGGCCTGCTCGAGTCCTTCGACCGTCATTACCTCGTGACCGTCGGCCTGCACGGCGAACATCGTGCACGACTTCACCGCGGTGTCGCCGTCGAGCGCGACGACGCAGCAGCCGCAACTCGAGGTATCGCATCCGACGTGCGTTCCGGTCAACCCGCAATCTTCGCGAAGGAAATAGGCGAGCAGCTTGCGCGGCTCGACGTCGCGCTCGTACTTCGTCCCGTTGACGGTAACCGCAACCTTCACTTTAAACCTCCCACGCCGAGGCGTTCGAACGCACTGGTCAAGGCGCGCCGGACGAGGACGCCCGCCATCGCCTTTTTGTATTCCACGGAACCGCGATTGTCCGCAGACGGGTCGGCGAGTTTTTCCGCTTCGCGAGCCGCGGCCGCAATCAGATCTTTGCTCGGCTTGTTGCCCACGAGTAGTTTCTCGGCCGCCGCGACGCGCATCGCCGTAGCGCCCAGCGCTCCGATCGACACGCCGGCCGCTGTGACGGTACCGTCGGCGGAGAGCGTCACCTGTGCGGCCGCCGAGGCCGTCGCAAAATCGCCGACCTTGCGTTCGATCTTTTGGTACGAGCCCGACGTGCGGTCCCCCGGCGTCGGAAAACGCACTTCGACCGCCATCTCACCGTCCGCGACCGCCGTCGTGTACGAATCGACGATAAAGTCATCGATCGGAACGACGCGCGTTCCCTTGGCGTTGCGCAGGACCAGCGACGCCCGGGATGCCAGCGCGACGGCCGGCCAGTCGCCCGCGGGGTCGTTGTGGCAGAGGCTGCCGACGACGGTTCCCATCTGCCGGACGACCGGATCGGCGATCAGCATGGACGCATCGGCGATGAGGTGGTAGCGCTGCGCGATAAACGGCGCGACTTCGATTGCAAAATCGCGAGCCGCCGCACCGGCCGCCAAGTGCCCGTCCGACTCTCGCAGATAGGCGAGCTCTTTGACCGGGTTGATGTCCACCAAGACCGGCGGCCGCGCCAGCCGGAACCGCATCGCCGGGATCAGGCTCTGACCGCCGGCAAGCACGCGGGCGTCGGCGCCGTGGTCGGCGAGGGCCGCAACGGCTTCTTCGGTGGAATGCGCGCGCTGGTACTCAAAAGGGGCTGGAAACATCGGTGGCCTCCACGCCTTGCGAGTTGGGCGAACTAATCGCCGCGGGCAAGTCCAGAGTCGTTCGGTCACGTCTACGATTTTCATTCAAAGCCGCAACCCAGGCTTGGCGGTATAAAGCAAGATTCGGATGGGACGACCGCGCGGCTTTCGGTACGCTGCGCATCATGATGATGAATGTTATCGCAATCCCGAGCGACCTCGCCGCGGCGGTTCGCAGCAACGCAAGTGACGCGCAAGGCAATGCGCTCGAACCCGAAGTTCAGAGAGTCGGCGGCAATCCGTGCCGCCTCTGTCTGCGCCGGGCACGCGCGGGCGAGCGCTTGACGCTTTTCTCGCACAGCCCGTTCGAACGACAAAATCCATATAAGGAATACGGCCCCATTTTCGTGCACAGCGACGGGTGCGAACGATATGCATCGCAGCGCGAACTACCGCCGGATTTCCTCGATCGTCCGATCGTCTTGCGCGCGTACGACTACGACCAGCGCATCGCCCGCGCCGCGGTCGTCGTAGACGGCGCCACGCAGCAGCGTGCCGAACAGCTATTGAGCGATCCAGAGATGCGTTTCTCCACGCGCGCTCGTTCACGCACGGCTGCTATCTGTTTCGAATCGAACGAGGCGAAGCCGCGCAATAGAAAACGGCCCGGGATCGCCGGGCCGTTTTCCCTCTCGAGGTTGAGCGACGTTACGTATGGTTTCGGACTTCCCGCTTGATTTTATCCATCTCAGCTTGCGTGCGATTCTTGACTTCGTTTCCGACCGATTTGGCTTTCTCGCCGGCCGTCATTTCGTCGCCGTCGACGTCTCGACGGGCGTGCTCCGCGTCCGCCGTAGAGCGGTGGATCGCTTCTCTTGCGGCGTCACGAGTGTTATCGATGCTGTCCTTGACGCTTTTCTTGATGTCCATGGTTTGAGGGTACCCACCCCCACTGGCAGCCTAAACGCGGAGGGGGCCCGCTTGCCGCCCCGAAGTGCTTTCTCACCGTGTACACCTCAGGGAAAAAATCGCTCAACGGCGTCGATAGCGCCCGCCCCTACGAGCCCGAAAAAAACCCGGCGATCCGGCGCTTAACTGCCGGTGCGATCAAGCGGCGCAAGACGAAGTCGCTCTTTCCGGTCGCGACCGCCTACGACGCGCCGTTCGGCCAGTTCGTCGAGGAGGCCGGCATCGACGTAATTCTCGTCGGCGACTCCGTCGGCAACGTCGTGCTCGGATTCGACGAAACGACGCCGGTGACGGTCGATAACATCATCTACCACACCCAGGCCGTCGTTCGCGGCACGACGCGCGCGCACATCATTGCCGACATGCCCTTCGGTTCGTATCAGGTTAGCAACGAAGACGCGTTGCGTTCGGCGATCCGCTTCATCAAAGAAGGCGGCGCGTGTTCGGTGAAACTCGAAGGCGGCGTTCACGAATCCGACCGCGTTCGTGCGATCGCCCGATCGGGGATTCCCGTCGTCGGCCATATCGGCGTCACGCCTCGGGCGGTCTCGGACCGGGCTTCAAGATGCGGACCAATCGCGACCGGCTGATCGAAGACGCGCGAGCCATCGAAGATGCCGGCGCGTATGCGATCGTGCTCGAGGTGGTGGATCACGAAGTTTCGCGTGAGATCACCGAGCTCTTGTCGATTCCGACGATCGGAATCGGCTCGGGCCCGCGACTGCGATTCGCAGGTGCTCGTTCTGCACGACATTCTCGGCATGTATCCGCACTCACCGCGCTTCGCCAAACGCTACGCCGAGATCGGCACGCTCGCCACCGACGCGCTGCGCGCCTTCGCCGATGACGTCCGAGGCGGAAACTTCCCGACCATCTGACCCGCGTGACGGTTCCCGAGTTCGTCGAGACGTTTCGCGCGAAATTGCGCGAACTGTTTGCGTGGCGGCGCGACGTGCGCCACTTCCGCAGCGACCCGATCGATCGCACGGTCGTCGAGCGGCTGGTTTCCATCGCCGCGCTCGCGCCGTCGGTCGGCTTTTCGCAACCGTGGCGATTCGTCAACGTCGAAGATCCGGGCGCCGCGCCGCTGCGATCGCCTCCTTCGAACGTGCCAATGCCGAAGCGTTGAGCGCCTACGACGAAAGCGATGCCGCACGGTACGCCAAGCTGAAACTCTCCGGCATGCGCGAAGCGCCCGTCCACTTGGCGGTCTTTTGCGATAACGCGACGCCGGCGAGAAGAACCTCGGACGCCGCACCATGCCGGAGACGCTGGCGTACTCGGCGACCATGGCGGTGTACACGTTCTGGCTGGCCGCCCGCTCGATCGGTATCGGCGCAGGCTGGGTCTCGATTCTCGAGCCGGAAGTCGTATCGGCCGCGCTGGACGTCCCCTCAGAATGGAGCCTGATCGCATACCTTTGCGTCGGCTATCCGGCCGGCGAACACGAAACGCCCGAGCTGCAGCGCGCCGGCTGGGAGACGCGGGACGAGCGCGCGCTGGAGTTGTACCGCCGATGACGACGATAACCACTGCCCTGACCGATCTTCTCCACCTGCGCGTGCCGATCGTCAACGCGCCGATGACGCCGGCTGCAGGCGGTGAACTCGCACGAGCCGTCGGCGACGGCGGGGGCTTCGGTATGCTCGGGTTCGACGAGGACGAGAGCGAAGATGATATTCGAGCGCAGGTCGCCATCCTGCGCCGCGATGGCGAACGCGGTTTCGGCATCGGGCTTGCGGCGTGGGTGATCGAATACCCGACCGCAGCTGCTTGACATCGCAATCGCGGCACGTCCGAAACTCATCAGCATTTCGTTCGGCGATCCAACCCCGTACGTCGCGAAGATTAAAGCTGCCGGCATCCTCGCATCGTCGATGGTACAGAGCCGCGCATGGGCGCGCACGGCCCTCAATGCGGGCGCCGATGTGCTCGTCGCGCAAGGGACCGAAGCCGGCGGGCACACCGGTAACGTCGGCACCCTGCCGCTGCTGCAGATCGTCCTCGACATGACGGAGAAACCGGTTTTGGCCGCGGGCGGCATAGCGACGGGGCGCGGCATCGCCGCCGTGCTCGCGGCCGGCGCCGCCGGAGCCTGGATCGGCACGCCGTTCCTCGTCGCGCGCGAAAGCCGCTCGCCCAAAACCGCGCAAGAACGCATCCTCGCAAGCGACGAAACGCAGACCATCAAGACGCACGTCTACGATCGTCTGCAAGGCAAACCGTGGCCGGACGAGTTTGCCGGCCGCGCGCTGAACAATCCATTTGCCGCGCAATGGGACGGCCGCGAAGACGAACTGATGAAGACGCCGCATGCGGTCGCCGAGTTCAATGATGCTAAGGCCGCGCGCGATTACACGCGCGCGCACATCTACGCCGGTCAATCCGTCGGGCTGATCGATCGAGTTGAGGGCGCCGCGGACATCGTGGAACGCTTAGCCGCCTGCGCCGCCGAACGTCTCGCCGCGTGCGCCGGCCTGTTGAGGGAGCTCTAGACGGGAACGCGCGGCTGATGCGCGGCCGGGACGTTCGGATACTCGCCGGTGAGGCAGCCCAAACACATCTCCTCGCGCTTACGCCCGACCGAGGCAACGAGGCCGTCGAGACTGAGATAGCCGAGCGAATCGGCGTTCGACTTGCGCGCGAATCTCGTCCACGGTGTAGTTCGCGGCGATCAGTTCGTCGTAGGTCGCCATATCGACGCCGAGATAACAGGGGTGGAGGATCGGCGGCGACGTGATCCGCAAATGCACTTCGTCGCGCCCGGCTTCGCGCAGCAGCGCGACGATGCGCGGCGTCGTCGTGCCGCGCACGATCGAATCGTCGACGACGATGACGCGCTGTCCTCGCAAGTTCTCGACGATCGGATTGAACTTCAAGCTGCACGCCTTGCGCATGCGCATCGTTCTGATCGGGGCTGATAAACGTGCGGCCGATGTAGCGGTTCTTGATCAGCCCTTCGACGTACGGCAGTCCGCTTTCGGCGGCGTAGCCGATGCGCCCGGAATCGCGGAATCCGGGAACGGCCATGACGACGTCGGCGTCGACGGGATATTCGCGCGCCAGCGCGCGGCCCATCTCGTAGCGCGCCATGTAGATCGAGCGTCCGTGAAGCACCGAATCGGGCCGCGCAAAGTAGATGTATTCGAACATGCACAGCGCCGGCTGTTCGACGACTTCGATCGTGTTCGACCGACTCAGCCGTTGTGATCGAGATCGATGATTTCACCGCGCTTCGATTTCGCGAAAGTATGCGCGCCGACGGTCGCGAGCGCGCACGATTCCGATGCGACATGTAATCCGCCGTCGCCGTACGTGCCGATGCACAACGGACGCACGCCCCACGGATCGCGAAATGCGTAGAGCTCGTCCTGCGTGCAGAGAGCGATCGAGTACGCCCCCTTCGCGACCGCGAGCACGTGGCGAATGCGATCGAGCATCGACCCCTTCGCCTCGACGATCAGTTTGGCCATTACTTCCGAATCGGAGCTGGCCGTCAAGACGGTCGTCGGCGAGAGCGTCTCGCGCAGTTCGTCCGTGTTGGTGAGGTTGCCGTTGTGGGCAAATGCGAAGTCGCCGAGTTCGGTACGTTCGAGCAGCGGCTGTGCGTTGACCACGATCGACGAACCGCTGGTGGAGTAGCGAGTATGGCCGACCGCGATATGACCGCTTAGCTCTCCGAGAACGTCTTCATCGAAGATCGCCGAGAGCAGACCCATCTCTTTGTGCGAGCGAATCGTTCCGCCGTCGGCGGCGGCGATCCCGGCCGATTCCTGGCCGCGATGTTGCAGCGCGTAAAGCGCAAAGAACGCGAGGCGTGCTGCGTCGCGACCCGGCGCAAAGACTCCCGTTATCCCGCACATCTAGAACTCAGTATAGCCAGGCGCGGACCGCAACGCCACCGATGTTAGTTGTTTGAACGCCGGCCCCCGAAGACTTGAAGCAGGGCCAAGAAGATATTGATCGCGTCCAGGTAGATCGAGACCGCCATTTGGACCGGCGTGAGGCCGTCGCCGCCGGCCTTGAGGCGGGCAAAGTCGATCAGAACCAGCACCGAGAAGATGACCAGCGTAACGTAGGCGTAGACTTCGGGCGGGATGAACCGGATGAAGATCCCGACGATGCCGACGAGCACCAGGCCGATGAGCGCCATCATAACGATGCCTTGGAACCGCCGCAGGTCCAGCCCCGTCGCGTAGACGATCGCCGCCAGTGCAAACATCCCGAGCCCGGTCGTGACGGCCGCGTTGACGATCACATCCGGACCGACCGTATGGACGTAGTTGCCGATGACCGGCGCCAGTCCGACGCCCTCGAGGAACGTGAACGAATAGAAAAGGATCAGCGAAACGGCTTCGTTTTCGCGCGTCTTGTTGATCACAAAGAGCAGGATGAATCCGACGATCAAGGCGACGAAGCCCAATCCCGCCGGGACCCCTTGGCAGATCCACGCTGCCAAAGCCGTGACGCACAAGCCAAGGGCTGTTATGCTGAGCACCTGAGCAAGCAGCGAGTGCGTGGGAACTGCGACCGAAGCGCCTTGCGGCTGCATCTGATAGGCCATAACGCTCTCTTGATACCTCCGGTACGGGCTGCGAGTTGCGAGGGCGGACGATTTCTGGACGCCCGGCTTGGTAGCCTTGGCGCGAGGAACCGCCGCCGGTCCGCCGGACGAAAGGATTGTATGCGCCCCCTTGCCGCCCTAGCGTGCCTCTGCGCCGCCGCCCTACTGGCCGGCTGCAGCGCCGTCCATTCCGCGCAGCAAAGCGCGGCGGACAGCTTTCACTCGAGCTTCCGCAGCTCGTTCAAATCCAGCTTCATTAAAGCGTGTACCGGCCAGGGTGCTACCGAAAAGCTCTGTACGTGCGTCGAAGCGAAGGTCGAAGCGGCCAACACCGACGACCAACTGATGAAGCTCAATACGAACAGCGCCGATTCCGAAAAGATGCTGATCGACGATACCAAGGCCTGCGCCGCGGCTAAATAAACGGGAGCCGGCAGGGGCCCCCGCTAGAACTTGGCGATATCGGTTCGGTAGGTGAGCTTGTTGGTTCCAAGGCGAGCCGAGAGGGACTTTACGGCAGCGTAGGCGTTCATTCGCGCCGATTGGAGATCGTCGCCGAGCGCGGTTACCGTTAGCACCCTTCCGCCCGGCGTATTCACTTTGCCGTCGACCAGCGTGCAGCCGCCCCAGAAGGCTTGGGCGCCGCCTTCGAGCGTCACGTCGGCGTTGAGGTTCGTTAGCGGCGTGCTGCTGCGCGGATAGTCCGGCGTGGCGAGAACGACGCCGACGCAAGCCTTACCCGATAGGGTTGCTAGCGACGGATCCATGGCGCCGTCGGCGGCAGACTTTAGCAATGCGGCGAAATCGCCGTTGATTCGCGGCATCATGACTTGGGTCTCGGGATCGCCAAAGCGGACGTTGAACTCGATGACCGATGGACCGTCTTTGGTCCACATCAACCCGCAATACAGGACGCCGATGTACTCTTCGCCTTCCGAGCGCAGTCCGCGCAGCATCGGTGCGAGAATGCGCTCGCGCACTTGGTCGAAGACGTCGTCGGGAAAACCATGCGGCGGCGAATACGCGCCCATGCCGCCGGTATTCGGGCCGGTGTCGCCGTCGCCGGCGCGTTTGTAGTCGCAGGCGGCAGCGATGGGAACCATAGCGCGGCCGTCGCACAGTGCGAAGACGCTGATCTCGCGGCCGGCGAGCATCTCTTCCAGCAACACGTCGGCGCCGCCGCCGGGGATACGGTTGTTCGAGTACCACTCGGCGAGTACCGTGCGCGCTTCCGCAACGTCTTTCGCGACGACGACGCCTTTGCCGGCGGCCAATCCGTCGGCTTTGACGACGACACCGCCGCCCTTCCACTCGTCCAAGGCTTTGTTCGCGCCCTCGAGCGAGTGAACCGCGACCGCGTGGGCGGTCGGTACGCCGTGACGTTCCATGAAGCGTTTGGCGAAGATCTTGCTCGATTCGAGCCGTCCGCCGGAACGGTTCGGACCGAATACCGAGAGGCCGGCCTCGCGCAAGCGGTCCCCAACGCCCGCGGCGATCGAGACTTCCGGGCCGATCACGACCAAATCGATGCCCTCGGCGGTCGCAACGTCGGCGAGCATCTTTCCGTCGGTGATCGCGATGTTCCAGTTCTGCCCGCGCGACGCCGTGCCGGCGTTACCGGGAGCGGCGAAGATTTCGTCGCACGACGGCGACTGCGCGAGTTTCCACGAAAGCGCATCTTCGCGTGCGCCGCCGCCGATCACGAGGATCCGCATTAACCTATTCCCACTCGACGGTGGACGGCGGCTTGGACGTGATGTCGTACGCGATGCGATTGACGCCTTGGACTTCGTTGACGATCCGCGTCGAGATTCGTTCGAGCAGTTCGTGCGGCAGACGCGCCCAGTCGGCGGTCATGCCGTCCTCGCTTGTAATCGCACGGACGGCCACCAGGTGATCGTAAGTGCGGCCGTCACCCATCACGCCGACGCTGCGCACCGGCGTCAGCACGGCGAAATACTGCCACGGACGCGATTCGAGCGTGGCGCCGTCGATCTCTTCGCGGACGATCGCGTCGGCGTTGCGAACGATCTCGAGACGTTCCTCGGTGATGTCGCCGATGATTCTCACCGCGAGGCCCGGCCCCGGGAAGGGCTGGCGCGCGACGATGTGTTCGGGTAGGCCGAGGACGCGGCCCAATTCGCGCACTTCGTCCTTGAAGAGCGTGCGCAGCGGCTCGACCAGCGTAAAGTCCATCTTCTCGGGCAAGCCGCCGACGTTGTGATGCGACTTGATCTTGTGCCCGGCTTTGCTGGCCGGCGTCTTCGATTCGATGACGTCCGGGTAGAGCGTACCTTGCACGAGATATTTAACGCCCGGAATCTTCGACGCTTCTTCTTCGAACACGCGAATGAACTCGTGTCCGATGATGATGCGCTTTTGCTCGGGGTCGGCGATGCCCGCCAACTTGCTCAAAAAACGTTCGCGGGCATCGACGGCGATGACGTTGAGGTGCAGCACGTCCCGAAAGGCCGTAACTACCTGCGTGGCTTCGTCTTTACGCAACAGACCGTGATCGACGAAGACGCAAGTGAGCTGTTCGCCGATCGCGCGCGCGACGAGGGTTGCCGCCACCGCCGAATCGACGCCGCCGGAAAGGGCGCAGATCACTTTGTCGTCGCCGACCTGCGTGCGAATGTCGTCGATGGCTCGGTCGACGTACGAACCCATCTCCCAATCGCTCGGAAGACCGGCGATACCGTGCAGAAAGTTCTTCAGCAGCGTGCGCCCGAACTGCGTGTGCACGACCTCGGGATGGAACTGCGTGGCGTAGATGTTGGTGTGGCGGCTGCCCATCGCCGCAACGCGGCAGCGCGCCGTCGACGCAAGCACGTCGTACCCCGGCGGCAGTTTGGTGACGGTGTCGCCGTGCGACATCCAGACGCGCGATTCGGGAGCGATGCCGGCGAAGAGGGGCGACTCCGAATCGGCTACGAGCAGCGTCGCCGGGCCGTACTCGGCGTGATCGAGCTTCACGAGTTCGGCGTTAAGTAGGCGTGCCAAGAGTTGCATACCGTAACAGATCCCGAGGATCGGCAAACCGCTGCGCACGATGTGCGGATCCATATCGGGAGCGTCGGGCGTCAGCGCGCTCGACGGCCCGCCCGACAGAATAAGCGCTGCCGGATCGCGCTCGACGATCGCGGCCCACGGTGTATCGTGCGGCAGGATTTCGCAGTAAACGCCGTGCTCGCGCACGCGGCGGGCTATCAATTGGCTGTATTGCGCGCCAAAATCGAGGATCAAGACGGTTCGGGGCATCGGGCCGACCGTTTCGTTTCCGGGATGCAGACTTCCCGGCCGTTCGTGCGTGCTATTCACCGATCGCGATCGGGTCGGCGCTATCCCGTTCCATGCTCCATCATGGCATATTTCGCTTGGTATGCCAAGGGGGAAGTAAGCTTGCCTAGCGCGACCTTAAACGCCCTTCGCGGCCGCAATCGCCGCGTCGTAGTCCGGCTCGGCGGCTACTTCGGGGACGATCTGGATGGCGCGAATCTTCCGATCCTTACCGACGACGACCACGGCGCGAGTCAGCAGTCCGAGCTCGCCGATCAGCAGCCCATAGTTCAGACCGAAGCTGTGATCGCGATAGTCGGAAAGCATTCCGAGCGTGATGTCGCCCTCGGCACCGCACCAGCGGCCTTGCGCGAACGGCAGATCCATGCTCACGACGAACGCTTTCACGTCCGGCGGCAGCTCGGCGATCCGCGCATTGAACTTCTTCGACTCGAGCGAGCAGACGTTCGTATCCAACGAAGGAACGACGATGAACATCGCCGCATTCGTGCCGCCGCCCAACGCCTTATCCAGATTGATGACTCCGAGATCGCCGCCGGTCAAGTGAAAGTCGGGGGCCGCATCGCCGGCTTTGAGCGCCGGGCCGAGCAGCGTCATCGGGTTGCCTTTGAACGTGATCGCGCCGGTGCGCTGTTGTAAATCTTGCGTCGTCATAGGCGGTCGTTTCGACGTTAGGTCAGCACTTCCCCGAGGCGGCCGGAGTCGCGGGCCATAACCACTTCCATCGCAATGCGCTCGCCGACCGAGACGTCGCGGCCCCAGCGATAGGCCGAATACGGCGTATAGCGCGTGCCGGGCGATCCCGGAATCCTCAGCGAAACGTCGTAGCAGACGAACTCTTTCGGCGGCCCGGCGACAATGATGCATTGCAGGGCGAATGGTCCGATCACGCCGGGCGGGCTCGCCGCGCGCGATGCTTCGACGAAACGTTCTCCCATTTCGTATGCCTTCTCGAGCATCGACTCGGTTAACGTTGCAGCGATGTGCCCGGCCTCTTCCAAACGCATCGGAACGTCGCGCAGCGCGTCGAGGACCGACGGCGGCACGTTCCGGAACCCTTCGAGGTTGGTTTGGCGTCGCGTATCCGTACCGGAGAGTTCGAGTTCGCGTAAGATCGGCGAGTAAAAGAAATTTAGATTGATGGATGGGCCGAGCGCGTACTCCTCGATCACGGCGTTCGCGAGGCCTTCTTCCGTGAGCATTCCCTCTTTGAGTAAACGGCCGCTTACCTCGCGATACTCTTTCGGCGACGATACCAGCAAGAACGCTCGCTCGAAACTTACCTTCGCGTGCGGCGCCTTCACCATCACCAGCCGGTCGATATCGTTCGGCGACGGAAACTGGCGCGGATGCCGAATTCCCGCCTGCGCCATGAGCGCGTATTGATTGCCGGCTTCATCGCGTTCCTCGGCCCGCAGCAGCGAACGGTTTCCGAAGAAGGGCACCAGCATGCCGCGCTCGATCTCGTCGTAGCCGAACTTCTGGTGAAGGTACACTTCGAACGAGCGGTTTGCGAGAAAGATCGCATTCTCGGCGAGCAGCCGCTGCTGAATCTCGGGCTTGAGGATCTCGGGAAAACTCTGTAGCTCCAGAACGGCGTCGACGCAGCCTCGCTTCACCGGCGTTTCACGCCGGAGATAGTGCTCGGTGTACGTGCGCTCGCGTCCGCTCGCCGTAACGATGAGATTGCGCAGTCCTTGCGCCCGCGCGCCGTAGGCGACCTCGAGCGCCGAGTGACTACCGATGCTGCAAAGGGTGAGCTTCGAGCGATCGTACTGTGCCAGCGCCCGGTCGACGTATTCTTTCACGGGCGTCCCTATTCGACGCGGACCTTGCCGGCCATTGCTCGAGTCACGATCGTGGTGTAGACGAGCACCCCGATGGAGCCGCCGATCGTCGCCGTGAGCGCGACCGTCAACGAAATCGGCGAAGGCGAGGCTTCGAAAATCGTCATTCCGCCCCTGCCGAGCGGATAGCCTGGAATCAGATACGGATAGAGCGACCCGGCGGCTTCGACGAGCAGCGTCGCGACGAAGAGTGACGACGCGCCGAACGCTGCTGCGTAGCGACCGCGATGCAGCAGCGGAATCATCGCCACCAGCGCTCCCAGCGAGATCACCGGCACGATGTAGAGCCACGGCGATGAGGGGAGCCCGCGAACGAGGTACGTCGCGACGCTCATAGCGAGGTAGAGCGCGAGTACCGCCCACCACACGCGGCGTAGGAACGCGAGGCTGCGCTGCGCGGGCGCACCTTCCATGCGCATCGCAAGAAAGGCTGCTGCGTGCTGCGCCAACGCGACCACGGCGAAGACGCCGACCAGCAGCGAGTACGGATTGAGCAGAAAGTCGAAGGTGCCCCGGAAGTATTCGTTCTTGTCGAGCGGCACGCCGCGCAGCAGGTTGCCGAGCGCCAACCCGAAGAGCAAAATCAGCAGTCCGCTCGACGCGGCGAAGCCGACGTCCCAGAACCTGTGCCACAGCTCGCTCCTGAAGTGATTGCGCAGTTCCATCGCGATCCCGCGAACCATCAGCAGCCACAGCACGATGATAAAGGGCAAATAGAACCCCGAGAACGACGAGGCATAGGCTTTCGGAAAGAGCGCGAAGAGCGCGCCCCCGGCGGCGATCAGCCACACTTCGTTCCCATTCCAGAACGGGCCGATGCTCTGCATCACGGCGGCGCGTTCGCGTTCGTTGCGGCCGGCTAAGAACGAAATGGTTCCGACGCCGAGATCGTAGCCGTCCAACAGGACGTACGCGGTCAACATGAAGGCGATCACGACGAAGCCCGCTTGACTCATGCCGCGCCTTGATCGATTTGACGCAGGACGAGATACAAGAAGAGCACGCCGAGCAAGAAGTACATTCCAGCGAAGCCGATCAGCGTGAAGAGCGTCTCGCCGGATGCGACGTTTTGCGAGTACGCATCGGCAGTGCGAATCAACCCGTACACGGCCCACGGTTGCCGTCCGACTTCGGTTACGGTCCAGCCGGCTTCGTTTGCGATGTACGGGAAGGGCATGAGGAGCATCAGCGCCCAGAGCGCGAGCGGCGTCGTGTAGAGGCGCTTGCCCCAAAGCAGCAGCAGCGTCGCTATTGCCAGCACGGCGCCGAAGATCGTTCCGAGCCCAACCATGATGTGATAGGCGTAGTACGTCAGTTCGACGGGCGGCCACTGGAGGCGCCGGTACTTCGTCAGCCCGTCGACGTTGGCATCAACGTTTCCATACGCCAGAAAGCTCAGCAGGCTCGGCACGTCGATCGGATCGATCAGCGTTTTCGTATGCAGATCCGGCATTCCGATGAGCGCGAGCGGGGCGCCCGGCGTGGATTCGAACAGGCCTTCCATCGCCGCGAGTTTCACCGGTTGCGCGTCCGTGACGTCGGCGCCGTTGCGATCCCCGGTTGGAAAGACGGCGAGGCCCGAAAAGATAAACCCCGCTAGCGTGCCCGCGCGAACGAAACGGCGCGCCAACTGCTCGTCGCGTTTCGAGAGCAGATAGTACGCGCCGATGCCGGCGACCAGCACGCCGCCCGCGACCATCGCACCGCAGAGAACGTGCAGGTACTGCCAAATCGCGAACGGCTGGAACAGCACGCTCCAGATATCTCGCAGCAGGATATGGCCGTTGGCCAAAATCGTATAGCCGACAGGATGCTGCATCCACGCGTCGGCCGTAACGATGAAGAACCCGGAAAGCCACGAGCCGATCCAGACGAACAGCGCCGAGAGCGCCTGCAGCGGCGTTGGGATGCCGGTGCGCCGGTACAGCAGCACGCCCAGGAAGACCGACTCGAGGAAGAACGCAAAGATGCCTTCCATCGCGAGCGGCTGACCGACGACCGAGCCGCTGCGTTCCGAAAAACGTCGCCCAGTTCGTTCCGAACTGAAACTCCATCGGAATGCCGGTGACGACGCCGGCTGCGAAGTTGATCGCAAAGATCTTCGTCCAGAACCGCGCCGCACGCGCCGCTTCTTCATCGCCCTTCGATGCGCGCCAGGTAAACCAAGCAACGAACGGCGCCAACCCCATCGTCCCGATCGGGAAGAGGTAGTGGAACATGATCGTGAAGGCAAACTGCAGGCGATCGACCAGCGCCGGTTCCATCGACTCTACTGTAGGCGCCCGAGCGCGAATGCCCTTCCCGCCGCTATTCGATCCCCGCGCCCCAGCTGCGCCAGTGGAGGGCGAGCGCCGGGATGCTGGCGAGCTTCTGCTTCTCATCGTGATCGAACATGTAGATGCGCGCGACGTCGCGGCTCGACAGCGTCGGCTCCGGCGCGGCGCACTCGAAGCTCATCGGAGAACCGGCTTGGACGTCGCCCTCCTCGATGATACGAAAGTACGTTCCAAAGCGCATTGCTTTCCCGAAGCGCTTGGGGAAAGCCGGGCTTTGCATACGCCACGCCAGCTTGAAGCACGGGATCCGCGGCTCCGATACCTCGAGCAGCGCGGTTCCGGCACGCCAGCGTCGCCGATGGAAGCGCACTTACATCGACGCCCTCCAGCGTGAGGTTTTCGCCGAACGTCCCGGGCGGCAAGTCGCGTTCCAGCTGCTGCGACCACCATGCGTAATCTTCGACCGAATACGCGTAGACCGCTTTGCTCGGGCCACCGTGCACGCTGCGGTCGGCTTGATCGTCACCTGCGACGTTCACGCCTTCGATGCAGCGACTTCCGATAACCGGTTCTTTGTCGATGGCCGTCGTGAACGTCTCGCCGCCCCACGTCGCCTCGCGCGGCACGCCGACGTTCACGGAGACGATTTAGGAGCGTGTACGGCCATGGCCGTTTCCGATCCGCGCCGGAAGTTTCTTCGGATGGAAGGCGCGAAGAGGGAGCGAAGCCGTAGCTTCGTGACCGATGAGCAACGAAGCGTCCGGAGAAAAGGCGGCGTGGAGGCGGGGAGCCGCCATGGCCCTACACGCTCCTAAGTTCCGGCAAGTAACTTTTTGGCTTCGGGGCTGTCCTGATACTCGACGGTGAGGAAGGCGCGCAGGCGTTTGGCGGCTTCTTTGGATTCGGCGTTGTCCATGCGTCCGAGCGTGGTGTATCCCCAGTAGAGCAGCATCGGCAGGTCGCGGTCGCGCGGATAAACCTTGTGCATGTCGTCGATCGCTTCGGCGACCGGCACGGTTTCGCCGCTCTCGCGATCGCCGTAGTTGTAGTCGAGCATGTAGTTGACGTGTTTGAGCTGGTTCTCGATGCCGAGGATGGAGAACCCGAGGCGCCCAAAATATTCGTCGGCCGGGTGCGAGCGTCGACAGATACGCCGAGTGCGGAACATCGAGGTCACGTTGCCGATCACTCGCAGCGGATCGACCTATGCAAGGCGTTAAGAATTTCTCGCATTCGCAGTGTCCGCCGGCGTGTAGCCGGTCACCTCCTCCGCGGCAGCTTGCGCGCGTTGACGACTTCGTTGCCGTAGGTCTCGGGAGATTGGAAACTGGGAAGTCGGGTTGCGCCGCGCGCTGGAAAGCAAGCGAACGCCACGCCTGATCGCCGGTCAACAACCAGGCACGCCAATCGGCTTCGAGCTGCTGGAGCACCGCGTCGACATCGGTCGGATAGCTTTGCGGATTCGCCGTTGCATCCTGATCGGCGAATTTTGCCAAGCGCCTCCGGGATCTCGTTTATCGAGTTCACGCGTTGGAGGATCGATTGCGCCTGCCCGAGGCGGTGTCGGTCCTGCGAGTTTTTCATGACCCAGTCGGCGGCTTCGCGGACCCACCACACCGCCGCGTCGTGATTGGTCAGTGGATCGTAGTGTAAACCCGCGCCGATTTGTACGGTGAACGTCGCGAGCTCCCCGTACGCGGGATCGGTCCGGGCGTTGCAGCGAGTACGCGCGGCCGGCGTTGAAGATCGATCGCGAGTAGTACTCTGCTGCGCGCGAAAGGTCCAGCCTTCGGCCGTGCCCTTATCGTACGCGGTCTTCATCTGCTGATAGAGCACCGTCGGATCGACGACCACGGTCCGCGAGCGCCGGCGGCGGCGCGACGGGTTGCGATCACGACCAGAGCGGCGAGCGCCCTACAGAATGCTCGAATCATCTAAAACGAGTTTCAGGTTATTCGTAAGCAGCGCGTTCTTGATCTCGCGCGCGATCCGGCGGCCGGTCGACATCGGTTCGCTGTAGTTCAGGTACGAGTACGGCGACCCGTCGATGAAGAGATTCGTTCCGGCAACGATGCGCGCGGAAATTTCCATGATGTAGAACTGCGCGTCCGGCGTGATGATCGTCTCGATGCAGAACGCGCCGAAGAGGCCCTTCGGGCCGCAAATTTCCTGACTCACCCGCACGACGTCTTCGCCCATCCGGTAGGCTTCGGCCAGCATCGACTCGCGCAGCGAGAGCGGCTGAGTTGCCGACCACGACGTAGGACGGATCGATGTCCATGCCTTCTTGCGCGCGCGACGGGATGCGGCCCAGCGAGTCGACGTTCGTCTCGTAGCGCCGATCCATCGACATGATCTCGAGCTTGCCGGTCAGCGGCGAGTAGAAATAGTGGATGTAGAGCGGCACGCCGATGATGTATTCTTGCAGGATGTAGTTCTGCTCGCGCGAGCAGCGCGGCGCGCTCTTCGAAATCTTGCGCGTCGCGCAGGAACATGTAGCCCTTGCCGCCCTGCGCGCCGTACAGCTTGACGATGACCGGGCCGATCGATCTCGGCGCCGGTGCTGAACTGGCGCGGAACGTTGAGACCGGCGCGCGTCAGCCACTGGCGCTGCAGTTCGCGGCTGGCTTCCCAATCGAGCACCGACTTGTTGCCGAAGTACGGAATCGACATCTGCTTGTGTTCGTCGAGCGACAGATACGCGACGAACGATCCGTGCGGAACGATGATGATCTTGCGCTTCTCGAGCTCGCGGCACGAGCCCATGAAGTCGGAGTACTGTTCGATCGAGATGATTTCGTCGACGAAGGCGAACGAGCGATAGAGCCGTTCGGTCTCGGGGTTCGCGATCGCGAGCGTCTTGAAGCCCTCGTCGTGCGCGCCCTTGAGAATCTGCAGCGCCGAATGCGAGCCGAGCGTCGCGATCGTGTACTGCCGGTTCATAATCGCTAGTAGATTGCTTTCTCGATGGCGGAGTTGCAAAGCGAGCCGTTCGAGGGCGGCTTCGCAGGGCGGGACGCGCTGCCGGCGCACCCTTTCGCACTGCCGAACAGGCGCCAAGCGACGTAGCGGCGCGCGTCGAAGCCCCGGGGATACATCTTGCCCGCGCAGAGTCGGCGGGTACCGGATCGTCGCCGCCATACGCGGGAAGCTCGTGCGATCCAGGCCTCCCCGGGCCGCGGCGCGCGGCATCGAGCACGCGCGAGCGCGTGCTTGTTCGGGTTAAAGATCGCTTCGTTCGGCTCGACGCGCGCCGCGAGCGTCGGCCGGGTGCCGGCTATCGTCGACGCGCCAGACTCGCCCGTTCGAGCCGCTCGACATGCGACACCCAGGCCGCTGCAGCGTCGTGAGCGCGGTATACGCCTCGTTATCGGGGATCTTCAGCCGGATCGCGACGCAAGCGTCGTTCATGCCCAGCGCCTTGCGAAACTCGAAAGAGCGACCGCTCCACCAGACGTCGCGAGGATGTCGTCGCCGTTCTGCCGGTCCCGGATGATTGAAGTTCCAAGCCGTCGCGCTCCGGGTGCGGCATGATCGCGAGCACGTTCCGCTTCTTGTTGACGAGCGCCGCGCAGCCGAGCGCAGATCCGTTGGGGGTCGCCGCGATCGACCGTGCCATCGGACTGCGTATAGATGAATGCAAGGTGACCGCCTTTGACGATTGCTCGAGGTGGGTCGGCGTTGCTGCGAGTCGTCCTTGACCGTGCGCGGCCTACGCAGGAACACGGTATCCTTGCAAGGGCAGCGGTGATCGCGCAGCGCGCGGATCGAGTGCAAGCTTGACGTAGACGTGTTTGCAGATGAAATGCGGGACTGGCGCGTTGTGCGTGAAAGCCGCCGTCGGCCGGCGCGAACTGCCGGTTCCGGGAACGAGCCGGCTTCGAACACGATTTGCGCTCCGTTACAAATGCCGAGAACGAGTTTCCCTTTCTGCGAACCTTCGATGACAAAATCCATCATCCGATCGTGCGCGGAAATGGCGCCGGCGCGGATCCGATCTTCGTAGGCGAAACCGCCCGGCAAAACGTAGGCGTCGAACGACGGCAGCGAGTGGCTCCGGCTCCAATGCACGAGTTCGGCGTCGCCGACGCAATCGCGCAACAGACGCTGCGTTTCGTCTTCCGAGTTTGTTCCTGGAAACACGAGGACGGCGATGCGCGCGGTCACGGGTAGATCTCCTGCAGCGGAGCCGACCAGATCTCGAAGAGCGAGAGAATCGACGGCAAAGGTCGTTCCATTCACGACGAGCGCCGGTTCCTCCGTTGTCGTTCCGATCTGCATCGTGCCGGTCATGTCGACGGCCGCCGCGTCGCTGACTTCACACGGAAGCCCCCCGCTTCGCACAGCGGA
>CAWAJD010000019.1:0-28247 GCA_963782265.1 Vulcanimicrobiota bacterium
GACGCCGGCGGCGTAGACTTGCGGTGCGCGTCCGTCATCCAACCCCAGCCGCGGAATCGCCTGCTTGGCGAGCGTGCCGCGCGGCCCTTCGCCGAGCACGACGATCTTCGCCATTAAGTCGGCGCCGGGTTCGTAGTTCGATTTCGGTTGGCCGTTATGGTCGACGCCCTTGTCGCCGGTGCGTACGCCGATGACGCGATCGCCGTCCCACAGAAGTTCCTGTCCGGGAAACTCGCCGAACACTTGCACGCCGACGGCCTCGGCCTGTTCGCCCAGCCACTTGCTCATCTTCTGCAGCGACGCGACGTACTTGCCATGATTGTTGAGCGGCGGCGGCGTCAACGGCGCCTTGAATTTTTCCGCCTTCGGTGAGAAACCACAGTTCGTCGCTCGTCACCGGCGATTCGATCGGCGCGCTCGCGAGCCAGTCGGGCAGCAGCTCGGTAATCGCGCGCGGATCCATCACCGCGCCGGAGATCCCGTGATTCCCGATCTCGGCGGCTTTTTCGATGACGAGAATCTCGAGCTCGCGGCCGGCGGCCTTCGCCAACTGTCCGAGCCGGATCGCACCGGCTAAGCTTGCCGGCCCGGCTCCGACAAAAAGGACGTCGACTTCGAGAACATCGCGCTGCGCTGCCATAGTCTCTCCTTATTTGCACATTATTCATTCCGTTACTTTCATCGAAACCTGAGAAAGGGCAGCGATGGCTGCGCCGATCGCCCGCCCATGCATCTGGAGTCGCTTTTCCCACGGCGCTCGCAACGGCGTCTCGAAGGTCAGTGCGTGACGGGCCGCCCGTCGCGCCAAGAGCATGTTGTAGGAAAAGCCGCCCAGCGCCGCCGCCTCCAGTCCGCCGTCGGCCACGATTCGGCCGCGCTCGCGTTCGCATCCCGTCTCGTCCAGCGGGCCGGTTAAATCGAAGGTCGC
This sequence comes from Vulcanimicrobiota bacterium, assembly GCA_963782265.1. Taxonomy (GTDB): domain Bacteria; phylum Vulcanimicrobiota; class Vulcanimicrobiia; order Vulcanimicrobiales; family Vulcanimicrobiaceae; genus CAWAJD01. The sequence continues at coordinate 929 of CAWAJD010000019.1, forward strand.
CTCCATCGGATCGACCGGTAGGCCGGCCTCATCCAAAGCCCGGATCGCAGCGCGGCCTAACTCGGCTCCGCCGTACTCGTAGCAGTAAAAACCTATGGCATCCACATCCTCGTGGAGGTCGATCGACAAAGCGAAGGCGTGGTCGCGATTCGCGGTGAGGATCGCCTTGGCTTCCGGGGAACCGCCCCCGCGCCCGAACGTGCGATTGAGGTCGATGCCGTCGGCGCTCTCGCGTGTGCCGGCGATAAACCCGGTCGGATTCGTGCACGGCCAGATACGATAGCTGTAGCGTTGATCGAGCCTCCCTTCGGCGACGAAGGCCAGCAAGGCCCACGGGCCGGCGGGTTCGTCGCCATGGACGCCGGCGGCCAGCGCGATCGAAGGGAGCATATGATCCCCGGCCTCGACGCAAAGCAGCGTCCTCGGAGCGCCGACACAGGCAACCTCGCGAACCCGCAGGTCGTGCGTGCTTCGAAGCCGTTTCCAAGCGACTTCCAGGTCGCGGTAGGTGCCAAACATCGTCGTCACATACCATTCGACCCATGAATGTCCAAATCGGAGTCATGGGCTCCGCCGGAGGCTCTATTTCGACGGGGGAGCTGGAACTCGCCCGGCGGCTTGGCCGGCGGATTGCCGAACGAAACTGCACGATCGTGACCGGCGCGTGTCCCGGTCTGCCTCACGCGGCAGTCCTCGGCGCCGCGGAAGCCGGCGGCATCAGCCTCGGCGTTTCGCCAGCGCTCTCGCGTGAAGAACACATCAACGTTTACACCTCACCGCTCCAGCCGTATACGACCATGGTCTTTACCGGATCCGGGTTGATGGGCCGCGAGACGCACAACATTCACAGCTCCGACTTCGTGCTCTTCCTCGGCGGCCGGAGCGGTACGCTCGGCGAGTTCTGTATTGCGTACGACGAGGGCAAGCTCATCGGCATCCTTACGAACTCCGGCGGTATTTCGAATGAATTCCAGCGGATCGCATCGCTCGTTCACAAAGAGACCGGCTCGACCATCATCGCCGGCGACGACCCCGAAGCGCTCGTCGACAAATGCCTCGATTTCTACCTGCGCTGTACGGTCGCAAGTTCGGTTGTTTTCAATCGCGACGCCGGATTCCCATTACGCCGCCCGCTCGTAACGCAGGAGACCCGTGGCTGACATCACCTTTATCGGGGCTGCCGGAACCGTCACCGGCAGCAAACACCTCGTCTCCACCGGCGGAAAATACTTCCTCGTCGACTGCGGGCTCTTCCAAGGCGTCGTCGACGTGCGCGCGCTCAACGACGTCGCGCTCCCGGTGCCGCCGGCACAAATCGCTGCCGTCGTCGTCACGCACGGACATCTCGATCACACCGGCTACTTGCCCAAACTCGTAAAAGACGGTTTTCGGGGGCCGATCTACTGCACGCCGCCGACGGGGCCGCTGATGGAAATCGTCCTCGAAGACTCCGCGCATTTGCAGAGTATGCTCCGCCAGCGGGGCTTCCAGCACGAACGGCCGCACGGTTTGCCCGCATACTACAATGCCGACGACGTTGCGCGGACGATGGGTTTGGTGAAGACCGTACCGCTCGGCCAATCCTTCGAGGTCGCCGGCGTCGCGACGGCGACCTATCACAATGCCGGCCACATCATCGGCTCGGCGTTCGTCGACATTTTGCTCGACGGCAAACATGCCGTCTTTTCGGGCGATCTCGGCCGTTACGACCGCCCGCTGATGTACGATCCGGAACCGCTGCCGGCCGCCGACGCGCTCGTTTGCGAATCGACGTACGGCGACCGCGTGCACCCGCCCGACGCTCTGGGGGAATTGAACGACGCGCTCGAAAACGGGATGGCACGCGGCGGCCCGATCGTGATCCCCGCCTTTAGCGTCGAGCGCTCGCAGGACATGCTCTACGCAATTGCCGTGCTGCAAAAGGCGAACCCCAAGATCGCGGCGTTATCGATCCACCTCGATAGTCCGATGGCGATCAAGGTCGACGCGCTCTTCGCAGAGTTTCCCGACGCACACAAAACCATTCCGGGAGACTCGGCGCGCACGCCGTTCGGCTTGCAGCATCTGACCGTGCACGTGACGACCGACGAATCGAAGCAGCTCAACACGCTCAAAGGTCCGTTCGTCGTCATCTCGGCCAGCGGCATGGCGTCGGGTGGACGCATCCTGCACCATCTGCACCGTGCGCTGCCCGATAGTACGGCGACCGTGATCTTTACCGGCTACCAGGGCGCCGGAACGCTCGGGTACAACCTCGTGCACGGCGCACATACCATCCATCTGTTCGGCGATGCGCTTCCCGTGCACGCGAAGGTCACGTCCCTGGCGGGGTTCAGCGCGCACGCCGACCGGAACGACTTAAAGCGCTGGCTTGGAACCTGTCCGGCGAAACCGCACCTGTACGCGGTTCACGGCGAGGCGGAGTCGGCCAGCGCGCTCGCGGCACTCGCGAACGGTGCATTCGGTTGGGAAGCCGACGTCGCTAGGCGCGGGACGACGGTGACCATCTAGTGGATCGCAGCTTCGCAAGCGATAACAACGCCCCGATCGCACCCGAAATTCTGCAGGCGATCCTCGATGCAAATACCGGCGACGCGCTCGGCTACGGTGAAGACGCGTGGACGGATCGCGCGGTCGAACGCTTCCGCGCGCATTTCGGAGCAGGGACCGACGTGCTCTTCACGTTCAACGGAACCGGAGCGAACGTCACGGCGCTTGCCGCGCTGACGCAGCCGTGGGAGTCGGTTCTCTTGCCGGCGAGCGCGCATCTGCAAACCGACGAATGCGCGGCTTTCGAGCGCTTCACCGGTTCGAAGATGGTTCCGATCGCCGTTCGGGACGGGAAACTGCGACCCGACGATTTGGAGCCCTATCTGCAGTCGGGCAAGAGCGTTCATTTCCCGCAGCCGCGCGTCGTATCGATCTCGCAAGCCACCGAGTTCGGAGGCATCTACCGGCCGAACGAGATTCGCGACATCTGCATGTATGCCCACGAGCACGATCTGCTGGTGCACGTCGACGGTGCGCGCATCGCCAACGCGGCGGCCGCATTGCATACGACGCCGCGCGCGCTGACGGTCGACCTTGGCGTGGACGTGCTGACCTTCGGCGGCACGAAGAACGGCTTGATGCTGGGGGAAGCGATTTGCTTCTTCGACCCGGCACTCCACCGCGAGGCGGTGGGCTACGTTCGCAAGCAAGCGATGCAGCTTGCGTCCAAGATGCGCTACATCGCGGCGCAGTTCGAGCGACTGCTCACCGGCGACCTCTGGCTAAAGTACGCCAGCCATTCCAATGCGATGGCCGCGCGGCTCCTCGACCTCGTGCGCGATATTCCGGGCATTCAAATTACGCGCGAGGCTCCGTGCAACGCGGTCTTCGCGACGATGGATCGCGACGCAATCGAACGCGCGCGCAGCGAATTCTTCTTCTTCACCTTCGACGAGCTGCTCCCCGAAGTGCGCTGGATGACGCACTGGGCGACTCGGCCGCAAGACATCGAAGCGTTCGTCGCTTGCCTGCGGCGAGCGACCGCGGGCTAAGCCGGAGCATGCAGGCTCAGCCGAGGATGCTATGTGCGGTTCGGTCCAGCAACAGCGGCGTCAGGCTCGAGTAACCGGCATGAACGGCGGCAATGTCGGTTCCAACGGTGTCGCGATCGGTTTCGAACGGCGACTCCCACGCGCGAAAGTAGCGCGTCGAACCTTCGTGTTCTTCGCCGACGACACGGCCGCAAATCGTCTTTCGCCCGAGCTTCGTCAGCATGACGCCGCGCCCGGCTTTAAGCGCGATGTTGGGCACGTTAAGGTTCCAATAATGCGCCGGCTCGCGCGCCGTCTCGAGGATACGCTCGATGCAGCGGCGGGTCATCTCCGCCGCCGCCAGCCAATGACGCTGCTCGGAGCTATCGTGATCGACGGCAAGCGAAACCGCGACCGCGGGGATGCCAAGCAGCGCCGCTTCGATCGCACCGGCAACGGTTCCGGAGTAGTTGACGTCGTCGGCAAGATTCGGACCGTGATTGATGCCGCTCACGACCAGATCGGGCCGCGAGGAAAGCACGGTGGCCCCAAGAAAGACGCAGTCGGCCGGCGTGCCCGAACAGGCGTAAGAAAATACGCGCGCGTCGTTTCGACGCTCGACGGTTATCGCTTCATACGTTGTGATCGCGTGGGAAACGCCGCTGCGATTCTCGGTTGGCGCGACGACGAGCGGTTCGTGTCCATCCGAAAGAACTTCTACGAGCGCCGCGATCCCGGGTGAATCGATGCCGTCATCGTTTGTGATAAGGATCCGCATGAATTTCGAGCCTTCGCACGCCAATCGGCCGCCGCCTGTGAACGTCGCCGACATTCTGGATCGCGCCGTTTGGTCACGCATCCATCTGCGCATCGTCGTCGCGCTCGGTATCGCGTGGATCCTCGACGGCTTCGAATCGACCGTCACCGCACCGGTCCTCGCCAACGTCGCGAAAGATTTGCATTTCGGCGGCGCGACCGCATCGTGGGTCAATCCGATCTACACGATGGGTATGCTCGCCGGCGCGCTCGTCTTCGGCCCGCTTGCCGACCGGCTCGGACGGCGGCGCTTGTTCCTCATAACGCTCGCAATTTACGGCATCGCGACCGTGCTTACCGGTTTTTCGTGGGACTTCGCGTCGCTCGCGGTGTTTCGTTTTATCACCGGTATCGGTATCGGCGGCGAGTACGGCGCGATCAACTCGGCGATCGAGGAATTCATTCCGCCCGCGTACCGCGGGCGCGTCGACGGGCTGATCAATGCATCGTGGAATATCGGTGCGATCCTCGCGTCGTCCGCCGCATTATTCGCGCTCGGCAGCCTTCCGATCGGTGCGTGGCGCACCGTGTTCTGGTTCGGAGCCGTCGTCGCGGTCGGAGTGCTGTTCGTGCGCAATACGGTGCCGGAATCGCCGCGCTGGCTGCTCGCCCGCGGGCGGGCCGTCGAAGCACGCGCGATCGTCATAAAGCTCTTCGGCGCACAGGAGGGGGTGCCGCTCGCCGATGCGGTCGACACGCCGGCGGAACCCGCCGGGTACATGGCGCAAGTTCGCCGGCTCTGGAGCGAGACCCCGATGCGGCTGCTCTTTTCGTTTGCACTCAATCTCGCGCAGGTGATGCCGTACTACGGCATTCTCGCAATCGGCGGCATCGCGATCTTCCCCGCGGTCGGCATCACCGGCACGGCAATCCCGCTCCTCTACCTCGTCAGTGCGGGAACCAGCTTTTGCGGCCAGGTCGTGATGGCGTACCTTTGCGATACGTGGGGCCGGCGACCGACGCTCATCGCAGCGTTCGGCGGCGCGGCGCTGCTCTGCGCGGCGCTCGCGTTCGCACATACGACGCCGGTGTTCGTCGCCACGTTCTTGGTGTTCGGCATGTTCAGCGCTTCCTGCGGAGCCGGTGCCTACGTGGTGCTGAGCGAGATCTTCGCTACCGACGTGCGCGCTACGGGAATCGGCCTCTCGGTTGCCGTGGGACGCATCGGCGCCATTATCGCGCCGCCGCTCTTCTACTTCCTCTACCAAAAGATGGGCGTTGGCGCGGTCTTCACCGCGATGAGCGTCATCTTTTTCTGCGGCACGCTGACGATGGTGTGGTGGCTGCACTACGGCATCGAAGGCCGCGGGCGCAGCCTCGAGCAGATGCTGGCAACCGGAATCCGCTGACGATACCGTCCGCCACCTATCGGAGGGTTTCGCGCAACCGGCGCAGCGACGTGCTGACCGGGGCGTCGCCGATGGCCTCCAACTCCTGCGGCGTCAACCGCCTTCCGATCGACCGTCGGGAGTGGCGAATCGCTCGTCGCGTCGCTTCATCTCCGCGGCGCGCGCCCGTTCCGGCACGTTCGTGCGCGTGCGTTACGAGCTCGCGCACCAAGGCGATCCAAGCGGCGGGATGTTCGTCGACCGCCCGAGCGAAGACCCGCCGGTGCAGCTCGACCGGCGGGGCGACGCGGTCCATCTTGGCAGCGCGATGGTCGAGGACGGCTAACTTCTTCGCGCGCTCGTCGGGCGCCATTTCCCCGCCGCTAAAAAGATCCTCAAGAGCGGCCAGAACGTCCGCAACGCGACGCCGCACGACCGATTCCGTTCGAATCGGATAAACGAACCATGTAGCACCGACGGCGCAAAGCGCGCCGGCGAGTATTCCCTCGAGGCGCCCAAGCAGCATTGCGATCTCGGGTTCGCTCTCCGAACGCTGAAGCAGCGCCAGCACGAGCGTGATGCAAGCCGCCCAATATGCGTAGTTGCGTTCGCGCAGCCACATACCGAGAAAGAGCGCGGCGAAGATCGCGCAGGCCGTTGCCACGCCGCTAGGAAGTGCAAGGTGCTGCACGGCGGCCGCGGCGATCGTGCCCGCCAACGCCCCCCCGAGACGCAACACGCCTTTGTAGGCTGCGTCGCCCCGTCCGCGCGTTCCGCTGCACACGATGAACGCGGTGAGAACGCTCCATCCCCAATGCGCAGGAAAAAATGCTAGGCCGATCGCGAACGCGGCCGCCAGTGCGACACCCATCTGCAGCGCCATTCGCGTGCTCACGTTCGGCTCGCCGTCCCGGGCTCGACGGGACTCGGGACGCGAAGGGCGATGCGCAGGCTGCGCCGGTGCGAGGCCGATACGCGCTGCTAGGTAGCGAACGATCGCAACCCACGCCAGAGCAACGAGTCCCGCGCAAACGACGAGCACAAGATTTACCAGCGGACCACCGGGCGCGTTCGGCCTTACCGGTGAGATCAAAATCACTACGAAGGGCAGGGCGATCAAACCGCCGAGTTCCGCCGCGCGCGCACCGAACTGACGCAGCCAAACCGAGAGAACGATCGCGGCCACGAACAGAATCGCGCCAAGTATCGGAATCGATAGCAGCAGATATCCAACGAGGGCCGCCCCAATCGCAACCGCGGGAAGCATCGCGAGCCTTAGCCAGGGCGACGTATCCGCGCTCGGCCGGCGCGCCAGCGTAAGGGCGAGCACGGCCGACATGATCGCGACGCCCGGTCCGGCCGAGAAGCGATCTCCGATCGCGTACATCGTTAGAAAACTCGCGAGTACCGCGACGATGCCGGCGATCGCACTCGACAGTGCGCCCACGTTAGACCGAAGCGATGAGCTCGCAGAACGTTGCGAGGTCGATGTTGCCGCCCGATATTACGGCCACGATCGGGCCTTTGCCCGGCACGCGGCCCGACAGCGCCGCGGCCACCGATAGTGCGCCGGCGCCTTCCGCGATTACCCGCGCTTTCTCCGCGAGCGTGCGCATCGCGCGTTTGGTTTCGTCGAGCGATACGACGATCGAGCCATCAACGATATCTTTGAAGCGCAGCCACATCCGCGGGAAGACGCTCTTCCCGCCGGCTCCGTCGACGAAGCTCGCCTGCCATCCCTCGAAAGCGGATGCTTCGCCGTTCGCGTAGGAAACGGAGCCGGGTGCCGCCGTTTCCGGCTCGGCACCGAACACGCGCACCTTGGGAAGGCGCGACTTTACGCCGGTCGCGATGCCCGCTATGAGGCCGCCGCCGCCGATCGCGGCAATCACGACTTCGACGCCGGGCAGATCTTCGGCGATCTCCAAACCCATCGTGGCGTTGCCCGCAATGAAATCGTCGTCGTCGAACGGATGCACGAACGTTCCTTTGACGCCGGGGAACTCCCGACGCTCCATCGCTTCCCAACACGCGTCGAACGACGCCTTCACGAGCGTCGCCCCAAGCGCGCTCATCCGTTCCACTTTCGTCTGCGGCGCCGTCTCGATCGTCACGACGGTGCACGGCACGCCGGCTTGGCGCGCCGCGTACGCGACGCCCTGCCCGGCATTTCCGGCGCTGATCGTCCACACGCCGTCGGCGCGCCGTGCTTCGGGGAGCTTCGCGACCGCGTTCGCGGCGCCGCGCAGCTTGAACGAGTTGATCGGCTGAAGGTTTTCCAACTTGAGATAGACCTCGCGGCGGCCCGGCCCAGCTTAGGCGAACAGCGGCGTACGCGCGATCGTTCCGGCGATGCGTTTTCGTGCCGCCTCGACCTCGGCGATGTCGATGGGGCGGACGTCGGGTAACGCTTCAGCCATTACGCCGTCCAGTCGAGCATGGCTTCCCACTCGGGTTTCGGGAAACGCTGCTTGCTCTTAATCGCTTCGACGTACTTACGCTTGCCGGCGCGGTTGCCCTTACCAAGCATTAGTCCGCCGACGAGGCGATCTTCCCAGAAGAATAGCGCGCGATACCATTTCTTCTCGCGATCCACCTTGCGAGAGATTTCGAGATTCGGCTGAAGGTCGAGGCCGAGCCCGAACTGCGTGATGGTCTGCCTTTAAGAGCAGCGACGAATACTCCGGAACGTCGTGGTATTTTTCACTGCCGCCCATCATGTTCTGCGCGACGACCTTCCCGTGCGCGCCGGAGTTGTTCCACGTGCCCATGCGGTAGCGCATCTCCAGGATCGGATCGTAGAAATCGGCGACGTCGCCGGCGGCGTAAATGCCTTTGATGTTGGTCTCGAGGTGATCGTCGCAGAGAAGGCCGTTCTTGCTGATCTCGATGCCGGACCCATCCAAGATTTCCGTATTCATGGCTAATCCGAAGCCGTACGCGTAGCACTGCGCTTCGATCTCCATGCCCTTGTTGGTGCGGACCTTCGTAATCTCGCCGTTCGAACGAATAAACTCGTCGACTTCGTGGCCGTAGTGCATGTGCACGTGCTCGGCCGTCGCGGAGTCGTGCAGCAGCTCGCCGGCGACTCCTCGTCGATATGCGATGCAGCCCATACGGGCCGCGCATGAGCCAGTGCGTCTCGATACCCCGCGACGCGAATGCCTCGGCCAGCTCGTAGGCGATAAACGATCCGCCGATGCAACGCCCGCCTTACTGCGATCGATCTGTTCGGAGATGGCGCGCGTGTCGTCGAGGTACTGAAACGGGTAAAGGTTCGATGCCCCCTCCGAACCCGGTTTGCCGGTCGGGTTCGGGCGTCCGCCGGTCGCGATCAGGAGCGCATCGTATGGATAGCGCTTGCCGCCGGCCTCGACGATATTCTCTTCCGGGACGACGCGGTCGACGCGCGTGCGCAAGTGCAGATCGATCCGGTTCTCCTCGTGCCAGGCGAGATTGCGGATCATCACCTTTGCTTCGGGAATTTGATGGCGCAACATCGGCGGAAGCGAAATGCGATTGTACAGCGTGTACGGCTCGTCGCCGAACAGCGTGATCTCGCACGACGGCTCGTGCTTGCGAAGCTGCTCCGCACACGTCGTACCGGCAAAGCCGTTCCCGACGATGACGTACTTGCGCGCGTCCGAATTCGACAAGATCCGCGTCTCCTTGATCTGAAAGAGGCTAGGTCGACAAGGCGGAGCTTCGCCGTCGGGAGAACTCGTCTCTGCATGGACGTCCGCCTGGTGCAGCTTCTCGGCTCGTTCATCGGTGCTCGCAGCCAATATTCGCTCGCGCGCCTTGAGTTCGCGCTGCACTATCCTCGCAGCAAGGCGCCGCCGGTCATCGGCCGCCTGGCCGAGCCCTCCGAGCGCGCGCTGCGCGAGGAATGGCCGCTGCTCGAGAGCCAGCTCGACGCAGCGCTCCTATTTGCGCAGAGCGCCGAACGGCGGCGCCGGCGCAAACTCATGAAGGACGAAGCGTACCGCTGGCTGCAGCGCTCCCTGCGCGAGATGGATCAATACGCCGAGCAATCCGCTGGGTGCTCACGGTGACGGACGCGAGAGCAATAGCTCAGGAGGTTGTCCTAACCCCAAAGGCCGAGCCCCACCATCATCTTGTAGCCGACGTCGAGTGCGCGCTCGTCGATATCGAAGCGGGCGTTGTGCTGCGGCTACGAAGCTTGCCTCGCCACCCCGCGACGCCGACGATGAAGTAGGCGCCGGGCCGCTGCTCCTGCATGAACGACATGTCCTCGGCCCACATGACGATGTCGTGCTCGACGACGTTCTCCGGCGCCGAGCAGCGCGCGGCCGACCGCGCGAACGACGTCGTTGGATCGCGCGGCGTTGACGGTCGGCGGATAGCGACCAGCGATAGTCGACCTCGATAATCGACCCGCAACGCCTCGGCCAAACGCCGCCAGCAATGCGCTCCATCCGCTCGGGCATCGACTCGCGAACCTCCGCGTCGAACGCGCGAACCGTTCCCTTCATCATCGCCTCGTCGGGAATGACGTTGAACGTCGTGCCGCTGGTGAACTGACCGACCGTGAACACGGCCGGATCCTTGGGCGCGATCTCGCGGCTGAGGATCGTCTGAAGCATCGTGACGAGCTGCGCCGCCGGCGACGATCGGATCGACCGACGATTGCGGCATCGCGCCATGACCGCCCTTGCCGGCGAGATCGATCAACGAATCGTCGGCCGAGGCGAAGAACGGACCGTCGCGCACGCCGATCTTCCCGACGTCGAGGCCGCTGTAGAGATGCAGTGCGAAGGTCCGGTCGACGTGCGGGTTCTCGAGCGCGCCGTCCTCGATCATCATCTGGTTGCCGGCCGCGCCTTCTTCGCCCGGCTGGAAACAGAAGACGAGCGTACCCGGCGACTTCGGCGCGACGTCGGCCAGCTCGCGCGCCGCCGCAAGCAGGATCGCCACGTGACCGTCGTGCCCGCACGCGTGCATCACGCCGTCGCGCGTCGAGCGATACGGAACGTCGTTGATCTCGCATCGGCAACGCGTCCATATCGGCGCGCAGCAGCGTGACCGGGCCGGGTTTCCCGCCCTCAGCGTCGCCAAGATGCCGGTCTTTGCAACGCCGGTACGCAGGTCGGATAGCTGGAACTCGCCGAGCAGTTCGCGCTCGATGAACGCCGCGGTCTCGAATTCCTCGAGCGATAGCTCGGGGTGCGCGTGGAAATGCCGCCGGTAGCGGACGAGTTCGTCGTGCGGAACTTCAAGAACGGGAAGCGTCATCATCAACGCACCAGTACGGCCCGAGCGGACGCGGTTCCCCTGGCCGGCGCTTTAGCTGGTCGGCTGGTACCAAGCCGTATATTTCGCGATCGCCTCGGCCGGGCGGCAATAGGAAACCGCGCCGGTATACTTGCTCTGCAATGCGCCCGCCATCGCGAGTTTGTCGAATGCGGAGTGCGTCGAACCCTTTACCCAGGCGTCGAGAACGTTTCCGGCACCGTCCAAGGCAACGTCGATCACCGTCGCCTCGGCAGCCAGCCCGTTATTCAGGCCGCCGAGCGCCGCCGGATTGAGCGGAGGCCCGGTCAGCGGCGCCGCTGCCACGAACGGCTTATCACACGCCAGAATCTCGAATGGTGCAGAGGTCGTCTTCGCAACCGGCGTCTCAGGCGGAATGACCGCGATCGACGCGGGCGGTACGGCCGCCGGTGCGGGTGACGGCGGTGCATCGAATCCGGGCACGTCGCACGCGATCGAACCCTTGGCATCCCAATTGAAGGTCGTCTCACCGGTCGCACGCCCGTTCGTGACCCATTGCGTGCTTCACGACGACGTCGCCCGGTATCGCGACGCTCAAATCGCGCGAGGACCACGCCTTATAAGGCACCGGCCACGTGCCGGCCTGGTCCATGCGATTCACACTCACTAGCGGAACGCCGGCTACGCTCCACGAGAACCATCCGCGATCGGTATCCGCAATCAGGGTCGCGTCGACCGTCCGCTGCGAAAGCGCGTCGATGGTGTACGTGAAGATCGTCGCGTCCGCGGTCTTCCCGCTGGCCCGAAGTTGGCTCGCGTGCGCCGGGCATTGCTCGACCATCGCATCGGCGCTCGCGCCGGCCGACAGGAACGCCGTCAATGCGGCCGACGCAAGCCAAACCGTTTTCATGCCTGCTTCTCCGCAGGCGCGGCGCCGCAATCCTCTATGAGCGCGGTTGAAACGTTGCGTTGAATAGGTATTCGCCGCGGACCTTTTGACAATACGAAATCGGCCCGGAGTACGACGACATGCGTGCCGCGCGCAGCCCCGCCGAATCGAACGGGGGAAAACCGGAACTGGCGTAGAGCGACGCGTCGGTGAGGTTGCCTTGTTCGTCGACTGCAACCGCGATCAACACCGTCGCGGAAATGCCGCTGTCGCGGAGGCTCGCCGGAAAATCGGGATGCTCGGCGGCGGTGACGGTCGCTTGGCGGAACGGAACGTCGCAATCGATGCTGTCGAACGGCATCGACGTTGGGACGGCTCGCGCCACACCGGCGGGCGCCGCAGAGGATTCCCGTCCGGGCGGCTGCGGAGAGGGAGTCGCCTTTCGCGATTGCGGGCGCGCCAACTCCGCGGTCCGTACGCCGCGATTGTTGTAAGTCGGGACCTCGCATGCGGTCTCACCAACCTTTTCCCAGCTTGCGACGCTCTCGTGAATTCGCACGCGCACTCGCTATCCACGCGTGGCGAATGAGAAGCGCGTCCGGAAAGACGACCTGCAAGCGACTAGACTGCGCGAAGCTGTGCTGGTATGTCTTATTTCCGGTCGTAACGCTTTCGGTCGTTATCGGCAGAGGAATGTCTGCGACGCTCCATTTGTACCAGCCGTGGTCGGTATCGGCGATGATCGACGCATCGGCGATGCTGCGCGCCGTCTTGGCATTCAACGCGTACGAATATTCCGCCGCGGGAACGTCGGAACCGGCGGACGATTCGATACTCTCCACCGTCGCCGGACAGAACTCCGTCATCGCGTCGGCCTTGGCCGCGCCGAACCATAGAGCGGCCAAGAGAATGCATAGCCCAACGATCGTGCGTTTCATCGAGACGAGTACTCCATTTCCATATCGATTTCTCCAACGACGGGTTGGCAAAGAAACTGCGCGGGGTTGTATTTCGTGTATTCGGCGGCAGCGATTGCGGCATCGTCAAGACCCTCCACGCCGCTCGACCGGGTCATCGAAGCGCGCAACGCGTTGCCGGCCGAATCGATGAAGACGTGCATCACGACGGAGCGCGGCTTGTCGCCGTAGTGTCCGACGATCGGCTCGAAACCTTTGCGAGACGTCGGTTCGACGTAGGCTTTGCCGCACGGCAGATCCGGCAGCTTCTGCAGAAACGTCGCAGTCACGTTCGTAAGGCCGAGTCCCGCGATGGAGTCCTCAGACGGACCGGAACCCGACGGCTGAACGTACGAAGGACAGGTGACCGGCGCTTCGTCGTCGATCGCAATCGTATCGACGAAGAAATAGTGAATCGGCGCCGATTCCGGCATCTTTATGTCGATACCGTCCGTCCGGCGGTCGTCTAGTGCGCCGCTCAAATTGGTGGAGGGCACGTTCGCGTCGTACGCACCTTCGGAGCCAATCAGCGTGACATGCGCGGAAACGCGCGTGCCGTGGCTCGCATACAACTCCACTACATATTCCGTACCGGGGATCGCCGATTCAACCGGGACGAGCCCGGCGCGAACCTCGCAGAATGGGTTGTCGAACTTCCACGGCGCGGGCGTCGGTGACGGCGCCGGCGTCTGAGCCGGAGCCGGTGCGGAGGCGAGCGTACCGAACAGCGCGAGCATGAAAACACCCGTTTTTTGCATCGGGCCCCCAATTCGGGCGAGCGGGGGGCCGGTACCTCCGGGGAGCGCCGCAGGATTTGGCAGCGGCGCCGGGCGAGTTACGGAGTCCCGTGCCCAAAAGTAAAGCGCCGGTCCGCCGGCCTCCGCCGCCTCGCTCCACGAAGAAGGCTTCACCGCCTTTCGAGCGCCACGGCCTGAGCGACGAGCAGCTCGTTCGACTGTTGCGTACGATGATCGCGCATCGCACGCTCGAGAGCCGCGGCTTTCAGCTCAATCGCCAGGGCAAAATTCCCTTCGCCTCGGCCGGCGAGGGACATGAAGCGGTGCAAGCCGGCGCAGCGATGGCCTTCGTCCGCGGCACCGACGTGCTCGTGCCGTACTACCGCGATCTCGGGCTCGACATCGGGATTGGGCTGACGCCGTATGAAGTGCTGCTGTCGCTTTTTGGGCGCGCTTCGGATCACTCCGGCGGACGACAGTTCCCGCACCACTACGCCAGCCGCCGGCTCGGCCTCTACTCGATCAGTTCGATCATCGCCGCGCAGCTGCCGCACGCCGTCGGCGCGGCGTACGCGATGAAGTATCGAAGGAAAATCGCGCCGTCCTTACCGCATTCGGTGACGGATGCACCAGCGAAGGCGAGTGGCATGAATCGCTCAACTTCGCCGCCGTGCACCGGCTGCCGGTCGTCTTTCTCTGCGAAAACAACGAGTGGGCGATCTCGACGCCTCTGGCGCGCCAAATGGCGCAACCCGACGTGTACAAACGGGCCGCCGGTTACGGGATTCCGGGCGTCGTCGTGAACGGCTTCGATCCGATCGCCTGCTATGCCGCCGTAAAGGAGGCGCTGGATCGCGCGCGCTCGGGCGGCGGCCCGACGCTGATCGAGGCAAAATGCTACCGGTTCCTGGCTCATACGACCGACGACGACGATCGCGCGTACCGCTCGCGCGAAGAGGTCGAGGAGCGTCGCAAGAACGACCCGGTGCCGTGCTTCGAGCGCCTCTTGATCGAACATGGAATTCTCACCGCCGAGAGCGCGGAAGAACTGAAGCGTTCCGTCCTTGCCGAAGCGAACGATGCCACCGACCGGGCCGAAGCCATGCCCTACCCAACCGCAGGCGATCTCTACACGAACGTATACGCCGACGGCTGGGAGCCATGGCGCTAGGACGAGCTCCTAGCAACACACGTTAGAAGGAAGCAAGAATAATGGCCAAGACCGATACGAAAGCGCGAGCGCTCGAACGCTACGGGCTCACCGACGAGCAGTTGCGAGCGATGCTGCGCAACATGCTGATGCAGCGGCAGCTCGACAATCGCGGCTTCCAACTCAACCGCCAAGGCAAAGTTCCGTTCGCGCTCGGCAGCGAGGGCCACGAAGCACTGCAGGCGGGCGCCGCAATGGCGTTCCACCGCGGCAAAGATATTCTCGCGCCGTACTATCGCGATCTCGGCCTCGCGATCGGCATCGGTCTGACGCCGTTCGAGATTCTACTTTCGCTCTTCGCGCGCGCCGAGGATCACAATGGCGGGCGCCAGTTCCCCAATCACTACTCGTCCAAAGCGGCGGGGATGTTGTCGTTCTCGTCGATCCTCGCCGCGCACATTCCGCACGCGGTCGGCGCCGCGTACGCCATGCAGTATCGCGGCGAAAAGGGTCGCGCCGTACTCGTGACGTGCGGCGACGGAACGACCAGCGAAGGCGAGTGGCACGAGTCGATGAACTTCGCGGCGATCCACAAGCTTCCGCTGGTCATGCTCGTCGAGAACAACGAATGGGCGATCTCCACGCCGCTGAACAAGCAGATGGCGCAGCCGGAGATTTGGAAGCGCGCGGCGGGATACGGCATGCCGGGCCGGCGCTTCAACGGCTTCGATCCGGTCGAAACGTACGGCGTCGTGAACGAGGCGCTGGATCGCGCGCGCTCGGGCGGCGGCCCGTCGCTGATCGAAGGCATGTGCTACCGCTTCCTCGCGCACTCGACCGACGACAACGACATGACCTACCGCACCAAAGAAGAGGTCACCGAGCGGCGTAAGATGGACCCCGTGCCGATGTTCGAGAACGTCATGCTCGACATCGGGGCGATCGATGCTGCCGGACTCGAAGCGATGAAGAAAGACGTGCTTCGCGAGACCAACGAGGCGACCGACAAAGCCGAGGCGCTCCCGTATCCGGCGCCCTCCGAACTCTATACCCATCTCTACGAAGGAGCCTGGCAGCCGTGGCAGTGAGCACGACATCGTCGACCGTCATGAACAACGTCGAAGCGGTTCGCGCGACGTTGTACGAGGCGATGAAAACGGACGACCGCACGATTATTCTCGGCGAAGACGTCGGCGCGCGCGGCAACGTCTTTCTCATTACGAAGGACTTCATCAGCGAGTTCGGTCCCGAGCGCGTCGTCGACACGCCGATCGCCGAAGCCTCGATCATCGGCATCGCCGTAGGCATGGCCATGGAAGGCCTGCGGCCGATCGCCGAGATTCAGTTCGCGGACTTCATCTATCCGGCGTTCAACCAGATCGTCGGCGAGGCCGCCAAGACGCGCTATCGCAGCAACGGCGAGTACACGTGCCCGCTGGTGATTCGCACGCCCTATGGCGGCGGCGTTCGCGGCGCGCTTTCACACTCGGTTTCGATCGAAGCGCTTTTCTATCACGTGCCCGGATTGAAAATCGTTGCTCCGGCTTTCCCGGCGGACGTCAAAGGGCTGCTCAATGCGGCCATCGACGATCCGGATCCGGTTCTCTTCCTCGAGCACAAGAAAACCTATCGCTTGATCAAAGGTGAAGTGCCCGACGGACACTACACGATTCCGCTCGGCAAGGCCAACGTGCTCAAAGAAGGCACTCAGCTATCCGTCGTATCGTACGGCCTGTACGTGCACTGGGCGCTCGATGCGGCGCAGCAGCTCCAGCAAGAAGGCATGTCGGTCGAGGTCATCGACCTGCGTTCGATTCGCCCGATGGATAAGACCACGATCCTTTCCAGCGTCGAAAAAACGCGCAAGCTGCTCGTCATCCACGAGGACAACAAGTTCGGCGGCATCGGCGCGGAGATCAGCGCGATGGTCGCCGAAGAAGCGCTCTTCAATCTCGACGCCCCGATCCGGCGTTTAGCGGCGCCCGACGTTCCCGCGATGGGCTACGCCGAGCCGCTGGAACACGAGTACATGTCGTCGCCGGCCAAGATGGCCGAAGCGATGCGAGAAATGGTGAAGTTCTAATGGCTACCACGATCACGATGCCGCAGCTCGGCGAAACCGTCACCGAAGGGACGGTCGCGCAGTGGCTCAAGAAGGTCGGCGATACCGTCGACAAATACGAGCCGTTCGTCGAAGTCTCGACCGACAAAGTCAACGCCGAAGTGCCGTCGCCGGTCACGGGCGTCATCCGCGAGATGCTCGTCAAAGAAGGCGAAACCGTGGCGACGGGTACGGCAATTGCGGTGATCGACGAAGTGGGTGCCGCCGCTCCGAGCGCACCCGCCGCGGCACCGGCAGCGCCCGCGCAGTCGTTTTCACCGAGCCGAACAAGTCGCCGCAGCCGCCGCGCCCGCCGCAAACCAACGGCCACGCGAAGATCCCGCAAACCGTTTCCGCTCCAGCGACGGGTGGGGGAACGCCCGAGGATGCGCTCCGCGGCTGTTCGCCGGCCGTGCGCCGCCTCGCGCGCGAACACGCGATCGACATCCGCGCCTTAACCGGAAGCGGCGCAAACGGCCGCGTTACCGCCGAGGACGTACTCACCGCCGCAAACATGGGCCCCGCTGCCGCGGTCGGACAGTCCATCGCCGTCGGAACGAACTTTGGTGCGACCGGCGCTCCTGCCGCGATGCCGAAACCATCGGGACCGCCGCCGCCCGCCGGAACGTCGACGTACGCGCAGCCGATTCCCGGAACGACGATTCCCCTCAATCAAGCGCGGCGCATCATCGCCGAGCGCATGGTCGAGAGCAAACGCACCGCCCCGCACGCGTGGTCGATGGTCGAAGTCGACGTCACGAACGTGTGGAAGTGGCGCGTTCGTGAGAAGGACCGCTTCGAACGCGAAACCGGCTACAAGCTCACGCTGATGCCCTTCTTCATCCGCGCCGTCGTCGAATCGTTGGCAGCGTTCCCGCTGATGAACGCAAAGTTCACGGCGGACGGCATCTACGTTCAGAAGGACGTCAACATCGGTATCGCCATCGGGCTGCCAACCAATCTCGTGGTTCCCGTCGTCAAACACGCGGACCAGCTCTCGATCAAGGGCCTCGCGATTGCGGGCGGCGAGTTGATCGACAAGGCACGCCGCAGCAAACTCGGCGTCGACGACTTGGCCGGCGGTACGTTTACCGTCAACAACAACGGCGCGAACGGTTCGTACGCGTCCGCCCCCATCATCAACGCGGGACAGGCGGGCATCGTCACCATGGAGAGCGTGGTTAGGAAGCCGGTCGTACGCGACGACGATGCGATCGCGATCCGCTCGATCATGAATTGCTGCCTGTCGCTGGACCACCGCGTCGTCGACGGATACGTCGCAAGCGGCTTCCTGGCAGACCTCAAGAAGCGTCTCGAAGCGATGGGGCCGGACGGAGCGCTCTAACGCGCTCCACCCCATGCAAATTCGTAAGACGTTCCGATTCGAATCGGCGCACGTGCTGCCGTTCCATCCCGGCAAGTGCTCGCGCATGCACGGTCATTCGTACGTTCTCGAAGTCGCCGTGCGCGGCCCGCTACAGACCGACGGGCCGGCACGCGGGATGATCGTCGATTTCGACGAAATCAAGGCGATCGTCCGTAGCGAGATCGTCGACACGCTCGATCATCAAACGCTCAACGACTTCATCGAGAACCCGACTGCGGAGCACATCGCTCACTGGATCTGGAAGCGGCTCGAACCGGCGTTAACCGGCCTCGACGAACTCGTCCTGTGGGAAACGACCAACTCGTGCGCGGCGCTGCGGCGAAGCGACTTTCACTAGGGTGATCCAGCTTGCGGAGATCTTCTACAGCATCCAAGGCGAAGGCACGTGGGCCGGAACGCCGGCGGTCTTCGTACGCTTGGCCGGCTGCAACCTCGCGTGCGATTTCTGCGATACCGATTATTCGATGAAATCGATCGAATCGGTCGATGCCGTCGTCAGCGCGGTGCGGCGAATCGGCGGCGAGTGCCCGATGGTGATCCTCACCGGCGGCGAGCCGCTCGCGCAAACGGAGACGGCCGCGCTGATCGAGGCGCTGCGCGCCGACGGCCGCCGCGTGCACATCGAATCGAACGGCACGATCTTCACCGAGCTGCCCGACGACGTCTGGCTATGCGTCTCGCCGAAAGAGCGCGTCGATCCGCGCATGGCGCGCCGCGCCAACGAGGCGAAGCTGATCGTCGACGGGCGCGTACCCGAGGAACATCTCCCACTCTTTGCCGAGCATCCGACGATCCTGCTTCAGCCGGAGGGGAACAAGGCGGGGAACGTTGCGATCGCGCTCGACTACGCGAAGACGCATCCGCAGCGCTTCCGCCTCTCGCTGCAAACCCACAAGTTCATCGGTGCGCCGTGATTCTGCTTACGTGTGCGGTCGAACGAGAACTTGCATTCTGGAAGCCGCGCGAGGGCGTCGAAGTCCTGGTAACCGGCGTCGGGGTCGTCGAAGCCGCCTCGGCGGTTACGCATCAACTCGCGCAGCAGCGCTTCAAACTCGTCGTGGGCGCCGGAATCGCCGGGGCCTTCGACGGCGCCGCAAACGTCGGCAGCGGCGTGGTGGTTGCTACCGAGCGCTTCGAACTCGATCGCGAAGACGGCGCGCCGCTCGCGCTCCCGGATGCAGCTCGCGTCGTCGATACCGTCGGCACCTGCGACCCGCTCCTCGCAGCGAAGCTCGGCGGCATCGGTTTTCCATCGCTGAGCGGAATCACGGTCTCCCGCGTAACGACGAGCGAAGCGACGGCGCAGCGGCTTGCCGCATCGGGAGCCCAAGTCGAGACGATGGAAGGTTTCGCCGTCATGCGCGCCGCGCAACTCGCCGGCGTTCACGCCGTGGAAGTACGCGGCATTTCGAATCGCGTCGGCGAGATCGAACGCTCCGGCTGGGATTTCGCGGCCGGTGTGGCCGGGTTACAACAGGTGCTCGCCGCGCTTTTCACGATCCTCGACGCCGGGCATCAGCACGCGGAGCACCCATGAGTTACCGGCTGGCCTATTCGCCCTGCCCGAACGATACGTATATTTTTGCGGCGCTGACCAACGAATTGCTCGGCCCTTCGGTTCCGCACGTCGATGTGGAACTGGCGGACATCGAAGAGCTCAACGAGTCGGCGGCAACGGCGAAATACGAACTCACCAAGGTCAGCTACGGTGCGATCCCATCGCTCATGAAGAACTACCGCATCCTCCGCTCGGGCGGAGCGCTCGGGCGCGCCTGCGGACCGCTGCTGATCTCGCGCCACGGCGTCGGAACGCTCTTCATGGATTTCGCCGACAAGCGGATTGCCATTCCGGGCGAGCACACGAGCGCGTTCATGCTGCTGCAGCTCGCCTTCGGCCGCAGGCCGAACGTCGTGCAGATGCGCTTCGATCGCATCGCGGACGCGGTCGCGAACGGAGAGGTCGACGCCGGGCTGATCATTCACGAGTCGCGCTTCACTTATCGCGAGAAAAACCTGGTTGCGATCGTGGATCTCGGCGAATGGTGGGAGACGCACACGTTGCTGCCGATTCCGCTGGGAGCGATTCTCGTGCGAAACGACATCGACGACGTCCGCGCTCGCGAGATCGATGAAGCGATTCGTAAGAGCTTGGCCTACGCGCGCGCGAACGAGGCGAAGGTCATGCCATACGTCCGCGAGCACGCCTTCGAGATGGACGATATCGTGATGCGCGCACACATCGGGCTGTATGTGAACGGATTCACCGAAGACGTCGGCCGAGAGGGCATCGAAGCGGTCCACGCGCTCTTCTCGCGCGCTCACGCAGCCGGGATCATCCCGGAGACGACGGAACCGCGCTTCGTCTAGGCGAACCCGGCGCGGCATGCATCGTAAGGGATTTCTCGCTTCCGCCGCCGCTCTCGCCGCCTCAAGCACGTTACCGGCATCGGCCGAATCGCTGCCGCGCGCGCGCGTTACGCTCGGCGACGAGGCGTTTCTGCAAGACGAGTGGCGCGCCCTCAACGGCCGCAGCGCCGGCGTCATCACCAATCAGACCGGCGTCACATCGCGGCTCGAATCGATCGTCGACGCGATCCGCCGCGCCGGGCGCGTGCACCTCAAAGCGATCTATGCGCCGGAACACGGTTTCCGCGGCGACCGGCCGGCCGGCTCGTCGGTCGCGACGTATACCGATTCGCAAAGCGGCTTACCGGTCTACAGCCTGTACGGAGCGACGCGGCACCCAAACGCCGCGATGCTCGACGGCGTGGACGTGCTGCTGTTCGACATTCAAGACGTTGGCTCGCGCGCATACACGTATATTTCGACGATGGCCTATGCGATGCAGAGTGCGAAGCAGTTCGGCAAAGAGTTCTGGGTGCTCGACCGGCCGAACCCGACCGGCGGCACGACCATCGAAGGGCCCGTGATGGAGGCCGCCTTCGAATCGTTCATCGGACTCTACCCGATCGCAATGCGCCACGGCATGACGGTCGGCGAACTCGCGGGCATGTTTAACGAACGATTCGAAATCGGCGCGAACCTTCACGTCGTCAAGATGCGCGGCTGGGACCGAGCGATGATTTGGCCGGACACGGGGTTGCAATGGGTGCAGACGTCGCCGAACATCCCGGAGTGGCAGACGACGTTCGTGTATCTCTGTACCGGTCTGATCGACAACGCCGGCGTCAACAACGGCACGGGTTTCACGAAACCGTTCTTCTTAGCCGGCACTGCCGGGATCGACGGCAACGCGTTGGCAGCGCGCCTGAACGGCCGTAATTTGCCCGGCGTGTGGTTCCGCCCCGCAGCCTGGTCGCCGATCGCCGGTTTTTGGAACGGAAAAGAGCTCTCCGGGGTCGAGCTCGTCGTGTTCGAACCCGCGTCGTTTCAGGCCGTGCGAACCGCGGTGGAAATCCTCGTCGCCTTTCGCGACCTCTTCCCCCACGCACTCGACGTCAAAGCCGCCGCGCTCGACAAAGACTGGGGAACCGCGCTCCTGCGCCAAGGCCTCCTAAGCGGCAAGAGCGCGACCGAGATCATCGCAACCTGGAGCGGTCCGGTCGAGAAGTTCATGACCGCCCGCGAGAAATATCTGCTCTACTAGCCCTTGCACTGAGGGAGGCTCTGTGTTACAAAGTATATGACTTTGCAACGCAAAGCGAAGGGACTCCATGGAAATCGAGCGCGCCCTCTCCGATCTTGAAGAAGTCCGCGACCGCCTTGCCTTCGTGCAGCGATTCGAAGGCTATTCGGGCCCGGCGGCTATCGCCAGCGGCGCCGTAGCCGTTGCTGCCGGCTTCGTTCAGCAAGCGCTCGTCCCGCTGCCCCAGACACCCGATGCGATGCACACCTACGTTCTCATCTGGATCGCGTGTCTCGCCGTCGCGCTTGCGCTCAATTACGGCACGGTCGCGGTGTGGGTGCTCAAGCATCGTAGTCCCGGGGCGCGCAGTCAGTTTCGAACGGCGGCGCGTTCCATCGCACCGAGCGTCATCCTCGGCGGGGCGCTGAGCCTCGCACTCGGCGAGCGCGGCGCTTACGCGCTTCTTCCGGGCACGTGGTTTGCGTTGTACGCGATCGGATTGTTCGCGTCGCGCAGCGTCGTGCCGTCGTCGACCATCGGCATCACGCTCGCGTTCGCGCTGCTCGCCATCGTATTTCTCGTCACGCCGCTCGCGCCGCTCGCCCTCGCTTGGTGGGTGATGCCCCTCGGCTTCGGCATCGGGCAAATCGGTATCGGCTATCTTATTTGGAAGGACGGACGTCATGCCTGACGCGGAAGACGCGCCATTTTCGTACCCCGGGTTGGAGCGCATCTTTCACGAGCGCGGCCGGCTCGCGATCTGCACCTGTTTGATCGCGCATCCGGATGGTCTCAGCTTCACCGAACTCGCTAACGCATGCGACCTGACCGACGGCAACCTGAACCGCCACATGCACGCGCTCGCCGACATCGGAATCGTCAAGACCGAGAAACAGCGCGGGCCCGGCCGCCCGTTGACGGTCTATCGCATCACCAAGAGCGGCCGGCAGCGTTTCCTCGCCTACGTCGACGAGCTCGAAGCCGTCGTGCGCGACGTGCACCAGCGTTCCCAAGCTCGGGCACCGCAGGGGAAGCTGGCTACGACGTGATCCCAAAACACGTCGCGATCATCATGGACGGCAATCGCCGCTGGGCCGAAGAGCGCGGGCTGCCGATTGCCTTCGGGTACCAGCAAGGCGTCACGACCCTGCGGCAAACGCTGCTCGCGGCACGGACCGCGGGGGTGAGCGTCGTCACGGCGTACGCGTTCTCCGAAGAGAACTGGAACCGTCCGACGGCCGAAGTCGATATCCTTATGAACCTTTGCGGAACCGCGGCGCGCGGCGAACTGCGCGGGCTCGCGGATGAAGGAGTCCGCGTCCGTTTGTGCGGGCGTAACGACCGATTGCCCCCGAGCACGTGCGCGGCGCTCGACGATCTCGTCGATCTCACCGCTCACAACGACGGCATCACGCTCAACTTAGCCATCGACTACGGCGGCCGTCGCGAGATCAGCGACGCGGTGCGGGCGTTGGTCGGTGAAGTGAGCGCCGGCCTGCGCGACGCCGCAACGATCGACGAGCGCGCGATCCAGAGCCGTCTCTACACCGCCGGCTTACCGGATCCCGACCTCGTTATACGCACCGGCGGCGAGCTGCGCATCTCGAACTTTCTTCTGTTCCAAGCCGCGTACGCAGAGTTCTGGGCAACCGGAACCTACTGGCCCGACTTCGACGAAGCGCACTTGCAATCGGCACTCGACGCCTACGCGCTGCGTCAGCGCCGTTACGGAACCTAAGGATAGCCGCGCCTTAGGAGCCGTCGCGAGCGGCACCCAGCGTTCTCGCGCCCATGACCGTCAGCCATAACGCAATAGCTACTTCGCCTAGATTCATTGGCGCGGTGATCGTGCTCACGATGCCCGAGTATTGCGGGGTGAGGAAGCCACTCGCGCAAATCGCAACCCAGGCGAAGCCGTTGGCGACGAGTAAGATTCCCAGCGTCGTGGAAGAAATCTCGATTTAAAGACGAGGATACCGAACGGGAAGAGCCACAGGCCGGCAAACAGCAGCTAGCGAGGAGTTCGTAGTGGTGCAATCCTAGAAACAGCATCGCCATCGCGTCCCGCTGCACGTCGGAAAACGTGGACAAATAATTCGTTTTCGTTACGAGCAGAAGGGCCGCCGCATAGTTCACGGCGTTTAGAAATAGAGCGGTACCTGCATGAATTCGCCGAGGATGACCATTAAAGCGCCTTGGATTCGGTCGACGCCGCCAAGCAGGCGGTACAACGCGAGGACGACAAAAAGCCAAACAACGCCGCAAACGAGATCGCCAAAGACCACAACGCGAAACAGAGCCTCGTTACCCGCAACGTTCTGCGCAGTTGCTACGGCATTACCGGATACGACGAACCGGTCGGGCAGGTACGCAAGCGTCAGCCAGCCCACGACGATGGCGAGCAGGTAGAGCAAACCGGCGATTCGGGCTTGTCGATCCCGCATGACTCATAGTACGACGCGAGCGGCCGGATGTTTCGAGAGAACGCGCGTTTGTCTCCACAGCTTATGTCGTTCGCTCGAAGGTTGCGATCCAGTTGGGTTCCCACGTTTTGCCGCCGTCGTCCGAGAGGATTGCTCGAACCGAAACGCGTTGGCGGTGATGTCGGAAAAGACAAAGCGCACGAAGACGGCTCGGCCGCCGGACGTCTCTTGGTCGTAAAACTCGCCGCGGCCGTTTTCGAATCCGCCGACCGTCGGCGTGCCGAGCGTACCAGCCGCCGCGTTGGCAAAGCTGACGTTCCATTGATGCGCTTGCGGATCGTAAAGCCTGATGGTTAGGCCTTCGATATGCCCCGCCGGGCCGTCGACCTCGAGCTCTCCGTAGTTGGCGCGGCCGCCCCAAATCTTATACACGACCGACGTTCCAGAGTAGTCGTTCCAGGCCGTGGATCCGCTCAACGGATGCACGAGGCGGCGCAAGTGCGTCTTCCACGAGCCGAACTCGAAATCGAAATCGTGGCTCCCGTCACGCTGGCCGGATTGCGCTGCGGCGGGAAGCGGAAGCACTGCGGCAAGAGGCGAACACAAGAACAGCTTTTTCACGATTCCGCGCTCACTGGACGCGAGAAGCCGCGGTCGGCGCGAGCAACAGCACTTCGGAAGGCTGCGGCTGCAACGACTGCGTTGCCGCGAGGTAGCGTTCGAACGACGCGCGGTCGACGAACCGGGCGAACCACACGAATACATCTTCGCCTTCGCGAAATGGGAGATTCGGAAACGTGTTCGTGGCGTGTTCCGTCACGAACGTCGCCAAAAGCGTCGACCCCGCGTTGACGAGTGCGGGTTGGAGCGTGCGTTCGAAAAATTCGATGAACGTCTGCGCACCATCCGCTCCGACCGGGTAGATCATCGCGGCAACGAGGCCGCCGCGGGATTCGTCCCAGGCGAATCCCGAGTTCGCCCGGGCGGCATGAAGCAGCAGCACGTTGTCGCTATCGACGAGCGTGGCGTTCGCCGCGTCCCGGTTGGCTTTCCACAATGGGCCGCCGTAAAAGGCCTTCAGGGCTTCTTCCCTCGCGATCATATCGGGAAAACCGCGCAGCTACACGAAACGATCGGCATCGTTCAAATCGCGAAAGGTCGCGATCACGGTCATACCGGCTTCGGCCTGGCCGGTAAGGAACTTCTCTTCAAAGAGTTCGATCAGTTCCTCGCGGCGGCCGGGACGATGCGTGTATTGACGCAGCTCGACGACGGCGCACGAGTTCGCAACATCGGCCGTCATGCGCGCGCGTTTTCCATGATCCAGTTCGTCTCCCACGTTTTACCGAAGTCGTCCGAAAACGCTTGGTCCCACCGGCAGCTAACCGGGGTGATCTTCGACCACGTGTACCGCACGAGAATGCTCTTGCCGTTAAGATCTTCCTGATCGAAGAACTCGCCTACGCCGTTCTTGAAGCTGCCGATCGTCGGTACGCCGACCCGCGGATTGGCTGCAGTCGCCCAATAGATGCTCCACTGCTCCGCCTTCGGATCGTAGAAGCGCATCGACATTCCAGTGATTTTTCCCGATGGCGCATCCCCGTAGTACTCATCCATATTCCCGAGGCCGCCCCAGATGTGGCGCGCGGTCGACCGCGATTCGAACTCGTACCAATCGTCGGCGCCCGCAAGCGGCGTTCTGAGCCGGCGATTCTTCTGTTTCCAGTCTCCAATCCAAAAATCGAAATCGGTGTTGGGCACGACGGGGGCTCCGTTCTCCGCTGCTTGGGCGGTCGAGGGCGATAAGCCGGCGGCCAGTGTGCCGGTCCCGGTGAGGATGAGGGCGATGGCCGCTTTGCGTTCCATGTCGCTAGCCTAATGGCAGAACCGGACCTAGTAAATATCCGCTTTCTGACGAAACACTATAACCGCTATGTTGCTCCAACTGGGTTCGGAACGGCCGCTCTATCGCGCGCTTACCTCCGCTCTACGCGAGGCCATCCTGAGCCGGCGCCTCGAGCCGGCGAGCGCGCTCCCGGGTACCAGCGCTGGCGCGCGAGTTGGGTGTTTCGCGCATCGTCGCGGTAGCGGCGTACGAACAGCTTGCCGCCGAGGGATATATCACATCCTCGCCGGGATCCGGATCGCGGGTCGCGGTAGGTCTCGACTCCCGCTACCGCGTCGCCGCCGCCGGCTCAGCAGCCCCCATTTCGGTCTCAGCGTACGCGGCGCGCGCGCTCGCTCTGACACCGCACGACGCCGGCCGGAGAGCTAGCCAAAAGCTCACGGACATCGATTTCAGGTACGGAACGTTCGAGCCCGAGGAACGGACGCAGCGAGCGTGGTCGCGCTCGCTCTCGCATGCCGGGCGCGACGCGGAGTTCGACTACCGGATCCGTCCGGGCTCGAAGTCTTGCGACACGAGATTTGCCGCCATCTTCGGCGGCATCGCGGAATCGACGCGTCGGCCGGCGACGTTCTCGTCGTCACCGGTTCGCAGCAAGCTCTCGATCTCGTCGTCCAGCCCTATGCGAAGAAGCCACGCCGGTCGGATCGAGGACCCGCACTATCAGGGTGCGCGGCGTTCCTTTCTCGCAATGGGCGCGCGCCTCGTACCGTGCGCGCTCGACGACGGCGCGCTCGATGTCTCGCGTTACGCCGCACGCTTGCGCGACGTTCGGGTGCTCTACGTCACGCCGTCACATCAGTTTCCCACCGGAGCGATCATGAACGTCGAACGACGCCTCAACTTGCTCGCGTGGGCAAACGAACGAGCCGCGTGGGTGATCGAGGACGACGATGACTCGGAGTTTCACTACGGAAGCGGAACGATTCCGGCGCTGCGCGGCCTCGACGGCGGCAGACGCGTCATCTACGTCGGAACTTTCGCGCGCACGCTTTCTCCCGAACTGCGACTGGGCTATATCGTCGTACCAGCAGCACTGCGCGATACGTTTCGTGCGATCAAATGGCTTGCGGACCGCGGCAGCTCTCCGATCGGTCAAAGGGCGCTTGCGGCATTGATGGCTCCGGGAACGTACGAACGCGCGCAGCGCCGCATGGCGCGCTCGCTGAGCGAGCGCCGTCAGATCTTGCTTTCGGCGCTGCAAACCCGTTTCCACGGATGCAGCGTTCGGTGGTCCGGTTCCGGAGCTCACGTCTTTCTGACAATTTCCGGAGCTCGCGCCGG
>CAWAJD010000020.1:0-46638 GCA_963782265.1 Vulcanimicrobiota bacterium
CGATCGCCGGCGCGACCTTCCCGGCGATCGTCGTAGCAGTTCAGCTCGTGCCGCTGACGAGTACCCAATCGACGCGGCAGTCCGGCTCGAACACGGTGGTAACGTTCGATTTCGGCACGCCGAATACGAATCTCGGCGCGGTAGCCTTTGAAGCGACGACGCCGCAATACTCGCGCGACGTGCTATTCGAGCGGCCGGCAAACGGCGAATCCGATTGGGAGCAGCTCTCAAACGCCCAAATCAGCACGTATCGATCGGAACGGCGCGCGGAGACGGCTACCTCTGCGATATCGACCGGGGACCAACACGTTCGCGAACTGCGCGTGACGATTGAAAACCGCAACGACAGCCTCGCTCGCCGGGTTGCGCTCACGCCGCTGGGATTCGCACACCACATCATCTTTCTGGCCGACGCAGGGCGCGCAATACCGCTTGATATGGGGCAACGGACGCCGCGCAAGCGCCCGTCTATGATCTCGGCGACCGCTTGCAGCACGAGCCCTGGAACGTCGCTGCCGTCGCCACGCTCGGCGGTACCGCATCGACGGCGTTTGCAGCGAGCAGCGCCGGCGGAACGCCATGGCTCCAGAAAGCCGCGCTTCCAATCGCGCTCGCATTGCTGTTCGTCGTGCTGCTCGTCGTGGCGCTGTTCGCGATGCGGACGAAGCCCGCCGACTAGAGTTTTAAAACGAGTTCGCGGCCATCGGCGAAGCCGAGGCTCCGATACAGCCGCTCCGCATCTTTTGAGGCGGTCAGCCGGATCGAAGCGCAGGATTGCGCGGGCCCAGCGATCGCGCTCTCGGTGAGCGCCCGCGCGATACCGCGGCCGCGGTAGGCGGGCTCGACGAAGACGCCGGCGATCGTAGCAAAGCGGTCGCGCAGTACCTGGTTGGTGCGCCCGTCGTTGATGAAGACCGCGGCGCTGCCGACGATCTCGCCCCGACCTTGGCTAAGTACAGCGCCATCGCGCCGCGGCGGAACTCGCCCGTAAAGTACGCGACGAGGCGATCGCGCCAGTCATCCACGAAGCCCTGGCCCTCGAGGCCGCACTCGCGGATCATCCGCGCGTACATATCGGCAAAGGCCGGAAGCAAGGCAACCAGGTCTTCGGCTTGGGCAGGCGTGCGGCGAAGCTCCATTCGGGGCGTTTTGGTGGAGCGGCTCGCCTGCACCTCGGCCAAAGCCCGCGACTTAGGTCGCAATTTGCGCGACCCCGGGCGCTCGTGCTATGCTCTGCGAGCCGAAGTAGCGGTTCGGGACCCGCGGACTCGTCCGCGGGGGCGCGTAGCGCCTGTTAAACCTCTCGGGTCCCCGGAAATGCGAAGCATTTTTGGGGAACGCTCACCGGATGCCTTCGGGCGATCCGGTTCTCTCCTCGAGGACCATCGGCTGGTTTCGTCGCGGTGGGGCTGCTTCGGCAGCGCCATTTTTTCTTTGAAGGAGTTACGCCCATAGCACGACCGCTTCGCATCAACGATCAGATCCGAATCCGCCAGGTACGCGTCATCGACGAGAAGGCGAGCAACTCGGAGTCATTCCGACGGACGAGGCGCTCGCACGCGCGCGCACCGCCGGACTGGACCTGATCGAAGTCTCACCCACGGCGCAACCGCCCGTGTGTAAAATCGCTGACTACGGTCGACTCAAATACGAGCAGTCTAAAAAAGACAAAGACGCTCGCAAGAAGCAGCGCCACTTCGAGCTAAAAGAAGTGAAGCTGCGTCCGAAGATCGAGACGCACGATTACGAGACAAAGGCGCGCATGGCCGAACGCTTGCTGCTCGACGGAAGCAAGATCAAAGTAACGATCATGTTCCGCGGCAGAGAGATCACCTACACCGCGTTCGGACGGCGATTGCTGGACCGAATGGCGGAAGACATGGCGCCGCTCGCGACCATCGAGCGCGAACCGCGAGCTCGAAGGAAGAAATATGTTCATGATCCTGGCGCCGCGCGCAACGCCGCACGGGCCGCCGAAGTTCTCCTCGCTCCACAAAGAGCACAAGGAGCAAGAAGAGCACGGGAACATGCTAAGGATCACAAGGATCACGCGGATCACAAGAACGACGCGCCGGACGCGCACGACGAAGAAGACGACATGCGACGATAGCGGACGAGCCGAGACGGACGAAATCGAAAACAAAGGAGCCTACCAGTGCCTAAAATTCGAACCCACCGAGGAACCGCCAAGCGCGTTAAAGTGACGGGAACCGGCAAAGTGCTGCACCGTCACCAATTCAGCGGCTGCGGCCACATCCTCAGCAAGAAACCAAAAAGCGGAAGCGCAACTTCCGTAAAGACCAGCCTACCTTCAAGGGCGATCTGAAGCGTTTAGCGCCGACGATCCCGTACCTGGTTTAAGGAGGGTTTGCAAACATGGCACGAATCAAACGTGGCGTACACGGTCTAAAGCATCGCCGCAAGGTGATGAAGCTCGTCAAGGGCTTCCGCGCGGCACGCCGCCGCAACTATCGCGTTGCAAACGAAGCGCTCCTCAAATCGCTGGCGTACGCCTTCCGCGATCGCCGCGTCCGCAAGCGCGACTTCCGCTCGCTCTGGATCAGCCGCATCAACGCGGCCGTCCGCCGCGAGGGGCTGTCGTACTCGAAGTTCATGAACGGCCTCAAAAAGTCGCGGCGTCACGCTCAACCGCAAGGCCCTCTCCGAACTCGCGATTAGCGACTCGAAGGCCTTCGGCCAACTGCTCACAATGGCAAAACAAGCCGTCGGGCAGTAGAAGGCGCGGCTTTCGAAAACAAAACTCGGGGTCGCCGCTAACGCGGCGGCCCTCTTTTATAAAGCGGGTGTCCCCAAGCATGTATTCGTTCGATATCGCTAGACGGGCTGCGACTTTAGCCGCGCTCGCTTCGTTCATTTCCGGATGTGCATGGAGTGTCGGCGCAGTGCCCAATGCGGCGGGTTCTATGACGGGGCTGCCTACAGCGCGCGGTACCGCGAAGGCGTCTCTGACTTTCGAAATTCCAACGAGCCGAGGCGGCGGAGCGCTTAGCACGTGGTTCGACCACCGGTTTTGCTCCGGCATCCACCGTCTACGTCGTTGTCAAGGTTGCCGACAAGGTCGTCTACCATTCACCGACCCTCGCTAACCCGACGTCGTTTTCGAAGGCTTTTTCGGTTCCGGCGGGGTTCGATTCGATCGAAGTCGACCTAGAATCCGTTCGCGAACAGGTTTTGTCGCGCGGCTATCGTCAGCAGAGCATGCCCTCTCGAAAGACGACGCCGATTGTCGTCAAACTGCAAGGGGTTCCTGCGCACGTACAGTTCGTCGGCAATGCGAATCCACCGGTAGGAAAACCCGCAACGGGTTGACCTTAAAGTGGCAGCAACCGACGCAAACGGAGACACAATTGATGTGGGAGATTTCCCGGCTCCGTTCGTCGGGAAACAGACGAACTTCAGCCCGCATGTGAAGATCGGGCGACTCTTTTTTACGGACGCGAACAGCATCGTGAAAATTGCGTACGACGGAAAACTGCTGACCGAGCCGATTTATCTGACGATCTCCAACCCGCCGCCGAATGCGTATCCGACGGACGGGACGATGGCGTTCTTACCGAATGCATTTACGCCTTTCCCGCGATGGGTGACGAACGACATCGCCGTCGGCCCGAAACGAACGCTCTGGTTTGACCAGTGCGTCGTCGTCCCGAAGAGCTGCAAAATCATGTACCTTTCGGCCGCCGGCAACGCGGTCGTGGCTGGCAAGGTGCCTTGGGTGCAGGGTCTAATCGAAGGTCCCGACGGAAACATCTGGTTTACAGAAGGCGAGAACTTCATCGGCAGCAAGGGCCCGACGATCGGCCGAATCACGCCGTCGGGAAAAGTTACAGAGTTTCTACTGCAAAATATTACCAAGAGGAACGTTGGCTACGGAACGTTCTCGCTCATCGTCGCCCACGACAAATCGATCTGGTTTACCGAACTAGACGCAATCGGCAACATCACGACCGACGGGCACTTTACCGAATATCCGATTACCGATACCACGATCGGCCCGGTTCGTTCACAATATTTGGTGGAAGGCCGTCCAGGTGTTTTCTATTTCGACGGCATCGCCGATCGGATTCTCAAATTCAATTCGAGAACGCATGTGCTAAAGGCACTCGGCGACTACTATCACCAGCTCAGCGGACCGGTCGTTCCGGCGCGCGACGGTGTTATCGCGTTCTCAGCCGGCAAGGGCGAAGTATACGTCGATTCGCAAGGCAATCAAACGCCGCTTCAGTCCCCTGCCGCCAACATCGCCGACATCCCCGCTTTGAACCTGCGTGGGACGTTCTTTGGAGGCGGCTTTCTCAAGGGGCCGACAATCCTCGAGGGCGTAAGCGTCCTTACGCTGCACGGCAACGCTCTGCGCGGCCTCGCGTATCCCGCGCCGGCGACCCTTTTACCCGATTTCGAGAAAATCGTCCATGATGGTTCGACGTTTTGGGGGATCGCCTTACCGAACGGATCCATCACACGCTTCACCTACGACCCATAGCTCATCCGCGGTGGGCGCTCGCGGCGTTCTCTCTAGGTGATCGCATACCCCGCCGCAGGCCTTGCTCCAGGCTTCGCCCGGCCGGTCCGTCGAACGCTCGAACCGGTGCGCAGCCCGGATACCGTGGATGACGACCGGCTCGCGACGGCGTTTGCCGCGCGCGAGCGCTGGGCGTTCGACGAGGCATACCGGCGGTACGGCGCGTTGCTCTACTCCACCGCATACAACGTGCTCGGCAACGCCGACGACGCGCAGGATTGCGTGCACGACGCACTCGCGCGCGTTTGGCGTTCCGCCGGCGCGTATTCACGGGCGCGCGGCGCCGTGCGCAGCTTCCTGGTCGTGTGCGTTCGCAACGAGGCGATCTCTCGCTTACGTTCGCAAGGCCGGCGCAAGCGTTTGGAGGAGCGGCTCGCTGCGGAGCCGCAAGAACACGACGAACTGCACGTTGTCGACGTGGTCGAACGCGATCGGTTGCACGCGGCGATGAACGGCCTTCCGCCCGAACAGCGCGCACCGATCGAGCTGGCATACTACGGAGGCAAAACCCACGTCGAGGTGGCGGCCGTCCTCGGCGAGCCGCTCGGGACCGTAAAGAGCCGCATCGCGCTAGGCCTGCGCAAGCTGGCCGCCGCGCTGGGAGAGCGTCAATGAGCGAACATATCGGCGACGACGCCGCGCTCTACGCACTCGGAATGCTCGACGAAGTTTCGCGCCGGCGAATCGAAGCGCACGTTGCAACCTGTGAGGCGTGTGCCGCCGAACTCGGTGAAGCCGAGATGCAGGTCGCAACGCTCGCGGCAGCCGAGCCGCAGCATCAGCCTCCGGCGGGCTTCGCCGCGCCGGCGGCTCCCCAACCCGCGCGGGCCAAGCCGCGCGGGCGCTCGTCGTGGTTCGCCCCGGCTTTCGCAGTCGCAGCCGTTCTCGTCTTCGGGTTCGCACCGTCGCTGTACATGTGGCAGCAAAATCGCTCGATGCACGATTCGATGCTGGCTGAGAACGCGGCGCATGAAGCAGCTGGCGGCCGGTCCCTTCCGGACCGCGTCGTTCGCCGCAATGAGCGATGGCTCGGATGCTCGGGTCATGTACTCCCCCGACGGTTCCTGGTACGTGGTCCTCGTCCGGGGAGCAACGCGGGCCCTCCAAGTGGCCTGGATGCACGACGGGGAACGCACCATGCTTGGTACAGCGCAGCCGCACGGCGACGTGGCGATGCTCTATTTCCCCCGCAGCCACCGGATGGACCAGCTTGCCCTCGTCGACGGTCCGACCGTGGTCTCCGAGGCACAACTCGCCTACTAGTCTAAAGAGCCCACATGAAACCCTGGCTCCTCGGCCTCGCGGCCGCCCTATTGCTCGCCGCCCCGGTTGCCGCGCAGCCGGTCGCCGGTCACTGGTTTACGCCCGATATGGCGTCGCGGATCGATCGGCTCGGAGATGCGGAAGTTACGGGCGAACGCACGCCCGGTATTGCGATCGGCGTCGTCGAGGACGGCAGGCTCGTGTACTCGCGCGGTTTCGGTTATTCCAACGTCGCGCGCCACATACCCGTCGATGCGAGCACGCAGTTCAGCATCGGCGCCGTAACCGCGCAGTTCACTACGGCAGCCGTGCTTCTGCTCGTGCAGGACGGCAAACTCAAACTCGACGATCGCATTACGAAATACGTTCCGGAACTAACTATCGCAGGCAACGTCACCGTTGCGGAACTGCTGCAACAAACGTCCGGCCTACCCGACTACACGAAAGCCCCCGGCATCGATCCCGATCAAACGCGGCAGGTAAAAATCAACGATCTGCTGGCTGCGGTAAACAAGATGCAGCTCTCAACGACGCCGGGCACGACGTATGCGTCGAACGATTTCAACTTCATCGTTGCCGGGCTGATCGTCGAGCGCGTGAGCGGGGTGACGCTCTCCGACTTTCTTCAACAGCGAATCTTTCTGCCGCTGGTGATGAATCAAACGCTATACGCGGGCGACACGGGTATCTCACCGACGCACGCCGTCGGTTATACACGAACGGCCGCCGGGAAGTTCGCGCCGACGCGGACGCCGGACCCGTCGTGGCTGCTCGGCGCGCGCGGCGTCGTTTCGAACGTCTACGATCTTGCGAAGTGGGACATCGAGATGCCGATTCTCCTGCGCGTGGACGCGGTGCGCGACATGTACACGCCGGGCGGCGTGGCCGGTCCGACTCAATACGGATTGGGCTGGGTTATCGATCGCCGCGGCGGTAAGCGATTCATGTGGTACAACGGGGAAATTCCGGGGTACCGCGCGATCAATGCCGTGCTGCCTGACGATCACATCGCCGTCATCGTGCTCACCAACACCGATTCGCACGGCGGCGGCGCCGTAACGGCACCGGCGCAGGTCGCGGCGCGCGATTCTCGACATCCTCGCACCGCCGGTCTCGGTACATCTCGACAACGCGATCGTGGCACGAGCCAAAGAGTGGCTCGAACGGATCGCCGACAAACGCATCGATCGCACGGAACTTACGCCGGCGTTCAGCGCCTATCTCACCGACGACCTCGTCGCGAGATCGGATTTTGCCGCGTTCGGGAAATTGCAAACGATCGTACCGATATCCAGCACGACCGAAACGAATG
Source organism: Vulcanimicrobiota bacterium (assembly GCA_963782265.1). GTDB lineage: Bacteria > Vulcanimicrobiota > Vulcanimicrobiia > Vulcanimicrobiales > Vulcanimicrobiaceae > CAWAJD01. The sequence continues at coordinate 7,119 of CAWAJD010000020.1, forward strand.
GGGATACGCTCTACGAATTCGTCGTGCAGTATCCGCACGACCAGTTTCACTACAAGTTCGCCGTCTCGCAGGACGGCAAGGTCGACGAGCTGCTGCTCGAGCCGTAAGTCTGCGAGCTAGTCGTCGCCGTCGGCGATCCGCCGGCCGGTGGCTTCCACAACTTTACCGAGCATAGTAACCGCTTCGGCGCGGGTCGCGTTGCTGAACATATACCGAAGTCGTTCGTCCGCGTCTTCGACGATCAGCACCGCACGGCGCCCGGCGCGCACGGCACTAAGAAGCGAATTCAAATACGCTTCGTCTTCTGGGGCGAGCATCGTCTGCTCTATGCCTTCGGCGGGCACGTCTAGCAGCCGCTTCAGAACGGCTTCGATGTCGTGAGGTGTTTCCAAAACGTCCTCCTGGAATCGCTAATTCACCGCGGCGTATCGTTAGAACGCGCCGCGGCCGGTCACCCGTAATTCAACTATCGACCGAAGCCCGCCCCGATTTCACCTTGCCAGCTTGGCATCCAGAGCAGGGCTAACACGGTCTTCACATCCGCGATCTGGCCGGACGCAACCAAGCGCCATGCGGCTTCGAGCGTGACCGTCGTCACTTCGATGCGCTCGTCCTCGTCCAGCGATTGAGGGCCCGCTTGCAGCTCTTCAGCGTAAAAAAAATGCATGACCTCATCGCAGAACCCGGGCGTCATGAGGAGCGAGCCGATCGCTCGAATGCGGCCGGCGCGGTATCCCGTCTCCTCGGCGAGCTCGCGGGCGGCCCCCGCCGCCGGATCTTCGCCCGGCTCGGCGGTTCCGGCCGGCAACTCCCAGAGCAGACGCCTAGCCGGGTGCCGGTACTGCCGGACCAGGACGAGGTGATCGGGAGCAGGCGTCGCCAAAATCACGACCGATCCGGGGTGTTCTACGATGTCGAGCCGGTGTTCGGCGCCATCGGGATAGCGAACGCGGTCAACCCGAACGTTGAAGACGCGTCCCTCGAAGACGCGCACGGAATCGATGGTTTGCGGCACTTCTTCCATGCTGTGAAATCTTGGCGGAACCGCCGGACCGCGCCTCGTACTTCAGGCGCTGTGCCACGTTCTTCCGTTTTGGCCGAAATCGGCTGGCTTGCGTTTTTTATCGCGATTTTCGTCGGTTGCGTCTACGTGATGGTCATCTTCGTCGTGCCGCATCATTTCAACGACAAAATCGCGATCGTGTTCGCCGGCATCGTTGCCGCTCTCGTGATGATTCTCACGCGTGCGTGGTGGCGAAAGCGCACCACGGGCGCCCCGCGCTAATGCCCGTTCCGGCTCGGCGCGCACTCCGATCGACTCCCGGAGATTCGATCGCTCTCCAGCGTAAAGGGCGCGCCCAAGCGGGCCGCTTCGCTTTCGAGGGACCGACGCTATTAGCGGAGGCGCGCAAGGGCGGCGTTCCGATCCTCGAGATCTATGCGACCGAAGCGGCCTATGCAGCCGCGCCGCTCGTCGCTGAAGTCGAGGCGAGCGGCACACCGGTCTTTATCGTGGACGACCGCGCGGCCCGGAAAATCTCCGATTTGGAGACCCCGACGGGAATCGTAGCGGTCACGCCGCTGCGCCTGCGTCCGGCTGCGGAGCTAATGCGCGGCGCTGTGCTGCTGCTGGCCGATCTCAACGACCCCGGCAACGCGGGCACGCTTTTGCGGTCGGCCGAGGCCTTCGGTGCCTCCGGCGCCATCTTTGGGAGCCTGGGCGTCGATCCGTTCCACCCCAAGGTCGTCCGGGGCGCAATGGGTGCGCCTGTTTCGCCTTCCGCTGGCCTGCGCGAGCCCTGAGGAGGTCGAATTGGCCGCCCGGGCGGCCGGGATACCCGTCTTCGGGCTAGCGATGGGGGGCGACGCTTTAGCGACCGTCACGTTCCCGCGGGACTTCATCCTGGCCGTCGGGCACGAACGTCACGGGCTCGGCCGCTGGGAGGGCCTGTGCGCGCGGCTCATGGGCATTCCCATGCGCGGGCATGGCGAAAGCCTCAACGCCGGCGTGGCGGGCTCGATCGCCCTTTACGAGGCAATGCGTGCGCCCCGCTGAGCAGCTAGTTGCACCCTCTTTCGGGAGGCTGTCAATAGAGTCACTCGGGCCTGAAAAGTCAAGACTACCGACGCTAAAAGTCGCATGGTATACTCCACTACATTCCGTGAACCGGCCGCCCCAGGAGCCGACGGCTTAGAAGGAGACCGAGCGCTTTATGGCAACCTCTAATTTCTTCTGGAGACTCTTTTCTTCGACGGGTTCGATCGACGCCTATCTGGCTTATCGAAAGATCCATCCAGCGCCAAGCCCCACCTGAGCCAGTAAAGAAACAGAGAACGTTTTGGGAAGCGCCCGGAGTAGAAACTAACCGGGCGCTTCGCTTTTGCCAACAGTTACATGAGTGATTTAGCAACACAGCTCGACGAACTTCAGCAACGATTCGCGGCCGCCATAGCACAAGCGCCTGACGAACGCGCGCTCGACGCCGCGCGCGTTGCCTACCTCGGCCGCAGCGGCGAAGTGACCACCGTCCGCCGCACGATCGGCTCGCTGCCGCCGGACGAACGCCCGGCCGCCGGCAAGACGATCAACGACGCCGTCGAGAAGATGGAAGCGCAGCTTCTCCTGGCCGCTGCCGCACTCGAGAACCGCGCGTTCGAAGCCGACCTTGCGCAGTCCGTCGACGTCACGTTTCCGTCGATCCCGGCACTGACCGGTTCGATCCATCCCGTTCGCCGCGTTATCCAGGATGTCGCCGCGTATTTCACGCGTCGCGGTTTCGCCGTCGTTTTAGGTCCGGAAGTCGAGCCCGACTATTACAACTTCGATGCGCTGAACATCCCGGCGGATCATCCGGCCCGCGAAGGGTTTCGATTCGTTCTGGCTGACCGACTCGCTGCTGCTGCGTCCGCACACGTCGCCAATGCAAATTCGCACGATGCAAGAACACCAGCCGCCGGTCGCAATCCTCGCGCCGGGCAAGTGCTACCGCCGCGACGCCGTGGATGCGCGCCACCTCTTTCAATTCCACCAAGTCGAGGGTCTGCTGATCGCCGAAGGCATCCACTTCGGCCATCTCAAGGGCATGCTTACCGGCATGTGCCGAGAGCTGTTTGGTCCCGAGCAGCAGGTCCGCTTTCGTCCGTCGTTCTTTCCTTTCACCGAACCGAGCGCCGAAGTGGACACGACCTGCCCGAAATGCAAAGCGGCGCTCGCGAGACGTGCAACATGTGCGGCGGATCGGGTTGGATCGAATCGGGCGGTTCCGGTATGGTGCATCCGAACGTCTTCGCGAAGTCGGCTACGATCCCGACGTGTATTCCGGCTGGGCATTCGGTTTCGGAGCCGAACGGATCGGTATCACGCGGTACGAAATCGACGACGTCCGCCGTTTCGTCGAACAGCGAACCCGAGTTTCTCAGAACAGACTTCAGTACAGGATATCTCGTGCGCGTTCCTATCGCGTGGCTGCGTCAATACGTCGATATTCCGGACGACCCGGCGGCAATCGCCGATCGTCTGGCAATGCTGGGCTTTCCGGTCGAAGAGATCGAGCGGCGCCCCGTCATCACGGGCGTCGTCGTCGGAAAGATCGTCCGACCTCGAGAAGCACCCGAACGCCGACCGTCTGTCAGGTGCGCAGGTCGACGTCGCCGGCGAGAACGCACGCTGACGATCGCAACTGCGGCAACCAACGTTGCTGTCGGTCAGAGTGATTCCGGTCGCGACGATCGGCGCGAAGCTGCCGCAGTTGACGATCGAACCGCGCAAGATGCGCGGCATCGCATCGGAAGGCATGATGGTCTCGGCCGCCGAGCTCGGCGCTCCGGCCGGAATGGTTTGAAGACGGCATCATGCAGCTCGACGACGACCGGATGCTCGGTGCGAACGTCGTCGAGGTTTTCGGCCTGCTTGATGCCGTGCTCGACGTCGAGATCACGCGCAACCGCGTCGACGCGATGTCGATGCTCGGACTTGCGCGCGAGCTCGCTGCGTCGTATCGCGCGGCCCTGCACTTTCCGCCGCGGTGAACCGCCGGAACCGGCGATGCGCCGGCGGGCAAATCGACGACGTGAGGTACGATCGAAAGTCACCCGACTGCCTGCGCTTCGTCGCGCAACGGTTCGACAGACGTCCGCGTCGGCCCGGCACCGGCGTGGATGCGCATCCGCTTGGCACTGGCCGGCCAGCGCCCGATCAACAATCTCGTCGACATCTCGAACTACGTGATGCTGGAAACCGGCCAGCCGTTGCATTTTTACGACGCGGATCGCGTGAAAGACGCCCACATGGTCGTACGCGATGCCCGCGCGGAGCGAACGGGTCGTGACGCTCGACGACGTCGAGCGGACGCTCGACGCCGAGCGCGCTGGTGATTGCGGATACCGACGAACCGAGTCAAACGCTGTGCGTTGCCGGCGTGATGGGTTGCGCCAACAGCGAAGTAAGCGAGAGCACGCACGGCGATCATCATCGAAGCCGCAAACTTCACCGGATCGCGCGTTCGCCGCACGGCGATGGACCTTGGCCTGCGCAGCGAGGCGTCCTCACGCAACGAGAAATCGCTCGCGCTCGGGTTGACGGATAGCGGTGCCGCGCGCGCCGCGCAGCTGCTGGTGCAGCTCGGAGCGACCGCCTTCGCGCCGAAGGCGTTCGGCAGCGATGTCGAACCGTTCGCGCCGATCCTCCTGCGCGTCCGGGACGTGAAGCGTATTCTCGGACTCGCCATTCCCGCGCAGCGCATCGCGCAGCGTCTCGAAGCGCTCGGATGCGGCGTCGTGCGCATCGATGACGACCCGCGCGACGAGGCGTTCTCGGTCGTTCCGCCCCCATGGCGCCGCGATCTGACCATCGCCGCCGACTTGGTGGAAGAAGTCGCACGCATCGAAGGCTATGACGAAAATTGAACCGGCGATGCCCGCGGTGCCGTCGCACGACATATCGAGCACGCAGTTCGACCTCGAGACCCGCATCGCACATTCGCTCGCCGGGCTCGGCTACCACGAAACGATCACGCACTCGCTGCACGGCGCGGACTTCTTCGATCGCGCTTTGCGGGCGGGCATAGCGCCGAGCCACAGCTCGGTCGAAGTGCGCAACCCGCTTTCCGAGGATCAGCGATACCTTCGCTACGCCATCGGCCCCGGGTTGCTCGGAGCCTTCGCCCGCTTCGGCGAACCTCTGCGGCTATTCGAAATCGGTCACGTGTTCATGATCGATGAGGGGCATATCGAAGAGTCCGACGTGCTGACGTTCGGCTTCACCGTTGAACCCGTCGACGAACCCGCGTGGCGCGATGAAAATTTGCTCCGCCTCAAGGGCGACTGCGAGGCGCTGCTGCGGGCCGTAACCGGGCGCGACGCCGAGACTTCGCGCGACGAGCGACGCGGCTTTCATCCGGGGAAAACCGCCGTGCTGATGATCGACGGCCGGGAAGTTGCCAACCTCGGGCGCGTCGACCCGCGCCTTTCAACGGCGTACGACGTTACGTTGCCCGTCTATCTCTGCAACATCTATCTCGACGGATTTCCGGACTACAAGCAGCCGCGCTATTCGCCGCCCTCGAAGTTTCCTTCGACCTATCGCGACCTCGCGCTCACGGTTGCTCCCGACGTTTCGGCTGCCGAGATCGAACGCACGATCGCAAGCGTCCTCGGAGACCTTTGCAGTTCGGCTCGCGCCTTCGACGAGTATCGCGGCGTTCAAGTCGGCGATGAGAAGAAGAGCCTCGCGGTTCGCACCGTTCTTCAGCGATACGATGCGACCATAACGGACGAGGAGGCCGACGAGGCCATGGCGCGCGTGCTCGTCGTGCTGCGCGACGAGCTGGGAGCTACAATCCGCGAATGATCGAGGGCATCGTGTGGCCCGATTTACTCTTCGCTGCGGTCATCGCCCTCGCCGTATTCAAAGGCTTCACGCGCGGCTTCGTCAAGGAACTGGGCGGCCTGATCGCGATCGCAGCCGCGACCATCGCACCATGGTACTACAACGGTTCCGCGGACTGGATCATCGCAAAGTATACCGACCTCGGGCCGCCGCTGGCGCACGCCGCCGGGATGATCGCGACGAGCGTCGTCGCCTACCTGATCGTGATGACCGCCGTGCTCATCATCGGCACGATCGTCAAGCTGCCGATTCTGGGCGCCGGCAATAAACTCGCGGGCGCGCTGGTCGGGTTCGCAAAAGGCTACGCGCTGCTCTGGGCGGTCCTCTTCGTCGCGCTGTTCTTTCCGCTCACGCCCGCGATTCGGGCCAGCCTGCACGAATCGCACCTAGCGTCATTCTTCACCGCGTACGATTCAAACGTCGACGATGGCATACTCTGGGCGGCCCCCGAGTTCGCCAGACCGTTTCTCAAGCCGTACTTCGCAAACCACCACGTGTAAGTGCGAGCTACGTTTTTTGTTCGGCGGTCCGGTTTCCGTAAGCATCCACGCCGCTGACGCAGACGTAGTAGATGATGACGAGCCAATACGTCGCGTAGGTCGCTATCGGCAAGAAAAACGCGAAGCCTAACCCGACGATGCGCAGGACGATCGCCAGCGTGATGCGCCGGTGAGCTTCCCGCGCTCCCGCCGGAACGTCGCCCGCATACGCGTTCGACGCAATCAAATGCTGGCTCATGCGCTGCCCCGCGATCGCCGCAATCAAGAGCGTGATGGAGTACATGACCGCGGCCGCCGGAAGCGTCGGGTACGTACCGGCAACGTTGGTCGCATAGGGTACGAACGCGGCGGTCACCACGAGCACCAGGTTATACACCATCGTTTTATGGTCGATCACGCACACGCCGCGGAACATCGCCGAATGCAATCGCCAATAGTTCGTGATGACGCCGAAGCTTAAAGAAAGACCAGCGCCTTCGGCCATTGTTTGAACAGTTCGTTCAAGAGCCCGGTATTGTCGGTAGCGGAAACGACCGGGACCGCAAAGTTCAGGACCAGCAGCGTCGCTGCGATGGCGAAGATGCCATCCGTATACATCTCTAGACGATGATGGCTCACCCTCGGCGGCCGCGATCGAGGACGTCCACAAACAGCGGTGCGTCGACGTTTCCGCCCGTGAGAACGACGCCGACGCGCGCGAACCCGCGCTCTGCCGCGTCTTTCGAGGCGGCCGCCAACCCGGCAGCGCCGGCCCCTTCGATCGCGTTGTGCGTATCTTCGAAAAGCCAACGCATCGCCTCGGCAATCTCCACGTCGCTCGCCATAACCGTGCGCAGAGCACGCGCCGAAAGGAGCGCAAACGCGTCGTCGTTGGGCCGCCGGCAGGCCATCCCGTCGGCTATGGTCTTCGCCGGCGCTTCGACGATATTCCCGGCTTCGAGCGAGCGCGCCAGCGCCGGCGCCCCGGCGGCGACCACGCCGACGATCTCGGTGCGTAAGCCGAGCGCGTCGCGTGCGGCGAGCGCGCCGCAGACGCCGGAACCCATGCCGATCGGAACGTAAAGCGCGTCCAGTTCCGGCACCGCGCGCAGAAGCTCGAGCGCGCTAGTCGCCACGCCGCGCACGAGATCCGGGTGAAAGGACGGCACGAAGACGAGACCGTCGCGCGCGGCCATCTCCATCGAAAACTCGAGCGCCTCCTGAAAATCGTCGCCGTGTTCGACGAGTCGCGCGCCGAGGGCGATCATCGCTGCGTTCTTGCCGGGCGAGTTTCCGTGCGGCACCACGATCGTCGACGCGATGCCGGCGCGGCCGGCCGCAAACGCGACCGACTGCCCGTGGTTTCCACGCGTAGCCACGATAACGCCGCGAACGGGCTGGCCGCGTCGCACCAGTTCGTCCATATACACCAAGCCGCCGCGGACTTTGAACGCACCGACCGGCGTGTGATTCTCGTGCTTCGCCCAAAGCTCGCACCCGAGGCGGCGTTCGAGCAGCGGCCACCGGTACTGCGGCGTCGGCGGAATGGCGCGATAGACGATTTCAGCCGCCGATTCGATCGCAAAGAGATCCGGCAGCGCCGGAGCTAGTCCGCTAGGCGCCGACACGTACGCGCGCGCCGAGCGATTCGATGGCAGCGGCCGTGCCCGTGCCGGCGTTCGCCGCCGCACCCAAATCTGCGAGGCCCAGCTCGATCGCGCCGATCGCACCGAGCAGATCGGCTTCGGTTACGTCGCCCATCGTGCCGAAACGCACGATCTTTCCGGCGAACTCCGCTTGACCGCCCGAAAGCATGACGCCGTAACGCTCGCGCAACCGCTCCAGCAAGGCCTTTGGCTCCACGCCTTCGGGCGGATACGCGGCCACGACCGTATCGGAGTGCGCGCCTGGACGCGAAAAAATTGTAAAGCCAAGCGCTTCGAGCGCTGCGCGCACCGCGCGCGCGTAGCGTGCGTGACGCTCCAGCTGCGCTTCCATACCGTGCTCGTGATAGCGCTGGAGTGCGACGTCGAGCGCGAACAGGATCGAGACGGGCGGCGTCCACGGCGTTTGGCCGTCGAGACCGGCTTGCTTGGCGCGTCGCATATCGAAGTAGAAGCGCGGCGTCGGATTTGACTCGATTTTCTTCCACGCACGCTCGCTCGCGGCGATCATCGCGACGCCGGGCGGCGCCGCGAACGCCTTCTGCGATGCGGTGACGACGACGTCGTAACCCCACTCGTCCATCTTGAACGGCGAAGCTCCCAGACCGCTGATCGAATCGACCAGCGTGATCGCGCCATGCGCGCGCACGATCGGCGCGATTGACGCCATGTCGTTTTGCGCGCCGGTCGACGTTTCGTTATGCGTCAGCAGGATGCCGGTGATGCGGCGATCGCGGTCCGCTTCGAGTCGCGCTTGCAAGGCGGCCGGATCGAGCGCGGCGCCGGGAGGCGTGTCGAGCGCCTCGACCGTGCAGCCGTACGTTTGCGCGATCGACGCAAAGCGTTTGCCGAAGACGCCGATCGAACACGATAGCAGTACGTCGCCCGGTCCGAAAAGGTTCGCGGCCGCCGCCTCAAGGCCGCCGGTTCCCGAACTGCCCAGCACGAACACGTCGGCCGCCGTACCGAAGACCGGCTGCAGCGCTTTTCCTATACGTTCGAGCGTGCGAGCGAACTCCGCGCCGCGGTGGTTGATCATGGGGCGCGCCATCGCCTCGAGGACGGACTGCGCCACGGGAACGGGGCCGGGCAGGAGCAACAGCGTCTTCTTCATGGAATACCCGTTTCGATGGACACCGCCGGCATCCGCCTAACCGAACTTTCCTCGTGCGCGGGCTGCGCCGCCAAGCTCGGCGCGGCGGAACTGCGCAGCGTTATGGAGCGCGTGACCCCGGCCGGCAGCGACCGGATGCTGGTCGGATATGGGACCGCGGACGACGCCGGCGTCTATCTCATTTCAGAAAACTTGGCGCTCGTGCAAACGGTGGATTTCTTCACGCCGATCGTCGACGATCCGTTCGACTTCGGGCGGATCGCGGCAACGAACGCGATCTCCGACGTTTATGCAATGGGCGGCACGCCGCTTACCGCGCTCAACATCGCGGCCTTTCCCGAGGATCTCGACCTCGATATTCTCGCGCGCATTTTGGAAGGCGGTTCGGCGGTCGCACGCGCTGCCGGCGTCGCAATCCTCGGCGGACACACCATCAAAGATGCCGAGCCGAAATATGGCATGGCCGTTACCGGCACGGTCGACCCGCGGCGCGTCGTCACGAACGCGACCGCGAAGCCGGGCGACCTGCTCGTGCTGACGAAGCCGCTCGGTACCGGTATTCTCACGACGGCGCGCAAGCGCAACGCGATTCCACCCGAAGGTCTAGACGAAGCGATCCGTTGGATGACGACGCTGAACGACACGGCGTCGCGCGCGATGCTGGCGGCCGGCGCGCACGCTGCGACGGACATCACGGGTTTCGGGCTGCTGGGCCACGGTGAGGAGATGGCGCGCGCGTCCGGCGTCGGATTCCTGATCGACTCCGAAGCCGTGCCGTTCATGCCCTACGTGCTCGACCTCATCGGCGAAGGCATCGTCCCCGGCGGGACGCAGCACAACGCGCGCACGCATGCAGCGTTCACAACCTTCGATCCGTCGGTTACGCAGAACGTGCGTATCGGGCTTTCCGACGCGCAGACGTCGGGCGGTTTATTGATCTCCGTGCCCGCGGATCGCGTGGAGGCGATGCTTGCAGACCTGCGGGATGCGAGCCTGCTGGACGCGATCGTCGGACGAGTACGCGAAGGCGCCGGAATACTCGTAGCGTAAGGTCAGAACCGGAAAACGTCGCCGTCCATCGCCACGCGCACGCCGGCGCCCGTCACCGCTGCGAACGCGTCCGAAGCGGGGTCCAAGATCGGATTCGTATTATTCACGTGTACTAGAACGCACCGCTCGCCCATCCCGGCAATACGTTCCAACGTTCCCCCGGCGCCGCCGATCGCGAGATGTCCCATCGCGCTCGCCGGCTTGGCCGGCAGGCTGAGCGAGTGCAGTTCGTCTTCCGTGAAGAACGTGCCGTCGAGGAGCGCAAGATTCGCGTTCTCGATCAGGTGCGCGAGCGAATCGTCGATGGCCGAATAGACGGGTGCGACCACGATGTTTTGCGCGCTCGCGCGATCGCGGATGCGATACGCGACGACGGCACCGCGCCAGGTCGTGCGCCCGGCGTATCCCGGCAGGAGGCCGGGCACGTCGAACGCCGCGACTTCAAAACGCTGCGCGATCGACGAATGGATTTGCGTCGCAACGTCGGTTCCATCCGGCTCGACGGCGATCCAGCGATGCGGATCGCGGTCGAATCGCTCGTACGCACGCTCGGATGCGAGCAGCGATTTGGTGGCCGCGCTCGAAACGATAACGAACGCGTCGGGACCTTGGCGCAGTTCGCCGAGGCCGGCCGTGTGATCGACGTTGGCGTCGGTCAGCAAGATCGCACGAAACGGCGTGGCGCGCAACGCCGCCGGCCACAACTCCGGAACGGAAGCCAGTTGTCGCGGCAGATCGACGGCCGCGTTGACGAGCATCCAATCGCCGTCTTCGCCGATCGCAATGGACGACTGCATGCGATGCGGCAGCTCGCCACGCCGAGCGCGATTGCAGTTGCTGCAGCCGCAGTTCCATTGCGGAACGCCGCCGCCGGCGGCCGAACCGAGAACGCGAACGTTCATCGCGCCGCGGGCATGCGGCGCGGCGCAAACTCGTCCGAGGGTGCGGCCGCGACCGCGTCGACCATCACGCCGTGATGCGGACTCTTTGCACAGGCTGGATCGGTGAGACCGGCGTCGCCGAGCACGGCGAACGCTTGGCAGCGACACCCGCCGAAGTCGATCTCGCGCCGGTCGCACGTCCGGCACGGTTCCGGCATCCACGCCGTGCCGCGATAGGCAGCGAACGATTCGGACGATTCCCAAATCTCACGGAGCGCTCGGTCGCGAACGTTGTCGAACGTCAACGTCGTGATGGCGGCAGCCGCCGGACATGGGAGCACCGCCGTTGGGCGTAACGGTCATGAACGCGTTGCCCCAGCCGTGCATGCACGGTTTCGGGAAGTTCCTCGAAGTAGTCCGGGAGGACGTAGACGATTTCCATCTTCTTAGCTAAGCGTTCGCGCGCTTCTGCGACGACCGCCTCGCCGCGGCGAACCTGCTCGCGCGTCGGCATCAGCCAGGCCCGGTTCTTATAGGCCCATCCGTAGAACTGCGTGTTGGCCAACTCCAAGCGGCGCACGCCAAGCCGCTCGGCCAGCGCGATCGTCGCTTCGATCCGGTCGTGATTGGCACGGTGCAGCACGCAGTTGAGCGTGAAAGCGAGGTTGCGCCGCATCACGCGCTCGATTGCCTCGAGTTTTTTCTCGTGCACCTGCGTGCCCGCGATACGATCCGCCAGTTCGGCTTCGGGCGCCTGTATGCTGATCTGCACGTGATCGAGACCGGCGGCAACGAACCGCTCGAGCAGCGCGTCCTCGAGAAACGTTCCCTGCGTTATCAGATTGGTGTAGAGTCCGCGCGCGGCAGCGGTTTCGACGACACCGAGCGCGGTATCCGCAACGAGCGTCGGCTCGCCCCCGGACACGTGCACTTGCAGAACGCCGAGATCGCCCGCCTCACCGACGACCCGCCGCCACGACGTGACGTCGAGCTCGTCGCGGTAGGCACCTAAATTCAGTGGATTATAACAATACGGACACTGCAGGTTGCAGCGATACGTTAGCTCGCACAGCAGCGAAAGCGGTCGCGGTGCGTTCACGTCAACCGGCGATCACGTGGCCGCGGTCGCGCAGCGATTCGCAAAACTCGGCGACGTCGGCTCGGAGCGTTTCGGCAGGTGCGTCGTAGCGCTCCGCGAGCGTTGCGGTAATCGCATCGAGCGTGCGGCTCCCGTCGATCAGCTCCGCGATCGCGGCAGCCGTATCGCTGAGTTCGACGACGCCCTCCGGAATGAGGAGAAAGACGACGTGCTCGTTCTCGCGCCGCAGCCGGACGCCGGGTGCGAAGCGAAGGTTCTCACCGCTCACCAAAAACTCCACAGGCAAGCGCGGTCGCATCCAGCAGCGACCAAAGCACGTCGCACTTGAAATCTAAGGCGCGCACGCAAGCGTCTTCCAACTCAGGCGTGGTTGCGTGTTCGAGCACCCAATCGAGCGCGTTCTGCGCGTCGCGCGGCGCGATGACGATGCGATCGTCGAAATATGCGAGCCCGGCGCGATCGATCCACGGATATTTTTCGATGATGGCTGCAACGCGATTTGCCATAACGGGCGGACCAAAGAGTTCGGTAAGTGACGAGGCGACCGCTTCGAGCCACGGCCGGTGCCGCGCGAACTCAACGTAGGCATCGACCGCAAAACGCGCGCCTGGCGAAAGCATGCGTTCGCTGCGAACTTCATCCGGATCGAGGCCGACGGCTCGCGCGAGACCCAGCCACTTCGACGTGCCGCCCGGGTGCGCGCCGTCGCCGTCGTGATCGAGGATGCGGGCAAGCCACACGCGGCGATATTCGGCGGTCGGCAGCTTTGCCACGATCAGGGCGTCCTTGACCGGGATCATCTTCTGATAGTAGTACCGGTTGGCGACCCAAGCCTGGATCGCAGACGCATCGAGCGCCCCGGAAACGAGACGCTCGTGGAACGGATGCTTGTCGTGATACTTCTGCGCGCCGATCGCGCGCAGCCGTTCGATCAGGGCGCCTATAGCTTAGGAGCCTGCTTGCTTTGCGTGAGATAAGCCGTCACCTCAGCGCCGAGCGGCACTTCTTTGTATTCCGGCTTTTCCCAACGTTGCTTCTGCAATGGACTTCTCCTCAAAGGACGATGTCTAGGAATCCTTCCCCGGGCCGGGCGCCAACCCTCTCAGTCGGCCTCCAGGTTCGGCGTCCCTAGCGCTTGCGGGCTCCCGCTACCGGCGCGCGCCGCTTGCGCTCGCCGTTGCGTTTGATCGCAGTCGCTCGGCGACGCATCGGAACGACGTTGCTGCTCGCCTTATTTGCCTCTCCGCCGAGCGGCACCGGCGCGATGATCCGTTTGCCCAGCGCCTGCTGCAAGAACTTCGAGAGTTCTTCGACCGCAACGAAGGTCATCGAATCGCGAATCTCTTTCGGAATGTCCTCGAGATCCGGCTCGTTGCGTTTGGGCAAGCAGAATCTTGCAGATACCCGCGCGTTTCGCCCGAGCACTTTTTCTTTGAGACCGCCGATCGGCAAGCACTTGCCCGGTCGCGTAATCTCGCCGGTCATCGCCAGATTCGGATCGGCTTTGAGACCGACCAGCGCCGACGCGATCGACGTCGCCATCGAGATGCCCGGCGGACGGTCCATCCTTGGGCACGGCTCCAGCCGGCACGTGAATGTGGATGTCGTGCTTGGGCGAAGTAGTCGTCGGCAAGCCCAAGTTCGCTCGAACGCGAACGCAGGAACGAAACGGCGGCTTGCGCGCTCTCCTTCATCACGTCGCCGAGCTGTCCGGTGAGCACCAGTTTCCCGGTACCCGGCATCACTTGCGTTCGATGAAGACGATGTCGCCGCCGACCGACGTCCAAACCATACCCGTTGCGACGCCGACCGATGCGACGCGCTTCTTCACTTCGTTGAAGTACCGCGGGCGCTTGAGGTATTCGACCAAGCTCTCCGGCTTGATCCGGCCTTGTACGCGCGGAGTTCTCGGCGATCTTTCGCGCGATCTTGCGGAATACCGTGCGATCTCGCGTTCGAGATTGCGGACGCCGGCTTCGCGCGTGTAATCGTTGATGATCGCACGCAGCGCCGGGTCGGCAATCTGCGCCTGCGTCTCCTTTAGACCGTTGGCCTTGCGCTGCTTCTTACGAGGTACGTTTGGCGATCTCCAGCTTCTCCAGCTCCGTGTAGCCGGAGAGCTGGATGATCTCCATGCGGTCGCGCAGCGGCGGCGAGATCGTATCGAGGCTGTTGGCCGTGCAGATGAACAGCACTTGCGACAGGTCGAACGGCAGGTCGAGATAGTGATCGCGGAAGTTGAGTTCTGTTCGGGATCGAGCACTTCGAGCAGCGCCGACTGCGGGTCGCCGCGGAAGTCGCGCCGACCTTGTCGATCTCGTCGATCATCATCACTGGATTCTTCGTTCCGGCATCGCGGATCGCGCGAACGATCGAGCCCGGCATCGCGCCGATGTACGTGCGGCGATGTCCGCGAATCTCCGATTCGTCGCGCACGCCGCCGACCGAAGGCGCACGAACTTGCGACCCATCGCGCGAGCGATCGATTGTCCGAGCGACGTCTTGCCGACGCCCGGCGGTCCGACGAAGCAGAGGATCGGCCCGGTCAGTTTCTTTTTCAGTTTCCCGACGGCCAGATACTCGATGATGCGCTCTTTGATCTTTTCGAGATCGTAATGATCCTCGTCGAGGATGCGGCGCGCTTCTTTGATGTCGATGTGGTCGGCCGTTTCGTGTTCCACGGCAGCTGGATGAGCCAATCGAGGTACGTGCGGATGACGCTGTACTCGGGGCTGGCCTGCGGCACTTTCGAAAGACGGTCCAGTTCGCGATCGGCGGCCTTCTTAACGTCTTCGGGCATCTTCGCTTCGTCGATCTTCGTGCGAAGCTCGTTATTTTCGGCCTGCTGCGGATCGACTTCGCCGAGCTCTTCCTGAATCGCGCGAAGCTGCTGGCGCAGGTAAAACTCGCGCTGATTCTTCTCCATCTCGCGCTGGATGTCGCTCTGAATCTTGTGTCCGAGTTCGACGACTTCCAGTTCTTTCGTGAGCATCAGCGTCAGCTTGCGCATGCGCTTGCCCGTATCGCGCTCCTCGAGCAGCGCTTGGCGATGGGCCGTATCCAGCCGCATCGTCGAAGCGACGAAGTACGTGAGCACGGCCGGATCCGAGATGTTCTGAACTTCCATTTCCATTTCGCGCGGCGCTTGCGGCAAGTACGAGAACAGCTTCTGAAACAGCGCCGCCAGATTGCGTTGCATCGCGACGAGCTGATCGTTCTCGACCGTCACGTCCGGAAGGTCGGTGTATGTTGCCACCATGTACGGCGCAATTTGCGTGAACTGCTCGATTTTAAAGACTTGTTGTCCCGCGACGATGCAGCGCAACGTTCCGTCCGGCACTTTCAACATCTTTTGGATAATGCCGATCGTACCGACGCGCTGGACGTCGTCCGGACCCGGATTCTCCGTTTCGCGATCTTTAAGTACGGTCAAGCCGATCGGCTTGCCTTCGCGCAACGCCTCTTCCACCAGTTGAATTCCGGGCTTCTTGACGACGGCCAGCGGAATCACGGTGTGCGGGAACAGCACGGCGTCCTGTAAAGGCAGGATGCCGATGGTTCCAGCGGTGACGATCGGGGATTTCTTGGCGGGCATTTACGAAATAGTCCTCGTTACCATAATGCGCAGTTCGGTGCGCGGAATTTGTAGATAAGCAGTTGCTGCGATGGGGAGTACGACGGTAAGCATACCGTCGACCAGGGTAGCTGCCGCGTTGACGTACTCGACCGGTACCGGCAGGTCGATTTGCTTGCCGAAATCGCCGCAGGCGATTTCTTTTTGCACGAACGAGCCGCCCCGGCCGGGACGCACGCGCTCGGGCCGCCTTCCGGCGATCGCCAGATGGCGGTCGTCTAGGGCAACGGTCAGCGAGTCCGGGTCTGCCCCGGCGAGCTCGATGGTCACCACGACTTGTCCGCGCTCTTCATCCACGAAGACGTCGGCGTTGGGTTCGAGGCGGCCCAGGCGGGTTCGTATCACAAAATCCATCTCAGTTACACGCTTAGACCCCGTATCTTAGCACTCGGATGCGCCGTCTGCTAGTCCCGAGTGTCGCCTCGGGTTGGAACCGCCATCACCAAGCAATAGCTCGCTTACATTGCTACATCTTGGGGGCTGGGAGTGCCTGACCGGCGGGCCACACGACGCAGGGGACGAGTTGGATCTTCAATCCCGTGATCGCCGCCTCGTTGAGTTGGACGCGAAAAAACTGCTGGTACTTGGTGGCAACCCCGTATTTGCTCTGCGGCGGAAACTCCGAGACGTTTTGCCCCGGCATATGCGTCGAGCCGAGCACCTGGTTGATTTGGGTTGCGTCGGCCGGCGACATAAAGTCCGCGCTGCGCTGGCCGAGCCATGTCGAGCCGTCGCCAAGCGTGTAGAGAAAGCCGATGACCTCGCCGGGCATCATCGTATGCAAAGACTCAACCTTGTCGATTCGCACGATTTGCGACGCCGCCGCCACTGGCGGTTGGAGCACGTTCGGGACGGGCCGGGGAGCGTCGAGGCACTGGCCGGCGATGAGGGGAGCTGCCGCAGGTGCCATTGGCGGTTGGAGCGGCGCCGGAGTGACCTGCGCGACCTGGAGCGCGAGCGATAGGAGCGTTGCTGCAATCATGCCTCATCATTTCGCAGCAGGTGAAACTTTTCCGGCCGCAAGATAACGCAAAGATGGCGCCGGAGCTCCGGGCGCCGCTCTGCAGTCCGGGAAGTACTCGTAACCATGAAAGCTACCGTCTATCACGGCGCGCGCGACGTGCGCCTCGAAACCGTTGCCGACCCGGTGCTGCGCGAACCAACCGACGCGATCGTTCGCGTGACGCGCGCGGCCATCTGCGGGTCGGATCTCTGGTTTTATCGCGGCGTCACGCAGTGGGAGCCCGGCGATCGCACCGGTCACGAGTTTATCGGCATCGTCGAAGAGACGGGGAATGCCGTGCGCACCGTCGCTCGCGGCGATTTGGTGATCGCACCGTTCGTTTCGAGCGACGGCACGTGCGAGTTCTGCCTCGAAGGTTTGCCGACGTCATGCGTGCACATGACCAACTGGGGCGACGATGCCAATGGCGGACAGGCCCAAGCCGTTCGCGTGCCGTTTGCGGATGGTACGCTCGTGAAGGCGCTTCCCGGTCTCGACGCCGATCCGCGCAAACTCGCGTCGGCGCTAACGCTCACCGACGTCATGGCGACCGGCCATCACGGCGTCGTGAGCGCGCACGCCGCACCCGGCGGAACGGTCGTCATCGTCGGCGACGGAGCGGTCGGGTTGTGCGGCGTGCTTTCCGCGGCAAAAGTCGTCGGCGCAGAGCGCGTGATCGCGGTCGGTCACAATGCGAAGCGTCTCGAATTGGCGCGCGAGTTCGGAGCGACGCATACGCTCAACTCGCACGACGACGGCGTCGCGCGGAGAAATTCTCGAACTCACGCACGGCGGATCCGCGGCCGTCGTCGAAGCGGTCGGCAATCAAGAAAGCATGGACCTCGCGGTTGAGGTCGCGCGACCCGGCGGCACCGTCGCCTTCGTCGGGGTACCGCACAACGTGCTGGCGCCGCCGATGCGTCCGCTGTTTTTGAAGAACGTCGCGCTGCGCGGCGCGCTCGCGCCAGCGCGCACGTACCTCGAGCCGCTGATGTCCAAGGTTGCCGACGGCTCGATCGAACCGGGCCGCGTATTCGACTTGCGTCTCCCGCTCGACGGCGTCGCCGAAGGGTACGCCGCGATGGACGAACGCCGCGCCATCAAGGTCTTGCTTGAAGTAGCCTCGTAACCGGCGCAAGGTGGCTGTTGATTTTTCAAGAGGCCGTTCGTCCTTCGGCGATCCGTCTCGTCCGTCGATTCTTTTTCTGCACGGAATTCGCCTCGGGCGCGCGATCTGGGATCAGCACGCCCTAGCGCTTTCGCAGCGCTATCACGTCGTCACGCTGGATCTTCCCGGACACGGCGCGCTCACGGGCGTTCCGTTTACCGCACCGAATCTCGACGCACAGCTCGACGAAGCCCTAAGCACGATGGAGAAGCCGCCGCTGATCGTCGGCTACTCGCTCGGGGGATACGTGGCGATGAGCTACGCATCGCGCTTCCCCGATCGCACGCGAGCGTTGCTCCTCTCCGACTGCACGCTGGATTTCGACCACTGGAAAGTGTGGCCGATCGATGCAAGCTTCGGATTCATGCAGTGGCTGCCGCGGCCCATGCTCGACGCGTTCTTACATACGACCTTGTACGTGGCGCTTCCGAAGCGTTACGCCGACATCGTGAAGAAGATTCCGTTCGACAGCGACGTCTTATCGCGCGTTAACGCGATCGCGCTCGGCGTCGCTCGTCTAAGCGACGGTATCGCGACGTACCGCAAGCCGGTTCTCATCGTCAACGGTGAGTACGACGTCGCCTTCCGCGCAGACGAGAGGCGCTACCTCCATCGATTGCCGCAAGCCCGCTTGCGGCTCATGCACGGTCTCGATCACGCCGCGCCGATGCGGCGCGTGGCGGAATTTTGCACGATCGTCGACGAGTTCGCAAAGCAGGTATTCGCACTCGAGCATGCCGCTCCTTAGACGCCTCGGCGTCCGCGACGCCGCCCTCATCGTGATGGGCGGGATCGTCGGTTCCGGAATCTTTCGAAATCCGTCCGTCGTGGCAAAGTTCGTACCAAACGCCGTACTGGTCATGCTGGTGTGGATCGCCGGCGGCGCGATCGCCCTGCTCGGCGCGGGCATCTTCGCCGAGCTAGCCGCGCGACGTCCGCACGACGGCGGCCTCTACGCCTACATGCGCGACGCCTTTCATCCCTCGCTCGCGTTCATGTACGGTTGGACGCTGCTGCTCGTTTCTCAAAGCGGCGGTATGGCCGCGGCCGCGGTGACGTTCGCCGGCTACGTTACGCCGTCGCCGGTATGGGAGCGCGTGCTTTCGGTAGCGGCAATCGCCGCGTTCACCGCGATCAACGCGCTGGGCGTTCGGCAAGGCGCGTCGACGCAAAACGCGTTCATGCTGTTGAAGATCGCAGCGATCGGCGGATTTGTCGTTGTCGGCTTATTCGCGTCGCACGCAGCCGCCGGTGCGGCCGCGCTTCCCGCGTTCGCGAACGGAAGCGCAATTGCGGCGATGGGTCTCGCCATGGTGCCGGTGCTCTTTGCGTACAGCGGCTGGCAGACCTCGAGCTTCATGTCCGCCGAATTGAAGGAACCGGCTAAGACGCTGCCGCGCGGGCTCATCGTAGGAGTCGTCGCCGTCGTCGTTCTCTACCTTGCCGTCAACCTCGTCAGCCTGCACGCGCTCGGAATCGCCGGCCTCGCCGCGACCAAAGCCCCGGCATCGGATATTGCCGCGCTTGCGCTCGGTCCGGCGGGGCGCAACGCAATGATCGTCGTCGTGGCACTCTCGACGCTTGGTTTCCTAAGCAACCAGATCCTGACGTCGCCGCGCGTCTACTTTCAAATGGCGGCCGACGGGACGTTCTTTCGTTTCCTCGCCCGCGTGAACGCGAAAACGCACGCTCCCACGCTAGCCATCGTTCTGCAAGGCTCGGTTGCCGTCGCGATCGCGCTCATCGGACTCTACGATCAAATCCTCAACTACGTTACGAGCGTCGACTACGTATTCTTCGGGCTCTCCGCGCTCGCGCTCATCGTCTTCAGAAGTCGCGACCGGCGCGATCCCGCAGCACCGAAACCCGGGTTCACGATGCCGGGCCACCCATGGACCACGCTGATCTTCCTCATCGTCGCCTGGTCCATCGTGGCCGACGTGATGATCGGGGATCCGAAGACCTCGATCGGCCTCGTTATACTCGCCACGGGGCTACCCGTGTATTACGTCTTCGCGCACTACCCTAAACGTGCATGAGCGACGCCCAGTCGTCGCGCGTGATTCGCAGAGTTTCTTCACCGTAGCGCGCGAGCGGCAGGTGCGGCAGCTTTTCGCGCGTGCAGAGATCCTCGGAGTGCGTGTCGACGTACAGCAGCCCGGTCACGAACTCGCCCGTCGCCGCGTGCTCGTGCAGCTTCTTCATCGCCCCGATACGATCCGTCGGATCGTAGTCGATCTCCAGCTTGCGCAGGAGCACGTGCGATCCGTCCTCCAGCTCGACGTCGTAAGCCGAACCGGGTTCGTAATCGATCGCGATGTCGCGCCCGCCGGCGATGAAGTCCGGCGTGTGCAGCACGACGCCGTGATCCTTCACGTAGGCGTAGCTCTTGGTCGAGCCTTCGTGGTCGTTAAAGGTCACGCACGGACTAATGACGTCCAGGATCGCCGTGCCGCGATGTGCGAGTGCGGCCTGCAGCAGCGGAACGAGCTGCTTGCCGTCACCCGAGAACGAACGCGCGACGAAGGTCGCGCCGAGTTCGATGGCCAGGCCGCACACGTCGATGGTGGCGTACTCGTTGACTTTTCCACCTTTCTGCGTGCTGCCGACGTCGGCCGTCGCCGAGAACTGCCCCTTGGTCAAGCCGTAGCAGCCGTTGTTTTCGACGATGTACGTCACGTCGACGTTGCGGCGAATCATGTGGCAGTACTGACCTATCCCGATGCTCGCCGTGTCCCCATCGCCGCTGATCCCTAGGACCACCAGTTCGCGATTGGCGATTTTCGCGCCGGTTGCAGCCGACGGCATGCGCCCGTGCAGCGTATTCATACCGTGTGCCTGGTCGACGAAGTAGGCCGGCGTTTTCGACGAGCAGCCGATACCGCTCATCTTTGCCAGTTTGTGGGGTGGAACGCCGAACTCGTACAGGGCCTTGATCAGATGATTCGTGATCGAGTTGTGCCCGCAGCCGGCGCACAGCGTCGTGGGCAGTCCTTTGTAGACGTCGCGTCCGAGTCCGATAATGTTAACGGTCATATTACTCCGCAACCACCGCGGGTTGGCGTTCGGCTTCGAGGAGGGGGTCGATGATGGCGTGCGCGTCGATCGGCACGCCGTTGTAGTGACGGATCGAGACGAGTTGGGGAATCAGATGCGTCGGCAACTCCGTGCGCAAGATTCCGTAGAGCTGGCCGTCGCGATTTTGTTCGACGACGTATACGCGCTCGTGGCGCGCGATGAACTTCGCGACGTCCGGAGAGAGCGGCAGAGCGCGAACGCGCATGTAGTCGGTTTTGATGCCGGCGTCGCGCAATCGGTCGCGCGCTTCGACGACCGCGTGGTGCGTCGTGCCGTACGCGAGGATCGCGATCGGATTGCGCGTGTCGTCCACGATCGGCGCCGGCACCGCGGTAGCCGCCGTTTCCATCTTGCGAACGAGGCGATCCAACCCGCGCTGCCACACGTCGGGCTGTTCGGAATACCGCGCTTCCTCATCGTGACCCGTTCCGCGCGTGAAATAGCCGGCGTTTGAGTGCTCCGTTCCCGGAACGGTGCGATAAGGAATGCCGTCCTTGTCCACGTCGCGATACCGGCCCCACGACTGCACCTTGTTCAGGTCGGCGGCGTTAAGAACTTTCCCACGATCGAACGGCTTCACCGGATAGTGCAGCGGCTTCGTGAGCCACGAGTTCATACCGAGATCGAGGTCGGAAAGAACGAAGACCGGTGTTTGAAACCGGTCGGCGAGATCGAAAGCGTCCATTGAAAGCTGGTACGCGTCTTCGATCGTCGCCGGAAACAGCACGATGTGCTTTGTATCTCCATGGGAAAGCGAGTGCGCGAAGGCGACGTCGCCCTGCATCGTGCGCGTCGGCAATCCAGTCGACGGCCCCGCGCGCTGCACGTCGAAGATCACTCCTGGAATCTCGGCGTAGTAAGCATAGCCTACGTATTCGGCCATCAGCGACACGCCCGGTCCCGACGTCGAGGTCATCGCGCGCGCCCCCGCCCAACCCGCGCCGAACACCATTCCCGCAGCGGCGAGTTCGTCCTCAGCCTGAATGATCGCTGCGTAGTGTTCGCCGGTGTCGGGATCGACGCGATAGCGCTCGGCGAGCGCAATGAAATTTTCACATAGCGACGACGAAGGCGTGATCGGATACCACGCGGCCACGGTGCAGCCGCCCATAATGCAGCCGAGCGCGGCTGCGCGATTGCCGTCCATGAAGAGCAAGCCCTCGGTAAGGCCGGTCATCGGCTCGAGCCGGTACGCCTCGCTTTTCTTTAAGTTCTCGCGCGCGTACTCGTAACCCACGCGTACCGCGCTCATGTTGGACTCGACGGCCGCCGCCTTGCTCTTGAACTGATTGCGGATACCCGCTTCGATCGTTTCTTCGGGAATATCGAGGATGAATGCGACCGAGCCGACGTAGATCATGTTGAGCAAATACTTGCGCAGGTCGCCTTTGTCGGCGAAGTGCTTCTTCGACAACTCGATAAATGGGACGGCGTAGTACGTAACATCCGTACGCAGCGTCTCGCCGGCCACGGGATAGGTCGATTCGTGAATCACCACGCCGCCGGGTTTTACGCTTGCTACGTCGGCCTGCCAAGTTGCCGCGTTCAGCGCGACCAGTACGTCGACGTCGCGTGTCCGGCAATGATACCCCTTGGACGAAACGCGAACGTCGAACCAGGTAGGCAGCCCCTCGATATTCGAGGGAAAGACGTTTTTCGGCGCTACCGGAATGCCGAGGCGAAAGATCGCGTTGGTCAGGACGAGGTTCGAAGACTGGCTGCCGGACCCGTTGACCGTTGCGACGCGGATGGTGAAATCGTTAACCACAGTATGAATGGATTAGGGAACGTCGGGGAGCGTTCCTCGGCGGGCCCCGTCTTCGGGCGGCTCGAAGGCCCGGCGATGCGCGTATCACTCGGTCTTGGGGCGCTCGCGCTCGCAGCGCTCGCGCTTGCGGCCTGCAACGGCGGCTCCTCCAGTGGCGGCGGTCCGGTTCCGACGACCGGGCCCTCCGCTTCCCCCGGTGAGAACACCATCGTGTACGTGGCCAACTCGACCAACGTCACGGGATATATATCGCATCAGACGAGCCCGGCCATCACGATCTCGACGGGCGTCAGCTCGCCGTTTGCGCTCGCGGTGGACGGCAACGAAACGCTGTTCGTCGACAACTGCGAGCCGTGCATCCCGGGTACCGGCTCGACGTCGACGATTACGGTCTACGAGCAAGGAACGACGACTCCGTTGTACACGATCACGGCCGGGCTTTCCAAACCCGTCGCCCTAGCGGTTGCATCCAACGGCACGCTGTACGTCGCGAACGAGCAGGCATCGACGGTCACCTCGTACGCTAAGGCATCGGGCGGCATAGCGATGACTATTAACGCCGGCATCGCCTCGCCGATGGCCGTTGCGGTGGACGGCAGCGGCAACATCTACGTTGCCAACGGCGCGTTTTATCCCGGAAACGTGACGGTGTATTCGCCGGCGGGCTCGCTCATCCGTACGCTCCCGGCCGGCGGCGTCCAGAACGTCGCCGTCGACTCCACCGGACGCGTCTACATTTCGAACTGCAACGTAACGTGCGGAAACGGCACGAACCCGGATGCGATCATCGTCTACGCGCCCAACAGCACGACCGTCGAATACAACGTGGTCAGCGGGATCTCGTATCCAACCTTTATGGCGCTCGATTCGAGCAACAATCTCTACGTCGCGAACAATTCACTTGGAACGGGGAACGACGTTATGAAATACGCTGCAGGTACGGGTTCGCCGATCGCCACGATCGACGCACCCGGTCCGACGGGATTGGCGATCGACAAGAACAATGTCGTGTACGTCGCCGACGGTCCCGGGCCGGGCGGCGCGTCGTACCACCAGCTCACCGAATGGTCCAACGGTTCGATTCTTACGGTGACGCAGGGCATTACGAATCCGATCGCCGTGGCCGTCGGGAACTCGCCGTAACGTCGCGGCCGGCTTTGGCGTCGAAAAAAAGGCCCCGGCATTTCTGCCGGGGCCTTCTCGATGTTCGACTCTTGTGCGGTCCTTCGACTACGCGCCTGTCGGCGCGACGCTCAGGATGACAAGGGCATCGCCTCTCGCTAAGTGCGAGAGATTACATCATGTCGTAGCCGCCCATGCCGCCGGGCATGCCGCCGCCGCCGGGGCCGTCTTTTTTCGGCTCGGGCTTGTCGGCGATGAGGGTTTCCGTCGTCAGGATGAGCGCGCCGATCGAAGCGGCGTTTTGCAGCGCCGAGCGGGTCACCTTGAACGGCTCCACGATGCCGGCCTTGAACATGTCGACGATCTCGCCGGTCATGGCGTCGAAGCCGAACGGGGCGTTCTTGCTACGGACGTTGTTGACTTCGACGGAGCCTTCGTAGCCCGCGTTTTCAGCGATCTGACGAAGCGGCTCTTCGAGCGCCTTCTTGATGATCTCGATGCCGATCTTCTCGTCGGCCCACGTGGTCGTGTGGCCGTTGGTCTTCGGCGGCTCGTACTTGGCGATCGCCTTGACCGCGTGCACCAGCGAAGCGCCGCCGCCCGGGATCATGCCTTCTTGTACCGCCGCACGGGTCGCACTGAGGGCATCTTCGATGCGGTGCTTCTTCTCTTTGAGTTCGGTCTCGGTGGCCGCGCCGACTTGGATGACGGCAACGCCGCCGGAGAGCTTGGCAAGACGCTCTTGCAGCTTCTCGCGATCGAAATCGGAATCGGTCTCTTCGATCTGGCGCTGGATCATCTTGATCCGGCCCTTGATGTCTTCTTGCTTACCGGCGCCGTCGACGATCGTCGTCTCGTCCTTGGTAACCGTAACGCGCTTGGCTTGGCCGAGCTGTTCCGGGGTGACTTTGTCGAGCTTGAGGCCGAGCTCTTCGGAGATCACCGTGGCGCCCGTGAGCGTCGCGATGTCCTTGAGCATCTCTTTGCGGCGGTCGCCGAAGCCCGGCGCCTTAACGGCAACGGACGTGAACGTTCCGCGCAGCTTGTTCACCACGAGCGTCGCGAGGGCTTCGCCTTCGACGTCTTCGCAGATGATGAGCAGCGGCTTCTGAACCTGAACGACTTTCTCGAGCAGCGGCAGGATGTCGGCGATCGCCGCAATCTTGCGCTCCGTCACGAGAATGTAGGGGTTTTCGAGAACGGCTTCCATACGCTCGGAATCCGTCACCATGTACGGCGAGATGTAGCCCTTGTCGAACTGCATGCCGTCTTTGGTTTCGACTTCGGTCTTGAGCGTGCGCGATTCCTCAACGGTGATCACGCCGTCTTTACCGACTTTTTCCATCGCCTGCGAGATCAGATCGCCGATCTCTTGGTCGTTGGCGGAGATCGATGCGACTTGCGCGATCTTCTCTTTGGTGTCGACGTCCTTCTTGAACGATTCCATCTCGGCAACCGCCAGTTGAACGGCCTTCTCGATGCCGCGCTTGATGAGCAGCGGGTTGCTGCCGGCGGTCACGTTGCGGAGGCCTTCGCGGATGATCGCTTGCGCGAGCACCGTAGCGGTGGTGGTGCCGTCGCCGGCGATGTCGTTGGTCTTCGAGGCGACTTCCTTGACGAGCTGTGCGCCCATGTTCTCGAACGGATCGGGCAGTTCGATTTCTTTGGCGATGGTCACGCCGTCGTTGGTGATCGTCGGCGAACCGAACTTCTTGTCGAGCACGACGTTGCGGCCCTTAGGTCCGAGCGTCACTTTGACGGCGTCGGCCAGGATGTTCGCTCCGCGCTCGAGCGCGCGACGCGCGCTTTCATCGAATACGAGTTGCTTTGCAGCCATGATGTAGTTTCTATAGCTCCTTAAACTGCGGCCGGGACTTTGGTGACGATGGCCAGGATGTCTTTTTCGGGGATGATCATGTACTCGACGCCGTCGATCTTGACTTCGCTGCCCGAATACTTGCGATAGAGAACGGTTTCGCCGACCTTGACGCTCATGCCAAGCTTGGTACCGTTGTCGAGGACCTTACCGTCGCCAACTGCCTTGACGAGGCCCTCCTGAGGCTTTTCTTTGGCGGTGTCAGGCAGAAAAACGCCGCCCGCAGAGACTTCTTTCTGTTCGGCGTGCTCGACAATCACGTTGTCGTGCAATGGCTTGAGATTCACGGGGACCCTCCAACAGTTGGGTAAAAAGTGCTTTTAGCACTCTCAGCGCGAGAGCGCTAGCCGTGCCATCTTAGCAGAGCCTTGACCTGAGTGCAAGGCCCGGACGGGCCTTCAACGACGCTTAAACGAGCTTAGCGAAGGAAGGGCTGCCGACGATGTAGCTCAGGACGAGCGTGACGGCAAAAAGCGCGACGACGGCCCGGATCAGGAGCTGCTTGCTTGCCATGCCAAGCAAGAGGACACCGGTCCCAAAACCGGCCACCAGAACGGGCACGATCCAAGCGTGCTCCTCGCCGCGAAGGCCAAACCAAAGGAAGAAGGCCAGGCCGATCCCGAGTAGGACGGCGAGCAGTGACGAGGTGCTCCAAATGACGATCTCGGCCGGTTCCGCAAGCTTCATTCGCATGAGGCCAACATGGTAGCTCCCACTCCATAGCGAGAGCTTAGAAAAAGCGCCAGGTCCGACAAGCTCCTAGTGCATGTTGCTAAGGCCGCCAAGCATAAGTCCGCAAAGCGCCGTGCCGCCAAGCATGCCGGCGGCGAGGCCGATCAAAGCGCCCGAGAAAAAGTTCATCGCCCTACGCGATAGCACGACGGCCCACCACCCCAGCGCGAGCGCCGGGATCGCCCCGAGGAACGGCAGCCACGCGATGTTGTTCGACGACTTCGGGAAGAACAGTTGCGTCAGACCGGCGATAATGGCGAAAGCGACGAGCGTCAAGATCGTACCGCCGGCGCCTAGCCCCAGCACGAGCCCGATGACGAAGGCGGCGATCTCGTTCTTCGGCGGCGGCGCTCCGCCGCTCGGACCCTCAGGTGACAGCGCCACGTTCCACCATCGCTTCCTGTGCGCGCGCACGCACCTTAGGGAACAGCCGCGTCGCGCAGAACGGCATGCGCACGGGATCGTCGCCGGCGCCGGCAACGTGAACGCAGCACTGCTCCAGACGCTCCGTAATCAGCGTATCCGCATCCATGAAGTGCTTGACGGTCACGCGCTTCACGCGCTCGCCGACGAACTTGGCGGTCGCACCTTTCCCGCCGAAGGCCATCTTGATCAGATCGCCGATGCCGCCGAGATCGCACGCGCCGCACAGCGTCTTCAGGTGAGCCGCGAGTTCCGGCCGCGAGAGCGTCATCGTTTCGGACATCACGCCCGCCAACGCTCCTCGAACGGTTTCGAGCGCTTCCGAGAAGGCGATCTGATTTCCGAAGACACTGAGGTTGTCGCGCAGCGCGTCCTCGCCGACGATCGATGCGAGGCCCGCGAAACGATCGTCCTTGCCGCGCACGTAGTAGCCGATCGAACAGCAGTCGGGGTGGCTGCACGGCAGCGCGATCATATCGCGTTCGCGCAGGCCATATTTCGACTGTGCCGCCATGCGTCCGAGCACGCCGGTGGTCGTTACGCGATCCATCGAATCGACGACCGGCGCCCGGCCCGACGCGAAGAGCGGCTGGTACATCACGCCGCCGACATACGGCGTCGCGAACGCCGTATCCAACACTTCGCCGACTTGATCCGCATTTTCCGGGACGACCGTCATCACCAGCGTCGTGAAGATTCGGGCCTGGCTTAACCGCTCGACGACGCGCGACTTCACCTCGGTGAGATCGAGGCCGCGTAGGCGCTCCTGCGTCGAAGCGCGCTGGCCGTCGTACTGAAGATAGATCTCGATCCGGTCGCTGTAGCCGGCAAGAAACTCGAGCAGTGCGTCTTCGTTCGATAAACGGATGCCGTTGGTGTTGATGAGAATGCGCGTGATCGGCAGCTCTGCCAGACGCTCGACGATCGCGCGAAACTGCGGATGCACGGTCGGTTCGCCGCCGGAGAGCATCACGACGTCGAGCCGGCCGTCCTCACGTAAAATCGCCGTTTCGACGGCATGCACGATCTGGTCGAGCGGCAGATAGCTCGAAAGCGCCGGGCTGGAACTCGTGAAACACGCCGGACACGAAAGATTGCACTGCGTCGTCACGTCGAGCAGGTAGATGCACGAGTGCTGCAAATGCGCCGGGCCTAAACCATATTCGTAACCGGTCGGAAGCGGGTAGATCGCTTGCGTGTCGGGGTTGACGATCTTCGTTGGAACGCGCCACTGCTGCAGGTAGCGCCACAGATCGGCACGCTCTTCGTACAGCGACCACACCTCGCCGTGACCGCGCCGGCAATGACGGCGCAGGTACACGCGAGCGTCGCGCTCGATCAGGTGTGCGTCGCAAATGTCCGTCGGGTATTCGGGATCGAAGTTCTCGTTTTCCGCAAAGCAGCGCGGACAAACGGCCCGGACGCTCCGCAGGATCGTGTAGTCGAAGACCGGCAGCGGCATCTAGGAGCGGCGGACGGCGAAGCGCGTGCCGAGCAACGGCGCGAGTTTCCAGGCGAAGAACGCGAATCCGAGCGTGCATCCGAGCTGCGCCGGCGTTACGCCGAGCTGCGTCGTCGCTCCCTCGCGGAAAAACTCGACGACGAAACGGTCGATGCAGAAGAGCATTCCGCCGGCAAAAAATAAGCCGTTTTCCGGCAATCTATAACGCCGTTCGATCGTTAGCAGCACGGCGAAGCAGATCGCTGCGGCGAAGGCCAAATAGAGCTGAGCCGGGTGGCGCATCTCGCCGCGTTCGTGCACCGCCCACGCAACGTTTGCGGCTTTGCCGTAGCAGCAGCCGCCGACGAAACACGCGATTCGGCCGATCGCTTCACCGGCGGGAATTGCAAGTGCAAAAAGATCGCCCGTCGGACGCTCGATTCCGAAGCGACGTTTGACGTAGATTACTGCCAGCCATCCGCCGACGATGCCGCCCTCGATCGTCTTGCCGGGAAGTCCCGTCGCAAACAGCTGCAAAAGGTTGGCGCCGACCAATCCGCCGATCAGGCCCGCACCCATGACGCGCGCGGTCATATCGCCCGCCATCCCGCGCCGTCGCGCCATCCACCAAAACGCCAGCGCTGCGACGCCGTACGCCAACGCGTAGATCGGCGCTGCGAGAATCCAGCGAACGTGGTCGTCGACGCGATCCATAGGAGCGTCCTTCGACCAGGCGCACGCGACGCCTGGGCGAAAGCATCGCCGCATGGCCACAGCAGCACCCGCTTCGATTTCATGGAGCCGGATCGTTATTCAGGCACTCGCCGCCGGCATCGCCGGCGGCGCGCTGGTCGACCTGTATCTCGCGGTTACGCCGCTCGCGTCGGCGCACCCCGGCATGCTCGGCTACTGGACCTGGATCGCATCGACGGTCGGCGGCAAAACGATGTTCGCCAATCCGAACGCGCCGTGGATCGGTCTGGGCGTGCATGCCGCTACCAGCATGGTCTGGGCCGGCGCCTATGCGTACGTTGCCGCGCAGCAAGCCTTCGTGCGGCGACGCTGGTACATCTCCGGTCCGGTCTACGGACTCGTCGTGTATCTCGTCATGCAGTTGGTGCTGCTCGTTTCGGGCAACTTTGAATATCCGCATTCGCCCAACGACTTCGTAAGCGCGCTGATCGCAAACGCGGTGTTCTTCGGCCTGCCGGTCGCCTTCGTCGTCAACGCTCTGGGTCGCGGGTGATCGGGCGCCTGGCGATCTCCCTCGGCGCGTTGCGGCGCAATGCCGTCGCGCTGCGCGATCTCGTCGGCGCCGGCAAGGCGGCGTTCGTCGTGAAGAGCGACGCATACGGACACGGCCTCGTCGAAACGGCGCTGGCGATCGAACCGTTCGCAAAGTGCATCTGCGTCTACGCGGTGGAAGAGGGGATCGCACTGCGCGACGGCGGAATCACGGCGCGGATCCTCGTGCTCGGTCCAATTCCGCCGGCGCTTTTACCCGACGCGCTCGCGGCAAAACTCGAAATCGCGCTGTGGGATACGAAGACGTTCGCGCTGCGTCTCGCCGAGGCGGCGCGCAAGCGTCACGTCGCGGCGAAAGTGCACCTGAAAGTCAATACCGGTTTGAACCGGCTCGGGCTCGAGCCGCACGAACTGGTCGACGCAGCCGAAGATTACCTGCGCGTCTCGGAAATCGCGATCGCCGGTATCTTCTCGCATCTGTCGTCGGCCGAGGAACTCGATTCACCGTACACGATGCATCAGCTCGAGACCTTCGAACGCGCGCTCGCGCAAGTCGAAGCCGGTGCTCGACGCGCGTGACATCGTCCCCGTTCGGCACATCGCGGCATCGGCCGCGGCGATGCTGTGGCCGCAGACGCGTTTGGACATGTCGCGCTTCGGTATCGCGCTCTACGGGTTGTGGCCGTCGCCGCAAACGCGCGAGGCGATGGGTGACGACGCGATCGCGCTCGAGCCCGCGCTGTCCTACGAATCCGAACTCGTCGTCATGCGTTCGATCGCAGCCGGCGCGCAGGTCGGATACGGCTCGACCTTTCACGCGCCGCGCGACATGCGCGTCGGCGTCGTGCCGGCCGGCTACGCCGACGGCGTACCGCGCGCGCTCTCAAACCGCGGCGCGTTCGTCGTCGATGGAGCGCTCTGCCCGATCGTCGGCCGCGTCGCAATGAACATGACCGTCGATCGACCTTACGGCGGCGCCGAACGCGCACGTCGGGCTCGAAAGTAACGCTTCTCGGCAGCGACGGCGACGCGCGCGTCGATCGCCGACGATTGGGCGGCGTGGTGCGAGACGATCAACTACTGAAATCGTCGCCCGCCTTCCCGAGCGAGCCTTCCCCGCGAGTACGTCGGCGACGAGGTGACGCCGCTTAGCGACGGCGGCGATCGCGTCGGTGAGATCCATCGTGCCGTTATAGAGCGCGCTGCCGACGATGCACGAGTCGACGGTGAACGGGACTTCGCGTTTGAGCGTGCGCAGGTCTTCGATGTTGCGCGCGCCGCCGCTGGCAGTGACCTTCACTTCGGCGGCAGTTCGCGACCGCGTTGAGCGCCTCGATATCGTATCCTTCGCCCATACCGTCGCGGCGGATCTCGGTGAAGATGATTCGCGTGACGCCCCACTGCGCGACGCGCGTACGAGCGCGTCGCGGTCGACCGGCGTGCGCTCTTGCCATCCGTGAGTCGCGACTTGCGTTGCCGCGCGCGTCGATGCCGGCGATCACCTTCTCGGGAAACCGGCTGATGATGTGACGCGCGAGCCGTTCGTCTTCGACGAGCAGCGTGCCGATGATGATTTCGCTAGCGCCGGCGGCAAACGCGTCTTCGGCGTGCTTGACGCGCGCGCAAGCCGCCGCCGGTCTGCACTGGAATACTCGACCGCCTTGCAGATTCGCTCGACCGCGGCGAGATTTTCGCCCGAGCCGAACGCGCCGTCGAGATCGATCACGTGCAAGCGCTGTGCGCCGGCGTCCGACGAACGCCTTCGCGCGCTCGACCGGATCGCCGTCGTAGCTCGACCTCGACGTCGTCGGATCGCCTTGCTTCATGCGGACGCATTTGCCGCCGCGCAAATCGATCGCCGGAATGACGATCATGCATGTTACTCCGTTTCGCTAAGTGTTAGCTGCGAGCGCCGTTGCCGGAGCGCTGCTCGATCGGCACGTACGGTCCTGCTGGGCGGCCCGTCGTAAGTCGCCTGCGGCCGGATCAGCCGATTGTCGGCGAGCTGTTCGAGGATGTGCGCGGTCCAGCCGGCGATGCGTCCGCACGCGAAGAGCGAGGTGAACTCGTCGCCCGGGATGCCCAGATCGGCGAGCACCGGCGCGGTGTAGAAATCGACGTTGGCGTAGATCGTGTTGCCGGGTTTCTTCTCTTGCAGCACTTTGCGGCTCGCTTCTTCGACGCGCGCGTGCCGTCTCGTACCAGCGGCTCGCCGCCGACGTGCTCGGCAAGTTCCTTCGCCATCGCTTCGAGATGCCGCGCGCGCGGATCGCGCACCTTGTACTCGCGATGCCCCATGCCCATGATGCGTTTGCCGCTGTCGAGGATGTCCCGAACGTACGGCCTCGGCGTTTTCCGGCGACTTCACTTCGTTGAGCGTCGCGAACGGCCGCTCGCCGCGCCGCCGTGCAGGTCGCCTTGCAGCGTCGCGAGCGCAGCGGTAACGCGATGCATAGACGTCGGCACGCGTCGATGCGGCGACCCGCGCCGCAAAGGTCGAGGCGTTGATACGAGTGGTCCGCCAGCAGCACGAAGTACGTGTCGAGCGCATCCTCTTCGATCGCGTGCGGCATCTTGCCGGCGCGCATGTAGAGGAAGTTACCGGCTTGCGACAGATCGGCGCGCGGCTCGACCGGCTCGAGTCCGCGGCGAATGCGATCCCACGCGGCCACGATCGTCGGGAACTTAGCGATCAGTTCGATCGCGGTATGCACGTCCGAGCGATGTTCGCCCTGCGCGTTGACCGGGAGAAGAGTCCGAGCCCGCTGACGATCGTCCGCAGTACTTCCATCGGCCACGCCGTCTTTGGAACGTTCTGCATCGCGTTGACGAGCGGCTCCGGCAGCGCGCGGCACGCGCCGAGCTCGCGCTTGAGGCGATCGAGCTCGTGACGGTTCGGCAAATGGCCGTAGAGCAGCAGATGGACGACCTCTTCGAACGTCGCGTTCGGCGCGAGATCGTCGATATCGTATCCGCGATAGCTCAGGCGGCCGATCGCCGCCTTCGACATTACTGAGATCGGTGTGATCCGACGACGACGCCTTCGAGACCACGATCGACAACCAAACCCTGGGTAGACAACGATTTCCTCCAAACGAGATGCCGCTCAAAGCGGGACTACGAGGCTTCGGGAGGGGCCGTCCGAGGCCTTTCCTGCAAGCGTCGCGCGCGGCGCCCGGCGAAGGAGCGGGATGGACGCACTCGACCTCACAAAGCAGCCGCCCCGCGCCCCGCGGGCACTGCTCCCCGGCCTCAACCTTTACATGATCGCCCGCACGACGGAAAAATTCGCGCGCGACGCTGCCCGGCGGAAACCTCGGAGAGTACCAGATCGCCGGTTTCAGCGAACGCGTGCTCAAGGGTCTCAACATAGACGAGGCGGCGATGCGCGACGCCGTCGCCGCCGCGAAGGACGACGCCGACGTCGCCGCTTGGGTTGCCGCCCATTCCGACGCCTCGCGCTTCGATGCCGTCAACGCGGCGATCTCCGCACCGACGATTGCCGACCGCGCCGGCGACCCGGAGTTTATGGCGAAGTATCCCGTGTACGCGACGCTTCCACCCGAGACGCCGCTGATCGACGCGCTCGCCGCGGACGATCGCGCGGCATTCGCGAAGACGTAACCGGATCTATCCGGCCAGCCGCGACTGGTCGATCTTCTGGCCGCCGATCATCACGAGCTGCGGCTCTTTTTCCATGAGCGCGATCTCTTTGGTCGGATCGCCGGCGAAAACGGCGACGTCGGCGAGTTTCCCCGGCGCCAGCGTGCCGCGATCCGTAACGCCGATGAGCGCGGCGGCGTTGTTCGTCGCGGATTTCAGCACGTCGATCGGCTGCATCCCGAGGCCCACCATCAGCGCGAAGTCGCGGTTGTTCTGATCGTGCGGGAAGACGCCGGCATCGGTGCCGTAAGCCATGATAACGCTGCTCGCGATCGCGCGGTGCATGCCCTCGTTACGAAGTTTTGCCGCGTATTGCGCCTTTTGCACGGATTGTTCCGAGATGTGATTGGGGTTGCCGGGCTGCAGGATCGAATCGAGCGCCCAAATCGTCGGCACCAGATTCGTTCCGCGCTGCTGCATCATGACGAGCGTTTTCTCGCCGACGCCGGTGCCGTGCTCGACCGAGTGCACGCCGCCTTGGACCGCAATCGCTATACCGGGATCGCCGTGCGCGTGCGCCGCGACCTTGCGATTGAACTTCGTCGACTCTTCGACGACGGCGGTGACCTCATCGAGATTGAACTGCGGAATATCCCAGGTGTCGCCGTACGACAGCACGCCGCCGGTCGCGAGAATCTTAATGTGGTCCACGTGCAGCTTCACGTGTTCCCGAACCACTTCGCGGAAACCGTACGGACCGTACGAAATCGCACCCATGCGATCGTCGCTGTTTTCGATCACCCATTCGGGGACGTCGTTGGTGTCGCCGTGGCCGCCGGTGATCGAGAGGGCTTGGCCTGCGGCGAGCACGCGCGGACCCACGAGCGCGCCGTTGTTAACCGCGTTGCGCAGCGCGAGATCGATGCCGGCCGAGCCGCCGACGTCGCGAATCGTGGTGAAGCCGTTTTTGAGCATCGACTGCATGTTGCGAATACTGTAGATCGTCGCCTCGGGCACGTTGTCTGCCACTCTGTTCTTCGGGAACATCGATTCCATATAGTGCGACGGTACCAGAAATGCGGCGATGTGCGTGTGACAGTCGATGAGTCCGGGCATGATCGTCGCGTCGCCGAGATCGATAACGGTTGCATTGCTGCCGGCGTCGCCGGCATTCATCGAAACGATTCGGTCGCCGCTGATTACCAGTACGCCGGGCGTTTGCACTTTGGTCCCCGTGAAGAGACGCGCGGCTTTGATCACCGTCACGCTGCCGGCGCCGCGCGCGCGCCAGGGTGCGAGGAGCGCGGCACTTGCGGCCGCCGCGCCGATCAGGAATTGACGGCGGCCGAGCAGACGCTCGACCTCCTTAAAGGTCTCGTGCGAATATGGCAGATGCGGGCAACGGCATTCGAGACTCATACAAACCTCCAAAAAATAAAGACGAGACAAAGGCTTCGCCGTTCGCGTCGAGAGAACTCCTAAGAACAACCGCCGCTCGCCCGCTGGAGTACTCAAGTTGTCAGACGATATCGTTCTCTCGACCGGCGCCGGGGTCGGCCGCATCACCCTCAATCGCGGTGCAAAAAAGAACGCGATTACGACCGCGATGTACGCCGAGATGGCCGACGCCTTAGCCGCATTCGCCGCCGACGACGAAGTGCTGGTCATCCTAATCGGCGGGGGCGCCGACTTTACCGCGGGCAACGACCTGCAAGATTTCATGATGGCGTCGATGGGCGGCGCGAGTTTTCACGATCTGCCCGTGCTGCGTTTCTCGAGCTGCTGCGCGCCGCTGCGAAACCCATCGTCGCGTCGGTTCGGGGTAACGCCGTCGGGATCGGGACGACGATGCTGCTGCACTGCGACGTCGTCGTCGCGAGCGCGACCGCACGCTTCCGCTTGCCGTTTGCGATGCTCGGGTTGGTGCCCGAGGCCGGTTCGTCACTGCTGCTGCCCTTGACCGTCGGTCGCGGCCGCGCGTCGCAGCTGCTGATGAGTGGGGATTTCTTTCCCGCGACCGACGCGCACGCGATGGGCTTAGTCAATCAGCTTGCCGTCGACGACGCGACCGACGCCGCAGCGATCGACGTCGCCGCCAAGCTCGCCGTGCTTCCACCGGAAGCGGTGCGCGAGACGAAGCGGCTGATGAAAGCTCCGTGGGAAGCGCAAGTCAAAAAGCAGATGGCGGATGAGGCCGAAGCGTTCACGGCCCGACTGACCTCCGACGAGTTTCGCGCCGCCGCAATGAAGCTGCTGAGCCGCTAGAAGAGGTTTCGCGACCGCTAGATTTTGTTGAGAATCGGCTCAAGTATTCTCAAAAGAACTCCAATTGCGGTCACTTCTCAAAACTCTTCAATCACATTAACGGGCGGCCGCGTTGAAAATCGTTTAAGACAAGTTCCGCATCCGTCGCTATGCTCGGACCATGACGTCAGTTCTCGACGAAATCCATCCGAGCGACGACGACGAACAGCGGCGCATGGCGAAGGCCGTGCTGTACATGCTGCATCGCGTCCGCAGGCCGTACGGTTTAGCGCGGGCGCCGTTCGCGGACGGGCTGTGCCGAGCGACGGGAATTTCCAACGCGGCATCGGCGCTGCGCTTCGCTTCTTCTTCTTCTTCTTTCTCTCTCTCTCTCTCTCTCTCTCTCTCTCTCTCTCTCTCTCTCTCTC
The DNA here is from genome assembly GCA_963782265.1 of Vulcanimicrobiota bacterium. GTDB lineage: Bacteria > Vulcanimicrobiota > Vulcanimicrobiia > Vulcanimicrobiales > Vulcanimicrobiaceae > CAWAJD01. The sequence continues at coordinate 43,058 of CAWAJD010000020.1, forward strand.
TCTCTCTCTCTCTCTCTCTCTCTCTCTCTCTCTCTCTCTCTCTCTCTCTCTCTCTCTCTCTCTCTCTCTCTCTCTCTCTCTCTCTCTCTCTCTCTCTCTCTCTCTCTCTCTCTCTCTCTCTCTCTCTCTCTCTCTCTCTCTCTCTCTCTCTCTCTCTCTCTCTCTCTCTCTCTCTCTCTCTCTCTCTCTCTCTCTCTCTCTCTCTCTCTCTCTCTCTCTCTCTCTCTCTCTCTCTCTCTCTCTCTCTCTCTCTCTCTCTCTCTCTCTCTCTCTCTCTCTCTCTCTCTCTCTCTCTCTCTCTCTCTCTCTCTCTCTCTCTCTCTCTCTCTCTCTCTCTCTCTCTCTCTCTCTCTCTCTCTCTCTCTCTCTCTCCTCTCTCTCTCTCTCTCTCTCTCTCTCTCTCTCTCTCTCTCTCTCTCTCTCTCTCTCTCTCTCTCTCTCTCTCTCTCTCTCTCGCATTCGAGAATCGCTGACGACGACGACGAATCGCGCGAGCTCGCGGCGTCTTGCTCTTAGATTTTTCGGCGGACGAAACATCGGCGAAGCCGCGACGCGCATGCATATTTCCCGGCGCCATCTGCAGCGCTTTCGCGCCGAGGCCGTCGCGTCGCGGTCGCCTTTTACGTGCGCAAGCTTCTCGGCACGCGGTGCGCGGGCGACGGCGCCGCAGAGGATATGACCGGGACGTCGCTCGACCATTTGGCAGACCTTGCCGCGAAGGTCGAACCCGGCGCGGCAGCGACGATCCATCAGCTCACCGGCACCGGCGTGTCCGAATCGCTGCAGCTCGTCCGATTACGCGCCGCTCTTGACCAAGGGTCGGCGATCGGGAACGACGCGTACGCGAACCATCCCGGCGTTCCGCGCGCGATCGTCGCGCAGTTCGTGGCGTTTTCGAACGAGATGAACGGGCGGCCATGGGACGAGCTGTATCCGGCTGAAGCGTCGGCGCGCTACAGCCTCGCGATGCGATTCGAGCTGGAATACGTTGCGTTTCTCCGTGCGCGGCAGCGGGGCTTCGTACTCGAGATGCAAACGATCGCCGCAAGCCTTCGCCGGCTCGCCGGCGAACGCGGAAGCGCGCTCCCGGTTGCGCTGCAGTGCCAAGCGGACGCAAGCCTTCGCGCCGGCGACGTTGCGAACGCGCACCTCCATCTCGACCTCGCCGGGCGCCTCACGTTTTCGCGCAGCGATTTGCGGCAGTTCGCCGCCGCAACGATGCTGCAGTCCAAGATCGCGCTCTACGAAAACCACACGCGGCGGGCCGAAGATCTGGCGAACGGCGCCTTCGCGGTGCTCAACCGTCACCATCGCGACGCCTATGCGGTGCCGTACTCGTTTCACAAGCGCGGTGGCAGCGCGGTGCGCCGTGGCGGCCGTCGCTGGACGCAAGCCGTCTGCCGCGAGCTTCGTGGGACCGTATCTCGGTCGATATCGAACACGCCCGACATCTCAGCCGGGAAGGGCGACGCAAACGCGCAACCCGGCTCGCGACGCAAGCGTTCGCCTTTGCGTCGGCGGCCGGTTTCGAGGGACTAGCGGCACGCGCGGCCGGCGTGATGTACGGTATTACGGTGGCCGGCTCGCGCCGCGACGAGGCGCTGCGGTGGCGCGCCGATGCGATCGCGCGCCTCCTGCGCACGCAAGATCGGCTGCTCTGCGTGGGGCTCCTAGCCAGTGCCGAGCCGCGGATCGCTGCGGACGAGCGAAATTGATCGATGCGATGTACCGAAGACTCTGCGTGTTCGTTCCGCAGATGCTCGGCGACGATGACCGGCAGCGGCAAGCGGTGTGCAGGGTGTTGGAATGCTCTCTGGCCGCACTCGACGATACGGCTGGGGCGGCGCCGAGCATACGAGCGGCCGCCGAGGCCGCGAACGACGCGGATTCGGCGCTGGCTTACTATTGCAGGCAGGGTGCGGCTGGGATAGCAGAGATCCTCTCGCTGACCGCTGCGGCGCTTCGCGGCACGGCGCCTTTGGAGACGCTCGTGTCGTCGGCGGCGGTTGCGGAGCTCGTTTTCGATGTAGCCGAGCGGCACGAAAATCGAGCGTTTGCGATCAAAACTTAAAAATCGCGTCACAATCCGCTCGTTGAGTTCATTTTGATATGTGTGATGCCGTTGGCCGCCGCACCCCCGTGGCTGTACGTGTTTGGGTCCTTCCGGCTCGACCCCACACGCGGGTTGCTGCATTTTGGGTCCGAGATCGTTCCGCTGCCGGGGCGCCTGCTGCAGCTTTTGCTCGCGCTCATCGCCGCGAACGGCAACGTCGTAGAGAAAGACACGCTGGCACAATCGCTCTGGCCGGACGGCGACGCGACTGACGGCAATCTGTCGCAACACATGTACATGCTGCGCCGGATCTTAGGCGAACGCGCGCGAGATCGCGCGTACGTGATGACCGTGCACGGCAAGGGCTATCGCTTTGCATCGCCGGTGAGCGTCGTCTCTGCGGTGGAGAGCGAATCGCCCGGCGAGCGTATCGAAGGTGACGAGGAGAATTTGCTGCGATCCGGCCTGGATGCGTGCCGGCATTTCAGCAACGGCAGTTATCAGCTCGAACGGAAGTATGCCAGCGCCTTTCGCAGCGCGATCGAACACTTCGAAGCTGCGCTCGAGATCGACCCCGACTACACGCCGGCGCTCGTCGGCTTGGCTAAAGCCTATGCGTTTCTAGCCGAGTATTGGTACGCTCCGCCCACGTATACGTTTCCCAAGGCCAAGTTTTCGATCATGCGGGCCCTCAAACTGGACCCTTCGTCGGCCGGCGCGCACGCCGTATTATCGAACATCATGCTCTACTGCGATTGGGATTGGAAAGGCGCGCAGCGCGAGCGCGATATCGCGTTGCGACCCAATCCAAACTCCATCTCTGCTCGCTGCAATGCCGCGTGGTACCACGTTAACGCCGGCGAACGCGACGAGGCACTGCTGCACGTGCAGCGCGCGCTGCTCATCGAACCGTCCTCGCCGCCGCTCCAAGTACTGCTCGGGCGCATCCTGCTGCACACCGGCGATCACGAGCGGGCGATCTCGTATTTCGCCAATACCATCGAAGCCGGCCCCGAGTTTGCCATCGCACGGCGGCATCGCGCGCAAGCGCTCATCCTTGCAAAACGGCCCGCCGAAGCCCTGGTCGATTTGCTGCTCCTGCCCGTCGACCACGCGGAAGACGTTCGCTGCGCCTGCCGCTGCTCGGCCGCGCGTATGCGGACTGCGGCGATACGGCGCGTGCCGCGGAGATCTACTTCGCTGCGGCAAATGGCTCGCAGCGAGTACGTGGTGTACTGGAACCTCGCGCTCGTCGCCGTCGGACTCGGATTGCACGACGAAGCGCTCGACTATCTCGAGAAAGCGCTCGAACAGCGCGAGCCGACCTTGCTGCTCCTGCGCACGTTTCCGTTTTTCGAGCCGATTTCGTGCCAGCGGCGTTTCAAGTCGCTGCTGCGCGCTGTCGAACCCTAGGGCATCTTTCTTGTGACGCCGGCGCCAATCGCCCGGCTGCCGTTCCGTCGCGCACCTCCGAAGAGGTTCTACCAAAAAAGCCGAAAAGATAGCCTCCCGCTGCTTTTTTTGGGGA
>CAWAJD010000021.1:0-52126 GCA_963782265.1 Vulcanimicrobiota bacterium
CGTCCGGCCAAACAGACCTCGGACACAGTGCCAGCCTGGTAAGAACAGCCCCGCCCGGCGGCAGTGTTTTGAGGTAGACCAAGATTCGATCGCATGACGTGGATGGGGCATCGGCGGCGACGTTCGACCTGCAGCAAGTTACGACGGACATCACGATGAACTTTCATCTGAACGATAACCCCGAATCCTTGGTGACCGTCTACTCAACGCTGCGCGATAACTTCGATGGGCTGCTTTCTCCGATAACGCTCGAGGCGCTAAAAGCGGTAACGGCTCACTACTCCGCGCAAGATCTGATCGACAAACGGGTAAAAGCCAAGGACGAACTCGACGGTCTCCTTCGCGACCGTCTCGGGAAATACGGCATCATCGTCGATAACGTTTCGCTGACGCAGTTTCGCTTCTCAGATCAGTTCAATGCGGCTATCGAGGCGAAAGTGACGCAAGAACAATCGGCGCTGCAGGCCAAGGCGAAACTCGATCAAGTGAAATACGAAGCCGAACAGACCGTTACGCGCGCGCAGGCCGAAGCGACCGCGCTGCGGCTCAAGCGTCAAGAGGTCACTCCGGACCTGATCGCGTTGCAGCGGCTCGAAGTCGAAAGGCTGGCGGTCGACAAGTGGAACGGCGAGATGCCGAAGGTCGCGGGAAGTGCCGGCGTCATGCTCCCCGGCGACGTCTTCGGAAAGCCGTGATTACCCGATCTCTTCAAGCAGGCGAATCATCTGCCGCGTCTGCCCAAGACTGAGCCGGTGCATGAACCGCTCGGCCGTTTGAGCCGCGGTGGCGCTGGCATCGTCGACAAGGGTGCGCCCCGACTCGGTCAGGGTCGCGAAGCTGGCGCGGCCGTCGGCCGGGTCGGGCTCGCGGCGGACGATGCCGCGCTTCTCAAGGGGCAGTAGGGCCCGGGTGACCCCGGAGGCGGAGAGGTGCAGCTCGCGGGCGAGTTCGGTCGGCCGGGCCTTTCCGCCGGGGGTGATGCCGATGGCGCGAAGGAGCGTGAGCTCGCTGAGGCTCAGGCCGTGGTGCATGCCGATCTTGGCGTCGAAGGCGCGGACGATCTTGGCGTGGGTCGCGAGGAGGGTCGAGAGGCCCTCGAAGGCAGCGTCGTTCATAGTCCGTGAACTATACTTGAGTGGTCAAGTACATGTCAAGTAGTTCAAAGGCTTCGAAATCGCTTGACGGACCCCGGGTTATACCCTAGGATACGTTGGTTGCGCTGGGCTCTCAGCTCGGCGCATGCTTCTCGAAGGACACGTTTTTTTCAATGCGCAGCTATCAGCAAAAGACCTCGGAAACGCAGCACGATTGGTACGTCGTCGATGCGGCCGGCCTACGGCTCGGCACGCTCGCGGTGCGGATCGCGCGCGCTCTTTCGGGCAAGCACAAACCCACCTGGACGCCCAACATCGATAACGGCGATCACGTCATCGTGATCAACGCCGAAAAGATCGAACTCGGCGGCAACAAGTGGGACCAGAAGCTTTACTACCGCCATAGCGGATACCCCGGCGGCCTTCGCGTCAAGACGGCCAAGGAAATCCACGACAAGCATCCCGAGCGTCTGATCGAGATGGCCGTGCGCGGCATGCTGCCCACCAACAAGATGCGCGACGTTCAGTTGAATCGGCTGAAGGTCTACGCGGGCGATAGCCACGAGCACGAACCGCAAAAGCCGCAGCCGCTGTTCTAGGAGTTCATTTGAGCGACATCATTCAAGCCACCGGCCGCCGCAAGCGCGCCATCGCCCGCGTGAAACTCACGCTCGGTCAGGGCGTGATCACCATCAACAAGAAGCCGTGCGACGATTATTTCCCGCGTCCGCAGCTTCAGGCGATCGTTCGCCAGCCGCTCGAAGCGACGGCAACCCTGTCGCGCGTCGACATCACGGTCAAAGCCGAAGGCGGCGGACAAACCGGACAGGCCGGCGCCGTACGCCACGGTATCGCTCGCGCGCTGCTCGAGATGGACGAAACGCTGCGAGAAACGCTGCGCCGCGCCGGCTTCCTGACACGCGACCCGCGCGAAAAGGAATCCAAGAAGTACGGCCGCAAGCGCGCCAGAAAGCGCTTCCAGTACAGCAAACGCTAGTATCTACGTCTCGACGTCGAAAGGAGCCGCTCAACATGGGCGGCTTCTTTTCGTTTTGGCTCCGCGTGCTCGCGGTCGTGCTCGGTGCCGCGGCCTTACTTTGGCAGCCGGGCCCGGAATGGATCGAGAGCGCCTATTCCAACGGCGCCTATCCCGTCTGGGAGCGTGCCGCCTTCGCCGTCACCCATCTCTTCCCGTGGTCGCTGGGCGACGTCGCAGGCCTAATCGGCATCGTTGCGATCGTCTGGCGGATCGTCCGGTTCGTGCGTTCGGGTCGCGGCAAGAAGACGCCGCGCGCTCTCGGGCTGCTCGCATTGGATGTCGCTGCGATCGTTGGAATCTACGCGATCTGGTTCGAAACGAGCTGGGGTTGGAACTACGCGCGCGCGCCGATCGAGGCACGCGTCGACTTCGATCAGTCGCGGGTGACGGCACGTGCGGCCGACGTTACGCGCGACCAAGCCATCGCGAATATGAACGCGCTCGCAGCGCCGGCACACGCGATGTCGGGCGATGCATTGGATCTCGACACGCTGCGCTCGACCTGGCTGGCGGCCGTTACGCGCGTCGGCGATCGTTGGGAGCCCGAAGTCGGCGAACCCAAGCCGACGATCGCCGATCCGTTCATGGAAGCCACCGGGACCAGCGGTTTCGTCAATCCGTTCACGCTCAACGTGCAGCTCGCTTCCGACGTGCTGTGGTTCGAGCGTCCGTTCGCACTATCGCACGAATGGAGCCACGTCGCCGCGTACGCGCGAGAAGATGAAGCCAACTACCTCGCGATCCTGACGTGCATCCGTTCCAGCGATCCGCGCCTGCAGTACTCCGGGTGGTTCGAACTGTTCTTGTATCTGCCGCCGAAAGCGCACTACACGCGGCGCACGTTCGATCCGCTGGTGTGGGGTGATTTCGACGCTATGCGCAGGCGCGACGCGCATCATATTAACGTGCTGCTCTCGCACTGGACCTGGAACACGTACAACGCCTATTTAAAAACGAACCACATCGCGTCGGGAATTTATAACTACAACGAGGTGAGCCGCCTCGTTCTCGGCGTGAAGGTCGACGCGCAAGGGTTGCCGGTCGCGAAATGAGCCCGTTCGACTATCTTACCGTCCTCATCTCGATCGTGCTCGGTCTGGCGATCACGAACGTGCTCACGCGCTTGGCACTGGTGATGCAATCGCGGGAACGCGTAAACTTCTATTGGCCCCCGATCGCCTGGGCGTTATGGATATTCTTTATCTGCGTCCAGCACTGGTGGTCGCAATGGAGCTGGCGCACGTCACCCGCGCCGACGTTCGGCGGTTTCTGGCTCCAGCTGATGACGCCGGTGCTGCTGTTTCTGATTGGCGCGCTGGTGCTGCCGGACCACGAGGAGAACGGTAAGCTCGATCTGGAGAGCTGGTATTTCCGCAACTGCAAATGGTTCTTTGGCTTGCTGTTCTTTGTGCCGTTCGTCAGCATCCTCGAGGAGATCGTGCGGACCGGCCACATGAGGTCGCTCGTCAATCTAGCATTTTTGGTTGCGTTCGGAGTCGTCGCGGCGATCTCGTACTTCATCACGTCGCGCCGCGCGGGAGAATGGGTGACGGCGCAGGCTATGGTGATGACGCTTGCCTACGTCGTTCTGCTCTATCTCAATCTGTAGGGGAACGATCGACAATAATATCGTCGTCGACGCCGCGCGGAATCAGGTAGTAGACCGCGACCGCGATATACGCGACGAAACTCGCGAGGGGCAACACCAGCGCCAAGAGCATCGCGAAGAAGTATGCAAACCAGCCCGTGCGATACGCCGAGCGCGTTGCCGCGATGCGCTCGGGAGTAACGCTCGCGTGAAAGGCCTTGCTGCGAATCAAATGCGCCAGCACGAGGTTGTAACACGTCGACGTCTCGGTTAGCGCTACGCCGTAAAGAAATGCGCCGGCCGGCATTGTAGGATATTGCCCGAGCACGCTGGTCGCAAATGGAATGAACGCCGTTCCGCCAAGCAAGAGCAGATTCCAGAACACCGTGGTGCGATCGACGCGCTCGACCAGCCGGAACAGCGCCTGATGGTTTTGCCACATGATCCCGATCACCATGAAGCTCAGCGCGTAAGCGAGCCCATTCGGCCAGAGCGTGATCAAAGTACGGGCTAAATCCGCATTCGTCAGGACCCGCACCGTCGGCAGCGCGAAACCCAGCACGAGCAGCGTGATGGAAAACGCGAAGACGCCGTCGGAAAAGGCTTCGAATCGGGTCTTGCTCATCGTTTGGCCGACATACTTCGGCAAAGCGGCGCACGCCTTCCCGAAACAGACGGCCGCTAACGTAATGGCATGTTCGATGTCGCCGATTCCCTTCGCAGCGCGCTCGACGGCGCGCATCGCGACCTTCTCAGCGCGCAGGCAGCCGTGGCGCGCGCGGCCGCCGGAAATGGTGGGCGCTCCGTCGACTCGGCGATGGCCGGCAGCGCGCAGGCGGCGATCTTTACCGAAGCGCTCCTGGAGGCCGAGCATGCGCGGCTGGCCGAGATTAAATCGGTGGCGAAGTGAGTCTCGACCTCTTGGAATCCGCGGCGAGCGGCATGGACGCGCAGCGCGCCGCACTCGACGTCGCGGCACGCAACGTCGCCGCGGCCGAAGCGGCCGGGCCGTACGCCGAGTACGCGCGCCTGATTCCGGATTTCCGCATCGTCGAAGACGACGACGGCGAATCGCTCGTGCGCTTTGCCGGCACGCATTCGGAGCGAGGAAGCAACGTCGATATCCTCACCGAGATGATCGCGGTGATGAATGCCTCGCGCGCCTACGAATCGAGCGCGTCGCTGTTCGATACCGGCAAGCAGCTGGCCGAAAAAACCATCGAGCTAGGGCGCTTATGAGAGTCGAACCGTTCGTTCCCGACGCCGCGCCCGTGCCATCCGCCGTCGCTCCGCCGGATCGAGCGCCGTTCTCGGACCTCCTCGACGCACTCGGTGCGACGCTCGAGCGCGCGCAAGGCGCCGAAGATGCGTTTGCCGCCAAGCGCGGATCGCTGCAGGATGCGATCTACGAACGGGCTCGCGCCGACGTCGCGCTCGCGGTTGCGACGGCCGCGGCGCAGCACGCCGCGCAGGCGGTGCAGTCCGTGCTGAACATGCAGATCTAATGCCGCAGATGGTCGCGCTGCTGGGACGCTGGAGCGCTCTGCCCAAACGCGCGCGCATTGCGGCGGCTTCCGCGTTCGCGCTGCTCGCGGTCGTGTCGCTTGCCGGCGGCTTGCTGGCCCATCCTCCGCAAACGGTGCTGTTCCCGGCCGCACTGCATCCCGAGCAGCTCCTCGAAGTGCAGGAACAGCTCGCCAACTGGAGCGTGGCGTTTACGCCGGTGAGCGACAACGTGCTGGTCGAGACCGGCCGGCGCAACGATCTGCTGCTGCGCCTGTCGCTCGCCGGCATCCCGCACGCCCATCTCGAGACGAGCGGTGAGGCGTTGGCCAACGTCGGCGCACTCACGCCGCAGGCCGTAATCGACGCGCAGACGCGCGCCGGTTTGGCCGGCGACATCGAATCGGGATTGCGCGGCATCGCCGGCGTCGACGACGCGCGGGCGATCGTTGTACCGGCCGTTCCGGCCGAGTTCGGCGATCAGAGCGCACGCGAAGCCAGCGCGAGCGTTCGTTTGCGTTTGCGTTCCGGCGCGCGGCTCACCCGTGAAACGATTTCGGGCATCCGCGCGTACGTCGCTGCGAGCGTCGCGGGCCTCGACCCCGCGCACGTGATGCTGCTGGACGACGACGGCGTCGCGCTCGGTACCGGCGACGGGGGCGACGCGGCGAATCTGGAGCGCGAACTTCAGGGCGCACTCGATGTGGCGTTCGGCCAAGGCGGATCGATCGTGCGCGTTCGCACCGAATATCGAAGCACGACCGTGGCCGAACGCGTCGTGCGGCGCGCGCCGTTGGCCGGCCCCGCGATCGACCGGACCGAAACCGGCGAGAGCTTCGACGGTGGCGGAAAGCGGTACCGGCGCCAAGACGAGCACGAGGATCGCGGCAGCGAATCGCACGACGTCCTCACGCAGACGCCGCCGGGAGCGCTGGCCCGCATCTCAACGGCGGTCTTCGTCGATCGTTCTCGCGCCGGCGAACTCGCGGCGATTCGCGATCTTGCAGCGGCAACCGTCGGCTACGATCCCAAACGCGGCGATACGCTTGCGGTGGCGGCGGTCGATTTCTCCGCCGCGCCGGAACCGCGCAAGGACGCGTGGTGGCTGTTATACGGAACGGTGGTTCCACTGCTTCCCGCACTCGTGCTCGCGACCGGCGCGATCCTTGCGGCTCGCGCCGGCGTGCCGCCCCTCGCCGCGCTGGCTCGCGCGTATCTCGAGCGCGCGTCGGTCGAGCGAACCTCAAAGGACGTTGCCGGTTACGAGCCGTCGCGCGTGCGCAGGGCGCTCGCGCAGGAGCCTCCGCACGCGGCTGCCGCGATCATTAGCGCGCTGCCCGCGGCGACGGCGGCCGCCGTGCTCGAACTTTATCCCGCGCACGAGCGCGATGCGATCGTACGCCGGATGCAGCGCCCGCATTCGCCGCTCATTCCGGACGCAGAGGAGATCGTACGCCGCCATGCATGATACGTTCGTTCCGCTCGGCGAGTATCTGCGCGGCGCCGCCGTTGCGCCGGCGGAGCCGATCGCGCCCGAGGCCTGCGAACCCAACGTCGAGGCAGAACCGCTCGCGCAAAACGTGCCGCGCGAAGAAGCGCTCGCAGATATTCGGCGATTTCGTGCCGCGCTGGCCGACGCACTGGATGTCCGGATGGAACGTTTGCTCGGCGACATCGCGGCCGGTGTGTTGGCGCGAGAACTGCGTATCGCTCCGGTGGATCTGCGCGCGGTCGTCGCACGCGAACTAGCTCTCGCCGGCGAGCCGCCGGTGAATATTTACGCGCATCCGGATGAGTGCGAGCTGCTTGGCGCGTTCGAAGGGAACGTGCTTGCGGATCCCGCGCTGCGCCGCGGCGACGTGAGGATCGAGCTGCGCAGCGGCACGATCGCCGCGACGCTGGGCTGCCGGCTCGAATCCGCGCTCGCCGCCGCGGCACTTGCGTGATCGAGACACGAATGCTCGGAACGTGCGCGCTTGGCCGGGCGATCGATCCGTTCGGCGCGCCGCTCGACGGCGGGCTGCCGCTATGCGGCCGGCGCGTCGCACTTTTTCGGGCGGCACCGCTTCCGCACGAACGAGTTCCCGTCGACCGGCCGTTTTGGAGCGGCGTTCGCGCGATCGACGGGCTGCTGACCTTCGGGCGAGGAGCGCGCGTCGGAATCTTCGGCGCGCCGGGATCCGGAAAGAGCACGCTGCTCGAGTCGCTCGTTTCCGGCTGCACGGCCGATGCGGTCGTCGTCGGTCTCTGCGGCGAGCGCGGCCGCGAAGCGCAGCGCTGGATCGAACGCCGCGACGCGCGAACGACCGTCGTCTGTTCGACCAGCGATCGCCCCGCGAGAGAGCGTATCGCCTGCGTCGAAGCTGCCTTCGCACAAGCCGCCGCGCTGCGCGACCGCGGCCTGCACGTCGCATTCGTACTCGATAGTCTTGCGCGATTCGCTGCGGCGCTGCGCGAAACGGCGACCGCGCGCGGGGAGAGCGTCGGCCGCGGCGGCTACCCGGCAAGCGTCTTCGCGCAACTCGCGCGCTTCATCGAAGTCGCGGGGCCGCTGCGCGGCGGTTCGATCACGCTGATCGCCACGGTGCTCTCCGACGGCGACGATCGCGATCCGGTCAGCGATGCGGCGCGCTCGCTGCTCGACGGACATCTTCAACTTTCGCCGCGCTTCGCTGCGGCCGGGCGCTTTCCGGCGATCGACGTACCGGCTAGCGCGAGCCGCACGATGGAGGCCGTTTCCGGACCGGCGCAGCGCCGCCATGCCGGTGTGGTGCGCGAGGCCTTGGCGCTCCTCGAGCGCATCGACGATGCTCGTGCGATCGGCATCCTTCCGGAAGGGGCTGCGGGTGCCCGGATCGTCGAGGCCGAGCCGCAATTGGAGGCCTTTTTGCGCCAAGACGGGCGGCCGTCCGCCCCGGCGCTCACCCTGACGATGCTGGCGGAACTTGCCGATACTCTGAAGGGACCGATATGGACATAGCTAGCGACGTTCTCGCCGTTCAAAATCGCATTGCCGACATTACGGGCGCTCCGGCCGCCCCGGCAATTCCGGCGGCGGCGGTGCCGGCGCAGGGGGTGCAGGGCGTCGGTACGGACGGCCTACCGATTATCGATCCGTCAAAATTGGGTTCGACGCCGTTCGCGTCGCTCGTCCAAGCCGCGATGGCCGGGCAAGGCGTACAGCCGCTGGTCGACGGCGATGGTATACCGTATGCGGGCAACCCAAGCGCTCCCGCAATGGTGCCGCCGGCCGAAATCGATCGGCTGGTCAGCGCGAACTCGGCGCAATGGAACGTCAACCCGAATTTGATCAAAGCGATCATCGCCAACGAGTCGGGATTCAACGCAAACGCGACGTCCGACGTCGGCGCGCAGGGCTTGATGCAGTTGATGCCGGGGACCGCCTCCGGACTCGGCGTGACGAACTCGTACGACCCAGGTCAAAACGTCTGGGGCGGCACGCGCTACATCAAAGGCTTGCTCGACCGCTTCGGCGGCAACGTGAAACTCGCGGTCGCTGCATACAATGCAGGGCCGGGTGCGGTCGAGAAGTATAGCGGAGTTCCGCCTTATGCCGAAACGCAGAACTACGTGCAAAACGTCCTTTCGAGCTACGAGAAGTACCGCGCGCAGAACCCTTAGCGCCCGGCTCACCGCTTGCTGCGTCGCGCTGCTGCTGACGGCGCAGACGCCCGCTCCACCTCCCGCAACTCCAACGCTCGACCAGATCCTCCACGCACACCTCGCCGCACGCGCGGCACTCAAAGCGACCGTCGATCCGCGCACCGTGCAGAGCAGCGGCACGCTCGACGGCCTAGGTTTGCACGGAACGTTTGCGTTTTGGCGCGACGGATCGCGGGAGCGCGACGACGAGATCCTCGGCGTGCGAACGCAGCGAACGCTGCGCGACGGCGATCGCGAATACGTTCAGGATGCCAACGGCGGCGTTCGGGTGATTCACGGTCTGCTGCAGCGGCGCCAGATCACCGAAGACTTCATCGATTCCGGTGACTTCGCGCGTCATCCCGAGAGCGTGGTGCTGGCCGGAGCCGGCCGTTCCGCGGACGGGCGTGCGATTTGGATGCTCCGCGTCACCCCGCTTGGCGGGTCCACCTACGGCGTCGGAATCGACACGTCGACCTGGATGGTCGATGAAAAATCCTATCCCGAGGGCGATGCAATCGCGACGGTCGACTACTCCGACTACCGCGCCATCGAAGGCGCGCTCATTCCGTTCGTCGAGCACGATTCCAACGGCGACCACGCGTTCGACATCTCGTCGCGCGTCGAGCACGTCGCTGTGAACCAGCCGATCGACCCGTCCATTTTCGCACCGTTTACGCCGGCGGTCGTCGACGCGCCCGCGCCCGTGAACGTCTCGCTGGATACCTCGCAAGGCCACGTGTTCGTGCGTGCCACGGTGAAGGGAACGCCGATGACGTTCATCCTCGACTCGGGCTCGCAGGGGCTTTTCATCGATCCGGCAGCGGCAAAGAAAGTCGGCCTCACCGGTGAGGGAACGATGGAGATACGCGGGGCACAGCGTACGAAGGGCCTCGGCGTCGCGGCGCTCGACTCGCTGCAAATCGGCGCCGCGCGCTTCCCGGTCGGCGTGATTTCGATCGTCGACCTTTCGACGATCACCCTGAACGGCAGATCGATCGACGGCGTTCTCGGTTATCCGTTCTTTGCCGCAACCGAACTGCGGATCGATCCCGAGAAGTTGACGCTGACCATCGCGCGCCCGGGATCCCTTCCGCCGCAAGGCACGGCGATCCCGGTGGACACCGATCGGGAATTGCCGGAGATCGTCGCGCGCATCAACGACGTCGCGGCCCGGTTTCTGGTGGATACGGGTAACAGCAGCGAACTGCTCGTATTCCACGCGTTCCTCGACGCGCATCGTGGCCTCGTTAACTACTCGGGCGCAAGGGATTTTTCACCGAACCGCGGCGTTGGGGGATCCAGCGCGGTCGTTCCGGCGATGGTGAACGATATAACGATCGGCCCGTTCAATTTATACAACCGGCGAGCCGGAATCGTGCTCTCGAGTAACGGCGCATTCGCCGACAGCGAGGATGCGGGGAACATCGGTTGGGGCACGCTGCGCAACTTCGTGATGACCTTCGACCTCGCGAACCAGTCGATAACGCTGGAGAAGACGCGGTGGTTTGACGACGGGCGTGGGCGCACGCCTTAGAACGCTTTTAACAAAACCGAGACCTGGCGTTCACGCGAACGCGCGACGATTCGTCTATGACGACGACTGCGCAAATAGGAATCAGCATTCTCTCCGCTCCGCTCGCCGCGATCGATCGCCGTTCGCTCTCTCAAGCGTGGTATTCGGCGCTTCACCTCGCGCGTGAGGGATCGCCGGCGAAAGGCGCGACGTCACGTCGCGCGGCCGCGCGACCGGTCCCTGCATCCCGGCCGGCCTCCGGCGTTGCTGCATCGGTTCGCGCGAGCGATGCGACGACGAGTTCGAAGGCCGTGCATCGGGCGCCGGCGCGGGCTGGAGCCGCCCTCGAACGGCGCGTGCCGCGCTTACCGCTGGCGCGTCGGATCGAACGCGCGCTTTTCGAGAGAACGTCCTCGGCCGCGCGTACGACGTTCGCGGTCGGTGAAGGCACGGGTCGCGTCGTCATCGCGCTCCACGTAAGCGGAGGTCGCGTGCGTCTCATCGCGCTCTGTTTGCCGGGAATGCGGCGAACGGTTGCGCGCGCGCTCGATCAAGCTCGCTTCGCTCTAGCAGCGCGCGGTATTGCCATGGATACCGGAATTCTCGAAGGAGTGGCGGCATGTTCTTGAACGGTCCGCTCTCTGCGGCGCTGGATCGCATCGCCGAGCGCGCATCCGACGTTCGCCGCGCGTTCGAGCCCGGTGCGGTTCCTAATCGAGACGACGTTGCTGGTTCGCACGCAGCGACGCCGGCACTGGATGCGCTCTCGGTCGCGATTCCGGACGGCGCGTACGCGATCGTTTCAGGCGAACGCGGTGACGCCTATACGCGCGACGGGTCCTTTTCGATTCGCGCCGGGCGATTGGCGGACGCGGCCGGTCGTCCCGTGCTGGGAACGTCGGTTAACGGCGGATCGCTCGGCGAGCTGTCGATCGATCCGGTCGATGCCGCGCTCGGCCGCGCGAGCGGTGTACGCGTAGAAACCGACGGCAGCGTCGCGTACGATCGATGGGGAATCGATCCGCGCAGCGGCGCGCGCGAAGCGCAGCGCGTGGTTGCCGGTCGAATCGCGCTCGCGCGCTTTCCGGCGGGCACTCGGCTCGAAACGCGGCGCGACGGAACGCTGGCCGCGCCGCCGTCCGTTGTTCCGCACCTTGGTGCTCCCGCGGACGGCGGCTTCGACGCACTGCAGACGCTGCGCCGGACCGGCAGCGGCATCGACATCGATGCGAGCCTTGCGCGATTGAAAGACGCGTACGACGCATTCGACGCGCTGCAGGCGGCGCAAGCGGCCAAAGGACGCCTCGGCAAGACGGCGATGGATCTGCTGAAGTGAAGTGTCTCGCACTTTCGCGTTCGAGTGCGTATGCCGGCCGGCGTCGGATTCGCGAAGTCTGCTTTGAAGATCGATCGTCGCTTCCCGCCAGCGCCGCTTGCGTCGTCGCCAGCGGCGCGCGCGAGACGCTCGGCGCGCTGCTGGCCAGTCCGGTAAGCCTGCGTCTCTTCGAGCCCGTTCTGCCGTCGCCGGATGCGTGGCGCGCGATACTTGACGGCGCGACGCTGTATCGCTATCGCGGAACCGTCGCCGACGCAGCCATCGTCCTTCGGCCCCGCGATGCGCTCGCGCTCGCGCGGGCGGCATTCGGTGAAGTCGGCGGGGAGGAAACGACGAGCGACGCGCCGCTGTCGCCGCTCGAAAGCGACGTGCTCGCGCGCGTGAGCGCCGCCGTCGGAGCGTCGCTCGCCGCCGTCTGCGGCCTGCGTGAAGGCGCTGCGGTCGAACGCGTCGCCGAAATCGGCGCCTACACGACGTTCTTCGAACTGTTGCTCGACCGGCCGGTGCGAGCGAGCATCGGCGTCGCGGTTTCGCGCGATCCCGCCCGGAGCCGCGCGGCACGCTGGACCTGGCGGATCTCGAGCTGGTCCAGCTGCCGCTTGAGGCTCTTTGGACCTCGGGACGTATCCGGCGTCCGCCGTGATGGCACTGCGGCCCGGCAGTCTGCTGCCGGCTGCCCCGGGGCCGTTGCGCGGGAGGCTCGCGCGGGCGGGCGAACGCTGGCGTACGGAAACTGCGGGGTCCGCCACGGGTGGTATGCTCTCGCCGTCGAAGGAAAAGGCATAGCGATATGACGATCGACCCGAAAAAACTTCGCGACGCCGCGAACATCGAAGTCCTCATGCACGTGCCGCTGCAAGTGACGGCCGAACTTGGCACGAGCAAAATGTCCGTCTCGGAGGTCCTGAAGCTGGGGACCGGTTCGATTATCGAACTGGAACGCTTGGCCGGCGGACCGGTGGACCTGCTCGTGAACGACAAGCTCATCGCGCGCGGCGAAGTCGTCGCGGTTGACGAAAACTTCAGCGTCCGCATCACGGAGTTGATCCAGCGCCCCGGATAAGCTCGCCTTCATAGCATTTTAGAACGAGAAGGTAACGCGGGCGCGATACCTTCTTCATGAACGCATGCTGCCGCTGGCAGCGCGCGGACACGCCGCGCTGCCGCTCGACGTGCTCGCCGGTCTTACCCTGCTGGCGGTTATTCCGTTTGTGCTGGTGATGTGCACGTCGTTCGTGCGAATCGTCGTCGTGCTCTCGCTGGTTCGCTCGGCGATCGGCGCGTCCGCGCTGCCGCCGAATGCCGTTCTTTCGGGCATCGCATTGGTGCTGACGCTCGTCGTCATGGCGCCGACGGCGCAGCGGATCGAGCACGATGCCGTCGATCCGTACTCGCACGGATCGCTTTCGGAGTCGCAGGCGCTCGAACGCGCGCAGGCCCCGTTGCGCGCGTTCATGCTGCGCCAGACGCGCGTCGCGGATATCGGATTGTTCGAGCGTATCGCGCGCCGGTCGCCCGAACCTACGTCGCTCGCGCCGTTGCAGGTGCTCGTACCGGCGTTCGTCGTCGGCGAATTACGCAGCGCATTGCGATCGGCTTCGCGCTCTATCTGCCGTTCGTGGCGATCGACCTAGCGGTCGCGGCGCTGCTGATGGGGCTCGGCATGATGATGCTCAGTCCGCCGGTCGTCTCGCTTCCCGTAAAGCTGCTGCTTTTCGTCATGGTCGACGGGTGGGCGCTGGTCTGCGGAGGCGTTGCTTCGAAGCTTTAGATAACGCCTTAGGGTAGGCGTTCCTCTCTCACGCGCCGATCAGTGTATGGCACAGTGCAACCCACCACGCAGGGCCGCCGCGTACAACGTGAGCGCGGTCGCCTGCGTCGCGAAGAAGAAAGGCAGAGCGTAACGATAGACAACGCCGACCTTCCGGTCGACGATCCAATCGCGTGCGATGCCGCAGAGTACGAGCGTATCGACCACCAGGTAGGTTACGGCGAGAACCGAGCGTCGCTGAGCGCTCGAAAATGGGGCCGAACATCGGCCATCTGTCAAAGCCGGCATCCGTCAGATAGCAGATTGCTAAAAACATGAGCCGGCGATGATACTCCGGTTTGCGCCGCAGCAACGCCGCAGAGTGCGAACAGCACGGAAAAGCCGACGATGTCGTTGAGCTGGATTGCCAGAAACTGGGGATGGTGCATGAGGCTGTGCTGGATATCCAGTCGATCCATCGTCAGCGACACCGCCAGTGCGACGACGGGAATCATCGCCCCGAAGGCAAGGCCGAACGTGCCGAGCGTCCGATGCAGCCGCACGTTGCGGTTGCGAATCAACGCAGTCTGTGCGATGAAGATCGCCAGCCACGTCGAGAACGCGATTGCGTGGAGGTGGAGAATCCAGGGTCGCGGATATGGCGGATGGATGATGCCCGCCGCGAAGGTTTGAGCGAAGCCGTAGACGATCGAGGCGCTGATGACGAGCGCCATCGTAAAGTGAAATTACGACGCAGGAAGTCCGCGAAAAGCCTTGATTTAGGGGCAGCCAAAGCTCCCGCGCTCATAAAAGGAAACTTTCAATTTGGCGAGGCTTGGTGCCTGCCGAGGTGCGGCGCTTGCGTCGTCGGTGTTTTCATCTCCCAGGACTCGGCATGATGATGTTATCGCCGCCGGTCGTTTCGCCTGCGGAGGTGTTGTCGCCAGGTTTAGTTAATGCGGCGCGGCGGCCGAATTGACAAGGCATGCGCGGGGATGGCGGGAACGCCGCCCCATGTCCGTGTCCTCGTGGCGTGCAATTCTCCTGACGCTTTGCTTTTGCGCCACGGTACTGAACGCCGTCACCCTGGTTACCGATAGCATTCAGTCGTCGTCGGCTCTCGGATTCCAAGTCTCACGCACCGCCGACCCCGCGGTCGTCCGGGTGGACGGAGTTGACCCGGGCGGAGCTGCGGAAGCGAGCGGCGTACGCGCCGGCGACCTAATTAACGTACGCGACCTCGCACCCGCGGAGCGCTATCGCCTGCTGATCGGCGTCCATCCTTATGAGAAGATCGCTTTCGTCGTCTCGCGCGGAGCTACGAAGGTGCCGATCGACTACGTTGCGGGTGGCCCGCCGCCCTGGCGCTGGGACACGTTGTTGTGGTCGTTCGCTTCGTTCTGGATGCTGGCGTTCGCAGCGCTTATTGCCTGGCGTCGCGCCGATTCAGCGCAAGCGCGCGTCCTCAGCGCGTTGCTCACGATCTACGTCACTTCAAGCGCGTTGCTGCCCGGTACCTGGCTGAGTCCTTCACCGCTAGCCGACGCCGTCGCGTCGGCGATCGGCTGGGGCTTGAATTGGACGTGGATCCCGCTGTTAGCGACGTACGCGTCCCTCGCCGCAAAGCCGGTGTCCTCGTTACGGCGCGGGTTGACCGCACTCGCCTATGCCGCGTCTGCCGTCATCGCCATTTTCGGAATCGTACGAATCGTCGCGCTGTGGAACGGAACGCTGCCGTGGGTCGCACAAGGGGTAGGTCCGGAGTGGAATATGACCTACGGCGCTATTCCGTACGCGCTGGCGATCGTATGTGGCTGGGCGGCGTTAGCGGCCGCACGTGGAGCAGAACGCAGCCGCATCGCCTGGGTGATAACGCCATTCATGATCTTCTACGTTGCGGAAATGATGTTGTTCGTTGCGCCGGCAATCTTGCCAAGCGAACAGCACGGCAGCGCGCTCGTTGTGGCTTACGGCTTCGCGAATCTCGGGGCATTCTTAGCCCCGCTCGGCATGACGTATTCGCTGCTCAACCGCCGGGTGCTCGACATCGGCTTCGCGCTCAATCGCGTCGCAATCTTTTCAGGCGTGTCGATCGTCGTCGTCGGCGCTTTCATGCTGTTCGAATGGGGGCTCGGATCGTGGCTTCAGGGACAGAGCCACACGACCAGCATTGCGGTCGGCGCCGCCGTAGCGTTGCTCCTTGGGTTTTCCATTCGCTTCGTCCACGATCGAGTCGAACACGTACTCGACCGCGTCTTCTTCCGAAAACGGCACGAAGACGAAGCCGCGATTCGCAGATTCGCACGTGAAGCAGCTTTCATTACCGATCCGAGCCTCGTCATGGGCCGTACCGTGGAGGTATTGGAGAACCACGCAGACGCATCGTTCGCTCGGCTCGCGCTGAGCAACGGCAATGGGAAGTATGCCGAGGTGAGCGAGAACGATCCGGCGGTCGTCTCGCTGCGCACGTGGCATTGCAAGCTCGATCTGCATGGCATCGATACGCAGTTCGAGGGAGAGTTCGCCTATCCGATGATCGCGCGCGGCCGGCTGGTCGGCGTGCTCTTACTCGGCCCGAAACGCTCGCAAGAGTCGTATGCGCCGGACGAGTCGGACGCGATCGATGATTTGGCGCATCACGTGGGCGGAGTTCTGGACGTGCTCGGCCACTCAACGCCTAACGGCGAGCCGATGCTCGCGGAGCTGAAAGCGATGCATCGGGCCATCGCCGATGGGTTTTCCGCGCTCCAAAACAAACTCGAACGGGGGAGCTAAGAAACTCACACCTTGGTCCTATCCGATGTTTGAGGCTCCCAGGCCTCGGTATGATGATGCTCAGTCCGGGGTTGTCTCGCTGCCCGTAAAACTGCTGCTTTTCGTCATGGTCGACGGGTGGGCGCCGGTCTGCGGAGGCGTGGCATCCACCTGTAGGTAATGAAACGGGTCATGCGAATCAGCGAAAAGCTCGCGAGCGTGCGGCCGTTTTTCTCGTTCGAGTTCTTCCCGCCGAAGGACGACGCGGGGTCGAAGCAGCTCTTCACGACAATCGAAACCCTCGTCCCCTTGCGCCCGGCATTCGTCTCGATCACGTACGGTGCGGGCGGTTCGACCCGCGCGCGGACGGTCGCCCTCGCCAAGCAGATTCAGAACGATATCGGCCTGACGGTCGTCGCTCACGTCACCTGCGTCGGCTCGACGCGGGCCGAACTGCGCGCGCTGTTCGACGATCTCGCTCGCGCGGGCATTCAGAACGTCCTCGCGCTGCGCGGCGATCCGCCGAAAGGTGAAACCGCGTTCGTTCCGCCGCCCGGCGGTTTCGCTTACGCGACCGAACTGATCTCGATGCTCAAACGCAACTACGATTTCTGCATCGGCGCTGCGTGCTATCCGGAGAAACACGTCGAAGCGGACAGCATGCGCTCCGATCTCGCCAACCTCAAAGAGAAGGTCGATGCCGGCGCCGACTTTCTCGTCTCGCAGCTGTTCTTCGATAACGAGAAGTTTTTCGATTTTGACGACGCGGTCCGGCGCGAGGGGATCGATACGCCGATCATCCCGGGGTTGATGCCGATAACGAACTTCGAACAGATTCAACGCTTCACCGCGATGTGCGGCGCGACGATTCCACCGAAGCTGCGCGTTGAGATGGAAGCGCGCAAAGGCGACGCGCGCGCGGTCGAAGATCTCGGCGTCTCCTTTGCGGCGATGCAGGCGACCGGGCTGCTGCAGCGCGGCTCGCCGGGGATTCACTTCTACACGCTCAATCGTTCGCCGGCGACGCGCGCCGTCGTGTCGGCGATTCTCGCGGCGAGCACGTGGCGGTCCCTGCCGAATCACGTCGTCGAGGCATTGTAGACCTCAAAGATTCGATCACGTCGCGGTAACGCAACGGCAACGGTGCGCGCTTAGCATGGGGGCATGGGAGCCTTCGATGCGCTCATTCGCGAAGCGCTCGTCGCAACGGCGACCGTCGCGCTGCCCGTCCTGCTCGTCGCTGCCGTCGCCGGAACGGCGATTGCGGTCGTGCAAGCGGCGACGCAGGTTCAAGAACAAACCCTAAGCTTCTTACCGAAGGCCGTCGCCGTCGGCGCGATGCTGGCATTCTTTGGAACGTTCGCGATGAACGTGCTGGCACGGCTCTTTCACGACGCGCTTGCCGCACTTCCGGCGATCGTCGCCGGTTCGTGACGGCGACGGGCTTACTGATTTTCGCGCGGTGCGCCGGGTTTGCGTTTCGCGCGCCGGGCTTGGCGCACCCAAGCGTTCCGCCGGCGGTACGGGCGGGAATGGCCGCGCTCTTGGCGATCGCGATCGCACCGGGGATGCCGGACGCGTCGCGGGCCGACGGAATCGCCCTTGTCGTCGCGCTCGCCTCCGAGTTTATGCTCGGAACCGCGATCGGCATCGCGGCGTCGCTCGTGTACGACGCCGCTTACGCGGGCGGACGTGCCGTCGACGACTATACCGGCGTGAAAGCGATCGCGCCGAACGCGCAGCTCGTCGCTCCGAGCGGCTTCGGGCGAATCTGGTCGCTGGCGTTCACGGGTGCGTATTTCTTGCTGGGCGTCTATCGTTTCTCGCTGCTCGCGTTCGCGCAGAGTTTCGTTCGCGTACCGCCTGGCGCGCCGTTCGATGCGAGCGCGTGGGGTCCGTACGCGCTCGCGCTTGCGAGTACCGTGTTCTCCGTCGGCGTTGCCGTCGCCGCACCGGCCATCGCGCTGTCGTTCGTCGTGCACGTTGCCGTCGGCGCGCTTTCGCGAGCGATCCCGCGATTCGGCAGCTTTACGTTGGTCTTTCCTCCCGCGTTCGGCGCAGCGCTGATCGCCACCGCGCTTGCGGTGCCGGCGGTGATGCAGCTTGCCGGGCGTCCCCTGCTGTTTTTCCCCGGATCGCGATGAGCGAGGGCGCCGAGAAACCATTTGAAGCGACGCCGCAACGCCTGGAGCGCGCGAAGCGCGAAGGCAACGTCGCGCGTGCGGGCGAGCTGGCTGCAAACTGCTCGTTCGCCGCATCCGCCGTCGTCCTGGTTGCGGCGCTTCCAATGCTGCAGTTGTGCGCTCGCTCCGGAATCGAGCGCGCGGCGCGCGGCGCGATCCCCGCAGCCGAGACGATCGGCGTGCTCGCCTGGTGTCTCGTCCCGCCGGCTGCCGGCTCCGTAGCGGCGGTCGCCGCGAACGCCTTTCAGAGCGGGGGCATCCGTCTCACGGCGCTATCGCTCAAAGGCGAGCGTCTCGATCCGGCGGAGGGGTGCAAGCGGATGCTCTCACGCGATTCGCTCCTGCACGCGATACGCGCGGCACTTGCGTTTGTGCTGGCGGCAGGCGCAATGCTGCCCATTCTCGCGCACGCGGCGGCAATGTCGCTCGGCGGCCTCGACGCTCGGGGTGTCGCGGCCGCGGCGTGGAGTGCATGCGAACGGGTTGCCGGTATCGCGTGCGCGACGGGCTTGATGTTTGCCGCCGGCGAGTTTGCGAGCGCGCGCGCGGCGTGGCTGAAGAAGCTGCGCATGAGCTTTGAAGAGCGAAAGCGCGAAGCAAAGGATCAGGAAGGCGA
Organism: Vulcanimicrobiota bacterium; assembly: GCA_963782265.1. Taxonomy (GTDB): domain Bacteria; phylum Vulcanimicrobiota; class Vulcanimicrobiia; order Vulcanimicrobiales; family Vulcanimicrobiaceae; genus CAWAJD01. Next base: position 19,043 of record CAWAJD010000021.1, read on the forward strand.
TCCGCACGCTCGTGGCCGCCGCCGCGCGCTGCATCGCTCGCTGCTGCGCGGCGCAATTGCGCGCGTGCGCGAGGCCGCGTTCGTCGTGGCCAATCCGACGCACCTCGCGATCGCGCTCGAATACCGCCCGCCTGAGGTGCCGGTACCGCGCGTGCTCGTGCGCGCGGCCGATGCGGCCGCGCTGCGCGTACGCGAACTCGCTGCCGAGTGCGGCATTCCGGTCGTCGAGAACGTTCCGCTGGCGCGCGCTCTGTTTCGTGACGCACGCCCGGACGAGGCGATTCCGCAGGCGCAATACGTCGCAGTCGCGGAAGTCGTTGCGGCGCTGATGCGCTCCGGGTCGATCCCGCGATGAATCGCGTTCCGGTCTATGTCTTTGCGGCGCTGCTGCTGGCGGTCGTCGGCATTTTGATCGTTCCGCTTCCGCCATGGCTGCTCGACGTACTGCTTGCTGTCAACGTCTTCGGCTCGTCGCTCGTTCTGCTGCTCTCCGTGACGGTCGAGGAGCCTTTGCAATTTTCCGCGTTTGCGCCGGCGCTGCTGGTGTCAACGCTCTTTCGGCTCTCGCTCGACGTTTCCGCAACGCGCTTGATCCTGACGCAGGGTGCGACGCCGGGCGCCGTCGGCAGCATCATCCCGGCTTTCGGCGCGTTCGTCGTGAACGGTAATTTAGTTGTCGGCGCGATCGTCTTTGCGATTCTCGTGACGATCCAGTTCGTCGTCATTGCGAGCGGTTCGCAGCGCGTCGCGGAAGTGGCGGCGCGTTTCACGCTCGATGCGATGCCGGGCAAGCAGATGGCGATCGATGCCGACGTGCACGCCGGCGCGCTGGACGCGGAGGGCGCGCGTCGAAAGCGGCAGATCGTACAGCGGGAAGCGGATTTCTACGGCGCGATGGACGGCGCCGGAAAATTCGTTAAAGGCGATGCGGTAGCGGCGCTGGTGATCGTCGCGCTCAACATTGCCGGCGGCATCGTCGTCGGCGTCGCGTATCACGGCATGTCACCGCTGGATTCGCTCAACACCTTTGCGCTGCTCTCCATCGGCAACGCCCTGGTGACGACCTTGCCGGCATTTCTGATCTCGACCGCGATGGGCATGATGGTAACGCGCGTCGCCTCGGACGGCGCGCTCGGTGCGGATCTTGCCGCACAGATGTTCGCGCGACCGGACGTTCTCCGCGGAGCTGGCGGACTGCTGTTGGTGCTGGCGTTCGTGCCGGCGCTGCCGCGCCCGCTGTTTCTTATTCTCGCAATCTGCGCGTTTGCGCTGGCATACGCGGCGCAGCGTCGCGGAAGTCATCGCGAGTCGGAAGAACGGCTCGCGCGCGAGCGTGCGCGCCGTTCGGCGATGCGTCGTCCCGAACTTGCGCTCGGTCTGGTGGGCGTCGATGCGATCGCAATCGAAATCGGCGCCGATCTCGCGCGCCTGCTCGTGCCGCCGCTGGCCGACGCCCTGCTGGACCGCATCGGCGAGGTGCGCCGCGCGCTGGCGGCAGACATCGGCTTGGTGCTGCCCGGTGTCCGGCTGCGCGACGAATTGGCCCGTGACCCAAGCAGCTACGCGCTGCGCGTTCGCGACCGGCTCGTCGCGGAAGGACGTCTGGAACTGGATCGCGTTCTCGCCGTTGCCGACGAACCAATTCTCGCACGTCTCGCGAGCGCACTCTGCAGCGAACCCGTGTACGGCCTGCCGGCCGCGTGGATCGCGCCCGGTGAAAGCGATCGCGCGGCGGAGGCGGGAGCGCTGGTCTTCGATCCCGTTTCGGTGCTGGGCTCGCACTTGGCGGAAGTCGCGCGCCGCAACGCTTCGGAATTGCTTGGACGCCAAGAGTTGAGCACGCTCTTCGAGCATTTGCGCACGACCGTTCCGGCGCTGATGAAGGAGATCGGAGGCGAAGCTTTGCCTTTCGGCTCGGTGCACCGCGCATTCTGCCTCTTGCTGCGCGAAGGAGCGTGGCCGCGCGATCCGGTCGCGGCGCTCGAAGCAATGCTGGCGGCGGGAACGCGCGATCCGCGCGATCTGGCCGAGGCCGCGCGTCGCGATATCGTTCCTGCGCTGCTGCGCCGCCGCTCGATCCCGCATCTGGAGCCGGCGCTGCTGGAACCGGAGTTCGAACGGCAGCTGAATGCGAGTTGGAGCGTCTACGGTTCCGACGCCGGCGCGCCCGACATCGCGCTCGCTCTGCGGTCGCGGATTGAAGCCTACGCCGCCGCGACGCCTCGCGACCGGGCCGCGATCGTGTGCACGGCAACGCTGCGCCCCTCGCTCGCCGACTTCTTGCTGCGCTCCGGCGTTCGCGTCGACGTCTTCGCGTACGGGGAACTCCCGGCGGAGCTCGACCTCCGCCCGGCCGAGGTCATCGCCGTTTCGTGAAACGGAAAACTTCGCGCATCCGTTGTATCTTTGGATATGACCTGGAGGAAAGCGATGCTTCGTTGGGCCGGTATTCTTGCGTGCGCTGCAAGCCTGGCGGCATGCAGTTCGACTCTCGGCGCGGCGCCGTCGCTCGCGATGCCGGCGGTCCCGGCGTCCAAAGCCGCGGCTTCGCCCTCGTGCCTATCGCCGATCTCCGCGCTGCCCGATCCGAACGGCACGCACGGGCTGTACGTCTGGATTCACAACTTTCTGCCGAAGAGCGAGCAAGCGGCAATCAATCGCTACATCATTCCCGATCAGACGGCGTGCGGCGCGTCCATCGTCGTGCTCTGGTCGCAGGTCGACAACGGGCCGAGTGCCGCGCAGCAATACAACTTTACGAGCGTAGAAAATGCGATCGCACCGTGGGCGAAGGCCGGTAAGCCGGTCAATTTGCTTTTCGCCGGTGCGAGCGAGACCGGCGCCAACGACACCGCAACGCCGAAATGGGTGCTCGCGCAAACCGGCAGTAATGCGGTTCCGTTGGTCTCATGTCCAAATCCCGGCGCTTCGCAAAAAGCATCAGCGCCCGCGCCGGTCTATTGGAATCAAGGCTACGCGACGCCGTATCGCGCGTTCATCTCGCAAGTTATAAAAACGTACGGTTCCGATGGTCGTATCGGATATATGCGTTTTGGGATCGGCATGGGCGTCGAGGACTACGTCCAGCACGGCGCCGACGGCGCGTGCGCGTCGACGTGGGCGCCCTACGGACTCACCGGCTTTCCGTTCTGGGCGACATTCAGTAAGGACATGGTCGCGTACATCAAGTCGCTGCACTCGCAGCGGCAGGTCATCATTGCGATCAACAACTTCGCCGGCGACGGTGCGCCAGACAGTCCGAACGCGGTGCCGAACGTCGTTGCCAGCGCGGCGGCTCCGCGCGGCATCGGCTTCGGGACGCTCAATCTCGGCGCGTTCAACGGCGGCCACATCGACGAGCCGTGCAGGCGCGACAAACCGTTCCCGCCATACTGGTGTCGCGCGTTCAACGCACATCAAGGCAAGGTGCCGCTCCTCTTCCAGCCGATCACGTACACCTTCGATCCGGCGTTGCCGACGGTCGCTCCGCTCGGGCAGCTGCTCGCTTACGCGAAGACCAACCACGCGCAAGTCTTCGAGCTCTATCCCAACGAGTGGCTCGGGGCGGACGACCCGAAGTGGCCGACCTACGCGGCGCATCATGCCTACCTGGCGAGCACCCTGAAGGCTGCGGCAGCTTGGGCAGGCGAGTTCCCGCGGTATTGGACGGGCGGGTCCCTGAAATAGCAGAAGGGCAACCCTGCTGGTTTGTTTGACACTCGGAAGCAGGCCGGATAAACTTACTTAGTTAAAGTCCACCGGCCCGGCGGGCCTACCGCCCAGGGCCATTTATTTGCACCGCCGCCCCCTTCGGACGCCATTCGTGAACTGGAATAAACTCAAGACGCCGATTAAGGCGCTCGTTATTATCGCGGTCGTCGGACTCTCGATTTGGTCCCTCATACCGCTCGACAAGACGATTCGTCTCGGTCTCGATCTGCAAGGCGGATCGCGTTTGCTGCTGCAGTTGTATCCGACTGCCGAAGTGCCGACCATCACGTCCGAGGTTCAGGCGCAGACGCGCTTGGTGATCGACAACCGCATCAACGGGCTCGGCGTCACCGAACCGACGATCAGCAACGTCGGCACCAATCGTATTTTGGTCGAACTGCCGGCGGTCAAAGACCCCGAACAAGCGGAGAAGGTGCTCAAAGAAGTCGCGGTGCTCGAGTACAAGATCGTGCCGCCCGACGTGAACGCGAAAGCGACGAACGCGCAGCAGATCATTGCAAGCCCCGGTGCGTCGGCAAAAGAGAAAGCCGCCGCGCAAGCTTACGTTAACGAGGGCGCGTATGCCGCGAGCGGTGACGTGGTGTATAGCGGCAAGGATCTCAAGAGCGCGCAAGCGGGCTTCAGCCAGCAAGGTGGCGAGCCGAACGTTATTTTCTTCACCAAGGATCCCGCGCGCTTCGCGAAGCTGACGCAGGCGAACCTTGGAAAGTTCCTCGGCATCTTCCTCGACCACAAGTTCGTCGAAGCGCCGGTCATCCAAGGCGTGATCGCCGACCAGGGCGAGATTCACGGCGCCTTCACGCAAGAGCAGACGGTAACGCTCGCCAACGAGCTGAATGCCGGCGCGCTGCCCGTCTCGGTGCAGATCGTCGACAAAGAGCAGATCGGACCGACGCTCGGTCATATCGACCTCGTGCAGTCGATGTACGCCTCGATGCTGGGTCTTGGCCTCGTGCTGCTGTTCATGATCTTCGTCTACCGGCTGCCCGGCTTGCTCGCCGACATCGCGCTCGCGATCTACGTCGTCATCATGATGGCGATCCTCGCGCTGTCGCACGCCACGCTGACGCTGCCCGGCATAGCCGGCTTCGTCTTATCGATCGGTATGGCGGTCGACGCCAACGTGCTGATCTTCGAACGTATTAAAGAAGAACTCTGGAACGGCAAGACGATGCGCGCCGCGGTGCGCACCGGCTTCACTCGTGCGTTCTCGGCGGTCTTCGACAGCCACTTCACCACCATCGTCGGCGCCGGCGTGCTGTACATGCTCGGTACCGGTACGGTGAAGGGCTTCGCCTTTACGCTGTTCTGGGGAACCGTCGTCTCGCTCGTGACCGCCGTCTTCATCACGCGCTTCTTTGTCGACGTGCTCGTCGACAACGACGTGCTGACCGCACCCGAACTCTACGGCGTGAAAAGCGAAGACGTCGGCGTCTTCGCGAAAGCGGGGGCGTAAACGATATGTTGTTTCGCAGACTAAACTGGAACATCGTCGGCTGGTTCAGAACGGTTTCGGCGATCTCGTACATCATCATCGGGCTCGGACTCGCTTCGATGGTGTATCACGGCTTTCAAGGCGGCCAGGGCTTCCAAGCCAAGAACATGCTCAAGCTCGGACTGTCGTTTACCGGCGGTACCGACATCACGGTCCAATACACGCAGCCGACGACCGTCGGTGCCGTGACGGCAGCGCTCGCGAGCCTCGGACTTACCGACGAGTCGATCACGACCGCCGGCACGGACGGTAAAGGCTTCGTGATTCAGACCCAAAGCTCGTACGCGAACGATTCGACCCCGATGTGGAACGCACTCGGTAGCGTCGCTCCGGTCGATCGCGCCAAATCGCAGATCTCCGCCGTCGGCCCGTCGCTCGGACGCGAATACTTGATTAACGCGCTGCTTGCGCTGGTGATCGCGCTGAGCATCCAGTTCGGCTACATCGCGTTCCGTTTTGGCTGGAACTACATCTTCGGCCTCGTTACGGTCATCGCGCTCGGTCGCGACGCCCTGATGATGATCGGTATCTACTCGCTCGCCGGACGGCGCGCGGACGATGCGTTTCTCGCAGCGGTGCTGACGGTCATCGGTTACTCGGTCATGGATACGATCGTCATTCTCGATCGAATCCGCGAGAACACCAAGGTCATGGCCGGCCAGCCGTATGACGTGATCGTCAACGAATCGATCAAGCAGACGATGACGCGTTCCTTCAACACGCTCGCGACCGTCGTCATCACGCTCGTCGCCCTACTGGCACTCGGCGGCGCGAGCTTGAAGAACTTCGCGTTCGCGCTGCTCGTCGGCATCTGCTCGGGCGGATATCACTCGATCTTCTTCTCGGCGCCGCTCGTGCTCGTCTTCCGCAAACGCCAGCTCGAGGCGGCGGCCCGCAAGCGGCGCGAAGGGCTCGCGGACAACCGCAGCACGGCGGCGCGGACGCAAGCCGCTTCGACAGGCCAGACCAACAGCGGTTTGGCGCGCGAGGATATCGTCGCGGCCCGCCGCGATCGCCGTGCAAAAGCCAAGGCGACGCGCAACGTGGCGCCGCCGGCACCGCCGTCGACGCGCTACAAGCGCAAACGCAGCGATTCGGCCACCGCCGTCGCCGACGAGCCGTATTTGGAAAATGGCGAAGAAGCGGTCGATCCGCTCGACGCGCAGACTTCCGGCCTGCACGATGAAGCTTACGATCAAGGTCACGAAGCGATCACGCTCAACCTCGAAGGCTTCGACCCGCAGAACGAACACGCGCAGCCGGCGGGCGACGATGCCGAGCAAGAGCACGAGCCCGAAAACAAGCCGTAAAGCACCTAGCGCGGCTTTGCCGCCCCCTACGCCGTCGGAGGCTGCGTTCGACCGCGCCTTCGCGGCGCTCGACGGCCCCGAGCCGTCTACGACAAGAACTGCCGCACCGCCATCCGACGAACGCGACGCGTTTGTTGAGCGAGTCTTCGCCGCGGGCGACAGCTACCTGCGCGATCCGTATTCGACCATCGGCGATGCGGCGGTCTTCAACAGCAAGCTCGTCGGCGTTTCGTTCGAAGGCCGGCAAGACGTCATCTCGGGCCTTCGCGTCGGAAGCGAGCTCGAACTCGAACGGCAACCCGACAACATCCACGACGCTAATGCGATCGCGGTTCGATACGGCAATCTGCAAGTCGGCTTTATCCGCCGCGAGATCGCGGCGCATCTTGGACCGCGTATCGATGCCGGCGCTCGCTATCGCGCCCGCATCGCGTCGCTCACCGGCGGCCCTTCGACCGGCTCGGGACAAGCGAAGCATCGCGGCGTCAACATCGTCGTCGAGCGCGACGGCAGCGGCGAGCCGCGACGGCGGGCGGCACGTGGGGCGTCGGATCTCGGCGCGACGGGAGACGTTCGCGACCGCATCCGCGAGGCGCTGATCGGCGGCGCTTCGCCGCACGAAGCGCAAAGCGACGTGCTATACCGTCTCGATCGCGGCCTCAACACGCTGGCGGTCTTTGGAACGGGTCGCGGGAAATCGTTCTGCTTTCAGTACACGGCGGCGCTGCGTGCGCTTTCCGGAAGCGCGAAGACCCTGGTCATCTATCCGCTGCGCGCGCTCGCCAACGATCAATACGAAGCGCTGATGCGCCGCCTCGACCCGCTTGGCTTGCGCATTTTTCGGGCGAACGGATCGATTCCGACGGACGAGCGGGAAGATTTGTTCGAGGCGCTGCGCGAAGGCGCGTGGGATCTCGTCTTGGCAACGCCGGAGTTCTTGGAGTTCCACCGGAGCGCGTTCTCCGGAGCGAGCGCGCCATCGTTCGTCGTGATCGACGAAGCGCACCACCTCTTCGATTCGACGCACCGGCCGGCATACGCGAATCTCGGTACTACGATCGCGTCGCTCGGGAAGGCGCAGGTGCTCGCGCTTACCGCAACCGCGGGCGATGAAGCGTTCGAGCGCATCGTGCAAGAGCTGCGCATCGATGCCTGGGTCGTCGATCCGACCGTTCGGGAAAACCTGACGATCCTCGACGCACGCGGAACCAAGGACAAATCTGCGTACCTCTCCGAGGTGTTTGCCGGCGGAGAGAAGGGCATCGTCTATTGCAACTCGCGCAGCGAAGCGACGAAGGTGGCCCAGACGATGCGCAAGGAGTTCGGCAACACGGTGATGTTCTACCACGCCGGCATGCCGTCGGCGGAACGCCACGAAACCGAGCGGCTCTTTCGTGAAGGCGTGCTGCGAGTGGTCGTCGCGACGTCCGCGTTCGGCGAGGGGATCGATCTGCCCGACGTGCGTCACGTCGTGTTGTACCATCTCAACTTCGATTTCACGGAGTTCAACCAGCAGGCCGGCCGCGCCGGCCGCGACGGAGCGCCTGCAACGATTCATTTGCTATACGGTGACGGTGACAAGCGCATCAACGAGTTTCTGATCGATCTCGACGCGCCGACGCTCGCCACGCTGCGCTCGATCTATCGTGCCCTGCGAGCGATCGCGCACGAGGGTATCGTGCGCGGCGGGAATTCGGATCTCGCGGGAACGCTGGACCTCGACAAAGTGCGCGACCGAACGATCGGCGTCGCGCTGCGGATCTTCGACGACTCGAACCTCGTCGAGATCGGCGAGGACGACGAAGGACGTTACGTGCGCTTTCTTCCGGTCGACGGCAAGGTGAATATGGAACGCAACGAGCGCTTTGCCGAAGGCGAAGCCACGCGCGAGAGTTTCAAGCAGTTCTGCGAGCTCGCCCTACGTTCCAGTGCCGGCGCCTTGGAGCTGATCGTCAACCGGCCGATCTACCCGAGCCATGTCGCGCTTCGACGCTGAGCGTCGCGCCGCCGCGGTGGTGCTCCCGATCTTCGCCGCACCGCCGCACGGCGTGCTCTTCGTGCAGCGCGCCGCGCATCTCCGTCACCATCCGGGGCAAATCGCTTTGCCCGGCGGCGGGCTCGATCCGGAAGATGAAGGCGACTTGGAACGCGCCGCGCTGCGGGAACTCTACGAAGAAGTCGGCATCGACGCCGAGCGCGTCACGATGCTCGGACGTTTGCCTACGGTCTCGCCGCGCGTCAACCTGTTCGACGTCACGCCGTTCGTCGCCGCGATTGCACCCGGCGACCTGCGGATCGATCCTTCGGAGACGGCTGGATTCTTCACCGTTCCGTTAGCGACCGTGCTCAGCGACGCGCTGCGCGACGGCAGCGTTTCAATCTCGGGTTTTCAAGTCGAGACGCCGCTGCTCGACTATGAGGGCCACCGCATCTGGGGTATGACCGGCCGAATTCTTCGCGACTTCGCCGACGCCTGGAACGACCCCAACAGCGGCCTGCGCGAACGCGTGGAAGCCGCGTTATCACGTTGACAGTTGTGTTGCGGCGAGGATCAAAGCGTTGACTTGGGCGCCGAACGGGCGGAAGCGCTCGTCGTGGGTTTGGCCGCGTTCGAAGCGCGCGTAGATCTGCTGTAAGATTGCGGCGAAGCGGAAGATGTTGAAGACGTAGTACCAGTGCACGCTGCCGACGTCAAAACCCGTCTTTGCGGCGTAGCGGGCGGTGGCTTCGGCGCGTGACGGAAACCCGTCGCGCCACGTGGGCATGCCGGTCGCGCGCCACGCTTTCGGGTCGTCGCGCTCGGGCCAGAGTACGAGCATATATCCCAGATCGACGAGCGGATCGCCCAGCGTGCACATATCCCAATCGAGCAACGCGGTGATGACGGCGGGGTCGTCACCGTCGAGCAGCATATTGTCGAGTTTGTAGTCGTTGTGCACGATGCCGGTTGCGGGCGACGCCGGGAGGTTGTCGCGCAGCCACGCGATAACGCGATCGGCCGGCGTGGTATCCGATGTGCGCGCCGCTTCCCAGCGGCCGATCCATCCGCTCAACTGCCGTTCGACGTACCCTTCCGGTTTGCCGAGATCGCTTAATCCGACGGCGGACGGATCGACGGAGTGCAGCGATGCCAGCGTGTCGACAAGCATATTGCCGACGCGCCGCGCGAGCGCGGGATCGTCGCGGAATCGCTCGGGGAGGTCGCGCCGGATCGCGATGCCGCGTTTGCGCTCTTCGACGACGAAATCCACGTCGCTGACGCTGCGGTCGGTGCACAGCGCGAAGCTGCGCGGCGCGAGTGGAAACGCGCGATAGAGCTGGGAGAGGACGGCATGTTCGCGCCGCATATCGTGCGAGCGCTCCGGAACCGGGCCGAGCGGCGGCCGGCGCAGCACGTACTCGTCGTCACCGAACGCGACGAGGTAGGTCAGGTTCGCGTGGCCGCCGCCGAACTGGCGCAACGAAAACGCTCCGCTTGCGCGAGGAAGATGCTCGCGCAGATATGGCTCGATGCGCGCGACGTCGAGCTGCTCTTCGGGGCGAACGTCGATGACTTCCGGATCATCGAGCGGCACGAGCTTCTCGCACTCCTTGGAGATGGGCGACGTCGTTGAGTGCCACCAGCAGCACCTTGTCGCCGCGCACGCGCACCGTGTTGATCGATGCGTTCGCGGTGGGGAAGAAGAAGTCCGACGCGAGTCCGATGACCTCGGCCAGGAACGCGTTGATCGAACCGGCGTGGCTGACCACGGCGACGCGCTGGCCGGCGTGCCCTTCGGCGATCGCGAGCATCGCGGCGCGCATTCGTTCGCGAATTGCGGCCGACGGCTCCGTACCTTCGATTGCCGACCAGCCCCCGTGCGCGATCGCGAGCTCCGCGAGACGGTCGAGATGCGCGCCGAACTCGGCCGGATGCCGCGGTTCGTCGAGCGAACCGATCTCGACCTCGCGCAAGCGCTCGTCGTACGCGATCGCTCGCGTCGTCGTATTCGAAATCGCTTTGGCGGTCTCGGCGGCCCGCTTGAGCGGACTGGAATAGATCGTCGCGAGTTTTGCCTTCGCTAAACGCGCGCCGAGCGCTCGCGCTTGCGCGCGGCCTCGGGGATTGAGCGGCAAGTCGCGGTAGGAGGTGTGCTCGAGCGTCGATTCCGGATCGGGCGTCGCTTCGGCATGGCGAACGATCAGGAGCTCGACGGCGCCGTCCGCGAGGGAGAACTCACGCATGCGCGGCGCCTTTGGCAAGCTCGGCTTTTGCAATTGCCTGCAGGTGAACTTCGTCGGGCCCATCGGCGATGCGCAGCGAGCGGGCGGCAATCCACGCGTGCGTCAGGCCGTTTTCGTCGGTCATTCCGGCCGCGCCGAAGGCCTGGATCGCGCGATCGACCACGCGTTGTGCGACGTTCGGCGCGGCGACCTTCGCCATCGCGATGTGCGTCGCGGCCGCCTTTCCGCCGTCGCGGTCGAGCCGCTCGGCCGCGTCGTAGACCAGCAAGCGAAGCTGGTCGATCTCGATCCGCGAACGTGCGATCCACTCGCGGATGACGCCCTGATCGGCGAGCTTCTTGCCGAACGCCGTCCGCGACTTCACGCGCGCGCACATCGCGGCGAGCGCGCGCTCGGAGAGTCCGATCAAACGCAAGCAGTGGTGCAGCCGCCCAGGCCCGAGGCGTCCCTGCGCGATTTCGAATCCGCGCCCCTCACCTAGGATGACGTTCGCGACCGGAACGCGCACGTTCTCGAATGACACCTCACAGTGGCCGTACGGCGCGTCGTCGTATCCGAAGACCGTCAGGTCGCGTACGATGCGCACGCCGGGCGTATTAGACGGCACGAGGATCATCGACTGCTGCGCGTGCGCGGCCGCTTCGGGATTCGACTTGCCCATAAAGATCAGCAGTTTGCAGAGCGGATGCGCGGCGCCGGTCGTCCACCACTTGCGTCCGTTCAGGACGTAGTCGCCGCCGTCGCGCACGATCGACCCCTCGATGTTAGTCGCATCCGACGACGCGACGCCGGGCTCGGTCATGCAGAAGCCGGAACGAATCTCTCCGCGTAGGAGCGGCGCGAGCCAGCGTTCTTTTTGCTCCTGCGTTCCGTAGCGTGCCAGCACTTCCATGTTGCCCGTGTCCGGCGCGTTACAGTTGAAAATTTCCGGCGCGATCGGCGACGCGCCCATCGTCTCACAGAGCGGCGCGTACTCGCGATTGGTCAAACCGGCGCCGTACTCTTTTTCCGGCATGAAGAGGTTCCACAAGCCCGCGTCGCGCGCGCGCGATTTCAGTGTCTCCATGACGGCCGGAACGCTCCAACGCGTCGCGGCAGCGGCGAGCTGCTCGTCGTAGACGCGCTCGTTTGGATACACGAACTCTTTCATGAAGGCCCGCAGCCGTTCCAGCATCATGACCGTGGCGTTCGCAGCCCCGGTGGGAGAGCCTTTCGGGGCCGGCGCCCGCTGAGGCCCGGGTCGCCAGGACCTTTGATCGGCGTTAGGGTGTCATTATGAGGCTCTTCGCGAGATGATCGACGAGAAAGTTGTTGTCGTTACCGGTGCTTCGGCTACCGGGTCAGCGCCAGTGCGCTCTCAATCGGCCCCGGCACGGACCAAAACGTGCTGAACGTTGCCGGAGACATCAGCGACCCGAAAACCGCCGACCTCATCATGACCGAAGGTGTTGGCAAACGATGCGGCGTCACGCTAAGACGCCGCTGAGTTTGTCCCCGTCGACCGCTTTGTAAAACCCATTGTCGGTTTCGCTGACGCCGCTGCTCGCCCACGGATTGACTTGCGACGGCTTCGTCGGCAGGTGCAGCGTTGGGCCGGCGGCGTCCGAATAGTCTGCGCCGCCGAACGCGTCGAAGCTCTTGCTCTCGCGATGCGCGAGCACGAGATTACCGACCGCTTTCGAGGCCGCTTTTGCATCGTCGCGCACGGTCGCGCTCAAGCGCCCGTCTGAAGCAACGGCGTTGTACACGGCGATCGCCGGACGGTCGGCATGCCACGGCATATCCGGCGTAGCTTCGGGAAAGCGCACCATGCCGTCGACCGAGCGAACGTCGGCGCGTACGGCGTCGCGAATGCCGACGTCCTGTCGGGCCTCGACGACGTCGTCGTTGAAGCGCTTGATCGCGCTTTCGGCGCTCGCAATCTTCGACGGATCCAAGTCGAGCACGTCGAAGGCCGCCGCCGGACCGAATCCGCCGAAATCCCCTGCATCGTACTTTGTCCGCATCACGTCGGAAACGACTGCGTTCGCCATCGCGCTGGGGTCGCTTTCGTTCGAAGCGATTGCGTGTGCAACGTTCGACGGCGCTCCGGGTGCCAGCATCGTCTCGGGTGACGCAGCGAGCCATTTTATACCGGCATGTGAAAGTGCATCGGCGAAACCCATCGTATCCATCAGACATTGATTCGCAACGATGCCATCGACGTTTCGCCCGGCGTCCTCGGGATGATCCTTAGCATGCTGCGCGACGCCATCGGAGACGGCCTTTGCAATGTCGGGCATCGACATACACGACCCGTCGCGCGTCTGCAATCCGCCGCCGTCGCCGCCGCCATGGTCGACCAAATCGATCCAGGTCTGCTTGGCGCCGCTGGCTTCCGCGTTGTCGAGCGTTCGCGCAACGAACCGCGCAAGGTTCGCCTCGTCGCTCATGTCGACGCCTTTTCCGACGTGGGCGTCGCTGATCTGGCCGCCTGCGATCGTGTAGTCGTTCGTATGCAGGCTGCGCCCGCCTTGCCGCGTGGTATCTTCGACCGTGAACTGGATGCGCGAGTCGGTCTGACTGGTGCGCAGCGCCTGCCCAAGCACGGCATTCTGAATGGCATCGAGATTGTTGTCTCCATCGCGGTAGATCCCGAACTCGAGCGTCCGGCGCGACGGCGTAAGGGTAACGTTCTGCAGCATGAGGCCTCCTGACGAGTGAAGTCAGAAGCCCTACTGCGACGAACTCTACCCGCGACTAGGGCGCGAGCTTGCGGGAAGCCAAGCGAGGGGGTGCGCCGAAGCTCGCGAGGGGTCATAATGAGGCAGTCTATCTTGCGTTTGGAGGCAGAAATGAAATCGCTAATTGCGACCACGATTGGGTTATTCGCAGCGTTCGTGCTCGGATTGATGTCGTTTCACCCGATCGCCACGGCGATTGAAGAATATGCCGTCACCCAATGCGGCGGCGCGTCGCCGTGCGCCGGCGGTGTCAACGCATCAACCGGTTCCGGCGTTGTCGGCGGAAGCGAAAAAGGCAACGGTACTACCGCGTGGACGAGATTCCCGAGCACGAGCCCGGGGCGCTCGCGGGCTGGGCTTCTCGGGCAAGATCTTTCGACCAGCGGAACCTACGATGCGGGTGTCTCGGGCAGTTCGAAGCGAGGCGTTGGTATTTTAGGCATGAGCGATAGCGGCGCCGGCGTCCTCGGGCGCAGTTCGTCGGGCAACGGTGTCGTTGGACAGACCAGCATGCTCGGCGGAACGAGCGGCGTGAGAGGGCAAGATCTGTCGAAGCAGCTCAACAGTGTGAACTCCGGCGTCAGCGGCTATTCCGCGAGCGGCTACGGCGTCGTCGGAACGGCAACGGCCAACGGCACCGGCGTGTATGCATCTTCGCAGAGCGGTAACGGGCTCTCCGTCGTATCAGCTGCCACTTCCGTTGCAGCGATCCTCGCGCAAGCGAGCGGCGGCGGAGATGTAATTGACGCGGTCGGCAGCGGCAACACTAGCCTCTTTTCCGTAGATACGAATGCGAACTTGCACACGACCGGGCTTATTTACACCGAGGGTTCGTGCAACAACGGCTGCGCGAGGAGGCGTCACGTGCGGTCGTACGGTATGAGTTCGGCCGTTCCTACGATCGAGGATAACGGCGAAGCGCGCCTTCTCGGCGGCGCGGTCTCGGTGCCGTTGGATACGGCGTTCGCCAATGCGATCGATCCGCGGCAAGGCTACATCGTGCAGATAACGCCGGAAGGCGACACGCGGGGCTTGTATGTGGCCTCGCGCACGCCCGGCGCCTTCGTCGTACGCGAAACGATGGGCGGCCGTGCGAGCATTTCATTCGCATATCGCGTCGTAGCGCATCCGTACGACGTCCATGCCGCACGGCTGCCGTTCGTGGAGCCGCGCGTACTATCGGCGCGACGATAGAGACTATTGAATCGAGAACGGCGCCCGGTTTTCCGAGCGCCGTTCTCCGCGTATCAACTTTCGGGTTTTCGTTATGGGTTCGAGGGTGTTTGCGGATCGCCCGCGACGGGGCCAAACGGGTCGAGCGCGTATCGCGAGCCGTATAACGTGCCGTTGCCGACGACGAAGTTGTAGCCTTTGTGCGACGGATAGCCGTTATTACCCGGGATGTCGTTGTGGAAGATCGGGCCGTTGCCAAGCGATCCAATTGCGGCCAGGCCGTAAAGGAGATAGTTCACGTTGCCGGCGCGGCTGTGTAGGCGCTGGTCTTGAATCGCCTGTAATCCCGCGAACTCGGGAGACGATCCGCTCGTGCCGATGAAGAGGTAGAGATTGCCGGCAAGCGCGGTCACGAAGGCGCTGCGCGTCGGAAGGGCCGAACCGCACGGTGGAGCAGACCCAACCGGGCATCCACCCATCATCAAAGCGACGTCGGGTACCGATCGCGTCGATGCGCCCGTATTGACGAAATACTGGTAGAGCGGCTTCGGCCAGAGCACGCTCTTACCGCCGCCCGAACCCCAGATGGCTCCGTTCGCGAAGCCGTCTCCCGGCGAGAACGTATCGAAGTTTGCATTCTCGCTGACGTACGTAGACTGTAAGGACCCGGCGATCGAGGACGTTTGCAGATTGGTGCCGCCGACGCCGGTAACGTCCGGATCGTTGGCCCAGACCGATACGCCGAATATCGCGTTCGCGCCGCTGACGTCGGTGCACTCCCCGCCCTGCGCTCCGTTGTCGCCGGACGAATTGGTAAACGTTATTCCCTGCGCGTTGCCCTGACGGAAGAGGTCGTGGAACATCTGGAGGAGGTACGTAAAATCCGATACCGCCGTTGTAACTCGCCAAGAAGTCGAGTTCGCACAGGCCGAACGACGTGCTGACGACGTCGGCCAGATTGTCTTCGTCGATTGCCGTATACATGTCGATGAACGACGGCGTGAACGATGCGTCCGGAGCCTCGTACACCATGATCGTCGCACCCGGAGCCGAACCGCCGGATTGCTGGACGTCGAGCGACACTTCATCCGAGACACCGAAGTTGATGTTAAATGGCGGCGATCCGCCATCGACGGGTCGGCGGACGACCGTTGGCGGCGCCAACCGTTCGTTCCCGAAATACGCGGCGACGTCGCTATCGTTGAAATCGCTCGCTGCGACGACGGCGACGGTTTTGCCGGAGCCGTTGGCGGTGGTGTAGGATGGATAACTGTACGCTTGTTTCAAGTCGTCGAACCAGTAGAACGGGTTGTCCGGGCCGTAGCGATTCTGCGGCGCAATCGGCTTCGTGCTTGCCATCATGTGCATCGGCTGTGCCATCGGAATCGGTGCGAAGGCTGCGACCTGCGCGTGAAGCTTCGATAGCGTCGCCGTAAGGGTGGGTGCGCGATCGGCTGCAAGCATCGGCAGCGCGCGCACTGCTTGCGACCTCGGATGCGTCCGCAGGTGCAGGCGGAAGAAGCGCTCGACCGTCGACCGCGGGGCATCGGCGATGACGCCCTGCGAGGTTATGGTCGTTTTGAATCCGCCCATTTGAAGCGCTTCGGCGGTGGACTGAAGATCGGAAGCGCGCGGTCCGTAAGAAGCTCGAAACTGGGCCGGTGTAATGAACTTGTGGAACATCGGCGAATTTCTGCTGCTCTCCTGACGGATCAGGCGATCGAGTTCGGCGCCGTTGCGCAGCGGAAGATGCACGTAGGTGCGAACGCCTCGCGGCGCCGCTTTCAAAACCGATAGGGTCTGCGAAGAGCTCAACCCGCTGCTCGACGGAGACGAACCTAGAGATGGAACGGCGTTCGAACCCATGGGTCCGGTGCCGCTGGCTTGGCACGCTGCCAATGCAATGAGACAGATGAGTGCGAGCACGGATTGCGAGCGAGTAGCCATAGTGTGAAAACCTCACTAGCTTAATGCAAGAAGCGCGAATCGCGAGGCCTCGCGCGCTTTACGAGGTCTTCCGAGCATAGGTCGGACGGCGCGCTTCCGAAAAGAGGCAAGCGGTTGGCGACGGCGGAATGCACGCCAAGACGACGCGGAGATTTAGAATGATGAAGATAATGCATGTCGCCGCGGCAGTTGGCGCGGCAGCGTTCTTGAGCGCCTGCGGCTTCATGAAGAGCCCGGCCGAAGACATAAACTTCGTCGCACCCGCCGGTTGGCAGAGTACGCCCGGCATCATGGGGCGTTTTCAACTCTGGACCGGCGGCGGCGCGAAACCGCAAGTGTTGATGCTGATGAAACTGCCGCAGGATGCGAAGATCGACCAGTCGTTCGATGCGTCGGACGTCAAAGAGATGACCGGCCGCACGTCGGTCAAAGATGCGACGATGCTCGAGCAGCGCAGCATGAAGATCTGCGGCAATCAGCCCGCGATGTATATGAAGATGCGCGGCGTTTCGAGTGGCGGCAGCCAAAAAACCGAAGAACTGATCGAAGCGGTCTTATCGAGGGTTTCCGACGGCACGTTCATGGCCATGCATATGTACCCCGTCGGCAGCGTGCCGGATCCACAGGCCGAGGCCGCAATATACGAACTGTGTCCGAAGACGCCTTAAGCCGAACTTACACCCAACGGCGGGGAATGGTTCCTTCCACCCGGTGCTTCTCGAACGGCTCGTCGCCGATGTACGTCTCGACTGCGGCCTCGTAGCGGAAAACCGTCTCACCGGATGCTAATCGTTCGCTCCAGACTTTACTTTCCGTTACGGCGCGGACGCGCCAGGTTCCGCGCGCGAGCTTTGAGTCGTACCGAGCGATCATCGTCGACGAGAGCGGCTCGCTTGCGATCGTCGTAAACGTTTCGGTTGCGCTCGAATCGACGAGCAGATGATTGAGAATGCCGCCGTAGACGAAACTTCCCGCATCCATGAGTTTGTGCACGACGACGCCGGGCTTGCCGTCGACGTCGACCGCGCGGGCGGTGCGCTTGTTCGCACCGTCGCGCAGCGTCTTTTCGATCGGTGCGTATTGTTCGGGATTGACGTGCGCCGTGATCGGCGTGCCGAGCAGCATTTCGACGTGCGCGTCGGCGCTCCGCGCGGCGCGTCCCGGCAGCACGAGCGAACCCGCCGCACCGCCGGCGTGCAGCACGACTTCGCAGACATCGCTCGCCCGCCACATGGTCGGCACGTTGGCGGGCGAGATCGAGAGCCGCACCTTCCAGCCGCGTTTGAACGTGTGCCCCATGACGTTGAGCGGCAGCTTTACGGTGAAGCGCCCGCTCGGCACGGGCTGCGGCTCGCCGAGTTCGCCGTTAAGATATCCGAGGCTCCAAAAACGATACGTGACCAGATGCGACTTCCCGGTGTCCGGACTCACTTCGCACAAACGGACCGCGATCGCCGCGGGGTTGCGATTGCACTCCAAACTCAGCGTGACTTCCGGATAGCCGAAGCATGGGAGATCCGCCTCGAGCGGTACGCTGTCGAAGTAGAGCGAACGGCGATCCGTATCGCGCTGGTCGCGCGGCAGGTCGTCGTTATCGCATTCGCCCCACGACGTGGATTCGAGCATGTCCGTTCCGACCAAGCGATCCGAAGAAATGGCATACCGTTGCGCTTGCGCCGCCGCCGGCGCTGACGAGAGCGAATGTTCGGCACCGAGATACAACGCGTACGGACGTACGCGGGCTTGCCAGTCGTGATCCTCCGCGACCCACGTGCCGCGATCGACGTAGTCGGGAACGCGGTCCGGCTCGCGCGAATCGCCGAGCCATACCGATAACTCCGGCCACACCGCCGACTGGTCAGGCGTCTTGCCTTTTAGATAACGATCCCACCAGTGCGGTACGATGTAGCGCAGCCAGTCGACGCGCGGCCCGGGATAGCCGTCGAAGGGATACTTGTGCCCCCACGGGCCGAGGATGCCCGCGACCGGTTTGCCGAGTCCGCCGAGCGTTCGTACCGCGCGCTCCGCGGGATTCTTGTAACCGTCGAGCCAGCCCGAAATTGCGAATACCGGGACCTTCACCTTGTCGTAGTGATCGCGCACGCTGATCTTGCGCCAGTACTCGTCGCGGGTTTGGTGCGTCGCCCACGGCTCGAACCAGAAGTTGAGCGCCCGCACGCGTTCGCGCCACATCTCTTTCCACTTATCGCCGACGATCTCGGGGTCCGGCGGCATCGGCAGCCAGCCCCACATCGATGCGGCCCAACTCGGCTGGTCGTACATCTGCGCGCCGCCCATGTAATGCACGTCGTCGTTGAAGCGGTCGTCGGTACCGCAGCAGAAGACGACCGCCTTGAGCGCACTCGGGCAGTCGTCGCGCGCGGCGACCACCAGCGAGTTGATGGCGCTCCACGATTTGCCCATCATGCCCACGTTCCCGTCGCAGAACGGGAGCTTGGCGATTTGCTCGATGACCTGCACGCACGACCGCAGCTCGTCTTCGGTGTATTCGTCGGTCATCGTTCCATCGGAGTCGCCGCTGCCGTGCAGGTCGACGCGGAAACAGAGGTACTCGTTATAGGAGAACCACGGATACATCATGCTGTCGACGTACAGCATGCCGTCGCGCCGGCGATACGGATTGAAATCGACGATCGCCGGAAGGCGCTTTCCCGAACGCATCGACGGCGCGTGGTACCAGTAGTGCGCGCGCAGCGTTACGGAGCGCCCGCTCGTTAAGGTAACCTCGAAGTCGATGTTCTTCGGCACCGGGACGACATCGAGCGGCACGTCGATGAAGTCGACGCTGCCGCACGAACCGGCGGCGAGGGCCTTCGCTTCGCCGCTGGCGGCGAGTGCGGCCGTCGCACTCAAAGCCAGAAAATCGCGTCGATCGAGTCTCATGCGTCGGCGCTCATCTATTTCGGCGGTAACGCCGCTGCGTTGGCGGCTAGAAAGGCGGTGTGCAGCGTCGAGAGGGCGGCGTCGCCGTCGGCTCCGAGCGTGTCTTGCAGGGTCGGGAGCACGCTGGATTGATAGCCGTTCAGGTCGTAGAGAAGCGTTCGCTGCCACTTCGGTGCGTCCGGTTGAAAGAACGCGTTCTCCGCGGCTCGCAGCTGCGCGTACGTCGCAGCCAACGCAGCATCGTTGCCGGCTGCGATTTCGGAATCGGCGCGCCCGTCGAGGGCTTTTGCCGTGGCTGCAAACGTTTCAGCATCCGGGCCTAGCAAAGCGGCCACGGCGCTGCGTCGCGCGTCGCTGCCTTTCTCCTTCGCAAATGCATCGATCCGGTCGCGCAACGCATTCGCTAAATCCACAAGACGCAGGTCGGGGTACGCTGCATCGGCTAGGCGCAGGACGACGGTCGAGGTGTAGCGCGCCGCCGCCGCCGAGCGGTGGTAACCCGGGTCTAAGAGCGAGAGCGACGCGGGATCGTCGTACGCCGAGTGATACGTGCCGAACGGGCCGCCGAATCCGGCGCCCGCGCCCGGAATGTTCTCGTGATAGACGAACGGCTCGTGATCGCTTCCGCCGCCGATATCCATGACGGCTTTTTTCGGATCTTGCGCGTTCCAATAATCCGCGAGCGGCGTGCCCGTCGGGCCGTTCACTGCCGTCGTTGCATCGCCTAATTCACCGGCCAGGTCCGGCGTCGCGTAGATGCCGAACTTCGGACCGAACGCTACCTCGTCGGTGTTGATGTAGGCGACGCACCCGGCGCGAAGTGCGGCGGCGTGCTGTTCGACCCACTCGTCGCTTCCAAAGAGATTGAGTTCTTCACCGTCCCACGAGCCGATCACGATCGTGCGCCGCGGCTTCCAGCCGGCGGCTTTGAGTTTTCCAAGTGCCCGGCCTAGCTGCACCAGGTCGACGGTGCCGCTGATCGGATCGACGGCACCGTACGTCCACGCATCGCGATGTCCGCCGACGACCACCATCTTGCCGGCATCGCTGCCCGGCATCGTTGCGATCACGTCCCAGATCGGGCCAAAGAAGCGTCTGCTGCGCAGGACGGCGTGCGCGCGCGCGTCACCGCCTACGTGAAGCGGAAACGCGAAGCCCGGATGCCACGTTGACGGGCCGACCGGGCCGCCCATCGCTTCAAGGAGTTCGCGCGCGACGAGCCCGGTGACCGGCATCTCCGGGATCGACGGAAGCTTAATCGATGAAAACGGCTTGTGCTGCGCGCCGGGAACCGGAATCCCGATGGCGGTCGGATCGCCCGGATCGTTGGTGAACGTCATCGTATTGCGCGTCGCACCCCCGAGCGGTCGCCAGGGACCTTGCGGATACGTTTCGCCCATAAAATAACCCGACGTCAGCGGATCGTTGAAGACGAGCACCATCTTCGCCCCGTGCTTCGCGGCTTCGTATGCCTTGAACGTGAGCGCTCCGCCGCCGCTGCGAGCGAGCACGATCGCGCCTCGCACCGAAACGTGCATGTCGTCCAGCATCTTGAAGTCGTCGGCGGTTGCATGATTGGCGTAGACCACGGGTCCGGTGACGTCTCCGTCGTTGCTGTAGCCGGAGTACGGAATGCCGATCGCCGCGTGGTTAAACGAGTATGGGTCGCCGGGAATGCTGGGTTCGTAGAGGCTGACGTCGTGCGGTCGCTTTCCCAGCAGCGTCAGCTTTTGCTCGACCGGCCAAACGATCGGAACCACGTAGGTGACGAGCTTGGAATCCCAGCCCGCAGCGGCCAGCTGTTGCTGCACGTATCGCGCGGAGCGCTCGTCGCCGGGCGTTCCCATGCGATGCACGTACGATGCCAGTGCCAGTTCGTCGACTTTGGCTTGCGCCTCGTTCGGCGAAGCGGCGACGACGGCTTCGTCGCGCGTTTCGCCGGCGATCTGCGCCGGCGTGAAACCGCGCGCGGTGATGCCGGTGGTCAGAAGCAGTGCGGCAACGGCGGCTAAGAATCCGCGGGCGTCGTGCATCGTTTAGCGGCCGCCCGGAGCGGTCGAGAGCGTTCCTTTTTCCTGGACGACTTTTCCGCCGACGGTCGCGCGTACCCCGTTTCGACCGACGACGTTTCCATCGGCGCTCCAGCGACGTTCCACGTGTCCGTCGTCTCCTGGATTTGGTTCAAGGGCTGCGAGGCGCCGCCGTTTTGCGACACCGTTCCGGTCGCGGTTGCCGTGACCAGCGCCGTCGCCGTCGCGCCGGTCACCGTCACTCTTCGAATTGTAAACGCGCACGTCGCGACCACGATGCCGGGCGTCGGCGCGGTGACTTCGTCGACGATGTCGGCGAGCGTTTCGTGCTTGCCGTCGAGGTCCGTCGAGGAATACTTCGGATCGAACGTTTTTTGAAACGCGTCGGGATCCTTGGCGATAAATGCTTTACACTGCGCGTCGTACGCGCTCTGGAGTTTGGATTGTACGTCGTCGGCACGAGCGGCAGTGAAAACAAACGAGCCGAGGGCGAGCGCAGCCAAAATAATGACGAAGTTTCTCAAAATGGTCCTCCGGAATAGAGCCAGCAGGCCGATTCGCCGTACCGCACAGGACGGCCTCGGGGCGTAGCCCGCATGGGGTTGCCGGTCAGTCGCCGAAGCTTCGGCGATGGCGGAAACCTCGCAGAGCGATGCGCGTTGGAAAAGCGTCCTTCTGGTTCTGTGCACGTTGGCGCTGGCCATAACGTTCTTCGGCGCCGCCGACAACTACGGGCTCGGAGGCCGGCCCTGGTATGGCTGGTGGGACGCCAATACCGTCCCTATCGGATCGTTCTTCGTGACGATCGGCAAACCGGTTGCGGGTGGGGCCTCGGCGCGCGGCGGGTTGCGCGACGGCGATACCATCGACCTTCGCGAGCAAAGCGAAGCATCGCGCGTCGCGCTGCTCTACCAACTCATGGCGACGCAGCCGACGATGGTGACGGTTCACCGCGGAGCATCGATGTTGACGCTCGCGGTTACGGGAAGCACGATTTGGGAGGGCGAGTCCGCCTGGAAGCTTGCAACGATCGTTTCGGTCACGCTCGCCAACCTGTGGTTCGTCGGCTGCGCGTTTTTGATTGCACTTCGGCGGTCGGCTCATCGGGATGGCCGGCTCCTCGCACTTGCGCTCCTGTGCATCGCAGGGTTTCAGCTCAATCCCGACTTCGTCGTCGTTCCATCAGCGGCATTGCAGCTCGTCCTCTTGATCGCCGCAAGAGCGTGTCTGGCCGGCGCGCTCCTTCTTCTCTTGCGGCTCGCGTCTCAATTCGGAAAGCGCAGCCCGTGGCGAAGTGCCCTCGAATGGACCGGGGTGGCGGCGACGCTGGCGACCGTTCTGAACGACGTTATTGCAGTGTTGGGGATTCGTATGCTTTGGATCGACCCAACGCCGTTCGTCTGGCGGATGGGCACGATCGGCGTCGTCCCGTCGATCGTCTGCGGCGTGCTCGTCATCCTGGCGGCGGTCGCAGCCGTTGCGACGACGAAACCCACCGAGCGGCCGAGAGCGGCGTGGACGCTCCTGCCGCTGCCGATTGCCATCGTGACGTGGACGATCGTCGAGGGCAGCCAACTCTTGGTCTTTCGGTCGTGGTTCGCGATCATCGCCGTCGCCATCGCTGCCGACGCGACGTGGCTGCTCGGGGCATGGATCGTGACGTATGCGCTGCTGAAGCGCCGCGTGCTCGACTTCGAGTTCGTCTTGAACCGGACGCTCGTCGTCGGAACGGTATCGGCAATCGTCGTGGCATCGTTCGTGCTGTTGGAGTGGCTGCTCGGAACGGTATTGGCCGGCGTCAGTCACGCTACGGGGCTCATTGCGAACGGCGCATTAGCGCTCGCGCTAGGCCTATCGCTCAACCCGATCCACAAACGCGTGGACACCTTCATCGACGCGATCTTCTTTCGCAAGCGGCACGAAGACGAGCGTGCGCTGCTCGACTTCTCGAAGGAAGCCGCTTACGTCACCGACCCGCAAGCGTTGCTGGACCAGGCCGTGGAGAAGCTGCAAGACCACACGGACGCGCGCGGCGCGGCGATCTTCCTCGACGGGAGCGGCGCCTACGAAACGGTGCGTTCGTATGGGGACGCAACGCGAGAAATCGTCGGCGAGAACGACCCGGCGATTCTGGCACTCAAGACGTGGCACAAACCGGTCGACCCACATCACTATAAGAGCGCGATGCACGGTGCGTTGGTCGTGCCGATGCTCGCGCGGGGGCGCCTGCTCGGCGTCGTCGCGCTGAACGAGCGTTCCGGCGGCGAGGCCTACGCTCCCGACGAAATCGAGGCGCTCTCGCAGTTCGCACACGGCGTCGGCTCCGCGTTCGACGTGCTATCCGTCAAGCAAGACGACTCGATCGCGAGCCTTCGGGGTGCGATGACGGCCATGGCCGAAGCGATCGCCGCGCTCGGAATGGAGACTGCGTCGCTGAGGGGTAACGATTAGCTGTACGACCGCTTGCTTGGGCACTGTGCGCCTGCGCCTGGCGGCCGATAACTGTGAAGATGCCTCTGCGTTCCATTCGGCCGCGCTTCCTTGCTTTGGTCCTCGTCGCGACCGGCGCGGCTTGCGGCGCGCATCAGGGTGCGGGCATGTTGCCGTCGTCGCCGTTCGCGATGCGCGACGCGAAGGCCACGCCGACACCAAAGCCGACACCGATTCCGCACGCGGCGTGTACCATCCGTTCCGGTTTCACGGCTCCGCTCGACAAGCTCGTTGTGGAGACCGCATTCGGGCAACTCGAAACCATCGGCGGGGTTCGGTCGGCGGCGTCGGGCGTCGACCTGGCCACGACGCGGCTGAGTCATCTGCGTGCGGCGCAAACCGGGAAGCTGCGATACTACCGGTCGTTCCGCGGCTATCATAACGTAGCCGTCATTACCGCGAAGGGCGGCGTACAGACGTTGTACGCACCGCTGTACTTCCCAAAGGGACCGCTGAAGACACGCAACGTACGCGCCGGAGAAGTGCTGGGCGAAGCCGGCACTCGGACGCTGCACTTTGAGATCACCGACGGTACGGATCCAAGTAACACTGCCGACGAGCAGCTCAATCCGTGCGGCGATGCGGATGGCGCGACCGGGACGATGTCGATCGTATCCGTCGGTCCCGAGGTAAACGTAACCTTTACGACCTTTGCGCTCAACGGCGTCGCGTTTCCGACGCCGCAGCCGGGCGGTTTCGTAACGACGCCGGTGACGATGAGCGTCGGCAAGGTCGGACCGTCATACGGCTGGAGCTTCGGCACGCTGCAATATGGCGTTACCACGGGCGGATTTTACATCGTGCTGTGCGGCAACGTCGCCTTTCAGACCGGCAAGAATCCCCGTTCTACCGTTCTGATCCCGGCGACGGGAACCGTCAAAGTCCCGCCGCTTGTGTTTTTCCGCGATGCGGGACCGGCGTCGAACGATTTGACCGCGGGCCTGCCGCCGTCGGGTTTGCGCGCGTGCCCGGCGGCGCCGCCCGTGTCCGGCACGACCAGCAACGTCGTGATGTCGATCGGACAAATCGCGCAGGGAAATTGGAGCACGCCGAACCCTTCGCCGTCGCCGCAGTGGATGAGCATGACCTCCGGTGCGGCGACGATCGTGAGCGTTTTTCCAAGTTCGACACCCGCTGCGGTGTTGAGCACGCCGCCGCCGTATCCGCCGCCGGCCGGCGACTATTACACGCTCACGGCGAAAGCCGCCGGCACGACCGTAATCACCGATATCAACGTTACCGTCAGCGTTACCGCATCGCCGATCGCGGTCACCGTGCTTGCGACGCCGACGGTCGCACCGTGGCCGACGCCGATGCCGAACTCGACGTCGACGCCCGTACCGACGCCGTCACCCACGACGTCGCCGACCTCATCGCCTTAAGCTGACGTTGGAGGCGGTAGCGAGCGCTTCTTCGTGGGCGCGCGTCGCGCTCCACCCTGCTCCGTCCATCGCGTATCCGGAGAAGCCTTCGATGCCGAGGATGCCGCGCAGCTCGGAGCACAGCGTATCGTATTCGAGCTTTTCGTTGACCTGCAGTTTGATCGCGTTCGCGCGCGACGTCTCTTCGACGTACCCGAGCAGCTGCGCGGCTCGTTCGGCGGTCCCGCGCCGGAAAGCGACGCCGGCCAAGTGGAGGATGGCGCAGATCGACAGCATGATGTACGTGGGATTGCGCAGACCGCGCGTCGCGACGAGCGCTTCGCGAGCGTAGGTTGCGGCGAGGTCGAGATCGTGCGACGCCAGCGCATACATCGACCGGTTGACGTCGGCCATGACGGTCATGCGATCGAGGCCCGGCTCGCCGGTCGTGATGGCCCGCTCTTTTTCTGAGATCTCGAGGGCGCGTGCGTAGTCGCCTTGCTCGAACTCGAACTCGCTCCAGTTGTTGTAGAGCGCCGCGATGCAGAGGGCGTCACCGTACGGCGCAAGTGCACGAATCGCCTCGTCGTAACATCCGCGGACTTGTGCGGGCTCGCGTTGACGCAGGTATGCTCCGAGCCCGAGGATGCGGCCGAGCAGGTAGCCGTCGCCGACCGTCCGTGCGTGTGCGATCGCTTCGTCGACGAGTGCCTCGTCGAGGTAGTCGCCCGAAATCGCCAAGCTTTGGCACGCAACCGAGATGGCGCTCGCGATCGAGCGCGGGTCGGAGAGTTCGCGCGCGCGGGCGACGATCGCAGAGAGTCCGGAATCCCAAAGGCCCGAATCGATGGTCGCGCCGGCTTCGGCAATCCGCGCATCGAGCAGGACACCCGGAGCGACGTTCGCGTTGCCCGCGGCGTTGGCTAAGAGCGTTTTCAGGCGCTCGAGCGCTTCGCCCGGCAAGTTGCGCCGCTCGCTGTATTCGGAAAATGCGATCGTCGCGCGCGCCCCGTTAGCGAGATCGTTGCCTTCGTCGACCGCCCACGTCAGCGCGGCGCGGACGTCCGGCAGGCGTTCGTCGATGACGGCGATCCACGTCTTGGGACGCGGCATAAACGGACGATCGCCGCCCGAAATCAGCAAGTTGAGGAAGTATCCGGCGTGCGCGCGCCGCAACTCGCCGCGTTCGCCGTGTTCGGCGAGTTTTTCGCCGGCATAGTCGCGCAGCGGCTCGAGCAGATGGAAGCGCTCGCCGTACGAATCGGGATCGATCACGACCAGCGACTTGTCCGCCAGCGCCGAGAGCAGATCGAAGACGTCGTCCGCGGTCACGTCGCCGCCGGCGCAAATGGCGCCGGCTTCGGCGGCGTTCCAGCCGTTGGCAAACACCGAGACGCGCTCGAACAACGCACGTTCGCGCTCCTCAAGCATGTCGTGGCTCCAATCGATCAGCGCGCGCATCGTTTGATGGCGCGAAAATGCGGTCCGGCTGCCGCGCCGCAGCATGTGAAAACGCTCGTTGAGACGCCAAGCCAGGCTGGCCGGCGTAAGGACGTTCATTCGCGCGGCGGCGATTTCGATGGCCAGTGCGATGCCGTCGACCCGGCGGCAAACCTCGACGACGCTTTCGACGTTCTCGACCAGCAGCCGGAACTCCGGAGCGCTGGCTAGCGCGCGGTCGACGAAGAGCGCGATCGCGTCGTAGGTTGCCGCATCGTCGACCGACGGTGCCGGGCCCGGCGGCGGCAGCGAGAGCGACGGCAGACGATAGATCGCCTCGCCCGCAACGTCGAGCGGCGTGCGGCTCGTCGCCAGGATGGTAAGGCGAGGACAACGCTGGAGCAGCGTGTTGGCGAGTTTCGAAACGCCCTCGATCAGGTGGTCGCACGTGTCGAGCGCGAGCAGCGCGATCTTCGTCTCCAAGATGCCGGCGAGCGAATCGAACGGCGCATCGCCCATCGGAATTTTCGCAGCGAACGGCGCGCCGACGGTTTGCGCGAGCAGTCGCGGGTCGGTCAGCGTGGCTAGGTCCGCGTACCAAACGCCATCGTCGAAGCGATCCGCAATCTCCGCCGCAACCGAGATAGCGATGCGCGTTTTGCCGACGCCGCCGACGCCGGCAATCGTTACGAGACGATGCGCGTCGAGCAGCCGGCGCAGCTCGGCTATTTCGGCAGAGCGCCCGATCAGTGCCGTAAGCTGGACGGGCAGATTTCCGCGCGGTGAATCCTGCGCAGGCTGCACGCTTTCGGCCGACTCGGATTCGTACCCCATCGCGGCAACGCGGTTGCGACCCGCAAGCTTGGCGCGGTAGAGCTGTTCGTCGGCCGAGCGCATCAACGATTCGAGCGTATCGGTTCCCGAGGGGATGATCGATGCGACGCCGATCGACAGCGACACTCGGCCGAGCGAGGATCCCTCGTGGGAGATGCGCAGGTTTTCCACCGCCGAGCGCATGGTTTCCGCCGTCGTGATCGATCCCGGTACGGCCGTCTGCGGGAGCAGCGCGACGAATTCTTCGCCGCCGTAGCGCGCCACCAAATCGGTCGGCCGTCTGACGGCGTCCTGCAGCGCGTGGGCGATGCGCTGAAGGCAGAGATCTCCGGTCGGATGCCCGTAGCGGTCGTTAAAGCCCTTGAAGTAGTCGACGTCGAGCATCAGGACCGAGATCGGCGCGTGTTCGCGCACCGCGCGAGACCATTCGCGCGCAAAGGCTTCATCGAACTTGCGGCGGTTGGCAATATCGGTCAGGCTGTCGGTGTACGCGAGGATTGCGTAGCGCTCCTGATCCTCGGTGGTCGCGTCGCGGTAGAGGCGAGCGCCCGCGTGCAGCGCGCACGATTCGAGCAAGGTCATGCGCTCGTCGTCGTGAGCGGCAATGTCGCGCAGGCAGATCGCGCCGAAGAACGTGCGCCCGAAACGAATCGGTACGCCGATCTCCAAACCATCCGGTACTTCGTGAATGACGATCGATCCGCGTTCGGTAACCGCCTGCGCCAGATCGTCCGCCTCGTCGCCGTTTAGAACGATCTTGAGGCGGCGTGCCGTCGAAAGCTGCGCGAGCAAAACGCTGCAGCGCGCCCAGACTTCGTCGATGGGCGCGTCGCTGCAGAACTCCTCGGCGATACTGCGCACCAAGCGGGCTCGTTGGAGCGCGTCGGTGCGTGCCGTCTTCTCAGCCGGCACGGAAAGCCGCCTCATCCCGCCTGTTTCGACCTAGCGGGGCGTCGCCCCCGGGCAAGGCGCCATGAGCGTGAAGCCGTCGGCAGCGGTGTGCTTCACCACGTACTGCACGAGCGAGGGCTCTCCCGATGCGAGCGCCGGCGGGGGCGTCTGCATGAGCATCGGCACATCCATGTTGCTGCGGTTTTGCTCGGACCACGGGTCGCTTGCGGCGCTCGGATAGTAGAACGGATAGTCGAGAATCGTCGATTCGGTGTGCCCGTCGGGAAAACTCACCGACATGCGGATGGTTACAAAAAACGCGTGCGTGCTTGGGTCGGTATGCGATCCATGGTCGGTGAACGTTACGGCGCCGCACGGCTCGTTCGCGCCGCTGCCGGTTCCCGTGCCGCCTTCGCCGGGACTGCCTGCGCCGGTCTTGTCACCCGCGCCGGCGCCTTCGCCGCTCGCCGGCGGCGGCGCGGCCGACGCATGCGCGATCGGGGTGACGGGAGGCCTCGGCTGCGCTTCCGCGGCGCGATGAATCGCCGCGCGCGGAGCAGCCCGTGCAATGACGATCGGAGCGTGGGTGTACGTTCGCGGGCGCGGTGTCGGCGGCGGCGGGGTCGGTTTGGGCGTCGGCGTCGGCGGTGGGACGACGCGCGCGATCGTTACGTGCTGGACCGTCTCGCGTTCGGCGGCCGGCGACGCGCTGGGGCGCGTGACGAAGCCGGCGAGAACTTCGTGAATTGCAATCGAGATGGCAAACGCGACCACCAACCGTTGCCGGTTGGTGGTCCCGAATATTCCGCCGCGATCGCGGAGACTAATGTTGGGGCGACTGCCCCGAGCCGGGCTTCGCGGGCGCCGCCGGTTGTGCGCCTTGCGTGGTTGCAGGCGCTGCGTTCGGGCTCGAACCGTACGTCTGCACGTACCATTGCTTGAACTGTTCGTCGGTCGGATAGTAGTTGTATTTGTGGTAGAACCAGTCGCGATACGCATCTTGGCGCCGCGCGACTTCTTGCTCTTCCGCTCGTTTTTCGCGGACTTTGTGGTTGTAGTTTACGACGAGCGGGATGCTCGCAGTTGCCGCACCGAGGATGATGATGTTTCGCGTACTTGCTGCGCCGTCGGCGAGGGCCGGCGCATATGCGCTTAAGCTTATCCCGGCCCACAGCGCTGCCATCCCAACGGCCGCTAGGACTCGCTGCTTCATACTAGGTCCTTTCTCGTGGGGCTCGAATCCGGGTCCCTCGTGGATATCGAAGCCCTCATTAGAGAAATCCCGGATTTTCCGATTCCCGGGATCCTTTTCCGTGACATTACCCCGTTACTGAAAGATAAGCAAGGTTTCAAGCGGGCAATCGACCTGTTTGTCGATCGCTTTAAGGATGCCCGGGTCGACTATGTCGTCGGAATCGAATCGCGCGGATACGTCTTTGGGGCGCCGCTGGCATACGCGCTTGGCGCCGGATTCATTCCGGTGCGTAAGCCCGGCAAGCTTCCATTTGACAAGTTTTCCGAGTCCTACGAATTGGAATACGGCACCAACTCGCTGGAGATCCACGCCGACGCGCTATCGCAAGGGGACCGCGTCGTGGTGGTCGACGATTTGCTCGCGACCGGGGGGACCGCCGCCGCTACCGGGCGCCTGCTCGAGCGTCTCGGGGCCCACGTTATCGCGTATGCTTTTATGATCGAGCTGGCGGCGCTCCACGGGCGCGACGCCTTATCCGGCGCGGAGGTCGTCAGTTTTGTTACGTATTAGTCTCGCGCTCGTCGGGCTGTTTGCCGCGGCGCTGCTTTTCGCCGGTCCGGCCGGAGCCCGCCCGAAAGCGACGCCCACGCCGAGCCCGACCGCCGCACCCGTCGCCGACCCGGCGGTTACGAAGATCGCGCGGCAGCAATTCCTCGCCTGGCAAATCGGTACGATCGATAAGAGTCTCTATTCGCCCGACTTGCTCGCCAAGGCGAACGACGAAAAAATCGCGGACGTTTCCCGCCACATCGCGCCGCTGGGCGCCCTCATTTCGCTGGATTACATCGCTCCGTTTACCGGTGAGGATTTCCCGGCGGACGCCAAGGGCTACATCTATCAGATGAACTGCAGCAACGGCAAGATCTATGAGGAGATCGTGCTGACCGGCGGCAAGATCGGCTACCTCTTCTTCCGGGATACCCTGACGACCGAGGACGTGTCGGCGCCGGCCGGGACCCCTCCGCCGCCCACGTCGATGCCGCTGCCGCCGGTCCAGCGAAGAAACGCTTGGCGCGCTAAGCGCCTCTGACGTAGAATAGCGGGATACCGCTATGACCATCGCCGAGCTTATCGCCCGCGTCCAGACCTACGACCCTCGCTCGACGGGGCCTGGCTGACGCGCGCCTACGAGATGGCGGATGAGGCGCACGAGGGGCAGCGCCGGGCATCCGGCGAGTCGTACATCGAGCATCCGTTGGCGGTCGCCGGTATTCTGGCCGACCTGGAGATGGACCGGCAAACGATCGCCGCGGCGCTGCTGCACGACGTCGTCGAAGATACGGGCGATCACGAGCGAACAAGTCGCCGAGCAATTCGGCGAGGAGATCGCGCGGCTGGTCGAGGCGTCACCAAGCTGACGCGCATTCCGTATCAATCGAAGGAAGACGCGCAAGTTGAGAACCTGCGCAAGATGTTCATGGCGATGGCCAAGGACATTCGCGTCATCATCATCAAGCTCGCCGACCGTCTGCACAACATGCGCACGCTCGCGAGCCTGCCGCCGTCAAAGCAACATGCGATCGCTCGCGAAACGCTCGACATCTACGCGCCGATCGCGCATCGCCTGGGCATTTGGAAGATCAAGTGGGAAATCGAAGACGAGTGCCTGCGATATCTCGATCCGGAAGCGTATCCGCGAAATCGTCGAACGCGTCGCCAAGACGCGACGCGAACGCGAAGATGAAGTTCGCGAAGCGATCGAAAGCCTGCGCGACGAGTTCAAAGCGATGAGCGTCAACGCCGAGATTCAAGGCCGCCCGAAACACTTCTACTCTATTTACACGAAAATCAAAAAAGGCCGCGACTTCTCGACGATCTACGATCTTACGGCGATCCGCATCATCGTCGACTCCGTGAAGGACTGTTACGCAGCCCTCGGCGCCGTCCACGCGCGATGGACGCCGCTGCCGGGGCGCTTCAAAGATTACATCGCGATGCCCAAGCCCAACATGTACCAGTCGCTGCACACGACGGTCGTCGGCCCGGCGGCGAACCGCTGGAGATCCAGATTCGTACGCTGGGAAATGCATCGCACCGGCGAGTACGGCATCGCGGCGCACTGGCGTTACAAGGAAGGCGGCAAAGCCGACCAGTTCGAGAATAAGCTCTCCTGGCTGCGGGCGCTGCTGGAATGGCAAAAGGACATGCGCGACTCGCGCGTGTTCATGGAAAACCTCAAGCTCGACCTCTTCGATTCTCAAGTCTTCGTCTTCTCGCCCCGCGGCGACGTGTACTCGATGCCGGCCGGCGGCACCCCGCTCGACTTCGCCTATCCGGTGCACACGGACGTCGGCAATCATTGCGTCGGCGCGAAGGTCAACGGGCGGATCGTCCCGCTCGACTATCAGATGCAGAACGGCGACATCTGCGAGATTCTCGTCAACAAATCCAGCGCGCGTCCATCCCTGGATTGGCTCTCGGTCGTCAAGACGTCGAGCGCGAAACACAAGATCAAGCAGTGGTTCCGCAAGGAACGGCGTGAGGAGAACGTGCTGGCCGGTCAGGAAGCGCTCGAGCAAGAACTCGCGCGCGCCGGGCTGCGCGTCGATACCGCCCGCGGCGAACTGATCGAGCGGATCGCGCGGACGCTTGAACTACGGCACGCCGACCGACTTGTTTGCGGCGATCGGATTCGGCGACGCCTCCGCGCAGGCCGTCGCGAAACGGATGCGCGACGAGCTCAAGGGCGACAACGTCGTCGACCTCACGAAGATTCGCAAGTCTCCCGCGCGTAAGAGACCCGCAAAGCGTCGGGCGTGCGCATTGCCGGCGTCGACGACGTACTCGTCCGCCTCTCGAAATGCTGTTCGCCGGTTCCGGGCGATCCGATCATCGGCTACGTGACGATCGGTCGCGGCGTGAGCGTACACCGCGCGGACTGCCCGAACGTCGCGTACATGAACGCCACGCCCGAACGCATCCTGCAGTCGCAATGGACCAATGCCGCCGACGCGACCCACGCGGTCGATCTCGAGGTCGAGGCGGAAGACCGCGCCCAGCTGCTGCAAGACATCATGGCCGTTTTCGCCGAGTTGAAGACGCAGGTGAGTTCGGTGACGGCGCGCGTGCGCAAGGACGGCATGGCCGTTACCAGCCTCACCGTGCAGATCCGCGATCTCGATCACTTGCATAAGATCCTTACCAAGCTCGGCGCGTTGCGCAAAGTTCGCCGCGTCTACCGCGTCACCAAGCGCGAGCGCATCGTCCCGGCCGGTTCGTAGTCGATTGACTCCGGCGCAAATCGCCATCCCCGCGGTCGCCGCTTAGCAATACAT
>CAWAJD010000022.1:0-53569 GCA_963782265.1 Vulcanimicrobiota bacterium
TTGTCCCGCGTTTGCCCTTGCGGGCGATCACTTCGCGGGTTGCGGCAAGGATGCGGCCGCGCGTTTCTTCGGGGGCGGCGGCCGGGGGCTTACGCGTTTCGATCATGGCGCGGGTGAGACGTCCACGGAAACGTTGGTCTGATAGGCGCCGTACGAAGCGTCGGCGACCGCGTGTACGTGCGGGATATTGATCGTCGCGTGCTGGCTCGAGAGGACGGTGTAGCCCTCCTCCGAACGATAGCTCTGCACCATCGTGATCTTGCCGCCGCTGGTGTAGTCCCATTCCATCTGATCGAGCGCGAACGTCTGCGGATCGACGAACGCCAGCGTGTGATCCAAGATGTCGCTGTGGATCTTCTTCGTCAGACGCAGGACCAGCATCGTACGTCCGTCGACGTTTTGCGTGCCGGCGTACGAGATGTTCTGATCTTCCTGCCATTTCGAGGGATCTGCTACGTCATTGAATAAGCGCGAAAAGCCTTTCGCGTAGCCGGGAACCCGGTCGAACACGACCTCGTTGAGGTCGGGCGTTTGAAATATGACGTGCCGTCGAGTTTCGGCGCGAGGAAAGGAAAGTTCAGCATGCGCACGTCGACGTGGACGCGCGAGCGATACGATTCGAGCGACGGATTTCGCGCAACCATCTTCGCAATGATGGCTTGCGGGTCTGACGGCGTCCCGCTTTCAGCATTGACGGGCGCTCCGGCGAAGATCGATGCGCCCAGAACGAGCGCAGTATAAAGAAGATAAAAACGTTTCACGCGGCCTCCTCGCCGAGTACTGGAAAGAGCCGGTCGAGCGCGGTCAACGCGAGCATCTTGCGAATCTCGGGTTCGTTCGCGCGCAACGCAAACTCGCCGCCGATTGCACGGCAGCGTCGAAGGAGCGCGATCAACTCGCGAACGCTTGCAACGTCGAGCGTTCCAAGTGCGTCGAGGTCGAGTTCCACGCGCGTGCCGGCTTCGAGCGCCGATAAAACTGCGGCTTCGAGCTGGGCGTATGCCCCGGGGCGATACTGGATTACGAGAGCTTCCATCGTGGGACGGCCTTCCTTCATTTCTCTGCAAGTGGGTACTTGCACGCAGAGTCTACCACGCTGGATTACGTGAATGCAAGTGCTTACACGCATGACCGGCCAAGGGTGGGCCAGAACGCCCGTCCCGATGCGCCTGGACGCGGACGGCCTCGCGGCCGCCGCCGCCGATGCCGGCCTCGAGGCGGCCTCGATCGTCGTACTGCCGCTCGCCGCCGGGGCGGCGGCCGAGTTGAATCCCACGCTGCCGTTATACCCAGCCAGTATGATCAAGGTCCCGCTCGTAGCGGCAGCCCTGTTCGAGATCGCCGGTGGGCGCCTGGCCGGCGCTGACGCCGTCGTCGTCGACCCAGCGAACATGACCGCTAACGATGCGGCCTCGCCGCTGGTCCCTGGGTATCGAAGCACGCTCGACGAGGTCATGCACCTCGCTATCGCGCGATCCGACAACGTCGCAACGAACTTGCTCTTCGACCTGGCAGGGCGGAACGGGCGACGGCGATCGTCCGCGAGCGCTTCGACTTGCGCGGCACCGTCTTCGCCCGAAAGCTTTCGGGAAGCGACTTGCTTATCCACGACTCCGACTGGGACGGGAGCACTCGCAACGCGCACCCCGCCGCGGATGCAGCGCGCCTCTTCGCCGCAATCGCGCGCGACGAGGTCCCATTGGCTGACCGCCTGCGAGAAATGCTGGCCGAGCAAACGTGGAACGAAAAGCTCAGCCCCGGACTTCTCCCCGGCGACCGGTTCCTGCACAAAACCGGAGACACAAGCGACGTCACGCACGACGGCGGAATCTTGATCGACGCCCAAGGGGAGCGCTGGGTCGTGGTCGCGTACACGGGTCTAGCCTCGACCGACGAGCACAACGCTCGTTTCGCGCCTTTCACTGCGGAGGATCCGGCCGCTCCTATGAAACCCCAAGAATTTGCCCTCGAGCGTTACTTCGCTCGCTACGAGTTCGAGACGCGCTATCTTCTCTGTTCGAGCGATCCCGAATCGATGCCGGTCCGGGAACTGCTCGCGCTCGAACGGGGCGCGACCGACGGGCTGCTCGACGTTTGGCTCGGCTACACGGAGTCGCGCGGCAGCCCGGAACTGCGCCGGGCGATCGCATCGCTGTACGAGCGCACCGGCGCAGACGGCGTTTTAGTGCACGCAGGAGCTCAAGAACCGATCTTCGCTTTTATGAACGTCGCGCTCTCGCCCGGCGATCACGTCGTCGGTGCAATTTCCCGCGTATCAATCGCACTACTCGATCGCGGAAGCGGCCGGTGCCGAGGTGACGCGCTGGGAATCGGACCTAGCAGCGGACGGCGCGCCGGATCCGGATGACCTCGCGCGCGCGATTCGTCCGAACACGCGAGCGATCGTCATAACGAGTCCGAACAACCCTACCGGCTACGTCTTCGACCGCGAGCGTCTCGACGCAACCGTGGCGATCGCGCGGAAACACGGACTCTGGCTCTTCGCCGATGAGGTCTATCGCGGAACCGAGCGCGATCCGGCCGATCGCGTGCCGGCCGTCTGCGATCTCTACGAGCGCGGCGTCTCGCTCGGCGCGATGGCGAAAGCATACGGGCTCGCCGGGTTGCGTATCGGCTGGATCGCGACCCAAGACTCGCCGCTCTACGATCGAATGGCGGCGTTCAAGGATTATCTGACGATCTGCAATCCGTCGCCGAGCGAGTATCTCGGCGACGCTGGCACTCTATCATCACGACGCATTGACCGAACGCGTCCGCCGGATCGCCGCGGAGAATCTGGATCGCCTTGACGACTATTTCCGGCTGTGCACCGATCGTTGGGAGTGGCGGCGTCCGCGGGGTGGAACCACGGCGTTTCCGCGCTACCTCGCGGGCAGCACGCAACGGCTCTGCGCGGACCTCGTCGAGCGCGCCGGCGTGCTGCTGCTCCCAAGCGTAGCGTTCGACGCGGGAGACGACCGCGTGCGGATCGGTTACGGGCGCTCGAATCTTCCCGAGGCGCTCGCCGCGATGGACGACTATTTCGCCGCAGCGGTCTAAAGCGCGCTCTTACTGAAAAGTGGAACGACGAGCCCGGAGCGCTCTCGCGTCGAGCTTTCCGGGAGCGTTTTCACGAACTGCGCGAAGTGCTCTTGCGAGAGCGGCCGGCTGAAATAGAATCCCTGCGCCGACGGCGCGTGTACGGTCAAGAGGAAATCGCGCTGAGCGGCGGTTTCGACGCCTTCCGCAACGACGCCGATGCCGAGGCTCTCTGCCAGGGTCGTGATGGCTTTAACGATTGCTTGATCGTGCTTGTTCTGGACGAGGTCGGCGACGAACGATTTGTCGATCTTGATCGCGCCGACGGGCAGGCGCTTGATGTAATCCAGCGAGCTGTACCCGATGCCGAAATCGTCGACGACCACGCGAACGCCGCTCAGCTGAATTTGCGTGAGCGCTTTGATCGCCACATCGTTGAGCGTGATCCCTTCGGTGATCTCCAAATCGAGCGCGTCGGGGGGCAAACCGGCGCGATGCAGCGCGGCGCGAACGCGTTCGTGAATGTCCGGCTCGCAAAGATCGCGCGCCGAAAGGTTGACGCTGATTCGAAAATCGCGGAGTGCGGAGGCTCGCATCGTGGCTGCGAGAGCGCAGGCTTGTCCGAGCACCCACTCCGTGATGTCGAGAATGGAGCCGATCTCTTCCGCGATTCCGATGAAACGATCCGGCTCGACGACGCCGAGCTGCGGATGGTTCCAGCGCAGCAGCGCTTCCGCGGCGATCACTCGCTCCGTTCGGAGGTCGACGATGGGCTGGTAGAACACGGCGAACTCGCCGCGCGCGAGCGCCTGCCGCAGATCCAGTTCGAGGCCCATTCGTTCGAGAATGCGCGCGTGCATCGCGTCGCTGTAAAACTTTGCATTCTGCCGGCCCGCATCTTTGGCACGATACATCGCCGAGTCGGCTTGTTTGATGAGTTCCGCACCGTCGGACGCATTCTCCGGGAACAAACTCGCCCCGACGCTCGCCGAAACCGAGAGTTCGCGCCCCTCGAACGGGATCGGCTGATCGAACGAGTCTAAAATCTGAGCCGCCATCTCCGCGACGTCCGCCGATTTCATCCCCCCTTCGGTGAGGATCACAAACTCGTCGCCGCCGGGGCGAAAGACGCGCGCGCGGCCTTTGAGCAGGTCGACGAGCCGCCGCGAGACGGTACGCAGGACCTCATCGCCCGCGCGGTGCCCGAGCGAATCGTTGATCACTTTGAAACGGTCGAGGTCCAGAAACATCACCGCCAGCCCGTGCTCCGCGCTCTTCGCTTCGGAAAGCATCGCGTTCAATTGTTCTTCGAGCGCCAAACGGTTTGGGAGCGCCGTAAGGGCATCGACGCGGGCTTGTTTAGCCAACTGCTGCGAGCTTTGCTTCATCTCGGAAACGTCGACAGCCGCGCCGATCGCTCCGACGATCGTTCCGTCGTTCCCGCGCAGCGGTTCGATTTCGTGCTGGAGCCAACGGCCGTTTCGGTACGTCTCGTAGCGCAGCGATTCTCCCCAGAGGACGCGCTTGAGCACGGCGACCAGTTCCGCCGCTTTGTCGGGATAGGTGAAGACGCCGTCGACGGACTTGCCGATGACGTCGGCCTCGCGCAATCCGTAGTCGGCCAGCGTGGTTCCCGAAGCGGACGTCAGGCGCATACGCAAGTCCGCGGTCCATAGCACGGCCGGAACCTGCTGCAGCAGAAGGCGCAACCGCCGTTCGCCCTCGCGCAGGCGGCGCTCCGCGCTGCGCCTTTCGGTGACGTCGCGCAGATGAACGAGCATCTCCGAAGACGACGGCTGCAGACGTACTTCGACCACACGCCCGGTGGATTCGAAGGTTTGGACGAACTCGAACGGCACGCCGGATTCGCTAGCCCGCATCATTTCGGGCAGCAGCTCAGAGGCGAGCGGGTCCAGAATTTGATCGATTCGCCGGCCGATGAGATCCTCGACGCTGCGGCGGAGGAGGGTCTGCGCGCCGTTGTTTACGTGCGTAAATTTCCACGATTTATCCACGATGAACAACGCGTCCGGGAGGCTCTCGAGCAGCGCGTAGCGGCGTTCGTCGGACGATCGCCGGCGATCCGAACGACCGACCAAAAACATCATCGTCACCATCGCGCAGAGCGTGACGATTCCGACAACGGTAATAGCAAGCGCCGTCAAAACGAAACTCCTGATGTCCTAAGAATGGTCCCGCCGGTATCACCCTGCAATACCGGCGTTTCGCTAAGAATACTTAGTGCGCTTTCATCGAACCTGCGCCCGCGCGATGATAGCCATCTTTCTTGGCAGTCGCCGGGCACATATATTCACCGCGTTTCGTCTTTCCGTAATAGGGATCGTTCGGTTCGTGATACACCTTGGTGGACGTATTCACCCAAACGGGCTGCACCGCGCCGCAGTTCAGGCTCGCTGGAACCGGCGCGGCGGCGCCGGAACCGCCCGTCGCACCGCTCATCGCGCCGCCGTTGTCGGAGGCTGCCGGCGCCGTCGATGCAGTCGTCATGGCTCCGCCGGATGCGGCGTTCGCGGCAGAGTTGTCGCCGGAATTACTGCTGGAACTCGAACCGCCGCCGCAGGCGGTCAGGGCTAGAAAGAGCGCAACCGAGGCGGCGGCTGAAAAACGCTTCATACGATTCCTCCCTCTTGAAAGTTTAGCCGATGAGACGTTCGGCGATGCGCGTGGTCGATTCCCGTGCCGAGCGGGCCAATGGGGAGGGCTCGCCCGCGAAAACCCGGCGGCCGCCGGTAAACGCCGCCTGCACCCATGCGTCTTGTCCGCGGTAGATCAGTGCCTGCAATGGCGGACTCCAAGGATCGATCGCGGAGGCGTCGAGCACCACGTAATCGGCGAAGTTGCCCGGAACGAAGTCTCCGACGGGCATGCCGAGCGCGCGAGCGCCCTGCGCCGTCCCCAGTGCGAAACCCAATCGGGCTCCGCCCGCGCTGCCATCGAAGCGCGCCACTTTTTGCAGCAGCGACGCAGCACGCATCTCGTCAATCAGCGACGGTTTTACGTCCGCGTCGGTTCCCAAACCCATCGTCACGCCGCGTTCTTGGAGTCCGGTCACGTCGCAAATGCCGTCGCCGAGATAGAGATTGGTCATCGGATTGTGAATCACGCGCGCCCCGCGCGCTGCGATCAGCGACTTCTCTTCTTCCGTGATATGGATCGCATGGATTGCTATGGTGCGTTCGTCGAGCGCCTCCAAGCGGTCGAGCAGTTGGATCGGGGTCGCGCCGAATCGTTCGAGCGTCTGCTGCCCTTCGTAGTGGGCCTCGGCGACGTGCACGTGCATCATCACCCCGCGATCGCGGGCGAAGGCGGCCGCGGCCCGAATCATCTCCTGCGAGGCGGCGTGCAGCGAATGCGGCGCGACGCAGACGTTCGCCTCGGGGTAACGCTCCATCAGCTCGGCGGTTCGCTCCGCCGCGACGCCGATCGTCTCTCGAAACGCGGCCGGAGCGTAATCCGCGTCCATCCAGGTCCGCGCAAACACGAGGCGGATGCCGGTATCGCGCGCCGCGCGAATCGCGGCCTCGGCGTGCGCGTTCCCCGCGCCGTTCAGATAGAAAAACTCGGCAACGGTCGTGATCCCCGCCGATAACATTTCCGAAAACGCCGCTACAAACACCCAGTACACGTCGTCAGGCGTCAAATGCGGAACGACTTTATAGAGCGCCTCGCTTCGCCATTTGGCAAACGTCCAATCGTCGGCCCAGCCGCGCAGCAAGATCTGATACGCGTGACTGTGTCCGTTCACGAACCCGGGAACGACCAGGCGATCCTTGGGAAACGAACGCTCGCCGATACCCTCGCCCGCGGCCCGTACGTCGCGATAGTCACCCGCCTTGACGATGACGCCGTCGCGAACGAGAAACGCAAAGTCGTCGCGAATTTCGCCGCGATTGCGCGCGCACACCGTACGAGTTCGCTTACCATGCGGGGCCCACCACCTTGTCATCCTGAGCGTAGCGAACGCAGTGAGCGCAGTCGAAGGACCGCGGAATGAGTTGAGCTTGAGAAGCGACCTCGACTACGGCGCTGCGCGCCTACGCTCAGGATGACAGGGGCGGCGATTGCGCGCGCGCAGCGTACGAGTTCGCTTATCATGCGGGCTGCAGCACCTCGCCGCCTTTCATGACGGCGCGGGCGAGATTGCCGCCGAACTGCCAGCCGAACTCGTCCGGCGACGCAATCTGCAGCGCGACGAAGTCCGCGTTTCCGCCGACGTTCAGTCGGCCGGCATCCACGCGGAGCGAATGCGCGGCGGCGCGTGTGACGCCGTAGACTGCCTCGGCCGCCGAAAGCCCGAAGAATTTTCGTCCGAAGTATGCCACCGTCTGCAGGTTGAAGCACGGCGACGTTCCGGGGTTGTAGTCGCTGGCGAGCGCGACGGCGCCGCCCGCCTCGAGCAGCGCGCGGACCGGCGCCGCTTTCGGCAGTTCCAAATACGCGATCGTCGCCGGGCACGCCACGGTCACGATGCCCGCAGCGGCGATCGCGCGGACGTCTTCGTCGCGGATGTAGTTGCAGTGGTCCACCGCGTCGACGCCCACGTGCACGGCCATCTCCGCCGCTCCGCCGAACGCCATCTCGTCGCAGTGCACCCGCAGCCGCAAGCCGCACTGCCGCGCCGCGTCCAGATAGCGCCGCGTCTGTTCCGGCGAGAAAAATCCCGGCTCGCAGAATGCGTCGGCGTAGACGGCGCCGTGCGCGGCGGCGAGCGGCACGACCTGATCGATCAAGTAGTCCACGAACGCATCCTTGCCTTCACGCACGAATTCCGGCGGCAACGCGTGCGCCCCGAGAAACGTCGCGATCAGCCGCGGGACGTCCGCGTCGCGACGGTGCGCGGCAATGATGTCGAGCAGTTCCGCTTCGCCGGGTTTGTGCAGCGCATAACCGGTCTTGGTTTCGAGCGTGGTCGTGCCGTGCGCGAGTATGAGTTGGAGCCGCGGTCGAATCGTCGACTCGTAGAACGCCACCGGATCCAGCAGCGCCGCACGGGTTTGCTCGACGGTGTACAGCATGCCGAGCGGTGCCTTCTCGCCGTGCAGCCGTGCGGCAAAATCCGGCTCCCTATCGCCGGCGAACAGCGGGTGGGCGTGCGCGTCGACAAAGCCGGGCAGAATCGTGCAATCCGGCAGGTCGAGTTCTTCGGCGGCGCGACCGCGCGCGACCGGCTCTACTTCAGCGCGCGTGCCGACCGCGGCGATTTTCCCGTCTTCGATCAGTAGCGCCGCATCGTCGATACGGCCTAGCGCATCAAAACCGACGCCGCATTGCGCGGCGCCGGTATCGCACGTGACGATCGTTCGGGCGCGAACGATCAGAGCCGCCAATCGATACCCTTCTCATCGGCAGTTTCAATCGCAATCTCGTAGCCGGCATCGGCGTGCCGGACGACCCCCATGCCGCAATCGGTCGTGAGAACGCAGCCGAGACGCTCTGCTGCGTCCTCGGTTCCATCTGCGACCACGACCATACCCGCGTGCAAGCTATAGCCGATGCCGACGCCGCCGCCGTGATGGTAGCTGATCCACGTCGCCCCCGCTGCGGTGTTGAGGAGCGCGTTGAGTATCGGCCAATCGGCGATCGCGTCGCTCCCGTCCTTCATCGATTCCGTTTCGCGATACGGGGAGGCGACGCTGCCCGTGTCGAGATGGTCGCGGCCGATAACGATCGGCGCCTTCACCGCGCCGCTGCGCACGAGTTCGTTGATGGCTAGGCCGGCCTTCGCGCGATCCCCGTATCCCAGCCAGCAGATGCGCGCCGGCAGCCCCTGATAGGAGATGCGTTCGCGCGCGAGGCGAATCCAGCGTCCCAGCGACTCGTTTTCCGGGAAGAGCTCCAGCAGCTTCTCGTCGCAGCGCGCGATATCGTCCGCGTCGCCCGAAAGCGCGGCGAAGCGAAACGGACCGGATCCGCGGCAGAACAACGGCCGGATGAATGCCGGTACGAAACCCGGAAAGGCAAACGCGCGCGCGAATCCGGCACGTTCGGCTTGCGCGCGAATGTTGTTCCCGTAGTCGAAAACGACCGCACCCGCATCGAGGAAACGTACCATCGCTTCGACGTGCGTGCGGCAGCTTGCAAGCGCGCGACGCTCGTATTCGTTCGGGTCGTTCTCGCGCAGCGCCGCCGCTTCGTCGAGCGAGAGGCCGGCGGGCACGTAGCCGTTGAGCAGATCGTGCGCCGAGGTTTGGTCGGTGACGGCATCTGGCCGGAAGCCGAGCTCGAA
Source organism: Vulcanimicrobiota bacterium (assembly GCA_963782265.1). GTDB lineage: Bacteria > Vulcanimicrobiota > Vulcanimicrobiia > Vulcanimicrobiales > Vulcanimicrobiaceae > CAWAJD01. The sequence continues at coordinate 9,287 of CAWAJD010000022.1, forward strand.
GAGCGCTGGAAACTCGACGGCCGCATTGCCTTCGTAGCCGATCGAAATCGATTCGCCGGCGGCTTTGGCTCGCGCGACTTCGCGTAAGGCTTCTTCGCGTGAATCGACGACGCGATCGAGATAGCGCAGGTCGCGCCGGCGATCCAGTCGCGCGCGATCGACGTCGACTACCAGCGCGACGCCTTCGTTCATCGTGATCGCCAACGGCTGGGCGCCGCCCATGCCGCCGATACCGGCCGTGAGCGAGACGCGCCCTTTGAGCGAACCGCCGAAGTGCTGACGCGCCAGCTCCGCAAACGTCTCGTACGTCCCTTGAACGATGCCTTGCGTACCGATGTAAATCCACGAGCCGGCCGTCATCTGGCCGTACATCGTCAAGCCCTTGGCCTCGAGGTCGCGAAAGACGCCCCAGTTCGCCCATTCCGGCACGAGATTCGAGTTGGCGATCAGCACCCGCGGCGCGCGGGCGTGCGTCTTCCAGACCGCCACCGGTTTGCCGCTTTGAACGATCAGCGTTTCGTCGTTTTTCAATCGCCGGAGCGTGCGCACGATCGCATCGAACGCTTCCCACGAACGCGCGGCGCGCCCGTTTCCCCCGTAGACGACGAGGTCGTCCGGCCGCTCGGCGACCTCCGGATCGAGATTGTTCATCAGCATCCGCAGCGCGGCTTCTTGTTGCCAGCCGAGGCAGCTGAGCTGGGTGCCGCGAGCCGCGCGCACCATCCGAGGGCCGGAAATCGTCGTCGTCATAGCGAGGCATTTTAGCCGTCCCACGCGAGGTCCCTTGACACATGCCGATATATCGAGTAACTTGCTCGATAGTGACTAGATACTTACTCGATAGAAGCCAGGAGACCGGAATGCTCTACGACATTTTGGCAACGCTCTGGGAACAGCCGGCACCGGCCGAGCAGCTTCACCAAGCCGTCACTTTTCGCACCGGAACCCCGACCAGTGCCCAGTCGCTCGAACGCTACCTGCAGCTTCTCGCCGAGTGCGGCTATCTGAATGCCCTCGAACGCGGCGGAGCGCAGATCTATACCCTCGCGGAGCGCGGCTCGCTGCTCCTCGCCGACTTCGCAAAAACACGCGAGACGGCGCAAACACCCACATACCTGGAGGCTTAACACCTTGTTTTCCCAAGAATTTCGTGGCGAAATGCGCCACTTCAAACACTTCATGCACGGCCGCGGACGCGGTTTCGGCGGTCGCGGCTTCGGCGGCGGCCGCGGATTCGGCGGCGGACGCGGACGCGGCGAGATGAAGTTCGAAATCCTCGCCGTGCTCGCGGCCGGTCCGCGTCACGGTTACGACATCATGCTGGAGATCGAATCGAAAACCGGCACCCGGCCGAGTGCCGGGTCGATCTATCCGGCGCTCCAAATGCTCGAGGACGGAGATTTCGTTCGCGGACAAGAGCGCGACGGAAAGCGCATCTATACCATCACCGACAAAGGCACCGACCTGCTCAAGGAACGCCCGCAAGACGCCGCTGCCGACGCCGATGCGAACGACTTGCACGCGGTTATGCACGATGCGATGCGTTGCGTGCATGCGATCAAAGATGCAGCCCGGCACATCGCCAAAAGCGGCGACATCGAGATCTTCCGCAAAGCCCTTGCCGTGCTCGAACGCACGCGTCGCGACCTCTACGCGATCCTCGCCGAAGAAGACCCTTCGTAGGCGTCCGCTAGAGCGCCGGCGGTTCCCACAACTCGACGCGATTGCCGTCGAGGTCGCGGATCCACGCGAAACGCCCGTACTCGTGATCTTCCCGGCGTTCGTCGATCCATACGCCCTCGCTCGCCAAGCGAGCGAGCAAACCATCGATATCATCGACGCGAAAGTTCACCATAAACGTCGCGGCCGTCGGTTCGAAATAGTCCGATCCCGAATCGAAAACCGCCCATACGTTGTAGACGTCGCGACCGCCGTCGAACCCGCGCAGTTCGGCGGCTTCGCCGTTGACGGGCAAACGCAGATGCTTGCGATACCAGGCCGCCAGCTCGGCCGGCCGTTCGGATTTAAAAAAGATGCCGCCGAGACCAAGCACACGCCCCATGCCGTTCGACCACCAATCCCCGGTCTGGTCACAATAACCGGTCGCCTCCCCGTTTTTCTTCCCAGGGGCGCATTTCCCTAGAAGCGAACGCCAACACCGCGCGCACGTTCGCGACATTCCGTTCTGGGAGTTGTTGATGTATCGTATTGCCGGCCGTTGGACCACCGCCGCTGCCGTAGCAGCCGCAATCCTGTTTCAGACGCTTCCGGCCGCCGCCGGCACGACCGGTTCGGTCGGGGGAACGGTATTCGCAACCGCAACGGGGGCGCCCGTCGCCGGCGCGACGATTGTGGCGAGCAGCCCATCGCAGATTGCAACGGCGACGACCGACGCCGCCGGCCATTTCAGCATCCTCTCCCTGGCGCCGGACACGTATACGATCGTGGTGCGAAAAAATGGCTTCAACGACAACTCGACGACCGGCGTCTCAATTTTCGCCGATCAGATTCAGAACATTCGCATCGGCTTGCAGCCGATACTCAAAAACATCGCGACCGTTACCTCGCGCTCGTCGATGGACGTCGTGAAGGCGGGAACCACGACGGACGTCTACTCGGTCAACGCAACCGTAACCCAGGCCGTGCAAGGTGTCGGCGGCGGCGGCGGCCTGAACAACGCCTACTCGGCGATCGCTACCGTGCCAGGCGCGTTCGTTCCGCCGAACCAGCAGGGCTGGTTCCAGACCGTCTACATTCGCGGCGGCAACTACGATCAGGTGGGCTACGAATTCGACGGCGTCCCGGTGAACCGCTCGTTCGACAACTATCCGGGCGGAACGGCCGGAACGCTCGGACAACAAGAACTGCAAGTGTACACTGGCGGCGGCACTGCCGGCGAAAGCGCCAGCGGTCTGGCGGGCTTTATCAATCAAGTCATCAAGACCGGAACGTACCCGGGATTCGCCAACGCCAACGCCGGCATGGGCATGCCGACGTTCTACCATCACTTGCAAATCGAAGCCGGCGGCGCGACGCCGGATCGCCTCTTCTCCTACTACGTCGGCATCGGCGGCTACAACCAAGACTACCGCTATCTCGACCAGTTCAACGGGTCGAGTCTCGGCGACACGTGGGGCTATCCGACCATCGCCTACAACGAAGGCTATCTCTATTTCGGCGGCGTCTTTCCGACGTGTCTCTCCGCGCCCCCGGACACGCCGGCGGGTGCCGGCCTCTATCGCGGCCCGAATCCGTCGCCGGTGTACGATCCGGCGCAGTACGCGCCCAATCAAGCCGGGTATATCGGCCCCGTGAAGGGTGTTTCGAACGGCGGCGACATCGGTTGCTATCAAACGATTTCGCCGGCGTACGCCAGTTACTCGAATCTGACCGATCGCGAGAGCGTGATCAACGTGCACATCGGAATCCCCCACAAGAAAGATGGGGGCAAAGACGATATCCAGATTCTGTACAACAACGACATGCTGCTGAGCCAGTACTATAGCTCGGCCAACGACATCGGCCCGAATCTCGTCTATCAAATGAACCAGCTCGTCGGCGTGAACAAGCCGGAGGTCTGGGGCGACTTCGTGACCTGGCCGACCGGCACGCACGTCGGCACGAGCGCGACGAATATCGCCGCGATCCCCTATCTTGAACCGGCGACACCGGGCGACCGCTGCGCAAACGTCCCCACGTCCGCTTACGGTTCGCCGCTTCCCGCGGGGGCATGCCCTAACGGTACGTTCTCGGCGATCCCTAGCGATACGCGAGACGGGTTTTGGAACAACGCCGCGATCTTCAAGATCCAGTACCAACTCAACATCGGATCGAGCGCGTACTTTCGCTTCTACGGTTACACGTTTTATTCGGACTGGCTCCAGAACGGACCGCTCAGCTACGCGTCGGGACTGTACGGTCTTGGCGTTCTCTCCTACGACTACGAACTGAATTCGCACACGCGCGGCCTCGCCGCATCGTTCGCGGATCAGCTTTCGTCGAGCAACAATCTGACGGTCGATGCGAACTACACGACGGCTTCGGCGACCCGTTTCAACAACACGCAGTACAACGAAACGCTCGACACGCCCGCAACCAACTACACCAACGGTTCCGAATGTTTCGACCCGACGTCGGGAACCCGAACCACGTGCAACCAGCTCCCGATCGGGCCGACGTCGCCGCCCGTGGCGTGTCCTCCCCCGAACAGCTGCGGTACCTACGGTTCGCCGACCTCGGCCGTGACGCACGCCGTTCCCGGCGCCTCGTGGGAAGTGACGAACAGCGGCAACTCCGGCTTCATCAACCAGGTCACGCCGAATTTCTCGTCGGTCGCACTCGACGATCGCTGGAATCCGACGGATAAACTGGACCTCGATATCGGGCTGCGCTACGAAAACTACGAGTACAATCTCGCAAACACCACCACCAACGGCCAGAACTTCTGGTTTGCCGCGGGGCAGGACGAGTTCTGTTACAATCCGGTGACGCTGCAGCCGTACGTCATTCCGGCGAATCCGAAAGAGTTTCTTCCAGCGCAGCCGTTCGTCGGGCTCAGCTGCCCGATCGACAAATCCATCCCGGCGCATCCCGTCCAGACGGTCCACCCGGACGGAAAGAACGGCGATCTCTTACTCAGCAACTCGTACTCGCCGACCCTCTCACAGAACGCGCTGACGCCGCGGATCGGAGCGACGTACACGCTCGATCCAAACACGGTCCTTCGTTTCTCTGCGGGCCGCTTCGCGCAAGAGCCCGAAACGTACCAGGTGCAATACAACTCCAAGGACAGTAATCTCGCTTTAGATCTATTCCAAGCGTTTTGGCAGTACGGCTACACGTCGCCCAAACACGATCCGACCGTGCAATACTCGAACAATTTCGACGCGTCGATCGAAAAGCGCATCAACGACACCGACATGTCGTTCAAGTTCACGCCTTACTACCGTTATGCGACCAATCAAGTCTACAACATCGCGTTGCCGTACGGCTTGAGCGGCGGCCTGAACAGCGGCACCGAACGGGTCGACGGGGTGGAGTTCGAGTTCACCAAAGGCGACTTCGACAAGAACGGCCTGTCGTATCTGCTGTCGTACACGTACACCAACTCCGCGGAGATGTGGAATAACTATCCCGGTACCACGATCAATCCCATCGATCCGTACAATCAAGACATTCTCAACTTCAACGGCCTCACGAGGGCCGGCGGTGGCTCGCCCTGCTACGAGAACAATCTCAGCGGCATCGGCGTTCCCTGCTCCGGGAAGGCCATCTACAATCCCTACTACAAGATGTCGCCTCAGCCGCTGCTCCAGCGCTTAGGCTGGTATCCCGTGGGTCTCGACTATGCGTATCTCTCCCCGAATACGGTCACCGCGGTCGTGAACTACAAACATAACAAGTTCACCGTCACGCCGTCGCTTACGTTCAACGAGGGCGCGCCGTACGGCAACCCGGCCAGCGTAACCGGCATCGATCCTCGTTCGTGCACCGCGAACTCGCGAAACATGACCAAGTCGCCGATCCACACCCAAAACCCCTACCAGGCCGACTATACGACGTGCGGCCTTGCGTTCACCCAGAACGGCACGTCGGCCGGCGAGCTGTTTATTCCCGATCCGGCGACGGGAGCGTTCGATACGTTCGGTGCGTTCCGGCAACCCTCGCAGCTCAACTTGAGCATGAACCTCTCGTACCAGATCACGCCGCGAATCAAGATTACTGCGGTCCTCGCGAACTTGCTCAACGCGTGCTTCGGCGGATCCTCGGAGCCGTGGTCGGCGCAGTATCCGCCCAACAGCTACTCGTGCGGATATATCGCCAACTCGTACTACGTTTCGAACTACTACAACGGTACGTCGCCAAACGACCGCGGCGCCAACAATTCGGCGCTCAATCCCGCGTTCCGTTCGGAATACATTCCGGCGTATGCAGATGCAAACACGTACGTGCTGCCCGGACCGTTCAACATGTTCGTTGAGGCGAGCATCCGCCTGTAGGTTCTGACGGCGGAAGAACTCAGCGGGTCCTCGGGGCACGGTCCCCTCGGGCGACCGCTCGAAAAACACATCCATGTGTTTTTCTACTTATCCGTTTTTTTAAAACTTCAAAGGAAGTACGCCCTCCGGGCTTTTTTGAAAAAATCAGAAATCGCCCGAGGGGACCGTGCCCCGAGGACCCGCTGAGTTCTTCTGCAATGGGTTGTGCGGACTATCTCTTTAAAGTGTCGACGATATCTCGGAGTAGCACGCGCTCGCGAGCGAGCATGGCGTTTTCGGCGCGAAGTGTGGTCGATTCGGTGAGAAGGGCTTTTGCGCGGATGTGTTCGTAGGCGGATGCGGCGGCGCGGGCGAGATTTGCGAGCGTTTTTTGTTCGTCGGGATCGATGGCTTCGCCGGTTTTGTGGCCGCCGTAGAGGACGAGACCGATGAGGTCGTGACGGACGACGAGGGGGATGGCGAGGATCGGCTGCGCTAACGCGGCCGGCACGTTTGCTTGGGGCCATCGGACGGTGAGCAAGTCGATGGGTTCCAGTTCGGCGCGAAGGTTGACGACGAGATGATCATCGGTCGGGAGTGCGGCGGCGTTGGATACGCTCCAGCCTTCGTCGAGTACGCGGGCGAACGATCCGTCGCGATTGCGGAAGAGCGCAGCCGAAGCGAGGTCTAGGGCGCCGCAGGCCTCGATGACGAGGGCTTCGTCGACGAAGATTTCGCTGTCGGCATACGCGAGCGTCTTTGCGGTGCGGAGCAGCCGGGCTTCGGCTTTGTGGCGGGCGTGAAAGAGCGTGCGATCGACGAACGCCTCGATCCTGTTGTGGAGCGCGTTGAGCCAGATGCCGAAAGCGAGTGCTGCGAGTGCTTCAAGCAGCAGCGCGATCTGCAGGTGTTCGAGTAGTTTGGCCGAGGCGAAGTCGATCAGCGCAAACGTACCGACGAGGATCGACGTTAGAATCGTATAGACGAGCGTCCGGCTTATTGCAAATGAGAGATCGATCACGCGATTGCGAACTACGCCGTGCACCACCGCTATTGCGACGAGTACTTGCCCCGCGGCGACGGCAAAGTTGACGAAATACGACGCGAAGCCGCCCGTAAAGTTGAATCGGTAGAGCGCGAGCGTCGTCGTCGCGACGGCAAGCAACGCGAAGGCCGCGAGGACGGGAAGAATGCGCTGACGGTCTTCTCCTGCAGCGAGGCTGTACGAGACGACCAGTGCGACGAGAACGACGCACGCGATGAGCGGCGTCAGCAGTTCGGTCAGGAGGAAGAGCAGCCAAATCGGCGGCGGCGCCGACGAGAAGACGACGATGACGTCGAGAGCGAGCCAAAGTGCGGTTACGAGCGCTCCGATCGGTACGGCAAAACGGTCGAGATGGACGAGCACTCCGCGTGGTTCGTCTTTCGGGAAACGGCTGATAAACATTAAAAGCCCGGCGACTGCGATACCGGAGAGCAGCGCGACAAACCCGTTGAGAAATAAAAAGTTCGCTACGTCGCTCTGCGCAAACACTTGGACCGGCCACCCTACCCATGCGAGCAGAAAGCCCCAGGTCATCCGCGAGGGCCGAAGCCGAACGAGTGCAATCCCGATGCCGATGAGGACGATTTGCGCGACGAACGCCACCCGCGTTGCGGCCAGTACGAGCCCGCTCCAGGGAACCGACTCGAGCCGTACGACGCGAGTCGTGCCGGCCCGGCTTACATTCAGCGTCAGGATCGAGTCCGGCGGCACGACCTGATCTTCTCCAAGGTTGGCGCGGCCGAGCAGCGGCAGCGAAGCCCAGTCGACGCGATCGCCCGCCGCAACTCCGGCCTGGGCGGCCGGTAAACCGGGCGTCACGTACCGCAGCGAGGTTCCGTCGGATGCGAGATTCCAACCAAAGATGCTGCCGCGAAGCGTGTTCCACCCCATCGCGGCCATCACGACCCAAAAGATCGTCAGTGAAACCATGCATACGAGCGCGAGCGTACCGATGAAGGGACGCGCCCCGAGAGATTGCTCCGACACGCACAAGCGCTTCGAAGCGCTCGTTCGATTGTCCCGTGGTTAGACGAGCGAAATCCCAGCAGCTTCTTCGGCGGCGCGCGCCAGGGCGCCGGACGAGATCAGTTCGCGGGCGGCTTCGATGTCCGGGGCCGGGGAGCGATCGTCGGTCCAAGGTGCGATGCAGATTCGCGCAACGTCATAAGCGGCTTGCGTGCCTTTGCCGGATTTGAGCGGACGCCGAAAGTCGGTTGCCGTGAGCGCGCCGAGGAGTTCGCATGCGAGCGCACCTTCGACGTTGTCGAGGACGCGGATGAGATTGTTGGCCGACGTCATGCCCATGCTGACGTGGTCTTCCTGACCGGCCGACGTCGGGATCGAATCGACGCTCGACGGCCAAGCTAAGCCCTTGTTGTCATTGACAAGCGCGGCCGCGGCGTATTGTACGATCATCAAGCCCGATTGCAACCCGGAGCGACCGGTGAGGAACAGCGGGAGATCGCGGTCTTCGGCGTTGAGCAGCAGGTAGAGACGCCGCTCGCCGATCGATGCGAACTCGCCGATTGCCATTTTTAAGAAATCGATCGCAAGTGCGATCGGCTCTCCGTGGAAGTTTCCGCCGGAGAGAAACTCGCCGTCCTCCGGAAAGACCAGCGGATTGTCGGTGACCGAGTTGGCTTCGGTTTCGGTAACGCGACGGACGTGCGCCAGCGAATCGCGCACGGCGCCGTGGACGACCGGGATGCAGCGGAACGAGTACGGATCTTGGACGCGGCCGCATTCGCGATGCGATTGCACGATCTCCGAGCCGGCGAGCAGCGCGCGCAGATTATCGGCGACGCGCGACTGTCCAGGATGCGGACGCAGATCGTTGAGACGGCGATCGAAGACGCGCTCGGTGCCGAGAAACGCTTCGAGCGACATCGCGCCGATTACGTCGGCGGCGGCTGCCAAACGCTCGGCTCGCAACACGCCCAGCGCCGCGATTCCGGTCATCACTTGCGTGCCGTTGATCAGTGCTAGGCCCTCTTTCGCACCGAGCGTCACCGGCGTGAGCCCAGCGCGTGCCAGTGCCGACGCGCTCGGCATGCGCTCGTCTTCGTAGTAGGCTTCGCCTTCGCCGATCAGCGCGAGCGACATGTGGGCGAGCGGCGCGAGATCGCCGCTGGCTCCGACGGATCCTTGACACGGAACGACCGGCGTAACGCCGCGATTGAGCAACTCGACGATGAGATCGAGCGTCTCGAGTTTAACGCCCGAATGACCCGCCGAAAGCGAGTTCGCTCGCAGCGCGCCGGCGGCGCGGACGGAGCGGCGATCGAGCGGTGCCCCCGTTCCGGATGCGTGGCTGCGCACGAGGTTGAGCTGCAGTTGCCCTGCATCCTTAGGATCGATGTGCACGTTGGCTAACCGCCCGAAACCGGTGGTAACGCCGTAGATCGCTTCGCCGCTGGCGAAACGCGATTCGACGAAATCGCGTGCCTTAACGACGCGGTCGCGCGCCTGCTCGCCGATGGAGGCACGGGCGCCGTCAGCGATCGCTTCGATCGATTCCAAAGTAAGGTGGCGGCCGTCCAGCACGACCCCGGACGAGGCGGAGCCGGTCATTAGAGCTTCGACCAATCTGCGGGAGCCGGCTTCGCAAACGGCGGCCCGTTCTGAATGACGATCGTTTCGTGGTCGGCGAGGACGATGGAACGCGGATCCTTGCCGGTCCACTTCTTACCGTTCACCCAGACCGACAATTGCTTACCGGATGGCGCCTTCACCGATGCAGCCTGCTTCCAACTCAAATCCCCGCCCCACATATCGAAGAATTCACCGAGAGTAAACGCCTGAATGACGGGCGACTCGATATGGATGTAGCCGTCGTCGGTATGCGTGTGCACCCAGTAGAGACAGCCGCCCGTTTGCGAGATCCCGATGTTCGCGGGAATCTTGACGGCGTGCCCCTTGTCGAAGAGCTGGAGCTGAGCGTGAATGTGCTCGACCGCACCCTCGCTCTGATCGCAGCGAATGCCGTCGATCGGCAGGGTGCCGAAGGCCTGTGCGATGAGGATGGTTAGCAACGCAAGGATATGCATGCGCCAAATCTTCGTCGCCTTGGGTGGATAACTCTACTGCGCTCGGTGCATAAATGTACAAAATTGTGGACAGCTTGTGCATGGCGCGGCTCGGGCGTTGTCCTGCGACCTTTCCCGTGCTACGATGCGTGAACTTCGGAATTCATCCGGAGGGCGATATACGTATCGGTCGCGATCGAGCTGAAATTCGTGAAACGTCGCGATGGCGGCGCTCCGGGTCCTCGATCAAACCGCCGATCGACGTCAGTGGGGCTCTCCCACCCGGGAGTCAAACAGGCGAGATCCGGTGAGTGAATACGTCGGAGCCCGTCTTGCTCACGCGCGGCGGGCTTCGTTAATTCATCGTGGCTGAGGTTGCGAGCGCCGCTTGGCGCTCGCGCGTTGCGTTGGTCCCCCGCGCGACCGCTCGAAAAAAACATCCCTGTTTTTTTCTACTTATCCGTTTTTTCGCAACCTTCAAAGGAATACGCCCTCCGGGCTTTTGCGAAAAAATCGGAAATCGCGCGGGGGACCAACGCAACGCGCGAACGCCAAGCTAAGCCGCAGGCTCTGCCGCTAGTATTTGCCGGCTATGTCTTTGGCGAGTTGTGCAATGCGGTCTCGAGCTGTGGGGGGGCGCATGATTTCCGCTTGCGAGCCCCAGCCCAGTACCCATCTGACGAGTTCGTTTACGTCGGATACGCGGTAGTGGATTTCTATCGAGCCGTCGGGCCCGTGGATGATGTGGCGGTCGGGTACTATTCGGGCGGCTTCCGCTGCTTTGGCTACTCTTGCGTCGAACTTTACGGCTACTTCGGTCGACTCGCTGCTGGTTAGGACGCCGCTGATGGAGCCGGCGGCGTATTGTTCGACATTGAAGTCGCCGGGTTTGGTGAAGGTGCGCGCGAGGACGGTTACGTCGTTCATCGAGTCGACGGCGAATGTGCGTTTGTCTTTTCTCGCATGGTCGAAGGCGATGCAGTAAATTCTTCCGCCGTTGACGACGAAGCCGTACGGGTCGGCGCTGCGCGTGGTTGCGGTGCCTTCTTTGTCGCGGTAGGCGAACTGGACGCTGCGCGAGGTGCGTTCGGCCGACGACAACAGAGCGAACGCGCGCTCGCCGTTTTCGTCGAGGGCGATTTCGGCTAAGCGAAACGCCACCGGTGACGGACGGTCGACGCGCGCTTTGACGCTGCGGCCCGCGGTGCCGACGAGGCGCTCGGTGACTTCATCGATCGACGAACCGATGGTGCCGCCGATGCTGGCGCCCAGCGAACGCAGCGCGACCAAACCAAAAAGTTCGCCGTTCGAGAGGTCGAGTCGCTTCAAGCTATACCCGCCGGCGAAGCGGTAGGCGTTGGTCGAGCGATCGAAGTGCCACGGGAAACCGGCTTCCGACAGGATCGCCAAGTACCGGCGCAGGCTGCGCGTGCTCGGCCGGTGTCCGCCCTCGGCGATGCGTTCTTTCAGGCCTTCGAACGAATGATTCCCTTCGTCGATCGCATTGAGCAATCGCACCAGCAGGACGATCTTCGGCTCGTTCGAGGCTTCCAACACGGCGCTCACGATTATGCGAACACCTCGCGATGGATAAACTTGTTGGCCATGATCCGTCCTTTCGGGGAACCGTGCTAGCTTACGGGCATCTACGCGCTCGCGGTGCCGAAGGTTTCACCTTAGGAGCTCGTCGGGGGTTGGGCCGTTTCGGATTCGGTCCGAATTTTGTTCGAAGACGAGGCGCGAAGAGGGAGCGAAGCCGTAGCTTCGCGACTGATGAGCTACGAAGTATTCGGACGAAAGGCGGCCCGAAGACGAAACGGCCCAACCCCCGACGAGCTCCTCTCTCTAGGGCGGGGATGGTGAGGGCTCGGGCGACCCGGGCGGGGCTTGGACCTCGGCCGGCTTCGGGAAGCACCCGTCGGGCGCGGAAATGGGCGGAGCGCCGGGCTGCGGCGGCGTTCCCGTCACCCCGATCTCGACCGGGTAAAAGGAGCCGCCGTCGGTCATCGTATCCAAGCGCACTTGCTGGCTAGCGCCGGCTGCGAGGGGAATGGCCGCGATTTGATAGGGCTGAGGGACCCGGACGCACCCGATCTCGACCAGCGCTCCATCGACCAAAAAGCTCGAGCGCGCGATGCCGACCAGCGGTTTGAAGTACAGATACGCGGTCGCCGGCGCCGGCGATGGGTTGCTGAGCGCGATCGCAATCGAATGCCACACGCCGTAGTCGCCATAGTCGTGTCCAAGAGCGGCCGGATCCGCGTTGGGAGGGGTCGGCTGACGGTCGCCGATGGCAACCTTCGCGTCCGGTCCGCCGGCGCTATAGGTCAGCGCGTCGTTGCCGAAGCCGGCGAGCTGAAAGATGCCGGTGCGGTGGTGCCCATCGTCGGGGAGCGGCGCCGCGGTCAAGAGGGTTCGCGGGTCGACGCCGGGTGAAACCGCCAGCACCGTTACGGTTACCGGGCCGCCGCTCAGGACGCGGATATCGAGGTTGCCGGCCGCACCTTGGCGCGGCGTTACCGCAACGTCTTTGAGGACGTATGGTTCGTCGGTACTCAAATCGAGAATCGTTCCCTGGTTTCTTGGTTTGGTCAGCAAGAAGTTGCGCGTGACCGCATGACCGACGCTCATCACATCGGCGTTCGGTCCGGCGGACGCATCGATCAGTTGAACCGACGTCGGGTCTTGCGACGAACTCGAAAGCACGACGAGGATCCGGCGCCTATCGCTCGCGTTGTCGTGATAGTAGTACAGGCGTGAGGGCTGGGCGGTCGTTACCGTGCCGCGAAACAGGACGCCGTCCGCACCGACGTGCTCCGGGTCGTCGTCGTAAAACAGCAGCAGCGGCGCGAACGAATCGACGGGGACGTTCTGCACGTTGATCACGGTACTGCCGGATTGGTCGAAATATTGGCCATCCGTGCTCGCGATCTGCACGGGCACGGTAAACTGCATCGATGCGCCGGGCGGGAGCGGCGTCGGGACCGGCGGAACGGGGCTGCCGAATGTGGTCTGCGCGCCCGGCATCGCCTGGGTCAGCTGCGCCACCAAACTTTTCACCTCAGCGACGAGCCACGTACCATCCGCAGGAGACCCGGTAACTTTTAGCGTTGCCGTCGGCGCGATCGTCCCTGCATTGAACGCCACGCGAATCGGGATGTCGGCGCGCGCGCCGTTCGCATCGATGAGGTGCAGGACGTCGCTGCCGGTCTGCTGCGTTGCGGTAATCGTCACACCGGTCGCGTTGTCGTTGACCGCGAGCTGAACGAGTTTCCCATCGAGCGTCGCCGTAAGCGGCGGCGAGCCTCCGCTTACCAGGACGGTGCGCTGCTGCGCCGGGTTGAGGTCAACGTTGACCGGCGATACGGTGAGTCGGGGGCCGGATGGGGTCGGCGTCGCGGACGGGCTGGGGCTCGGCGACGGCGACGGCGATTCGAGGACCTCATCCGGTGCCGGCGTCGGCGTCGCGATCGGGGCTAACGACGGCGGAGGCGGCGGCGGCGTGACTGCGGCAAGCGAGATCGAGAGCAACAAAACGTGCAACATCGGCAAATGCTTCGCCGCGCGGCAGCGAGAACGCTGGCACGATGGCGCGGTATCTCGACGAATTCATTATCGGCGACACGTTCGAAAGCGATGCCTACACGATCTCGCGCGAGGAAAGTCTCGCGTTCGCGAAGGCGTACGATCCACAACCTTTCCACCTGGACGAAGAGGCTGCCGCACGCAGCATGTTCCGCGGGCTTGCTTCGAGCGGCTGGCAGACTGCCGCTATAACGATGCGACTGATCGTCGAATCCGGCGTACTCAAAGAGACCGGCATTATCGGCACGGGCATCGACGAGCTGCGCTGGCTGGCGCCCGTGAAACCCGGCGACACGCTGCACGTCCGCGGCGAAATAGTCGAAAAAAACCCGTGGCCCGGTAGTGCGAGCCGCGGAACGTTGCGCGTGAAGCTTGCAACGATCAACGGCGACGGCGTCGTCGTTATGACGCAGTTCGCCAATCTTATCGTGCCGCAGCGCCCCTAGCTACGCGCGGCGGCGCAGAAGCGATTGCGATGCAGCGATGAGTGCGACGGCGACGATGGCGTCGAGCGCGATCGCCGTCGAACTCACCCCCCACAACCCCGCGTAGTCGATCGGCGGCACGTCGTTGAATGCGACGACGTACCACCACAACGCCACGAAACCAAGTCCCAGCAACTCTGCACGGAACACCCAGGTGATCGCCGTCAGCCAGGCGATCTCCGCAAGCAAGCCCGCCGTCGCCGCGACCCAAACCATCGGGTCGCTGGGATTTCCAAAGAGCAGACCCACGAGCGGCAGCACGCACAGCAGCGACAGCGTGGCGGCCTTCGCAGCCCAATCGCCGGCAAGACCGCCGCTCAGCGAACCCAGCGCCTCATCCAGCGAGCGCGGGCGCAGCGCGTCGTCGAACGCGCGTATCCAGAAGAGCGGCAAGAGCATGGCTCCCGCGACGACCCAGTGATGCCCGCGCTGCGCGCCGACGATCGACAACGCGAACAAACCTGCGCTCGCAATCGCCAGAACCGGATTCTTTCGCGCGCGGAAGAGGAGTTCTACGGCAACGCGGCCGGCAAAACCGCGCGCTCGCGCAACCGGCGCCGCAACGGCTGCGAATGCATAGGTGCCCGCACGCTGCGGTGCGACGGCTTGCGCGCCTTTGATTTTTGTCCCTGCGCGCCGGCGATACAACGCGGCGGCCAGGACTCCGAGCAGTGCTGCGTCGCCGACGACGATTGCGCGCTGGATCACCGTCTGCGGTGTGGGCGCTAGACCGCGCCAGTAGATCGGCTTACCCGGATGATCCTCGAACTCCAGGCCGCCGCTCACCCGCGCGTTGGTACCGAACGAATTGTTGAACTCCGTCTGGACTGCCTTAAGTCCGCCAAAATCGATATCGATCGCGCGTGCCTGCCCCGACGCCATTCCCGAGTCGGTCCAACTCAACAGAAAGATATAGCCGAAGATCCCGACGGCGACCAGCGCCCCGCGCCACTTCCCAACCAGGATATCGAGCAGCACTGCGAAGCTCGCGATGACGAACATGCCAGGCAACGCGAGCAGCACGAAATTGCGCGCGTAGGCGATTGCGTCGAAAGCGGCACCCTCGCGGAAGACGAGCGTGAAGCCGAGCAGCAGCATCGCGCCGATCGCAAGCACCGCGCCCAACGCCCACGACGAAAGCACGCGACCGAGAACCAGCGAGAGCGTCTTGAGCGGCTGCGCGCGCAGCAACTCGCTCAGGCGCGTGCGATCGTCGCGCGCGAAGCCGCTTCCGAGAGCAAAGATGCAAAAGAATCCGGCAAACACCGAGAAATCCATCCCCGACGTCGTGCCCGCCAGCGCCGAGCCGCCGTAGACGCCGCTGCGCCCCACGGACAGCGTCGAGTACGGCGAGCCCGCCGCCGGCGCGAGATACGTTGCAAACGCCGCAAGCCCGACGAGCAAAAGCAAAAACCACGGCTCGCGCAGACGCTGCCGGACCTCGCCCCACGCTACCGCGATCGTTCTCACGACGCCATTTCAAGTTCGAAGACGTTCGAATACACGCGCTGTAAATCGTCGCGCAAGCCATCCTCGACGATTTTCCCGGAACGCAGCGCGATCACGCGATCGGCCAGCGTTTCGAGATCCTCCAGGATATGCGTGCACAAAATCGCGATGCGGTCGTTCGCATGCAGGCGAATCGACTCGCAGAACAAGCGCCTCGCGCCCGGATCGAGCCCCGCCGTCGGCTCATCGAGCAGCACGACCTTCGCATCCGTCTGAAGCGTATACGCGATAGCCAAACGCTGCAGCATACCAGGCGTAAATGCCCCAAGCCGACGCTTACGGTCATCGCCCAGCCCGACGATCCCAAGAACCTCTTTCGCGGTTTTCCGAGCAGCTCCAAGCCCGACACCACGCAGCTGCGCAAGATACTCCAAAATTCTTGCGCGCTCAAGTTCGGATACCCGGTAAAATTTTGTGGAACGTACAACAAATCAGACCGCAGCACGTCCGGCCTGCGAGCCGCATCGCCGCCATTCCAAAGAATCGACCCGCTCGTCGGCGCCAACGTCGTCGCGAGCAAACGCAACATCGTCGTCTTCCCCGATCCATTCGGACCAACTAATCCGGTAACGCCAGTGCGAAACGTGACGTCAACCTCATCAAGACCGACTTTGCCGCCACCATAAACTTTTTTCAGAGCTCGCAGTTCAAGTTCCATGCCACCCCTACGGCATGCCCGCACGGTTTGTTTCGTGGCGCGAGTGCGTGCTCGGTCGTGAGAGGGTTGGGGTTGTTTGGGGTCCGTCCGGCAGTGTCTGATTTTTCCAAAAAAGCCCGGAGGGCGAATTCATTTAAACGTTTTGGAAAAACAGTCAAGTAGGAGGCCCCATGGATGGGGCCGACGAGCGTCTGCCGGACGGACCCCAAACAACCCCAACCCCTCTCACGATCGCCTCCCGGCACGGCATGGCGCGTCCAGCGTTTCGGCGAACCAGGCGAGCATGAGCGCTTTCGTAGGGTCGAATCGAGCGCTCCCGACCGGCAACGTGACCTTTTTGTTCAGCGACATTGAGGGCAGCACGCGCCTATGGGAGCGTGCGGGCGGAGCGATGCGACGGGCTCTGGTCCGCCACGACGAACTCCTTCGCAAATCGGTTGAACGGCATGCCGGGGTCGTTTTCAAGACCGTCGGCGACTCGTTCTTCTGCGCCTTCGATCGCCCCGAGAATGCCCTTCGCGCGGCCGTCGCCGCGCAGCTCGCGCTGGCGAGCGAACCGTGGCCGGCCGCCATCGGCGAGCTGGTCGTCCGTATCGGCTTGCATACCGGGGTCGCCGTTCTTCGCCGTGGCGACTACTTCGGGCCGACCCTCAATCGCGTCGCCCGTCTCACGGCGTCTGCCCACGGCGGACAGATCCTGATGTCCGCGACGACGGCAGCCCTGGTTTCCAGGAAACTCGGTAACCTAAAACTGCGCGACCTCGGGACGCATCGCCTTAAAGATCTGGGCGAACCTGAAGTCATATTCCAAGTCGTCGCTCCCGGGCTTCGGACGGAGTTCCTGCCGCCGACTTCGCTCGACGCCAGCGCCAACAATCTCCCGTCACAGATATCTTCCTTCGTCGGACGCAAGCGCGATCTCGATCAGTTGCGAACGCTCACCGAACAGCATCCGTTGGTGACGATCGCAGGGTTGGGCGGCATCGGCAAGACGCGGCTGGCCCTGCAGTTGGCCGCAGAGATGATTTCGGAGTTCAAAGACGGATGCTGGTTCGTCGCACTCAAGGACGCCGACGACCCCGCGCAGATCCCGCAAATGACCGCCGACGCGCTGCGCCTGCGCAGCGTTCCCGGCGAGCCGGTCGAGGCGCAGCTGCTCGAGCATCTGTTCAGGCTGCGCGCGTTGATCGTCGTCGACAACGCGGAGCACATGCTCGACGGCGTCGCCGCATTCACGCGGCGTCTTCTGGAGACGGCGTCGGAACTTCGCGTGATCGTTACGAGCCGGGAGCCGCTGCATATCCCGGGCGAACACGTGCTTCGCCTCGGCGGGATCGACGAAAGCGAGCGATTGTTCATCGATCGCGCCCGCGCGCTTCGCTCGGATCTCATCGTTTCCGAAGATACGTCGCGATTCGTCTCCAGTATCTGCAGCAAACTCGAGGGAATACCGCTTGCGATCGAACTCGCTGCGGCACGCGTAGCGACGCTCTCCGTCGCTCAACTCGACGAGTTGCTCGCCTTCAAACTTCCGTCATCCGAAACGCCGCTCGGAGCGATGCTCGACTGGAGCTATCGCCTGCTGAAGCTGAATGAGAAACGCTTCTTCATGCGCCTTGCGATTTTCGAAGGCGCGTTTTCGCTGGAGGCAGCGCGCGACGTCGCCCACGATTCGAGCCTGGGCGACGACGCCATCGACCTGCTCGGCTCCTTGGCCGATAAGTCGATCGTCACGCACGTCATCGAAGAGGACATGTCCCGCTACCAGCTCCTCGATATCGTCCGGGAGTTCGCCGCCGAACGCTTGCGCGACTCGGGCGACCTGCCGGCGCTTTCTCAGCGCTACTGCACGCACTATCTAGACTTAGTTAACTCGCTTCCCGCCTCGAGCGGCAGTGACGAAAGCACGATCGTGGCGCTCGCCGCCGAATGGAGCAACATCCGCAGCGCACTGCGCTTCGCGTTCGAAGAGCACGTCGACGTCGAATCCGGCCGCCTGGCCGTACGCAACCTCTGGGATTTCTGGCACGCGACCGGACGCACCACCGAAGGCTGGTAC
This sequence comes from Vulcanimicrobiota bacterium, assembly GCA_963782265.1. Classification (GTDB taxonomy): domain Bacteria; phylum Vulcanimicrobiota; class Vulcanimicrobiia; order Vulcanimicrobiales; family Vulcanimicrobiaceae; genus CAWAJD01. The sequence continues at coordinate 27,632 of CAWAJD010000022.1, forward strand.
TGGATCAATCGCGCGCTCGAAGAAGCGAATTTGCCCGCCCATTTGCGTACCGAGCTCTTGCTGCGTGCGGCGCAGATCGCGTCGAATCGTCGGGACTTCGCAGCGTTGGATCCGCTCGCCAAACTCCTGGTCGAGATTCACGAGCGTTCGGGTGACGCCGCCGGACTGGGTAACGCCCTCCAACTACTGACGAATTCGAAGCTCGGTCTCGGCAACGGGGCGGAGGCCGAAACCTACCAGCGCCGGGCGCTGGAGCAGTTCCAGGCCGCGGGCGACCGTCGAGGGGTTGCGAGCGCTCTCGGCAATCTAGGGGTCATCGCCGAGCAGCATCACATGAATTACGATGCGGCGCGTCAGCTGATGCTTCACAGCCTCCAGATCATGCAGGAGCTCGGCCTGGTCCTAAACTGCGCAGAATCACTGGCCAATCTCGCTTGCGTTTGCATGCGAGCCGGGGATTTCGTGCAAGGGCTGGCTTTTGCGAAACAGGGACTGGCCATATTTCGGCGGCTGGGCAACGAAGCCGACGCTGGGCTCGCGCACATCAATATTGCCGAAATCTACATCGAGTGGCGCAGGCCGGCCGAAGCGCTTCCGGAGCTTCGCGCAGCTAGGCGCGCGCTCGGCGATCATGCGAATCGCCTCTACGTAACGTGTTATTTTGAGGCCGGGTTCAAAGCGGCTGTCGAGATGAAAGCCTACGAACAGGCTGCCAAGCTTTACGGATTCGCGGAGCGGCACCGTCGTGTGACCAAAGCTCCACTTCAGCCGTCCGAGCGCGCAGCAATCGAGTCGCGACGCGCCATTCTCGCGCGAACGCTTACACCCCTGGACCTCAATAGCTTCGTGCGCGCGGGCGCAAAGATGGACGGGGCCACGGCACAGGGGCTAATCGAGCAACTCGCGTCCGCCCCGAATGAGCCGTCTCCCGTTTCGCTAAGCGATTTTCGATAGCAGCTTGGGGATCTCTCCGAATTCCACAAGCATAAACGTTTCGAGAAACGCCTGGAGCTCTAAGTTGATGTCGTGCGTGGGATCGGCTTGCTTGGCACCGGGGGTCAAAGACATCGTAGGCATGGAGACTCCTTTGGATGAGCGATGTGTGCGTGCGAAAATGGGACGCTAAGGACTAAGCGGTCTTCGCGAGGTCTTTAGGAACCGCGCCGAACTCTACGAGCATGAACGTTTCGAGAAACGCCTGGAGCTCCAAATTGAGGTCGTGCGTGGGATCGGCTTGCTTGGCACCCGGGGTCAAAGACATGGTAGGCATGGACGGTCTCCTATGGATGAGTGATGTGTGCGTGCGGAAATGGGACGCTAAGGACTAAGCGGTCTTCGCGAGGTCTTTAGGAACCGCGCCGAACTCTACGAGCATGAACGTTTCGAGAAACGCCTGGAGCTCCAAATTGAGGTCGTGCGTGGGATCGGCTTGCTTGGCACCCGGGGTCAAAGACATGGTAGGCATGGACGGTCTCCTATGGATGAGTGATGTGTGAGTGCGGAAATGGGACGCAAGGACTAAGCAGACTTCGCGAGGTCTTTAGGAACCGCACCGAACTCTACGAGCATGAACGTTTCGAGAAACGCCTGGAGCTCCAAATTGAGGTCGTGCGTGGGATCGGCTTGCTTGGCACCGGGGGTCAAAGACATCGTAGGCATGGAAAATCTCCTCCCGCAGAAACTTTAGTATTTTTTGTAAAGATGCCGTAACATTCTCGGCCCTGCCATTGTTCACAATGAGCAAAAAGGCTCCTTCTCTTACCGCACGGCCTAGCACGCGTTTTATTGCAGAAGCAAGCACGCCCTAGCCTCGCGCATCTTAAGCCTTTGAAAAGTGACCGTTCGCGAACTATTAAGTGCCCAATTTCCCCCGCCGGAACATGAAAAGAGCGCCCGCTTTCGCGAGGCGCCCTTCCCTTCGTGCCTTTTGCCGCGCCCTAGGTTACGGCAGCTTCTTCCGCGGGAGCCGCCGGCGGTTCGACCGACGGGATCTTGGAATATTTCAGCTTTTCCGGATCGTCCGGGTCGACGTCGCCGAGGATGTGATCGCCGGCATTGAGATTGCCCTTGAGCATCTCTTCCGCTAGTTCGTCCTCGACCATCCGCTGGATCGCGCGCCGCAGCGGCCGGGCGCCGAACTGCGGATCCCAGCCCTTCTTGGCCAACAGATCCTTGGCAGCGTCGGTCATCTTTAGTTCCATCTCTTGAGCCTGGACCTCGCGCACGACCTTTTTGAGTTCGAGCGTGACGATCTGCGCGATCTCTTCGCGCGTGAGCTGATGGAACACGACGACTTCATCCACGCGATTGAGGAACTCGGGACGGAACGTCTGTTTGACTTCTTCCATCACTTTGTTCTTCATGCGCTCGTAGGCTTTGATCTCGTCTTCCGCCGTGCCCTTTTGCGGGCGGAACCCGATATCGGTGGTCGTTTGAATCCCCGTCGCGCCGACGTTGCTCGTCATCACGATGACCGTGTTCTTGAAGTCGACCTGACGGCCCTGAGAATCGGTCAGGCGGCCGTCATCGAGAACCTGCAGCAGCAAGTTGAAGACGTCCGGATGCGCCTTTTCGATTTCGTCGAGCAGCACCACCGAGTACGGGCGGCGGCGAACCGCTTCGGTTAACTGACCGCCTTCTTCGTAGCCGACGTATCCCGGGGGCGCGCCGACCAGCCGGCTGACCGAATATTTCTCCATGTACTCGGACATGTCGATCCGAATCATCGACTCTTCATCGTCGAAGAGGAAGGCGGCGACGCTGCGCGCGACTTCCGTTTTGCCGACGCCCGTCGGGCCGAGGAAGATGAACGAGCCGATCGGGCGCGTCGGCGCTTTGAGGCCGGCGCGCGAACGGCGAATCGCGCGGGTGATGACTTCGATCGACTCCTCCTGCCCGACGATCCGCTCGTGCAGCAGCTCCTTCATCTTGAGGAGCTTTTCGGTTTCGGCTTGCGCGAGCTTGCTCACCGGAATACGCGTCCACGCCGAAACGATCTCGGCAATGCTCTCCGCGGTGACCTTGAGAACTTTGTCTTGCGCGGCCTTCTTCTCTTGCCATTCGGTTTCGAGGCGCGACTTCTCGAGGCGCAGTTTTTCCTCGCGATCGCGGATCGCGGCGGCCTTGTCGAACTCTTGCGTCTTGACGACCGATTCTTTTTCGGAGATCACGCGGCGCAACTGCGTTTCGATATCGCGAATCGACTGTGGCGGCAACGTCGCCTGCAGACGAACGCGCGAGCTGGCCTCGTCGATCAAATCGACGGCCTTATCCGGCAAGAACCGGTCGGTGATGTAGCGATCCGAAAGCTTCGCCGCCGCGGCCAGCGCTTCGTCGGTGATCTCGACCTTATGGTGAGCCTCGTAACGGTCGCGCAGGCCCTTGAGAATTTCCACGGTCTCTTCGACGGTCGGTTCGCCGACCAGCACGGGCTGGAAGCGGCGTTCGAGCGCCGAGTCCTTTTCGATGTGCTTGCGGAACTCGTTGAGCGTCGTGGCGCCGATGCATTGTAGTTCGCCGCGAGCCAACGCCGGCTTTATGATGTTGCTCGCATCGATCGCGCCTTCGGCCGCACCCGCGCCGACGAGCGTGTGGAGTTCGTCGATGAACAGGACGATCTCGCCGGCGGCGGCGCGGATCTCGTCCATGACGCGCTTCATGCGCTCCTCGAACTCGCCGCGGTATTTGGTTCCGGCCACCAAGCCAGCCAGATCCAGCGTGATCACGCGCTTGTCGCGCAACGGCTCGGGAATGTCGCCCTTGATGACGCGCTGCGCCAAACCTTCGGCGATGGCCGTTTTACCGACACCGGGTTCGCCGATGAGTGCGGGATTGTTCTTCGTCCGGCGAGCGAGGATCTGAATGACCCGCTCGATCTCGGTGCTGCGCCCGATGACGGGATCGAGTTTGTTGTCCCGCGCGAGCTGCGTGAGATCGCGGCCGTACGCATCGAGCGTCGGCGTCTTGCTCTTGCCCTTCGGCGCCGGCGGTTGGCCCTCGGCTCCTAGCAGCGAAGTCGTCTGCACGCGAACCTTCGCCGGATCCACACCTAGGTTGGTGAGCACGCGCGCGGCGACGCCTTCGCCTTCGCGAATGAGTCCGAGCAGAAGATGCTCCGTACCGATGTAGTTGTGATTGAGTTGGCGCGCTTCTTCAAATGCGAGTTCGATAACGCGCTTAGCGCGCGGCGTAAAGACCATCTCCTGCTGCACGGTTTGCCCGCCGCGGCCGACGATCGCTTCGACTTCCTGTCGCACTTTAGCCAAGTTGACGCCGAGCGACTCCAGCACTTTCGCCGCCAGACTCTCGCCCTCGGAGATAATGCCGAGCAGAATGTGTTCGGTTCCGATGTAATTGTTACCGAGCCGCTGCGCCTCTTCTTGAGCGAGGACGATGCTGCGTCTCGCGCGCTCGGTGAACGGTTCCCACATTGACATGCTCTTAGGTTCTTCCTTTTATCGACCGGTCTGCCCGCTTATGTTTCTATCGACGCTTGCGCCCTAGGTTTCGAGACCGCACGAACGATGTATCGGTTGCCGATTCACGACGGCCCCCTGCTCACTTGTCTTCCCCTTCAACCTAGCCCGCTACACCCCTAATCAGGGGGTTTGCTCTCGGGCTCGCGGAATCCCCGAGGCTCCCGCACCCGAAACAAGAGGACCCCCATGCCAACGGTCGATCAAGTCCGCGAAGCCCTTGCCGAAGTCCAAGACCCCGAGCTCAATCTCGGCATCCTCGAACTCGGCCTGGTTTACGACGTTGCGGTCCAGGGCGAAAACGGCGAGCACGTCATCGTAACGATGACGCTGACCTCGCCGATGTGCCCCGTTGGCCCCATGTTCAAGAAATCGGTCGAAGACCGCACGCTTGCCGTCGAAGGCGTGAAAACCGCCCAGGTCGACATCACGTTTACGCCGCCCTGGGATCCGAAAACGATGGCCAGCGACGACGTCAAGGTACTGCTTGGCATCTGGTAGGCTTGCCTAGCGTTTGGTCATTCGCGCCGCCATCGTTGCATTGTCGATGATCGCCAGCGTTGCGGTGCCGTGCGCGATCAGTTTTCCCGCCGCGTTGTGCACGCGCGCCTCCGCCGTGCCGATCGTCGAGCCGACGTGCACGGCTTTGCCTTCGGCAACGATCGTTTCACCGGTCGGCAGAATCGGACGAACGTAGTGCACGTTCATGTCGATCGTCTGCGCCGACGAACCCGCGGGGAGCTTCGACATGATCGCGAGCGTCAACACCGTATCGAGCAGCGTCGCCGTCATACCGCCGTGAACCACGCCGGCCGGATTGCACATCCATTCTTCGGCGCGCATCGAAAAGGCGACGCTGCCGTCTTCAACGCTTTCGATCTCCATCCCGAGCGCGGAAAGAATCGGAGGCGGCGGGATCTCGCGTGCCTTAGCCGCGCGCAGCCACGCGATTCCCTCGGTGTTGAAAAGCTGCGTGGCAAGCTCGACGGGGTTCGTCCAAGTAAACGTTCGTTCGCGTGCGATTTCCTTCACGCAGCTTCCTCCTTTAGTCCCAAGTGAGCGGCCACGATCGGCCACAGCGCCTCGCCGTTGCGCGAGCGAAAGAATCCCATGTGTCCGATACCGTCGAGGCCGAACGCGCGCGGATCGAGCGTACGCCGCTCGACCGGCGCGTGCTCGTAGTGCTTTGCGAGCCAGTCGATCGCCTCGGGCGTCGCCCAGACGTCGTCGGCAAGCCCCAGCATCAACGTCGGCGCGGTATAGCGCAAACCGTTGACCAGAACCGGCTCCATCGTCGGGTCGTCGTAAAAATAGTCCCGCGAATTACACCAGCCGCGCCATTCGAGCATGATGCCCTTCGCGAAATCCTCACCCAGCCCGACCTTCGAACCGGGCACGTAGCCGTTCATACGAATGAAGAACGGCGCCAGCAGATTGATCAGCGCCCACACTTTCAGGCGCTCGCCGGGTGAGGTGAGTCGCCAATACCCCGACTGCGCCGCGACGAGCACGGTCCGCGCGATTTCGCCGGCGTTCGGCGCCATCAAAAGTGCGTGGCCCCCAAACGAATGCCCGACCGCGTTCAACGCCAGGTGCGGATACCGCTCGCGCATCCAAGCGACGACGCCCGGAAAATCCAGGGCTCCCCAGTCGCGCATCCGCGCATTCGAACGGCGCAATTCGTCGGCGGGTTCGCCGCAACCGCGATAATCGTACGTGAGAACGGCGGCGCCCCGCGCCTCGAGCCACGCAGCAAACGCCCGATAGAAACCGCGCGGCGTTGCGGTTGCACAGCTTACGATGACCGCGTGCGTCGGGTCGGCCGGCTCGAACAGCGTCGCCGTAAGCGGCAGGCCGTCGGCGGCGGGAACGGCTAGATCGAGTTCAGCCACGTTCGCAAAACTCCGAGCACGCGTGCTAGACTCGCGCGCGATCCCATCCCGCGCGCCAGCACGATCGCGCCGTCGAGCGCGGCGATCGTAAAGTCCGTCACGGCATCGACGTCGGTATCCGCCCGAAAGTGACCCTTCTCGACGCCGCGCTGCACCTGATGGCGCACGAACGAACGCATCTCGCGAAAGGCCGCACGAACCCGGTCCAGTAAAAACGGCAGCGCGTCGTCGGCTTCGAGGGCAGAATTGACGAGCGGACAGCCGCCCAGTACGACGGGGCGCTTGACGTACTGCTCGAAGGCATCGACGTACGCCCGCAACCGCGGGGCGCCGGAGTCGATTCCATGGAGCGTGCGCGCAAAATATGCGTTGACTTCGTGCCAAGCGTACTCGAACGATGCGACCGCCAGCTCTTCTTTGCTCGAGAAATGGTTGTAGAGGCCGCCCTTCTCGAGCGACGTCGCCGCGAGGATCTCCGCGATCGACGTCCCCGCGAAGCCGCGCTGGTTGAACATTGGCGCGGTGGAGGCCAGGATCGCGGCGCGGCGCTTCGAACCTTTCACAAACAGACCGTTCGGTCTGTTTCCTAGAGGCCCTGCTTAGGCAATGATCAGCCATCCAGACAGCCCCTTAGTCGAATACGGCATGCGCCGCTGGCTGATCGTCGTCGGCGTGATGTCGGCGACGCTGCTCCAAGTCCTGGACGCGACCATCGTCAACGTCGCGCTGCCGACGATCCAGGGCAACATGGGTGCGAATTTCGACGAGGGCGCCTGGGTCGTGACCGCCTACATCATTGCGGCTGTTATCGTCATCCCCCTCACACCCTGGCTGCAGCAACTTTTCGGCCGGCGCAACTATTACGTCGCGGCGATCGTCGGGTTCACGATCACGTCGATGCTGTGCGGTATCTCGACCTCGCTCGACGAGCTGGTCTTCTTCCGCGTCTTGCAGGGTCTGTGCGGCGGCGGACTGATCGCGACCGGACAAGCGATCATGCGCGACACGTTTCCGGCAAAGCAGCTTGGATTGAGCCAAGCGCTCACGTCGATCGGCGCGATCATTGGACCGTCGATCGGTCCGACGCTCGGCGGCATTCTCACCGACCAGCTCTCCTGGAACTGGATTTTCTATATCAATATCGTTCCGGGCATCGGCGCGGCGATTCTGTGTGCGATGCTGCTGCGCGATCCGGAGCGCAAAGGCCGCCCGAGCGTCGACGGCGCCGGCCTCGCCTTCATGGCGATCGGGCTCGGCTGCCTGCAGTACGTGCTCGACGAAGGCGAACGTTATGACTGGTTCGGCGATACAAATATCACGATCACCGCCGTCGTCGCCGTCCTGTCGCTCGTTGCGTTCGCGTATTGGGAACTAAAGGTTGTCAAGAATCCGATCGTGGACCTGCGTATTCTGCTAAACAACCGGATCGTCGCCGCGGGCTGTCTGTTAGCGGCAAGCCTGGGCTTTAGCCTGTTCGGCAGCGTCATTCTCACACCGCAGTTTCAGCAGTCGCTCCTGAATTTTACGGCCACCCTCTCGGGGCTTTCGATTCTACCCGCGCACTCGGGATCATGGTGATGACGCCCATGACGCTGATGCTCTTGGGACGTTTCAAGATCAAACCGCCGATTTTTTGGGCATCGGATTTCTGATCATCACCATCGCCAACTTCAACACAGCAGACGTCATCACGACCGACAGCACCTTCGGCACGTTCGTGTTTCCGCTCGTTTTCGGCGGCCTCGGATTCGGGATGCTTTCGTGCCCGCTTTCCGTCGCCGTACTTTCGTCGGTCCACGGGCCGGACACACAGAAGGCTACGTCGCTGATCAGCCTCTGCCAACAGCTGGGCGGTCCATCGCAACCGACTGCTGGTGACGCTGCTCGACCGGCGCGGCGCACTCCATCTCGACTCGCTCGCCGGGACGGTCAACCTGCAAAGTACCGCCGTCGCCAACGCGCTTCAGCATCAGGGCGCGATCGGCGTGCTTTCGGGGCTCGTAAACCAGCAGGCCGCGACCATGGCGTTCGCCGACGCCTTCTTCTTTCTAGGAATCGTCGCGGCGGTCGTTATTCCGCTCGTCTTCCTCCTGCGCGGTCCGCGCGGCGCGGCGGCGCCACCGGCTGCTGCGCACGTCGCTATGGAGTGAGACCAGGATGCGCTCGGCCGCTCGTGCAACGCGGTACGCCGTGAGGACCCACCACGAAAAGTACGAGGAGCTGCGCCAAGAGCGAGGTCGCTTTGGCCCCGGCGGGCACCGAAGCGATCGCCAAGCAGCACGAGCGCGGAAAGCTCACCGCGCGCGAACGCATCGAGACGCTGGTCGACACGGGATCGTCTAGGAACTCGACCGCTTCGTCATGCATCGCTGCACCGCGTTCGGGATGGACAAAAACAATGTCCTCGGCGACGGCGTCGTCACCGGCACGCGCACGATCGACGGCGGCAAGGTCTTCGTCTTCTCGCAGGATTTCACCGTCTTCGGCGGCGTCGCTCGGCGAAGCGTACGCCGAGAAGATCTGCAAGGTGATGGACCTCGCGGTGCGGATCGGCGCGCCGATGATCGGGCTCAACGACTCCGGCGGCGCGCGCATCCAGGAAGGCGTCGGTCGCTTGGGCGGCTACGCCGACATCTTCTGGCGCAACATGCAGGCCAGCGGCGTCGTCCCGCAGATCAGCTTGATCATGGGGCCGTGCGCGGGCGGCGCCGTGTATTCGCCGGCGATCACCGACTTCATCCTGATGGTCGAGGGGACTCGCAGATGTTCATCACCGGCCCCGAGATCATCAAGGCGGTGACCCACGAGGAGGTGACGTAGGAAGAGCTCGGCGGCGCCGCCACGCACGCGACGAAGAGCGGCGTCTGCCATCTCGTCGCCGCCGACGAAGACGACTGCCTCGACCGCAGGCGCCGCGCTCCTCTCGTTCCTCCCGCCGAACAACCACGAGGACCCGCCGCTCGTGCGCGCCGACGACGACCCGCATGCGCGAGGTGCCCGAGCTCGACACGTCATCCCCGATCGCCGAACAAGCCGTACGACATGAAGGACGTCATCCGCGCCGTCGTCGACGACGGCGACCTCTTCGAGATCGCCAGCCGTTCGCGCAGAACATCGTCGTCGGCTTCGCCCGCATCGGCGGCCGCGTCCGTCGGCATCGTCGCGAACCAGCCGAAGCGTCCTCGCCGGCGTGCTCGACATCGACGCCTCGATGAAGGCCGCGCGCTTCGTCCGCTTCTGCGACTGCTTCAACATGCCGCTCGTCACGTTCGTCGACGTGCCGGGCTTCTTGCCCGGCACCGACCAGGAGTACGGCGGCATCATCAAGCACGGCGCGAAGCTGCTCTTCGCGTTCGCCGAGGCGACGGTGCCGAAGGTCACCGTCATCCTCCGCAAGGCCTACGGCGGCGCCTACGACGTCATGGCCAGTCCAAGCACATCCGCGCCGACGTCAACTTCGCGTTCCCGACGGCCGAGATCGCGGTCATGGGGCCCGAGGGCGCGGTCAAGACGATCTTCCGGCGCGAGATCGCCGCCGCCGAGGACCCGCAAGCGCAAGCATGAAAGAGTTCGTCGCCGACTACATCGAGCAGTTCGCCAACCCGTACATCGCCGCGCAGCGCGGCTACGTCGACGACGTCATCGAAGCTCGCAACGACCCGCGGCGTCATCGCCGACGCCCTCGAAATGCTCGCGGGCAAGCGGGTCGAGCGCCCGCGCCGCAAACACGGCAACATCCCCCTGTAACGCTGGAGAGCCATGAGCACGAGAAAGAACTTCCTCGCCTCGAGCGCCGCACTCGCGGCCTTCACGCCGGCTGCCGCGGCGGCTGCGAACCCCTCGCCATCACCGTCGGCGCCGCCTCCCTCGACCGCACCGGCGATGGCGCAGCTCAACTTCGAAATCGCGGCCTTCGACTTGGCGCTCGCGACGACGGCGCTGCACAAGCATCTCTTCACGGCCGTGAAAATCGACGGCGGCGAAGTGTTCGGGGCGATGCGCGGAACGCTCGACGCGTACGCGGGGATGGGCGTCTCGCTCAAAGACGTGAAGCCCGTCGCGGTACTCTATCACGGTTACGCAATCGCGCTCGGCTTCGACGACCTGGTCTGGAACCAGTTCTTTCTACCGCTGCTCGCGCTGAACGCGACCGATACACGATCCATCGACGCGAAGAAGGAATTCGACTCCATCGTGGACCCCAAGAAAAAGGGGAACCCGTGCTTGCATAAGACGGGCGGTGACGACGACACGTCGATCGAGTCGCTGGTGGCGGATGCCGGCGCTCGTATCTTCATGTGCAATCGCGCGACCGAGGGCGTCGCGTCGGTCATTGCGCGCAAGCTTGGAAAGAACGCCGCCGACATCTATAAAACGATCGAGCACGCATCTCGTACCGAACGCCATGCTCGTTCCCGCCGGCGTATGGCGGTCCATGCCGTCCAAGAGCGCCAGTTGCACGTTTCTTCCGACGTTCGTTGTAGGGTTCCGGCGTCTGTTGCCGATTCGGCGCGAACCGAGTGCTGGAAGCGCCTCGCTTTGGCGGGTCGGGTTCGAACTCGAGCGATCTTCGCATTCCGCGATGCCTCTCGCTGGAAGAGGATCCTCGCGCGACAGCGCTTCTTGCAGCTCTTCGCGCGCTCGCGGCCTTTGCGAGCGTTTCGCCGCCGGTTCGCGGCACGAGCCGGCCGGAAACGATCGAAGACGCCGCTGGCATACGTCTCGTCTTGAAACGGAGGTGCTCGGGCAGACACGCGGTCGACGTCTCGAGGGGGCGAACGTAGCGATTCAGCAGGATCGACGTCGCGCCGTTTTCGTCGGCAGGACGCCGAGGCCCTCGATGGTATGCTCCCGACGTGAAGCTTTCAGAAGGAAAGCGCGCCCTCGTCACGGGCGTCGCCAATGGATTGGTCGATCGCCGCCGGCATCGCTCGCCAGTTCGACGAGTACGGCACGGAGCTCGTGCTCACGATCAAGGCGAGCACGTGAAGGATCAGGGTCGAGAAGCTCGCGGCGGAATTCGGCGGTGCCCAGGTCATCGAGAGTGACGTCGCTAGCGATGCCTGCCTCGAAGCAGATGCGCGTCGAAGTCGCGCGCACCGGAAGCTGCGACGTGCTTCGTGCGGCTGCATCACGTTTGCCAACGAGGCCGATCTCGCCGGCAAAGTCTACGACACCAGCGCGAGGGGCCGGGCCTCTCACTGGACGGTCTCGGCGTTCTCGCTGATCGCGCTGGTACAGACGTTGCGCGAACAGCTCGACGACGGCGCGTCGGTGATGGCGCGGCGATCACGTATCTCAGGCGCCACCCAGGGAATCGTACCGAACTACAACTCGACGGGCATCGCGAAAGCCGCGCTGGAATCGATCGTGCGCTATCTGGCGTTCGATCTCGGCGAACGCGGCATTCGCGTCAACGCGATCTCGGCCGGGCCGATCAAGACCGCGTCGTCGCGGCAGGTCGCCGGCTTCTCCGGAATGTCGGCCAAAGTTGCGGCGGCGGCGCCGCTGAACCGCAACATTACGCCCAGGACGTTGGCAACTTCGCGGTCTACTTGGCCTCGGATCTCTCGAGCCAGGTCACCGCCGACGTGCACTTCGTCGACGCCGGCTATCACGCGATGGGCATGTACCCGGAGGTGCCGAAGGCGTGATGCGCGTTCCGACCGACGCCCCGAGGAGCTCGCCGCCATCGCCGCCGCGTACCTGCCTCGTGACCGAATGCACCGCAACCGGCCGCAGCCGCCGCCGTCGCGCTGGAAGCAATCGGGGCGCGGCTACGCAGCGGACGAGCCGCCGCGGTGGGCTGACCGAAGGCGCGCCGCAGCAGACTGGCATGAGGCACCGTTCGCCAAGATTCTGGTCGCGAACCGCGGCGAGATCGCGATTCGCGTCATGCGCAGCGCGAGCGAACTGGGCTGCGCGACGGTTGCGGTCTACAGCGACGCCGATCGCGACGCGCGGCACGTGCGGCTCTCCGACGAAGCCTATCATCTGGGCCCGGCGACGCCGTCGCAATCGCTACCTCAACGTCGAGAAAATCCTCGATGCAGTGCGCCGGAGCGGAGCCGACGCCGTCCATCCCGGTTACGGTTTCTTCGCCGAGAACGCCGCGTTCGCGCGCGCGTCGATCGCCGCCGGGGACGACGTGGATCGGTCCGCACGCCGGACGCGATCGACGCGATGGGCGACAAAGTGCGCGCGCGCCAGGCGATGGTCGCGGCCGGCGTGCCGGTCGTGCCCGGCGGGATCGGTCAACGATCGACAGATCGCGACGGCGGCGCGGGCGGCCGCCGAAGATACGGCTTGCCGCTCGCGCTCAAAGCCTCGGGCGGCGGCGGCGGCAAGGGGCTCAAGGTCGCGCGCACGGTCGACGAGATTGCGAGTCGGCGTTCGCCAACGCGCACGCCGCGAAGCCGGCGCGTATTTCGGAAATCCGACGATCTACGCCGAACGCTATCTCGATAATCCGAAGCACGTCGAGCTGCAGATGCTCGCCGACAAGCACGGGACGTGCTGCACATCGGCGAGCGCGATTGTTCGCTGCAGCGCCGGCATCAGAAACTCGTGGGAAGAGAGCGCCGGCGCGGCATGACGTCGGCATGTCCGCGAGGGCATGCGCGCGGCCGGCATCAGCGCGGCGAGAAGCGATCGGCTACGACTCGGTCGGCACGATCGAGTGCCTGGTCAGCGGCGACGAGTTCTTCTTCCTTGAGATGAACACGCGCATCCAAGTCGAGCACACCGTCTCCGAGATGATCACGGGGATCGACTCGTGCGCGAGCAGATTCGGGTTGCAGCCGGCGGACCGCTCGGCTTCGTTCAGGACGATATCCGTTTCGTGGATTCGCCATCGAAGGTGCGCGTGAACGCCGAGGATCCGTCGCAAGAATTTCCGGCCGGCGCCGGGGACGATCGGCGCGTATCGCGAGCCCGGCGGCTTCGGCGTCCGCGTCGATTCGGCCGCCTATCCCGGCGATCACGATCTCTGCCGATTACGATTCGATGATTGCCAAGCTGATCGTCTGGGCACCGACGCGCGACGCAATCCATCGCGCGCTTGAAGCGGGCCATCGACGAGTTCGCGATCACCGGCGTGCCGACGACGCTGCCGTTGCTGCGCGCGCTCTGTCGACGATCCTGACGTCGTCGAGGGCGACTACGGCACGGCCACGCTCGAAGCGTTTGCGGCGCTCCATCGCGACAGCCTAGCTTCTACGGTGACCGCAGCGGCGCCGGTTGAAGCCGCACCGGCCGACGAGATTCGGGTCGAAGTCAACGACCGTATGTTCCGCGTCCGTTTGATCGACCGCCCGCCGGGTGCAGCGCATCGAAACGGTACGAACAGCCCGCGCATCGCTCCGCGCACGGCCAAACGCGCGAACGCGGCGGCAAGCGGCAACGACGCCATGTCGCCGATGCACGGCGTTGTTATCGAAGTAAAGGTCGAAGAGGGTGAGGCCGTGACCGAGGGACAGGTGCTGGCCGTCATCGAGGCCATGAAGATGATGAACGAGATTCGCGCACACCGGGCCGGTACGGTGGAAACGATCCACGCCGCAGCCGGTGCGACCGTCGAAGCCGGCACGCCGTTGATTACCATCGCGTAGGGGACGCATGCGACGGCATCGCCGCCGCGGGTGCTGGAGAGCAGAGAAGCCGTTACTGAATAATGATGACGCCCTGCGTCACGCTAAGGGCACGCTCTTCTTGCCACCATGATCGTCGGTGACCGTGATCTTCCCCGATCCGGCCTGCAGCGCCGTGATCGTGAGTTTCGCGGTCGGCCCCTTCGGAGATTTCGACGAGAGTTTTATCAGATGCAGGGGGGACGCGATGAGCTTGAACTTACCGGTATACTTCGATTCGCTCACGGTCAGCTTCTTCGTCGGAGTCGTCGTAAAGTTCAGCGCCTTCGGCGCCGCCTTGAGCGGACCGCGTCGTCTTCAGCGGCGCGATCGCGGCATTTTGTACAATGCCGGCAGCCCCGGGCAAGGCACCAGGCTGCGATCCGCCGCAACCGCTCAGAGCAAAGCGCTAGGAGGCCGGCGCAGGCCGGCGTGATAAGCGAAACAGGAAAGTGGCGCATCGAGTGACCTCCGCGATTGCTTGACGACGTGATGATTCCCCTCACGTTAGTAGGCGACCTTCGCGGCGTCTCCGGTGACGGTCGCCGTGCTCGAATCGTCCGAAAAATACAGATCTCCGTCCGGGCCCAGCACCACATCGAATTCGGAACCGGCGGCCCCACCCGGCGTGGGAAGGAGCATATCGAACTGGACCGGAGCTGCCGGGTAGACGCCGGGCGTAATTCGCGCTGCGCCCGCATAGGCGTTATCCGGCGCCCACAGCGAGCCGTCGGGCAACGCCGTCAGATAGTACGGTCGCGAACAGCCGAGGGTCGTGAACACGTCGGCGACGGCGGCGGCGAACGTCGATGCCGTATGCAGGCGGACGAAGGCCGACGGCGCGCAGCTGCCGGTCGTCGTCCAGATGTCACCGTCCGCGCTCTGCGCGATGCCGACCAAACCGAGGTTCGACACGCTTGCGATATCGTGCATGCTGAACGAAACGATGACTCCGCCGGAGACGACCGCTTGCGCGATGCCCGCGTCGGTATTTGCCGCAATCTGACCCGCAATATAGAGGTTCCCGTCGCGACCAACGATCAGACCTTTCGGCGACACGAAGCCGGTAAGCGTGTAGAACGTCATCACGCCAAGTGTGGTGACGTGAACGATCTGGCTCTCGGTCGCACACTGGAGCGTTGCCCAAACGCCGCCGGCTGTCGCAGCGGCGATCCGCACGCCGCCGGGTCCGGGACATACGCCTGGAGCCGTGAGCGGGTAATCCGTGACCGTTCCCGTGCTCGGCGCGATGTAGCCGATACTGGAGTTATCCACGTACCAGACGTTCCCGTCCGAACCCGCAGCCAGGCCGGTGACCGCGACCGACGGCAAGTTCGTGCTCGGGCTCTTCCCGGCTTCAAAGAACGTCTGAACTCCCGACGTCGATACGCGAACTAACCCAAACTTCGTATTGGAAACCGCTACCCATAGATTTCCGTCAGGCCCTTTAACGATCGCGGTCGGTTGCTGCATCGAGCCTGAAAATGGTCGAATGTGGGGCGCACGGATGGCCGCGGGTGTCAAAAGCGAGAAGTCTGCGATGACCGTGGGCTTCGGTGCGAACGTCGCACCGGCTACGTTTTGGGTCAAAACGTCGGCGGAACTCGCGCTAATCGTCACGTTTTCAACGGACGCTCCACTGTACGACAGCGTAACCGTTTGATTGGAAGCGGTCACCGTGGAGGGCGATAACGTAACGGTTCCGTGGGTGTCGTTCGTAACGAGCGTGATGGGGCTGCGATACGAGCCCGCACCGACGATCACGTTGCCGTCGGCGTCCTTCGCCATAACGTTCAGCTCCTCGGTTCCGGCGGTCCCCGCCGACAACTCCCCGCCTTGCAGCGCGAGCTCGATGGAACGCGGCACGCCGGCGAGCGTCACCGCCAGTACGTTGAGCACGCCGCGCCGAATTCGTTTCGTGACGGTGCCCCGCGAGAGAAGGTGTCCGCGCCCGAATTTCTGATCGTAGGTGTCGATGATGAACGCCTCTTTCGGCCCGCTCAGAATCTGGAGGCGAAAGAGGCAGAACGTCCCGGCGTTTTGAACCGAGCAGTTGCGTGTCGGTGCAACCGTGTTCACGGGGCGCAGCCGCTTTTTCCCCTCCTTAACGACGATGGACTCCGTGCTGCGCGAGATGTAGTCGGCTCGAGAATCGCCGCGCGGAATGAGAACGCGCATTTCGAGCGTCGCGGCGCCGGGGTTTTCGGCGGACGCGTCGCCGGAAGCCGGCGACACGGCTTGCGTGGGCAGGAGGGCTGGAGACGACGACCCGCTGCAGGCACCGAGCAGCGATGCCGTCAGGGCACTCGCAAAGAGAGCCTTGCTTGAAGCGCGGCCCTGCATGAGGGGAAACCAGGAATCCACCTATACTCCTCCTACCGAAAGGGGTATGCGGACCTTTTCAAGGGCGTGGCTGGAACGCCTCTCGAGCCGATAACCGCCAAGAGCTCGCGGTCGGACGGCGTATTAGGCACGCATGCCCCGCTCCGATAACGCTTCAGGCATCCCGTTGCGTTCCCACTACGATCAAGCCGCGGGGACTCCGCACGATCTGGGCGAGCCCGGTTCGTTCCCGTTTGGGCGCGGCATCCGCAAGGACATGTACCGCGGGCGCCTCTGGACGATGCGCCAATATGCGGGCTTCGCGACGGCGGCCGAATCCAACGAGCGCTACCGCTACCTGCTCGAGCGAGGGCAGACCGGGCTATCCGTCGCGTTCGACTTGCCGACGCAGCTCGGGTACGACTCCGACGCGTTCCGGCGCGCGGAGAAGTCGGCAAGGTCGGCGTGGCCATCGATTCGATCGACGACATGGAGACGCTTTTAGCGGGCATTCCGCTCGACCGCGTGACCGTCTCGATGACGATCAACGCGCCGGCATCGATTCTGCTCGCGTTTCTCCTGGCAATCGCACGGCGCCGCGGAATCCCCTTCGACAAGCTCGGCGGCACGATTCAGAACGACGTCCTCAAAGAATACGCGGCGCGCGGGACCTACATCTATCCGCCCGACCCTCGATGCGCTCGGTCACCGACGTCATGCAATACTGCGCGCGCGAGGTGCCGCAATGGAACACGATCTCGATCTCCGGTTATCACATTCGCGAAGCCGGCTCGACCGCCGTCGAAGAGATCGCGTTCACCCTCGCGAACGGCAAAGCGTACCTGCAGGCCGCCCGCGACGCCGGCATCGATGTGGACGAGATCGCGCCGCGAATATCGTTCTTTTGGAACGCGCACAACGATTTCTTCGAGGAGATCGCCAAGTTCCGGGCGGCGCGCTATATTTGGGCGCACATCACGCGCGACGAGTTCGGCTGTAAGGATCCGCGGTCGCATATGCTGCGCTTCCACACGCAGACCGGCGGTTCGACGCTGACCGCGCAGGAACCCGAGAACAACGTCGTCCGGGTCACGCTGCAAGCGCTAGCCGCCGTGCTGGGCGGAACGCAATCGCTGCACACGAACGGCAAAGACGAAGCCTTGGCGCTGCCTACCGAGCAAAGCGCGAAGCTGGCGTTGCGCACGCAGCAGATCATCGGCTACGAATCCGGCGTCGCCGACGTCGTCGATCCCCTCGCCGGCTCGTACTACGTGGAGTCGCTTACCAACGAACTGATCGAACGGGCGCGGACGCTGATTGCCGAGATCGACGCAATTGGGCGGAAGCGTCGCCACGATCGAGAGCGGCTGGATGCAGGCGCGGATCGGCGATTCCGCATACGCGGCGCAGCAATCGATCGAGCGCGGGGACACGGTCGTCGTCGGCGTGAACAAGTTTGCCGAAGCGGCCGGGAACGAGGTCGCGATTCCGCTGCAGCGGGTCGACGCGCAGATCGAAGCCGATCAAGTCGAGCGCCTGCGCGCGTTCCGCGCCGCGCGCGACGGCGCCGCCGTCGAGCGTCATCTCGAAGCGATCCGCCGCGCCGCCCGCGGCACGGAGAACCTCATGCCGCGATTCATCGACGCCGTGGATGCCGGCGCGACGCTGGGCGAGATCTGCAACGTGCTGCGCGACGTCTTCGGAACGTATCGCGCGAAGGAGGGTGTGGCGTGACGATCGATCACGTCGCCATCGTCGTGAAAGATCTAGAAGCGACGGTCCGGCTCTACACGCAAACGTTGGGTTTCAAAGAACTCTATCGTGAGGTCGTCTACGATCAGGGCGTCGAAGCCGTCGGACTAGTCGCCGGGGACTCGGTCGTCGAGCTGCTGCTGCCGCTCGACGAAGCGTCGCCGATCGCCCGCTTTCGCGGCGACGCCGCGACGAAACTGCATCACACGGCGTATCGCGTCGACGACATCGAAGCCAAGCTGGCCGAATACCGGGCCAAGGGCGTTCGTCTGATCGACGAACGTCCTCGCAAAGGCGCGCACGGCAATCTCATCGCGTTCCTTCATCCGAAGTCGACGGACGGCGTGCTGATCGAACTTTGCCAGCCGGCGGCGTCGTGAGCCCTCGACCAAAACGGCGGTTACGCAACCGCGCTCGCACTCAGCAATGCGGTCGGACTGCGGCCGTTTCTTACCTTGGCACTGACCGCGCTGGCGGTACACGTACAGCTGGCTCCATCCAAGTACGGCGTACGCGTGGATGGGCGAACAGAACGTGTGCATCGTACTCGGCGTGCTCGCCGTGTTCGAGTTTCTCGGCGACAAAATTCCGGCGGTGGATCACCTGCTGCACGCCGTCCACTTTGCAACCAAGCCGATCGCCGCAGTGCTGGTCTCCGGCGGGACCCTAGCGTCGGCCGATCCGAATGCCGCCGCCTACGCCACGATGGCCGGCGCCGTCCTCAACTCGCTCGGGATTCACGGCCTAGTGGCGGCGACGCGCGCCGCGTCGACGTCCTTCACGGTCGGTGCCGCCAACCCGTTCGTCAGCCTTTTCGAGGACGTTCTGGCGGTCGCCGCGGTCGCGATGGCCGCCTTCCTTCCTTTTGTCGGAGCTATTATCGCCGTTCTCGCGATAGTCTTGGCAGCGGTCATGCTCCCCCGGATAGTCGCCGCTTTGCGGCGGCGATGGGCGGGAGCCGCTTAATTTCAGAGAACTCTCAGGGCGGGCTCATAGACTCCGGCCGGAGGATCCCCAGGAATGATCTCAGGCGCCCCGGACCGTCGCTGGCGCAGGCTGGCGTTGTCCGCAATTGCCGCGCTTATCCTCAACGTGTCGATCTTGATCGTGGTGCTTCATATTGCCCCGAAGCTCTGGGGTGCGAAGCGCGGCGAGGAGCAAATACAGTCGACGACGTTCCTGAGGCTCGAGCAGCGACAGGTGCCGACGCCGCAGCCGCAGGTACCGGTCCCGCAGCAACACCCCAAGCCCGTGGTCGCTCAAATCATTCCCGCGCCGGCGCCGCCGCGCCACGAACTTTCGCGCGACGATCAGAACGCTCCGCCTCAGCCGCCTCCGCCGCCGCATCAAACGACGCTGCAGTCGCGCATCAATACCGATATGCGCGGCTTCACCAATACCGTTGCGAAGTTGAACGCCCAAAACGGCGCGCACGCGATTCCGACGATCGATCCGGGAACGCAGGGACCGCCGATGAAGAGTTACGGGTTCCGGGCCCCGGCGGGAGAGCACGTGGCAACCGAGGGGAACGGCATCATCACGCCGTCGGAGAGCTGGCACGAGCGCGGCCAAGATTGCTACTACGCGCACTACGAATACACGTATCCCGACGGCGCTGAAGAGACGGGCAACATCGTCTGGCCGGTGTGCTTCGACCCGGGAGCGGACCCGTTTAAGGAAGGCCGCCACGAGATGCCCTTCCCGCTCCCGGTAGCCGGCTTCCGGCTACCCGCGGGTACGGATCTGCCGCCGATCGAGAAAGACATCTACATGCACTGGATCAGCGAGCAGTAGGGGCTTACTCCTCTTCGTCCGCCAGATCGACTCCGCCGGACGTTCCGAGAATCTCAACCTCGGCGGTTTGAAGATCGAGAGCGCGCTGCAAACGCCGCAAGACGGTATTGTCGATCTCGCCTGCATCTCGCAACCGTACCAGTTCTTTTCGCTGAATCTCGAGCAGTTGGCACTGCGTCTGCCGATAGGCTCTAGTCAAGCGCGCGGCCTTTTCGTTGTGCTCGTCGCCGCCAAACTCGTCCCACCGAGCGGCGAACCGTGCGCGCAGCACCTGCAGCAGCGCCGGATCGACCGAGCCGTCTTTCGCCAATTCGTCGATGCGCGTCAGCGCGGCGTGCGCGGTCTTGGCCAGCGCGATGCGTTCTTCGCGATCGTCGGCGCCGTCGTCCTTGACGCGTAACCATTTGATAACGTACGGCAGCGAACCGCCTTGGCCGACGAGCGTCACGAGCAGCACGACGAACGTGATAAAGATGAGCAGGTCGCGGTGCGGAAACGCGCCGTTGACCGTCTCGAGCGGAATCGCCAGCGCCGCAGCGACGGAGACGCCGCCGCGCATGCCCGTCCAACCGAGGATCGCGACGTGCGACCAATCCGGTTTGCCGTCTTCGTGTTCGGGCTCGTTGGTGATCGGCAGAAGCCCTTGCGCGAAGGTCCATATCAGTCGCACGATGACGCACGTAAGCGCGACGGCCAGCGCATACCAAGCGAGTTGGAGCGGCGAGAACAGCTCGTGCAGGTTCAGAAGAATCTGGTGGAAGTAGGTGCCGACGACGACGAAGATAAACGCGTTGAGGAGAAAGACGACCGTGACCCAGAAGCCCGTGAGTACTTCGCGCGCGCGCGGCAAAAGAACGGTCGGCGTATACCGGCTCACGAATATCCCGGCGACGACGGTTGCGAGCACGCCGGAGGCGCCGAGGTAGTAGGCGGGCAGATACGCGATAAACGGAACGATGACCGATATCGCACCCTGCAGCGTCGGATCTTGCACGTATCGCCATGCAACGACGGCGAGGCCGCCGGCGGCCAGCCCGAGGGCCACCGATTCGACGATCACGAGCACCAGGTTCCCGGCGGCGTGCGCGAACGAGAACGAAGCGCCGACGACCGCAGCGATCCCAACCGCGTAGAGAATCAAGGACGTCGCGTCGTTGACCAAACTCTCGCCTTCGATCGTACCGATCACATGCCGTGGGACGTTGAGCTTGTCGGCGACCGCACTGAACGCGACCTCATCCGTGGACGAGACGATCGCACCAAGCACGAACGCAACGCCCCAACTCATTCCCGGTACGATCGCGTGCGAGACTGCCGCCACGGCAAACGTCGTCAGGATCACCAACCCGAATGCGAGCTGAAAGATCCACCAGGCACCCGCTTTGAACTCGCTCGTCGGCGCCGTCACGCTCTCCCAGTAGAGCAGCGGCGGTAAGAAGATGACCAGGACGAGATCCGGATTGAGCGGTACGACCGGCATGTGCGGTACGAATCCGAGCGCCATACCGCCGAGCACCAGAACGATGGGGTACGCCACACCGATACGATTTGCCAGAGCAACCAGCACGATGATCGCGAGGAACGTGACTACGATCGCCAACGCCATGGAACCGGTCGTTCGCCGGAACTCGCACACTTCTTCCGAGCAGCCGCTCCTCTCGTTTTGCGGTCGGGATCGAGGGGTAATTTCCATGACATGAACATCACGACACGAACCGCAATTGCGAGCCTAGCGCTCGCCGCTCTTATCGCACCGCTTTCGAGTGCCGCTCCGGCGATGGCGCAAGTCCCTCCGGATCAAACGACCGTCACCGTTTACACCACGTGGCAGCCGGAGTGGGACGCCTATAAATACGACAAAGCGCACGTCATGCTCGGCGAAGTCGCCAACTTTACTCCGTACCGCCTCACGATCCAGCGCCGCAATGGAGTGCAGCAGACCGTCGACCTGAAGAACGGGACGCTGATCTACCCAACCGGCGCAACGCCGACTCAGGGCGAACGCGCCGCACTCGTCGGCTACTACAGCAACGGTACTTTCATCGCCAACCGCGTCATCCTACGGCTGTAGAGCGCGAACACCCGAGCATAGGGCACCGCGCGGTGCCCTATGCTCGCGGCTAGAGATCGGGAGCGATCCCGACGTCGACTTTCGTTTCGAACGTGCGGCTCCACGGCAATTCGATCTCCAAGGCCGCAATATGATAGCCGGGATAGAGCCGCGTTAGGATGCTCGCGGCGTCGTTCCATAAAAGTGCGCGATTGCGCTGCGCGATGGGCTCGGCAACGCTTGGATCGAGGAGCGTCCGATCGATTCCGCGGCTTTGCAGCTCGGCATTGAGGCCGGGGCGTACGTCGACGTGGAACGCGTAGTCGTCGACGAAGCGCATGAACGTAAACGTGCGATGTGCCAGTGCGTCGTACGTGCCGCGCCGGCGGCCGGCGCCGGCCGCGATCGCTTCCGAAAGCGCCGTTCCGATGGTGTTCGCGTTGGTGTTCCACGAGGCGTAGGCGTCCAGGCGGGAAGCGATCTTCAAATCCAGCAGCTGATTCGCGAAGTTGCCCTGCGCGGCGTACGACTCCAGAAAGCTAAGGTCGGCGAGGGCGACGGAGCGATTTTGCGCGATGTCGCCCGAGAGCCCGTTCAGAAAAACAGCGTTGATTTCGGGCGACGTTCCCGGCACGCGCACGGCCAACACGATATCGGGCTCGGCGTCGTCGCAACGCGAACGCCGCCGCAGAGCCCGAATGAGGCTATCGATCGCAGTAGCAATCGGTGTGAACTCCAGCGGATCTTGGACGGCGGCTCCGCCGGCGTCGAATAGCGCACCGCAACCCGCGGCGTCCAGCTGCCGAAGCGCGCCAGCGCGTGAGCGACGAGCGCCATTCCTAGTTCGTCCGCGCCGGGTTCGATCGAAGCTCTGTCGCCGGCTCCGCTTGCATCGACGGCCGCTTCCAGTTCGCGAACGTCCTTAACGTGCAATCCGACGGGGCCGGCATCGTCTTGACCGATGGCAAGGCGATCGATAGCGCCCTGCGCCGTCATCGCGACGAGCGATGCATCCACGGCGGCGTTTCGCGCGCGAACGCCGAGGTATTCGTCCAGCAGCGGTTCGCCGATTTGAGCGCGTAAACGTTCTGCCTGCGCTTGCTCCTGCGGCAACGGAGGATCGTGCAGGTTTGCATATTGCTGAAGATACGTCCATGCCGGATAGGCGGCGAAAAATCCGCTGTCGGCCGGAACGCCGGTCGGCGCGAGACGGACGATCGTCGCAAACGCGGCGATCCAGGCATTCGGGTGGCGCCGGCGCAGATGCGCGAACTCGCGCAAGCGCGACTCGGCATCCGCATACGATGTTCCGGGAACGCGCGAAGCGATGAGTCCGCCGTACGCAAGCATGTCGCTCGAAACCACGTACTCGTCGCACGACCTCAGCTCGTTGAGCCAGGCGATGATGTCGTCGGGGCGGCCGGCCTGCAGGTATCGTCCGAGCATCGCGGGCGGCGGCGCGTCGATGCGCTCGCCGGCGATCGCACCGAGCATCACCGGCAGTTGAAGCGTGACCGGCCGGTCGTCGAGCGGAACGAAAGCGATGCTTGCCGCAAGCAGGGCCGAAACGATCACAAGTGCGGCCGCAACGACCCGCGCGAACCCGCAAGCAGCGCGGTCGCGCGCTCGGCATCGACGCCTGGCGCCGCATCACCGCGGCGACCTTCACGCTTCCGCCGGCCGCCGCAAGCAGCGCTCGCGCTTCTTCTTCGCTCGCCCCCGTAAGCGTGCAGACGAGGCGCACCGCGCGGCCGCGCAGTTTGTGATTGGTCGCGACGACGTCGACCATAAAGTGTCCGTGGACTTTACCCAAGCGCACCATCGCGGCCGTCGAGATCGCGTTCAGCGCGATCTTTTGAGCGGTTCCGGCTTTGAGACGCGTCGAACCGGTGAGCGGCTCGGGGCCGCTTTCGAGAACGATCGAGGTTTGTGCGGCCAGGGCGAGCGCCGTGCGCCGGCTGTTGACGATTGCGACGGTGTACGCACCCAGCGCGCGCGCACGTTCGATCGCCGAGATCACAAACCGCGCACCGCCGCTGGCCGATAGACCGATAACCGCATCCTCCGGTCCGATGCCGGCATCGGACCGGAGGATGCGGTTATCGGTCTATCGCCGTTCCTAAACGGCGGCTTATTCGCGGACGAATACGGCGATGAACAACACGACGAAGTCGCCCGGCGACACCACGAGCTTCAGGTCAGCAACGACGTGTTCCGATCCGTGTTCGACAACCTCCTCGAACGCTACAATTTCACCATTCAAGAGGACTCCCCAACCAATTACGAAGTCGCCATTGACCCCGAAATGCTTGGCCAGATTTTCGAGGAACTTATCCTCACCAGCGAGGAAAGCGAGGCGGCGGGAAAATCCAAGCGTCACGACACCGGCAGCCATTACACACGCCGCCCATCGTTCATTATCTCTGCCGCGACAGCTTGGCAGCTTGGTGGGAAACCAGCCGCCGTTCTTCAGAAGGCTAAACGCGTCTGATCGCGTTCGAAACTCCTTGCGCTGGACGCCACGGAAGGCATTGACGAGGAAACCCCGCTGCTTGAAGGAGATCCTCACGCCGGAGGAAGCCGCGGTGCTGCTAAACCGCTTGTTTGATCTTCGCGCTTCGACCCCGCCGTCGGTTCGGGCGCGTTCCCAATGGGCTTGTTACATGAGCTGGTCAATCTCGCCCGGCTCTGCGCTACCCGCGCCGCGGAAAAGACCCGGTGCTGGGCGACCGTTCATGGCTCTACAACACCAAGAAGCGCATCATCGAGCGCGCCATCTACGGCGTGGACATCCAACCGCAGGCTGTGGAAATCTGCAAACTGCGCCTCTGGCTCAGTCTCATGGTAGACTACGAATTGAGCGCAGACCCTGACAACTGCGAAGCCGGTTCTTTCCGCACAGCCCTTAAGGAGATCGAGCCGTTGCCAAACCTCGACTTCAAAATCCGCCGGGCCAATTCGCTCGTGGACTATATCCACGGCGAACCAGTGGAGTTGAAACGTCTTTCCACCGAAACTGGCGCGGGCCTCGCACTCTCCCAACTCAGTACCGCTAAACGGGAGTTTTTCAACGCCCGTACGGCCGCCGCCAAACGCAAGCTCCGCCTCGACATTTATGATAACATCACTGAACTGGCCAAGATTGAACTCACCCGTACGCGCACGGATGCAGCTGGACTTGGTTTCGCGGTCAATGACCGCGATGCCGCGCGCGTGGCGGAATTGGACACGTGCTTGAAGGAAATCGCCCGCACTGGTGCCCAGGTTCGTGATGCCCGGAGGATGCGCGCCCAAGCCCAGGAAGAGGCGTTGGAGCGCATCCGTGCACAGTTCGACGACCCCGAAAAACCCACGTTCGTGTGGCAGTTCGATTTCGCCGAAGTGTTCCATCGGGATGAAGCGTTGCGGGGCGATTCACTTCTGCCCACCGAGAAATCCGGCAGAGTCAATGGCAATGGCGGGCGCAACGGTTTCGATCTCGCCATTGGCAATCCGCCTTACATCCGCATCCAGACCCTGACCAAGAGCGACCCGAAACTTGCGGCTTACTACAAGCAACGCTACGAGTCGGCAAAAAAGGGCAACTTCGACCTCTATGTTTGCTTTGTCGAACGCGGGCTAGAACTCATTCACGACAATGGTCAACTAGCGTTCATCCAGCCGCACAAGTTTTTCAACGCTCAGTATGGTGAGCCCTTGCGTGAACTGCTGGCGAGGGGCAGGCATCTCCGCCACATCGTTCATTTCGGCGACCAACAAATTTTCCCTGGTGCTACCAATTACGTCTGCCTTTTGTTCCTTGCAAAGGCGGGAACGACAAAATGCCGATTTGTCAGGGTCAGCAGCATCGATGAATGGCTGCTGACCCTGACAGGTGTGGAGGCTGAAATTCCAACCAAGGAAATCGGAGGTGCCGATTGGAACTTTGCCGTTGGGAAAGGAGCAGCAATCTTCGAGCAGTTAAAGCGATCTCCGACGAAATTGGGCCAACTTGCTGAGCGTATAGCACAAGGATAGAGACAATG
>CAWAJD010000023.1:0-46109 GCA_963782265.1 Vulcanimicrobiota bacterium
GCGCTGGTGACCGCGCGGTCCCGGCCGGAGCCGGAGTAGCGAGACCGTGCGAGACTTCTTCGCCACCGGAATCGCGGCCGGGCTACGACCGCCGCCCGGCCCGGGATCTTCCCGGCCCGGAATCTCCCGGCCCGGAGATCTCCCGGCCCGGAGCCTCCTGGCCCGGAGCCTGCCTCCCCGACGGTGGCCTTCGTCATCAACCGGCTGCTGGTGCGGGACCCCGGACCGTTCGGCCACGCCTGCCGGGCGGCGGCGTCGGCGGGCGGCTGGGCTCCGCTGTTCCTGCCCACTACCAGGGAAGATCATGGTGCGGGCCTCGCCCGGCACGCGGTCGCAGCCGGGGCCCAGCTGGTCTTCGCCGACAGGCGGCGACGGTACGGTCCGCGCGTGTGCCAGCGCCCTGGCAGGCACCGGCGTCCGGCTGGCGATCATCCCGCGCGGCACCGCGAACCTGGCTGCGCGCGCCCTGTGTATCCCGCAACGGCTGGCGGCGGCGCTTGCGGTCGGCTTCGGCGGCCACCAGACCCCGGCTGGATCTGGGCGTAGCCAACGGCATGGAGTTCATCGCGATGGCCGGCCTCGGCCTGGACGCGGCCGTCGTCGACGCCACCCGGCGGCACCGGAAACACAGGTTCGGATGGCTCGCGTACGCCAAGGCCGGCCTCGGGCACCTGCGCGGCGCCCCCCCATCAGTTCACCGTCCGCCTCGACGGCGGGCAGGTGCTGCACCGCCAGGCCCGATCGGTGGTGGTCGGCAACGCCGGGCTGCTGCCCGGCGGTTTCCCGTTGCTGCCGGATGCCCGGCCCGGACGACGGCCTGCTCGACGTGGGGATCCTGGCGCGGCGCGGCTGGCGGACTGGGGCCGGGTCGGGTACCGCGTGCTGACCCGCAGCGGCGCGATGACCACTGCCTGGAGCGCTCCGCGCCCGGCGGGTGGAGATCACCGCCGACGCGGAACTGCCCCGCCAGGCCGACGGGGAGATCATGGCCCCCGGCCGGTCGCTGGCGTCACGGTGCGCCCCCGGAGTGCTCACCGTCCGGATTCCGGCCCGCTGACGGCCCGGGCGAGCGGCCGGTGCTGTCGGCGGTTACCGCAGCGGGTCACGGCGAGGCGCTCGTTACCGGCCCAGCGAGTCCGGGGCCGCAGGCCCCCGGCGAGCGGGCCCGGCTGCTACGGCCCGCACCTCAGCAGGCATCGGGGGGTCCGGGGGGTCGTCCCCCCGGAACAGCTGGTGCTGTTGCAGCTCCGGCTCAGCGAAGGTTCAGGCCCGGACGGCATAGTGGCTGGTGAAGTAGACGGCAACGGGCCGCCGGCCGGTGGTCTGGGAGGCAGAGATGACGATGTGGGACTGGGGAACCGGGCTCCACTGGTGGGGCTGGGTGCTCGGCATCGCGGCTACCCTCATCTTCTGCGCCCTGGTCATCTGGTCGATCGTGGCCCTCGTGAGCCGGGCTCGTGGCCCGCGCCGCGGCAGCCCTCCACGGCGCGCCCGCGCGCCAGCGAGGAGCGCGCCCGGCGGGCTGGCTCGCCAGTACGTGGCCGGGGACATCGACGGTGCGGAGTACGACCGCCAGCTGGCCGCCCTGCACGCCCCAGCCATCGCCGGGCGCGGGCCGAGACTAAAGTGTTCGCCGCACGCCCGGCCGTACGCCGGCGCGGGCCGAGACTAAAGTGTTCGCCGCACGCCCGGCCGTACGCGGGCGCGGGCCGAAACTAAAGTGTTCGCAGGCGCGTTGCCAATAAGGGGATGGACAAAGACGTCCTCCTTGATCAATCATTCAGGAAGTTGGCACTTCGTCCTAAGTCTGGGCGACTTTACTGCTGGTACTGGTTCAGGTTCAGCACGTGGATCAGGACCATCGCCGCACCGCAACCAGGGGCAGCAGGCACTGCCTCGCTCGGGGGACAACAGCAGCAGGTGACCCGTTACTGGCGGCCACGCCATGGATGGGAGGGGATTCACGGTGATTCATCGTGCACGGGGATCGGATAAGAGGGCCGGCCGGGCCCGGAGGGCGTGATGCCGCTGCAGCAGCGGCTGGCCAGTTGCACGCGGCCGGACCGGCAGGCGCGGGCGAGAACCCGGCTGGGGCGGGCGAGAACCCGGCCGGGGCGAGCGAGAACGAGACCCGGACCGCAGCCTCGGACTACGCACCGGCCATCTCGCTGGGGCTGACCCACCGCATCTACCCGGACGGGCAAGCGGTCGCCGTCATCAGCGGTGAGCTGGACGCCGCCACGGCCGATCAGGCCGGGGGGTACCGTGCGCCGGGTCATCGACCGGAGCCGCGGGCCGGTCCGTATCGATCTGGCCGGGCTGTCGTTCTGTGACGCGCGGGGGCTGCGCACATTGGTCGGGGCGGCCACGTACGCGCGGGCCGCGGGCCGCGGGCTGGTCTCGTCGCGCCCCGCCCCGCCATCGTGAAGATCATGCGCATCACGGGGGCGGACGGCAACTTCCCCGAGCTGGCCCAGCCCAGCTCCCCCATCACCCGGCTCTGACAGGCCCCCTGACCGCCGGCCCCCGGACGGGCCCCCCGGACCAGCCGGCCCCCGGACCCACAGGCCCCCGGAGAACCACCGGCCCCCGGACCAGCCGACCCCCGGACCAGCCGACCCCCGGACCAGCCGACCCCCTGACGAGCTGGCCCCGCGGACCGGCCCGGCCGAGACGGGGTTCCGGCCTAGGCGAAGAAACGCCGATCTTGCCGAGGACTCCCGTAGCGTAGCCCGGATTCGACGAAATCTTCGTCCAATGTGCGCCGCCGTCGGTCGTCTTGTAGAGCCCGCTGCCGGGTCCGCCGCTGGTAAGCTTCCACGGCGTACGTTGCGCCTGCCACATGGCCGCGTAGAGCGTATTGGGATTGCGTTTGTCCATCGAGAGAGCGACGCCGCCGGTGTTGTCGTCGACGAAGAGCACTTTATGCCAGTTGCTCCCGCCGTCGGTCGTCTTGTAGATGCCGCGCTCGGAATTCGGTTTGAACACGTGTCCCATCGACGCGGCGTAGACGACGTTCGCGTTGCGCGGATCGATGGCGAGCGCCGACGTCATGTGGGTGTCGCGCAATCCCGCGTACGACCAGGTCTTGCCGGCGTCGGTCGTCTTGTAGATGCCGTCGCCCGTGTCGAAATCGCCGCGGATGTCCGCCTCACCGGTGCCCGCGTAAATTACGTTGGAGTTCGAATCGGCGACCGCTAGCGCGCCGATCGGACTAGCGATCCCGGGAAGCTTGCCGTCGGTGATGTTGGTCCAGCTCTGTCCGTAGTCGGTGCTCTTCCAAACACCGCCTTCGACGCCGCCCATATAGAAGAGGTTCGGGTTGCTTGGCACCCCTGCGACGGCCACGACGCGGCCGCCGATGTAGGGACCGATGCTTCGCCAGGCGAGCTTACTCATCAACTGCTGGGCCGGGGTCTGGGGGGCCGCGGCCGCGGCGAGCGGGGCGGCGACGAACGAAAGAATAAGGGCGGCGGCAAAGATTCTTTTCATGGGTGCTTTATCCAGCGACGAACATTAAAAAAACCTTTCGAAAAATGCGCTTCCCGGGTGCTACAAACGGCAGCCCGGCCCTCGACCGCAATGGGCTGCGACATAAGGCGCAAAACGGCAGCTTTTCCGAGGAGCCGGCCCTCCTGGCGCTGCTTGCGGGATGCGCCGGCTCCGGCACCGCGCCGATCCTGGCCGCGCCGACGAGCCCGTCTCGCGCGGACCGACACTCCCGTAAACACGGGACCGTTGCCCTCGTTCAAAAACGACGTCAGTCGGGATTTCCACTATGCCGTGTTCCTCGAGCACGCTGTAGACTTGAGTCAAGCGGCGCTATTGTTGCGTCAAGCTTCACCAGCGCTGCACCGGCACGCGGAATTCGAGACCACTATGACCATACAGGCGCTTCCACTGTCGCCTCGGTCGCTTCGTGGCCCGCTCGCGGGCTTGGACCGTCGCGTGGTCGCGGCAATCGGCGTTGCCCTTCTTCTGCTCGTCGCTGCGGGCGTTACGATGCTTATCGTCCGCTCGCGGGTGCCGGCGGCGCCGGCGACGCAAGCCGTCGTCGTGCAAACTTTGTCGCAAAGCGTTACCGCGTCGGGGACGGTCAATCCGCAAAACACGGTCTTGGTCGGCACGCAAGAATCCGGCACCATTTCGGCCATCTATGTGGATTACAACAGCCACGTCACCACGGGCGAGGTCCTAGCGCGGCTCGACCCAAGCACGTTGCAAGCGGAGGTCAACCAAACCAGCGCCGAAGTCACACAGGCACAAAGTCAGGCTCAGGCTTCCAACGGTGCCGCGGCGGCTTCGCAGGTCGCCATCGCCGGAGCGCAGGCCGACGTCATCAAGGCGCATAGCGCGCTCACGCTCGCCCAGCAGAATCAAACCCGCGATCAAGCCCTGCTCGCGCAAGGGTACATCGCCGCCAGCCAGGTCCAGGCGGACAAATCGGCCGCCGATGGAGCGGCCGGTGATTACGCCGTAGCCCAAGATGCGGTAACGCAGGCTCAAGATCAATCGTCGAGTTCGGCCGGCACCGCGGAGGCTTCGCAGGCGGGTATCTCGTCTGCGCAAGCCGCGCTGCAAGTGGATCAGTTGAACCTGGACCGATCGGTAATTACGTCCCCAGTCAACGGAACGGTCGTTTCCCGGGCCATTTCGGTGGGCGAAACGGTCGCCGCCAGCCTGCAAACGCCAACGCTTTTCACGATCGCCGCGGATCTGCAGAAGATGGAAGTCGACATCAGCGTCGGCGAACCGGATATCGGCAACGTAAAGGCGGGCGACCCCGTCTCGTTCTCCGTGCTAGCGTTTCCATTGCAGACGTTCGACGGAACCGTGGAACAAGTGCGTATCAACCCGCAAACCGTCAGCAATGTGGTGACCTACGACGTGGTTGTCGACGTAAGCAACGATAATAAGCAGCTGCTTCCGGGAATGACGGCCAACGCGACGATCGTGGTGGCATCGGTGAAGAACGCGTTGGTGGTGCCGATCGCCGCGCTGCAATACTCTCCGCCGGCCAAGAGTGCAAAAGGCGTTGCCGCTGCCGCGACCGTTGCGTCGCCATGGGGTGAGATGCCGGCCGGCGCCGCGGGCAGCTCGGTAGCGGCCGGGTCGACGGCGCAAGTCTACGTGCGGCGCGGCAGCACGACGGTCGCGGTGCCGGTCCGTGCGGATCTCGTGACGGCCACACAAGCCGCGGTAACGCCGCTCTCCGGGTCGTTGCTCGCCGGCGACCTCGTCGTTGTCGGGGGTGCGGCCGCTGCGAAAAAAATCGCTGCTCCGGCGGGTGCGAGCGCCGCGCGAGGACTCCATCCTTGACGACGGTCGTGCGGACGAAGGATCTGCGTAAAGTCTACCGACTTGGGGATCAGACGGTAACGGCGCTTGCCGGTGTCGATCTTTCGATCGACTCCGGAGAGTTCGTCGCCGTCATGGGGCCGTCGGGATCCGGCAAATCCACCTTCATGCAAATCGTCGGTTTGCTCGACCAGCCGACATCGGGAACGTACGAATTCGAAGGTACGGACGCGGCACACCTCGACGCCGACGCGCGCGCAGATATTCGCAGTCGTCGCCTCGGCTTCGTGTTCCAGTCCTACAACCTGCTGGCGCGAACCAGCGCGATCGCCAACGTCGAGTTGCCCATGGTGTACGCGGGCGTGTCGAGAAGCAAACAGCATGCCATTGCACTTGAGAAGATGGCCATCGTCGGCGTTGCCAATCTGGCCGAACACATGCCGAATCAAATGTCGGGCGGCCAGCAGCAACGCATCGCGATACGCGCGATCGCTGGTCAACGACCCCGGCTTGATTTTAGCGGACGAGCCGACGGGCGCGCTCGACACAAAATCGTCGCACGACGTTATGCGATTGTTCGCGCGCCTCAACGACGAACAAGGGATCACGATCATGTGCGTCACCCACGAGCCGGACGTCGCCGCCTATGCCCGCCGCATCGTCATGTTTCGCGACGGGTCGATCGTTTCGGACGATATCAACGACAAACGTGCGGCGTGAACCCCCGGGCGACGCTGCGCCTCGCTCTGGAGGCCCTCGTGCGCAATCGCGTTCGATCGGCGCTCACGATGCTCGGCATTACGATCGGCGTTGCGGCCGTTATCGTCACGGTGTCGATCGGCGCGGGTGCCGGCGCTTCGGTGCAAAAACAAATCAATAGCCTCGGCTCGAATCTCATCGTCGTGATGCCCGGCAGCGTCACGCAGTCGGGTGCCCGCACCGGATTGGGCGGCGCTTCGACGCTGACGCCTGCGGACGGGTTGGCGATCGCTCAGCTCGCCGGGGTCGCCGAGGTTTCACCGGTCGTATCTTCGCGCTTGCAGGTCGTTGCCGGCAGCAGCAACTGGCAGACGACGATTGCCGGCGTTGCCCCGACGTACACGCTCCTTCGAAGTTGGCCGCTTGCAAGCGGGAGGTCATTCTCGCAGAGCGACGTGACGTCATCGAACAAGGTTGCGGTGCTCGGACAAACCGTCGTCGCGAACCTGTTTCCCGGTGGTGCAACGCCGATCGGCGCAAACGTCATCATCAAGGGCGTGCCGTTCACGGTGATCGGCACGCTCTCGCCGCTCGGCCAAGCAGCCAAGGGCAGGATCAGGACGACACGATCCTTATTCCGTACACCTCGGCGATGCAACGGCTCACCGGCCTCACCACGGTGAACCAGCTGATGGTTACTGCCGTCGACGCCGCTCACGTCGATTCGGTGCAATCAGAAGTGACGTCGCTGCTCGAGCAGCGACACGGCATCGTTGCGCCGCAACCCGACGACTTTCAAGTGCGCAACCTGCAGTCGGTCGCCGCAGCAGCTTCGTCGACGAGCGCCGTGATGGAATACTTACTCGCCGGCGTCGCATTCGTATCGCTGGTCGTCGGCGGTATCGGTATTATGAACATCATGATGGTCTCGGTCACGGAACGGACCCGCGAAATCGGGCTGCGTATGGCGGTCGGGGCGCGAGGCCGATCGATCCTGCAACAGTTCCTCACCGAGGCAGTCGTTTTGTCAACGCTTGGTGGAATCGCCGGCGTCGCGGTCGGCGTCCTTGGAACGGCGCTGGTTTCAATCATGGCGAAATGGCCAACCGAGATACCGGTGCTCTCGATCCTGCTCTCCGTGGCGTTCTCGGCACTGGTGGGGATCTTCTTCGGCTACTATCCGGCGAAACACGCGTCGCAATTGAATCCCATCGAGGCGCTTCGCTTCGAGTAGCCGGCCCCGATACAACACCATTACCTGCGCGCGCCTAGATCCGCGCCTACGGCGTGATCGTCAGTTTTTTCGACTTCGTAATCGCTACGAAGTACGGGTTGTCGACCGGGGCAGAGATCGTAACCACAGGGATACTGGAGTTACTAAAGGGTGGAGCGTATTCGAGGATGCCGCCGCCGACCGTTCCACCGTCAACGTCTGCGACGTACAGGTTTCCGTCGGCATCGAAGGCGATGCCCCAGGGCCCGTACAGCGCTCCCGGCGCCGTGCTCTGCGCGAGGGTCGCCGACGGCAACGCGCCGTTTGCAATCGGCTGGGTGAACTCTGCAACGCTGCCCGCGGTGCTCCCGTTGTTACTCTCAAAGAGATTTCCATTCGCATCGAATGCCATCGAATACACCTCGTCGATGCCGGTCGTCAGAGTCGCCTGCGGGATACTCGCGTTCGTTAGCGCCGAGGATAAGTCGAATATCTCGATCGCCGAGTTCTCGCCAACGTAGAGTTTGTTGCCGGAGACGGCGAGCGCGTACGGTGCGCTTGCCGTCGCTACCGTAACCGGCGTCGCCGTGTACGGCGGCGGGTAGACCGTGATCGTCTTGTTGCCTTCGTTGGCAACGTAGAGGTACGCACTGCTATCGAAGGCCGTCGCGTACGGCGACATGACGGCATTGGTCAGCGATGCCGGTATCGCGGTATACGGTGATGTGAACGCCGACACGGAACCCGCCGAGTTGGCGACATAGACCGCTCCGCTCGCGTCGATCGTCATTCCGAATGGGTTGCCGATTCCTTTCGAGTTGGTCACGCTCGGGGCGTTAGCATACGGGGGCTTAAATTCGTAGAATACCCCTGGATTGGCGAACGTCGCGACGAAGAGGTCGTCGCTTGCGTCGAGTGAGATCGGAAACGGCGACGTAATGGGCGACAACGTATACTGCGGCACCTGGGTGCCGCCGGTCAGGGGGATCGTGAAGCCCAATACGTTGCCGGCGTTGTAGTTTGAGACGAACAACACTTGGGTGTAGCTCACCGATATCGCGGACGGGAACGCGCACAACGCTCCGACATGAGCGCAGCCGTCGGTACCTTTCGGGAAGCTCGCCGTGACGCCGATCGTCTCCGCGCCGATCGTCGCACCTGCCGGTATAAAGGCAATTTTGTTCGGATGCACGGCGGTCGGTTGCACGATCGTTACGAGCGCCCTGCCCGCCGTTTGCGCTGCGGTGATAGTTGGAGCGCCCGCGCCGACGATAAAATCTCCATCGGGATCTTGTGCCAAGACATACACGGCGTTCGTCGACGCGCTAAAAACAGCGATATTCGACGGAATGCCGCTGAGCGTTAGCGGGATCGGATTGCTCTTTCCTCTGAAGACTTTAAACGTAACCCCCTGTGCCGCCGACAGTTCGTTCCCTGTGCCGTTCGTCGCGTCGTAGGTCGAAATCGACGCCGTGTAGCTTCCGGCACCCAAGAGAATCGTGAGGGTGCACGTGGTGCTCGCAAGTGTGCTGCTACACCCCGTGGACGTCGGCGTCAGGTTGATGGTCTTTTTGTAGACCGGTTTCGTGCCTTGCAGAATCGCCACCATCATCGACTGCGTCGCGGGGGACAGGTAGTGGCCCCGGCGCTTCTCTTTGGGGATGCGAACGACAATTCGTGCCGTCCCGCGCTCCTGTTTCTCCGACGAAGCGGGTTGAGCAAGCGAGCTCGACGACGGGGTGACGCCGGGCACACCGCCGCCGGCGCATCCCGCGAGGAGCAGAGCCGTCGTACCCAAACCGAACCAGCGTTGGAGCATTGAACAACTCATCGCGCACAATCCTTAGAGAAGCCGTGATTGCCTTGAGGCCTTGTTCGCGCCGGCGTGAAGGATTACCGCCGGCGGGCACCCCAGAGGCGGCCCAGCCGGCGATGTCGCCGCAGTCGAGAAACTCACGATTTAAACGTACGCAAAAGCGCCCGACGCTCACCGGCAACTACGCATATTCGCTCACGGACGAAGACACCGGGCAAAACGCGTTCTATTGGTTGAAACAAAATGGAGCGTGGACGCACGTTCCGGAGTGAATTGGGCTTCGACAAATTCGGCACGGGAAGAGCCGCAGCTCGGGCTGAGAAAAAGGGGGCGAGAACTCGCCCCCCTTTTTCGTCCCCCTCTAGCGGACTATTCCGCCCGTTAAATGCTGTACGTTACTTTACGCTTTGAATCGCCGGCAACGTCAGAACGTCGAAATCGCTGACGTGTACTTTGCTTAGCGACGAAAGGTCTGAGCTGCTCCAGGGATTGCTCCCGTTGGAGGCATTTGCAAAGTAAAGTGCGTTCCCGCTCGATCCCGTATCGGCAAGGTAGATGCCGTACGTTTTCATCGCTTGCGCCACCATCGTCGCCTCGGGACCCCAGCCTGCGGTGCTGAACGATGCCTTGAGCCGCAGGTGCGCTCCGTAGGGAAGTTGATACGCAGCTCGTGCCCTTGAACGTCAACTGGTCCGTGTCGCTCGCGGGCGGCACGAAACCGTACTTTGAAACGCTTCCGGCGATTGCCGCCCAGTTCAGCGGGTGCGCGATGACTCCGGATTGATAGTCGGTCCACGTGACCATACCCGCGAACAGCGGAAGCCCGGATGCCATCGCGCTTGGCGTGCCGGGAGCGAGCGGAACGAACGGCTTCGTTAAGTCCCAATTCGCGCCACTATATGCCGAAAGCACGCCGCCCGAATACGTCGTACCGTACGACTCGTACAGGTGACAGCTTTGGGTTTGGACGACGATCGCATGAGCATCGCTCAGCGGCTCGATGTAAAAGCCGCTCGCCCACGGATATGGCGCCGGGAACGAATGATACGAGACCTTGCGCGAGACCGTCACCATCGGCGTGGAGTTCGTCGCGAGATTTACTTTCTCAACACCCGTGGAGGCGTAGAAGCTCGCCGTGTCGCCGGCCTGTTGCACCGAGGCGATGTACGCGGCACTGTTTGGATCGATCGCCGCAGCGCTGATGTTTCGATTGTACGTCGAATCTCCAGCTGGAAACATCGTACATCCACTAGACACAACGGTAGCGTCCGTTCCGCTTACGGCGGAAACCTGGACCGACGATGCGTTGATCGAGGTGGCGCAGGATCCCGTTCCGGTTACGGATGCGGTCTCATGAACTGCAGGTGATGGTCCGCTCATTTGGGTCGACGAGCTTAAGAATACGTGAACGTATCCGCAGCCACTGCTCGAGAGCGTAAAGCCGCCCGAAATCATTGCTTCGATCGTACCCGCACGCGTAATCGAGGCGCTGTCAGGCTGCACGGTAGCGGCTGAAGTTTGCGTTCGAGCCGTCGCCGTTGGCGGCGGTATCGATCCCGAACTGACGCCGCTGCACGCCGCGACGCTTGAGGACAAAACGAGAATAAGGGCTGTTGTAGGTGTTAAACGCATTGTCCGGTCTTCGGACGCATTAAGGTTCTGCTACAATTGCGCTGGGTAGGATATGAGCCGCGGCTCGCTTGTCATTTCGAGAAAAGTTACACGTGCAGAAAACAAATTTAAAATGTTTGCACGGACGTCGCGCCTAATTTTCCCTAATTCACACAGACAATTGTCGAGGTTTAAAATACAACAGAACTGGGAATCGCAGCGCCGATCGCGGCATCGCCGTCAAGAATTGTAAAGATTCTTAACGTCTGCCGGTGTTTTAGCGACATCGATGCCTGACTTGCATAACTGCGCAAGCCAGGCAATGATGTCGCTATCGCTGCACGATTAGCGCGAAGGCGGCGACGGTTTCTCGGTCGGTTTCGTTTCCGGCTTCGTTTCCGGTTTTGTTTCCGGTTTTGTTTCCGGCTGCTGTGCGGGCTTCGTTTCCGGCTTCACCGCGGGCTTAACCGTTGCTCGCGTTTCCGGGACGACGGGCGCTGCCTTCGGGGCGGGTCTGTTCTCCGGACGAACCGTTGCGTGCTGTTGCGGAACGGGTCGTTCTTGCGGCGCGGCCGGTTTCGGAGCCTCAGGTTTCGGAGCTGCGGGCTTTGCAGCGACCGGCGCTGCTGCGGGCGGCGCTGCCAACGGCTTGGCTACTGCGGTGACCGCCGGCTTTCCATGATTGACGTTGGCATAGAGATCGCGGTCTTGCGAGGCGGCCTGCACGTGCTTGACTTGCTCGGGGGTCATCGCGCGCCGCTCGTTGGCTGCGGCTAACTGTTGCGCGGTCGGACGCGCTTCAACGCCGCCGCGCCCGTTGTAGCTCACGCGATTGATGACGGTCGTATTGACGACGGTACGGTTGATGTACGTATTCGTAATGATGGTTCGGTTGACGTTGCTGTACGCCGTGTTGTAGGCGAATCCGCCCGGTTCCCATCGGCCGCCTTGATAGCCGTTACCGAAGTAACCGAAGCCGTAGTTTATGCCGCCGTAAAATCCGACTTGGGGTGCCCAGTATCCCGCGTTCCACGCGAAACCGGGGCCGTTGCTATTTTCGCCCCAATAACCGGGCGTCCAATATAAGCCCGTCTGCGGCGGCTGCGCCCACGTTCCAGGTACCCAGTAGTAGCCCGAACCGGACCAAGCCCAGTAGCCCGGCGTCCAAATGTAATTGGGCGCAGGCGCGTACGGCTGCTGATATTCCGGCAGCGGCGGAGGCGCCTGGCTGACGTAGTTGGCGCTGTAGTTCGGATTCGGATTCGCATTGGAAACGCGATAGCCGCGGCTGTTGCGATGGTTACCGTGCTGTTGGCGTCGTTCCAGTTGACGCCGGCGCCGAGCGATTGCGCGACGAAGCGTAATGGAACGAGCGTGCGCGACCCGACGACGAACGGTGCAACGTCGAGCGTTACCGGTCGTCCGCTCACGGTGGCCTGCGTCGAACCGATCGTCAGCGAGACGGTGCGGCCGCGGCCGGTTGCGTTGATCTGGCCGTTGGCGTAGACGACGCTGGCGCCGAGTTGCTGGAAGATGCTGCGCAACGGCACGAAGACGCGACCGGCCTGGACGATCGGCGGTTGGTCGAACGACATCTGCTGTCCGTTGACGATGACGGCGACGGTCTGTTGCGCCGCGCCGGTTACCGGCGCCACCGCAAACACGCCGGCCAAGAGTCCCCCCGCGACGAGCGCGAGGGTGCGTGGAGATCGGAAAAATCGATTGATAAGTGCATTCATGGTTGTATCATTGCCGTTTTAGAGAAAGATCAACCCCAAATCAATCCGTTCCTCATCCGAGCGTCATCGTTTCCTCATCTTGGCGCCCCGCGGGCAGGCGCTTACCCCCTGCGGGAAGGAGTAGGTCCTCGGCAAAAACGAGCCAAAATGCGTCCGATAATGATGCTTCGCGCCGCCTCCGCACTTGCGGCGATCCTGCTCGCCGCGTGCAGCAGCTCAATCTCGCAATCGAGCATTCCCACGGGATCGCCGAGTCCCGGAACGCCTCTGTTGTTCGCCTACATTCCCGGCGCAAAAACGCTCGTGGCGGCGTACGTAGCGGCCGCCTCGGGAACCACGGCACCCGTCTCGGTGCTGGCGGGCGGACGCACCGAGCTGGAAGCCGGTAACGGCGGCATCGCTATCGGCGCCGACGCGCAAATGTACGTGCTGGGACGGAGTGCCCGCACGGCTTGCGGTTTTTACTGCCGGTGCCTCAGGGAACGCCGCGCCGCTACGAACGGCAACGTTTTCGAAAAGTCACCTTGACGGCGTCGCGCTCGACGCAAGCGGCAACTTTTGGACCGTCGACGGCTGCTACGGCAGGGTGCCGCCCGGATGCGGCGGACTTCTGCGCTATCCCCTTGCCGCCTCGGGCGCCACGCGACCCAACTTGCGTTTGAGCCCTCAACTCGACACACCCATCGGCGATCTTCCCGCCATCGCGACGGCGGTAGCCACCGATACGAAGGGTGACGTCTACTGCGTCTGCGTCGTGCGCTCGATCACGGCGCGCAGAGCGATCGGCATCACGCAGTATCACATCGATGCTGCAGGAAAATCGACGATCGTTCGCCAGTTTCTATCGATCTCACGCTCCCGCAGATTCCGCCGCAATCCTTTGCGATCGACGCGGCGAGGGGGACGATGTACGCAGCGTCGACATTCCAGCCCGGGATCTACGCGTATCCGGCCAACCAGCGCTCGGGCATGGTAACGAAACGTCGCGTGATTTTCGGCGCGAAGACCCAGCTGGACGTCATCTCCGCGCTCGCGACCGATCCAGCCGGCGAACTAGGACGTCGCGCAGTCGAAGCGCGTCGCCGTGTTTGCAAAGAACGCAAGCGGAAACGTCCCGCCGGTGCGCGCGATCGCCGATCCGAGCCGTCTTCAGTATCGCAATTCGCCGGCGGGAACGTTTCTCGTCATACGCTGACTTACGTGCGCGGTTGGAGCTTGACGTCGGAAAAGACGATGCTGCGGACGAGTACCGGGCCATCGTATCCGAGTATTCGAACCGGAAGATGCGTGGTCTTCGAAACATCCACGACTTCAAGCGTCAGTCCGTCGTCACCGCATTGGCGGGAATCAACCGAACCTCGTCGGTCGCCAGCCCATCGATCGGCGCACCGGGTAACTGCGCGACCGAACCGGGCGTCTGCTGCGCGTGCGCGAGAATCGCATCGAAACTAAGCTGATCGATCGTCGATCCGCGAACCGTGGTCGCAAGAGGATCGTCGACTGCCATCGTCTTCTTGAAAGGGCCATCAGGCCCGAACCGCGGTGCGCCTGCATGGTGCTTCCGCCGTTCCATACCAGCGTCACGCCGGCGTTGTTTCCTTGAACGATGTGCACCGTCGCATTCGAAGGTTACGATAGCTGTAATCGAGGACCAGATTCTCCGTTTGCGTACCCTTCTGCTCGAACACCGTAACCGTCGCGCTATAGCCGGTGGCTTCGGACCACGCGTGTGAGAACTCCGTCCATGCGGGCGCTAACGGGCGTTCGCTCGTCGTCTGAGCGATGCTTGAAATCGGAAGTGCCGCGAGCGCGAGGAATACCGGCAAAATAATAAAGTTGCGCACGAAAATCTCCTTTGGGGATAGCCACTTTATACCCCGCGCAGTGCAATACGAAGCATTAGGGTCTGGTGAGACGACGCGTTTCCTCGTAAAAATGAGGCTCGGTTGCTTGAAAAAGCGTTCTTCGATCGATGCGTCGTATTATCGTTGCGTGTTGGACGATGCGGCGTATGCGGGCGCACTAGCGGGCGCGCTCGCAGCCGAAAGCTCGAAGGACTGGGCGCGAAGCCACGTTCTCTGCGAGAAGGCGTTGCTGATCGCGCCCGAAGATCCGGACGCACTCAATCTTCTCGGTCGCCTGAGCGGCGTTGCCGGCGATACCGTTCGGGCTATTTCGCTCCAGTCGTTCGTACTGCACTTGTCGCCCGGCCACACGCGCGCCGCAAGCGATCTCGAACGAGCACGTCGCACGATCGTTTCGGCATCGCAAGCACAGCAACGCTTCGAGGAAGCGCTACAGCTCGAGCCGGACGTCGCGTGCCATCGACGGCATTTCCTATCGCTGGCGCCTTTCGTGGGCATGGAACGGGTCGAAGAACTTTTGCGCGAATGCATCTCGCTCGATCCGTCGCATGCGAAGCGCACGCCGCTATCGGTAACCTCCGAGTTCGCCGTGACGAACGCTTCATCGCGATCGAGGCGTACGGCATCGCCACGATGCTCTGCTGGACGTTTACGGAGCGCACCTCGCGCTCGCGGACTTGCTCGACTCCGCGCGAGAGGAGATGCCGGCGGCACATCATCGCGTCGAGGCGCTCGCGCAGCAGCAACTCTTTCCAGCATGCGGCGTTTCCACGGACGCCACGCAGCGAGTCTTAGTCCTAGCCGCTCTAGGCGGGGTGATCGAGAACGCACCGCTCGACTTCCTGGTGAACCCATACCGAACGGCGTTGCATCGCTACTACCTCGTCGACGGCGCCCCGGAGGCGACGGGCATTCCCGCGCACGACGTGCTCTACAACGGTATCGAGGAGCTCGAGGCATCCGCCGGCGCCATCGCACGCGCAACGCGGTACGTCGATACCGCGACGGTGCCGGTCATCAACCACCCTCGTCACGTCGCAAAAACGCGTCGCAGCCTGCTCGGAGCGTCGCTCGCCGGCATCGCCGGCTGCGTCGTCCCGCGAACGATACGGCTCGAGCGCGCACAGCTCGAAGAACGCCGCGCGAGCGGCGCGGGCGTGCCGTTCCCACTGCTGATTCGTCCCGTCGATAGCCACCGCGGCGACGGTCTCGAACGGATGACGAACGATGCGGATATTGACGCGTATCTGAGCCGAGAAAGCGCCTCTGCGTTCACAGTTTCGGCGTTTTTCGACTACCGCAGCCCCGGACGGGTATTTTCGAAAATACCGCGTGATCGTCGTCGACGGCGCGCCGTTCCCGTACCACCTGGCGATCTCAGATCGATGGATGGTTCACTACACCGGGAGCTTGATGGAACATCACGACTGGATGCGCGCCGAAGAGGAGCGCTTTTTAGCGGCGCCGGCTTCGGTATTTGAACGCTGGAACGACGTCTTCGCGTCGATCGCGCGCTCGCTCGGGCTCGACTACTTCGGCGTCGATTGCGGCCTCACGCGCGATGGCGACGTCCTCATCTTCGAATGTAACGCCGGCATGCTCGTCCACTGTCGCGACGAACCAGCGATGTTCGCCTATAAATACCATTACGTGCCGCGAATTTTCGATGCCTTCGAACGCCTCTTAGACGATCGCGCGCGGCAGGTCATCCGAGCTTCGTGAAGCCGTCCTCGACTCCATCGCTCCGATCCAACGCCGTTGTGAACGAAGAAGAGGCCGTGCGGATCGTACTTCGCCTTCGCCGCAGCGAGCCGGGGATGATTGGTGCCCCAGTACGATTGCTGCCACCGCTTCTCAAAGTAGTTGCTTTCGGAGACGTACGATCCGTTGGCCGGCGCGACGGAGCGCAGTTCGTTCATGCTTGCGTGGATCCGCGCGGCGCTCGTGCGGCCCTGGGCCTCATCGGGCTCGTGACCGGCAATGCCGGGATACGCAGGCGACTCCGAATCGGCGCTGATCGCGAGTGCAAACGCGGTTAAAACCTCGGGATTGATCGCGGTGTTCTTCGCCGCCTCGATCGCGTCGGGCGGCCCGCCCGCCAAGCCCTTGTTGCAATGTAACGAGAATCCGAAGTGACGCGTTGCGCGGTAGAGCGCGTCAACGAACTGCTCGCGCTGCACGGCGTCGAGCATCGACGACGGGAGCCAGAGCGATTCGTAACCGTACAAGTACTGCCCGACCTGACCGCCGTCACCCGCCCACCAGAACTCACCGGGACGCGCGCCGGCGCCCGTGTTCGGCGTAATTGCCGAGGGATAGTGCGCTTCGATGAACTCCGCATTCCACCAATTGCGTGCGGGAACGGCACCGATGATCGGCGTGCCGGCGAGTGTGACATCGTTCGGGTTCTGCGCGATCCAATCTAAGAACGGCTTCCACGTCGCGTTGGCCTGCTCTGACGTGAGATCGTAGAACACCATGCTGACTTCGAGCGTGTTGTCCGGGCGCAAGGAGACTTGCTCGCCCCAATGTTCGTTGAACAGGTTCGCGCTGTAGAATTCGACGAACTCGGCGATGAGCCGCCGGTACGCCGCGTCGGAGGATGCTTCCACTTTAAAGTTCGCGCCGCCGAAGAAGCCGGGCAGCTCGCGCGTACGCAGCGTGAGTTTGGTCACCACGCCGAAACTGCCGCCGCCTCCGCCTTTAAGCGCCCAGAACAGGTCGGGATTCGAGCAGGCGTTCGCGATGCGGATCTTGCCGTCGGCGGTAACGACTTCAGCCTCGAGCAGCCCGGCCGCCGCCAAGCCATAGTGTTTCGAAAGACTCCCGAAACCGCCGCTCTGAATCAGCCCGGCAACGCCGACCGTCGTACACCCGCCGCCTTGTACGTAGCGCCCGCCTTTGGTGGTTACCGCGTCGTACGCGTGGGCCCAGATCGTGCCCGCGCCCATCGTCACCGCAGGTTGCGGTGCGACGGTGCCGGTGCACCCCTGCGCGAACGAACGCGTCGTGCAGAGCAATATCGTTCATATGTCGCGTCCAGATCAGCAGCGAGTCCGGCGCATTCGACGTTCCCAAGTAGCTGTGTCCGCCGCCCTTCACGACTAAACGCAGATCGTTCTCACGTGCAAAGTTCACCGCCGCGGCAACGTCGGCGGCATCGCGCGCGGCAACGGCATAGACACTCGGCTCCGTCTTCCACGCACCGAGCCATCCGAGGGTCTGCGTGACACCCGGATTGTCGCCGATGTAATACGGATTTCGCAGGTCTTGGAACACCGCAGCGCAGGTGCCGTCGCTCGGGGCGGTCTGGCACGCGGCAAGCGGCGAACGGACGGCGATGAGGTTCCCGCCGACCTCGCGGTTAAGCCGGTCCCACTGCGCTCGGGACGGCCACGCCGGATCCCCGGGCCGCCGGCGTCGAAGCGTGCCGCCGGCTCGTGCCCAGAGCGGGAAGCCGGCGGCGCACGCTACGACCTGAAGAGCCCGTTTTCTGTTCATGCCTACGAGCTAATCACGAACGGGAGCGCCGCGTCCACACGATTGTGACGAGCGGGACGGGCTCGTTCCATCGCTCAAAAACAGGCTCAGCCCGGCGTCCGGCGTAATGGCGTCATCGTCTTCCCATCACTCGGAGGGTGTGCTTTGATAAGCGTCGTTTTTGCTCGTTCCATCGCCGCAACCATGCTCGCGATCGTTTTCGCAGTTCCCGCCTCGGCCCAAACGGCACCGCCGCTGACGGGCGGATCGGCCGGTCCCGGAACGCGGATCGTGCTGCCCGGCGGCACGACGATCGCGATCGTCGTCGCCGACAAGATCTCCTCGGCAAACGCCAACGTCGGCGATACATTCGCCATTCGCGCGAGCGAAGACGTCGTCGTCGGGGGCTGGGTTGCGATCGCTAAGGGTGCAGCCGGACAAGGTGAGATCCTGTCGGTCGATCGAGCCGGCTCGCACGGCCATCCCGGCAGCCTCGGCGTGCAAATGGACTGGATCTACGCGGTTGACGGCGACAAAGTCAAACTCACGAGTCAGCAAAAGACCGAAGAGGGCCAGGGTGAAGGCGGCAAATCGTCGACCATCACGATCCTTTCATGGGCGTTTCTCGGTCTTCCGGGGCTTTTCGCCCATAACTTCGTGAAGGGTCACGACATTACGATCGACAGCACGCATCCGCTCACCGCGTACGTCGATGATTCGGTCTACGTCGTCGCATCGACCAAGAGCGATGCTTCGCCTGGCTTCGCGCAATCCGTTGCCGCCGGCGACGGAACGGCGTCGGCCGCTCCGACCGTTTACGCGCCGCCGGTTAGCGCATCGAGCACGCCGTGGACGCCCGCCGCAACTACGATCTACGAGAGCGAAGGCACCGGTTCGAAAACGAGTAAGCCGTTCGCCGCCAACGCATCGTGGGCGATTGCGTGGAGCTACGATTGTTCCAAGGCTCCGAAGAGCGCATCCGCGTTTTCCGTAAACGTGCAGGGCGGCAACGCAGAATCGCCGATCATGCCGACGGGGCCGAGCGGCATCGACATAACCCATTTTCACGATGCCGGCACGTTCTATCTGAACATTGA
This sequence comes from Vulcanimicrobiota bacterium, assembly GCA_963782265.1. Lineage (GTDB taxonomy): Bacteria > Vulcanimicrobiota > Vulcanimicrobiia > Vulcanimicrobiales > Vulcanimicrobiaceae > CAWAJD01. The sequence goes on from CAWAJD010000023.1 coordinate 18,819, forward strand.
AACAGGGTGCACTTGGCACGTTCGCGTCTTTAACGAAGCGTCATAGCAGTTCGTTCCCCTTGCCGTCCTGCGTTTTTTGCGCAGAGGCGCTGCAGGAGGGGAACCAATCATGAGGCGGTCCGTTTTCACAATTGCGGTCTTGGCATTGCTATCCGCGTGCGCCAATGGTACGTCGAATCCGCCGGTCGCCGATGGCCGGCAAACGTTGCCCGTCACGCAAGACGCTGCGGCACATAAAAACGCGACGGCGCACATCGTTTACCCGGTCAGAAGCGTGTACGAGGTCCTGTACCCGAGGGGCTACAAGGCCGCAGCATATACGATCAACGGAAAGTGCTCGCTCACGAGAGGGCCGAACGGCATCGTCACCGGTTGTGTGATTTCCGGCGGCAGCGCGAGCCCATACTACAATAAATCGTCGTTTTACCTTTACGATAAACCCAACGGCGAAGGCTGCGCGCTTGCGGTTGGGCACTATCACGGGCAAACGTACTCCGGCCAAGTCATACCGATTACGTTCTACTGGGTAAAAATTTGTGTTACCCGTAGATCGGCCGCCAAGTCGGCCGTGCACCGAGCGAGACTCGCCTTGAATGACGTCCGCTGGTTGGTACGGAATACGAGGTAGGCCTTAAAAAGGAGGGTCTCGTGAAACCACTACTCGCGATTTGCATCCTCGTTGCCATCAGTGCTGCGCCCGCGCTTTCGCAAACGTCCCCGGGTGGGGACGCCCTCAGCTACTACGTCGGGACGTGGACGTGCGTCGGCGGACCGACCGACACGCCCGCCGTCAAGGCGACCATCACCGCAGTTATCAACGAAGGTCTGCTCACCCAACACGTCTCGGTCCCCGTACAAGCCGGAATGACGTCGGCGTTTTCACAAACGTTTACAGTGGCCTACAGCCCGATTACCAAGACGTATAACCAGGTCGAGATCGACGGCTTCGGCGGCTGGGGGTCTCGAAAGCGAGTCCGTGGACCGGCAATACGGAGGAGTGGACCGACGTAGCGACTGCCACTGGCAAGCTCGGTCACGGCCAGACGGTCCGAACCGACCAAAACCATTTCACCACGACCGGCTATGCGAGCCCCACGGCTACGGCGCCGAACTTCAAAGCGACCTGCGAACGTAACTCTATGTAACGGTTTCCACCGGCGCCAGAAGCGTTGCCTCTTCGTCGGTGTAAATGCGCGAACGCGTAAGGAATCGCACGCCCTCGGGATTCTCGAGCGAGAACATGCCGCCCATGCCCGGGACGACGTCGATGAGTCAGTTTCGTGTGCTTCCAATACTCGAACTGGCTGCGCTCATGTAGAACGGCTCGCCGTCGACCTCGCCGAGCTGCACGTCGGAGTCGCCGACGATGAACTCGCCGAGCGGATAGCACATCGGGCTGCTGCCGTCGCAGCAGCCCCCCGACTGATGGAACATCAGCGGGCCGTGCTTCGCCCGCAGACGCTCCATCAGTTCGAGCGCTGCGGGCGTTGCATCGACGCGGGTGACGTGCTCCATCGGTTCCTAGAAGAAGCCGAGCTTTTGGGTGCTGTAGCTCACCAGCATGTTCTTGGTCTGCTGATAGTGGTCGAGCATCATTTTATGATTCTCGCGCCCGATGCCCGATTGCTTATACCCGCCGAACGCCGCGTGCGCCGGATAAGCGTGATAGCAATTCGTCCACACGCGGCCGGCTTGGATGCCGCGCCCCATGCGATACGCGGTGTTCGTATCTCGCGTCCACACACCGGCGCCGAGGCCGTACAGCGTGTCGTTGGCGATGGCGAGCGCTTCGGCTTCATCCTTAAACGTCGTTACCGACACGACCGGCCCGAAGATCTCTTCTTGGAACACGCGCATTTTGTTGTTGCCTTTGAAGATCGTCGGCTGGATATAGTAGCCGTCCTTCAGCGCGCCGTTGATACTCGCGCGTTCGCCGCCGGTCAGCACTTCCGCGCCTTCCTGCCTGCCGATGTCGAAGTACGAGAGGATCTTTTCCATCTGTTCGTTCGAAGCTTGCGCGCCGATCATCGTCGCGGCATCGAGCGGGTTGCCCTGGACGATCGCCTTCACGCGCGCCAGCGCGCGTTCCATGAACTTCTCGTAGATCGATTCCTGGATCAGCGCGCGCGACGGACACGTACACACCTCGCCCTGATTGAGCGCGAACATCGTGAAGCCTTCGAGCGCCTTGTCGAAGAAATCGTCGTCGTGCGCGCAAGTACGTCGGCGAAGAAAATGTTCGGCGATTTCCCGCCGAGCTCGAGCGTCACCGGAATCAAATTCTGCGACGCGTACTGCATGATCAGCCGGCCCGTCGTGGTTTCGCCGGTAAAGGCGATCTTCGCGATGCGCTTGTTGGAGGCCAGCGGCTTGCCGGCTTCCAGGCCGAAGCCGTTGACGATATTCAGCACGCCCGGGCGGCAGCAGATCGGCGACAATTCGAGCCACACCATGATCGTGGCCGGCGTCTGTTCGGCCGGCTTGAGCACGACGCAGTTGCCCGCGGCGAGCGCCGGCGCGAGCTTCCAGGTCGCCATCAGGATCGGGAAGTTCCACGGAATGATCTGGCCGACGACGCCGAGCGGCTCGTGGAAGTGATAGGCGACGGTGTCGTTGTCGATCTGCGAAATCGAGCCTTCTTGCGCGCGAATCAGCCGGCAAAGTAGCGGAAGTGATCGATCGCGAGCGGAATATCCGCCGCCGTCGTTTCGCGAATCGGTTTGCCGTTGTCGATCGTTTCGGCGAGCGCGAGCGTGTTCAGCTTCTCTTGCATGCGGTCGGCGATCTTGTTCAGAATGTTCGAGCGTTCCGCTGCCGAGGTTTTTCCCCACGCGTCTTTCGCTGCGTGCGCTGCATCTAGCGCGAGCTCGATATCTTCCGCGGTCGAGCGTGCGATCTCGCGTGAACGGCGCGCCGACGACGGGACTGACGTTTTGAAAGTATTGGCCATTGACCGGCGGCACGAACTTGCCGCCGATGTAGTTGTCGTAGCGTTTTCTAAAAGGGCTCTCGATGCCGAGTTGGCTCAGATCGTAGAGTTCTTCACCCACGTAGGTCGCCGCCATGTCTGTAATCCTCCAGGGGATATCGGGGGAACGGTGGTTCGATTCCGGGTAGGGGACGCCTCTACAAAAGTCGCAGTCGAAGAGTCGCCTGCCTGCTTGGCTCCCGCGGTGCGCGAACAAGGTGGCCCGGGCCCGATGCGCGCAAGCCCTTTAAATGAAGCGCAAAACGCTGCTCGCGGGGCTCGGCGCTGCCGGGATCGCCACCGCCATCCCACGGCCGCGGCATCGCCGACCAGACCGCGCCACAATCGTCTTTCGTAACGGCGTCGTCTACACCAGCCGCAAGGACGGCGCGATCGCCGAAGCGGTCGCCGTCGGCGGGCAATCGGATTCTCGCGGTCGGTTCGCGCGCCACCATCGACGGCTATATCGGGCCGTCGACGCGCGTGATCGATTTGAAGGGCGGCATGCTGCTGCCCGGGTTCATCGATACGCACACGCACTTCGTCAGCGGCAGCCTCGCCCGCACGCAAGTCGAGTTGGACGACGCGGAGAGCCCGGAGGAAGTCTTCAAGCGGCTCGTCGCGTGGGGGCCGGCCCATCCAAACGAAGTGTGGATTCTCGGCGGCAACTGGCAGTACGACGCGTTCCCGCCGACGGGATTGCCGACGAAAGAGCTGCTCGATCGCGCGATTCCGGATCGCCCCGTCGCTCTGGACGCATTCGACGGACATTCGCTCTGGGCGAACTCGAAAGCGCTTGCGCTCGCGGGCATCACGCGCGCGACGGCCGATCCCGTCGTGAACGGCATCGTCGTCGGAACGATCGTTCGCGACGCGTCGGGCGAACCGACCGGCGTCTTCAAGGAAGGCGCGCAAGAGATGGTGCGGCGCGTCATTCCGCCGCCGCCCCGCGACGCGGTGCTCGCCGCACTCGCCGGCGGCATGGGCGAAGCCAACTCCCGCGGCGTTACCAACGTGATCAATGCCAGCGGCGATATCGACGAGATGGAGCTGTATCAAACGCTGTACGGGCGCGGCGCGCTCACCATACGCACGACCACCGCGTACTCGGCCGGATCGGGATCGCGGCATACGCTTTCACCTGAAGAACTCGCATCGTTCGAACTCGCCCGCAAGCGGTTCACCGGCGACTGGGTTCGCGCCGGCGTCGTCAAGTTCTTCATGGACGGCGTCGTCGAAACGCACACCGCGGACATGCTGCAGCCTTACGCCAACGATCCCGGCGTTCGCGGCGAAGCCTACTACCCGCCGGCACGCTACGCGGCGATGCTCACCGAACTGGATAAACGCGGTTTCAACGTAATGACGCATGCCATCGGCGACGCGGCGGTACGCGCGACGCTCGACGGCTACGAAGCCGCGAGTGCCGCGAACGGCCCGCGCGACCGCCGCTGGCGCGTGGAACACATCGAAGTCTGCGATCCGGCCGACGTGCCGCGCTTCGCAAAGCTCGGCGTGATCGCCTCGATGCAGCCGTATCACTTTTGCTGCCCCGCACCGGACGGAAGCGACACGTGGGCGCGCAATCTCGGCGCGGCGCGATGGAAAGAAGGTTTCGTGTGGCGCGACATCGTCGACACGGGCGCGATGATGGTGCACGGCAGCGATGGCCGGTGGTGACCGATCGATCCGCTGGTCGGCGTCTACTCCGGGCTCACGCGCGAGGATCCGGACGGCAATCCAAAGGGCGGATGGTACCCGGCGCAAGATCTACCGCTCGACGATATTCTCGCGGGCTACACGCGCAACGCCGCCTTCGCCGGGTTCATGGAAGATCGAGTCGGCACGATCGAAGCGGGCAAACTCGCCGATATCGTGGTGCTCGACCGCGACCTGCGCAAGGTGTCGCCGCAAGACGTACTGCACGCCCAGATCGAGCAAACGATGGTGGGGGGCAAGGTCGTGTACGAAGGCAGCGCAACGCCGAACCGCACTGCCGAGCTGCCGTCGCGGCCGGGAGGCGAATGCGCCTGCCATCGCCTCGCGCGCCCCGTCTTCGGACGTTCGCAGGGGTGACTTAACACAAGACGGCCCCCGCGTTCTCAGCTCCTTCTCAATGGTGCGCTAGGGTGGGAGCATGAAGAAATTCGTACCGTTTTTTTCGGCTGCAATCGTCGCTTTGCTCGCGTGGCAGACCGCTCTCGCCTGTACCGGGATTCGCTTGATCGCAAGCGACGGCACCGTCGTCGTTGCACGAACGCTCGAGTTCGGTGCCGACCTGCAATCGAAGGTCGGCGTCTTTCCCGCGGGAACGACCGTCACGGCGGCACTGCCGAATAACGCGGCGGGCTTGAACTTCAAGACCAAGTACGGCATCGTGGGCGCCAACGCGTTCGGACTGCCGATGGTCGTCGACGGCATGAACGACCAGGGATTGTATCTCGGCGAGTTCTTCTTCCCCGGTTCGGCCGGTTATGCAACCGTGACACCAGAAAACGCATCGCGCGCGATGGCCGGCTATCAGTACGGCATGTGGATTCTCGGCAACTTCGCCACGGTCGCGGAAGTGAAGGCCGCCTACGACCACGTCGTGCTCGCGCCGACGGTCGTGCCGGAACTCGGCATGGCGCCGCCCGTCCACTTTCGCATCGTCGATAAGACCGGAGCATCCGTCGTCGTAGAACCGCTCGGTGGAAAACTCGTGATCTACGATGACCCGTTCGGCGTCCTCACGAACTCGCCGACGTTCGATTGGCACATGACCAACCTCAATAACTACGCCGGGCCTTTCCGCAATGATCACCGCGCCGAAGACGATCCAAGGTTACACGCTCAACGGATTCGGCCAGGGCTCCGGCTTCTACGGAATGCCGGGCGATTTCACGCCGCCGTCGCGCTTCGTGCGCGCCGTCGCGTTCGAAACCGCTGCCGTCAAGCCCGCTAACGCGAGTGCCGCCGTGCAGCAAGTGTTCCACATCCTCAACAACTTCGATATTCCGGTCGGTGCCGTCGCGACGAAGTCAACGGTAAAACGATCGACGAGTGGACGCTTGGACCTCGGCCGAAGACTTGACGCACGGTCAGTTCTACTTCCGGACGTTCAACGATCAGTCGCTTCGCAGCGTCGACGTCGCCAAAGCCCTCGCGAACGCCGGCTCGACGGTGACGTATCTGGAGATGGAAACCACAACGCCAACACCCGATCACGGCCGTCTCCGCCACCCATCCCTAGACTGGTCACAACCGCCGCTCTGGAGCGTTACACCCATATGGCCCGGGTGCGCGACGCCGCGCTGGCCCTCGGCGCGGCCATCGCGCTCCTGGGTTCCGCCCCGAACGACGACCGAACGACGCTGCGATCCGTCGCGGCGTCGTACTACGCAAACGTTGCGGAAATCGCGAAAGTCACCGGTCGAGACACGACGATGGATTACTACAATCGCCTCGTCGAAGATCTCGCCGAGCAAGATGCCACGCCGCCGCCCAACTACGATGCAGCGATGTTCTACGGCACGATACGCGAGACCGACAAACTGGATCTTAGTCTCGCCACGCAGTTAATGCAGCAGTCGTATCATCCGATGGCGGATATTCGCGGCCTCGATGAAACGTTCGTCAAGTCGTCGGCCGACGGCACGATGCAGCCGGTGGCAGTTTACGTTCCCACGGCGTACGTTCCGGGGCATCCGGCGCCGCTCGTCGTGTTCTTGCATGGGCGTCGGCGAAACCGAAACGGAACTCCTCGCACCTGCGTTCGTGCAAAACCTCGCCGAGCAGAGCGGTGCGATCGTCATCGCGCCGTACGGGCGCGCGTATTTCGATTACGCCGGCTCCGAGAGCGACGTCTACGATGCGCTCGACGCTGCAAAATCCGCATTTACGATCGACGCGCGCAAACGATTTATCGCCGGCTTCTCGATGGGCGGTTTCTCCGTCTATCGCATCGCGCCGATGAAACCGCACGAATGGGCCGGCGTGATGAGCATCTCGGGTTCGCTGCTCAAACCCGAAGCCGATAGCCTCACCGCCGAACTGCGTACGACGCCGTTCTACGTCGTGACCGGCGAACTCGACGACGATATCCCCTGCCGAATCTCGACCGCGGCCGCCGTGTATCTGCGCTATAACGGCGTTCCGGTGTCGTACTACATGCAGCCCAACGGCGTTCACCGGCTATCGTCGCTGTGCCGATGCTGACACAGGCATGGAACGACATGCTGGCCGGCGTCGTAAGGACGTCGCGCTACTCCACCGACGCCTCCCTGCCGTGGGCTTCGCCGCCGAGCCCAGCCCCTACGTCGAGCGTAAGGCCTCGTTAACCGCGCGATACCCTTCGTCGATTGCGGTGTCGCTAAACGCGGCACCGCTCGAATCGGAGTTGGCGATCGTGATGCGGTGGAATTGCTTCTTGGCGAGGTCGCACGGGCGCTTCCCGATGGGATCGTGTTCCCATAACGACTTGTCGTATTCGTAGGCGTAGCCGTGCGACCACCGGTTCACGGTTATCGCTTCGATATCGCGTGCCGGATCGAACTCGGTGCCGGCGAGCATCGCGGCGAGTTGCGTGCGGACGTTGCGCTCGATCGTCTCGAACGGGGTCGTGAAGAGCTCCCAACGCCCGGCCCGATACTGCTCTCGCGGAGGCAGGCCGTATTTGGTCGGGGCGCGCAGCATGAAGAGGACGATCGGTTCGTCGGGGTTCTTCGGCGATGCGTAGCCGCCCATGTCGACCGGATAGTCGAGCATCGTGAAGTAGTGATAGGCCATCGGCGCGAGAATCTCATAGACCCCGAGCTGGTGGAACGCGCGCCAGTTGCGCAGCGCGACGTGCGTGTAGACGTAGGGCTCCTTCACGCAGAGAGCCAGGTTGTGTTTCTGCACGTCGGGCAGTTCCGGTGCGATGAGTTTCGAGACGACGTGCCAGTTCGCTAGCACCACGTTCGACGCGGTCACGCGCGAAAGTGCGCCGCCCTTGTCGTACGTCACCTCAACGGCCGTTGCCGTCGAGGGATCGCCGCGATGCACCACCTTCACCGCCGTCGATTCTAAGCGGATGCGGGTTTGATTCGATGGGTCGTCCAGCTTCGAATAATCGCAAGGTGCGAGCACGATGTCTTCCATCGTCGAGCCGGGAATCGCGCCGGGAACCAGTGAGCGCACCAGCATGCGCGCGATCGACGCGTTGCCGTCCGGAAAATGGAAGATGTACGGATCCGGATCGGGCTTCTTCCAATGACCGGTGCCGTCGCCGAGGTCCATCCCCGCAAAGCCCGGGATACTCGTAGCCGTAATCCTCGCCGCCTTCATAACAGTCCATCGCCGACACCGCTTCGATCCCGGTTCCAAAGAGATCGTACGGGCGATCGTGCAAATACGGGCAGCACCGCCGAATCGCAACCGGCATGTTCGGTAACGAACCGCTGATAGCTGATGCCGCGCAGATACGCGACCTTCTGCGTAGTCGTAAGATGCGGCAGATAATCGACCCGTTCGGTATGCAGCCGGATCAAATCGCCCTTCGCACGATCCGATAGCGGCGCCCCAGCAAAAACCTGCGCCCACGGCGCGCTATAAGCGCCCGCGGTAAAATAATCGCGCCCAAACGTCTCGCGTTGAAAAAACAAACCCAACGTCAACCCGGCATAACGCTTTTGGTCGAAGTACTTATAAAAGCGATTGACGTCGATCCCAAGCTCCCGCAGCAGTCGCGCAGCCGAAGGCCGGTACGTGGAAGGATCGGCGATCGACTGCGTACCCGCATTGCTCAACAGCAAACGCCCACCAACCCGAAACTCATTACGCCCCGCATGCCCCCCAAAATCGGGCCGAATCTCCAAAATCAAAATCCGGCTATCCGGCCTCGCCTGCCGATAAAAATACGCCGCCGCAAGCCCACTAAGCCCCGCACCAACAACGACCAAATCATAGTGCCCATCCACATCCCGCGCCACCGGCGCGCCCGACCAATACGTGCCGTCGCGAAGCTTATGCATCACCGCATACGAAGCATCGGTCTGCCCCCACAGCCCAGTATTCGACGGCGGATACGGCGCGGTACTCGACGGTGCGCAACCCGGCACCCCACCGGCAACCAGCGCACCCGTTGCAACAGCGGCGATTCCATCAATGAAATCCCGTCGCGCAATCGCCCGATGCATCCCAAGTTCCCGATCGTTCATGACTCCTCGACTTGTTGAAGAGCTCCGGCGAGCGTGGACGAGCCTCGTGCCCCTGGGCGATTTCTGATTTTTTCAAAAAAGCCCGGAGGGCGTACTTCCTTTAAAGTTTTGAAAAAACGGATAAGTAGAAAAACACATGGATGTGTTTTTCGAGCGGTCGCCCAGGGGCACGGGGCTCGTCCACGCTCGCCGGAGTTCTTCAACAAGATGCCCTAGAGCCGAATATGCAGGTCGAACGTCAGTTGGAACGGCTGCTTCACCGCCGTGTATCCAACTTCGTTTTGATTGGACCAGGGACCGTACGGATACTTCAGCTGGACGGGCGGCGTAGTGAGGAAGTTCCCGGCCGGAGCCAAGATGTTCGACGGCAAGTTCGAGTACATGCAGATGTTGGAGTCGTCCCACGCATACCCGCGCTGGAAGCACGCATTGAACAGATTCGACGCGGTCATCGTCAACGAAGACGCGGGTTGATATCGTAGCTCGCTGCCAAGTTTAGCGTGAGCTGCCAGGGTTGCAGCAAGCTGCCGAGCCCATCGAACCGGTGGGTGTACGGATCCGGAATGAAGATCACGCCCGGCGATGCGGTAGAACCCGACGCGGTGATGTACGAGCCGCTGCAGCTCGCGCCGGGTGCGGACGGCGTGAGCGTGGGACTCTGAGAGCACGACTGCGGTACGTAGCCCGGCCACGAAAGCGGCGAGCCGTACGACGATCCCGAGGTGTACGTCAGGTTCGGCGTGATGCTAAAGCGGCTGTGCTTGTAGTTCACCACCAGCGTCGCAACGTCCGGAACCGCAAAGCCGTTGGCATTATTGAACGCCGTCGGGATGAAATCGTAGGTGGTGAACCAGCCGTTGCGATCGATCAACGCCTCGGGCGCGGAGGCGTAATACGGATTGTCGACGGTAGCGGCGCCGTTGTGGAAGATCGGCAACGCATTGCCCGCGTACACGCCGCCGCCGCACATTTCCGAATTCGCCGCCGAACCCGCGCACGCTTTCGTATACGAGTTGTATTGTTCGATCGCCGAGTTGAAGCTATCGAGCACCGAGACGTTGTTGGCGGTCGTCGAGTACTTGATCTTGCTGCTCGTATACGTGTAGGAAAGCTGGAACGAGAGGCCGTCCTTCGAGAAGTCGCCGCCTTGGAACGAAAACTCGACGCCCGACGATTGCTGCGTCCCGACGTTTAAGCCGGTTCCGACGCCGGTCGCCGGATCGGTTGCGAAGTACTGCACTTGGTTGCGCGTCGAGCGGTAGAACGGCGAAAGCTTGAACGAAAGGTTGGTTCCCTTGATCCGCTGCTCCCACGAGAAGTCGTAGTTCGACGACGTGTCGGGTTCGTTGGGATGATAGGGCGTCAGATAGCCGAGCTTGTAAAACGGCGACAACTGGTCCGGAAGGTCTTGCTGCACGGTGTTGACTTCCTGTGCCGACGTCGCCGGCGCGCGAACGTACTTGCCGAGCGAGGCGCGCAGGACGGTGTTCGTGCTCAAGGTATACGTAAGACCGACGCGCGGCGAGAACTCCCAGTACGTCATGCTGCTCGGCATGCTGTTGACCAAGCCGATCCCCGGCGTCGTAAGCGGCTGATAACCGGCGGGACACGAGCCGAACGTATCGGTGGTAGAGTTCCAGCGCGAGATCGGATTCGTCGCCGGCGCTCCGCAGTTCTCGTTGTTGTAGGCGTTAAACCAAAACGCTCGCGCCGGATAACCGGCTGCGGTGTTGTTGAAGTGATATTCGAACTCGTCCATGCGCGCGCCGAGATTGATCAGCAGGCGATCGTTGGGCGTCCACACGTCGGCGAGCGCGAGCGACGTAAAGTACGGCGCGACCGTGTCCACCTGCGCGGAACGGCCGTCTTCCGTCATGATCCAGTGCGCGCCGGCTGCGGCGGCCGCGCTTCCGGCCGGCGCCGTTCCGGGCGTCAAGCAGATCGCGGGGAAGTTCTCCGGCGCGGGGCAGCCGGGCTTTTGACTATTGACGATGCCGCCTTGGCTACCCACATCGAAGCAGCTCCACTGCGCGCCGGTGTGGTAGTTATAGCAATTGCCGTTGTTGCCGACGTAACTCGAGATCACGGTGCCGAGACCGCTGGGGCACGGTGTTGCCCGCGACGCTGGCAAACTCGGCGTTGTAGTTCGACAGCGTTTGCAGCGTGTACGCTAGGCTCGCCGTGAACAAATTCTTACTGGAGAGCTGATTGGAATAGATCGCATTTGCGCCGTAGATGTTGGCGAGCACGTCGTATTCGGCGGGATCGGCCGAAGGTGAGCTGCGCGCCGTCCGGCCCGTTGATCAGCCAGTCGGAGTATTCGCCGTACGCGAGCAATCGGAGATACGAATGGTTGTCGAAGTTGCGCTGATACTGCGCCTTCTCCACCGAAAAGCCGACGTTGTTGCCGTCGCGCTGATTCGCGCCCAAGCAGCGACGGCGTCGTGGTCGTGCCGTCGACCGTCGTGTTGTTGAGGACGCGTCCGCCCGGGCTGCTCGGAAACGGCGCGTTGACCAGTCGGACGGAACGGGCGCTTGCCCGAGCTTGCCATTGTAGTAGGTGAATCGAGATATGGCACGCCGCCCGGGTACACGCCGTTCGAATAGACGTCGTTGCAGCGAGCTGTAGAACTGCGTTTCGATGTTGCCGGTCACGTAGAGCAGCTGGATATCGTCTTTTCCGGTATCGTTCTTGTGCGGAATGCCGATGTGGAAGTTCATCACGTTTTCGCGATCGGCGCCGGCGGCTTGGAAGTAGGAGTTGCCGGGCGAAAAGAGCGCGCCGAAGTTCGGATCGTTCGGGCAGCGCGGCGCGTGGATCAGGCAGCTGCCGTCGACCACGTAGTACGTCGAATTCTGGCTCTCGATCGAAAGCGGATAGAAGTAGCGCGGATCGCCGACACCGTTGAACTGGTCGATGTAGCGATAGCCTTGATCGGCACCGGCTAAGCCGACGTAGTACGAGAATAGGCGGTCCGGCGTCGACCCGCCGGCCTCGGCCGACAGCAGATGATAGAACTGCGGCGTGCCGACGCTGGCCTCGGCGTTGGCGTATCCCGGCGTCGTGCCGGTCTTGATCACTTGATTGATGTAGCCCGCCAACCCGGTTGAGTTCGACGTCGCCGGCGTGCCGCCGGTGTAGACTTGCACTTCCTGTTGGCCCAGTGCCGAGAGCGTAACGATCGGCGCAAAATCGGATTGCCGCACGACCGGTACGCCGTCGAATTCGTACGCGACTTGGTCGTAATCGCCGCCGCGGATGTAGACCGCTTGGTACCAGCCCTGCTGCCCCGACGGCATCGAGACGCCGGGCACGCTTGCAATCGCGCCGTACGCTTGATTCAGCGAACCCGAACCGGCAACCGACTGTGTGGCTTTTTGTCCGGCGGCGTTGATCGAGTAGACGTCGCTCGTCGTTCCCGGTCGTACCAAACTGCCGCTCGAGCGCGATGCGACGTGCGCGATCGTGCGCAGCGTCGATGCAAGCGAGATCACGTAGCTGCTCGACTGGTCGGCGAAGACGATCGCGCCCGCCTGCGAAGCGGCTTCGTACCCGGTCTTCTCCACCCGGATCGTATACGAGTCGGGGCTCAGCGCCAGGAACGAAAACGATCCGGTCGATCGGTGAGGGTCGTCGCGCTTTGGGAGGGCGATTCGGCCGTGACCTTCGCGCCGGCAATCGGCGCATTGGTAGCGGAATCGACCACGCGGCCGCGGATACTGCCGGTCGTCGAAGCCGCTGCGGGCAGAGCGAAGACGATGGGGAAAAGGACGGCGACGAGGCTGAGGAGCAAGCGTCGGGTCATATTGTCGACAATATGCAATCGGATGAACCTCTCCTTCTCGTCGGGCGCTAGGCCGGTTGCGCCCTCCTGGACCCGAGCGGGCCGAGCGGTCGGGTTGAAGAGGCGATTCGCCTGCGTGGAAGGTCGACGAATGCCGGAATGCGATAGTTGCGTACGTAATGCGCCGTCTTCTGCCGACAGCCATCGCGCTCTCCGCAATATCGCATGGATGCTGGCCGGCGTGCCGGCGCTGGCCGGCACGACCGGCGCGCTCAGCGGCGTCGTCACCTCCGGCGGTAAACCGGTCGCGGGCGTCAAGATTACCGCGACCAGTCCGTCCGGCATCGCGGTCGCAACGACCGATGCGCGCGGACATTTCACCTTCGCATCGCTGGCCCCCGACGACTACACGCTCGTCGCCGAAAAGAACGGATACGACCGCGCATCGTTCGGCGGTGCCGTCGTCTTTGCCGATGCGACGCAAGTCGTTACGCTGCAGATCCGAAAGACGCTGCTCACCATCGCCAATACCGTATCGCGCGCAGTACGTCGTCGCTCGTCCGCCCCGGCACGACCGCCGACGTGTATTCGATCAACGCCAAGCAGCAGGATCTGCGAACGCACTCGGCGGCGGCGGGACGCTGGAAGCGCCTACTCCGCGATCGCAACCGTGCCGGGCGCCTACGTTCCCACCAATCAAGCCGGATATCTAGTCGCCGTGCATATTCGCGGCGGCGATTCGAGCGAAGTCGGCTACGAGTTCGACGGCATTCCGATGAACCGCGCGATCGACGGATATAACTCAGGCTCGCTTTCGTCGCTCGGGCAACTCGAGTTGCAAGTCTACACCGGCGCGTCGCCGGCCGACAGCGAAGCGCAGGGCTCTCGGGATTCGTCAATCAGGTGATCAAGACCGGAACGTTTCCCGGCTACGCCAACGGCAGCGTAACGCTCGGGACGCCGACGTTCTATCACAGCCTCAATGTCGAAGCCGGCGGCTCGACGCCCGACCGGCTCTTCAGTTATTACGTCGGCGTCGGCGGCTACAATCAGGATCACCGCTACATCGATCAGTGGAATGGCGCCGTCTATTCAAACGAGTTCGGCCAAATCTTGGACCAATGCTCGCAACCCGGCGCTCCAAAATACGTTCCGCCGGCGTCGTGTTATACCAACGGCGCCCGTAACGTCGGGCTGGGCGGGGTGCCGGGGTATATCCTCGGCCCGATGCCGTTCGGAGACGAAAACGCCGCCGTGTGGGATCGCTCGTCGCTCGTCAACATCCATATCGGCATTCCGCACAAGCACGACGCGCTGCGCGACGACATCCAAATCCTCTACGACAACGACACGATCACCTCGCCGCTCTACGTTTCTGCTTTAGACGAAGGGCTGCAAAATCTCCAGGGTTCGTACTATCCCGCCGGCACGCAGCCGTTTTACTGGGATTGGTATCAGTATACCGGCCAGCCCGGCACGTTCTTGCCGACCGATCCCGCGGCGGCAAAGCAGCTCGTAATCCCGTACTACTTCCCATCCTCTAATCCGGACCGGGCCTTTCACGCCCCGATCGGATTGGACATCCGCGACGTGCAATACAACCAGCAAGCCGTCACGAAGCTTCAATATCAGAAAAACTTTTCATCCGATGCATATCTGCGCATCTACGGTTACACCTACTTCGCGACGTACAACGGCGCGGGCGCGGTCTCGTCCTGGCAGCCCTACACCGGATACGACTCCGGCGATTACGAGCTCAACGCGCACACGCGCGGGCTGTCCGCCACGTTCAGCAAGCAGTTTGGCTCGCAGCATTTAGTCAGCCTGCAAGGCTCCTATACCACTGCAACGTCGATGGACTACAACAACTCGGAGATGTTCGGCAGCGCGGACAACTTTGCGGTGCTCGTCGACCCGAAGGATCTCAATCGCGGCATCTGCTACGCGCTGCCGAGCGGTTCGAGCGGCGCGGCGACACCCACGTCGTGCAACCCGGGCGGAACGCTCGACGGTTTGGATTCGCCGCCCGCTACGTGGGCAAGCCTCGCCGCCGTCTATAGAAATAAGACGCCGTTCGTCGACCCGGCGAACTACACGTGCGGCGGCGTGACTTGCGCGTACTACGTTGCGGAGACCGGACCGTACGGCCAAGTCGAGCGCGTGACCCCGACCTTCAACGGCCTCTCGCTAACGGATGAGTACCGGCCCTCGGATAAAATGGTCTTCAATCTCGGCATTCGTTTGGATCAGTACAACTTCAAAGGCGAGGACACGACGGGCGGACCGGCGCGCGCGTTCTGGTTTGCGGCGTTCAACCACGACTCGTGTTACGACACCAGCAACCTGACGCTGTACGACAAGACCGCGCTTCCCGGGGTCGCACCGATCGCTATCGGGCAGCCATGCTCGGCCGCCGGATCGCAGTTCCAAAACGTCGACATGGTGAACACGCCGACGAACTACACGTACAATATCTGGCAGCCGCGGCTCGGCGCGACGTACACGGTCAATGCCGATACGGTGCTGCGCGCGAGTTGGGGAAAATACAACGAGCAGCCGAGTTCGAGTTACGAGCAGTACAACGCGCTGCAGCAGAATCTGCCGACCGAACTGATTCCGTACTACTCGCAGGGGTTTAACTCTGCCGGGCACGAGGTACGGCCGGCGATCTCGTTCAACAGCGACTTCTCGCTGGAACACCACTTTAAGGGAACCGATTGGTCGTTCAAGCTCACGCCGTTCCTGCGGCAGACGCACGACGAGATCGAGAACTTCTACATTAGCCTCAAGCAGGGCATCATCGCGGGACTCAACGCCGGCAACGAGACCTCCAGCGGCTTCGAGTTCGAACTGAATCAGGGCGATTTCGACAAGAACGGTTTCGCAGGCCAGCTCTCCTTTTGCGTACACCAACGTCTACGTGAAATACAGCTCGCTTCCGAACGGCACGACGGTCCTGACGCCGATCAACGCCGACATCGCCAACTACAACGCCTACACGAAGGCGTGCGCGCCCGGCGGCAGCGCCGTCGGCAAACGCGAGTTCGGCACGCCGATTTGCGGGTCCACGACCGGCGGAGCAGCGAGCTCGGCGTGTTACGTTCCGGTGTACGACGGCAGCAATCTCATCGGCGGCTCGCCTTCGCCGTGTTCGGCAAGGCTTGCGTACGCAAATCCCTACTGGGACGCGACGCCGCAAAGCTTGCTCGACCCGAACGGCGAGTATCTGCCGTTCTCGGTGATTCCGGGCGGGATCGGAACCGGCGTCAACGCCTACAACTACCCCTATGTCGCAACGCTCCTGCTCAACTACAAACACGAAAAGCTCGCAATCACGCCGTCGTTTCAGTTCGTTGCCGGCAATCGCTACGGAGCGCCCGTCACGATGCCGGGGATCGACCCGGCCGCCGGCTGTACCGCGCTGACGACCGGCACGGCCGGCGATCCGCGCTATCCATACGGTGCGTCCGGCGGCCGCGCATACAACGCGAACACCTGCCTCGGCGAGCTCGGCGCGATTCCCGATTCGTTCACCGGCGGGTTCGACGGATTGGGCGCGTTCCGCGAGCCGAGCCAGATTATGGCGCACTTGCGTCTATCGTACGACGTCTCGTCACACGTTTCGGTGACCCTCACGCTTGCAAACCTCGTTTCGGAATGTTTCGGCGGACAGCAGACGTCGTTCACGTATTTCTGGTCGAAGGCGGTCTGCCAGTACGGCGGCCTGGCCGACGGCCTCTCGCCGGTCGGCAACGTCTACAATCCGGGCGCGAACGTGCAGACGTTCCTGAAGTATCCGTACGAGCCGGGATTCGGAACGTACAACGATCTCAACGATTCGACCGTTGCGCCGTTCGCAGCGTACGTCAACCTAAAGATCAAACTGTAGCGATTGCTCGCGCGTCGATCCGCGCGGCGAGTTGGCGCAGCCGCGCAAATGCGAGCGACCGGTTCGTAATCGTCGCAGGAGAGCAGGCCGACCACGTATGCGTTCGCGTTCGCAACGTTGACGATTGCGATATCGTGGCGCACGCCGATCAGCTCGCCGGTTTTGTTGGCGACCGAAACCGTCCGCGTAACGCCGGCCGGGATCGTTTCCCGATCCTCTTGGCCCAGCATCAGATCCACGATCTTGCGGCATCCGTCGCGCGAGACGCCGACAAAACCCGACGAAGCGCTTCCCCGCGCGATGCCGAGCAGCAACAGCCCCATGTCGCGTGCGCTCGTCGTATTGTCGATCCCGGCGCTGCGTGCGGTAAAGTCCATAAAATGGCGCCGCATCTCGGTTTGACTCAAACCCGCTGCATCGGCCGTCAGCCCGACCCGCTCAAAACCGACCCAGTCGGCGAGCACGTTGGCGGCCGTATTGTCGCTCTGCTCGATCATGGCTTTCGCGAGAGCACCGAAGGTGGCCGTTTGTCCGGGCACCGTTGGCCGAACGTCTCGGATGCGCCGGCGATTTCGGCTTTTCGAATCGTCAGCACGTCGCTCCAAGCGCGGCCTCGCGCCTCCATCTTCCCGATGACGGCCAGCAGAATCAATACTTTAATGACCGACGCCGCCGGCATGACCGTTCGAGCGTTGTGGCTCACGAACGGCGCGTCCGCATCGACACGACGGGCATATGCGGCGATGACGCCGGGAAACGCCCAATCGATGGACCCGCCGCCGCCGATACCAGCAACGCCGATGCAGAACTCTGCAGAAACCCAAGACGCGTGACATCGGCGGTCGCTTTCCCGATTAGAGGCGGGGTCGCCTCGCCAGGGAAAAGGGGCGGCGATGATTCGAAGTCCGATGATTTCGCACGTCGTCTCGTTCGCCGGGGCGCTTCTCGCTGCGGCGATCGTCTGGCTGATCTTTCCAAATTGGCACGGTCCGTGGCCGCGTTTCGCCGCGGCTTACGATGCCTTCGCGATCTGCTTGCTTGCGTGGTACTGGCTGATCGTATTCCAACGCGACGCGGCAGCGCGCGGGCCGCCGCGCCGCGATGGAAGACCCCGGCCGCAACGTCGTCGTCGTGCTGGTGGTCTTATCGGTTGCGTTCGGCTTCGGCTCGGCGCTTGAGATTCTCGCACGTACGACGCTGCAAAACGATCCGGACCGCGCGTTCATGTATGCGATCGGCCTCGGCGCCGTGGTCCTGGGCTGGTTTCTCATCCACACCGTTTTTCTATTTCGCTACGCACGGCTCTACTACGAAGATCGCGATCACGATCGTAAGAGCGACGGCGGATTGTACTTTCCGGGCGGCAAGGAGCCGAACGATCTGGATTTCGCATACTTTTCGTTCGTGCTCGGAATGACGTTCCAGGTCTCGGACGTGCAAGTCACCAGTTCGTCGACTCGAAAGGTCGCGCTCGCCCACGGCTTGATCTCGTTCGGGTATAACACCTCGATCCTCGCGCTCGTCGTCAACGTCGTTTCCGGCCTCCTCCACTAAAAGGACATTAACGATGTCTTAAGAAACCTTAAGGCGAGTTAAGTGGGGTAGCGCCATGATTCGCCGATCGAGCCTTCTCGCGTGCTTCCTAGCTGCCGGGTGCAGCGCAGCCGGCGTGACGCCCGGTCCGCCCGCAATCCCGCCGGTCACCTCTGCCGCTCAACGGCAGCACCCCGTCACCGAATTTGCCATCGCTCGACAGGCTATCCCGATCCGGTCCCTTACCAGATCGTGGCCGGTCCAGACGGCGCGATGTGGTTCACCGAGGAAGGCGCCAGCGCGATCGGCCGCATCGACGGGCGCGGGGCCGTGCGACAGGTTGCGCTCCCGTCTAAGAACGCGCAGCCCGAAGGGATCGCACTCGGCTCGGACGGCGCATTGTACGTCGCCGAAAACGAAGGACCGAGCCAGTACGACACGCACGTAGCGCGCGTATCGGTCGATGGGCACGTGCGCGAGTGGAACGACAGCGACTTCATGCCGCAGGGCGTGGCCGCCGGCGAAACGGACGCATGTGGTTTACCCAAGGATGCGGCGGCGTCGCGGTGCTTTCGAAGAGCGGTACGCTGCAGCAGGTTCTGCTGCAAGGCATTCCCAGCGAAACCAACGCGATCGCCGAGGGGCCTGACGGCGCGATGTGGTTTGCCGAAGACGGTACCGCAACGATCGGCCGTATCGATGCTTCGGGTGCGATTAGCCTTTATAAGGGTTTGCTCTACGAAAAGAAGTACGCCGACGTTCCGCACGGCGTCGCGGTGGGCAGCGACGGGAATCTGTGGTGGACGGCGTTCGAGAGCGGCGTCATTTGGGCGACCGACCGGCACGGCAGGATCGTGCACGCGTACGTTATCCCAACGAAGGGTTCGCAGCCGTGGGGCATCGTCGCAGGGCCCGATGGCGCGCTATGGTTCACCGAATACGGCGCCGGAAAAATCGGCCGCGTCACCACCGCCGGCGCGTTCACCGAATACGCCGTGCCGACGCGGAACGCTAAGCTGCAAGGCCTCGCATTCGCGCGGGACGGAAAACTCTGGTTCGTCGAGTCCGGCGCGAATCGAATCGGACGAATCGAACCATAGTTACGAAGGCTGCTCTACTCGATCGGAGGCGATGGTGACGACGGCTGCGCCGGCGGGGCGATGGATCGTTACTTTTTTGCCGACCTTTTGATCGAGCAGCGCCTGCGCGTAGGGTGACGTCCAGCTGATCGAACCGTTGGCAGGGTCGGCTTCATCTTCGCCGACGATCCGCACGCGCGTCTGTTTGCCGGCGGCATCGGTGGTCGTGACGATCGAGCCGAACGATACGACGTTGCGTTCGTGGGATTCAGGTTCGTCGAGGATGGCGCTGGCAATGCGCTGCTCGTAGTATGCGACGTTGCGCGCGTCGTTTTGCCGGCGCGCTTCGGCCAGCGACTCACGCAACAGCTCGAGCCCGCTCGCGGTAACGTAGTTCGGGTTGTCGCCCGGATTGCGGACGATCGCCGGTTCGGGACGGTCGCTATCGTCTTTGACGAACGCGCGGCTCACGGCGATGCCTTACCGGCTTGCGGTGCGCCGACGCGGATCTTTTCGAGGAGTTCGTTCTTGGTCTCGGGGATCGTCGCGCGTATGAAGAAAATCGTAACGATGCACATCACGGCATACGTGGCAAACGTGCCGGGCGTACCGAGTTTTTGCAGCATCGTCAGGAAAAACTGCGAGACGAGGAAGTTTCCGACCCAGTTTGCGAGCGTCGATATCGACATGCCCATGCCGCGCACTTGGAGCGGAAAGATCTCCGAAATAAGAATCCAGACGATCGGCCCGAGGCTGAAGGCGAAGCAGCCGACGTACACCATCATGCTCCACAACGCGATCGTGCTGAGCGCTCCGGAAAGGTGCGGCTGCGAGAACGCATACGCGAGCGCCGCGAGCGCGAGCAGCATCCCGGTAAGGCCCGTATAAAGCAGCGGTTTGCGCCCGATCCGGTCGACGAAGAAAATCGCGACCAGCGTGAGAACGCAGTTGACGGTTCCGACGAGCGTTTGCGCAAGGATCGAGTTCTGCGCGCTTCCGATGCCGGCGAGCTGGAGGATCTGCGGCCCGTAGTAGATGACCGTGTTGATGCCGGTCACTTGCTGCAATACCGCCAGCGAAACGCCGACGAACAGCGCGTAAAACATCGCGGGTGCCCTGAACGCCGAGAGGCCGGCGGATCTCACGCTCAGTCCGTCGAGAATCGATTGCTCTTCGGCCTGCGCGACAGCCTCGCCGTGAATGTGGGCGAGACCGGCGCGCGCCAGCGCGTCCTTACCGATCTTGAAGAGGTAGCGCGGACTCTCGGGCATGGCGAGCATGCCGAACACCAGCACCAACGATGGAATGACCGCTAGGCCAAGCATCGTGCGCCAGTCGCCGCCGGCGGAAAGCTTGAAATCGATGATGTACGCCGCGAGGATGCCGACCGTGATCGCAAACTGATACAGCGAGACGAGGCCCCCGCGCACGTCGGCGGGCGCGACCTCCGAGATGTACAACGGTGCCACGACCGAACTGAAGCCGATGCCCACGCCGACGACCGCGCGCGCGATCAGCAGTACGGTCTCGTTCGGAGCGAGCGCCGAGGCGATCGCGCCGGCGAGAAAAATAATGCCGGCCGTGAAGAGCGTCCAGCGCCGGCCGATCGTATCGGCGACCCAACCGGCCGCGGCCGCGCCGCCGATGCAGCCGATCAGGACGACGCTGATCGTGAACTCCTGCAGGCGCGTATCGAGCGCAAAGTCCTTGGTGATAAACAGGATGGCGCCGGAAATAACCCCGGTGTCGTAACCAAAGAGCAATCCGCCAAGAGCCGCGACGGACGCAACCAGAAGGACGTACGGCTTCATAAGAAGCGGTCTTGCCTCGTACCCTCGAACGCTCCTTCTCTATGGGCATCGAAGCCGCACTCGAGTACTCGCTCAAACACGGCCCGCGCGCGCTTTTGGTTGCGCGCGGCAGCGACCCGCTCGTGGAAATCTACGAAAACGGCGCCTCCGCCGATACTTCGCAGCCGCTCTATAGCGGCACGAAGAGTTTTTGGGGCGTCGCGGCGCTGCGCGCGCAAGAAGAAAACCTGCTCTCCCTCGACGAACCCGTGGCGGCGACGTTTCCGGCGTGGAGCGAAGACCCATGGAAGCGGCGCGTCACGCCGCGCATGTTGCTTTCGCTCACCGCCGGATTCGGGTTCGGCGGCTTGGGATCGAGCGTGCCGCCCTACGAACGCGCGCTCGCGATGGAGCTAAAAAACGAACCGGGGTCGACGTTTGCGTACGGGGGCATCCAGCTTCAGGTTTTCGGCGCGGTCTTAGCGCGCAAGCTGGCGCCGCTCGGGATCACGCCGCAGCAGTTCCTTACGAAGCGCGTTCTCGATCCGGCGGAAGTCCACATTACCGCCTGGCGGTCGCTCAGCGATGGAACGCAGCCGTTACCGACCGGCGCGTCGGTGACGGCGCTGTAATTGGCTCGCCTACGCACGATACGTGCTGCGCGAGCGAGCGAATCTAGCGCAGTGCTTCGAAGGTTCGAAAGCGAACCCGCGTTACGGTCTCGGTTGGTGGCTAGGGGCGGCCGGCGCGCCGGAGGATCTCTTCTACGCAAGCGGCGCCGGCGGCCAAGCACTCTACGTCGTGCCGTCGCTCGATACGATCGTCGTCCGTTTCGGAAAGAGCAACTCGTACAAGCACGAGGCGTTCCTCAAGCGATTGTTCGCGCCTTAATACGCGAACTCCACAACGTTGTTCGCGGGTTCAGCGGTCGTGTAGATCGTCGCCCACAAGTCTGCGTTCGGGCCGATCGTCGTATCGTACGGCTCCTGAAACACCGCGTTCGGCGTCGTCGTTTGGAACGCATAGTCGGTGAGTATCGGTTGATTGCCGACGCCGGTCGGAACGAGCGTTTCGAT
This sequence comes from Vulcanimicrobiota bacterium, assembly GCA_963782265.1. Classification (GTDB taxonomy): domain Bacteria; phylum Vulcanimicrobiota; class Vulcanimicrobiia; order Vulcanimicrobiales; family Vulcanimicrobiaceae; genus CAWAJD01. The sequence continues at coordinate 41,118 of CAWAJD010000023.1, forward strand.
AACCGGATAGTCCCATAACGGGACGAAAGCTATGCTGCGGTCGGCGGAGGCGGAGAGGAACGCCGGAAAACCGTCACCGGCGTTGGTCACGAACTCGTGGACGGCCGAAGCACCGAACGCCGAAGCGATGTCGACGCTGCCGATCGTGCTCGGATGATCGATGTCGTTGGTGAACCAAAGCTGCCCGTCGGCGGTTTGCGTAATCCCTTGAAGGTCTGGTTGGGGTCGCCGTCCGTCGGGTTGGCCGGCACGAATACTTCGCCGTACGAGACGAGCGCGCCACTAGCCGATCACCGCTTGTCCGATCGCCTGGTTGCCGGCATCGACGATATACAGGCGACCGTCTTTACCGACGACGAGGCCTTGGTAGTTCGTTCCGCCGCCGGAAAGCGCGAACGACGTTGCAATGCCGGCGCTCGTGATATGCCCGATGGCGTCGTTGCAGCTCGACGTGAACCACAGGCCGCCATCACCCGGCGGCCCCGCGAGGATCCGGTTCGGACAGACGCCGCCGGTGTCGGAGAACTCCGTGACGGTTCCGGCTAGGCGTAATTCGGCCGATCTTTTTGGTTGAGTTTTCGGTGAACCAAACATTTCCGTCGGGCCCGGGAGCGATGCCTTCGTATTCATCGGCCGTTAGGTTCGGCCACGTACCGCCGACGAATGCCGTGAACACACCGGCCGGCGTCATCTTCAGAATCGCGTTCGAGCCGCCTTGCGTGGTTACCCAAAGATTGCCGTCGGGCCCAGCGGCGATCGCGTAGGCCGCGGTATTCGCTGCGAGCGTATTCGGCAGCGTGAACGATGCGAAGACCCGCGGCGCCGGCGCGAATATCGCCGCCATAACGTTCGCCGGCGGTACGCCGGCGGCGCTCGCCCCAATCGTTGCCTGAACGATCGAGTGCCCACTATAGGCCAGCGTCACCTTCGCACCCGGCGCGGTTACGGTCGTAGTGGAGAGCGAAACGGTGCCGCTCGTATCGCTGTCGCTCAGCGTTACCGGCGCGTTGAAGTTTCCCGGCCCGACGATCGCGGCGCCGGACGCGTCGAGCGCCGTCACGTACGCAGGCGTCGTCCCGGCGGTGCCTGCCGGAAGCGCGCTATCCTGAAGCGAGACGGAGATCGAATGCACGACGCCGGTTAGCGTGAGCGGAATGATCGCCAGCGTTCCGGCGGCGATCTTCTGCGTCACGGAACCGCTGCTCAGCAGCGACCCGCTGCCGTTCCTTCGCACTATAGGTGGAAATGACGAACGTGACGTTGCCGCTCGGCACGCCGATCGTAAACGAACACTGAGCGGCTCGGTCGCTGCGCGTACAGCCGGGCGAGGTGGGCAGCAGGTTGCGCGTCGCGATCGCTGTTCCGTTGGCCGAAATCACCATCGATCGTGTGTTCGGCGAAACGTACTTCGCCCGATGCCGCTTCCGCGGAATCCGTATCTCGAATCGTGCCGAACCGTGGTGCCGCTGCGCGTTCGCGATTGCGGCAGCGGAAACGCTTGCGGGCGAAGCGGGCGCCGGCGAAGAGCCGGCAGCGTTACAACCGGTAAGGAGCGCGGCGATTACGGCTGCACCCAGTGCGCCGTTCGTCATTGCGTTCTTCATGATTAGTACGCCACCTTAACGACGTTGCTCGAGAACGTCGGCTGTCCGACGTCGTCGTTGGTGAAGTACAGATAGCCGTCGGGGCCGACCGTCGAGTCGTGCATTTCCGCAAAGACGGTCGGTGGTGACGGAAGCGCCAGATCGAACAGTGCCGGCGCCGCCTGATTCGCGCCCGGTATGACTTGTTCGACGACGTCGTACTCGAATTCCGGAACCCACAAGCTGCCGTCTGCCAGCGCGCTTGGAAAGTTCGGGTACGAACATCCCGCAAGCGTCGGGAACACGCTGGTCGACGACTGTGCGAAGCCCGCCGCCAAATGCAGCCTGACCAGTGAGGAGGCCGGCGCACACGACGTCAAGGGCGAAACCGTTTCCCAAAGATCGCCGTCGGCCGATTGCGCGATTCCGACCGCGTTCGTGCCGGCAGCCGGGACGTCAACGATCGACGTCCCGGTGACCGTCGAACCCGAGACGGTTGCGCGCAGAATAGCCGCGGTGGTGCCGTTATCGACACCGGCAACGTAGACGTTGCCATCGGTTCCCACCACGAGCCCATTCGGTACGAATGTGGACGGCAGGGCGTTGGCCGTCAAGAAACCGTTCGTCGCGAGGTGCGCGAGTTGCGAGACGGTCGAGCAATCGACGGTAAACCACGCGCCTAAATCGTTCGCGGGTACGATTCGCCTCCCGTTGGGATTGCTGCAGCCGGGCAGGCCCACACTATTAAGCGATTGATCCGTTGCGGCGCCGAGAGGCGTAATATTTCCCACGTTGACATCGCCGACGTACCAAGCGCTGCCGTCCGGACCGGGCGCAAGACCGTTAAGATAGTCGTTTGGAAGGTCGATGCTAACCCCGGCGCCGGGGATGAAGGTCGTGAACGCGCCTGACGTCGTCATCGTAAAGAGGGCACCATGATGGTTATTGTCGTCGCCACTGACCCACAGGTTGCTGCCGGAACTGGTTATCGCATTCGCCTCGAGGCTCAGTCCCGTCCTCGCACCAATCGACGTCGGCAAGATGAAGTTTCCCGCGACCGCCGGCGTCGGAGTGAAGCGAGCGGGGGTGATTGCGGTAACGCCGGTTGCCGACGCACCGATCGTCGCGCTCGTCAGCACGCCGCCGGTGTACTGCAGCGTGATGCGGTCGTTTGGTCCGGTGGCGGTGGTTGTGGATAGGTGGGTCTTGCCGCTCGCGTCGCTATCCGTGAGCGTAATCGGCGCGCTATATTTGCCCGGTCCGATGATGATGTTGCCGTCCGGGTCCGATGCCATCACCGTCAGCGCCAGCTTCGCCGCCGTACCGGCGGGGCTCGACGGATTCTGAATGGCGATCGCGACCGAAGCGACGACCCCATCGAGCGTCAGCGGAATGACGTTGAGTCCCGTCACGATCGTTTTCGTAACCGATCCGCTGGAGAGTAGTTTCCCCGCGCCCTTCGTGCGATCGTACGCGTTCACCACGAGCGTCTTATTCGCGCCGCTCGCCAATTCGAACCGAAACGTGCACAACGTCGAGCCGGCTTGCGACGTGCAACCGCCCGCAGACGGCGTCGTATTGAAGCCGCCGAGCTTCGTCGTGCCTTCGAATACGACGATCGATTTCGTGCTGGCGGAAACGTAGTGTACGTGGCGGTTGCGTTTGGGAATCTTCAACCGAATTTCGAGCCGCGACTTCGGCTGCCGAAGCGGCATCGTCCCATTCGTCGCGCCGTCGGAGGCGGACGGGAGCGTGAAGCCGCCCGGCGTTCCGCCGCCGCAGGCTGCCAAAAACAAAGCGGCTGCAGCGCAGGCGAACGATCCGCGAGCGATCATAGTTGCTCCCTTCAGGCAAGCGGCCTGAGGGAAGCAACGTTAGGGTGTGACCGGCGATGCCCCTGCAACGGAGAGTGACGCGAGCGACTTCACGAAATCGTTGTAGCGCGCGAACGCCGCGGCGTAATCGGCGTCGAACCGCGACGCGTATTCGAGCGAGGCAGCCGTCGGCGGGGCGATGCCGAACGACCTCGGCACGTCCTCGCGGAGCGCTCCGGGCCGTCCGATGGAATCCTCGTCGTTGTGGTAGTCCGCGGTGAAGAGTGCGAAGATCGTGTCGCGGTTCTTCTGTGCGGCTGCGATCGGCGCCAGTTGGGCATCGTTCCCCGCCGCAGCCTTCGCGGCAGACGCCAAGGATTTCTTTATCGTATCGAGATTGTTGAGCACCGTGTCGATCTTGCTGTAGTCGTCCAGGTACTTCTTCGTAAAACGATAGCCGGCGAGGTAATCGCTCTGCGTCCACGTATCGCGCGGGTCCGGTTTCACCACGAACGAACGCTCGAGGGGTTTGCCCGCCAAAACGATGCGGACCGTGTACGTGCCGGGGACGACCGGCGCACCCTCCTTGGGCCCGCGATAATCTTCTTTGGCGGCTCCCATCCACAATACCGGACCGTTTTCATGCAAATCCCAGACGTAACGGTTGATGCCGTCTTTGTTCGGCACGTCCGGAACGTCTTTCTTGTCTTCCTTATGCGTACCGGAGACGGTGCGAATCACCGTGCCGGATGCGTCGAGAATCTCGACGACGGGCGCCTTCGCGGCGGCATGGTCTTGATAGAAATCGACGATCGCGCCCGACGGCGGATTCTTCGCGGCGAACCGCGTGTAGATGCCTTCGTCGTTCGAGTGCTGGTGGTACGCGTACGCGGTGCGGGGCGCGAAGAGATACGTCCCTGCCGCTTGCGCTTGCGGTAACTGCTGAAGCGATGCGACGTCGTCGAGAATCCAGAGCGACCGGCCATGCGTGGCCAGCATGAGGTCGTTGAAGCCCGGCTGTATTCGCACGTCGCGCATGGACACCGGCGGAAGATTCAGCTGCAAGCTCTGCCAGTTGCGCCCCTCATCGAATGACAGATACAGCCCGAGTTCCGTTCCAACGTAAACGAGGTTGGGATTGACGCTGTCGGCGCGGATCGTGCGCGCGTATTGATCGACCGGCAGGCCTTGGGCAATGCTGGTCCACGTCGCTCCGTAGTCGTGCGTCACGAACGCGTAGGGCTTGTAGTCGCCGGAGCGGTGGCGGTCGATCGTCGCATACGCCGTACCCGCACGCAGCGGGGAAGGCACGACCGCTTCGACGCGGCCGTACGGCGGCACGCCCGGCGGCGTGACGTTCTTCCAGTTGGAACCGCCGTCGCGCGTCAGCTGCACCAATCCGTCGTCGGTGCCGACCCAAATCTCGCCGCGATCGAGCGACGAGCCTTCGACGTACAGAATCGTGTCGGAGTACTCGGCCCCGGAAACGTCGAGTGCGAGCGGACCGCCCGAGGGCTTCTGGTGGTCTTTCAGGTTGAGGGTCAGGTCCGGTGCTGATCGGCGTCCAGTGTTCGCCGCGATCCTGCGTTTGAAAC
>CAWAJD010000024.1:0-56859 GCA_963782265.1 Vulcanimicrobiota bacterium
GCATCGATCCGCACACCGTCACGATCTTCGACGGCTCCGGGCTGAGCGAATACGATCGCATCACGCCACAGGCACTCATTACGATCCTCAAATACGACTGGGCCGGAACAAACCGGCAGATCGTGCTCGATGCATTGCCACTCGCAGGCGTTCGCGGCACGCTCAAGTCCAGTTTCGCCGGCACGCCGCTCACCAGCAGTGTGTACGCGAAGACGGGAACGATCAATCACGCACGAACGCTCGCCGGCTACCTCAAGACCCCGCATCACGGCATGATCATTTTCGCTTTGATGATCAACGACTGGATGGACCTGGCACCCAACGCATCGGAATCCGTTGCGCGCGTGCAAGCGAACGTGTTGGAAGCACTGCAGCAGTAGCGTCGAGCGGCCCCTGGGGTCCGTCCGGCAGTGTCTGATTTTTTCAAAAAAGCCCGGAGGGCGTACTTCCTTTGAACGTTTTGAAAAAACAGTCAAGTAGAAAACCCCACGGATGGGGTTTTCGAGCGTCTGCCGGACGGACCCCAGGGGCCGCTCGACGCTACCGCTCCGAGGGGCCGAGGGACGCATCCGAGACGGGGCGGGCGGCGTTCTATGTGTGTATGAGTACTGAAAAAGCGACGTTTGCGGCCGGATGTTTTTGGGGGGTCGAGGCCGCCTTCCGTGGGATTCCGGGCGTGTTGGATGCCGTCTCCGGCTATATCGGCGGGAAGACCGAGCATCCGACCTATCGCCAGGTATGCGGTCACGGAACCGGTCATGCGGAGGCGGTCGAAGTGACCTTCGATCCGTCGCGCGTGACGTACGATCAACTGCTCGGCGCGTTTTGGCAGATTCACGATCCGACGCAGCTCAATCGTCAGGGCCCCGACGTGGGCGATCAATATCGGTCGGCGATCTTCACGTATTCGCCGGAGCAGCAAGCCGCGGCCATCGCGTCGCGCGATCGCGAGCAGGTGAATCACAAGCGCCCGATCGTCACGCAGATCGAACCGGCTCCGACGTTCTGGCCCGCTGAGGAATACCATCAACGGTATTTCGAAAAGAACGGCGGCGCCGCATGTCACATCACGCCGGTGATTCGATGAAGCGCGAAGCTTTTCTCGGGAGCCTCGCTGCAGCCGCGGTGCTCGCCGCGGCGTGCACCAAACCGTCAATTGCGAGCGGCAAGTATGCGGTGACGCACAGCGATGCGGAGTGGATGAAAATTCTTGGATCCGATCGGTACTTCATCTTGCGCGAAGGCGGAACCGAGCCGCCGAATTCGAGTCCGCTGATCGGCGAGACGCGCCCCGGCACGTATCGCTGCGCCGGCTGCGAGCTCGCGCTGTTCTCGTCCAAGAACAAGTACGACAGCGGTGACGGGTGGCCGTCCTTCTGGACGGTTCTTCCGGATGCCACGCAGACTCAGTCGGATTTCTCGATCGCCGAAGAGCGGACCGAAGTACACTGCCGTCAATGCGGCGGCCACCTGGGGCACATCTTCGACGATGGGCCGCCGCCAACGCACTTGCGCTACTGCATCGACGGCCTCGCCCTCAAATTCGTTCCCGCCTAGCGCGGCGGGTTCGGGACCTTGCCGCGGAGCTAACCGAGGCGCGGTCCCCGACCGACGAAGTGTCCGAGCGGAGTCGGTTTCAGGCGTTCGGCGAGGGTCTTGCGGGTTTCGACGGGTTTCATTACCGGCATCTCCATTTTTTGGCTGGCAGGCCTCACTGCGAGGCCTCTACCGGTATACTACTAAATCGTTAGTTGTTTGTCAACTAATGATTTAATAGATTGACCAGGCCGCGCTCCTGGAGCGTCTGGTAAATCTGGGAGATGAACGGCCCGATGTGGTCTCTGCTTCCCGCGGGCTGGCTGTTGAGACCGACAACGATGGTCGTATCCGTCGACGGTACGTAGATGTGCGCGACGCGATAGCCCAGCGTCTCGCCTTCGTAGAAAAAGAATCTGCCGATCGGCTTCTTGTACATCTCGCTGATACCGAGTCCGAAACCGCGCGGGTTCTTCGCCGAAGCCGCCGCAAGCGTTTCGCCGGTGCCGGTGTCGATCAACGTTTCCAACTCGGCGCGCTGCGGCGCTGCCAGAATCGGTCCGGTGTAGAGATCGCGCACCCATCTTACGATATCGCTCGGCGTCGAGACGATCCCGCCTGCGGCTTGCGTCCACGAGATACTGAACGAACGCACGTTTTTGCCGAGCAGCGGCGCCAGCGGTTCGTTCCCGGGCCCGTCGTTGTCGTAATAGCCCGCAATTTGCCGCTTAAAGACCGATTCCGGATAGAAGCTCGTTTGGTAGAACGTGTCGGCAAGGCCGGCCTGCCGGATGACGTCGCCGACGTACTTCGTATAGCTCTCTCCCGACGCACGCTCCACGATCAACTGCGCGACGATATAACCGGTATTCGAATAGTTCCAGCCGCGCAGCGATTTCTTCGGATAGATGTATCCGATGAGCTGCGCCGCGGTAAACGTGTGCTGCGGATTGGCGATAAGATCGGCCGCCCACGCTTTCGTGTCATCGTACGTTGGGATGCCGCTCGTCATATCGAGCAGCTGCGCGATCCGGACGTTCGCCCATGCCGGGTACTCGGGCACCCATTTGCCGATCGTATCCTTGACGTTCAGTTTTCCATCTGCTTCGAGATGGAGCAGGCAGACCGCCGTGAACGCCTTCGTATTGCTGCCGATCTGAAAGATGCTGCTCGGTGTGACCGCCGTGCCGCCGCCGATCTGCGACGTACCGGCCGCAGCATCGATCGTCGTCGCTCGGCCGTGAAGGCCGACGCTCAGCGATCCGCCTGAAATATGTTCTGCCTTGCCGTACGTCTTAAGGTAGGTTTCCAGTTGCCCACGCACGACTGCCGCGATCGGAGTGGGGGCGGTTGCCGCAATCGCGGCGTGGGGCGGCCCGTCGGCGAGCAACGCCGCCACGAAAGCCGCCGCAAATAGTCGAAGGTCCATCGGAGCCTGTTCGGTGGGTCCGCGTAACGAACCCGCGCGGTAGTTCGTTGCACCGGTACTTAGGCACGTACGAGCGGGCTAATTTGGAGTCGATCGTGAACGAGGTCCTTTGGTGATTCGACCCTATCATGACGGCGACGAGGTCTCGCTCGTCGAGGTCTTTAAGCGCTCGATCCTCGGGATCGCACCGGCGCGGTACAACGCGAGACAGGTCCGGGTGTGGTCGAATAGCGCCGCCGATACTGCCGCATGGCGTAAGCGCATGATGCAGCACGAAACGTTCGTCGCCCTGGAACGCGACCGATTCGTGGGTTGGATCGAACTCGCCGCGGACGGTCACATCGAGATGCTGTACTGTGCGCCCGAAGCGACGAGGCGCGGTACTGCGGACGAACTCTATGCAAAAGCGCTGGCGCGCGCAAAGGAGCTGCAACTGCAAAGACTCTTTGCGGAGGCGAGCGTTTTTGCCGAATCGTTCTTCCTGAGACACGGCTGGAGTATCGACGGCCGCGACGTTATCGTTCGCAGCGGCGTAGCGACGCCTCGCGCGCGAATGTCCCTTCAACTCTAAGTCCGAAGATCATTGGCGTCGGCGCACGCGCCGCATCGGCTTTATTCCTCAAACGTCTCCCAATTGTAGGGAGTGAATCCTCGAAATGAGTCGTTCCATCCGATATGGTATGCCGCACCGATGCCCGCCTCGTCGTCGAAGGCGCCGGTCTTGAGCGGCAGTGTCTTAGCAGGGCGAATATAAAACATCGCCGTTGCCGGAACCGAGGAGATAAACGCCTCGAGCAGCGGATCGACGCCGGTCGGATTCGCACTGGGAGCGCGTCGCGAAAATGCGAGCTTCGCCTGTGTTTGGAAGTAGACGCCGCGCATCTCCATGACGAGCAGCCGCCGCTGCATGGTGCCGAACATGCCGAAGCCGATGGAGAGTGCGTCGGCGTAATCCGACTCGTCGCGAAACGCCGGGTCCATGAAAATCACGTCGGCTGCCGAGGAGACCGAATGCGCGATCGCAATCGGTGTATTGCTCGTCACGCCGCCGTCGCAGTACGAACACGGCGTCCCATCCGGACCGGGCATGACGACGGGATCGAATGCGAGCGGAATGCACGCCGATGCGAAGATGGCACGATGGAGAATATCGGGCGTTGCCTCGCGCACGACGGTGTGCGGGCCGAGCGTCAACCGCAGAGATGAGATCAGCTCCTGCGAGAAGTTCGCCGGCGCGCCCGGCGGCCGAACGTAGAAGTATTCCGCGCGTTGCGTCGTCAAATTCGTCGTCGCCCAGGTGAGCGGTAACAGCGCCGGGCGCGTGGCGTCGACGTTTTCGACGATCCAATCGAAGATTGGTTTCGACTGCAGCAGCGCGCCCTGATCCTTGGTCAAACCAGCGAGCGCGATCGCCGAGGCAAAACGATTCAGAACTCCGCTTTGCGGGTCGTGCGCGGCTTGGAACTGAGGTTTGAGACGCGTAAGCTTCGCCGCACTGATTCCGTACCACATCGCTTGGAGTCGCGAGTACTGGCCGGTTGCGACGAACCAGCCGTTGAGCGCGCCGATCGAGGTACCGCACACGATCTCGTAAGGCGCGAGCGGTGCGCCGTCCTTGACCCCGGCAGCCGCAGCCAGGCCGCCGATAATGCCGGCCTCGTATGCCCCGCGCGCTCCGCCGCCGCTCAGAACCAGCGCGCGCGCCAAAGGCTGGAGTCCCGGTTCGCTCCCGGTTACGCCTAAGAGCCCCGGTGCGACGCCCGCGGCACCCAGCGCCGCGAGAAAGTCTCGGCGATCGATCATCGCGCCTCCAGCGGAATGCGTGTCAGCCCAGCTTACCGCGCCCGCCCGGCCGGCTCTATCCCAAAAACGTGATACTCGCCCGAGTTAGGCGGGGCGACGGCGACGCACGATCGCGGCAGGTTCCGCTTTCGGCATCGCTTGGAGGCTCGGTACGGTCGGATTCGGCAGCGCGGCGATCCGCTGCTCGACCACGAGCAGCGCTCGCTGCGTTTCGGGCAGCACGGGAACGCTAGCGTCGGCCGGCTGGCCAAAACCGAACGCCGCGGTGAGATCTCCACACGTCCGGCGGCGCCAATCGGTGAGGTACGGCACTTCCACCCCGAAGCGGGTTTCGATAAATTGCAGCGTCGACGTATGATCGAACGTGTTGCCGCAAACGTAGCCGCCGCGGGTAAACGGCGAAAGGATGAGGCACGGTACGCGAAATCCAAGGCCGATCGGCGCACCGTCGACAAACTCTCCCGAAGTTCCGGGCGGCGGCGTCGGCGGAACGACATGGTCGAACAGCCCGTCGTTCTCGTCGTAGACCAGCACGAATGCGGTGCGCGACCAAAGTTTCGGGTTCGACCAGAACGCTTCGAGAATTTGACGCAGATAGTTCTCGCCGGCCGCCGGCAGCATATCGGGATGTTCGCAAAGATTGTAAGGCGGAACGATCCACGTGACCTGAGGCAAATTCCCCGTGCGAATATCCTGGAGCATCGTTTCGACCGAACGCATTTTCGCCGCGTTTTCGAAGAGGCCCGACGTGGCGGGTGCATCCTGGAACGCAGCAAAATTCATGATGATGTCGAGCCCGACCGGAAACTCGACGGTTATTTCGGGGCGATAGATCCGCCAGGAAATCCCCGCCCGTTCGAGGCGTTGCGCGTAGGTTTCCCACGTATAGCGCGTGCCGCTGTTGTTCGTTGCGGGACCGCCGTTCTTACCGCCGGGATCGATCGAACTCGTCATCCAGTAATAGCGATTCGGATTGGTCGGTCCCATCACCGAGGCGTGGTATCCATCGCAGATCGTGAACGCATCGGCGAGGGCGTAGTAAAACGGCAGATCGTCGCGCGTGTAGTACCCCATCGTCAGGGGCGCGTTCTTTCCGTCGGTTCGATAGTGCGCGTTGACCCAACCATCTTGTAGGCCGCCGTTCCACGACTCGTGCAGCGCTCGCCATGCGTGACTGAGATCGTGCAGCCGCTGCGCGTTCGTTGCACTCGTATCGAGATGGAACGGCAGCACGTAGCCGTCGCGCGAACGGCCGTCGGGTTGGTAGAAGACGGGCTTGCCCGACGGGAGCAGTGCGGCGTGCGCGTCGCCGAATCCGCGCACGCCCGAGAGCGTGCCGAAATAATGGTCGAACGACCGGTTCTCCTGCATCAAGATGACGATGTGGTCGACGTCGGAGAGTTTCGAGGGAAGTTCTTGCGCAAAGGCGGGGCGCAGCCATTCGACGTACGGGGCTGCGGCCGCACCGGCCGCAGCAGCGAGGAAGCGCGATCGCGTCAGGTTGGCCATGCGCTGGGTTTTCGAGGCGGCCCCCGCTAACACCACTTCACGTGGGCGGTGTACGTCAGGGTGCGACTCCCGTCGGGCGCAACGTGCACGGCCAATTTGCCGTCGACGACGACGATTTGGCGTGCGGCAAGCTCTCGCTCGGGATCCACCACTCGCCGGGGATCGACTCGACGACGAGCACGTCCTGCGGCACCGATTTCGCATTGGCGACGACGATCTCGTAGGAGCTGTCGCTCGTACAGCCGTCCTGATGGTAGTCGGTCTGCTTTTTCCGCGCCGTCACGTCAAACGAATCGCCGAGGTGCAGCCGAACGGATTCGTTTTTCGGCGTATGTTGGATTTGATCGGAACCCAAGAACTGCCCGAGGCCGCGTGAATCGTTCTTGTAGATGCGGACGATGCCGCCCGGCAGCGGGATACCCAACTCTCCGTCGCGATTCTCAAACGTTACGTAGACGCTTACCGGCAGGCGATCGCCAAGATCCGGTTGGGCATTTTCATCGTAATTTTGTTCGCCGCGCAGTTCGAGCGTCTTGCGAACGGGGATGCCGCGCGCGCTAAGCAGCGATACCTGCTTCGTCTGATTGTTCGCGATCGTCGTCGGGCGCGCGAGCGTGTAGAGATGGTACTCAAAGTAGTTCTCTTGCTGAACGTTGGCTGCGTTCACCGAATACGCGTTAGCCGTGACGTGCGCGATGGTTCTGAGAACTTGGGGCTGCACGACGTTGACGTTCCCGGCGACGAGTTGCAGGCGTGCGCCGGCGTAGCCGATACCGCTGGTGTTGGAGAGGGTCACGAGTCCGGTGAGCGACAAGTGCGCCTCGTCGGGTGCGAGTACGCCGACGTAGTCGGCACGCCAGCTCAACCCGCCGGTCATGTAGCTGAGATCGACGATTTGCGGGCCGCCGCGCTCGCTATCCATATCCAGCACGAGGGTGGGCCGGTCGCGAAAGTTGCTCGGCGATTCCGGGTAGATGATGTGGCCGCGCACTTCGGTTTCGATGCGATCCGCATACTGTAGAACGATCCCGCCGTTCGTGCTGAGGATCCGGGCGTTCTCGCGCGTTTCACGCTGACCGGCGAACTGCGGATCGTGAACGATCGTCACTTCTTTGCCGACATATCGCTGCAAAAGTGCGTTCGGATCGAGTAAATCAAAGTCGAAGTTCTGCTCGAGCACGGTCAAGCGGTCGTCCCCAACGGGATCGAGCAGCGCCGACGTCGGATCCATCGACGCGCTGACGTCGCGCCAAGCGAGGAGGTTTATGCCTGCATCGAGCGTTACCCGGCGACGGTCGTGAACGAGAGCGGTTCCACCGTTATAAACGGTAAGGTTGATGAGTTGCCGATCGGCGACCGTGCTCGTACGCTCTTGCGGTTCGGCGAGCGTTCGCATCGGGACGATAAGTGCGGCGAAGATGAGAGCCACCGGTAACGCGCGCTTCATGCGACACCCTCCAGACGAAATGATGTTGCTAGAGCGCGCGAGTTCACCAACGCGTGACCCGTTACGGCCTCTTAGGACCGAATCCCGTAAAGGTCGCGAGGACTCGTGGCCCAAAAGCCTTCCATATGAACAGTTCCAGCAATTCATTCGCGCGCGTTGCGTGCGCCGTAGCGCTGGTTGCTGGGATCGCGTTACCGGGATGCGGCGGTTATGCAACGTCTCCGCCGCATCAAATGGAACTCGCGCCGGCCGTGCTCCACGCCGCTCTCGTGCAGCGAGCGCTCAGCCGGCATATCAAACACCTCGTGATCATCATCCAGGAAAATCGGAGTTTCGACAACTTCTTCGCTGGTTGGCCCGGCGCAGATTCGGCGACATCGGGGCGAACGAGCGGCGGGACCACCGTTCCGCTGCGTAAGATTACGTTCGACACGCCGGATATGGGTCACGGATGGACCGACGGGATTGCCGCGTGGGACAACGGCAAAATGGACGGCTTCGACAGAGAGGGAGGCGCCGAAGGAACCCCGGCGGCAATCGATCCATACGCATACGTCGATCACAACCTCATCGCGCCGTATCGCACCATGGCGAAACGGTACGTTCTCGCCGACCACATGTTCCAAACGGAGTTCGGCGGGAGCTTCACCGCGCATCTCGATCTGATTGCCGGCACGGCGAACCTAACGCCTGCGATTGCCGAAGTGCAGTGGCCGCCGGCAGACATTTGGGGCTGCAACTCCCCGATTGGGACGCCCACGTCCATCGTGAACGCCCAGCGTCAAGTCAGCTGGAACGGCGGACCGTTCCATGCTTCACGCAGTTCAATACGCTGGCGGATAATCTCGATGCCCGCGGTATTTCGTGGCGATACTATGCGGTCGCAATCGGAAACGGCGGCGACGGCTGGTCGTCGTTCGATGCGATCCGCCGCGTGCGTTACGGCCGTGACTGGAAAAACGTCATCCACCCGCCGCAGCAAGTGCTCGCCGACGTCGCCGCCGGAAGACTCGCCGGCGTTACTTGGGTAACGCCCACTGCGCAAGATTCCGATCACCCGGGCAACCACAGCAGCACCGGGCCGTCGTGGGTCGCGAGCGTAGTGAACGCCGTCGGCGAAAGTAAGGATTGGGATTCAACGGCGATCGTCGTCCTGTGGGACGATTGGGGCGGGTGGTACGACAACGTCGCGCCGCCGCAGAAGGATTTCGTCGGACTCGGCGAGCGCGTTCCGTGCATCATCATCTCGCCGTACGCACGCGAGGACTACGTCTCGCACACGCAGTATGAGTTCGGCAGCATCATGAAGTTCGCGGAGCACATCTTCGGACTCGGACCCATCGGACCAGCGTCGTTCGGATATACCGACACGCGCGCGAACAGCCTTGAAGACAGTCTCGATTTTGCACAGAAGCCGCGCCGCTTCATTCCAATCCCTGCTCCAAAAACCCGTCTGTTCTTCTTGACGCGCAAAGGCTCGAACGAACCGCCGGATACGGAGTAGCGGTGGAACCACGCGGCCCATACGAGATTCGCGTCGTTGAAGACCGGTGGGCAACCCTCCGGCACGTCGTCGAAGCGGTCGCAATCCTAGCTGCCGGTATTTGGGCATTCTACACGTTCATCTATCAGGAGAAGATCAAGCCCGCGAACGAGCCTGCCGCCGTCAACTTGACCGTGACGGTAAGCAGTCTCGGACACGATAGCGATCGAGACTATATCAGTCTCGCGTACGTCCTGCGAAATACCGGCAAGACCGAAATAGACATCGCCGCCGATGCGTATAACGTCTGGGGCGAACGGTACGGGCCGCAACCCGCCGTGCGCCGGCGGGAGCAGCCGGCGTTGCGCAGCTATGACGCCAACATCCCAATCGTTTCACGCCGCCTCGTAGCTTCCCGCGCAGAGCTGCGCGCATCAGCCGCCGGTGGGAACCCCGCCATGCACATAATCATCGAGCCCGGCGCCTCGGAGACGGTTACCAAGGTTTTCGCCGTACCACGCCGAGCGTACGACCTCGTGCACGCACAAGTCTTCGTCGTGCCCGTAAAGACGGCGATGAGCGGGCGAGTAACCGTCGCCATTGTCGACGAACCCGCGGGCGGATATGCACTGAATCCGAAGCTTCCAATTTTCGAAGACGACGACACCACCGACTTCGTGCTTCCTCATTGAACGAACCGTAGCGGAAGAGCCGAGTCGACCGGCAAAGGTACGTTGCATCGCCTTCGGAAGGAGGACGCCGTGCCACGTTGCGTTGCTCTCGTACTTCTTGCTGTCTCGATCGCTGGTTGCGCGAAGGCCGCAAACACGGCCGGACCCATCGCGAGCTCTCCAGCGTCCGAACAAGCTTCCGTCGCGCCCGGCGCTTCCGAGACCGCGTCGGCGCCGACGACGACGACCGCTGCGGGCGCTGCGACGGCGCCCGAGCCCACGCCCACGCCTAACACTAACCTCCTGGACTGGCAGAACGGAACGATCGTGCGCAGCTATCCGGCTGCGGCGACGAACGATCCGAGCGGCTTCGCACGGGACGGCGTTCGTATGCCGAGCGGCTCGACCGTTCCAATCGTCATCACCTACGAGCTTCCCGGACCCGCTGCGATCAGCGCGTTTTCCGCCGACCTTCCCGCCACAGCATCCGGTGTGACGGCTGCGGTCGAGTTTGCCGTCGGCACGAACGGTCCGGCCGGCGACTTTCACAGCGTGGGCACCTTGTCGGGAAGTACCGACGAAGCGACTAAGACGCTGGCGGCCGGCGTAACCGCTCGCTGGATTCGAGTTACGGCCACCAGTCCGGCATTTAACCGTATCGCAGTCGCGGGAACCGTTGCTCCGCTGCCGGCTTCTGCGTCGCCGGCCGGCACCTACGTCGAAGCCAACAACGATAACGTCCCCTACGCGAACGGCGCGTTCACGAATCGCTCAAGCGAATCGGATCCCTGGTACCGCAGAATCGTGACGGTCGGCACCGCGATGAGCGCCGCGCGTTGCGACGAAAGCCAGGCCGTGCAAGGCTATCCCGGCATGCTCGACGGCCGCGTTTGGCGGTTTACCGAAGGCGGCGCACCGCGGCAAGCGGTCGTCAACGACGACGCCTCGCTCATCGTTGTCGACGGGGGCGACTCACCGCTTTATCTGATGCGCGTCGCGACGCAACCGAAGTTCTGCGGCGCGCAAACGACCGGAACCGGAGCGTATCGCGTGCTCGTACTCGAAGGCATCAGCGTGCTGCCGCTGTGGCCGGTTGACCAAGCCGCGATTCCCGGCAGTTCCTACATTCGCATGCACGCCTCGATGCTGGACCGAGCCGCGCTCGCACAACCGGAGACCGCAATCCTAAACGGGCTGTGCGACGCTTCAAGCTACTTGAGCCAGGGACAGACCGACGCACTTCTGCAGTGGGTATCGGCCGGGCACAAGCTCGTGATCGTCGACTCCGACGGGTGCCCCTCGTCAACGTATGATTTCCTACCGTACGCGTTCAAGACGTCGAACCCCGGAGCGCACGGCGCGCCGGGCGATCGTCTGATCGTCGTCGAAAATGACGCGCTCGGGACGAGCGAGACGAGCGACGCGCACTTCTTCGACCCCCAGACGTTCCTCGACAAGGGCAATAACGAGCTCGGGGACGCCAATATCGTGACGACACAGGACACGCACTGGTGCGGCCACATATTCGGAACCAACGTCAAACACGATAACGGCTTCATGCAGATGTACGCGACGTACGGGCAAGGCGTTATCATCTACGACGGGTTCGACCACGACGACGGCGGCAACACGGGATATCAGCGCCTTCGCACGCTCGAGTTACAGCTGCCGGTTCCCGCGGGGATGCCGTGCACGCAAAGCGTCGCCGCCTCGTTCATCGTGCAGCCCACGACCGAAGCCACGTTCACCATTGGCAAAACCCAAACGCTGCCGTTCTCGATGGAAGCGCTCGCCGGATTGGGCTGGAACGGACACCTCACCGTGGCGTCGAGCGGCGACTTTCCGGCAACCGTCACGCCGAACGCGTTCGATCTCGCCGGTACGACGCAACCATTGGCGATAGCCGTCAACGTGCCGGCGTCGGCGAAGGCCGGCGTTTACACCGTTAAAGTTGCCGCAACCGACGCGCAAGGCCACACCTCGCAAGCGACGATCACGCTCACCGCAACGGCGCCGCTAAAAAAAGCCGCGATCGCCAAGCATCAGCGCATCCGCGTTTACGGCATCCACTTCGACTACGACAGCGCACACATTCAACCGCGCTCCGAACCGGTGATCGCACAGATCGCCGCATTGATGCGCGCCAATCCTTCGTGGCATGTCGAGGTTTCGGGACACACGGATTCCGACGGCGGACCAGCTTACAATCTCGCACTTTCACAGCGACGCGCACAAGCCGTCGTCGACGATTTGGTTGCGCACTACGCCGTCGCGCGCTCGCGTTTGGTCGCCAAAGGCTACGGCCAGACGCGCCCGGTCGCGAGCAATGCGACCGACGCCGGCAAAGCGCTCAACCGCCGCGTCGAACTGGAGCGCCTGCAGTAAGAAATAGCCGGTATGCGCCGGCGATGAAACTCGGGCTAGGACGTTAGCGCGGGCGCCGCGACCGGTCGGCAGGTTGACTTGTCACGGTGCGGCGAGGAGTGTAGGATGAGTTTTTGGGAGGACCTCACATGAATGTCTTCCGCAGGACGTCCGGAGCGCTAATCGGGACCGCCCTCCTAGTCACCGTCGCGTACGCCTTCGCACAGGCGAACGCCGGATCGAGCGCCCCTTCCTTCACATCGGCGCAGGCTCAAAAAGGCCAGGGCCTCTATAATGCAAACTGCTCCCTATGTCACGGAGTAAATCTCGAAGGCGTCTCCGCACCCGCGCTTAACGGACCGAACGGCAACGTTCAGTGGCAAAGTGTGGGCGGCGTCTACGGTTACATGATAACGACGATGCCGGTAGGCAACGCGGGCGGTCTGCGCCCCACCGACTATGCCGACATCATGGCGTTTCTACTGAAAGAACACGGCCATCGCCCGGGTAGCGCCGAGTTGACGTCGTCCGTGGCATCAGACTCAACCGCAATGTTGGGGCCACCATGAAGGCGCTTTTTCTTGTAGCCGCAATTGCCGCCGCGACGTTTCTCACGACGGCGTGCAGCGGGCAGCAATCCCAAAACGCCGCCGGTTGGCAGCCCGTCACCGACGATCGCCTTCTTAACGCGGCGAGCGACGACGGGTGGCTGATGTATTTGCGGACGTATCAAAGCCAGGCACACGTTCCGTATTCCGAGATAAACACGGGGAACGTCGCAAACCTCCACGAGGTCTTTACACATTCCGTTTTCATCCCCAGCGGTTTTGAAGCGCCTCCGATCGTGAACGGAAGAACCATGATCGTCACGACCCCCATGGATCACGTGTACGCCCTCGATGCCACAACCGGGCAACAGCTGTGGGAGTACGACTATCAAGTCGATAAGAAACAGCTTCGTACTCAGTGCTGCGATATGGTAAATCGCGGCGTAGCATTGTACGGAAACAACGCGTACATGTCGACGCTCGATAATCACGTCGTCGCGATCGATGCGCATACCGGCAGCGTCGTTTGGAACGTAAGCCTGATGCCGCCCGGGATCGGTTACGGCATGACCAACGCGCCGCTGATCGTCAAAGGCACAGTCATCGTCGGCGAGGGTGGCGGTGAATACGGCGTTCGCGGCTTCATTCAGGCGCTCGATGCGAACACCGGTGCGCTGAAATGGCGCTTCTATACGGTCCCCGCGCCGAGCGACCCCGGCGGCGATACTTGGCCGGGACAGACGTACCAGCACGGGGGCGGCAGTCCGTGGATGACGGGAAGCTACGACGCTTCCAGCGACACACTGCTTTGGGGCGTCGGCAATCCCTCGCCGTGGCTCGCAGAAGAGCGAAAGGGCCGCAATCTCTACACCGACTCCATCGTCGCGCTCGATCCCACCACCGGAAAGCTCAAGTGGTATTTTCAGGAAACTCCGAACGATTCGTGGGATTACGACGCGGTTGCCACGCCCGCCCTAGCAGACATAACGATCGACGGACGGCCGCGCAAGGTCTTCTACCAAGCTGCACGCAACGGCTGGTTTTACGTCGTCGACCGCACGAACGGTAAGTTGATTCACGCGACGCCCTTCA
This sequence comes from Vulcanimicrobiota bacterium, assembly GCA_963782265.1. Lineage (GTDB taxonomy): Bacteria > Vulcanimicrobiota > Vulcanimicrobiia > Vulcanimicrobiales > Vulcanimicrobiaceae > CAWAJD01. The sequence continues at coordinate 13,883 of CAWAJD010000024.1, forward strand.
CGAAGGTCACCTCCGTCACGGGGTATGACGCCGCAAACAATATCGGAACCGTCGATGCGAGCATGCGTCCGCAGATCGGACAGCAGGTCCTCACCTGCCCGGCGTTCTTCGGCGGGGACAACTGGTGGTCGTTCTCGTTCGATCCGCAGACGGGATACGCGTTCGTGCCGACGATGCGAACGTGCATGGAAATTTCCGGCACCAAGCCCGTACCTTTTCAGGCAGGAAACGGCTTTCTGGAAGAAACCTTCGTAGTCGAGCCGGCGCCCGGTGCATTTGGTTGGGGCGCGCTGCTGGCGATCGATGTAGCGACCGGCAAGCAAGTCTGGTCAAAGGAAACGAAGATGCCGTGGAATGACGGGACGCTTTCGACCGACGGCGGCCTCGTCTTCAGCGGGACGCCGGATCAGAAGTTCTATGCGTTCGACGCGCGAACCGGAAAGATTCTATGGACTCACGCGATGAGTTCCGGCGTCATCGGGCAGCCGATCAGCTATCGCGTCGACGGCAAACAGTATGTCGCCGTGCAGGCGGGATGGGGCGGCGTTTCCCCATTCTGGGGCGGACCCAAAATGACGCCGCTCTTTCGCCACATTCCACTCGGCGGGAATCTTTACGTATTTGCGCTCCCATGAGCCGAAGGGAGCGCATTATTGGTATCGAGCGTGAAACTGGAGCCGATGGTCAGGATTGAACTGACGACCTATTGTTTACGAAACAATTGCTCTACCACTGAGCTACATCGGCGCGCATCCCCGGCTGCGCATTGAGGGCCGTGAGATGGGACCGACCCTGGTTCGTCGGCCGCGGGTGAGGCCCTTTCGGAGAAAGGTCGCTTCGAGCCCCTCGGGGCTGAGCGGCTTTTGATATCTCTTAGAAGATTCGGGCAGCCTTTCGCCTTACAATCGCTCCATGAAGAGAATTATTGCGCTTGCCTTCGCGTTCGCGCTCTGCCTCATCGCCGGAGCGCGGGCCGACCAGCCCGCTACCTTCAAAGGCCCCGAGTCCCCCGCCGAAAAGGACTTCGTCCGGGCCATTCAGCTCGATCTCGGCACCCGCTATCCCACCGCGGCCGCCGCCGAAAAAGCCGGCTACATCCGCTACACCAATCCCGATGATACCGGCGCCATCAGCTACGCCAACCTGCAGTGGACCTCGTCGGACGACAAGCATCCGAGCCAACTGTGGTACGACCGTCAGGGGGCTCTGCTCGGAGCCGACTTCTCCGTTCCGCTCTCCGTCAGCAAGACGCGCCCGGACCTCTGGGGCGTGAATCCCGGACGCTGGGTTGAGTTCGACGGCCACATCCATTGGGTGACCAAAGACGTGGACGGCAAGGTTCACTACGATCTGTACATGATGGATCCGGACGTCGTCAAAGCCGGCGTGAATCCGGAGCATCCGACCGCACAGGATCTCGTCGTGCTCAAGAAAGTGACCGACGTGACGCAAGTCGTCACGGTGTTCCACTTTCCGGCGATTTGGGATCTGATCGTATGGGTGAAACCCAATCCCAACGGCGCGTTCGCCGATAAGAACCCTAACGTAACACCGTAGATGCGGCCGCCGGCGGCTCCGTGCAGCGTTCGCGCTCGCAGAGCCGGCCGGCGATCGCGAGAAGTACTTAGTCGGTTTCCGTGTCGTGAAACGTGCCGCGTTTCGCGCGGTCGTCGAGTTCCAAATCGTCCAGGAAATAGTAAACGATCTTACGGTCGTTGAAGCCGACCTTCGCAAGGGAGCGGCCGCCGATCTCGACCACTTCGTGAATATGCCCCTCGCGCCCGGCATAGGCGTAATTGACGTCCGTGTAGTTTGGGTCGGACGGTTTGGGACGGGGCGTGGCCTTGACGCCGCGCAGCGGGGTCTGGTGGCGGTGCATGCCGCTAGGTTCGACGGCGCCGCCTCCGAAGCTTCGCTGTATGATCGTCGAGTACGGGGGCAAGCGGCCCAAAATTCACCCAACCGCCTTCGTGGCCCCGAATGCCGTACTAATCGGCGACGTCGAAATCGGTGAAGAGTCCAGCATCTGGTTCGGCGCCGTGCTTCGCGGCGACAACGGCCCGATTCGCATCGGCGCCCGCACGTCGATTCAGGATAACGCCGTGGTTCACGTCAGCGAAGCGGGTAAGACGCTCGTGGGGGACGATGTAACGGTCGGGCACTCGGCCGTCATGGAGGATTGCGATATCAAGAACCACGCGCTTATCGGCAGCAACGCAACGCTCCTCAACGGTTGCATCATCGGCGAGGGCGCGCTGATCGCTGCGGGCAGCGTCGTCGGCGAGCGCGTTGAAATTCCGGCGCACGTTCTTGCCGCCGGAGCGCCCGCGAAAGTGAAGAAAGCGCTCGAGGGCACCGACGCGGCCTTCTGGATTGCAATCTCGGCAAACGAGTACGTGAGGCTGTCGCGTTCGTATCTCGCGCAGAACATCGGCGTGGTCGAGACCGATGGTTAGCGAATCCATCTCGCGTTTCATCGAGGCCGAAGGGCACAAAGTCGAAGTCACGACGCTCGAGGAATCGGGAGCACTCGCCGAGATCGTTTTCCGCACGCGCGGGCAGATGTTTTCGGTCGCAGTTTCCGAAGCGGAACCGAACCGGTTCAGCCTGTCGACGGCGTACGAAGTACCCGACTGGGTACGCGACAAGGAAATAGCACCGACCGATACGCTCGCCGATATCGAAGGCGAGTACCCGGGAACGCGGTTCATGCTGGCACAGGACGGCACCATCTTCGTCGCTACACTCGAATATGAAACGACCGGCGTCGACGAGTTTATGCAGCACTTTTGGCAGATCGTCGGACGGCTGCGCGATGCCGGCAATACCGCCGTCGAGCGCATGGTCGATCGCAGCGAAAGCAAGGCCGCGGCGGATAAGTTCATCCGCGAGTTCATGAAAGGCGAGCGCTAAGCACCGCTGTATGGACGATACGGATCACCTCGGGCCGATCGAGTCGGCGATCGAAGACGAGGGCTTGCTGCTTGCGCGCGACAACGACGACGAAGCCCTTCGGATAACCTTTAAGAGCGAGGGCGATCGTTATTTCGTCGTCGGCTACCGCGACGATCCGAACTTCGTGATGATCGGCTCCGGCTGGGCGCTTCCCGCCGAGGCGAGCATCGAGGCCGCAACCGAAGTCGCCAACGCGCTCAACGTGCGCAAGAAGTTCGTCAAGACCGCAATCTGGGAAGACGAGCGCGACGCGCTGTTCACCGTCGAGTTGTGCGTCTCCAACGCCGAGGAGGTACGCCCGAACTTCGGGCGGCTGCTCGACGTTTTGCGCGATACGGCCGCAGAGTTCTTCCACGACTTGCGCGAAGAGGACGACGAGGAGTAGCGCCGCGGCTCATTGCCGAGCCAAAAGCGAAACTCTTGACGGCCGGGGGGCGTACGTCCTGAGATGATCGAGAATCTCTGCTCCGCGAAGCGGCTGCTTCGCCATTTCACCATCGTTGCGGCGACCGGAGTCGCGATAACGCTTCTTTCCTGCATCGCACGTGCCGACGACGGTGAAACTACGCCGCCGGTGCAGACGCGATCCGGCGCGATTCAAGGCGCGAACCAAGATGGGATACGCGTCTACAAAGGCATCCCGTTCGCTGCGCCGCCGGTTGGTGATTTGCGTTGGCGCGATCCGCAGCCCGTGACGCCTTGGCCCGGCATTCGAGCGGCACGATCGTTCGCTCCGATTTGTCCGCAGACGGGGGACTCGCTGCCCGGCGCCCCAGCCGAACCGAAGAGCGAGGATTGCCTCTACCTCAACATCTGGGCTCCGGCTACGGCGGCTAATACGAAACTGCCCGTTATGGTGTGGATTTACGGAGGAGGGTGGACGAATGGCTCTGCATCGATTCCGAACTATTGGGGAGACAAGCTCGCGAGGCGCGGAGTGATCGTCGTGACGATCGCCTATCGCATCGGGGCTCTCGGATTCTTCGCGCTGCCCGAGTTGAGCGCCGAGTCACCGCATCGCACGTCGGGCAACTACGGTCTGCTCGATCAAATCGCCGCGTTGCGATGGGTTCAAGCCAACATCGGCGCCTTCGGCGGGGATGCGAATCGAGTCACGATCTTCGGCCAGTCGGCGGGATCGATGTCCGTAAGCATCCTTATGAGTTCGCCGCTCGCAAAGGGATTATTTCAGCGGGCGATCGGCGAGAGCGGCGGCACGTTCGAACCGGCGCAGATTTCATCGTCCGGCGCCGGGTTCTTTCTTCGCGGCGCCGAGAACGATGGATCGAAATCCGAGGCATCACTTGGCGTCAAGACGCTCGCCGAGTTGCGGGCGATGCCGGCCGATAAGGTGAACGGCGCGATCGAAAATTCACATTGGATCGTCGACGGCTACGTTTTACCCGCTACCCCATATGCTACGTTCAAGGCGGGGCGGCAGAACGACGTGCCGCTTATCGTGGGAACGAACGCAGATGAAGGGCTTCCGCTCATGGGGGACGTGACGACGAGCGCGGCGACGTTCGACGCCGACCTAGCCAAAGCGTTCGGGCCGCTCCCACCCGTGCTTACGGCTGCGTACGAACCGAAGACCGACGCCGGCGCGCTCGCTGCCCGCGCCAACCTGGAACGAGATCTGCGTTTCGGTTGGGACATGCGCACGTGGGCGCGCCTTCAATCGACGACCGGCACGCACCCCGTATTCGCGTACTATTTTACGCGCGTTCCGCCGTACCCAGCCGGCTCGCCGTACGCGCACTGGGGAGCCGGGCACTGGGCCGAAATGCGCTACGCATTCGACAAACTCGAGCTCCAGCCGTGGAACTGGACCGCACAGGATCGGCGTTTGGCCGACGACATGGCGGCTTACTGGACGAATTTCGCAAAGGCGGGCGATCCCAACGGCGACGCCCTACCGGCGTGGCTTCCGTACCAAACGGGAAACGAACGGGCGCTCGAACTGGGCGATGAGATCAAGATGATCGCATACCCGAACCTCGCAGCGCTGCACGTACTCGACGGGCTGTTCTCCCCGTTCTTGCAATAACGCGTTGCCGGGCGGTTATGGAGGCGAGTACCGCGATTCGTCGCCGTACGGAACGAACAGCGTGAACTCTTTTTGGAAGCGGAGCTTCGCGGTGCCCGTGGGGCCGTTACGGTGCTTCGCGATGATGAACTCGGTGAGGTCCGGTTCCGGTGACGAATCGGGATTGTAGTAGCCGTCGCGGTAGATGAAGGCCACGACGTCGGCTTCTTGCTCCAAGCTTCCCGAGTCGCGCAGGTCGGCGAGCATCGGACGCTTATCCTGGCGGGTTTCTACGCCGCGGTTAAGCTGCGCGAGCGCGATGATCGGCACTTCGAATTCTTTGGCGGTAACTTTGAGCGTGCGGCAGATGTCCGAGAGTTCTTCGTTGCGATTGGCGTTGCGAGCGAGCGTGCCGGGACGCATGAGCTGCAGGTAGTCGACGAAGATCGCGCCGAGCGTCTTGTGTTTCGCGCGCAGCCGCCGGCAGCGGCTGCGCAGGTCGCTGACCGTCAGCGCGCCGGTATCGTCGAGGAAAATCGGCAGTTCGTTGAGCTGGCCCATCGAGCGCGCGATCTCGTCCCATTGGTGCGTGCGAATGTTGCCGCGGCGCATGTCGTTCATCGAAATGCGCGCCTCGGAGCAAATCAGACGCTGAACCAGTTCGTTGTTCGACATTTCCAGCGAGAAGAACGCGATCGGCTGGTTGGTCGCGCGCGCGGCCGAAACGGCCATATTCAGCGCGAACGACGTCTTGCCCATACCCGGGCGCGCGGCGACGATCACGAAGTTACCCGGCTGGAAGCCCGTCGTCATCTCGTCGATGTCGCGGAAGCCCGAGGGCAGGCCGGTCTGCTCGCCGTGCATGTGAAAGAGGCGGTCGATGTGATCGAAGGCTTCCTTCATCAGGCCGCTGACCTGCATGAAGTCGCTCGACGTTTTGCGCTCGCCGATGGCGTAGACGATCTGCTCGGAACGGTCCAGCGTCGCGGCAACGTCTTCCTGGCCCTCGAAGCCGAGCTGCGTGATTTCGGTGCCGGCGTGAATGAGGCCGCGCAGGATCGATTTTTCACGCACGATGGTCGCGTAGTATTTCGCCGAGGCCGCGGTTTGGACGGTGTCCATCAGCGCGTTGAGATAGGAGAGGCCGCCGACGCGCTCGAGCGCGTCGCGGCGCCGTAGTTCTTCCGCTACCGAAATTTTGTCGAGCGGTTCGCCGCGATCGTGCAGGTCGTGCAGTATCGCGAAGATCGTCTCGTGGACGTGCGCGTAGAAATCGTCGGGCTTGACGATCTCGCCGACGGTCGACATGATCTCTCTGTCGACCAGGACCGACCCGAGCAGCGCCATCTCCGCCTCGATGTTGTGAGGCGGAATGCGATCGATCGAGTGAGGAAGTGGTTGCGCGCTCATTGACGACGGGGTGTTTTCCGTCGCGTGCCTGTGGAGCGCCTTGTGGAGCGCTTGTTCATACCTAACTCCCGCAGTGCATAATCCACGCTCGTCACGGTGACGATGTCGAGGCCGGCCAAGGCGGCGTCGACGTCGCGTGCATTTTCCTTCGGGATAAGTACCCGGCGCATGCCGGCCTGGCGCGCGGCGTAGACTTTTTCCACGACGCCGCCGACGCCGCGAACCTTGCCCGCGATCGAAAGCTCGCCGGTGATCGCCACATCCTGCGGCAACGGTATCTTCACAATGGCGGAATACAGCGCGAGGAAGATCGCGAGCCCGGCGGACGGACCGTCGATGTTGCCGCCGCCGACGACATTGATGTGCAAGTCGAAATCTGCGACGTCGATTCCCGCAACGGCCCGCATCACGCTCGTCGCGTTGAACACGGAATCTTTGGCCATGGAGCCCGCCGTATCGTTGAAGCGGATCGTTCCTTTCCCCGCTTGCGACGCCGGAAACGCGACCGCCTCGATTTCGATCAAGCTGCCCATATAGCGCAGCACGCCTAGACCGAAGGCCTTACCGATCTCGCGCACGGCGCGTCCACGCACCGGAGTGTGCTGCACCAAACGGCTCGTCTGGACGACGGCGGTTACATCGTCCTCGGTTATGGTCGGATTCTTCGCGACCTCGCCGCGTTTCGCGGGACGCAAGCAGTATAACGCCTGCCCGAAAGCATCGGCGACCATTTGAACGGCTTTGCGGCCTTCGATGGTATACGACGCGATCAGCTTCGGCACGCCGCGCGCGGCCTTGGCGCCGAGCCGCCGGATCGCGCCCTGCACGATCGAGACGACTTGGCTTTGCGTGAGCGGCTGAAAGTACACTTCCGCGCAGCGCGAACGGATGGCGGGATCGATGTCTTCGGGATCGCGCGTCGTGGCGCCGATCAGAATGAAATCGGCCGGCGCACCTTCTTTAAACAGGCGGCGCACGTAGGCGGGTACGTTCGGCGCGCTGTCGTCGTAGTACGACGAATCGAACGAGACGCGCCGATCCTCGAGCACTTTGAGCAAACGTCCTTGCAGAGCCGGATCCATCTCGCCGATTTCGTCGATGAACAAGACGCCGCCGTGGGCCTTGGTCACGAGGCCCAGTTTCGGTTCGGGAATACCGGCCTCGGCGAACTCGCGCCGGCTGCCTTGAAAGATCGGGTCGTGAACGCTGCCGAGCAACGGGTTAATGGTTTCGCGCGGATCCCAGCGCATAGTCGTTCCGCTCGCTTCGACGAACGGTGCGTCCTTGGCGTACGGCGTATGCGGGCGCGACTTCGCGGCTTCGAGCGCGAGCCGCGCGACCGTCGTCTTGCCGACACCGGGTGGACCGTACAGGATTACGTGCTGCGGATACGGCGAGCTGATCTTGGACATCAGCGCTTTGACCGCGGCTTCCTGGCCGACGATTTCGCGCAGCGACTGCGGGCGAAGCTGCTGCAATGCGGACGCAGCCAGACTGCGCTGGGAAAGCGCTTCCAGTTCTTCGAGCTTGGCCTGCGTCGCGGGGGTTTCGGGGCCGCCGCTTTCGCGCAGGGCCTCCAGCTTCAAATCCTTGAGATATTCCTGATGCCGCTCGGACATGCGTTCGTTGACGCGCTTGTCGATCGCGGATTCCGCATGGCGCTGCGCGAGCAGATCCGCTATCGCATCCTCGACCTCGCCGAGAACCTTGCGCTGCTGAGTGCGCGTGGTCGCGCGCTCGAGGGTGGGATCTTCGAAAACGAGGCGCTGCAGGGCGCACAACCGGTCGGGCAGGTTCTGCGAGCGCATCATTTTCAGCGCGCTCACTTTTCCCGCCCGAAGAACGATCTTGTCGGCGCCGAGTACGCCTCCGAGCATCTCGTAGAGCGCGGAGACGTACCGGCTTAGTTCGTCTTCAACTCCGAACTTACGCCGAAAGCGTTTTTCAGGCTGCGATGACATCGACCGTCGTCTTTGCGACGACGTTCTTGTGCAACTTGATTTCGACCGGGAACGAGCCAAGCGCCTTGATTTGGCTCTTGATCTCGATCTTGTGCTTGTCGACCGCGACCGACAGGGCGTTGTGAATAGCGTCCGCTACGTCGGCGTTGGTGACCGCCCCGAAGAGCTTGCCGTTACCGCCGGCTTTTGCTTTCACGGCCAGTTTCGCGTTTTGAATGAGCTGCGCGAGCGTCTGCGCTTCGGCGAGCGTTTGGGCGTCGCGCCGTTCGGCCGCCTTCTTCTGCTCTCCGAGCGCTGCGAGCGCACCTTTGCTGGCTTCCGAGACCAGGTTGCGCGGCAGCAAATAGTTGCGCGCGTAACCCTCGGCGACGTCGACGACGTCGCCTTTTTTACCGAGCGATTTTATGTCGCCCATGAGAACGACTTTCAAGGTTTACTCCGAAACGTAAGGTAGGAATGCGATAACGCGTGCGCGTTTGATCGCCACGGTCAGCATGCGCTGATGTTTGGCGCAGTTGCCGGAGATGCGACGCGGAACGATCTTGCCGCGCTCGGAAACGTATTTGCGCAGACGGTTGACGTCGCGATAACTCACGTCGATGGCCTTGTCGGCACAGAATTGACAAGGTTTGCGCTTGATGCGGCGGTCTTTGGTCGCGCGCTTCGTTTTGGGTCTGGCGGGGGGCATCGGTTGTCCTTTCGACTAGGTGGTTGCCGGCCCGGCCACCGGACGCGGTGGAAGGCCCTAGCCAGGTGCGCGAGCCAAATGCTCGCCACCACTGATCAACAGAGATCAGATTGGTGCCGTCCCACAGCCCATGGCCGGAGACGACGGCACTCATCCTACCACGCCCGACCCGGGCGTGCCACCCCATAAAGCACACGAACGTATGTTCGCGAGAAAGGCGCTCGCCCCCCTTCGCGAAACCCCGGAATCATGAGTGCGGAACGGGAACGGCTGCAGCTGGAACACGAGCACAAGGCGCTCTGGCGGCGTTGGGGCCCGTACCTCAGCGAGCGACAGTGGGGGACGGTCCGCGAGGATTACAGCCCGCACGGGACGGCCTGGGAATACTTCCCGCACGACGCAGCCCGGTCGCGGGCTTACCGCTGGGGTGAGGACGGGATCGGCGGCATCAGCGACAACAAGCAGCGTCTCTGCTTTGCGCCCGCCTTTTGGAACGGCAAGGACCCGATCCTTAAGGAACGCCTGTTCGGCCTGACCGGCAATCAGGGAAATCACGGCGAGGACGTTAAGGAGTACTACTTCTTCCTCGACAATCTGCCGTCGCACGCCTACATGAAGATGATCTACCGGTACCCGCACGCGGCCTACCCGTACGAGCAGCTGCTCGAAGAGAATGCGAAGCGCACGAAGCTCGACCCCGAATACGAACTGATCGACACCGGCGTCTTCGACGAAGACCGATTTTTCGACGTGCTGCGTCGAGTATGCGAAAGCCGGCCCCGAGGAAATCCTCGCGCGGATTTCGGTCACGAACCACGGGCCCGAAGCGGCGTCCGTCGTGGTGCTGCCGACGCTCTGGTTTCGCAACACGTGGTCGTGGAACTTCGATTCGCCCAAGCCCTCGCTTTCGGTCGGCTACGCGCACAAGATCCCCGGCGTCGACAACGTGGTGATCGGTCATCCGACCCTCGGCGAGCACCATCTCTACCTTGAAGGTGCGAGCGAGCTGCTCTTCACCGAAAACGAGACGAACTACGAACGCCTCTTCAACTCGCCAAACCCGTCGCCGTACGTCAAGGATTCGATCAACGACTACATCGTCGAAGGCAAGAACGGCGGCATCAACCCCGATCGCATCGGCACGAAAATGGCCGCGCGTCTATCGACTCGACCTCGCTCCCGGCGAAACGCGCGTTCTGCGCGCGCGCTCTGCGACAAGCCGCATGCCGATCCGTTCGGCGACTTCAAAGCGATCTTCCAGCAACGCATCGCCGAGGCCGACGCGTTCTACGGCGAGCTGAACGATTTCGCAGTCTCGGCCGACGAGAGCAGATCCAGCGCCAAGCCTTTGCGGGGCTGCTGTGGAGCAAGCAGTTCTACGAATACTCCGTCCGCGATTGGCTGATGGGCGATCCCGCGCATGCCGGCACCGCCGCCCGAACGCTTGCACGGTCGCAACTGCGACTGGCAGCACGTCCACGCGGAAAACGTGCATCTCGATGCCGGATACGTGGGAGTATCCGTGGTTCGCAGCGTGGGATCTCGGCGTTTCACTGCGTCACGATCGTCGATGGTGGATGCCGACTTCGCGAAGCATCAGCTGATGTTGCTGACGCGCGAATGGTACATGCATCCCAACGGGCAGCTTCCGGCCTACGAGTGGGCGTTCGGCGACGTCAATCCGCCGGTGCATGGCGTGGGCGGCGTGCGCATGTTCCAGATCGAACGCAAGATGACCGGACACGAAGACCTGCAGTTCCTCGAGCGCGTCTTTCAAAAGCTGCTGCTGAACTTTACGTGGTGGGTCAACCGCAAAGACACACAGGGCCGCAACGTCTTTCAAGGCGGTTTCTCGGGCCTCGACAACATCGGCGCTGTTCGATCGCGGCGCGCCGCTGCCGGGCGGCGGCCATCTGGATCAATCCGACGGGACGAGCTGGATGGGCGTCTTCACGCTCAACATGATGGCGATCGCGCTCGAACTCGCACCAAAGCGCCCCGCTTACGAGGACATTGCTTCCAAGTTCTTCGATCACTTCTTGCTGATCGCCGACGCGATGAACAGGATGGGCGGCGCGGATCAGCGGCCTCTGGGACGAGGAGGACGGGTTCTACTACGACTATCTGCACGCCGATGGCGAGTGCACCGCGCTGCGCATTCGCTCGGCCGTCGGCCTCATTCCGCTGCTCGCGGTGGAGGCATTCGACGCGGCGCCGATCCGCCAGCTGACCGAATTCGCCAAACGCGTGCGCTGGTTCCAGCGCAATCGCCCCGACCTCATGCAGAACATGGCGCACATCAACGAAGGCGCGATCGACGACCGGCGCCTCATGGCCTTCGTCGATAAGGAACGATTGGTCCGGATCCTCACGCGCGTGCTCGACGAAGCCGAGTTCCTGAGCCGGCACGGTATCCGCGCGCTCTCGCGATACCACCTGGAACACCCGTTCTCGCTCGACATCGCTGGTGAAAGTTACAGCATCGACTACGAACCGGGCGAATCGACCACCGGAGTCTACGGCGGCAACTCAAATTGGCGCGGGCCGGTCTGGTTCCCGATCAACTACCTGCTGGTCGAAGCGCTCCAACGGTTTCATTATTTCTACGGCGACGATCTCACGGTCGAGTTCCCAACCGGATCGGGCAAGATGCTCACGCTCTGGGAGGTTGCCGCCGAACTGTCCCGCCGCCTGATCGACCTGTTCGCGCGTGAAACCGACGGCCGCCGCGTGGTTTTCGGCGATAACGCGACGTTTCAAACGAACCCGTTGTGGCGCGATATGATTCCATTCTACGAGTATTTCAACGGCGATACCGGCGAGGGGCTCGGTGCGAACCATCAAACCGGCTGGACGGCCCTTATAGCGAAGCTGATCCAGCAGCACGCCGAATACGCGGGCCAAGATAAGCACCCGTTCGACCCAAGTTGACCCATATGGTAAACGCGATCGAACTGAGCGCAGTCGACTTCGGGCGCCCGGTGTGCGGCGATCTTTCGGAAGCCGAACGCCGCGAATGGCTCGTGACCAACGGCATCGGCGGTTACGCATCCGGAACGATCGCCGGTACGCTGACGCGCCGCTACCACGGGCTCTTAGTTGCGTCCCTTAAACCACCGGTCGAGCGTACGCTGCTTTTCACGAAGATCGACGAACGCGTTCGTTACGCGGGCGGCGAGTTCGACCTCGGTGCGAACCGTTGGCAAAACGACTACGTCGCGCCGCAGGGCTGGCTCGCGATCGAGCGTTTCTATCTCGATGGAACGCTGCCGGTCTGGCACTACGCGATCGCGGACGGATTGCTCGAGAAGCGCGTGTGGATGGAGCACGGAGCGAATACCACGTACGTGCGTTATCGCGCGCTGCGCGCCGAGGGCGCCGTCCAACTGAATCTGCGCTGCTTCGTCAACTATCGCAGCTTCCACGCGAACACGCATGCCGGCGACTGGCGCATCGGCGTCGATGCCGTGCCCGGCGGCGCGCGCGTAACCGCGTACGGCGGCGCGCGCCCGTTCTGGATCCTCGCGGACGGCGGCATCGTTGCGACCGAAAACGTATGGTATCGCGACTTCGTGCTCTCGCAGGAAACCGCACGCGGACTCGACGATCGCGACGACAACCTTTCCGCGGCGGTCTTTACCGTAACGCTGGAGCCTGGTGAAACGGTCACGCTGATCGCCGCCGACCACGATCCCAGCAGCGGATTCGCTGACGACGCGCTGGCGCGGCGCGAGGATCGCGACGAGCGAATCCTAGACGTGTGGCAGATTGCCCGTCCGGCCGCGGCCGCAAAGATGCCGGCGTGGATCGCTCGCTGCGTACTCGCCGCCGACGCCTTCGTCGTGCGCCGCCCCATCGCCAGCGATCCCAAAGCGCGTTCGGTGATCGCCGGGTACCATTGGTTCGGCGACTGGGGGCGCGACACGATGATCTCGCTGCCCGGCCTTGCGCTCGCAACCGGCCGCGCCGACGTCGCCAAAGAGATTCTGCTGACGTTCTCGCAGTTCGTCGACGGCGGGATGCTGCCCAACTTCTTTCCCGACGCCGGGCAAACGCCGGAGTATAACACGGTCGATGCGGCGCTCTGGTATATCGAAGCCGCCGCCCGCTACGTTGAAGCCAGTCGCGATCTTGCGACCCTGCGCGCGCTTTGGCCGTCGCTGAAGCAAGTAATCGACGCCTATCGCACCGGCACGCGCTACGGCATTCACATGGATACCGACGGCTTGATCGTTGCGAACGCGCCGGGCGTACAGCTCACGTGGATGGACGCCAAAGTCGGCGATTGGGTGGTCACGCCGCGCGCGGGAAAGCCGGTTGAGATCGGCGCGTTGTGGTACAACGCCTTGGAACGTATGTCATCGCTGGCCGCCTGTATCGAAGAAGCCGACCCATTCGCGGCATTCGCGGAGCGGGCGTACGTGGGATTCGACCGTTTCTGGAACGACGCCGCGACGTGCTGCTTCGACGTGATCGACGGCCCCGGCGGAAACGACGCGTCGCTGCGGCCGAATCAAATTTTCGCCGTCTCGCTGCCGCATTCGCCGCTCTCGCCCGAGCGGCAGCGAGCCGTGGTCGAGAAGTGCGCCGCCGAGCTGCTGACCTCGATGGGCTTACGTACGCTGGCTCCAAGCGATCCGCGCTTCGTCGCACGCTACGACGGCTCGCAGCGCGACCGCGACGCAGCGTACCATCAGGGAACGGTGTGGTTGTGGCTGCTCGGGCCGTTCGCGCTGGCGCACGCGCGCGTCTTCGCCGATCGCGAGGCAGCGCGTTCGTTTCTTACGCCGCTGGCCGAACAGCTCGCCGACGCCGGGCTCGGCACGCTCGGCGAAATCGCCGACGGCGCCGCGCCCTTCGGTCCGCGCGGCACGATCGCTCAGGCGTGGTCGATCGCAGAGACGCTGCGCGCTTGGAACGAACTCACGTAAGTATGCAGGAACGTCACTGGAACGACCCCTTTTCCTTTTTGGGCATGCATGCCGAGAAAGACGCGATCCTGGTACGTGCGTCGCTGCCGCACGCGGACCGCGCGTTTACCTGCGACCGGCGAACCGGCGCGCTCTATCCGATGGAACGCGAAAGGGACGGGCTCTACGTCGCGCATTTTCCGCGGGAGCGTAAACCGTTTCCCTACGCGCTGGTCGCCGAATATGGAGACCGCCGCGAAGAGTTCGAGGATGCCTACCGCTTCGGACCGCTGCTCGGCGAGCTGGATGCCTACCTGATCGCCGAGGGAACGCACCTGCGCCTCTGGGAAGCGCTCGGCGCCCATCGCAAGCGCGTCGACGGCCTTGACGGTGTGGCTTTTGCCGTTTGGGCGCCCAACGCGCGGCGCGTCAGCGTCGTCGGCGATTTCAACGGATGGGACGGGCGCTGCCATCCGATGCGCAAGCGCCTCGAATGCGGCGTCTGGGAGATCTTCGTTCCCGGCGTCGTAGACGGCGCCCGCTATAAGTACGAGTTGGAATCGCAGACCGGCGCGCTTTTGCCGTTGAAGTCGGACCCGCTCGCATCCTACGCGGAGCTGCGGCCGTCGACGGCGTCGGTGGTATGGACGGAGTCGTCGCACGTGTGGAACGACGAGCGTTGGATGAACGAGCGGCCGATCGCCAACGTCGCGACGCGGCCATTACCATCTACGAAGTCCACCTCGGTTCGTGGCGCCGGCGCGAAGGCAACCGTTTTCTGTCATATCGCGAACTCATCGAGGAGCTGATCCCGTACGCGCGCGATATGGGGTTCACGCACATCGAGCTGATGCCGGTGACCGAATACCCATTCGACGGCTCGTGGGGCTATCAGCCCGTCGGATTGTTCGCGCCGACCAGCCGGTACGGCACGCCCGACGATTTTCGCGCCTTCGTCGACGCCGCGCACGCCGCAAACGTCGGCGTAATCGTCGATTGGGTTCCCGGCCACTTTCCCAACGATCCGCACGGGCTCGCGCTCTTCGACGGAACCCACCTTTACGAGCATCACGATCCGCGTCAAGGATTCCATCCGGACTGGAACACGCTGATCTACAACTACGGCCGCCGCGAGGTCGCGAATTTCCTGATCGCAAGCGCGCTTTATTGGCTCGAAGAGTTTCACATCGACGCGATCCGCGTCGATGCGGTCGCCTCGATGCTGTATCTCGACTACAGCCGCAAAGAGGGCCAGTGGGTTCGCAACGAGTTCGGCGGCAACGAAAACCTCGAGGCCGTGGCGTTTCTCAAGCGCTTCAACCAGCTCGCCTACGCAGCCCCCGGTATCGTAACGATCGCCGAAGAGTCGACGGCCTGGCCGATGGTGACGATGCCGACGTCGCACGGCGGCCTGGGTTTCGGTTACAAATGGAACATGGGCTGGATGCACGACACGCTGCAGTACGTCGAACGGGATCCCGTCCACCGGCGCTTTCATCAAGACGAGATCACGTTCGGCTTGGTTTACGCGTTTAGCGAAAACTACATCCTGCCGCTCTCGCACGACGAAGTCGTTCACGGGAAGGGCGCGCTGCTTGCGAAGATGCCCGGCGACCGGTGGCAGCAGTTCGCCAACTTGCGCATGCTGTTCGGATTGATGTACGCCCATCCGGGTAAAAAGCTGCTCTTCATGGGTGACGAGTTCGCCGTCCCGAGCGAGTGGAATCACGATACGCAGCTCGCTTGGGGTCTGCTCGGCGAACCGCTGCACGAAGGCATGCGGCGCTTGGTCAACGATTGCAACAATTTCTATCGCGGCACCCCCTCGCTGTACCGGCTCGATGCCGAGGCTGCGGGTTTCGAGTGGATCGACTACGAGGATGCCGAAAACTGCGTGATCGCTTTCGCACGCCTGGCGCCGGGCGAACCGCCGTGCCTCGCTATTTGCAACGCCACGCCGGTCGTACGCAACGGCTATCGCGTCGGCGTTCCGGAACCCGGAACGTATCGCGAAGCGATCAACACCGACTCCGAATACTACGGCGGAGCGAACGTCGGCAACGTCGGCGGCGTCGCCTCGGAACCGATTCGTTCGCATGGCCGCGATCAGTCGATTCTCGTCACGCTCCCGCCGCTCGCCACGCTGATCTTCGTCTTCGCCAAGTGAGCGTCGTCCTGCGCCGGTAATGGACGACCGCCAAGGGGTCGGCAAACTCTTCGCCGACGCGGCGAGCCGCTTGACGCCGGCGCGTGACGGCGCGTCAGCAAAGCCCATGGGATACTACGGGTACAAGCTAACACTCCCGACCAGCAAAGCCTTCTCGGCCTCGCGTCAATACCGGACAGCGTTGTAGTCCATGCAGCTCAGGGGGAACGAGGCGAGTGCTGCGAATCCGGTGGGGCACTGCATTTGCGGGCGTGCCCAGGCGGGCGCCCGCGGAAGGTGGGGGACCGTGGCTTCTCGAGCAATGCGTTCCATCGTTGCAATCGGTTTCGCGATCTTGCTGACGGCGTGTTCGAGCGGAGGTTCGGCGACGCCGCAAGCTCCCGGAATGGCTCCGTCGGCAAGCGCTTCTCGCCGAACCGGGAAGCTTGTCTTGCGGATTCATGTCCCGAGAAAGGCGCGCCGCCGCCGCGTGTTGGTTGTGCGCGACGGAAAGCCAGCATACATTTCGCCGGCGACGCTGGGCATGACCCTCGCGATTACTGGTCCCACCAACCTAAGCGAGACCATCGGCCTGACGCCGGCTTCGCCTGGGTGCTCGGGTGCCGGCGGCGGGACGTCCTGTTCGCTGACTCTCTCCGGACTTGTCCCGTGCACCGGAAGCTCGAGCTGCTACACGGCGACGGTTGCGACGTACGACGCGGTGTCGTGCACGCCGGCCTGCTCCATTCCGCGCGGCGCGAACGAACTCTCGGCGGCGAGAACGTGCCATTCACTGTAGCGCTCGGGCAGGCGAACGTTTTGAGCGTCACGTTAGGCGGGTACCCGGCGCGATTTATAGTCACGCCAACGAAGTTCGGGTTTTTGCAGGGCGACGCGCATGGCCTGAATCTCTGGGGACCGAGCGCGCTAAAGCTCGTGGTGTTAACGCAGGACGCCGATGGGAATGCGATCGTTGGACCGGGGCCCCGGCGATTACCGGTGCGTCGAGCAGTACGACGCTGACCGTCGCAAACACGTCGGCGTCAACACCGAATCTGCTCACCCTGCAGGCGAAGACGTCAGGTTCTCCCGCGGCCGTCACGACCGGCGTCGTGCAGTTGCGACTCACCGCGATTCCCGTTGCGGACAGCGGCGCATCGCCGATCTCACAGACGATTTCGGTAAAGATCGCGCACTCGATCGTTTACGTCGGAACCTCGGGTTCCGTCCTCGAGTTTTTTGACGGAAACACCGGAACGCCTAACGTGACGATTGCCGGCTCGAACACCAATTTCGGTTCGCTGTTCGCCGGCGGCGTGGCTGTGGATGGCAACGATACGCTCTTTACGTTTGCCGAGTTCTCGAATCTTGTCGAAGCGTTCCCGGCGCTTACGAATGGAACGCTTCCCCTGCCGAGGTGATCTCGGCGCGTCCACACAGCTTTCAGATCCGGGCGCGCTCGCGATCGATCCTAACGGCACAATCTATGTCGCGAACGCCTTAAGCAGCACGATCACCGAATACGCCGCCGGTTCCAGCGGAAACGTTGCTCCGATTGAAGAGATCTCTGGAGCATCGTACGTAATTTGGAACACCTTCGGTCTCGCGTTCGACGCGAACACAACGTTATACGTCTCGAACTACGCCGGCAACAGCGTCACCGAGTACCCGTCCGGCGGGGGCGGAGACGAGGCGCCTACCCAGACCATTTCGGGGGCGGACACCGGCCTCAACCAACCGTTCGGACTGGCTACCGATCTAGCCGGTCGCCTCTACGTTGTAAACCAAGGCGGCGATACGGTTACCGAATATGCTGCGGGTACCAGCGGTAATGTGTCGCCGATCACCACTATTGGTGGCGCGAGCACCGACCTCGGAATTCCTCAAGCCATCGCCGTCGACGCGAACGGAACGATTTACGTTGGTACGCAGAGCGTGGTTTGCGAGTTCGGGCCGGGTGCCAACGGGAACGTCCCCCCGCTCGATACGATTTCGACCGGACCCGCCGGATACATTACGGTCGTGCCCGGGTCGTTTGCTCCTAGGTGAACGCACAAAATTCAACTTTTTCGACTCGACGACCGGCCGTCGGGTGAACGGTTACTGGAGGCGCCCGATCTCGTTCGCGCCGGCCTCCGTGAACCACAGCGCGCCGTCGGGACCTGCAACTGATGGATTCCGGCTCGCTCCTTTTTGTCGGAACCGCGTACTCGTTCGTAACCGTACCATCCGTCGTGATGCGTCCGATCTTGTTCGCCGAATAGTAGCTTTCGGTAAACCACAATGCCTCGTCCGGACCGGGTGCGAACGTTACCGTAGTTTTCAAAACCGCGCGCGGCGCGGCCGCGCCGGAAAGCGGCGTCGTATCGGCGGTTAAGTGCACAACGCCGTGCGCTGCCGGTATCGTGCTCGGTTCCAACGTCGAAGGCGGGAACGAGTTCGAACGTACTTGGGGAGGACGTTCGCGGCGGCGTGACGGCGAGATGCGCCGGATCGTCGGAGATCAGCTTCGGCACCGGCGCACCGGCGCCGACGATATCGTCGAGCACCTCTCGAAAGAACTCGACACGTACGCCCTTAAGCGAACGTTGTCACCCTGAGCGCGACCCGACCTGGGAAGCGTCCCTTCGACGACGCTCAGGGTGACAAGGGATTTCCGGCGAAGCAAGACTCACGATGCTTCAGGCAAGGCGCGCTAATGTTTTACCCGGCCGCCCCTATCCACTGGGGGCGAGATGGAACGGTGCCGGCGTCAACTTCGCTCTTTTTTCCGAGCATGCGGAAAAAGTCGAGTTGTGCCTGTTCGATCCGCGCGGGCGACGCGAGATGGAGCGGATCGTGCTGCCGGAGTACACCGATTCGGTCTGGCACGGCCATCTGCCCGACGCGCGGCCGGGATTGCTGTACGGCTACCGCGTCTACGGCCCGTACGACCCGGCGAACGGTCATCGATTCAATAATAACAAGCTGCTGCTCGATCCCTACGCCGCGATGGTAGCGGGGACGCTGCAATGGAGCGACGCGCATTTCGGATACCGGATTGGCTCGTCGCGTGCGGACCTTTCGTTCGACCGGCGCGACAACGCCGCCGGGATGCCGAAGTGCGTCGTAGTCGACGGTTCGTTTACGTGGGCCGACGACAAGCAGAATGCACAGCCGCTGGCACGAGCTGGTCGCGTACGAGCTGCACGTGCGCGGATTCACGATGCGCCACCCGACGGTGCGCCCCGAACTGCGCGGCACGTTCGCCGCGCTCTCGTCTCCGAACGTCATCGAATATCTCTCGCATCTCGGCGTCAACGCCGTCGAACTGCTGCCCGTCCACAACTTCTTCGACGACCGGTACCTCGTCGAGAAAGGCCTGCGGAACTACTGGGGATACAGCCCCATCTCGTTCTTCGCGCCGAATCCGCGCTATCTATCGCGGCAAGACCTCGGCGAATTCAAGACGATGGTCTCGCGGCTGCACGATGCTGGAATCGAGGTCATCCTCGACGTCGTCTACAATCATACGGCCGAAGGCAACGAGCTCGGCCTGACGCTGAGTTTCCGCGGCATCGACAACAAGTCGTACTACCGCCTGGATGCACCAACGAGCGCCACTACATCGACTACACCGGATGCGGCAATACGCTCGAATCTCGACCATCCGTCGTGCTCAAGATGGTGACCGACTCGCTGCGCTACTGGGTCCGCGAGATGCACGTCGACGGATTTCGTTTCGATCTCGCGACGACGCTCGCGCGGCGCGAAGGCGAGTTCAGCCCCGAACAGCACGTTCCTCGCATCGATTTCGCAAGATCCGGTGCTGTCGCGCGTCAAACTGATCGCCGAGCCTTGGGATCTCGGATACGGCGGATACCGGCTGGGCGGGTCCCGGTCGGCATGGTCGGAGTGGAACGACCGCTTTCGCGACGGCGTGCGCCGCTTCTGGCGCGGAACCGACGGACAGATCTCCGATATGGCCACGCGGTTGACCGGTTCGAGCGACGTCTTCGACCGGGCGGGCCGCCGCCCGCGCGCGTCCATCAACTTCGTCACCGCGCACGACGGGTTTACGTCTGCAACGATCTCGTTTCGTACGACCACAAGCACAACGAAGCCAATCGCGAAGACGCGCGCGACGGCACGACGAAAACCTGAGCTGGAACTGCGGAACGGAAGGGCCGACCGATAGCGTCGAGATCGTAGCCTTGCGCGAAAAGCAAAAGCGCAACTTTTTTGCGACGCTGCTGCTCTCGCAAGGGCTGCCGATGCTCCTGGCCGGCGACGAGCTCGGGCATACGCAGTTCGGTAACAACAACGCGTATTGCCAAGACAACGAGATCAGCTGGCTCGACTGGACGCCGCTGCACGGGGCCGCGTCCGAATACGATCGAATTCGTTCGCGGGCTCATCGCGTTGCGCCGCCGGCACCCGGTCTTTCGCCGGCCGCGCTTCTTCCGCGGCGAAGCGCCGCCCGGCTGGTACGCTCAAGGATATCGCGTGGTTCGTTCCCGAGGGGCACGAGATGAACGCGGACGATTGGCGCGACGACGGCCGCCGCTGCTTCGGTGCGCTGCTCTCAGGTGAAACCGGCGACCGCTTCATCAGTCTGCAAGGATTCCCAGAAGCCGATGATAGTTTCTTTCTGGTGCTCAACGCCCACGGCCACGACGTCGACTTTACTTTGCCGCACGCAACCAAGATTCGGCAATGGTCGCTGCTCATCGACACGGCGCTTGCCGCCTTTCCGCCGCGAGAGCTGCACAGCGAGCCGGGTTGGACGTTCAAAATGGCGAGTCATTCGCTCGCGCTCTTCCAAGGTATCGAGGAATGAGCCGCGCGCTCGACCGGCTCGCCGAAATCGCCGGCATCGAACCGTCGTTTACCGACTATTGGGGACGCGAAACCATGGTCTCCGACGAAACGAAGCGCGCATTGCTCGCGACGATGGGGTTCGACACCGGCGACGCCGGCGACTTGCAGAAGTCGGTGGACGCCGAAGCGCTCGCCGGAGGAGCGTATGCAATGCTATCTGCCGCCGGCGATGGAAACGGGGCGTATCTGGGTCCTGGCGACTCAACTCTACGGGCTTCGTTCTTTACGCAACTGGGGCATCGGCGACTTCGAGGATCTTGCGCGCGCTCGCACAAACGGCAGAGCGTGCCGGTGCCGGCGGCATCGGCGTCAATCCGCTGCACGCGCTGCATCCGAGCAATCCGCGCGCGTCGAGCCCGTACGCTCCGTCGAGTCGTCTCTTTCTCAACGCTCTCTATATCGATCCGACCGCCGTTCCCGAATTCTCGGCCGACGACGCACCTGCCGCGGCGGAGCTCGAAGCGCTGCGCGCCGCACCGCTCGTCGACTACGAGCACGTCGCGCACGTGAAGTGGCGTGCGTTCCAAAAGCTGCACCGTTCGTTCCGGCGCGATCATCTCGAAGCGCACACGACGCGCGGCGCGGCGTTCGCACGATTCATCGAGGAGCAGGGCGAGCCACTCCAGCTTCTCGCACGGTACGAAGCGATGGCGGAGCATTTCCGCTCGCTCGACGGCTTTTCGGGCTGGCTGCAGTGGCCGGCCGAATATCCGCTCGCCGGAATCGATGGCCGTGGCGGCGTTCGCGGCCGAGCGCCCGGATCAAGTCGAGTTCTTCGCGTACGTTCAATGGCTCGCGCACGAGCAGCTCGCGGCGGCGCAGTGCCGCCTGCGCATCGATGGCGTGCGGCATCTACCGCGATCTCGCGGTCGGCGTCGAACTCAACGGCGCCGATGCGTGGGCCGATCAGCGAACGATCTTGGGCGGCGCCTCGCTCGGAGCTCCGCCCGATCCGCTCAACGGCCTCGGACAGAACTGGGGTCTGCCGCCGATGTCGCCGCACGCGATGCGCGAGCAAAACTACGAACCGTTCGCCCGGCTGCTTCGCGCGAACATGCTGCATGCCGGCGCCCTGCGCATCGATCACGTGATGGCGCTGCGACGCTGCTTCTGGATTCCGCGCGGCGCCTCGCCGCTCGAAGGCGCGTACGTGCGATATCCGCTCGAAGATTTGCTGGCCGTCGTTGCGCGCGAGAGTCGGCGGCACCGCTGCGCCGTGATCGGCGAGGATCTCGGCACCGTGCCCGACGGATTCCGCGAGCGCTTGCGCGACGCGCGCATCCTCTCGTCGCGCCTGGTCTACTTCGAACGCGACTGGCAGACCGGCGCGTTTCTCGCTCCCGCGAGCTATCCGCGCAGCGCGGCTTCGAGCGTCGGAACGCACGACTTGCCGCCCCTCGGCGGCTGGTGGACGGGCGACGACTTGGCGGTGCGCGGGATGTTGGCACTCTATCCCGACGAACGGACGCAGCGTGAAGCCGGCGAGGACCGCTGGGCAGCGCGCTTCGCGCTGATCGACGCGCTGCTCGCGGCCGGTGCGATCGACGAAGCGGCGGCGGACCGCTTGCGTGAGGATGCGAGGCACAGCGGCAGCCCGGATCACCTGAACGAACTCACCGCCGCCGTGCATCGCTTCCTCGCAGAGACCCGCTCGGCTGCGGCGGTCGTGCAATTGGAAGACGTCTTATCCGAAATCGATGCAGTGAATGTCCCCGGGAACGGTGAACGAGCATCCGAACTGGTCTCGCAAGCGCACCGTGAGCGTGGACGATCTCGAAGGCGACGGGCGCTTGCGGCTGACCGGGACGTTCTTTGCGGAGGTACCTGCGTGAAAGCCGTGGTCATGGCCGGCGGTGAAGGTTCCCGCCTTCGCCCGCTTACGTCCAGCCGCCCCAAACCGCTCGCGCCGATAGCCAACAAGCCGGTGATGCATCACATCGTCGATTTGCTGCGCCGCCACGGCATCACCGAAATCATCGCCACGCTGCACTACCTCGCCGACGAAATCGAAAACTACTTCGGCGATGGGTCCGAGATGGGCGTCAAGATGCACTACGTCGTCGAGGATACGCCGCTCGGAACGGCGGGCGCGGTAAAACTCGCCGAACGGCACCTCTCCGGCGAACGTTTCGTCGATCATCTCCGGCGACGCGCTGACCGACATGGATCTCGGCGCGCTGCTCGCCTTCCACGAACGTAACGGCGCCAAGGGGACCATCGCACTGCAGCGCGTCTCCAATCCGCTCGAGTTCGGCGTGGTCGTCACCGACGACAGCTCGCGAATCACGCGCTTTCTCGAAAAGCCGTCGTGGGGCGAAGTCTTCTCAGACACGATCAACACCGGCATCTACGTGCTGGAGCCGGAAATCTTCGACTACATGGAAGCCGGGAAGAATTACGATTTTTCCAAGGACATCTTTCCTTTCATGTTGCGCGACGGCAAGCCGCTGTTCGGCTTCGTCGCAACCGACTATTGGAGCGACATCGGCAACCTGCAGCAGTACCAGCAAGCGAACTACGACGCGCTCAGCGGAGCGGCTCGGGTTGAGATTCCCGGCACGCAGATCGGGCACGGCATTTGGGTCGGCGAAAACACCAACGTCCATCCCGAAGCTCGACTGCAGGGGCCGCTCGTGCTCGGGAAAAACGTCACCGTCGAGCGCGGAGCCGTCATCGAGGAACTCTGCGCGATCGGGGACTCTACCATCATCGCGCCGAGTGCCACGCTGATGCGCACCGTCACGTGGGAAGACGTCTACGTCGGAGAGCAATCCGACGCTTACCGGCTGCACGCTGGCCGATCACGTGATCGTCAAGGATCGCGTCTCGATCTGCGGAAGGCGCGGTAATCGGCCGCAACAGCACGCTGGGCAGCGGCGCGACCGTCCCGCCGAACATCAAACTGTGGCCGGATAAATCGGTGGCTTCCGGGGCGATCGTCTCGATGTCGCTCATCTACGGCATCAAATGGCCGGGCTCGCTGTTCGGCGATAACGGCGTCGCCGGGCTCGCCAACATCGAGATCACGCCCGAGTTCGCCCTCAAGCTCGGCCAAGCGCTCGGCTCGATCCTCAAACCCGGCCAAAACGTCATGACCAGCCGCGACGCGCACCCCGCGTCGCGCTTGACCAATCGCTGCGTCATCGCAGGCCTGCTCAGCGTGGGAATCAACGTCCAAGATCTGCGAGAAATGCCGACGCCGATGTCGCGGTACACGGTTCGCAACTCCGGCGACGCCGGCGTGCACACCGGCATTTCGCCCAGCGACCCAACCGAGTTTCTCGTGGAGTTCTACGATTCTCGCGGCGTCAACGTCGACAACGCTCTCGAACGAAAGATCGAGAATATCTTCTTCCGCGAAGATTTTCGCCGTACGCCGATGGAATCGGTCGGCAAGCTCGACTTTCCGGAACGCACGCTCGAGGCGTATACCAGCGGGTTTCTGCAGGCGCTCGCTCCCAAAGCGATCCCGGGCGCAAACCTGCGCGTCGTTATCGACTATGCATTCGGAAACGCTTCGCAGATCCTGCCGCGCATCCTGAGCAACCTCAACGTCGAAATGATCGCGCTCAACGCGTATTTCGACAATACGAAGGTGTTGACGTTCGGCGCCAATCGCGGTCGGCATCTCGAGCAGCTCGGGAACGTAACGACCTCGCTGCGCGCCAATCTCGGCATCTTGCTGGACCAGCACGGCGAAGCCCTCGTCCTCGTCGACGACCGCGGCCGTACGATCGAAGGTCCCAAACTCCTCGCACTCGTCACCATGCTGGTTGCGCAGAGCGTTCCCGGCGCGCGCATCGCGGTACCCGTCATGGCGCCCGCAGCGCTGGAAAGCGTCGCAGCCGCCTACGGCGCGACGATCGTCCGGACGCGCAGCGATCGGCGCTCCGTGATGGCGCTTGCCGAACGCGAGGCGGCCGGCCTCGCCTTTGCGGGCGGATCGAACTACGAACTGATCTTTCCGGAGTTCCAGCCGGTTTTTGATTCGCTCTACGCCGCCGCAAAGATCATGGAGCTAATCGCGACGCAGGGTCGTGCGCTTTCCGAACTGGTCGACGAGCTGCCCGTCTGGCACCTAGCATCACGCCGCGTTCATTGCCCGTGGGATCGCAAAGGGCAGATCATGCGCCGGCTGCTCGACGAAACGCATGGCGAAAACGTCGAGCTCACCGAGGGAATTCGAATCGGACGCAACGGGGGCTGGGTCCTCGTGCTCCCCGATGCGTCCGATCCGATTTTCAATGTCTACGCGGAAGGCGACTCCTCCGACGGCGCCGATCGCCACGTCGAAGAACTCGCCCACCGCATCGAAGAGCTGGCGCGCGGATAGTGCTTAAAACTTCGAGCTGATCCGCCCCGTCAACGTAATCACGGCGGTGTCATAGGGTTTGCCCTTCGAGCTCGTTAGCGTTGCACTTCCGTGGCCGCCTGTCGCGGAAAGGCCGGTAAACGTCTCGAACAACGAGCCCGGTTTACCAACTTCTTTTGACTTTACATAGAGATCTTTGAACACGACCGAGTTCTCGGAGACACCGCTGCCGATCCCAGGGAAGAGCGGTTTTCCATCCTGTGTAGTGATCAAAGTCGCGCAGCCGGTCTCCTTCGTCTTTTTCGTCGTCCAGGTTCCGGTGTAGATCCACACCGCAATCGGCTTCGGCGTCGGAGAACCTTTCGGTGTCGGCGACCCCTTTGGCGTCGGCGTCGGTTTCGTTCCCTTCGTGTACTCGTCCAGAGACCACTCCGCAACGATTGACCCCTTAGTCGTAAACGTGCTACCCTTCGCGGTGCCTCCGGCGATCATCGTGATGTATTTTCCGGGGATCTTCACATCGGGCGCCGTGCAACTCCCAGCACCATTCGGTAGTTGCGAGGCCAGTTCGTCAAACGGGGCCGGCAGGTGTATGCGCGCGAGCGAGGCCGACGAGGAATCGTCCATTCCACCCGATTGCGGCGTGAACGGCGATACCCCGTGACATGCGGCCAGCACTCCGGCGGCAAATAAGAACGCTAGTGTCAGGCTCTTAATTTTCATGGACGGTGCTCCTATCGTGCGGCTCAGCTGAGTTTCTCTCTCTCCCAGTCTAACGTTGGCGTGTTCCGGACGCGTTCCCCTAAAACGGCTCGGCTTTCACTCCAGCGTAAGAAGCCTTGCTCGCCAGCACGCCGAGAACGGCCGACCAGCGGTAGCGCTCGGCGGTGGACTCGCCGGCGGTGCGAATCGACCTCGCGAGGCGGTCGTCCGCGAGGACCCGGTTGAGATAAACCGCTAATTCGTGACCGTCACCCGTATCGCAGACGACCGCGTTGGAAAACGGCTCAGCGTAGTCTTCGCCCGTTGCGCCCGTCACCGCAAGTCCGCCCGAGGCCATGACCTCCAAGCCAACCAAGCCGAACGGCTCCTTTCCGCTGTTGGCCAGCACGGCGTCGGCGACGTTGTACAGTGCGAAGAGCAGCTCTTCGGGAACGAAGCTGCGGATATTGACGATGTCTGCCGTTGAGGCGCCCAGTGCGTCGATAAGCGGTTCCGGCTCGCGTGACGCGACCTTTACGTCTTCGACCGAGAGCCCAAGGTGGTCGGCGCGCGCGAAGACCGTTACGCCGTAAGCTTCGCGTCCGCCACGGACGACAAGCTTCGCGTTCGGGTATTCCGTGCGAATCTCCGCAAAGGCTTCGATCGCCTGCATCCAGCGCTTGTCCTCGTCGAACCGTCCGACTTTGACGAAGAGCGGACGCCGCGTCAGGGCTGCCGCCGTCGCTCGCACGAGGTCGTCGGGCGGACCGCCGAGGATGCGATCGGGAATACCGTTCGGCACAACCAACGACTCGATTCCGCGCGCGCGAAGTTCGAACTTCATGTAGCGGCTGACGGTTGTGACGGTCGCCGCCCCCTGCAGCCCATTCCAGTCGATTGACTCGAAGCCGTACGTATTGTTCGCGTTCCACATCATCGTTACGCTCGTCCGCAGGCCGGCCTCGCGTAAGACGCGGTCGAGTTCGATGGCCGCCCAGCTGGTCTGCCAGTCTTCCGCAATGACGAGTACGCGTTCGCCGCGCGCTGCCGCCGGGCGGACGATCTCGTCGACGACGACCGGCGCGATACTGCGCGTGTAGTCGGGGATTTTGCCCCACTCGCCGTCGTAAACGTTTCCGGGATGATGCGCCGAGATCCACTGGCACCAGCGCCGATAAGTTAGGCCGGTTCCGGCGCGCTCGACTGCCGGCAGATTGGGGTCGCCGACGAAGAACAACGTCGTTTCGACGCCGCTCGCGGCTAGCGCCGCGCTCAACTCGGTGACGCGCGTGCCGAGCCCACCGACCATCGAATAGGGGTCGGGGCCTTCGAACGAGAGTAGGACCGCGTGGGAAAAATCCATCGAGGCGTACTTCGCCGCCGTACTCTCGTTCCTCGTTTAGACGCGGCGCGGGTTGGGGGCCGCCTAGGTTTTTTCGTAGTCGCTTAGGAGCGTTTCCCATTCCGCCACGCGCTCGGCATTGCGCCGGCCGATCGACTCCAGCTCCGCCTGCAGCGTTTTGACGCGCGCGCCGTCTTCGTAGAGTTCGACTTGAGCGAACAGCGCATCGATCTCCGCCTTGCGCGCATCGAGCGCCGAGATCTCGCGTTCGACCCGCGCGATCCGCGTTTCGAGCTGCGAGCGTACTTTGAGCGGCGTTTGGCGCGACGCCTTCGAACGCTCGGCAGCGCCTTCGAGGACGCGGTCGCGCTCGGCGCGTTCGCGATCGCGCTCGGAACGTTCGTACGATTCGTAGCCGCCGTCGACGACGCCCCACGCTCCGCCGTCGATCCAGAGCACGCGCTCGCAAACGCGCGAGAGCAGGTAGCGATCGTGCGAGACCACGACGATCGCGCCCTCATAGTCGTCGAGCACGCTCTCCAGCGCCTCGCGGCTGTCGATGTCCAAGTCGTTGGTCGGTTCGTCGAGCAGCAGCACGTCGGCACGCCGCGCCATCAAACACGCCAGCATGATGCGCCGCCGTTCGCCGCCGGAAAAGTCGCTGACCGGTTTATCGGCGGCGTCTCCGCCCAGCAGCATGCGCCCGAGCAATCCGCGAGCTTGCTCGTCCGTTACCGGCGCAGCAGCCAACACCGCCTCCACGGCGCTCTTCGAAAGATCGAGTTGATCGAGCGAACTCTGCGCGAAGTACGCTACCTGCGCGGCGGGATTGTACCGCAGCGTCCCGCGATCCGGTGCCAACTGCTCCGCAAGGATCTTCAGCAGCGTCGATTTTCCGGCGCCGTTCGGCCCGACGATCGCCAGGCGCTCGCCCTGCGCGAGATCGACGGTCAGATCGTTAAAGAGCGGCCGCGCGTAGGCTTTCGCTAGATCCTTCGTCTCGAACGCGAAGCCGCTCGTCGCGCGGCGTGCCGACGCCAGCCGCACGGCGATGCTGCGCCGTTCCGGAGCGGGCGGCGGCGCGGCCGTCGTCGCTTCGACGCGCGCGAGCTGCTTCTCGCGGCTGCGAACCTGGCTGTAGTCGGACGACGTGTGCGTCGCACGCAAACCGGCGATGGTCGCGCGGCGCTTCTCGCGTTCGGCAACGTAACGCTCGTAGTCGCGCCGCTCGCGTTCGAGCCGCGCTTCCTTCTGCGCGAGGAACGCCGTGTAGGGCGCCTTAGCGGGTGCGTAGGCATGCAGCTTGCCGCGCTCGAGTTCCCAAATGCGGTCGGCGACGCGATCCAAAAAGTAGCGGTCGTGTGAGACGACGATGTAGCCGCGCTTGTCGCCGGCGATGAACGACTCGAGCCAGCGAACGGTCGCGATGTCGAGATGGTTGGTCGGCTCGTCGAGGATCAGATAGTCCGGATCGTCGATCAGCAGGTGCGCGAGCGCCGCTTTCGCGCGCTGGCCGCCCGAGAACGAGCGCAGCGGTTGGGCGAATTCCGGTTCGGTAAAGCCGAATGCCGCGAGCATCGTTCGCAGCGTCTTGTTGCGCAGTCCCCACTCCTCATGCGGCGCGCGTTCGAGGGCGGCGTCCACCAATTGCTGCAGCGTCGCTTGGGTCTCATCCGCGACCCCCTGCGCGAGATATCCCAGCGCAGCATCCTTGGCGCGAACGATCGTACCGCCGAACGGCGCCTCGACGCCGGCCAGCAGGCGCAGCAATGACGATTTTCCCGCGCCATTCGGGCCGACCAGACCGACGCGCTCGCGGTCGTTCAAAACGCCGCCGGCGCCCGCGAAGATTTCGCGAGCGCCGTAGTGGCATTCGAGGTCGGAAAAGCGCAGCAACTCCACAGCGCAGGCGGTTTCGCTGGCGCGGGGCGCCGCTCCTCAGTCCTTTAGAACAGATTCCAAAGGAACTGATTGTAGACTTCGTGGTGGTACTGAACTTCTTGCGCTTTGACGATCGTGCCGAGGAGACGCGGACAGCGATCTGCGCTTGCCTGCTTTAACTCCGCGTAGCGCTCCTTCACGTCGTCGGTGAGCAGTTCGCTCGTCCATTTCGATTTGCGGAAATCCGACAGCGCGTCGTAGATGTTGTCCGGCAGGTAGCGCTTTGCATGCCGCAGATCCTTGACGTTGGCGACGGTGCCGTCCAATCCGGTGCGAAAGACCGAGAGCATTACCATGTAGGGGTTCGCATCCGGAGCCACGGAGCGCACCTCGACGCGAGAACTGCGCTCGTTGCCGATCGGAATGCGCACCATCGCGCCGCGGTCGATCGCCGATGCCATGATTTGATTCGGCGCCTCGAAGTGCGGGTCGAGGCGGCGATAGGAATTGACGCTCGCGTTGAGCAGCAGGCAGATGTCGTTGCCGTACGAGAGAATGCGATCGACAAAACCCCACGCAAACTCGCTGAGCTTCTCCTCACCCTTCGGATCCCAAAAAAGATTCTTATCGCCCTTGCTGACCGAGACGTTCGTGTGCATGCCGCTGCCGTTCACGCCGACGACCGGCTTGGGCAGGAAGCTCGCCGTCATGCCGAGCTTCGTCGCGACCTGCCGGCAGATGAGCTTATAGAGTTGGATCTGGTCGGCGGCGGCGACGACTTCGCCGTAAGAGTAGTTGATCTCGAACTGCGACGGGGCGACTTCGGGGTGATCCTTCTCGTTTTGGAATCCCATCGCGCGCTGCACTTCGGCCACCATATCGATGAAGTTGCGCAGCGGGTCGCCCGGGAGCGAATAGTAGTAGCCGCCCGTATTGACGTATTCGAACTGCGTGCGTTTCGTGGTAGTGCCGCTCGGCATCGAGGCCCTTAAACAGAAAGCCTTCGATCTCGTTGGCGGCGTTGAGCGTGTAGCCGTGTTTGTCGAAGCACTCGTTGGAGAATTGCTTGAGACGGCCCCGGATATCGGCGGCAAACGGCGACCCGTCCTTGTCGATGACGTCGGCAAACACGAGCACTTTGCCGGCGCCGAAAACGTCGGCGGGCGCCCAATAGAAGGCGCTCCAGTCGAGATAGAGGCGCAGGTCGCTCTCGCGCTGCGCCGTGAACCCGCGAATCGACGAACCGTCGAACGTGAGATTGTCGTACGAACCAAGGAGAAACTTCTTGTCGTAGTCCAGCATGTGCAGCCGGCCTTCGAGGTCGCTGAACATCACGGTCACGGCCTTGATTCGGGGCTCGCCTTTGAGATATTTCAGGCGTTCTTCTTCGAGTTTGTCGGGCGCGACGCGGTTCTTGCGCTGCTTCTTGGCCGCCAGGTTCAGTTCTTCGAGTTCGCTATAGGACAACGTCAGGAAATCGCGCAGTTCGGACATCGTTTCCCTCTCAAGGTGGGCGGCGGGTGATTGCCCTTGCGATTGCACAACCCGTCGGACGCGCCTTTCTACATTTGGTAAACCGGCGGCCGGGTACGTGCGCCTTGCGGCCAACTACGACGAAAGCGCTACAGGCCCGCAACGCCGTTTGGCGTTCCCCACCCGGTTGGTCCGTCGAAGCCGGGCCCTGCATCGCAAATGTAGGCGTAGGCGCGCGGGCACGTGCGCGGGTAGGTTCCGGTCCCTTTCTTTACCACGTTGTCGCCGATGACGACATCGAAGAAATGTGCGCCCTTCGAGCGCCACAGCGTGCTCGCGCCGTGCAGCGACTTCGCGTTACCCGCGAGCGCAATCGATGCAGCGACGATCGGTGACGCAACGCTGGTGCCGCCCCAAATCGACCACTGCCCGTTATCGACGACCATGACGCCCGTGACGATATCGGCGACGGCCGAGACGTCGTTATACGAGCGCATCGTACATCCGACGTCGTTCTGCCACTTCGGCTTCGGAACGAGCGCGCTGCAGCCGCTGCCGGTTGCAAAAATCGTCGAGAGGTCGCACGCACCCGGTGCGTCTTGGTAGCAGTTCCACGTACGCTCCGCAAATCCACGCGCCGACGAATCGGGCATCAAACGGGTGCCGCCGACCGAAATTACCGATGCAAAAGCCGACGGCTCTTGCGGGCCGACGCATCCATAGACCGAGGCGCACGTATCGTATCCGTTGTCCCCCGCGCTCGCGGTGATCGCAACGCCGGGATGGTCGTACGCCGGATCGCTTGCGGCCCACTCCGCGCCGCTCCACGAGTTGCTGATGACGGTCGCGCCAAGTTTAACCGCTTCGTTTTCGGCGATCGCAAAGTTCGCGAAGCTATTCGACGACGCTTCGACCAAGACGATCCGGCACCGGGGGCAGACTGCCGAAACCATATCCAGATCGAGCGACTCTTCGCCGCGCCACGACGTGCCGGACGGCAAGTGTTTTGACGAACCCGTCTGGCCCACTCGCCTGAAACAACCGTCCGCCGCACCGCACGGTGACAGACCGAACTTCGCGCGGTATATTGCGAGATCGGATTCCGCCGTTGGATCGTTGTGCGCGTCCACCACGGCGACGGTTTGGCCGGTACCGTTGGTGGACGACGGCAAGTTGTACGCCTGCCAAAGGTCTTGCGGCGAGTAACAGACGGCGTTGCCTTTGAAACACGCGGTCTCATAGAATGGCGCGAACGCGCGCGCATCGGCGGCCGAAGCGACTCCGGCATCGATGCGGCGGATCGCGTGGCACCGCCCGAACCCCAGCTCGTCGAACGGACAGAGCGCACGGCCCACGACGCCGCTGCCGGCGTTCGTGCCTAGGAACGGGCGCGCGCCGAGCGCGTGCAGGCCGTTCGTCTGCGGCATAAGGGAGGCTCCCGGCACCGCCGGCTGACCGGCGGAGCAGGCCGCCGACAGCAACGCAAACGCAAACGAAGCGAGAATCGCACGCATACTCATGCGCCGTAAGGTTCCAGGAGTATTCGGCGGTTTCCGCTGTAGTTCAAAAGAAGAATCCGCGAGACGCGCTCATCTTTGTGAAGGCGGCACGCGCGAAATTCCGATGTATACGGGGCGAGATCGATCGAAAGCGCTGCGTTCATCCATTCGCGTCCGGCCGGCGTGACCCGCAACACGCGCCCGGCCGGCTTTCGCACGACCCAGCCGCGATGGAGAAATAGCGTACGCAGCGCCGCACCCAGCGCGCCGGCGAGATGCGGGCGCCGTTCGCTCCAGTCCAGGCATTGGCGCGCAAAATGCCGGCGCGTGCCTCGCAACGACGCGAGGTCGACGTCCAGCGCTGCGAAGAAATCGGCGCCACGGGATGTCAGACGATAGTCTTGCGCATTCGGAACGAGTGCTCCGCGCGCGACCAGTGCTTCGGTAACCGCAACGCCGAGCTGCCCGGCAAGGTGGTCGTAGCAGGATCGCGCCGCGCGCAGATCGCCGGCGACGCGCGACTGCGATAAGGCGACGATCTTCGGCGGCGGCGCGATCGCGAGCAACGCTTCGACCGCACGCGCGACGTTCGGCCCAGCCAGGCGGAACAACCGCTGCCGGCCTTGCGTTCGAGCGAGGATCAGGCCGCCGGCAACGAGTTTCGCAAGATGAGCGCTCGCGGCATTCGGTGCGACCGCGCCCAGCAGCGCGAGTTCGCCCGCCGGGCGCTCGACGGCGTCGAGCAGCGCGCAGAGCATCGCGGCGCGCGCCGGTTCGCCGATCAGCGCCGCGACCGCCGCGACGCCCGGGTCCGCCGAGCGCCGTACCGCATATTTCTTGGACATCGCAGGTTCGAGTATAGCGCACGGACGTTTCATCCGAAAGTGAAACGTCGCCGCAAGGTTGGTCTACTTCTTGCGATCGATCCGAATGCTGACTTTGTTGCCGCGAATAGTCTTGCCGCGCATCGCCGAAACCACGTCCGAGGCCAAGGTGCTAGAGACTTCCACGAGAGAGAAATTGTCCGCGATGTCGATAGCGCCGATTTCCCGCGAATTGATGCGCGCCTCGTTGGCAATCGCGCCGACCAAGTCGCCCGGGCCGACACGCTGCGTGCGGCCGAGGCCGATCCAGAGCTTGGTCATATCGGCGGAGGCGCCGCGTGCGGCGAACGTTGCTCGCGGGGCCATCTTCTTGCCGGCGCCTTTGGGCGAAAGAAATGCGGGCGGCAGCGACGCAGGGGCAGTGGGGATGTCTGCATCGTCTTCCGCACCGCCTTCGCGCGCGCGATCTGCAAGCT
Source organism: Vulcanimicrobiota bacterium (assembly GCA_963782265.1). Lineage (GTDB taxonomy): Bacteria > Vulcanimicrobiota > Vulcanimicrobiia > Vulcanimicrobiales > Vulcanimicrobiaceae > CAWAJD01. The sequence goes on from CAWAJD010000024.1 coordinate 47,348, forward strand.
TCACCGCCGCTGCAGCGAGGTCGAGCACGTCGTGTTCCGACGCCAGCGATTCTACGATCGAGCGATACTTGTCGAGCTCGCCCTCGGCTAACGCCTCTTCGAGCGCCACGCGCGTGAGGTCGAGCCGGCGCGCGCGCAGGTCGTGCGCGGTCGGAACCTGCTGAATCGAGATCTTGCGCTTCGTGTGATGCTCGATGTTGCGCAGCAAACGATGCTCGCGCGCCTCGACCAGCGTGATCGCCGTTCCTTCGCGACCGGCCCGGCCGGTGCGGCCGATGCGATGCACGTAGTCGTCGGGTGACGACGGAACGTCGTAGTTAACGACGTGGGAGAGATGCTCGATGTCGAGCCCGCGCGCGGCCACGTCGGTTGCGACGAGTATGTCGGAGATGTTTTCGCGGAAGCGCCGCAGTACGCGATCGCGCTGCTCCTGCGAGAAGCCGCCGTGAATCGCTTCGGCCTGGTAGCCGCGCCCTCCGAGAATCTCGGTCAGCTCGTCCACCTCGGTGCGCGTGCGGCAGAACACGATCGTCGACGTCGGCGACTCCATGTCGATCACGCGCGCCAGCGCCGCGGCCTTGTACGCGCGCTGCACGACGTACGCCGATTCGCGAACGCGCGGCTTCTCGCCGGCGGCCGTCGTTTCGTTTGCGATGGTGACGGGCACGGGATCGTTGAGGTAGCGCTTTGCGATCGTCCGGATGCGCGGCGCGACCGTTGCCGAAAAGAGCGCGGTCTGGCGTTTCGCGGGTACCGCAGCGACGATCGCTTCGAGTTCCTCGGCGAAACCCATATCGAGCATTTCGTCGGCTTCGTCGAGTACGAGAAACTCGACCGTGCTCAGATCCAGCGTCCCGCGATTGATGTGATCCAGCGCGCGGCCGGGCGTTGCGACGACGACGTCGACGCCGCGCTTGAGCGCGCGAAGCTGCTGGCCGACGGATTGGCCGCCGTACACGGGCAGCACGCTGGTACCGAGCAAGCGCCCATATTTGTGGACCGCTTGGGCAACTTGCATCGCAAGCTCGCGTGTCGGGACGAGAATCAATCCGCGAACGCGGCGCCCGTCCTCGGCAGTTTTTCCGATGCGGTGGAGCATCGGCAGCGCGAAGGCCGCCGTTTTTCCGGTGCCCGTGGCGGCTTGACCGAGGACGTCACGCCCCTGAAGCAGCGGCGGGATCGCTTCCCGCTGAATTGCGGTCGGCTCCTCGTATCCGAGGGCGGAGGCAGCATCGACCAAGGCGTCGTGAAGGCCGAGCGCGCCGAATCCGTTAGGGGTTGTGGTAGTTGCTTCCATGGGGGGTGAAGGGCTTCTTCACTCCATGGAAATCCTCATCTAGCGGCGATTTTTCGCCCGTTGCGAGGCGTGCGTGTAACGGGCGATCTCCTCTTGCTGGAAACCGTCGATGCTGGTGAAGGCGAGCCCGTAGCGATAGGTTCCGTTGCCGACCGGCTGCTGCGACACGACGCGAGCGCCGATTACCATCTCTTCGAAACGGCGGCGGGGATCGGGGCGCGAACGCGTGACGGTTGCGGTGCGAATGTCGATCGCGAGCGTTTCTTCCGGATAAATCTTCAGCACGTCCGATGGAAGCGTGAAGCGAAGTTCGATGGGCGTACCTTCGACGAGCGCGTCGTTGCAGGTCATCAACAGGCCGCCGGTCGACACGTCACCGCCTTCGCCGGTTTGAAATCTTCTTTCGAAGTGCGATACATGATCGCAAACTGCGCGAGGACGCGCACGCTTTCGCGCGTCAGGCGCTCGGTCGTCGGAAGCTTATTGATCGTGCGCTGATTGGATCGAGCGATGGCCTGGCGGCGGTGGCTTTGCGTCACGGCGAAGGCTAAAAGATCGATCTCTTTCGCGCTCATACGGTCCAAACGCATGCGGTATTCGAAACGCGGGCCCTTGGCGGTCGGAAGCGACGCTGCCGCGAACCAGCACGCTGGCTCGATTCCGAAACTCGAACTCCACCACGTCGCCATGATCGAAGAACACGACCGTTCTGAACCGGCACTCCGACGCCGTCAAATGCTCGACGACCGCGTTTGCCGGGGCGATCCCGCGAGCGCTGACCATCGTAACGAATTCAAGCGAGGCCGTTGCTGAAGGCGCGGCCTGTTTCTGGGGGGCGGTACTGATCCAGGGCATACCCGTGGTCCTCTCCATGACTAGACACCCACAAAATTAGTCACACAAATCAGGCCAATTCTTAAGCTTGTATGGACATCTTTACGGTGGCTTTTAAACGAGCGCAGGGAGTGCCCGCAGGAGGTACCGATGGGCCGAATGTCCCCGCGGAAGGGAAACGGACGAAGGCTCGATGAGTGTCCGCACGATGGAATTAGCGATGCGGACGCCGCGGACGGACCGGCGCTGATCCGGTATCTGGATAACGCCGCCCGCAATTCAGCCGAGGCAAAGGCGGCGACTTTTGCCGCACAGCGCCTGTCGGCAGGCATGCGCGTGCTCGATGCCGGGTGCGGTACGGGGGACGACGTTCGCGCGATCGCCGAGATCGTCGGGCCGGCCGGGCACGCAGCGGGCGTCGATTCGAGCCGCACGATGATTGAAGAAGCGTGCGCCCGCGGCGTCCCCTCGAACGCCGCCTTTGTCTCCGCCGACGCCGGCGCCTTGCCGTTTGCCGATGGTGCTTTCGATGCGGTTCGCGCCGAGCGGTTGTTCCAGCATCTCGCCGCACCGCAGCCGGCGGCGAACGAACTGCGGCGCGTATTGGTACCCGGCGGAACGGCGTTGCTGCTCGACCAGGATTGGGAGTCGCTCGCCATTGCAGGCGGCTCCGCGACGTCACGCGGCGCATCGTTCGCGCGTTTGTAGATCATCTCGCAAATGGGTGGGCCGGTCGCGAGGGACGCGGCATCCTGGTGCGCGCTGGTTTTGCGAGCGCGACCAGCGTGCCGTCGGTCTCCCTTCCGCCGTTGCCGCTTGCATTCGAAACGATTCTGCAACCGGCGATGGAATCGGCGATGTTCGATGGGAGCGTCGATTCGGAAACCGCGCGGATATGGCTGAATCGCTCGTCGAGGCCGACTTGCGTGGTGAGTTTTTCTGCGCGGTTCTCGTCGTAATTACGGTAGGAACCGCTCCGCGAGCCGCCTAACGGCATCGAACGCCGCCCAGCCCGCGCATTAGTCCGCGGCACTTATGGAGGTTATCGTGAGCCGAACGTTTGCATCTCGGATTGCCGTCTTCGCCGTAGCGCTCGCGCTCGCAATGGGGTCGTCCGCGTTCGCGGCGACCGGAGCGCTGGACGTCTCGGCCGGTCTGCGCCACCTAGAACCCAGCGGGTCGATCGACGATTGCAACGCCAAAGCCAAAACCGCCCTCAACGCGAACCTCGAGAACGCCGCGTCCGGCGGGGGCGCATCGCTCGCATACGGCCCGCGCGACAGCAGCGGGCGCGCATCGGCCGGTGCCGTGATCAACTGTTATCCGGTCGGCAACGGGTACGTTGCGAACTTTTCCTGTTCGGTCGTCGTACCGCCCAGTTTGTTCTCCGCCGACGATCTCTGCAAACGTATCTACGCGACGTTTATCGGCAAAGAGACCGCACCGCTTGCTACACCGACGCCGCTGCCGACGGGGTGTTCGCTGACGAATCTGGTCGGAACGTGGACGTGGGACGATAAAGGCGGCGTTCCATTCGTCTTCGACGTGAACGGCGGCTTAACGGATAACCAAAACGTCTCCGGCAACTGGGCGGCTCGACGGCAACAAAGTTTCGCTCGTGTACTATGGAACGCAAACCGTCACGTTATCGGCCGACGGGAAGCATTTGGTCGCGCCGAGGGGCGTCGAACGCAACTTCACCCGCAAGTGCTAACCGCGCGATCGCGCTAGCGCAGTGCGAAAGCGTAAATCCGGTTATCCGATGGAATGTAGAAACGGTCGTGCGCGACGAGAATGGTCGACATGTGCCGCACGCCCTGCATTTGATCGTTCGCGGTGCCGCCGTTAAATACGACGGCGCCGCTCTGTGCCGCATACCCGTGCAGGCGGTTATCGCCCTCGGCACCGACCGCCCAAACGATTCGGTCGTCGCTCCCATTGCTGGTCGTGACGATCGGGTCGCCCGCGCCGTTAAGGCCGCCGCACCATGCCGTCGCTATCGACGGTTTCGCGCCGCCGGTAACGCGCAAGACGGTGAGGCCGTTGTTCGAAGCACATTTGCTCGCGGCCCCATTTCCTTGGAACGCAACGAATGCCGCACCCGGACCCACCCACGAGGCGGCGCCGCCGATGATCTCGCCGGTCGACGCGGGCGTTTCCGCCAGCTGCCCGCCGACGCCGCCGAGGTTGAGGCGGTCGGCGACGTACGCTTTTCCGTCCTTGCCGAGCGCGACGATGAGCTTGCGTCCGCCGACGTCGAGCGGCAGCGCATTCGAACCACCTAAATCCTCATCGGAGTTGTCGAGGTCTTCCAATTCCGACGGTGCGAAATAGCTCGCCGTTCCGCCGGTCATCTTCAATCCCGAGTTCAGGCGAACGATCGCCTCGCCGCCGGACCACGTCGTCGCGCCCGACGTATTTCCGGTAACCGCAAAGAGATTGCCGTCGGCGATCGCCACGCCGCCGACCGACCAAATACCGCCGCGTACCGCAACGGTTTGCCATTCTGCCGTTACCGCGGGTTTCGCCGTGCGAATCGCAACGACGGTGCCGTGATAGTCGTCGCAATCGCCGTAACGGCCGCCGTACGGCACGTAGAGTTCGCCGTTTTGAAACGCGAGCGCACCGCGTTCACCCTGCGCGGCCGGTAAAAAGTTGATTCGCGCAAGACTCGCACCGACGTTGACCGGCCAGCCCGGGAGAATATGTCCGCTCTTGAGCGAGAGCCCGTAGACCATGGAAACGGCCTTGCCGCCGCTCGCGAGTGCCGTCGCAGCAACGTAAAGCGACCCGCTTGCCGCGTCGATCACCGGCGTACCCGTGATACCCTCCGGCGCGATGTTGCCGCAGGGCAGCGTTCCGCCTTGGACGGGCGGCGCGAGGACGCGATCCCAGATCACCGCGCCCGTCGCTGCATCCAGCGCCGTGACGTGGTTGGTCTCGGTCGCAGCGATCACTTCGCCGGCGCCGGTGTCGTTGGGTGTAAGCCAGTAGAGCGGCTGCGCGTAGACCGCTCCGTTCACGACTCCGGAAAACGTTCGCACGAGTCGCACGCGTTGCGCGCTTTCCAGCGTCAGGTTCGCGACGACATACTGTCCCGAACGATACGGATCGTTGTGATACGTCGTTACCGGCGACGCCTGCGCGTGCGACACGGCCAGGACGACGCGATGCGCGCGCGGCGGGGTGGCGGCAAGCGATGGCCCGGCGGCAACCAGTGTCAGCGCGATTCCTACGGCGATCGACAGACGGCGAGTTGAAGCGGAAGTCATCCCCCATTCTACCATCTTATCGGGAACTCAAGGCGTACGAGTCGCACCCGCACTGAATCGCCGCCAGAGGTAGTAAATGGGGACGCCGCTGATCAGGATCGCGATATCCGGCAGCGTGTCCTTCGGAAAGGCATATATCGTGTATCCGACGACGGCCGTGCTGACCACACCAAAGATTACCGTCGTGTACGGATGTCCCGGAACGCGGAAGCCGCCTGCCGCATTTCCCGGATCCTTGGCGCGGTATCGAAAGACGAACACGGCGGCGGCAGCCAGAATAAAGAAAATGAAATCGATGACCGTCACGCCGTCGAGAATCGACTGATAGCTGGCCAGCAGTGCCTGAAATGCCGTCGCGACCAGCGTAATCGCGATGGCAACGATTCCTTGCAGCGCGATCGCTACGACCGGCGCGCTGGTTCTCGGATGCACCCAGGCGAGGCTCGCAAAAAAATCGCCGTCCACCGCCATCGCGTAGTAGATCCGCGGCGACGTCAGGATCTGATTGCTCAGAAATCCGAGCGTCGAAAGGCCGATGCCGATCGCGATGATCCACTCCCACGCGGGACCGGCGAGGTGCATGATGTCGGTTGCAGGCGCCGTCGAGAGGGCCAGCTTCTCCGGGCCGAGCACGCGCAGGCAAACGACGGTCACGGCCAAGTAGAGCACGATCACACCCAACACGCCGATCACCAATCCGCGCGAAAGCGTCCGCGTGGGATCCTTGAGTTCGCCGCTCATAAAGCTCGCCGTCTGCCAGCCGTCGTACGCAAAGAGCACCGGGACCATCGCGGCGCCGAGCATTGCGAGCACGCCTAAACCCGCCGACGGCAGGCTCAGCGCGGGCTGATGACCGGCCACGGATGTGACGAAGATCCCCGCGCCGATCAGCGCGAGAATTACCGCGATCTTCAAAACCATAAACAGGTTCTGAGTAAACCCGCCTTCCCGCACGCCAAAACAGTTGATGAGGCTGAAGATTGCAAGGATCGCGACTGCGGAAACGACGGCCGGCACGTGCCAATAGCCTAACGGGTTGAAATAGAGTGCAAAGGTAAGCGCGGCCAAGGCCATTCCGCCGCTCTGCGAAACGAGCAAAGCGCTCCAGCCGTACATGAAGGCGACGACCGGGTGAAACGCGTCGCGCATGTACGCATACAACCCTCCGACCTGCGGACGGTGCGCCGCGAGTTCGGCAAACACGAATCCGCCGAACATCGCCAGGATACCGCCGATTATCCAAGCCGTTAAGATCAACGGCGTCGTGTGCGCACGCGCGGCAACCACGGATGGATTGACGAAGATGCCCGTGCCGATAATTCCGCCCATCACGATAAGCGTGGCGTCGAACGCGTTGAGCGCGCGGGCTAAATGGGGTTCTTCGGCCTTCATCGTACCCTACACCCGCATCCGCTCGAGAAAGAGCGTCGGGCGATCGTCGAACGTCGTGCGTTCGAACGTTTGGTATCCGCATTTCTCCGCAACGCGAACGGAGGCCGCATTCTCGCAGTCGATCATGCAGACGGTGCGCGGCGATTCAACGTGCCCGTCGGCCCAAGCCACGGCCGCCCGAGCCGCTTCGGTCGCATAACCCCGTCCGTGAAATGCCGCAGCGAGCGCCCATCCCATTTCCGGCACGTCCGACATCGAAGCGGCCGTGGCGCGGCGAAAATCTGCGAATCCGACATCTCCGATGTATTTGCCCGTCGCCTTCTCTTCGATGGCCCAGTAGCCGAATCCGGAGAGCGACCAGTGGCCGATGTAGGTCAGCATCCGCATCCACGTCTGCTGCCTGGATGACGGCTTACCGCCGATATTTCGCGTCACCTCGGGATCGCTCCACATGGCGAAACAGTCCGCGAAATCGCCGGCGCGATGGCCGCGCAGCGTCAGCCGCTCCGTTTCAAGAGTAGGAATCTTCACGCTTTTCGGGGCTTCGCCATCCAATAAGAAAAAGCCCCGATTTTCATCGAGGCTTTTTCTTTATCGAGTCGTTGCGGTTTCGCCGCTGGGTTTTAGTTTCCTAAAGAACGTTGACCGATAACGCGGCCGACCGGCGCGGTGGTATCCGCCCCGTAGCCCCAGATGCCGTTGAAGCTGTTGTTATCGTCGTTAAACCAGAACGAGAACCAGCCCGACTTGCCGCCGTACTCCACGTCGCCCGCACCTTGTCGGACGTTCTGAACTTGCCGTCGATCTCGACCGGACCGACTCGGCAGACGGTGGATGGGCCGGACTGCGTGCACGACATTTTGCCGACCATCGCGCTTCGGACCGCCGGCAGCCGTCACGTTCCACTTGCCCGCAGCCGTAACCGGAGACGGCGGCAGCACCTTGTTAGCGACGAACGTGCCATTTTCCTTTCGTCCGTTGTAGCCCCACGAACCGTTGAAGCTGTGGCCGTTCGGGCTCGCGTAGACGGTCAACCAGCCCGCGCCGCCGGGGCCGTGCCATTTTCCATTGATTTTCGAATCGTCGACGAACGTTCCGGTAAAGCCATTACCGTTCGAGGCGTTCGTACCGACAAACCCATACCCGACTGGGTGATCGTTATCGTGGACGTCGAGGTCCCGTTCGCGCCGGTCTGCTGAACGGACCACGTGCCGGTAAGGCTGGGCGGGCTCGCGTATGCCGTGGTGCTCGAGAGCGCCACGATCGCGCCGCCGATGATGAGCGAAAGTGCGAAACCTTTCAACTTGACCTCCCTAACGTTTTTCTGGATGATGGCGAGACGCCTATGCGTCCCCTTACCCTACCGCGATGCCTGTTGAGGAGCTATCCCTAAAACGCAAAATCGAAGGCTACGGAGCATGCACTTTAGCGAGGGCCTGGAGCGCGGCGCTGAGCGTGGGCTGGCCGCCAGTTCGGCTTGCAGGGCCGTGGCGGCGACGTCGGCTTTCCCGAGCCGGATGGCCAGCTCCGCCAGCGCCATATGCGGCGAATAGTAATAGAGCGTCGGCAACTCCACACCACTCCGCCAATCCATCGCCCTCACTTGCGTCGACGGAGGCCTTTGCGAAGCACTGCAGCGCCTTTGCGTCGTCATGCTGTACGACTGCTATTTGTGCACCGACCGCTAGACGCATCGCACTGACGATCGCGGCCCGCGACGGCGAGTCGGCCGGCGCATCCGGAATGTCCGCGAGCGCCGCTGTTGCGAGCGCCGCGTCGCCCAGCTTCGCATACGCGAGCGCGCGGGCAAACGGCACTGTTGGGTCCGGCCCTTTTACGTGGCGCACCGCCAGCACGCCGTTCCAGTCGCCGATCGCAACGAGCTGCCGCGCCATAAATACGGGATTGTCTTCGCGGCGCGCGACGGCGACCGCTTCGGACAAGTGACCCGTCTGCGTCATCGCGTAGAGCAAGAACGTCACGTTATGATTGTGGTAGTAGCGCGGAGCGCTGTAATACCCGGGATGGCAGCACGAAAAATCGGCGTAATCCATCGCTAGCGATCGTTGCCCGACGTCCAGCGCCTCTTGATACATTCCAACGTCGAAGAACGTGTGCCCCGGCATGTGGGTCAGGTGCGAATCCTCAGGCGGAAACGTAAAGGCAGCGAGCTGTACTGCCGCCGCGACCGCCAGCGGAGATTGGTTCGCCATTTGCGCGGCGTGAATGTAGAAATGGTAGTAAAAGCCGATATGCTTTGGAAACTTGGCGAGGTTCGTCTGATAAAAAGGCAGCAGCGCCGCGACTCCTGCCGTAAACGCGGCACGCTGCGCGGCGGTCCATGTGTCGCGTTGGGCGTGCGGGTCGCCGGCGGCAACGTACAGCGCCGCTTCGGCGTAGAGTGCGGCCGCGTCGGGATCGTCGGGGTACGCGGCGGCAATGCGCTGCAGTGCGTCGCGGTAGTTGATTTGCAGGCGTCTTCCCAGGTTCGCTTTCGTCGTGTCGTCGACCCGCGCCGCGGCAGCGTCGATGAATGAGTGGTCTTCGGCCGAGGCGTACGATTCGAGCGACTTTGCGTGACGAATCGCGGCGCGGGCTTGCTGATCGCGCCCGTCGTTCGGAGGAACGTTGAGATTCGGCGCGTTGCCGAGCAGCGCGATGCCCCACCACGCCATCGCCGAGTGCGGGTCGAGATCGGCTGCCGTGTAGAACTCGTG
>CAWAJD010000025.1:0-89662 GCA_963782265.1 Vulcanimicrobiota bacterium
AGAAGGAAGGCGCATGCGTCGTACGATGGTTCTGCTCATTGCCGGCCTGCTGCTCGCGTCGGGCGCTGGAGCCGCGCGCGCCGATAACGGCTACCCCACGGATCGCCAAGTCGAGCGCTTTCTGATCGATATCCCGACTTCGCAAGGAGCGGCCGATGACTCGGCGCGGCTCAACGAAGAGATGCATTACCCGGGGACGATCGGCGACCACGATATGGCGCTATGGATGCGCGACAAGCTCGAGTCCTACGGTTTTTCCGCGCACATCGAACCGGTCTTTACGCAGGTTCCCCAGTTTAAGCACGCCGTACTTCAGCTCATGGTGAGCCCGCGCGTCGACTTCGATTGAAAGAGGGCGCTAGCTCACGATTGGACGGCGCGAGACACGATGCCGGAACGCCGTTCAATGCTTGGAGCGGCGGGTGAGCGTGACCGCACAGGCTGGTGTCGCGGGACTCGGGCTGGATGCCGATCTGGAACGCTTGCAAACCCGAATGTCTGGGTTCAGAGGGCGCATCGTCTGGTGCGGTGCGGCTCGGAGAATAGCGGGCTCCTCGCGCCAGCGCGCGGAGAAGAACGGCGCCGCCAGCATTATCTATACGGATCCGGCGGACCATGACGGGTCGCCGATGGCGCGCCCTATCCGACGGTCGATCGTCCGAATACGTCGGTGCAGCGCGGCAGCCTCGGGCGCCCGCACTAAGCGTTCCCATTCCTCCTTCGATCACCGCGTCAACGAGGCAATGCTTCGCAAATCGTGGCGAGTTCCAGTCCACAGGGATAGCACGGCGGCCTACGATCGGATACCTGCTCGGCGCTGCGCGAGTGGCAAGTGCATCTGCGCGTCGACATCAGCAACTCCTGATCACATTTGGAATACCGTAGGCGTATGCCGGGGCTCGATTCGTCGCACCAAGTGATCTCGGCGGACATCGCGATGCGTGGGTCACAGCATCACCGATAACGGATCGGGCATATCCACGCTACTGGAGGCCGCGCACGCGCTCGGTTACAGTTACAAGGCGGATAGCAGCCGCGCTATTGGATTTTGATCGGCGGCTGGGACGGCGAGGAAATCGGCGAAGCCGGGTCGGATTATTTCGTGCGCACGCACGAAGCGATCCTGCGACGCGGCTGCATCGCCTACGTCAATGCCGACGAAAACGTCACCGGATGGTACTTTTACGCAAGCGGCGTTGCCCGGACTCGCCGACGTGACGCCGCGCGTTGCGCGTCTCGTTCCGGATCCTCGCATAAAGACGCACACCGTTTGGGAGACGTCGAGCTCGGAGAACAGCAGCGTCCAAACGCGAGCACCGGGCGGCGGTTCCGACCACGAACCGTTCTTGTACCTTCTTGGGGTTCCGACGCTCGTTTTGGCTACGCCGGTCCGTTCGGCGTTTATCACTCTGTTTTCGACGATCTTCGCTACGCAACCACCGAGGCCGATCCGGGATTCAACGCGCATCGCACGATGGCGCAGATGCTCGCGCTCACCGCATATCGCCTCACCATGGGTCGATGCCGTATCGCCTTTCCGCCTACACGCAAGACATGCAGAGGACTCTCAACCAGATCGGACGCACGACCGCACTTGCGCCGGATCTCGCTCCGGTCTCGCTTGCAATCGAACGCTTCGGCGCACGCGCTGCAGCATACGAGCGAGGCGGCGTCGATCCCACGGTGGAGATAGAAGCGGTACATCGTCTCAACATGCTTTTCTACGGGCGTAACGGCTATCAGGCGCTCGCATTCCCTGCGCTTAGCGGCGCGATCGCAACCGGCGACGCCGGGCGCATCCAAACCGAAGCCGGGAATACCGCCGCCTCGATCGATGCGGTTACCGCGATGCTGCGGTAGCGATGCAGATCTATCGCGAGCGGCGCGCCAAAATTCTCGAAGCCCTTCGCGGCTCCGCGGCCGTGATTCCGTCGGCGCGAATCCTCCCGCGGAACTCCGATACCGATTTCCCGTTTCGCCAGAACTCCGATTTTCTTTACCTCACCGGATTCGACGAACCGGACACGATTCTCGTACTCGCGCCGGAGCATCCCGAACACCGCAGCGTGCTCTTCTTGCGCAAGTTGGACCGCACGAAGGAAATTTGGAACGGCAAGCGACTCGGCGTCGAACGCGCGGTCGAGCATCTGGGCGTCGATGCGGCGTTCCCGATCGACGAGTTTGCCGACCGGCTGCCGGAGTATCTGCGTGGGGCGCAATCGCTGCAGTACGCGCTCGGCGCGGATGAAGCCGCCGACCGAACCATCCATCAAGCGATCGCTACGGCGCGATCGCGAACCCGCAACGGCGGGCGAGCGCCGCTCTCCATCGCCGACCCCGGCACGACACTTCACGAAATGCGCTCGATCAAGAGCGATGCCGAAATCGCTACTTTGCGCCGCGCCGCCGCCATCACTCGAGCCGGACACGTCGCAGCGATGCGCGCCACGCGCCCCGGGCTCTTCGAATACGAACTGCGTGCGATCCTGGAGTTCGAGTACGTTCGTGCCGGCGCGCAAGGCGTCGCCTACGAATCGATCGTCGCCTCCGGCGACAACGCGAGCGATCCTGCACTACGTCACGAATCGCGATCGCCTCGAGCCCGGAACGCTGCTGCTGGTCGACTCCGGCTGCGAACTCGACTTCTACGCGAGCGACGTTACGCGCACGTGGCCGGTCGACGGCCGTTTCACGCCGGAGCAGCGCGCCATCTACGACATCGTGCTGGCCGCGCAGGAAGCCGCCTGCGCGCAAGTCGCGCCTGGAATACCGCGCAACGTCTTCCACGACGTCGCGATTCGAACGATCGTTGCTGGGTTGATCGAGCTGAAACTGCTCTCCGGGAGCGTGGATGAAAACGTGGAGAGCGAGCGTTACCGCGACTACTACATGCATGGCACGGGTCATTGGCTCGGCCTGGACGTGCACGATGCCGGGCGCTACCGAGACGACGCGGACAAGCCCGTCGCCTTTGCGCCAGGTATGGTCACGACCGTCGAACCGGGTATTTACGTTCACCGCGACCTCAACTGCGACGAACGCTTCAAGGGCATCGGCGTTCGCATCGAGGATGACTTGCTCGTAACGGCCGACGCCCACGAAAACCTCACCGCCGCAATCCCAAAACGCGTCGTCGAGCTGGAAGCGCTCGTGGGTTCCGGCGCCAGCATCCCCGCGTGAAAGTTCTTCTTCTCGGGGGCTCGGGCTTCATCGGCGGGCGGCTGGCGACCGCACTGCGCAAGCGAGGTGACGAAGCCGTTGCGTTGTCGCTGCGCGACCCGGCGGCCGCCGCGATCGTGGCGGCTTCGTGCGACGCCGTCGTCAATATCGCCGGGGAACCGGTCGCGCAGCGCTGGAGCGACGTCGTCAAGGATCGTATCGTTTACAGCCGCACCGAGTTGCCGCGCCGCTTTCTGTCGGCCCTTTCCGTCCTGGAACGCAAGACTTCGGTTTACGTCTCGGCCTCGGGCATCGGCTACTATGGCACCAGCGAGACCGAAACGTTCGTCGAGGTGAGCCCGCCTGGGTCAGACTTCTTGGCCGAGGTTTGTGTCGGTTGGGAAGAACATGCGTTCAAGGCGCGCGACTTAGGCTTACGCACGTCGGTCATTCGCACCGGACTCGCGCTCGGGACCGACGGCGGCGCGCTCGCAAAGCTGCTGCCGCCGTTCCGGCTGGGTCTCGGCGGAAGGACCGGCAGCGGCCGCCAGTGGTATTCGTGGATCCACATCGACGATCTCATCGGGATCTATCTCGCTGCGCTCGACGCCGGTGACGGCGCGTACGATGCGACCGCACCGGAACCCGTGACGAATGCCGCCTTCACGAGCGGGCTCGGCAAGGCGCTGCACCGGCCGGCAATCTTCCCGACGCCGCCGTTTGCTCTTCGTTTGATGTTAGGTGACGGCGCCTACGCGGTGCTCACGGGGCAGCGCGTACTTCCAAAACGCACGATCGAGGAACTGAAGTACCGCTTCGCTTTCGAAACGCTCGAACCGGCGCTAGCGAACCTACTGGCCTAGCGTCCCGTCGCGGCGGTCAAGCGCGAGATTCGGCGACCGCGAACTCCATCGCCTCGAGGTGCTTCTCGGCGTCCATCGCCGCTTTACAGCCCGAACCCGCCGCGGTGACGGCTTGCTTGTAGCGGATATCGTTGACGTCGCCCGCCACGAAGACGCCTTCGATATTCGTCGACGTGCCGTCGGGCGAGACGATATAACCCGCGGCATCGAGGTTAAGCTGCCCCTTAAAAATACCCGTATTGGGCGTATGGCCGATCGCAATGAACAGCGCGTCGGCGTCGAATTCGTAACTGCTCCCGTCGTTGACGTTCCTCAGGCGCAGCCCGCTCATCGTCGGGTCGCCAAGCACGCCATCGATGACGGTATTCCAGAGAAAATCGATCTTCGGATGGCCGAGAGCTCGATCGGCCATAATCTTACTGGCGCGCAACGAGTCGCGACGATGGATGACCGTGACCTTGTGGCCGAAACGCGTGAGGAACAGCGCTTCTTCCATCGCCGAATCTCCGCCGCCGGCGACGACGATGTGTTTGTCGCGGAAAAACGCGCCGTCGCACGTCGCGCACGTCGAGACGCCGCGCCCGCGCAACTTCTCTTCGCCGGGAATATCCAGCCAACGCGCGCTCGCACCGGTGGCGACAATCACCGTCTTGGCCGTAAACTCGTCGTCGTACGTGCGCACGGTCAGCGGGCGCTTGCGGAAATCAACTTCCGTCACGTCGGCGTTTTCGATCCGTGCACCGAAACGCTCGGCCTGTTCGCGAAACTTGATCATCAGATCTGGGCCCATGATGCCCTCGGGGAATCCCGGGTAGTTTTCGACTTCGGTCGTCAGCATAAGCTGGCCGCCGTATAGGCCGCCCGCCAGGACTAGGGGCTTGAGATTCGCTCGCGCCGCATAGACGGCGGCGGTCAGGCCGGCGGGGCCGGACCCGATGATGATCACGCGTTCCATATCGTGCGCTTCGACCGCCCGGGGGGCGGTTCCGGTTGCGTAGCGTCGAAGTTCACCGGCATGAGCTGGCCCGACATTCCGCTCGAGGACGACTTCGGCGACATCTTGCGCAAGGCCATGAAGGGAACCGGCGTCGCGGCGGGCGCCCTGGCTCGCGAGATCGGCGTCGCCGCGGCAACCATCGCAGCATGGCAGAAATACATCGGCACGGCCGACGACGCGCAAGCCCGTGCGATCGCACGCGTTTTGCGCCTCGATCCCGGTGCGCTCGCAGACAGCGCCGCGAAGCGCTGGCATCCGCCGCACATCGCGCCAGCCGATGTGAGCCACCATCCCCAAAATCCGCACCCGAGCAACGGCTACGTCTTCTTCCTCGACGGCGGACGCCGCAGCGCACTCGTCGATCCGGCAGGCATCCCCGCCAACCTCGTACGCGTCTTGCGTGACGGTGATTACCATCTTCAGTACATTTTGATCACGCACAAACATGCCGATCACTGCGATGCGACGGGAGATATCGCCAAAGCGTTTCCGCGAGCGCAGATCGTGATGCATGCACTCGACGTCGCCGCGATCGGACCGCTAGCGAACAAAGCTCTAGCCGTGCGCGACGGCGAGGAGCTTCCGTTTGGGGAAGACGTGCGAATTCGCATGCTCCACACGCCCGGCCATACCGACGGTTCCTCGTCGTACGTCCTTCGGTCGACGGTGTTTACCGGAGACACGCTCTTCGCCGGCAGCGTCGGTGGCGCGTTCGGCGATGCGAGCACCTACGACGACATCCTCAACAGCGTGCGCTCGAAACTCTTCACGCTCCGGGACGACACCGTCGTGATGCCCGGGCACGGGCCTCCGACGACGATCGCGCTCGAGCGCGCGCACAATCCGTTCTTTCCGCGTCACCCTTAGCGGTGCGCGGGCGGCACCTTTACCGAAGCGTCGCCGCCTGTGATCGTCGCACCGCTGCTTGCCGCGGCGGAATCCGATTCGCGGATAAGTTCGAACTGATAAACCGCTTGACCCGAAGCGGGAATCGTCACCTGGACCCGCTGCGGCGCACAGACCCTCGTCGTACAGAACGCCGCGATCCATCCATCCGCAACTTCCGTTGCCTCGAGCTCGACCGTAGCGTTGGGCTTGCCCTCGACGAGCAAGCGGTACTTCGCGGCCGCGCTCGTCGTGGTCGTCAAGTCTTTCCCGGTCCACGGCTGGACGGTCAAATGCGTAACGGGCTGCGCGAGGGCGAGCATCAGCGAAAACGCGGCTAACGGCAATTCGAGACTCCTTGTAGATTACGTTCGCAGTTTATACCCAGTTGCCATCATGCGCAATGCGATGCCGAGCGAAACCGCTGCCAGCAGGGCGATGGCCGCCACCGAAAGTGCCGGGGGAAGATAGCTCTGGCCCGTGTAGCTGCGTCGAAAGGCGTCGATGGTATAGAAGATCGGGTTGAAGAGTTCGAACGTGCGCAGAGGCGGCGGCAACATTTTCGCATCGGTGAAAACGCCGCCGACGAACGTGAGGGGCGTGATCACGAACGTCGTGAGGATCGCGATGTGATCGAAATTCTCGGCCGTCAAACCGAAGATCACGCCGAGTGCCGAGAAAAGGATCGACACCAGGCTGATGACGAGAAAGTATAGCGGCCAGTTGTTCTGGCGCCGTGTGCACCACGAAGAACCCGATCGCCGTGATGAGTCCGGCGATCACGAACGCCCGTACCACGCTGCCAAGCACGTACCCGCCGACGATCTCGTACGCCGACATCGGCGCGATGAGCATTTCCTGGATCGAGTTCATGAAGCGGCCCTGAAAAACGGAGCTGGAACACTCGCCGTACGACGAATCGATGACCTGCAGCATAATGAGTCCGGGAATCAAGAACTGCGCGTACCCGACGCCCTGCACGCTCTGGATGCGGCTGCCGATTGCGAATCCAAACACGAAGACGTACAGCAGCGTCGTGATGACGGGCGGCCAGATCACCTGGTTGATGATCTTCCACGAACGAATCAGCTCGCGCTTGATCAGCGTCCACGCGCCGATGTAGTTAGCGGTTGCGATCAAAGCGCCACCACATCGCGCGTAAGTTCCAGAAACACCTCTTGCAGCGAAGAACCATCGGCGAGGAGTTCGGCCGTGGGTTTCGCAGCGACGATGCGGCCGCCGCGGATGATCGCGAGCTCCTTACAGAGCGCTTCGGCTTCTTCCAGGTAGTGCGTCGTGAGAAAAATCGTCAACCCGTCGCCGTTGAGTTCGCGCAGCAGATCCCACAGCTCGATGCGCAGCTCGACGTCGACGCCGGCGGTCGGTTCGTCGAGGATCAGCAGCTTCGGCTGGTGGATCAGCGCGCGCGCCAGCGTCAAGCGGCGTTTCATACCGCCGGAAAGCTTGGTGTACTCTTGCTTCGATTTCGAAGCGAGCCCGAATCGTTCGAGCAGCATATCGGCGCGATCGTTCACCGCCGGGCCGTGCAAGCCGAAATAGCCCGCCTGAAAAATTAGGACGTCGCGAATCGAGAGGTACCGGTCGAAGTTGTACTCCTGCGGAGCCAGCCCGATCAGGCGCCGAGCCGCACGCCACTCGAACTCGTTGTCGTGTCCGAAAACCCGGATCGTGCCGCTCGTCTTTTTCGCGAGGCCCACGATCGCATTGATCGTCGTCGTCTTGCCGGCGCCGTTTGGCCCGAGGAAACCGAAGAATTCGCCGGTTGGAATGCGCAGCGAGACGTCATCGACCGCGGTAAAGTCGCCGTAGCGCTTGACCAGGCGGTCGATTTCAATGGCGTAGGTTACGGAATCGAGTTCTTGAATTTTTTGTACCGATGCCGGCGTAGGGTAGCGATGAGTTCTCCACTATCCGGAATCCCGCAATCGGCCAGTTGGGTTGCAACGCGCTTTACGTCGAACGCGACGCGGCGGTGCTTGACCTGCCACCCGCCGACGCGCTCGGTAAAAATCGCGTAGCAGGCGCGCGGATCGCCGTCCTTCGGCAGCCCGGCCGACGCGACGTTAACCAACAGTTTCCCGCGCCATATGCGGACGTACGGCAGATGCAGGTGGCCGAAGGCGATTGCAGTCGCTCGCTCGTCGCCGATCATGCGTTCGAGCACGCTTTCGTCGGCATCGGGCCACAGGTGTTCGTCGTCGGTCAGCGGATTTGCGTGCACGACCAGCAGTTGATTGTCGTCTTCACCGATGCGAATGGCAAACGGCAGCTCGCGCAGCCAGCCCAGCAGCTGCTCGCCCAGCTCTTTGCGCGTCCACCCAATCACGAGGTCCTCCGAAGCGGCGAACGTTTCGCCCCCGGCGTCGGACAGATAGCGGTCGGTGTTTCCGCGTATGCACTGCGCGCCGATCTCTTGAAGGCGTTGCAGCACTTTTTTCGGCTTCGGACCGTCGAGACAGAGGTCGCCGGCCGCGACGATCGCGTCCGCGCCGCCCTGCGCCTCGAGATCCGCAAGACATGCGTCGAGCGCCAGCAGGTTGCCGTGAATGTCGGAGAGGATCGCGATCCGCATCAATCGCGTTTCAATGCAAGGACCAACATCGAGGGCGTAATCCCGATCTTGGTGAATTCGTACAGATCGATCGACTCCACCACGACGCCGGCTTTGCGCATCGCGCGCAGCGACGTACGATAGCGCATCTCGGCGATCACGTGATGCTCGCCGAGCGGCAGGACGCCGGCAGCTAAGTCCTCGCCCATCTCGACCGGAATCGTCTTGAACCCGGCGAACGCCGCCGGATCGACCCGCCCGGCGGAAAGCACGATGGTATCCTTCGAAACGGCACCCGCGACCGAACGCAGGCTCGGCGCCCCGGGCGGCAGCGCAACCTCTACGATGCGATAACCGTGAGCGGCGGCCGCTTGGGAGAAGCCGTTGCGGCCGAGGTCGTTTCCTCGGGCGCCGATCCCCACGAATGCCGTCTTACCGGCTAGGAGCACGTCGCCGCCGTCAAGGAGTCCAGGCGTTGAGATATGGCCGGCTAGCGGGACGTCGATCCGGGCGAACTCGGCCTCCATCCGGTCGGACTCGCCCCGGCGCGCCATGATCGTCGGGCGCATAAGCATCGCCCCGTCCTCCAGCACGACCGCGGCATCGGCGGCCGAAACCTCGCACGGGTCCTCACCATGGGGGTCGAAAAGCACGACCTCGACCCCAAAAAATCGGAGGGTCTTGCACAGGATCGCGTGCTGTTCGAGGGCCCTGGAGTAGACGACCCCCGGCTCGCCCGGAACCGGCTTGGCCCGCTCGATGCTGCCCGTCGGTTTCACGAGGATGGCGACACGCAACGTTCCCGTCGGGCTCCCGACGAGGCGCGGTCCAAAATGCACGGCTTGGGAAGTCATGGTCTCATCTCATTCGGTCACCGAACCGGCTCGTACTGCTCCGGCTGCGGCGCGTCCAGGAAGAAGTCGGCCATGTCGGTCGACAGCAGATCCCCGAGCGATAGCGGTCCGAAGCCGAAGATTTCCTCGGTCGTCTTCACGACGCTCGGCGGTGAAAGGTGAGCGTGGCCGACGTATCCGCGACGCGCGAGCGGTGACACGAGGACCGCATAGCTGCGCGACGCGTTCACGTGGTCGGTTCCTCCGTCGGTCCCCGCGGGGACGATGAAGATCGCCGTCGAGCTCCAGTGCGACGTTTGCGAAAGGTAACGCACGATACTGCCGAGCGCGCGATCGGCCTCGGCGACGCCGCCTTGCCGCCCGGTCGTCGGCAGCGAGAGGTACACGAAGTTCGGCATTTGATCCGCTTGCGCGTAGCGATCCAAATCGTGCATGAACTCGCGCGCGCGGTTGGTGTCGTCGGTCTTGCCGGAGTCGAGCATGTAATCCAAGTCGACGTTCGCGTTCAAGGCACCCGGCGCCGGAACGTTGAGCGCGTAATTCCCATCCTGATACCCGGTCAAGTCGAGAAACCCACCGTAGTCGCGATAACTCAGGCCGGCACGCGCGAACGCATTGAACAGGCTGCCCGAACGCGCGTAGTCTTCCGGATCTTCGCCATGCCCGGCCAGCGGCGTACGAGCCACGCTGACGTTGGCGAGCAGCTGGGTGTAAAGCGACGCTTCACCGCCCAATGTGAACTGCCGCGCGATATCGGGGTTCAAGTCGGAAGCGTAGAAGTTGTCCGCGAGTCCATACGAACGCGCTAGTTTATGCAGGTTGGGCGTGACGTTCTCGGGGTAGATGTTGAGCGACGGCTCGCCGTTGCCATGCTGTCCGCCGGTTACGTCTTTCAAATCGCCGAGCATCGCGTCGAACGTCTGCGAGCCGAAGCTAATGTAGACGACGTGGTCGATAACGTCGCTGCGCGCTCCCGAACGCAACGGCGGAACGACGAGGTTCGGTTTCGCTGCGGCCGTCGCGCGATTGAAGCGCAGCGCGTCCAGCGTCCATCTGACGAGATCGGGATGCTTGAGATCGATCTTCTGCAGGAGACCGAACCCATCGATGCCTTTGGCGTTGAGAATATACAGGTACCGGCCGCCGCCCGGCGACAGCGCGAGGCCGACGGGAAGCCAACCCGTCGGAATCAGACCGTAGCGATATTTCTTAGGCATCTTCGCATCGAGAATCGCGACGGCATTGAGGCCGGCGAGCGCGACGTAGAGGCGCCTTCCGGCGGAACCGATCGCCTCCGCGCTCGGCTGGGCGCCGAACGGCGCGTCGGGGAAGAGCCGCAAATCGAGTCCGCGCACGACTTCCGGCGTGCCTTCGAGATCGACGACCGCCACGCGGTCAACGTTGGCGAGCGCGACGTACGCCTGCTTTCCGTCGGCCGACAAGACGATCGAACCCGCGCCGGCGCCGCCGACGTTCGTCGTGCCGTCGGGAGCCGGATCGAGATGCGCGACGGCCGGGTCGACCGCGAACTGGCCGCGATCGGGGTTGAGCGTAAAGACCGAAAGCGACGATGCGCGGTCCGGATCGAAAGGCGGAGAGCCGAACGGCGGAGCGTGAGCCGGACGTGCGAGTTCGGCGTACGCTCCGAGGCCGCCGTTACTGACCAGCACGCGGCCCGCGTCGGCCGCGGCAACGAGCGGAAAGTTGCCGGTCGCGACGGTGCGCGCGACGCGGCGGGACGCAACGTCGATCGCCGTCAGCGTGCCGCCGAGATTGTCGACGACGTACACGGCGCTGCCGTCCGGCGCCGCCGCTATTCCGGCAGGGAAGGATTTGCCGTTCACGCGACCCGCGATCGCGATGGTTTGCGGCTCCATCGTCAGTTGTCCGGTTGCGTCGAGATCGAAAACACGCACGACCCCATTCGCACCGTCGGATGCGAAGATCAGCGACGTCGACGGATCGCGCGGATTAGGCACCGCCGCGATGCCGAGGAAAAATGTCACGGAAGGATCGTGGAAGACGCTGATGACGTTCATCGTCGCCGTATCGACGACGCTCAGCGAATACCCGATGGCGAGCGGAGGCTCCGAAGCGGGAATCGACAGCCCGCCCGTGCGCTGATCGTCGTTGCTGACGACGGCGAAGCGACCGTCGGGCGAAAGCGCGAAGCCGAGCGGATTCGTTCCGACGAAAACGCTCTTCCCAGCGGGTGCGACGAGCCGGCCGTCGGGGAGAACGCCATCGGTTGGATGAATTGCGTCAGCACCGGCGGGGCGTTCTCCGGCGGGAGCGCTATATACGATGAGCTGGGTCGGACGCGGCACGGCGCCCAACAAAACGGCGGCCAATGCCGCCGCAATGAATAGTCTAAACGTCACGGGAGGTAAGGCTTAGAATGCGAGGGGCGGGGGACCTGCCGGGCAGGCAGAGTGCCGAGGTCAAGTTTCCGCGCATCGGCGCGGTAACGACCGCCGTGCCTCGATACGAGCTGGACCAAGCCGACGTGACCAGACGCGTCCGCCTGGCACTCGGGCCGCGTTCCGAGCACATCATGCGACTTTTGCCGATGTTCGGGAATACTGGCATCGAGCGGCGATATTCGTGCGTGCCGATCGAGTGGTATGAGGAACTGCACGATTGGCCGGAGCGCAACGCGATCTACCTCGACACCGCGATGGAACTGTTTGAGTCGGCAACGCGGAACGCGCTGGAGATTGCCGGACGACGCCCCGAGGAGATCGATGCGATCGTCGCCGTCTCCACAACGGGGATCGCGACCCCTAGCTTGGACGCCCTCCTTATGGAGCGCATGGGGCTGCGCCGGAACGTTCAGCGCCTGCCGATTTTCGGCCTTGGGTGCGGCGGCGGAGCCATCGGCTTGGCTCGCGCCGGCACGATGGCGGCGGCGAAGCCCGGCTCGCTCGTATTGTTTCTCGTCGCCGAACTGTGCGCGCTCTCGTTTCGCCGCGACGATTTCACCAAGAGCAACATCGTCGCGACCGCGCTGTTCGGTGATGGTGCCGCTGCGGCGTTGCTTTCGACGGACTTCGACGGACCGGCGATCGTCGCATCCGGCGAACACACGTGGCCGCAAAGCCTCGACGTGATGGGCTGGGACGTAACCGGCGACGGGCTCAAAGCGATTTTCTCTCGCGACATTCCGGAATTGGTCGGCTCGGATCTTAACGCGATCGCTCGGGCGTTTCTGGCATCCAACGGAATGACGCTCGCCGATATCGACCGCTTCATCTGCCATCCCGGCGGCGCGAAGGTTCTGGATGCGCTGGAGACGGCGTTCGAGATCGAGCCCGGTTCGCTCGTTGAAGCGCGCGACATTTTGCGCGAGTTCGGCAATATGTCGGCGGCAACCGTCGTCTTCGTACTCGAGCGGGTCGTCGCCGGTATGCGCGAGCGGCCGTGGAAGCGCGCCTTGATGACCGCAATGGGTCCCGGCTTCACTGCGTCGTTTGCGCTTTTGGAGGCGTGAACGGATCGCGTGAGCGTTCTCTGGATCGTCCTCGCGCTGGTTGGCTTGCAGCGCGGCATCGAGCTGGTGTATGCGTCGCGCAACACGCGCCGGCTGCTGGCCGCCGGCGGCGTGGAAATCGGAGCGCGCCATTATCCGCTCTTCGTACTGCTCCACGCGTCGTGGCTCGTCGCGATGGCCGTCGTGATCCCGCCGCAAACCCCGCCGAACTGGTGGCTGCTGGGCCTCTTCGCGGTGCTGCAGGCGCTACGAATTTGGGTCGTGCGCACGCTCGGGCCGTATTGGACGACGCGCATCATCACCGTACCGAACGCACCGCTCGTGCGCGACGGCCCCTATCGTTTCTTCCGGCATCCGAACTACCTGGTGGTCGTCGGGGAAATCGCCGTGCTCCCGCTGGCGTTCGGCGCCGTTTGGATCGCGTTGATTTTCTCTCTGCTCAACGCCGCATTGCTCGTGTTGCGCACGCGTGCCGAAGACCGTGCGTTAACCGCCCGGCGCGCTCTCTAGTTTAAGCGTCGTCTGCGTCGAGATCGTCTCGGAGACGGATCCCCGGTGGTCGATCTCGATCGATGACTGCTGGAGCAACGTCGGAAGCGATCGCGCCACATCGTACTGGATTGCCGCAGCGATCGTCGTCTTCGCAGTAGAGTTCGCCTCGGTACGCATAGCATTTTCCTTGATATCGAGTAACGTGCCCATTTTTCCGACGATCGTGTAATCTGCGGTCGTTCCGTAACCGGTCGTAGGTTCGATATGCCAGTGCCGTGCGTTATCCAGGCGAGAGGGATCGACGAACCCGGCTCCGAGCAGCGCTGCCAAGGTCGGTACTTCCGGCGATATCTGACGGTTCGGGTCGCACACGACGGTCGTATCGCCGAACGCTACGCACGTTACCGGATCGCCTGCAGCATCGTCCTCGGTCACGTGCAGCACCAGTCCCCCATCCACTTGTTCCCGCACCACGTCGATGACGATCTTGCCCGAACGCCGCTGCTCGCCCCCGCCCGGCGGTGGAGGCCTGTAATCGTGGGCGTTGTTGGGAAAGTAAAAGGTCCCTCCGCCGCCGGGGTCCATCTTGTCGACGCCGTACGCGGTGTCGCCTTGGTCGGTCTGGCTGGTCTCGACCGTATAGGAGTAGACGAGCTCGCGCGGCGTCGCCGTCGCAAGCATCCACGGAAGGCTCGCTGCAAGAGCAAGCGCGTACACGAAAGGTAGAACGCACGAAGCCTGGGTATCGTGACTTTGAAGCAGGGCGCGATCGGCGCGTCTGTAACGTAGATTCGATGCTCACCTTGTCGCGTAACCTGCGCCGCGTCGTCGCCATTTCCGTCGCCACGCTGATCCTTGCGGCGTGCGGTGGGGCGGCTACAAATCCGCCGGCCGGCATCGCTTCCGGACCGCCCTTAGGCTTTATGAGCCTCGCGGTCTCCGTCGCTGCGCCGGTGGGCTTCGCCAAATACCGCTACGAGATCGTCTTCAATACATTGGGAAATGGCCTTACGCCGGAAGCGGGCTCCGGCGGAAAGGGCCTTGCGGCATACTCTTACGCACTCGAGGCTGGGGGCAACGGGTCCGGCACCGTAACGGCCTGGGAGTATTTGCGTTCCGCGAAGTGCTCGACGTGCATTCCGGCCCGCGTTTCGCTACTGGCCACGCCGTCCCAACTGCTGCTGGTCTCGAACGGCGCCTCCGCCGAATTCACCATTCTGCTCGACCGCTCGATTTTCACGAATACGAATGCAACGTGGCTGTTCAACGCATTCACGACGCAGAATAAAACGGGCGCCGTCATCGACTCGATGGGCGCCTGCGCGGCCTGCTTCGTCTCGCCGAAACTTCTCGTCTCGGAAACCTTTCAGAGCACGGTCTTCGCCGAGCTCAGGCGCCTCGACTATCGACCCGGCCGCTAAAATCCTAAAGTCTCCAAATCACAAACGAGCCTTAGCGGCGCCGAAACTCGGACGCGTCGCAACGTGCACTAGCAACTCGTCGCGGATTGCTGGCCTGGGTAAATCTCGAACAGAATCGTGTACGGCCCTCCGAACGCTCTGCCCCTCGAGCACCTCGCTGAGGCTCGCGAGAACCCCGCCATGCTGTCCATGCTTCGCGACCTCGTAACACGACGATCCGGCGTGCCACAAATTGTACTCTAGGTAGTTCGAGAATACCGTGTAGTCGGATTTCGCCTTGATTGTTTTTCCGGTCAGTCCTCCTCGCCCGCACGCAACTTCGAAGCGAACTGCGTGGCGGCCGGGAGCGCGATCTGCAAATACAATACGGGCGTCCCAGAGCCTGGGTAAGGGAAGCCGGAGTCGATCGTCGTCGACGTTACCGTCACTTTCCCGGACGGCTTCGCGCCCGGATACTCGAGCGAGCCTCCTAGCCCGTGGAACGTCGGTATGCAGAGGGATCCACCCTTGCTCGAGAGCGTTTCCACGACCGACGAAGACGTCTTCGTCGTCTTCTGCCCTTTGCACGCATGTGGTCCCGCCTCCGGCAGAAGGATTGAGCTAGGGGCGTATCCTTGCGGCATCGTGTCGTTCGATTGCGATGCGCAGCCGAAAACGACACTTGCGACGACGGCCGCGGCTGAGTAACGTTGCGAATGGAAGATTTCATGTTGCCTCTCCTTGAACGCTTCAAGCTCACATTCGAAACGCGAGCGCGGGTTACTGCAAGAGCGAATGTTCGGGGGAGCGTACAAAGGAATACGCTCCCGTCATCGTCACGCCGGGTTGAGGGCTGAGGCCCGCAAAACGAGCCGGGGCGCGCGGCAATGAGCGCTACGTCAGCGCGGCTTCTTTTATCCCTCCGGAGATCATTTCACGAAACTCCTTCGAATCGGCGTGTCCGTGCGCCGTGACGGCGTGGACGACGGCGGCTTCGAGGAGTTCGCCGTCGCTGTCGGCGGCGATTGCGATCGTGCAGTTCTTCTCACTCGGGTGCTCCCGGCAATCGATCATTTTGCGTCCCATGGTGCGCTCCTCTTGTAGGCTCCCATAACGGGATGTGGGCGATAATTTTAGCACCCAAATACGGCCTTTGCCAGCTTCGCGGCTCCGGCCGCACACGCCGGAAAGAGGGTCATTCGAGGCGTGTGAGGTGCGTGCGCCCCCAAAGCGCCATGCAGTCCAGCGCCGGTATCAGGGTTCGCCCGTAGTCGGTGACTGAGAAAACTTCCCAGTGACTTCCCTCGCCGTCTACGCACACGATGTCGTCCGCGATCAACTCCTTCAGTTGTTGTTTCAGAGCCGCACCGAGCGCTTCCGGCAGCGCGCTACAGAGGGCAGAAAGCGTAAGCGGGTTGTCGATGAGCCGGCTGACGATGAGCAGCTTCCACCCGTCACCTATCGTTGCGAGCGCTGCAGTTACTGCTCGCGCGTCACGTTCGCGATGAAATTTGTCTCCCATGTCGTAAGAACGTTGCGATCCAATTGGTTTCCCACGTCTTCCCGCCGTCCGCCGAGTATGCATATTCGTCGCGGTACGACGTCGGTGTGATATCGGAAGTGATGCTTCGCACGAGAACGGCCCGGCCGTTGTAGGTTTCCTGGTTGAAGAACTCCCCACGGCCGCCCTTAAACTCGCCAATCATGGGCGGACCCATGGTTCCCTCACTGCTCTGCGCGAACGTGAAACTCCACTGATGTGTTAGCGGATCGTACAGACGCAGCGACAGACCCTCAATATGTCCGGACGGGCCGTCGATCTCAAGGACGCCGAGGTTAGCGCGGCCTCCCCACACCTTGCTGACGGCGTGCGTGCCATCGTACTGCACCCAGCTCGTCGAACCGCTCAAGGGATGGAGCAGTCGCTTGACGTGCACGCTCCACGTGCCGAACTGAAAGTCAAAATCGTGCCGTCCATCCCGTGCTGCCGGCGCAGCAGATCCGGTAACGGTTTGCAGGACGAAGACAAATGCGAGGAGTAGCAGGCGAAGGTTCATTACGTCGATAGTACGACGAGTCGCTCTGCCTCGCTAGAAGTAACGTAGAGGTAACCATGATTCACACGCGCAGAGCAAACCCGGTCAGCAACTGCCCCCTTACGGCCGCGATCGCTGCAGTAGGCGGCAAGTGGAAGATGATTATCGTCTACTCGTTGGCAGAACGTCCGTACCACTTTGCTGCGATTCGCGAGTTCTTGCCGGATGTTTCGACCAAAGTGTTGGCGGAGCAACTAGGCGAGCTGGTGGCCGATGAGATTGTGAATCGCGAGGAAACGGGGCCGGTGCCGGCTCGCGTCATGTACTCCTTGACGGAATATGGAGAAACGCTGCTGCCGCTCATCGATTTCGTGAAAGTTTGGGGCCGAAAACACATCGAACGATTTGAGAGCTAACGTGACGCGCCGTTAGAGTCCGGCCCCTCGCGGGTGAGGTTCGCGACGAACTCCGGCTGCCACGTCTTACCGCCGTCGAGCGAATATGCGACCTCGAGTGGTGCGCGTTCGGTGTAATGTCCGACCACGCGTCGCGCATCAAGACGGCCTTCCCGCCGTTGGTGTCGGGACCGATCAATTGCCGCCGCGACCGTCGTGGAAGCCGCCGATCATCGGCGGATCGAACGCCCCGTCGCTGCTGTCGGCATACGTCTGGCTCCACTGATGCGATTTTGCGATCGTATAGGTAGAGCGTGAGTCCCGTGAACGACGTCTTGGCATTGCCGGCGGTGATCTCTTCCAAAAAGGCCCGGCGTTCCATGATCTTTCGGAGGGCGACCGTACCCGTAAGGGCGTCCCATGATGCCGGGCCCTTCGCAGGCTGCTGCAGCGACTTGATATGCGTCGTCCATGTGCCATAGTTGAAATCGAAGTCGTGCGACGTGTCCGCGACGGAGCTCGAGCCTTCGGATGCGGTGCCTGCGCTCGTGCGGGTCACGTGCGCGACGAAATTCTCGGCCCCACGTCGCTCCTCCGTCATCGGAGAAGGCTTGCTCGAAATGGTACGAATCGGCAGCGATATCCGAGAATACCCAGCGGACCGTGATCGTGCGATCGTCGAAGACCTCGCGGTCGTAGAACGTCCCAACACCTCC
Organism: Vulcanimicrobiota bacterium; assembly: GCA_963782265.1. GTDB lineage: Bacteria > Vulcanimicrobiota > Vulcanimicrobiia > Vulcanimicrobiales > Vulcanimicrobiaceae > CAWAJD01. The sequence continues at coordinate 17,860 of CAWAJD010000025.1, forward strand.
GTCGAATTCGCCATACATCGGCGTACCGAGCGATCCATCGCTGCTGTCGGCGCCGTTAATCGCCCACTGATGCGACAGTGGGTTGTACGTACGTATGTAGAGGAGTTCGATTTGAGACGGGCCATCGGCAACCGTCTCGTCGGTGCTCGCTCGGCCGCCCCAAACCTTGCGTACCGAAACGGAACCGTCGTACGTCAGCCACTGCGTCGAGTGTGAGAACGGGTGTGCCAGTCGCTGGGCGTGTGTGTGCCACGTTCCGAAGTTAAAGTCGAAGTCGTGCTGCCCGTTGCGTTCCAAAGCGAATCCACGAAGCGGCGCGATGGTGAGGCTCGCGGCGAGCACGCCGGCGACCAGACGAAAGAGGAAGCGCATTGGGCGATAATACGGGAGCGAGCGGGGAACGGCAAGACGCACCCTGAGGTAACTATCAGCCGACCGCGTCCTCGGCCAGATCCATGCTGACGTCTCGGTATCTTTGCGACGATTCCCGACCAGAATGACGACGACGGACAGGATCACGGCCGCACCGCCCGCTATCACGCTCCAGGTCACCGGTTCGTGGAGAACGGCCGCTCCGAGAATAACCGCGACGATCGGATTCACGTATCCGTACGTCGCGACGGTCGACGCCGGGAAGATTGTGCACGATGTACGTGTACGCCGTGTAACCGGCCATCGCGCCGCCGGTGATCAGCCACAGCATGCCGTAGAGCGATTGCGCGAGATGGCGGCAAGAGACAAATGCGATGCTTCGCCCAGCGCCAGCCCAACGCCGACCGCGACGAAGCCGCCGATCGTCATTTCGAGCGGTGCCGTAAGCGGATGATGGTTCTTCGTCGATCGCGAGTAGATCGAGCCGAGCGCCCAGGCTACGGAGCCGATGAGAATCAGCGTCGCGTAGAGTACGTTCGTTCGCCCGGACTGTTGGCCTACGAGTACGACCATCCCGACGCTGCCGATAAAAGCCCCGCGACGAAGCCCAACTCATCATCGTGCGCGTCCGGATCGACTCGAAGATCAGCATCCAGATCGGTACGCTGGCGACGATCAACGCCGAGATCCCGGATGGTATGCGCGTTTCGGCCGGAAAAAATATTCGTTCCCGATCACCAGCAGCAGCACGCCGGTGATGGCGATCCGCCGAAGTTCGCGCAGCGTCGGCATCGCCGGCTTGTTCTTCGCGAACGCGTATTGCAGCGTCCCGAGCAAGACTCCAGCGATGATGTAGCGCGTTCCGACCATGAGATATGGGGGAATCGTCTCGACCGCGACGCGAATGGCTAGATACGTCGAACCCCACAAGATCCAAACGGCAACGAGCGCAATCCAAGGAAAATACCGTTTTATGGAGCTCACGCTAGTCGTGACACGATATCGCGAACGACGGTTTCGCGGGTGTCAACGCGCAGTCATAGGGACAATGCGGACATCGCTCGGCCCAATCGCGCGACGCCCTCACGACCTTCTTCAATCGAGATGTGGCCGAAGGAAAGCGAAAACGCAGGCGGACCGTTGCGCGTTGGATAGCACGGCTCGCTCGGGCATTCCAGTACGCCTTCGCGCGCGCACGCGTCGAATGCGGCCTGCGTCGATATACGCGGCGGCAACGGGAGCCACACGTTGACGCCTGCAGCCGGGGGGCGTACTTCCGCCCACGGCACTGCTTGCGCGAGCGCGTCGACGAAGGCGTCGCGTCGTTCGCGATAGAGCGCGCGCGACGATCGCAGATGGCGCGCGTGCGCCGGACCGTTCATAAAACGCCACAACGCGCGCTGCGTCAGCGTCGAGGTGAAGACGTCGGCGCGCACTTTTGCAACCTCGAGCGCCTCGGCAAGGCCGCCTTTCGCGTACAGATAGCCGATTCGAAGCGCGGGAAAGATCGATTTCGATAAGCTCTCCATCAGGATCACGCGGCCGTCCGTGTCGTGCGAGGCAAGCGGCGGCGGCGCGGCGGCATCGTAGGTGAGCTCCCAGCCGGTTTGATCCTCGAGTACGACCACGTCGTAGCGCCGGGCGAGGGAAACGATTTGCTTCGCGCGCCGCGCCGGCAAGACCGCGCCGGTCGGGTTCTGCGCGATTGGATTAATGTAGAACAATCGCGGCCGATACTCTGCGAAGACTCGCTCGACGTCGTCGATGCGCACGCCGTCGTCGTCGCCGCGAACCTCCACGTACGTGACGCCGCGCGCGTCGAAGACGCCGAGGGTGCCGGAATACGTCGGGCTTTCGCTCGCCACGACGCTGCGCTCGTCGAGCAAGACCGTTGCAACGATATCGGCTGCCTGCTGCGCACCGGAGCAGACGATGACGTCGTTCGCATTGGCGCTCAGCCTCGACGGCGCAGATGCGCCGCCAGCGTTTCGCACAAGTCCCGGTCGCCGGTCGAAGACCGGTACTGCATCAGTTCCGGCGGGTCGTCCAGCAGCGTGCGGTGGAAGGCCCGGCCGAAATCGTGCAACGGAAACGTTTCCGGCGCGGGGTGTCCCGTCGCCAGCGAAATTGCGCCGGGCGCGGTCGCGCGGGTCAGCTGCTCCATCACGCCTTCGAGGCGCTGCGCGCGCGCGAAGCGGCCGACGTCGGGTTCCCATCTCCGCGCGAACGCGGGTTCGCGTCGGGACGCTGCGCGACGAACGTGCCCTTGCCAACGCGCGACATTGCACGGCCGCGTGCGGCAAGGAGTTCGTATGCCTGGGAAACCGTTACCAGCGCACAGTCGAGCTCGCGCGCGAGATCGCGCATGGCGGGGAGGCGGTCGCCGGGTTTGACGTGTTCGTTCTCGATCGCTTCGACGAGCTGATCGGCGAGCTGGACGTAGAGCGGGCGCGGGTCGTTGGGCTCGAGCCGCAGCCCTAGGCTACTTTTTGTCGAGTCTATAGCCAATTCCGCGAACGCTCGCGATCTCGACCGGCGCACCGACCTCGATCAGCTTTTTGCGCAGCGCCGCTACGTGCACGTCTACCACGCGAGTCGGAACGCCCGAAGTATCGTTCCAGACATGTTCGGAATCTGCGCGCGCGTTAAGAGACGCCCTTCGGCTTCGCCTAGGAACCACAGCAAGCGAAATTCGAGTGCGGTAAGCGTCACCGTCCCGGCGTCGTAAATCAGCGTGTGGAAATCGCGATCGAGCGTCGCGCTTCCGATCGTCAGCAGGTTCGTGCCCGTCGGACGCGCCGCAAACTTTTCGCGCCGGCGCAGAAAGGAAGCAACGCGCGCGACTAATTCGTTGCCGGAGAACGGCTTCGTGAATAGTCGTCCGCGCCGAGTCCCAGACCGAGCAGAATATCCTGTTCGCGCGAGTGACCGCTGACCATCAGAATGAACGTGTTGTTCGAATTTGAGAGCGAGGTGCAGACGTCGAGTCCCGAGATGTCGGGAAGGCCGACGTCGAGGATCACGACGTCGGGCTTATAAAGTCGGCCAATTCCAGAACCTTCGGCACCGCTGCCGGTGCCGCGAACTTCGTAGCCCGCCCGTTCGAGGACGGTCTGCTCGAGGCGAGCGACGTCTTCGTCGTCCTCGATCACCAGGATGCGTGCCAATGACATTCGTGCCGGCTCCTTCCGGATTTGCTAGGCCGCGGGGCTTCTAAACGCTGGCCGCTAGGTCTTCGCCCTCGTTCTTTACCAACGTCCGGCGGGCAACGCCTTCCTCCAGGGCCGCCGTAGCGACGGCTCGGGCAACCGCGTCGACCACCCGGGTGTCGAAAACGCTGGGTATTATGTACTCCGGGCTGCGTTCGTCCTCGTTCACAATATCGGCTATAGCGGAGGCCGCCGCCAGCTTCATCTTTTCGGTGATGCGCCTGGCCCGCACGTCCAGCGCCCCGCGGAAGATGCCTGGGAAGGCCAGCAAGTTGTTGACCTGGTTGGGGAAGTCCGAGCGCCCGGTAGCGATGACCGCCACGTAAGGCGCCGCGACGTCGGGCATGATTTCGGGGGTCGGGTTGGCCATCGCGAAGACGATCGGATCGCGCGCCATCGAGGCGATATGTCTGCGGCTGAAGGATGCCCGGCGCTGAGACGCCGATGAAAGCGTCCGTTCCGGGAAGCACGTCGGCGAGCTGACCCTGCCGGTTCTCCCGGTTGCAGTTCTCGGCCAGCCAGCGCCAGTGAGAGTTCTCGTAGCGCCCGTCGCGGCTCAACGCCCCGGCCCGGTCGACCGGAATCACGTCGCCGACGCCGGCACCCAACAGCATCTTGATCGTCGCGGTGCCCGCCGCGCCGCTGCCCGCGACCACGACCTGCATGTCCTCGAGGCGCTTGTTGACGAGCTTTGCCCGCATTGATCAGGGCCGCAAGGATGACGACGGCCGTCCCGTGCTGATCGTCGTGCATCACCGGAATGTCGAGCGCTTCGATCAGCCGCTCTTCAACTTCGAAGCAGCGCGGCGCGGAGATATCCTCGAGAATGATGCCACCGAAGACCGGCGCGATCCGGATGACGGTTTCGACGATTTCGTCGACGTCCTTGGTATCGAGACGAATTGGAAACGCATCGATGTCGGCAAACTGACGGAACAGCATCGCTTTGCCTTCCATTACCGGAAGCGCGCCGAGCGGTCCGATATCGCCAAGCCCGAGCACGGCGGTTCCGTCCGTAACGACCGCGACGCTGTTGCGCTTAATCGTCAGTTGAAACGCCTTGCTCGGATCGGCCGCGATCGCCATCGAAACGCGCGCGACGCCGGGCGTGTAGACGGTCGACAAATCCTGCCGCGTCTTCACCGGAATCTTCGGCTCGATGCGAATCTTGCCGCCGAGATGCGCGAGAAACGTCGCGTCCGACGCGCTTACGACGTGCGAACCTTCGATGCTCTCGAGGGCTTTGCGAACATCGGTTGCGATCGCGTCCGAGGGAACGACGATCGTGATATCGCGAATGACGCGCGCCTTCGTCACCGAATGCATGTCGACCGCGCCGATCGTTCCGCCCGCGTCGCCGATCGCATTGGCCAAGAGGCCGAACGCGCCCGGTTCGTTCGGCATATCGAGGCGCATGACGAGCGAAAAACTGATCGCCGGCTGTGGCACGTCCTTCTTTCCTTTTAGTTCCCGCTGACCGTCATCTCGGCAACCCGGAACGACGGCGATACGACGGATCCGTCGTGACGCAGGTCGTTGGCGACCGCATCGACGCCGCCCAGCATCTCCGTGAAGCGCCCCGCAATCGTGAACTGATCGATCGGATATGCAAGTTCGCCGTTCTCGATGAAAAAACCGCGTGCGCCTCGGCTATAGGTGCCGGAGGCGTGCTCGGTCGCAAATCCGATGGTGTCGAGAACCAATACGCCGCGCGGCGTCGCGGCTATCAGCTCCTCGAGCGAGCGCATACCGGGCTCGAGGTAGAAGTTGTTCGGCCCGATGCCGTTGCCGGTCGAGTTCCCGGTGCTGGCGGCCCCTAATTTTCGCGCGTAGTAGGTATCGTACAAAAAGGACTCCAGGCGCCCGCGATCCACGACCACCGTCCGGCGCGTCGCTACGCCCTCGCCGTCGAACGGCGAACTTCCCAGAAGCCCGGGCATGCGGCCGTCGTCGACGATCGTCACCGCTTCGCTGCCGATGCGATCGCCGATGCGGCCGATCAACCACGAATTGCCCGCGGCGACGTTGGCGGCTGAGATCGCTCCGAAGACGTCGTCGAGCACGGCCGCCGCAATGTCGCGATCGAAGATGACCGGAACGCGCATCGTCGCCGGCGTGCGCGCGCCGAACAATTCTACGGCGCGCCGGACTGCGTGGCGCGCGACCGCACCGACCTCTTCGAGTTCTCGGAAGCGGCGCGAAGCGGTGCCGTAGTGGCCGATTCGTTTGTGCTCGCCGTCGAGTGCGACCGGCGCCGTGGACCGGCTGGCACGGGTCGCGGCGTACGATCCCGAAAAGCCCGCGGAATTCGCCATTGCCGTGACCGAACTGGCGTCGGCGTAGTGCGATCCGCTCGAGTTTGCAATGCGCGAATCGTCAGCCCGAATCAGGCGCTCCATCGCCAGCGCATCCTCGATCTTCTCGTCATCGTCGCGCTTGGCGATCGCCTCGTCATAGAGATCGAGATTCGGAGCGTCCGGCGCAAAGGCATCGGGAAGGGCGGCGAAGGGATCTTCGCCGACCTTATCGGCGAGTTCGACCGCGCGCCGAATCGCCTCGCGCAGGCCGTCTTCCGAAAGATCCGACGTCGAAAGCGAACTCTTTCGGCCGTCGACGAAGATACGAGCGTGTAATTGCTTTCCGGTCGTGCGCTCGAGCTTCTCGAGCCCCGCTTCGCGCGCCTCAACCGAGAAGCGCTGCACGTTGCTCACGGTCACCTCGGCCGCGCTCGCTCCGCATGCCTGCGCGACGGCCACGGCTTGCCGCGCGATCTCTAAGAGGCTTTCTTCATTCATGCCCGGTCCCTCCGACCGTGATGGACGAAATCTTGACCGTCGGCATGCCGACGCCGACCGGAACGTGCTGGCCGCCTTTCCCGCAGGTGTAATGCCGTCGCGCGAAGCGCGGATCGTTGCCTACCGCGACGACCTTCGTCATCGCTTCGGGCCCGTTGCCGACGATCGTCGCGTTCTTCACCGGCGCGGTGATCTTGCCACGTTCGATCAGATAGCCTTCGCCGACCATGAAGACGAAGTCGCCCTTGCTGATCTCGACTTGGCCGCCGGCAAACGACTTCGCGTAGATACCCCGCTCGGTGGACGCGACGATCTCGTCGACGATAATCGCCGCCCGGCATGTACGTGTTGCACATGCGCGGCTGCGGCAGAAAGCGAAACGATTGCCGCCGCCCGCTGCCGGTCGATTCGACGCCCATCATGCGAGCGTTGAGCGTATCCTGCATGTAGCCGCGCAGGATGCCGTTTTCTACGAGCACCTTATGCTGGCCGGGGACGCCTTCGTCGTCGACGTTGATCGTGCCGCGCTCTTCGGGGACGATTGCCGTCGTCGTAGATCGTGACCAGTTCGCTTGCGACTTTCTCGCCGACCCGGCCGCTGTAGAGCGACGTACCGCGCCGGTTGAAATCGCTCTCCAGGCCATGCCCGACCGCTTCGTGCAGCAGTACGCCGCCGCCGCCGGACCCGACGACCATCGCCATCTCGCCTGCAGGTGCGGGTACGGCTTCAATATTGACCGTCGCAATGCGCGCCGCGTCGCTCGCCATCGATTCCGGCGTATGCGAATCGAAAAACGCCATCGACGTACGGCCGCCGTCGCCGACGTAGCCGGATCCTCGCTCGGAACCGTCGCTCGCGACCACTTGCACGCCAAGCGTGACCATCGGGCGGCGATCCTGTACGAACACGCCCACGCTGTTGGCGATCCATACTTCTTGAAGTTCGTCCGTAACGTGCGCGTTTACGGCGACGACCCGCGGATCGAACGCGCGTGCTGCAACGTCGCTGCGTTCCAGCAACCCTACGTATCGCGCCGCTTCGACCGACCGCTCGCGATAGCGATCGTAGAGCGACGGAACCGTCATTGCGCGCAAGTCGACTGGAGCGAAGCTCGTTTTGGGGCGCGCTGCGCGCGACGAGCGAAGCCGCATCGGCCACAGCAAACAGCGCTTCTTCACTGAGGTCGTCGGAGTAGGCGTATCCCGCGGACTCTCCGGTAACGACGCGAGATGCCGACGCCTTGCGTGACGGCGTATGAACTGTCGTGGATCTTTCCGCTTGAAGGCGGTAGGCGACGGCGTGCCGCCGCTCGCAAAACACGTCGGCAAACTCCGCTCCGCGGCGCAAGGCGCGGGAGATGAGTCGCGAGAGCATCGATTCGTCGAGCATCGGTTTGTGCGTGTACTTCCTCTCAGAACGTCGCGAGGCTATCGACCGCGCGTACGATTGCGGCGTCGGGGTCTCCGGGCGCGCCGTTGATGGAACGCAAAGACGACGCGTCCGTGATGCACGGTATTGACGTACCCCGCAAGTGCCGACACGCCGCCGATGTGCCCGCTGCTCCCCGAACGCGCCCAAGCGCGGTCGTGAAGCCATAGTATTTGAGCGTCCCCTGCCGGCCGCCTGGCAAAAGGAGATAAAGCGACTCCCCGCCCGGCGCCCGCTCGGCGGCGCTTAGGACGCCGGCCAGGGTGATCGCGGCAACGCGGTTCCCCGCCGCCGAGCCCGCTGCCGTCCATTGATGCGGCCCCGGCATCGGAATTCGCTTGGCCGTCAAAAAGCTCCGGACGGCGGCGGGATTCCACCGCGTCGGCGGGCAAGCCCTGCCGCTTCCCCTCCAACCGTGCGCAGCAGCTGCTCCGCGTAGTGGTTGTCGGAGTGGAACAGCATGTGCCGCTCCAAAACGCGCAGCGTTGAGCCCGTGATCCCAGAAAACGATTGAATAGAACGGCGCGGCCGAGATGGCCGCCGGGCCACCTTTTCGTAATTCCGGCATCACGTACGAGCCCGTCCAGACCGCGCCTGCGTACGCGGGCATCCGTGAACCGGAGCCGGAGAATTTTTCGGTGGTCCCTTCGGGAGATCGTCCCGTGGAGCGAAAACGTGTTTGCAGTCGCGCCGGGCGCGATCGTAGCGTCGGAATCGTCGTCCGCGGTCGTTTCGATCTCTCCCGAAACCGAAACTGCATCGCTCGCCGGGACGGAGTTTCACGTCCGCGGGATTCCCCGCGCGACCACCGTGCACGTCGAATTCGAGCGTGTCGCCGTCGATCGAGACCGCACTCACCGGCGCCTGAAAATCTTCGCCTGCGTCGGCGGGATCCCAGTTCGGAGTGATTTCCGCTCCAAGCAGCGCGCCGGTATCGATCGAGACGCCGCCCTCGATCCGATTGATGCCGAACGACGAGCGGGTACGCCCGACGCCGGCGCGCAAGTCGCTCGAACGCAACGACGGATCGCCGGACCCAGCCATCCAAAGATCGCCCGGAAGCGTTCCGCCGGTGGGAAGCGCGTTCGCCGCGAAGATCGTGTGAAATGAAATCCCGCGCCGAGATCGTGCAACGCGGTTGCAGCTATCAAAAGCTTCTGCGTCGACGCCGGCGTAACTGCGCCGAATCGGCACGATCCAGGAAAACCGGCCTTCCGCCGGCATCCAGCACGGCGAGGCTGTACCGGTCCGCGCCGGCGAGCGTCGCACCGAAGGCATCGCTCAACGCCGTTTGTAAGCGAGCGCGTTCGGACGGCGACCAGGGTGCGGCGGAAGGCTGCGGTGCGATCGTTGGAAGCGCCGTTGCGATCGCAACGGTGGCGGCGGGCGTCGAGCTATGGCGCAAGCGCAACAGGCCCCCGCACCAACGACGACCGCGACGAGCAGAATCGCGCGAAGAACAACGGCGCTTAATCCGCGAGAGCGTCTCGATCTTCTCTTGTAGCTTTCGCTGCTCTTCACGTAGTTCGTCGATATCGCCGCGCATCGCGCTTACCTGGCCGGGCACCTTCGCAGCTTCGCGCACGCGAATCGCAGCTTCCATCGCATCGCGGCGCACGCGGCCGTCAAACGCCGCCTGGCTGAGACGATCGAGCGTGGGGAGCAAACGGGCGTCGCCGAGCGACTCGGCGGCCGCAAGCGCCGCGATCTGCACTTGAAACGCCGCATCGTCGAGGCGTTCGTCGATCGCTTCCACCGCATGCGTACGCTCGGTTTCGACGAGTTCGCCGATTCGGCCGATGGCGGCAACTGCGGCGCGGCGCAAACCGTCGCCATTATCCGCGCGCGCCGCGTCGACGGCGAGGGGCATCGCTCGCGCGTCGGCGAGCTCGGCCGAGCCCGCGCATCGCGCCCGCCTCGACGGTATCGTTCCAAGTTCGTTCCTTCGCTGCCGCCGCCAGCGCGTCGAACGCACGCCGGTCGCGCGTACGACCGAGTGCCGCAAGTGCGGCGGCCCGGACGAGATACGACGCGTCGTTAGCGGCGACCGGGAGCAAAGCTTCGCCCGCGCGCGCGTCGCGGAAATTCCCAAGCGCGGACGCCACGGAACGGCGCACCTTGGGATGCTTGTGCGCGAGCGCTTCGATCAGCATCGTGCGCGCCCAAGGTGCGCGCGTGGCGCCGATTGCCGCTGCAACCTCGGCGGACACCGCCCAGAACGGATCCTTCAGCAGAGCCGCGTGCAGCGCGTCCTGCGCGACTTGTGAACCGTCTTTCGCAAGCTCCCGCGCCGCGCGAATTCGCGCAACGACGTCGGGATCGCCGAGCAAAGCGGCGGCGGCGAAGTCGACACCGAGTTTGTACATAATGCTTCCCAGAAGAAACGCGCCGGGATCGAAGCGCACGAGCTTCGGTTCGAAATCCAGCGGAATCGTGACCGTTTCGTGCGCGCGCTCGATGGAGACGCGAATGCGACGTTCTCCGGGCAGCGCGCCGAAGCCGGCGTTCTCGACCGGCGTGCCGGGGGCGGCCGCGAGGAATCCGAGATCGACGTCAAATCGATACGGCGGATGGTCGTCGTTGACCGTCTGTTTCTGATCGAGCGTGACGGTTACTGCCTTGCGCTTTGCATCCCATGCGACGCGGACCTCGAGTTCGGGATGTCCGGAGCGAAAGACCCACTGATCGAAGAATGCGCGCAAGTTCCGGCCCGTCGCTTCTTCAATCGCGCGAATCAGATCGATGGTTTCGACGTTGCGTTGGGCGTTGCGCTCCACGTACGTGCGGATCGATCGCCAAAAACGCGCGTCCCCGAGTTCGCCGCGCAGCATGTGAAGAACGCCGGCACCTTTTTCGTACAAGTGACGGTCGAAGATTTCGATAGGATCGCGATACGTGTTGCAGACGATCGGACGACGATAGCGCTCCGCGTCTTCGTCGAGATAACGAGCCGCGCAGCCGAACGCGTCGTAAAGATATTCGTCGTAACCGAGCTCGGACTCCAGCCACACCGCCTCGAAGTACGTCGCGAACCCTTCGTTGAGCCAAGCGTGCGCCCAATCGCGACACGTGAGAAGATCGCCGAACCATTGATGCGCCAGTTCGTGCGACACGAGCGGCTCGCTGCTGAAATCGAGGTGCGCGCGCTCGTCGTGCAGCGTGCGGTCGGTTTGCGTCGTCGCCGACGTATTCTCCATGCCGCCGAAGATAAAATCGCTGACCGCGATCTGCGAGTAACAGCGCGTACGGATATGGCGTACCGATGCGGCGCTCGAAGAGATCGATCATATCCGGCGTCTTCGCGAAGGAACGCTCGCCGTCGCTTTCACGGCCGGGGAGCACGAAGTACCACACCGGCACCGATTCCGTTCCCGCGGCGCGCTGCTCGACCTCGGCGAACGGCCCCGCGACCATCGTCATCAGATACGTGCTATGCGGTTCTTTCTGCTCGTAACGAAACGTCGTGCGGTCACCCTCGTCCTTACGCTCGACGAGTGCGCCGTTTGCGAGTGCGAAGAGGCCCTTTGGAACGACCATCGTCGTGGACGTCGACTGCTTCGAATGCGGATGGTCGAGACACGGGAACCAGTAGCGGGCGTTTTCGTCCTGACTCTGCGTCCAGCAATGTGCGACTTTGTGCGGACGCTCGGACGTCGGCTTGACGAAGAAAAGACCGTGCCGCGGATGCACGACGCGGTAGCGGACGGCGATCGTCGCGCTGGTCCCCGCGGCGATCGGCGGTTCGAACGCGATGTCGAGTTTTCCGGCACGCCGTTCGAACGATTGCGTCGTCCCGTTCAGTTCGACGGCGGCGATCTCCAGATCGACGGCATCCAGCGTAAGGCTCGCGACGTCCTCGTCGAGCGCGCGCACCGTCGTCGTGCAAATTCCATCCATCGCTTCGCATTCGAAATCGGGCGTGAGATGGAGGTCGATATGTTCGACCTGCACGGTTTTGTCCGGTCCGTATTGGAGTTTGGAGCCGGAAGCGGAAACGCCCGCCGGCCGTTGGACTCATCGCGAAAACTCTTGGCAGGGTTCGTTTCGCTCGTCGGCCTGAGTCAACCCCCCGCTCACGGCAATGACGGCGCCGGTAATGAAATCGCGTTCGGGCGCCGCCAAAAATCGGACCACGTCGGCGACGTCCTCATAACTTCCTGAGCGCCCCCTGGGGGAACGGCCCTTTATAGCGTGCGCGGCGGCGCGGTCGAATCGAGTCTTCTCGCGGATGTCGCCCGGAACCACGACGTTCACCGTGATTCGATGCCGCGCTTCCTCGACGGCGAGCGTCCGGGCGAACGCAGTGAGGGCACTTTTCGCCGCCCCGTAGAGCGAAAAACCCGGAAATGGCCGCGTTTCCGCAGCATCGAGCGATCCGAAGAAGATCAACCTTCCGAAGCCCGCCGCGCGCATCGCGGGGAGCACGGCTTGGCTTGCCAGGACCGCACTGCGAACGTTTCCATCAAAGATCGTTTGATAATCCGAGATCGTAAGACGTTCGAATCGCTTGACCGTCAGCGGGCCGACGCCATGGACGAGCGTATCGAACGGACCGTGCGCGCGGACCTGCGCCTCCAGCGCCGACGCAATCTTTTCGGGGTCGTCGGTAAAGTCCACGCGCGCCGCACTCGCCGAAACACCCGCGGCTTCGATTGCTGAGAGCGTCGCATCCGGCGGCGTGACGCGATACGTAATCGCGACGTGCTCGAAACCGTCGCGCGCGAGCGCGGGAGCGACGCCGGCCATAAGGCCGCCGGCCGCCCCGGTAACGAGCGCGCGACGATTCCGCGTCAATCGCGAATCCGCGTCATCGCGGCGCGGCGATGTTGAACGCCCACGATAAGTCGAACGACGCGCCGTTGTTCGTTTGACCCCACACGCGTACGCTATGGCGCCCCTGGCCGAGCGGGGATACCGGAAACTGTACGACGCGGCACTCACTTGCGTCATCGCGCTAGCGGGAATCGGATTGCCGTCGAGCGTCACGCGGAAGCGGTTAATCTGCGCGGGACGCGTCAACTGGAAGCTGAGAGACGGGCTGGTTCGTGAAGATCGTACCCGTCGGCGCCTTGGTCGCGAACGTCACGCCGGAGACCGGCGCCGGCGGCGCGACTGGATGAGGGTTTCTTCCGCTGCTGAGGATCGTAACCGAGTTGCTCGAGTCGTCCCAGTTTACTTGTGCGCCGAGCGACTGCGCGATGAACCGTAATGGCACGAGCGTGCGATCGCCGACGACGAACGGTGCGACGTCGAGGATTTGCTGCTTACCGTTGACCACGGCGGTGGTCGAACCGATCGTCAGCGAGATCGTACGCCCGTTCCCGGTTGCGTTGATCTGGCCGCTGTTATAGACGACCGAAGCGCCGAGTTGCTCGAAGACTCCGCGAAGCGGTACGAACACGCGTCCGTTCTGCACGATCGGCGGCTGGTCGAAGCTCATGCGTTATCCGTTGACGAACACCGAGACCGCGCTCTGGGCCGAGGCCGGCGCGGGTAAAACCAGGGCGAAGGCGAGCGGCAAAGCCGCGAGTTTCCAGAAGATTCTCATGGGCCCCAATGTACCCGGGCTCGCTTGCCCCCAACCGGAGCGAGCGCTAGACGGGCGCCGCCACAGGTTTCATCTACCGCATCGACGGCGTTCCTGTCGGCGCGCCGCTCGGCCCAGCCCATCCACGTGTTGTAGATCATCGGCACGAGGAAGAGCGTGAGGATCAACGAGCTGATCAGACCGCCGATGATCACGGTGCCCATCGCCTGCCGCCATTCCCCGCCTTCGGCGAAGCCCAGCGAAAGCGGCAGCATGCCGAAGACCATCGCGCACGTGGTCATCAGAATCGGCCGGAACCGCGTCTGGGAAGCCTGGAGCACGGCGTCGCGCACGCGCATGCCGCGCTTCGTGAGCGTGTTCGAGTAGTCGACGACGAGGATTCCATTTTTCCGAAACCAGCCCGAAGAGCATGACGATGCCGATCATCGAGATGATATTCAACGATTGGCCGGCCGGCTGGTGCACGATATTCGTGTAAAACCACGCCATGAAGGACAGCCCGCACAACGCACCAATGATCGCACACGGAACCGAGAACATGACGATCAGCGGTTCTAGGAACGACCCGTAGAGGATTACCATGAGCATGTAGACCAGCATGAACGACGTCAGCAGCGCGATGCCCATGTTGGCCATCGTCTCTTGCATGTATTGCGTATCGCCTTGCGCCGTCAGCGAGACGCCTTCCGGAAGGAAGCCCGGCTGATGGAGTTTGGCTTCGAGCGGCTGCGTGACCGAGCCCAAAGAGTATCCGGGGAGAACGCCGCCGTAAACGTTGACGACGCGCGCACGGTTGAGCCGCTTTACTTGCGTCGGCGCGGTGGTCCATTGGAAGTCGGCGACGACGCCTAACGGCACGAGCGTACCGTCCTGGGCGCGAACGCGAATCCGACGGAGCTGATCGACCGTATAGCGTTCGCCCGGCGGCAGCTGCACGCGCACGTCGACCAAACCGTTTTCCGTGCGAACGCGCGTCGCAACCGCGCCGGCAATGGCGATGCGCGCGGCGTTGGCCGCGTCGGCCGGCGAAACCCCCAGGACGGCCGCATGCTGGCGATTGACGTTCACGTTGAGACGAGGTGCCGCGACTTCGGCACTGGTTTGGACGTTGACGCTGCCGGGCGTGTCGCGCAGGAACTGTGCGACTTTTTCAGCCGCGGGACCGATTGCATCCTCTGGTCCCGAGAGGGAGTAGAAAATCGGCGCACCCGAGCCGCCGCCCGAATCGCCGGCGACTTGGAAGTCACCGCCCGGCGCCAAGAATGCGAGCTTGCGAATCTTTTCAATGATCGAGTTCGTCTCTTTGCGCCGGTCGTCGAGCGTCTGCGCGGTAAGCTGCGCGTAGTTGCCGCCGATCAGGCTGCCCCAGCCCTCGGGCTTCCGTCCCACCGTCGAGCTGACCGATTGCAGGCCGTCGATTTTGAGGATCGCGGTTTCGAGATCGTCGACGTACTTTTGCGTGACCGCAATCGGCGTGCCCGGCGGATAAGTCAAGGTCATGTTGACCTCACCGGTCTGGACGGCCGGGACGAAATCGAAGTCGATCTTGCCCATCAGCGGCAGAACGATCGCCAGGACTACCGGCAGCGCAAACGTCGCTGCCGTGACCCAGCGTCCGCGGCCCGTATTGTAGAACCAAGTGCCCAGCATACGCACGCCGTTCAGCGGCGCCTCAAAAAGGTAGGAAACGCGCATTCCCAGCGGATTCGATTTCGCCGAGACCGACCAACGCGGCGTCAAGCGTCCGGGCGAAATGCGCGCGCGCACGAACAACCCAGTGAGATGCCAGATTGCGGCGAGTACGATCAAGAAAACGTCGAAGCCGATCGTCGTCGTGCCCGCGCCCATCGCGAGCGTCAGCGAGTTGAAAACGAGCACCGCGCAAAACCATACGACGAACAACCCGTGATCGAGCGCCCAGGGCAGCCCGCGCGTACGGTACCAGGCAAGCACCGGGTCGTAGCATTTGACGACGAACCAGCCGAGGAACATCGTCGCGGCAATCATCATCGGGATGACGAGTTGGAGATCTTTGATTGGCCACGGCATGAAGTACGACGCGACGGCGATGACTGCGAGCGCAGCGTAGAGTTTCCAGCCCTTGAAGGCATCCAGCCAACGAGGCGGCGCGAGCGAACGATCCTTAACGCTCCAGCGCGCGGCCAACAGCGGCGTTAGCGTAAACGACACGAAGAGCGAGAACAGCGTCGCAATAACGATGACGGCGCCGAACTCGCGCAGATACATTCCTACGAGGCCGGGCAGGAACGCGATCGGCAGGAAGACGACCACGTCGACCATCGTAATCGCGATTGCCGCGCTGCCGATTTCGTTCCGTCCGTTAATCGCCGCATCTATCGGGCTTTCGCCGAGATCCCTGTGTCGCGTAATGTTCTCTAGGACGACGATCGAATCGTCGACCAGGATACCGATGATCAGCGAAAGCCCCATCAGGGACATCGAATCGAGATGGAATCCGAACGCGTTCATCAAGACGAACGTCGAAAGAATCGAACACGGGATCGAGACCATCACGACGACTGCATTGCGCCACAGATGAAGGAACAGCATCATCACGATCATCGTGAGGATCACGCCCTCGAAGAGCGATTGCCAAACGCCGTTGAGCGACTTCTGCGTGTAGTCGGCGGGCGCGTCGATTTCGTGGAACGTTAGGTCCGGAAATTGCGCTTCGATCTTCTTTAGCTGGTCGCGAGCGATCTGCGTCGCACTGATTTCATCCGACGTAATGATGCGGCCGAGGCTGACGTAGACGCGTGGAAGCCCGTTGTAGTGCGAGAACGTCCGCTGCTCGACGTGTCCG
Organism: Vulcanimicrobiota bacterium; assembly: GCA_963782265.1. Classification (GTDB taxonomy): domain Bacteria; phylum Vulcanimicrobiota; class Vulcanimicrobiia; order Vulcanimicrobiales; family Vulcanimicrobiaceae; genus CAWAJD01. The sequence continues at coordinate 34,037 of CAWAJD010000025.1, forward strand.
TCTTCGGCAATGGCCACGTCCCCGACTTTGAGATCGCGCACGGCATTGCCCGGGACGGGCAGCGGAATGCCGAGCAGGTCGTCGGCCTGATTGACCTCCGCGTGAATCGATACGGACGTTTCACTCGTCGGCTGTTCGAGGATACCGCCCGGCAGGTTCGCGTTGTTAAGTGCCACGGCGTTGAAAACGTCGAGCAACGTCGCGTTCGTACCGAGAATTCGCCCCGGAACCGGCATGACGTGAAATTCGCGATCGGTCGTACCGTAGATGTCGACGCTTTGGACGTTCGGAATCGCCTTCAGCATCGGCTCGAGACGATTCGTGACCTTGTCTGCGAGCTGCGTCGGCGATAGCGAGTTCGAGCTGACCGCGATGTCGAGCAGCGGCTCGGTCGCACCGTTCTTATAAACGTATGGCGGATCGAGGTCCGCCGGCATGTAGACGCGAGCGGTATCGACGGCGTTCTGAACGTTGATTGCGGCGACCGTCAAATCCGTGCCCAACTTAAACTGAACGGCAACGGATCCGGAGCTCTCCTGCGTGGTCGAGCTGATTTGATCCAGGTTGTCGATTCCGTCGAGCTGGTCTTCGATCGGCTTGATGATCAGGCGTTCCATCTCTTGGGGAGAGGCGCCCGGATAGCTCGCGCTGACCACGACGATCGGGAACGTCGTTCCCGGCGGATCGTTGCTCCGACCGATCTTGCTATACGCGATAAGCCCGAAGATCGCCAAAGCGATGAACAGCATCGCGGTGATCACGGGTCGATTGATAGCGAAGCGGGTCAACCACACAGTACTAGCTCCATCGGCAACGTCTGCCTTCCACTACGGCCCGGGGTGCCGGACTGTTTCAGGTGCCAAAAGGAGGCACTCGAGCCGCTAGACGTCCAGCCGACAGCATACCACTCACCGTTGGCACCTTTTGTCAAAAGACGAACAAAAAAACGCATTGCTACGGGGGCGGTCCGACCTATCTGACACGAACGCGATCCTTACGACGTCGTCGTTATCGCTGCGTGTATCGCCAAGCAACCAGGTAACGACCGATGTTACATAACTCAGGCCGGTTCCCGGGCGGGCCGCTGATCCTCAATCCAGCGCTGCGAGCCCGGGGTCGTAAGAAGCTCGCCGGTTTCGAGCAGCGTCTTCAGTCCGGAGAGTATCATCATCCAGCCGCCGTATAGTTGCGGGTTGGCGCCGTCGCGCAAGTCGCTGTGGACGACGGTCAACTGGCACGAGTCGCCGACGGGCTCGATCTCCCAGGTGACGCGTGAGGTCCCCTCTCCCCTGACGTCGTCGCTCCAAAGGGCGCGAAACGTTTGGACGAGTCGACGCGGCGGATCGACCTCGACGTTCTCGCCTTCGAAAATCGGTTGGCCGTGGCCGCTGGCTTTATAGTGCGAACCTTGCGTCCAATCGGAAGTCACGTCCGCGCCGAACGTATACTTCTTGCGCATCTCCGGATTCGTAATCGCTTCCCAAAGACGCTCCGGTGTCGTCTTAATAAAAATTTCATAAACGCGTTCCATGTCATTCCTCCAAATCACGCGCGAGTTCCGTAAGCGCCGAAGCAACGCGTCCGCGATACTTGCCGACCCACCGTTCGTAGACGCGCTGTATCGGGACGGGATTGAGGTAGTGCAGTTTGTTCCGCCCCGATCTGCGCACGACGACGAGCTGCGCCTCTTCCAAAATCCGCAGATGCTTCATCACGCCGAACCGGGTCATGCCGTCGAGATGCGCCGACAACTCCGTCAACGTTTGTCCGTCGTGCGCGAACAGCGCATCCAAAATCACTCTCCGGCTCGGATCGGCGAGCGCTTTAAAGATATCCAACGAATCGATTATAGGTGACTAAATGGTCACATGTCAAGTCAAATCGATTCGGACTCGGCTAGCGAGCGAGATACGCTGCGAGCTGTGCGCGTGAGGTCATGCCGAGTTTCGCATAGATCGACGTTAGGTGTTTCTCGACCGCTTTCTCGCTGACCGAAAGTGCGGCGGCAGCCGCGCGGTTGCTTTTGCCCGCAGCGACGGCGTTGGCGATTTCACGTTCGCGCGGCGTCAGCAAACTCTGAGCGCGCCCGGTTCCGGTTTCTTTCGCAACGCCGCGCTCCAGCCGTCGAACCGCTCCGTGCGCGCCAAGCGAGCGATACCGATGCAGCGCCGCGCCGGCATCGCCCCCGGCTTCGCAAGCGTAGGCGGCTAAAAGCGGCCACTCCAGTTCCGTGAAGCGCCTCGCGGCGTTCTGCCCGGCGGCGCGCGCTTCGTCGCCGGCTCCGGCCGCCTTTGCTTGCGCAGCTTCGAGGAGCGCGAGCAGCGCCTGATTGAGACGATCCTGCGAACGTTTCGCCGATCGCTCGACGACGGGTTTCAATCCGGCGGCGAGTTCCGGGCGCAATGTCGCGATGGCGGCGATCGGCGCGATCATGTCGTACGCGGTGGAGATGGTTTGTGCGGCCGAATCCAAGAGGCGCCGGGCTTCGGATGTACGCCCCGCGGATTCGAATAAGGCTGCGTAGGCAGTTGAAAGCTTGATCGCCGCGGCGTTTTGCCCACCTCGAATGGTTTCGTCGAGCAGTTCCGTGTCGACGAGCGCCGCCGACGCCTCGTCCCCGCAGAGCGTCGCCAACGCTGCGGCAACGACTGTTCGCTGCACGCGTGCGATAAATTTCGTTTGATCGCAGTCGACGCGCAGCAGCGACCGCGCGCGTTCGAGATTTCCGCGCTGAAGTTCGATTTCAGCGAGAATGTAGCTTTCGTATTCGACGCTGGAGTTCAGTTCGCGGGCCTTCTCCAGCGCTCGCGTTTGGTACGCATGAGCAAGACTCGAGTTACCTAGCGCAAGCGCCTGCACGCCGCCGTTCCCAAGCGCGGCCCGTACGTTATCGGCAAGCGCCCCGATACGTTCGAAGACGTCAAGCCCGCGATCCAAATGCTCGCGCCAAAGTTCCGGCTCGGCTCGCTGAGCGTGCAGCGCGCTGCGCAAGAAGTTGGCCTCGGCCGCCAACGGTGTGACGGCGTCGAGCGTTTCGTCACGAATCGCGGCCGCCACGGCCCACGCTTCGTCGGTGCGACGAGCGAAAGCGTGCAGAAAGCCAAGCCGCACGAGCAGGCGGTCGCGAACCTCGCGATCGGCGTGCCGTCCGAGTGATTCCTTCGCCTCCTCGAGCAATGCGATTGCGTCGTCGACTCTTCCGTTGTCGTGCAGCGCGCCGGCGGCCATCACGCGAGCCGCAATCGCGTCCTCATAGCGGCCGGCCTGCTCGTGCAGGCGGCTTGCGCGCTCGTAGAGAGCGAGCGCGCGTTCGACGTTGCCTGAGAGCACGTGCATCAATCCGGCTTTAACCAGCGCGCTTGCAGAGTGGTCCGCATCGAACCCTTCGGAGGCTCGTTCGTACCACATAGCCGCATCTTCGTAGGCGTGGATCGCTTGGGCAGCGTCACCCGCCGCAATGCCGTACTCGGCGGCGCGCTCGCGTTCGCCGCCGAGCGCGTAATGGTGTGCGAGCCACTCGACGTGCTCGCCGGCGGCGCCCGACGCCGCAATCGCATCGGCAATTCGACGGTGCAACTGCACGAGGCCGGCTTCGGGGATCTCGCCGTAAACGGCGTCACGCGTGAGGGCGTGACGAAAACGATACTGTGCCGATTCCGACGACGTGCGGTCGACCAGTTGCAGCGTGCTCAGCCGCGTCATGGCCTCGCGGCACGCATCGCTGGAAAGGTCGAAAGCACCGGCGAGCAGCTCGATGTCGAAGGTTCGTCCGATGAGCGATGCGCGCACCAGCAACTCTCGATCCTCGGGGCTGCAGCGCTCGAGACGCTCGTGAACGATCGCGTGAAGCGATAGCGGAAGAGGCGCCGCGAACCGGTCGTCGCCGCTGCGATCCGCGGCGTAACGCAACAACTCTTCTCCGAAAAGCGCATTCCCGTCGGCGCGCCGGCGTACGTCGCGCAAGACGCCGTCGGGGAGCGGCGGCGCGGAGCGAAGCGCGTCGCCCAGCAGTGCCGTCATTTCGCGTTCGCTGAACGGAGCGAGGCGAACGACTGAGGTCGAACGTTGACGCACCATCGACCCGAGCAGTGAAAAAAGCGGGTGGCCCGGGACGATCTCGTCGTCGCGATACGTTCCGAGGAAGAGCAGGCGCTGGGCCGACGCAAGCGTCGAGAGTGCGCAGAGAACTTGGACCACGTCGGGGTCGCCCCAATGCAGATCTTCGACGCAGACGATCGTCGTGGAACCTTCGGCAAGCCGCTCGAACGTTTCGACGAGCGCCGCCATTTGCTCGGACTTGGACTGGAAAGCGCCGGCAGCCAATGAAGCGCCTGCTTGCGGGTCGATCGCTGCCAGAATATCAAGGAGCGGGCCGAGCGGCCGCTGCGCGAACTGGCGACAGGCCGCGACCGCGACTCGGGTCGTGCGTTTGGGGAGCGATCGCCGGAATTGTTCGAGGAGCCGGGACTTGCCGATACCCGCTTCGCCGGCGACGAGAACCGCGCCGCCGCGGCCCGCGGCCGCTGCCCGGCGCCGCTCGGCAAGGTGCTCGAGTTCCGCCGCGCGCCCGATGAACGTCCGGCAAAGCACGGGCTGCGATATCACAAGGCCGAGTTCGTTCGGTCCAAATCGTGGGGAAACCCCTACTGCGAACCGTCCGCCGCCGTCTCTACAATGGAGGCACTATGGCATCATATTTCAGCGCGATCTCAGCGCGCGGATCCGGTTTCACAATCGCCGCCGCCCTAGCGATGGCGAGCTGCAGCGGCACGGGTTCGTTCGCTCCGGGCGTTTCGAACGCCGTTCCCGCAGCGTCGCTGACGGCGCACGCCACCGGTTATAAATCGCTGTATCTTTTCCGCGGCGGCACCGACGGCGCGAACCCGTTTTCGTCGCTGACCGACGTCAAAGGCACGCTCTACGGCGTCACCTACGGCGATCGTATCGGCACGTGCGGGTACGGAACGGTCTTCTCGGTCACTCCGCAGGGTAAGGAACGCGCGCTGTATTGTTTCAAGGGCACACCGGACGGTGCGCAACCGGCCGGGAGTCTTCTCGCGGTCGGCGGTGTGCTCTACGGAACGACCTTTAACGGCGGCACGCACAATTTGGGAAGCGTCTTCCGGGTCGACACCTCGGGCAAGGAGCACGTGATCTACAGCTTTGCCGGCGGAAAGGACGGCACGAATCCTGGAGCCGGATTGACCGAGCTCGGCGGCAAGCTGTACGGAACGACGATCGACAGCGGCGGCGCCGAAACAGGCTTTGGAACCGTCTTCGAAATCACAACTGCAGGCAAAGAGCGCGTGCTTTACACCTTCAAAGGATATCCGTCGGATGGCGAAAGCCCGTACGCGTCGCTCGTCGCCGTAAACGGATCTCTGTACGGTACGACGCAGTCCGGGGGTGCGAACCGTATCGGCACCGTCTTCGTCATCGACACCTCCGGGCACGAGCGCGTGCTCTACAGTTTCAAGGGGCCGCCGGACGGCGCGTTTCCGATCGGGAATTTGCTCGACGTTGGCGGAGTGCTGTACGGCACGACGTCATATTCGCCGGGAACGATCTTCAAAATCACGACGACGGGAACAGAGAGCGTCGTCTACACGTTCGCGGGATCTCCGTCGGACGGCTCCGGACCGCACTCGGGGCTGACCGAGATGGGCGGCGTGCTTTACGGTACCACCGAGTACGGCGGCGCGAAAGGGTTCGGCGCGATCTTCTCGATGGCGTCGGGCAAAGAACGCATGCTCTATAGTTTTGACGGCGCACCCAAAGACGGCGCCAATCCGTTCGGCAATCTCAGCGTGCTCGACGGCGTTCTGTACGGAACGACCATCAGTGGCGGTATCTACACCGGTGGCGTCAACCACCCCGACGCCGGCAGCATCTTCAAACTCACGCCGTAGTCGGCTGGTGCCGGTTTAGCGAAACCTCGGTTTGGTCGAGTCCGGTAATACAGGCAAACTCACGGGAGGGCCGTCATGAGTCTGCCAATCGCAATCGTTCTCGCGACCGCAATGATCTGCGCCACCGTTCTCATCATAACGAGTATTGGACTCAAACTAGCAAAGCAGTCTCGCGTCTGCCCACGATGCGGAGAGTCGAAGCCCGGTCCGTGAGCAAGAGTGGACGACGAGCGGCCCGATCGCCTAGACCTTCTGAATTAGGAGATTGAACTTTGCGCGCACGGCTTAGCTTCGGTTAGATATCGCCTAGATATCGCCGCCGATGGCGATGCCGCCGCGGATATCGCGACTGCCCACGATGTCGCCGCCGATCGCGGCACGACCGCCTTCTTCGACGGTAAGGTTGCCCCGGACCGTGCCGCCGAGATTGACTTCGCCGCGGACCAGAAGATTGCCGAGGACGTCGCCGCCGATCAAGGCGGTCGCGGCCTCTTCGACGGTCAGATTGGCGTTGACGTCTCCGCCCACGATGAAGCGCTGCCCGCGCGAGACGATGTAGTCGTTCATTACCTTCCTCCGTACCCGTTCTACGGCGCGGCAGCGCGCGATGTTTCTCTCTTGCCAAAATAAGAAAGCCCGTTTGGGCTCTTGTATGCTGTTTTGCCGGTTTCCAGTGGTGCTGGCAAAGCCTAGCGGTGAAGCGGCCTAGTGGCCGCGAGCCGCGTAGCGACGCAGTCCAGCGCCGCTGGAAACCGGTAAAACTGGCGCGCAAGACCGGACTCGAACCGGCACGAGATTGCATTCCCCAGCCGCTTCGCGGCCGGGGCCCCCGGCTAGTTTGAATACCGCTTCGGCGCTACGCGCCTCCGCTGCGGGAGCAATCTCGCGCTGGTTCGGACGCCCTCGTGGACCAAAACAAAAAAGGCCCCGTGGGCCATTTTTGTTTTGGTGCGCGAGACTGGACTCGAACCAGCACGAGATTGCTCCCGCTAGCCCCTCAAGCTAGTGCGTCTACCAATTCCGCCACTCGCGCACGGGGGCCAGAAAGCCGGTCTCGCCCGGCGACCTGGGTAGCCTATCCTTGCATATTGGGGTCAAGCGCATCGCGCAGGCCGTCGCCCATATAGTTGATCGCCAGACGGTGACAGGATGCAGAGGCCGGGGAAGATCGCGACCCACGGGCGCGATCGCATGTTGGACTGGGCGTTGGCGAGCATGTTGCCCCACGACGCCGTCGGCGGCTGGATCCCGAAGCCGAGGAACGAGAGCGCCGACTCGAGAGATGATGACGTTGGCGACCTCGAGCGTCGCCTGCACGATGATCGGCGCGATCGCGTTGGGCAAGAGATGCCGGAAAATGATCCGGCCGTCGTTGTTGCCGAGCGCCCGCGCGGCTTCGGCGAACTCGCGCTCGCGCAGGCTCAGGAACGAGGCTCGCACGAGACGCGCGACGCGGCGGCCACGAGAGACCGCCGATGATGACGACGATCGACGCCGAAGCTGAGCGACGGCTTTGTTCGAGGTCGCCGCGACGATCGCGGTCAGCACCAGCAGCAGCGGCAGAGCGGAATCGAGAGGAAGACGTCGGTGACGCGCATGATCGTGAAGTCGACCCAGCCGCCGTAGTAGCCGGCGATCGCGCCGAGCACGGTGCCGATCATCGATCTCCATCACCACCGCGAAGAACGCGACCGTCAGCGAGATGCGCGCGCCGAAGATGAGGCGCGAGAGCAAATCGCGGCCGTTCTCGTCGGTGCCGAGAGATGTGGCCGCGCGACGCCCGGCGGCGAGCGGGTAGCCGCGTCCAGTGCGCCTGATCGATGAAGTTCGGATCGACACGGCGCGATCCAGTATGCGCAAAACCGCAAGAGAGCATCATGAGCGCGAGGACGACATGCCGCCGACGAGCGCAAGCTTGATGCCGGCGAAAGCGCGTCCAGAACGTGACCTTCGTCGAAGTCGTAACGATCGTCGGCTGCGAGGAAGCGCGGCAGCGTCGACAGCCATCGTCTGCCATCAGTCGTACTTCACGCGCGGATCGAGCCACGCGTAGACGACGTCGGCGAGCAAGATTGAAAAGCACGACGAAGAACGACGACCATCATCAGGTAGCCCATCAGCAGCGCGAAATCGAATCTGCCCGAGCGCGTTGATGAACAGCCGGCCCATGCCCGGCCACGCGAAGATCGTCTCGGTGACGACGGCGCCGCCGACCAGGCCGGGCAGCGTGAGCGCGATGATCGTCACGAGCGGGATCAGCGCGTTCTTCAATCCGTGCTTGAAGAGATCTTGACGCGGTTCAAGCCCTTCGCCGCCGCCGTGCGCATGTAGTCGGTGTGGATGACTTCGAGCATCGAGGAGCGCATGAAGCGGCTGTAGGTCGCGAGGCACAGCAGCGAGAGCACGATCGCCGGCAAGATCAGGTGCTCGATGCGATCGCCGAAGTCGAACACGTCGGTCGATGGCAATGCTCGCGGACGGCAGCTGAATCATGTACCCGAACGGCAGCGGGATGCCGTGTACCGCGAACGCAGCTGCATCATCAGCGCGAACCAGAACACCGGCATCGATTGCCCGAAGAACGCCAGCGTCGTGATGAGATAGTCGAGCCACGGAGTACTGCTTGAGCGCCGAAACGATGCCGAACGAAGACGCCGATGGCAAGCGAGATACGAGCGGCGAGATCCCCATCAGTTCCAGCGTCGCAGGCAAGCCGCTCGAGCAGCGCCTGCAGCACGGGCTCGGAGTTGGAGGTCGAATAGCCGAGGTCGCCCGTGAGGACTGTCCCGAGCCAAAGGACGTATTGCGATACGGAAGGGGCTTGTCCAGTCCGAGGTTATGCTTGAGCCGCTCGATATCGGCGTGCGTAATGTGCGGGTTCTGAAGATACGGCGCCAGCGGCACCGCCCGGCGCGTTGTTCAGAATTAGATACAGGATCATCGAGATCAGCAGAAGCAGCGGGATCGCCTGCAGCGTCCTGCGGACCACGTAATTAAACAGGGAGCGTGTCCTCCAGGAGCGGACCGAACCGCCGCTAGTTAGCGGCCTGGACCGAAATGCCTGCGAGCCCCCGCAGCCCCAGGAGTGCCCTTGCTTGATCGGGGGTTGCGACCGGACGGCCGAATTCCTCGGCAATCCGAGCGACCCGGGCGACCAGCTCCTCGTTCCGGGCAAGGCGCCCTTTGGTGTAGTACAGATTGTCCTCGAGCCCGACGCGCACGTGGCCGCCCATAGCGATCGCTGCCATCGCCATCGCGAGTTGCTGCCGTCCGACGCCGGCCACGGACCAGGTGCAACCGGCCGGCAAGTCGTCCACCAGTTCGCAAAGATTCTGAACGGTCGCTTCCAAGCCGCCGGGCACGCCCAGTACGAAGTCGGCATGCTGTGGGAACGCAGCAGCCCTTCGGCTTCGCCAGGCGCCTCGCGTTGGCCAGGTGCCCCTTATCGAAAATTTCGAGCTCCGGCTTGACGCCGTACTCGCCCATCTTCTTTAAAATACCGCGCATGATCGGAAAGCTGTTCTCAAAGACGTCATCGCCGAAATTAACGCTTCCGCACGTGAGCGTCGCCATTTCGGGCTTGAGTTCGAGCACGCTGGCGCGCTCGTCGGGCGTCATCCCGATCGCGCCGCCGGTCGAAAACTGCACGATGAGGTCGCTCGCGCTGCGGATCGCGTCGTACGCTTCGCGGAAACGCTCCACCGCATGCGTGTTCGTGCCGTCGTCGTTGCGGCAGTGCACGTGAATGATGGAGCCGCCGGCCTCGCGCACGGCGCGGGCCGTCTCGCCCAGCAGCTTCGGCGTATAGGGCAGATACGGCGTCTCGTCCAGGGTAATCTCGGCGCCCACCGGCGCGCAGGTGATGATCAGCGGATCCATAGCCCGTTATGGGTTAGCGGAGTCCCCCCGTATGTCCCGCGCGAGCGCAAGCGCCTTCGACTTTACGGCGTCGCGGATTTCTCGAACGCGTTCCGGCGCGGCGCCTTTCGGGTCGGGCAGGCCCCAGTCTTCGTCTATTCGCGGGACGCCCTGCACGTCGCACCCCATGGTAATGATGCGGTCGGCCCGCCGCGCCAACTCGGTATCGATCAGCTTCGGGCGTGCATGCGAAATATCGATGCCGTCTTCGGCCATCGCGGCGACGACGCCGGCATTGGGCGCGTCGGCCGCGTCGGTTCCCGCCGAAGCAACCTCGATCGAATCGCCGGCGAAATGCCGCAGATATGCTTCGGCCATCTGACTGCGCCCGGTATTGTGCCGGCAGACGAAAAGAACGAACGGTTTAGGCTGCGGCATTCGATTCCTCACGAGCGGGGGCGAGCCAAGCGAAGACGAGCGTCGCGCCGACCGCACCGAGCAATTGCGCGACGATGAATCCGGGCGCGTCCTGCGGCCGAATGCCGGCAAACGTGTCCGATAACGATCGAGCGATCGTGACGGCGGGGTTTGCAAACGACGTCGACGATGTAAACCAATATGCCGCCACGATATAAGCGGCCACCGCAATCGGTGTGAGCTGCGAGCGGATGCGCGTGCACCCAAAAATCACCGCGAGCAGCCCGAACGTGGCGACGAACTCGGCAAACCATTGCGCTGGTCCGCTACGCACGTGACGGGACACGAAGAAGAGCGGCAAGCCGAACATGACGTGCGCGGCGGCGACGCCGGCCACGGCCCCGAGAAGCTGTGATGCGACGTAGGCGGGCAACTCTTTCCACGGCAGCCCGCTGCGCATCGCTTCGGCAAGCGAGACGGCGGGGTTGAAGCGTCCGCCCGAAATCGATCCAAGCGCAGCGATCAGGCACATCAGAACGGCGCCGGTCGCGACGGTATTCGCCAGCAGTGCGATCGCTGCGTTGCCTCCCGACAAACGCTCCGCCATAATCCCCGATCCGACGACGGCCGCAAGCAAGAACCCCGTTCCCATACACTCGGCGGTGCAGCGCTTTAGCAGCGTCATCGAGCCCGCTCGAGCAGCTTTTCCATTGCAACGACGTCGACATAGCGCCCGTCGAGGAGGCCGTGCTCCTTAAAAACGCCGACCGTAACGAAGCCGAATCTGCGGTAGAGGCGCTTTCCCGCGTCATTCGCGTCGAGTGCGTGCAGCACGATCTTGTGAAAGCCGCCGGAATGCGCCGTTACCTCGAGCGCTTCGAGCAGCGACTGCCCGATGCCCCGTCCACGATGCGCGCGCGCGACATAGACGGAAAGATCCGCGATGGCCGCATGCGCGCAGCGATGCGAGAAGCGATTGAGCGACGACCAGCCGACCACCTCACCGTCGATTTCGGCGACGACCACGGCGTAGCGGTCGTCGCCGTGCTGGGACCACCAGTCCTCTATATCGATCGCCGTCTTGGGATCCGTTTCGAGCGTTGCCAACCGGTCCGCGATGCCCTCGTTGTAAATTCGACGAATCGCATCGAGATCTCCAGCGGCGGCGAGCCGCGTTACACTACGCAGCACGAACACGTTTCATCGTCGCGAACCTCGGTATCCTCGTGCACGGTGTAGATCTCCCACCGGCGTCCTTCAGGATCGACGGCCCACACTTTCGTCTGATTCGCGTAACAGCACGTATCTTCGCGTTCGACCGATCCGGCGATTCCGAGCGCGGCCAGCCGTTCGATCGCCGTTTCGACTTCAATCGCCGTATCGACGAATATGCCGAAGTGCACGTCGTCCGCGATGCGAACGTCTTGCCGAAGATCGAGCGCCAACTCGAGTCCGGGCTCGTCGGTGATGAACAACGCATAGTCGCCGAGCTTCTTAACCGGCTCCGCGTGCAGTAAAGTGGAGTAGAAAGAAACGCTCGCCTCGAGGTGGCTCGTGGCAAAGTTCAGATGTGTCTTCACGTGAGTGCTTTCTGATGAAAAACGCCGAGCGTTGCCGCCTCGATCCGCTGCGCTGCGTCGGTCGCAAGGCGGTAGTACACCCAAGTCCCACGCCGTTCGCACGTCACGAGGCCGGCCTCACGAAGGATCCGCAGGTGGTGAGAGACCGTGGGCTGATTAAGCGGAAGCGCCGCCGTGAAGTCGCAGACGCAGACCTCTTCCTCAGCGCGGTCCAGCGTAGCGAGCATTCGCAGCCGATATGGGTCCGCGATGGCTTTCAGAACACCGGCTTCTGCTTCGAAGGACTCTGGGGCGATTTCGGCCGGGGGGCAGCAGCGTTGCATCGACATTCTTCAATACTATCGACTGTATCGACCATTGTCAATACAGAGATCGTGGATCCGTCCTATCCCGACAGATGTTCGTATGCCTTCGCAATAAGCGCGTCATCCAATCCCAACAGCGAAGCAAGAGCGATCGCATCGGCCCGAGACGTTTCATCTCCGGTAACTTCGGCGATGGTGTAGTCCATCGACGCGCCGAGCGCCGCAAGCGCGGCGTGGAGGTCGCCGCTTTCCGGGCGTTGCGGGATATTGCGCAGGCCGCGTACGGCGAAGTGCCGCGCACCGGCTTCTTCGGCGACGCCGCCGAGGTGCGTCGCGGCCATCCCGCACGCTTCGCGCTCCCGGAACCGTTCCAGCATCGCGACGAGCAGCGCTTTGCCTTCGTGCGGCGTCGTCGTACGCGCAAACTCGTCGATCAGGATGAACAATCGCGCCGCATCGCGTCCGAGAATCTCTTGTAACCGCACGACCTCGCGCGCGAACGACGACAGCAAGCCGCCGATTTCGTCGTCGCTGCCGATGCCGAGCCACGCAATTTCACCAAATAGGCCGACGCGCGCGCGGTCTGCCGGAACCGGGAGTCCGAACGCCGCGCACAGAGCGATGAACCCGCACGTACGCAGACAAACGCTCTTTCCGCCCATGTTCGGTCCGGTCAAAACGGCAACGTCGTGCAGCACGACGTCGATCGGCGCGAACGCTCGCCCTTCAATCTCCAGTTCCGCAGCGAGCGGCAAGAAGCGGCCGCCGGCAAAGGCGATAAAGTTCTCGCGCGCCGCTTCCGCAACCGTGCAGCGATGGGCTCGACTAAAACGCGCGGACGCGACGAGCACGTCGATTTCACCGAACGCGCCGGCCGCGGCATCGAGTTCCGCGGCTCGCGCGCGCACCGCTTGCGAAAGAGCCGCGCGAACGCTTTCCTCCGCGATTGCAACCGCTTCAGCGGCTGCGTCGCGCCGCTCGAGTACGGCAAGCGTTGCAGGCTCGTATTCGAGCGCGCACAGCACGTACGTCGGTGCCTCGCGAATCGCCCGCACGCCCGGCGGCAGCGATCCGGATAAATCGACCCGCATCACGATGAACTCGTCACCCGCTATCTCGTCGCGGCCTAACGTACGCGCGGCCCGCTCCGCTTCCCGTCCTCGCGCGGCATCAAACTCGGCCTGCGATTGCGCCAAACGGTCGCGCGCGGCAGCCAGCGTCGTATCGAACGCATCGGCGAGATAGAACCCAAACTTGCCGCTGCGGCCGAGTTCCAACGTTCGCGCAACGGACCGTACCGCATCGGTTGCCAGCGCCGGCAGTCCGGCGCCGGCAAGCAGCGCATCGACGCGTGACATCGCGTCGAAAAGCCGCTGGAGCTCCAGAAAGTTCGGATCCGAGAGCACGTCGCCCATCGACGCGCGCGCGATTGCGTTGCTTGCATCCGGCGCCGCGCGCATGGCTTCGCGCGCGGCGTCGAGTTTCGTCGCGTCGATCGCCTCGGCGATCCCCGCGATCCGGGTCGCACGCGCGAAGGCTTGCGCCTCTTCTCCCGGCCGGAACGGTTCGAGCAGCGCGAAGACGCGGTCCCCATAGTCGCTCGCGGGGGCAACCGCGGCGACGAGCCAGTCAAATGCGAGTGCGTGCGCGCTTGCGGCGTCGAGCAGCGCTGCATACTTCATGCCACGCGCTCCCCCGCATAGACGTCGAACGTGGGAACCCCAGTCGCAGCTGCGACCGCGCGCGCAAAGCCGCGCGGTTCGAATGCGTTCACGACCGATCGAAGCAATCGTCGCGGCAACGACGTGAAGCGGACGCTCGCAGCGGATCGTAAGGTGTGCGAACGCGTGCGACGCGGCCTTCCCAACGAGCGCAACTGCGTTGGGTCGCGTACGACGATCTGCCGCCGCTCGCGCGCGGCGATCAGCTCCGCCGTTCGGGATGCCGTTAACGCGCCCTCGATATGCAGCGACGCTTCGCCGGCGTCGAACGCCGGAACGCACAACCGCTGGACGAGCGCGCCGGCGGCGGCGACGGCTTCGTTCAACGTCCCCGCTGCAGCCGCGCCGCTGGCCACGATCACGGCGTCGCGGCCGCCCGCCAGCGCCGCAACGCGGTCGATCGCGCCGTCGATGATGATGAACTCCGCCCATTGCGCTAGGGCTTCGACGGCTTCCCGAATCCCCGAGGCCGTCGGCGGCCCAACCAGTTCGTAAAAACCAGCGTGCGCGACTTGCGCGTAGAGCAGCGGGCCCGATGCAGTTTGCAAATCCGAAAGCCCGAGCAGTCGGCTCGCCGGCGAACGGGGCAGTACGCCGCGCGCCGTTGCCACGATCGTCCCGGGCTGCAGAAGTAAGCGCGGCTTCGGCTGCGCGTCTCCGACGTCGATCGCTTCCCCGTCGCGGCCGATCGACGTGAGCGCTACGGATAAGCCCGCATCACACGCCGCTTCGTAGACGGCGCGCATGGCAACGGTCTTACCGACGTTCTTTCCGGTGCCTACGACTAACAGCGACCGCGCGCCGCCGGCGCGCGCGAGTTCGAGGAGTTCGTGACCGACATGCATCGCCGGTCGCTTTCTATTAGCCGAGATGGAGCGCCTTGAGCACGATGAACGCCGCGCCGGTGAGCATTAGCAGCAACCCGCCCAGAAGCGCGGCCCAGCGGTCCGCATAGCTCCCGAGCCGGCCGCCGATCGCGAGGCCGCAACCGGTCGCGATGACCGAGATGATCGCGATGACGATCAGCGAGACCGGCATCGGCACGCCGACGTACAGAATCGAGAACCCGATGCCGAGCGAGTCGAGGCTAATCGAAAGCGAAGCCAGGAACAACCCCCAGCCTTTTGAGAGATCGAACTTCGCCGTCTCACCTGGAGATGCGCCGGCTCTCGATCATCATGTAAATGCCGAGGCCGACGAGGGCCGTGAAGCCGAAATATCCAGCAACGTCGCCGAGAAGACGGCCCATCGCCTGGCCGAGGAGGGCTCCAATAATCGTCATCGAGACTTCGGCCGCGGCGAACGCGAGACCGATACGCACTTTGAACTGCGTCGAAATGCCGCGCACGCCGACGCCGATGCTGACCGCAAAAACGTCCAGCGCTAGCGAGAGTGCGATGGCGACGACCTTGAAGAGAACCAAGGCCGGTTTCTAGCGGGAAGCGGTCGAGCCTGAGAAAGAGTCGCGCTTCGACGACGTCGACAGGAGCTGGTTGACGGCGGAGCGGAGTTGAGAGATCGTGAAGGGCTTGTTCAGGAAAAGGTTCGCGCCGGCATTTTTCGCCCGGCCGTCCATCGCGTAATTGGTGTGGCCGCTGATCATCAGAATAGGCACGCCGCGTGTGCCCTCGGCCGCGCGCAAGCGCTCGACCAAATCGATCCCGGAGATGCCCGGGAGCATGAAATCGCAAATAATGATATCGAAGGGGCCGTGCCGGTCGACGGCGACGAGCGCGCTCTCGGCATCGTTGCACATAACCATTTCGTACGGTCCCTTTCGCAGGACCGTATCGATGAGCGTACAGATCGCCGGGTCGTCGTCGGCAATCAGCACTCGCCAGTTACGTTGCATCATCCCATCAGCCATTCGCGTCCTCAGACCCTCCGCCTCGGTCGTCCCGGTGATGCTTTGGTAAACTTTGTATGATGGCACGAGGCCCTATAGGAATTTTGTTCCCCGTAGCTGCCGCGTTGCTGTTGGCTGCAATCGCCTGGCCGGTTGCCTGCCTCCTGCTAGCTATCCCCCCAACGCAAGCCGCAACAGTTTTTTTCCAGGAAGCTGGTCCGGCATTGCGTGTGTCGGTCGAGGCATCGCTGTGCGCGACCCTCGCGGCCACGGTGCTCGGGGTGCCCGCCGGGTACTGGCTGGCCCGCTCTGCCGGGCGCTTTCGCACGCCGGCCATTTTTCTGCTGGCCCTTCCGCTGGCGTTCCCGCCAGTGGCCTCAGGGCTGATGCTGCTCTATGCGTTTGGGCGCAACTCGCTCGCCGGCGGCTGGCTATCGGGGCACGGGATGCCGGTGCCCGATACGCTGCTGGGCGTCGGGGTTGCCGAATTTCCGTCTCGGGATCGCTGGTCGCGCTGGCGGCGACGGCGGCGTTCGCTTCCCTTGACCGGCTCTATGAAGACGCGGCGCGTACCCTGGGAGCCGGCGAGTGGCGGATCTTCGCTCGAGTCGCCCTGCCGGCTGCGGCGGGCAACGTTACGGCGGGTATCGCGTTCGCCTGGCTGCGGGCGATCGGCGAGTACGGCGCGACCAGCGTCCTAGCGTACCATCCGACGTCGCTGCCGGTGGCGCTCTACGTTACGCTTTCGGCTTCGGGCGTGCTTCCCGCGCTCGCCCTCTGCTACGGATTCGTGATCCTAGCGGGGCTCGTTCTCGGGATGCAGTGGGTTTTGCGCCGAAGCGTCGTACCTTCGCGATAATGGCAGCACTGGATCGGCTTTTCGCCCCGGACTCGATCTTTTCAAAGAACTTTTTCTTTCTCGCCAAGCGCTTCGTTCCGGGCGAAACGACCGAGACGGCGATCCGGGCCGTGCGCGAGCTCAACGCCCAAGGGATGTCGGCTACTCTCTGATTTTCTGGGCGAGGACGTCTTCGAGCGCGAAGCGGCCACCAAAACGCGCGACGCCTACATCGAGATGCTCGACGCGATCCGAACCACCGGCGTCGACACCAACGTCTCGGTGAAGCTCACGGCGATGGGCATGCTGGTCGACGAAGACTTCGCGTGTTTCGAATCTCTCGCGGATCGTCGAACACGCGCGCGCCAACGCCGATCCATTCGGTACACATCGACATGGAGGGCAGCGCCGTTACCGAGCAGACCCTGCGTATCTTCGAACGCGTTTTCGCATCGCATACAAACGTCGGCCCGGTCCTTCAGGCGTATCTCAAGCGCTCGCCGGCGGATGTGGAGCGTGTGATCGAACTCGGCGCTCGCGTGCGCCTCTGCAAAGGCGCGTACAACGAACCCGAGGAGATCGCGATTAAATCGATGCCACATTCGGGTCGCTGATCTCGAGATGGCGCGCGATTTGCTCGCCAACGGCAACTATCCCGGTATCGCAACGCACGATCGCCGCCTCATCGCCGCAGTTAAGGACATCGCGCGCGAATTGAAGCTTGGCCGCGATAGGTTCGAGTTTCAGATGCTGTTCGGATGCCGGCCGCACGTTCAGCAAGAATTCAGTGGACGAAGGCTACCGCGTGCGCGTTTACGTGCCGTTTGGAACGCACTGGGCCGGAATTCTATCGCCGAGTGCTCGAGCGGCGCGAGAACGCATTCTTCGCGCTCTCGTCAATGTTCACGCGCTAAGTGCGCGCCGTCGTTCAAAGGGTAACCAGCGCGTCCGTGCGCGTCGCCGAGCGGACCACCGGAGCGATCGGTCCCGGACTGCTGGTGCTGGTCGGCGTCGGCGTCGACGACTCCGACAGAGACGCAATCTGGATGGCCGAGAAGATCGCCGGGGTTGCGCATATTCCACGACGACGCCGGCCTGATGAACCGTTCGGTCGTCGAAACAAACAGGTCGGTATTGCTGGTCTCGCAGTTCACGCTCTTCGGCGACGCCCGCAAAGGACGCCGGCCGTCGTTCGTCACCGCTGCAAAGGAACCGCTCGCGAGCGGCCTCTACGAGCGCACCGGACGCGAACTCGAAAATGCAGGCTTAGCGGTCGCCTACGGAGAGTTCGGCGCCGACATGGCGGTCGAACTCGTCAACGACGGCCCCGTAACGATCCTATCGACTCCAAGCGCCTGTTTTAAGGCTTCGCGCCCTTACAACACCTGGTCGGCGATCCGTTCGACGCGCAGCACGCGGTCCGATTCGATCAGCCGCCCGAGCACGTCGAAACCGCTCGTCACGCGTCCGTAGACGCTGAAATCCCAGTCGAGGTGAAGCTGTGGCGAGAGCGTGATGTAGTACTGGGTTCCCGCCGAGTCGCGAATCGGCGTATTCGTCTTATCGTCATAGTTGAGGCCCATCGAGATCACGTAGCTGTCCTGCGCGATCGGATTCTCTTCGGCGCCGATCGAGTAGCCGGCGTCGCCCTCGCCGTTGTCGTTCGGATCGCCGGTTTGAACGACGAAATCGGGAACGATTCGAAACCAGCGGTAATGGTCGAAATAGCCGCGATTGGCTGAGGTCCAAAAAGTTTGCGACGGTCAGCGGAGCCCACTCGGGGAAAAGCGCGACGTAGATATTCCCCTTGGTGGTGACGATTCGAACGCGCGGATGCGCACCCGGAACCGGGCTCGTCATCTGCTGCGCCGTTACGGGTTCGAGCGCCAGCGACGGGCCTGCGCCCTCGGCGCGCGGCGCACCGAGTTTTCCGGCCGGCGTGCGCGACATTGCCGGCAACGATCCAAGACGATCGGCAACCGGTGCCGGAACGTGCACGTTTGCCGGGATCCGCGTCCAATGGTCGGTCAACGGTTTACCGCGTAAAACGCGTATCGTCTCGGCGGCCTGCTCTTGTACCCGCCAGGATGGGTCGCCGAGCAGCGGGTGGACGATAGGGACGAGCGCAGAATCTTTATAGCGACTGATCGCGCGCACCGCTTCGATGCGAATCACGTCGTCCGGATCGTGCAGCGCATTCTCGATCATGTTCCGGTTGACCGATTTTGCGTAAGCGCGATAGATCGCCCACATCGCGTTGCGGCGCACTTCGACGGCTGCGTCGCTCCGAAACGCCGTCGCCAATGCGTCGGCCGCCCTGCAGCGTCCGCGCCTTGGCGAAACTGCACGAGCGCGATCGCCGCGCGTCCGCGGACGATTGGGTCCGCATCGCGCGCCAGCGAACTCTCGACCGCTGCCTGCGACGTACGCTCGAGGTCGAGCGAATACCGATGCGCGGCCTCGTATCGCGCGATCGCGTCCAGTCCGGCAACCCGAACCGCGCCCGAGCGATCGCGTAGTGCCAAGGTCAGGGCGTCCGCGTCGCCGCCCGTCGCCAGCAATCCGAGCCCATACACGCTCATTGCGCGAACGGCGTCGCGCGAATCTTTAAGCTGGGCGGCAAGCAGTGGTTCGCCCGCCGGCAGTTTCGTGCGCCCAATGGCGAGAGCGGCTCGGACGGCCGTCGCCGTGTCCGGCGATATTAAGAAGTGCGCCAACTCCCCGTCACCAAGCGAGCGTCGGCTTTCTAACGAGAGAATTTGAACGTAATTACCCGGTGGCGGGGCCGCTCCGGCGCATGCCCAGACTACGGCCAGGGCCCCAATAACCTTCAGAACCAAACCAAGCCTTTGCATAGCGACCCAACCTTCCCTCATTGGTCTGCGTTGATATAGATGCTAGGAGTCCGCCGTCCTTCTAGGGCGGCACAAGGAAACCAGGAGAAAACCAGATGTCAGACACCCCCGAACAACCCAAACGCACGACCGGAATGTCCGTCCGCGAGGCCGGCCAAAAAGGCGGCGAAACCGTCAAGCAAAAGTACGGTCCCGAGTTCTACGAAGCCATCGGCCGCAAAGGTGGTCTCGCGACCAAATTAGCCCATGGCCATGAGTTCTACGAGCAAATCGGAAAGAAAGGTGGAAAGAAGGGCGGCGAAGCCACGCGCGATCGCTACGGCCCAGACTTCTACGAACGAATCGGACAAAAAGGTGGCCAGAAAGTCAAGCAGCTCATCGAGGAAGGCAAGCGCGCCGCCGCGGAAGCGGCTCAGCGCAAAGCTAGCTAGCGCAATTGGCCGGCCGATCGCGGTCGGCGCCATCGTCTTATTCATTCTCGCGACGGGCGCGGGGACGGTTCGGGCCTTACCGGTCCCACCTTCCCCTCCGCCGTCGTCCCCGAGCCCGACCCCGAGCGGATCGCCGGCGCCAAGTAATGTCTTGCCCTTCGACGCAAGTCTGATTTTCGTATTAGACGATCCGATCTCGTCGAAGGGTTCCAGCAAAGGTGATTTGGTTCGCGTTCATTTACAGAACGCGATCGTGCTCAATGGGCGCGAGGTCGTACCGGCGGGAGCGCCGGCGACGATCCGTATCATCAATGCCTCCAAAGCCGATATCATGGACACGTACGGCTTCGTCGACATCTTCTTCGAGCCGCTGCAACTCCCGGATGGCCGCACGGTGCCGCTCCGAGCACCGACGTCGCGCCTCGCCGTAAACGTCTCCACCGGGCACGAATCGACCGTCGGCGTCGAAGACCAAATCGGCGACATCTTCATTCCGGACTACGCTCTCTATCAAATTTTCCGCAAAGGCAAGAACTTTGTCTTGTCCCCAGGCGCGGCGATTCGCGCGCGCACCGAGGCAAAGCTCGAAGCGCTTCCGAACGGCACCCTAGCGATCGAAACGCCGTTGCCGGTAGCGAACCATTTCGAGTTGCCGCACTCGAGTTTCCCGGCCGAGCCGGCCGCGACTCCGTATGGCCCGGCTGGGGAGTACCACCACCGTCCGCGTCCGACGCCGACACCATCCCCGACGCCGTCGCCCTCGGACGACGACACGCCGTTACCCTCGCCGACTCCATCGTCCTCATCCTCGCCATAATTTCGAAGATTTAGGGAGAACGTATGATCATTCGCACCGCCGTCAACGCCGTGGCGGCCTAATATTCTCACCGCGGGTATCGCGCTCGCGGCGCCGACCCCCTCGCCGATGCCGTCGCCGACGCTCAATCCGCAGCCGCAGGGTACCGAAATCGCTTTCGTTACGGGCATCCAAAAGGACCTGATGGCCCGCTTCCCCACGGCCGCCGACGCGATCAAAGCCGGCTACTTCCGGTTCGGTAACGAAGACAGCGACGGCGCGATCAGCTACGCCAATCTGCAGTGGACGAGCGCCGACCCGCAACATCCGAGCCAACTATGGTACGACGTGAAGGGCAATCTGCTCGGCGCGGATTTCTCCGTACTCCAAAGCAACTCGATGGAGCCGCCAAACCTCTGGGGTGTCAATTTCCGGACGCTGGACCTCGTTCCGCGAGCACATCCACTACATTCTCGTGGGTCCGAACGGAACCGAAACCTACGGCGGCATGAGCGCGAAGAAGTTCGTGGCAGCCGGCGGTAACGTCAACGATCCGGGCGCCGCGGCGATCGTCAAAAGCCGGTAAGGCCGACGAGCATCGCTCAGGTGAAGCGCGTGTTTTTGTTCCCGTCGATTTGGGATCTGATCGTCTGGGTCAAACCCAATCCGAGCGGCGCCTTCGCCGACAAGAACCCGCTGGTGACGCCCAGTGCTACGGCCGAAAAAGACGATATGTAATCGCGGTGGGGCTACTGCTTTCCGCAGTGGTCGGTAGCAATCGAGTAGGCAATATCGACGGCGCCGTTTTCGGCGTCGTCGATGCTTTTTAGCTGCTTCCCATACTTCAAGTAGCTCTTGATGTTCTTCTCATCTTCGGGCAGCGTATTGTCGTACGGCGTCCACCCGCCGAGCGGCGCGCTCCCACGAAAGATGTTGTAATCCATCATCGACTGCGCGAGTCCGGTCAAATCCGTCGAAAGCTGAAACTGATGCTTGTACGCGTCCTGCAGCTGCGAAGCGGCATCCAGCATCTGCTTCTGCTCCACCGGATCCGTCGACAGCGTCGCCGAATTCCGAAGCGCATCGATCTGCTGCTGAATCGGTTTCAGCGAGTTCTGCAGAACACTCCGTCTCCTTGATCAGTTTCGTCCGCAACACCACAAACCGGTCGATATAGTCGGGGTACTTGAACATATTGTTCATATCGTCCAACTGCGAATCAACTGCAGTAAAAACGCGATCGTTCGCAATCATCGGCACTAACGCCGAGTTGAAATGATCCTCAAGCGCCGAACAATAGGGCGAAGACTTCACGGTAACGATGGTCTTCAGCGGCGTACGCGGCGTAGGCCGAGGCGTCCGGCGTGGTTAGGGCGACCGGGGGCCGCCGACGGGCTCGGCGAAACGGCCGGGGACGCCGTCGGGACCGGCATCAGCAGGGCAAAAACGAGAACGAGGCTCGAGAGGTCCATACGTTCTAGAACGTTCGACACCCGGCCCCGGTTACCGACCCATCGCCCGCGCTCGCCTGGTTAAATCGAAATCTAATCCTGAAAATCCATGAAGGCCGACCAGCCCGCCTGGGGGTTTCCCGCTCTACCTCGCCGTGATTGCGGTGACGCGTCGCGGAGTCTATGCCCCTGGGCGATTTCTGATTTTTTCAGAAAAGCCCGGAGGGCGTACTTCCTTTGAAGTTTTGAAAAAACGGATAAGCAGAAAAACACATGGATGTGTTTTTCGAGCGGTCGCCCAGGGGCATGAGACTCCAGCAACGCGTCACCGCAATCGCCCGCCACTCACCTACTCGTTGGACCAGTAGTCTTTGAGGGCTTTACCGCGGCGACGGATGGCGCAGTTTGCGCAACGCCTTCGCTTCGATTTGGCGGATGCGTTCGCGCGTGACGCCGAACTCTTGGCCGACTTCTTCGAGCGTGCGCTGGTGGCCGTCTTCGAGACCGAAGCGCAGCACGAGAACTTTGCGTTCGCGCTCGGTGAGGTTCTTGAGCACGTCCTGCATCTTCTCTTTGAGCAGCATGACGCGACGCGGCTTCGGCCGGCGCGATCGCTTCTTGATCTTCGATGAAGTCGCCGAGATGCGAGTCTTCTTCTTCGCCGATCGGGGTTTCGAGCGAGATCGGCTCTTGCGAGATCTTGATGACCTCGCGCACCTTTTCGGGCGTGAGGCCCATGGCTTCGGCGATCTCTTCGACCGAGGGTTCGCGGCCGAGCTCTTGGAGGAGCTGGCGCGAGACCTTGATCAGGCGGTTGATCGTCTCGACCATGTGTACCGGAATGCGGATCGTGCGGGCTTGGTCGGCGAGCGCGCGCGTGATCGCTTGGCGGATCCACCACGTCGCGTAGGTCGAGAATTTGTAGCCCTTGCGGTAGTCGAATTTCTCGACGGCGCGGATCAGGCCGAGGTTGCCTTCCTGGATGAGATCCAAGAAGAGCATGCCGCGGCCGACGTACTTCTTCGCGATCGAGACCACGAGCCGCAGGTTGGCTTCGGTGAGCTGGCGTTTGGCTTCGTCGCCGTCGATCGACGAGCGCGCAGTCGGCGGAGCCGTTGTTCTTGGCGGCTTCGATTTCGCCGGCTTCGATGCGCATGGCGAGCGGCTTCTCTCGTTCCATCGAAAGGAGCGGGACGCGGCCGATTTCCTTGAGGTACATCCGGACCGGATCGTCCAGCGACATCAGGCCGTCCGGAATCGACCTCGGCTTCCTCCGCTTCCGCGCGCGGCCTCCGGCTTTCTCTTCTTTCGACTCGTCGACGATCTCGATACCCATCGTCGTCGACTCTTCGAAGAAGTCGTCGATCACATCGGGACTGATGTCGTCGAGCGCGTCGAATGCGAGATTGATTTCTTCATAGGTCAGCGAACCGCGGGTCTTGCCGCGGGCGACCAGTTTCTTCTTGAGCTCGTCCAGCGAAATCGCCGGCTTATCATCAGCCACTGCCGTGGCTCCCTTCTTGCGTGCCATAGTTCTCTCTTCACCCCCTTTCTTTTTTAGTGACGCCGTGCGATGCGCGGCCTGGGTCTTTACCGCGTCGGACCCCGTGGGGTCCTTTTGTCGATTTTTCGTTTCCTATTCCTTCTTTAGAGTCTTTCGATGGAGCTTCACGTCGAGCGCCTCGAGCTCGTCCCGGAGTTCCGGTGGGACGGCGTGCCCGGCAGTAAAAAGTTCGTCGATCTGCCGGCGCACGTCCCCGTACCGCCGGCGATCGTCCTCGAGCGTCAGCCGCTCGACGACCCGCTCGAGATGCGCGCGCCGTTCGTCGGAGTCGGCGTAGCGCACGGCTGAACTTCGATCGCCGCGCCCGAGCACCGCGAGCACTTCTTGCCCGGGTTCGTCCTCGGCAAAGAGTGCAAACACGTCTGCCGGCCCGTGCAGCGTTCCCGACGCATCGACGATTCCTTCGTAGATACGGCGGTAGATTTCGTTGCGAAAGCGCGCTGCGGGAATGCGTCCGCCGAACTCCGAGGCGAGTTTGGGGTCTTCGAGCAGTACGCTCACGACCTCACGCTCGAACGAGAGTGCTTCGACCGACGCTTTCACGTGACGGCTTCCGGAGGCGCCGGCGGCGCCCCCTCGCGGCGCAAAGTTTGCGCTGCGTGCGAGGAACCGGCTATTCCGAAGGTCGTCGACGTTCACCTGCAGGCGGCTTGCTACGTACACGCGCCAGCGATCCCATTCTTCTCGCGGCGCCAGTCCCTGAATCAACGATTCGGCTTGTGCGGGAATTTCGCAGGGGAATCGAAGCGGTCGCGCAGACCGTCGACGGCTCCGTCGATTTTGTATTCGATCGCGGGCTTGGCTTCTTTCAAGAGTGCCTGGAAAGCGTCGACCCCGCGGGTTTTCACGAAGCTGTCGGGGTCCTCGCCGGCGGGCAGCATTACGATGCGCACCGAGGAGCCGGCGTGTTCTATAGCGTGAGACGCCGTATCGATCGCTTTGGTTGCAGCATTGTTCCCGGCCGCGTCCCCATCGAAGCAGAGGAAGACGTAGTCGGCGTACTTGCGCAGCTCCCGGGCCTGCTCTTCCGTAAACGAGGTACCGAGTGCCGCCACGGCGTTCTCGAAGCCCGCTTGGTGCAGCGCGATGCAGTCCAGGTAGCCTTCGACCACGATCAGCGTCCGCGAACTCTGCGCTGCCCGGCGGGCGACGTTGAGCGCGTATAGATGGCGCCCCTTGGTATACACGGGCGTCGTCGACGTATTCAGATACTTCGGCTCGCCGTCGCCGAGCGCGCGGCCGCCGAACGCGATGACCTCGCCCGTGGTCGCGTACGTCGGCACCATCAAGCGGTCGCGGTAGAAATCGTAATATCCGCGCTGACCGGCCTTCACCAAACCGGCTTGCGCCGCGAGCGCAAGATCCATCCCGCTGCGTTCGAGTTCCGTAACCAAACCATCCCACGAATCCGGCGCGTATCCGAGCGTGAACTTCTCGATCGTCGACTCGGTGAAGCCGCGCTTCGCGCAATACGCGCGCGCACGTTCGCCGGCCGCCGACTTGAGCGTCCGGGCAAAGTATGCTGCCGCAATGTGATTGGCTTCGTAAATCGACTCGCGTTCGCTGCGCTGTCGGGCAGTGCGTGGATTCTCCGGCTCGATCTCGATACCGGCGCGCGCGGCCAGCATCCGCTTCGCATCGCCGAACGAGACGTTTTCGAGCCTGCGCAAGAACGTGATCACGTCGCCGCCGACGCCGCAGCCGAAGCACTTGAAGAAGTTATCCGGATCGGGATGCACGTGAAACGACGGCGACTTCTCGCCGTGAAACGGACACAGGCCTACGAAGTCGCGGCCGCGCTTCTTGAGCTGGACGTATTGGCCGATAAACGCCACGATGTCGGTACGGGCGTGGATCTCTCGAATGACCGGATCGTCGGTGGTGCGCACGGTAGCAGTGGTTTCGGCGGCGCCCCCGAAAAGCGCCTGGCAAGTGAAGCGCATCTTCGATCCGGTCCATCGCTTTATCGAGTTATCCACAGCCGAAGCGCGGATGCTCGATCTGCCGGTCGTGCAACGGTTGCGGCGGTTGCGGCAGCTCGGGCTCGCTTACCTCGCGTTTCCCTCGGCGGAGCACTCCCGCTTTACGCACGCCCTCGGAGCGCTCGCAATGGGCACGCGCGCATTCGATCAGCTGGCACGCGTCGGCCGCGAATTTTTTCGCGACGACGCCGACGTCGCGCACCAGCGGCGGCTCGTTCGCGGGGCGCTGCTGCTTCACGACATCGGGCACGGACCGTTCAGCCATGCCTGCGAGGCTGTGCTCGGCATACGCCACGAACTTCGAACGACGGAACTGCTGCAGATGCCCGACATGCGTGCCGCAATGGAAGCCCTCGAAATCGACGGCGGCGACGTGCTCGGCCTCATTCTGGGCGACTCCGCCAGCCCGTATCCGGCGCTGCGCGAACTCGTCAGCGGCCCGAATCTGGATGCCGACCGCATGGATTATCTACAGCGCGATGCGTACTTCACGGGCGTCGCGGCCGGGCAATACGATGCGGACCAACTCGTCGCATCGCTTCGGCTCTTCGAGCGCGACGGTCAAGTCGTGACCGGCATCGACGCGCGCGGCGTCGTCGCGCTCGAGTCGTTCGTAATGGCGCGCTACATGATGTTCGCGTCGGTTTACTTCCACCATACCACGCGGTTGTTCGAGCACATCCTGCACGATGCGCTGCGCGAACTCTGGCCGGATCCGCGCGCGCTCGATCCGATCGGCGAGTTCTTACAATGGGACGATTTCCGCGTCCTCGATCGATTGAGCGGGCTCTCGAGCGAACCCGCGCGAGCGCTGCGCGAGCGCATCCGAACCTTCGGCCTCGCCGCGGAGTTCAATGCGGAACGGGATCTGCGCGTGTACGAAACGTGCGAGACCGCGCTTCGCGGCCGGTTCGGCGCGCAGAACGTCTGGGCCGACGAGCAATCCCAGGTGATGCATCGTCTTCCCCTTGGCGCGGTCGGCGGTCTCACGGTGTGGGTGAATGTCGGTGGCCATCTGGTGGACGCGCGCGAGGCCTCGGACCTGATCGGAAAGCTCAGCGGGAAGGCGTACTGGCGCAAGCTGTTCGTGCGGCGCGACCCCGCGTTGCCCCGCGACGCTCAAGAAGCCATGGTTCGCGAAGCCCAAGCCATCTGCGCGGAAATCGTCGCCAAGCGTTGAAGAGCCCGGCATGAAGCCGTTACATCGTCTGCTGATCCTTATATTGGGCGCTGCACTGCTGGCGCCGTACGCCCCCGCCGGGGCGGCCGAAGCGCCGCAGAAGCCGCCCCGCCCATACGGACGCGGGGAGGCCTCGTATCATGCGACGGCAACCGCGCCCTACACGTTCGAAAACGAAATCGTCAAGGTCTCGTTCGACTTCGCCAAAGGCGTCGTGAACGGACAGACGACCAACGTCATTCATCCGAAGGCGGACGGTCTGCAGTCGATTCCGTTCGATTCGGTCGGCCTTCAATATTCCAGCGTTACGGTGAACGGCACGACGGCGGTCTACCACACTGACGGGAACAAGCTCGTCGTCGAGCTCGCGCAGCCGGCGAAGGCCGGCGATCGCCTGGAGATCGTCGCGACGTATACCACCACCCCGATACGCGGCATCTACTTCATCCGTCCGGATGCGAAGTATCCGAACATGCAGCCCGAAATCTGGTCGCAGGGCGAAGCCGAAGACAACCGCCGCTGGTTCCCAACGTGGGACGAGCCGAACGAAAAGTCGCCGAGCGAACTGATCGTTACGGTGGAAAAGGGCTGGACGGTCATCGCCAACGGGTCGCTCAAATCGCAGACCGACAGTCCGGACGGCAGCGCGACGACCTTCGATTGGGTCGAGCCGCATCCGCACTCGAGCTATCTCACCGCGTTTTCAGCCGGTCCTTACGCGGCGTTTCACACCGCAACCACCCGGCCCGACGGATCGGAGATTCCCGTCGACTACTTCACGTCGCACGAAGACGCCAAGTACGCGACGCTGTGCTTCGGCCGTACCAAAGATATCGTCGCCTTCTTCCAGCAGATCATCGGCGTAACGTACCCGTGGGAAAAATACGATCAAACGACGGTCGAGCGCTTCACCGCCGGCGGCATGGAGAACGCCTCGGCGACAACCCAAACGGAACTCGCCATTCACCCGCCATCGTGGGAGCTCGTGCGTCCTTGCGACGGCTTGGTCTCGCACGAGCTCGCGCATCAATGGTGGGGTGACGACGTTACGACACCCGATTGGGCGAACATCTGGATCAACGAAGGTTACGCGACGTATTTCCAAGAGTTGTGGTCGCAGCACCACTTCGGCGAAGCGCGCTTCGAATACGAGCGTTACGACGCACAGCAATCCTATTTCGGCGAGACGAAACGATATTGGCGCCCGATCGTCGACTACGTCTACGCGAGCGCCTTCGATTCTTTCGATGCAAGCGGTTATCCGCGCCCCGGCCAAGTGCTTCACATGTTGCGGTGGATGTACGGAGACGAGCGCTTCTTCGGCGCCCTGCGCGATTATCTCAACGAGTACCAGTACAAGACGGCCAACACGCATCAGTTCTTCGCCGCGATCTCGAAATCGCTCGGCGAAAACCTCGACTGGTTCGAACAAGAGTGGTTCTACCGCGCCGCATACCCTCATTTCTACGTCACGCAGAGCTACGATGCGGCGACGAAGACGCTGAGCCTCGACGTCACGCAGAAGAACCACGACGGCAAACCCTTCCGGATGCCGGTCGACGTCGCCGTCTACGTGAACGGACACGGGACCCTCTATCGTTTCACGGCGGATCGCAACCATCAAGTCGTCCCGCTGCCGCACGTCGCGGCGATGCCGGAGATGGTGCTGTTCGACCCCAACAACAATATCTTGCGCGAGCTGAACTACAAGAAGAGCGTCAACCAGCTCGGATATCAGTTGCTGCACGCACCGTCGGTGAGCGATCGCTTGTGGGCGGCGGCGCAACTCGACGCGGACAGCGTTTCAAAAGCCGACCGCCAGCTTGCCATGCAGTACCTCCGCGACGCGGTCACGAGCGACCGCTTCTACGGCGTTCGCGCCGACGTCCTCGATCAAGTCGCCGGCTACGACGACGCATCGACCGTTCGCGAAGCGATGAAAGACTCCGATCTTCGCGTGCAGATCGCCGCACTCGGCGCGGTGAAGGAACTCGATCATCCGGGTAATCCGCAGCTCGTGGCCGAGGTGCGATCGCTCCTTTCGGCCGAGAACCCGCTGTTGGCGAGCGCCGCATACGCCGCCTACGGCGCGACGAAAAGCAAAGACGCGTATGTCGTCCTCACAGCCGGCCTCTCCAAGCCCTCCTTCCGTCAGGTAATCGCGATGGGCGCGATCCAGGGCTTCGGCAGCCTCGGCGACCCGCGCGCGATCCCCGTCGTCAAGCAGTGGGCGGCGTACGGCGCGGAGGAGGCGGTTCGCCCGTCGGCCATCGCCGCATTGGCCAAGCTCACGAAAAAGAATCCATCCGCTTCCCAGGCCTTTCTTGAGAGTCTCGCTCAGACCGATCCGTACTTTCGCGCAAGATCGGCCGCGGTTCAAGCGCTGGGCTCGCTCGGGCAAACGTCGTCGATTCCCGTTCTGGAAGCCGTCGAGAAAACCGATAGCGAGGAGCCCGTGCAAAACGGCGCGTGGGATGCAATCGCCGATATCAAAGACGCCGCCAAAGCCAAGAAAGCCGGCGGCAAACCGACGAAGCGCTACTTGTCCATGCGGTGATGGCAAACTTCGAAGCGGTTTCCCAGCGGGTCTTCGAAGAAAACCGCGTAGAACGTCGGATGATGCTGCGCGAAATATCCCGGACCATCCACGTTTTGTCCGCCGTGCGCGCGGACGACTTGCGCCACTTCATCAACGAATGAGGTGCTCGGTGCGGCAAAGGCGATACGCGTGGCGGCTGGGCGCGCTTCCGGATCCTCGAAGACGTTGAAGAAATCGGCCCGAACGGTGCCGTATCGACGCGTATATCCGTAACGCGCTACGCGCGTCGTCGTCGGCTCGGTACCGAAAAGCGCCATCAGGGCGTCGTAGAAGTGCCGAACGGAGCCTGCGTCGCTGACGCGAAAGTCTACATGGCTGAAGAGCGGAAACGCGTACCTCTCGTAATACCGCGCGCGTTCCTCGGTTAAGTCTTCGTTAAACTCCATCTCGCTCACGAAGTCCACATTGCGCGCTACTCTAACGCTCCGATGGCGGCTTGTGCGGCGGCTAAACGTGCGATGGGAACGCGGTACGGGGAGCACGAGACGTAGTCGAGCGCGAGCTGATCGCAGAAGGCGACGCTGCTCGGCTCGCCGCCGTGCTCGCCGCAAATGCCGATCTTCATCTTCTCGCGCACGCCGCGGCCGAGCTTGACGGCTTGACGCATCAACTCGCCGACGCCGCGGCGGTCGAGGACTTGAAACGGGTCGTCCTTGAGGATCCGCTTATCGAGATAGACCGGGATGAAGGACGCCTCCGCGTCGTCGCGGCTGTAGCCGTACGTGGTTTGCGTCAAGTCGTTGGTTCCGAACGAAAAGAATTCCGCGTAGGCGGCGAGTTCGTCTGCGATGATGCACGCCCGCGGCAGCTCGACCATGGTACCGATTTGGTAGTCGACCGCACAGTTGAGGCGGGCGAGCACCTCGTCCGCAACCGCTTTGGCGGCGTCGCGAGTCGCCTGCATCTCCTCTTTCGTGCCGACGCCCGGAATCATGATTTCCGGCCGCGCATCGACGCCGCGCCCCTTCAGGTCGCACGCGGCTTCGAAGACGGCGCGGACTTGCATCGCGTAGATCTCAGGAAAGACGATGCCGAGGCGGCAGACGCGCAAACCAAGCATCGGGTTCTGTTCGTGCAGCTGGAGGACGCGCTGCAGCACGGCGTTTTTCGCGACGAACTCCGGCGAATCGACGCCTTTCGTGAGCCGGAGCTCCGTGGTCTCGACGAGCAGTTGTTCGAGCGCGGGCAAGAACTCGTGCAGCGGCGGGTCGAGGAGGCGAATCGTTACCGGAAGACCCGCCATCGCTTCCAGGATGCCCGCAAAGTCGTCGCGTTGGAACGGCAGCAGCTTTGTCAGCGCCTCGGCGCGCGCCTCCGGCGTATTGGCCAGAATCATTTGCTGGACGATCGGCAACCGCTCTTGCTGCATGAACATGTGCTCGGTCCGGCACAGGCCGATTCCCTGGGCGCCGAGTTCGCGCGCGCGGCGGGCGTCGTCGGGCGTGTCGGCGTTGGCCCACACTTCCATGCGGCGCAGCTCGTCGGCCCACGAGAGAAACGTCTCGAGCCACTTCGGCAGCTCGGCCGGCGGTGGAATGAGATCGAGCTTACCGACGGCAACGTTGCCCGTCGTACCGTCGATCGTAAGCCAGTCGCCTTCGTGCAGCTCGGCGCCGCCGAGGTGCGCTTGTTTCGTGCGGCGGTCGATTTGAAGCGCGTCGCAACCCGCGACGCACGGTTTGCCCATGCCGCGCGCGACCACCGCGGCGTGTGACGTCGCGCCGCCTTTTGCCGTGAGAATCCCCTCGGCTGCGATCATGCCGTGCACGTCGTCGGGCGTCGTTTCGACGCGTACGAGTATCGTCGGCTTGCCGTCGTTTTTCCACGCGACCGCGTCGTCGGCATTGAAAACGGCGTGACCGGTCGCCGCGCCGGGCGATGCGTTTAAGCCTTTGGCTGCGAAGACCGGCGTCTGCCCCGGATCGATGCGCGCGTGGAAGAGCTGATCCAGCGCGCGAGCGTCGACCATGCCGACGGCCCGGCGCCGGTCGATCAACCCTTCGGCGGTGAGATCGAGCGCGATCTTGACGGCAGCTTCGGCGCTGCGCTTCGCGCTGCGCGTCTGAAGCATGAACAGCTTGCCGCGCTCGACCGTAAATTCGAGGTCCTGGACGTCGCGATAGTGCCGCTCGAGGCGATCCGCGATCTCCACAAACTGCGCGTAGACGTCGGGCTGCCGGTCGGCGAGATCCGAAATTCGTTCGGGCGTGCGAATTCCGGCAACCACGTCCTCGCCCTGCGCGTTACGAAGATACTCGCCGAAAAGCTTCTTCTCGCCGGTATTCGGGTCGCGCGTAAAAGCAACGCCCGTTCCCGAGTCGTCGCCCATGTTGCCGAAGACCATCTCCATGACGGTCACGGCCGTGCCCCAATCGTCCGAAATCTTGTTGAAACGGCGATAATCGATCGCGCGCTTGGAGTTCCACGAATCGAAGACGGCTTGGATCGCCAGCACAAGCTGCTCGTGCACGTCCTGCGGAAACTCGCGGCCGCCTTGGGCGCGAACGACGTCCTTGAACTTACCGACGAGCGGCTTCCAACTCGCGGCGTCGAGTTCGGGATCGGTCTTCAGGCCGAGCCGCTCTTTCTCGTCGTCGATGAGATCTTCGAAATGCTCTTTGTCGATGCCGAGCACGACGCTCGAGAACATCATGATGAACCGGCGATACGCATCCCAGGCGAAGCGCTCGTTGCTGGTCAGCGCGGCGAGCGATTCGACCGTGCGATCGTTCAGCCCGAGGTTGAGGATCGTGTCCATCATACCGGGCATGGAGACGCGCGCGCCGCTTCGCACGGAGACGAGCAGCGGATTCTTCACCGAACCGAACCCCTTGCCCGTTCGCCGTTCCAGTTCGCGCATCGCCGTTTCGACTTGCTCTTTGAGACCGTCGGGAAACGTGCGACCCGCCTTATAGAACTCCAAGCACGCTTGCGTACTGATCGTGAATCCGGCCGGAACCGGCAGCTTGGCAGCGGTCATCTCGGCGAGCCCGGAGCCCTTCCCGCCGAGAAGGTCGAGCATCGAAGCGTTGCCTTCTTCGAAGAAGAAAATGCGGTTCGCGGCGGCCTGCACAGCCATTGGAGTTAGAGACGCTCCGCGAGAAAGGCCTCGAGCCCGCTGCTCGCGACCCGTTCTTGACGCATCGAATCGCGCTCTCGCACGGTCACCGTCGCGTCCGTCAGCGTGTCGTAGTCGACGGTCACGCAGAACGGCGTGCCGATCTCGTCTTGGCGCCGGTAAAGCTGGCCGATGTTGCCCTCGTCGTACTGCGTGCGATGCTTGGGCCGCAGTGCCGATTCGATCGCACGAGCGCGTTCGACTAGCTCCGGCTTGTTGCGGGCGAGCGAAAAGACGGCGACTTGGACGGGAGCGATGAATGGATGGAAACGCAAGACCGTGCGTTCGGTTTCCTTGCCGTTCGGGTCGATGCTTCGTTCGTGCTCCATCGCATCGATCAGCATCGTGAGCGTGGTCCGGTCCATGCCCGCCGAACTTTCGATCAGGAGCGGCGTGTAATGGGCTTTGTTGGCTTCATCGAAGTAGCGCAGATCTTTTCCGGAGAGTTTCATGTGTGCGTCGAGATCGTAGGTGCCGCGATGCGCGATCGACTCGAGCTCTCCCCAGCCCCACGGAAACAGGTACTCGACGTCGATGCCCGCCTTTGCATAGTGCGGGCGTTCCTGCGACGTCAGTTCGTAGAATCGCAAACGGTCGGCTTTGACGCCGTACTTCGAGTACCACGCCTTGCGCAAGTCGACCCATTCCTGGAACGCGGCCATGTCCTTACCGTCGTCGGGCACGAAGTACTCTAGCTCGGCCTGTTCGAACTCGCGAACGCGAAACGTGAAGTTGCCGGGGGTGATCTCATTGCGAAACGATTTGCCGATCTGCGCGATCCCGAACGGCGGCTTTTTGCGCGCGGTCTGATACACGTTCTTGAAGTTCACGAAGATGCCCTGAGCGGTCTCAGGGCGCAGGTACGCCGTCGAGGCGGTATCTTCCATCGGCCCGACTTGCGTCTTCATCATCAGGCTAAAATTGCGGGGTTCGGTGAACGAGTCTTTGCTGCCGCAGTCCGGACACTTGGAGGTGTCCTTCAAATGGTCGAGGCGAAAGCGATGTTTGCAGACTTTGCAGTCCACCAGGACGTCGTGGAACTGGTCGATGTGCCCCGACGCCTGCCACGTAAGCGGATGCATGATGATCGAGGAGTCGAACGCGACGACGTCGTCGCGCAGCTCGACCGTATCGCGCCACCAGGCGTCCTTGACGTTCCGTTTGAGGATGGCGCCCAGGGGACCGTAGTCCCAAAATCCGTTAATTCCGCCGTAGATCTCGCTCGATTGAAAGATGAAGCCGCGACGCTTCGCTAGCGCCGTCACCTCATCCATCGTGACGCGTTGTTCGGGGGCAGCCGAGTCCATAGGGGTTGCTAGATTTATCATATAGCCCAAAAACCCCGCCGGGTGCCCTCAGGAGCCGAAGCTCCCGTCGTAGCGGCGGCCGCGCCATTCGACGCCGCGACCGCTGGCGAAGCGCGCCATGGACGTTGCAAGAACGGCCAGTACGAATGCGTTGCCGAGCGGGATCCACAACCCCAGCCACGCCGAAAAGTGCATGCGACGCATACTCCAGGCTGCGGCGGCGACGCCGCACGCCATCGTGGTGGCCAGGATTGCGGCGCCGCTCCATTGCCGCACGATGAGAAGATAAACGAGCGCAGCGGGCGACAGCGGCGATAAGCACGCGTAGGCCAGCAATCCCGCAATCGCGCGAACTGGTTCGCCGCGTACGCCGAGCGCGAAATTCTTTCCGAATCCGTGCCAGATCTCGGAAAGTGAGTGGTACATCCGCGTGCGCGCGATATTTTCCGACCCAGCTAGCGCGATCCGAAAGCGCCCGTCGCACTTGAACCGGCGCGCGAGCTCCATATCTTCCGCAATCTCACCTTTCACCGACGCGTGACCGCCGACTGCATCGTACGCCACGCGCTTGACGAGAATGTATTGCCCATTGAAGAGCGCGACGTCCGGTTTGCGCGGATCGCCGACGTCGTCGATCGGCCCCGTGCCCAGCAGAATCGCAAGAAACACGCTCGGCATCAGCGCGCGCTCGGCGATGGAGTCAAGATCCTGTTGGGTGAGGACGCTGAGCACGTCGAGATTTCCACTCATGGCTGCGCGCTGAACCGACGCCAAGCTCCAGGGCAAATGAAATGTGTCCGCGTCAGTAAAGAGCAGCCACGAGCCGCGGGCCGCGCGCGCGCCTTGAACGAGCGCCCACGGCTTACCGACCCAACCATCCGGCAGCGGGCCGCCGCGTACGATTTTCAAGCGCGCGTTCTCGCGTGAGAGACGTTCCAGAATCGCCGGCGTTTCGTCGGTCGACTGGTCGTCGACGACGATGATTTCGAAGTCTGAATGTTTCTGCGCGAGCAGCGTTTTCACGCACGCTTCGATCTGCCGCTCCTCATTGCGCGCAGGCACGACGATCGATACGCTTGGAAGATCGCGCGCACCGTCCGCGCCGACGACAATCGCAGCCGGCCGCACCACACTCGCAAACGTCTTGAACGCAAACGCGAGATTCGCGAGGACGAGCAATCCGAGCCCGGCGGCTAGGATCAAGGCAGGCGCATCGCCTTGCGCATGACCTTGCTGCGCAAACCGGCCGGGAGCGACGCAATGATGTTCCCGATTTTTGCGGGCGTGCCGAGAATTTGCTGATGGCGCGGCTTGGCGTCGGTGAGTGCGTGGTATATGGCTTCCGAGACGACCTCAACCGGCATGCCGCCCTTTTCTTCGTTATTCGTTGCTTCGACGACGGATTCGAGCGCGACCCGGTAATGCGGTCGCGGGTTGTCGCCAAGATTCGCAAAGAGTTGCGCTTGATTGTCGCGGCCTTTTTGCCAGATCGGCGTCTTAACGGAACCGGGCTCGATTAGCGAGACGCTGATGCCGGTAGGAGCGAGCTCGACCCGCATGCTATCGGAGATGGCGCGAAGCGCAAACTTCGTGGCGCTGTACGGCCCGACGTACGGCGTTGCGAGACGACCTGAGATCGAGCCGATAAAGACCACGCGGCCGCGGTTCTCGGGGAGCATCGGCAGAAATGCCTGCACCATCGCGAGCGCGCCGAAAACATTGATCTCGAAGATGCGGCGCAAGTCGTCGATCGGCAGCGTCTCGAGCGGACCGCCGAGCGCGATGCCGGCGTTGCTGACGATGCCGGTCAATTCGACTCCACTCGCGCGCACCTCGGCGGCCGCGGCTGCGATGGATTCTGCGGAGGTAACGTCGAGAAGAATCGGGCGTACGTCCGGGTTCAGCGCGACGAGGCGCTCCCTATCCGCGATCGTGCGAACGCCGGCAAACGCTACAAAACCCTTGGCTGCGAGTAACTCAACGGTCGCCGCGCCGATCCCCGTCGACGCTCCGCTGACGACGACTCCGCTCAAACGCGGCTTTCGGCGGAACGCGCTTCGCGTGCGTCGCGGTTGAGACGGTCTTGAATACGCGCATCTCCGAAGACGAGATCGACGAGCCCGGGAAACACCTTTACGAAGAAGACGGGAACGTGATATCGCTTCGGCACGATGATCCGGCGACGCGGATGGTCGACGGCCCGCACGATTGCGTTGGCCACGATATCGGGGCTCGGCAGGCCGTCGCCCATCGCAGCGTTCATCGGCGAACGCACGAAGCCGGGCTCGATCAGCGTGACGCCGATGCCGTACATGCGAACCTCGCGGCGCACGGAATCGTTGAGCCCGCGCAGGCCGAACTTCGAGCCGGAATACACGCCCATGACGGCCGCTTCGCCGGCGACCGATCCGATATTTACGATCGCGCCCTTCTTCTTCGCAATCATCATTGGGAGTACCGCGTGCATCGTGCGCGCGCAGCCCAGGAGGTTGATCGCAATAACGCGCTCGATATTCTCGTCGGTCTCGTCGCTTAGCGACGGCGAAGACCCAACTCCGGCAATATTCGCAAGCACGTCGACCGTGCCGAACTGCGCAATCGTCGTCGCCACCAGACGATCGATATCTCCGCGCTTCGTGACGTCGGTCGGAACGACGAGAGCCTTAACGCCCTTACTGCGAGCCTCGGCCGCCAGCGCTTCGAGCGTTTCACGTTCGCTCTCGACTGCGGCCAGAACGACGTCGGTACCGCGAGCGGCAAATGCGCGCACGGTGGCTGAGCCGATGGCGCCGGAGGCGCCCGTTATGATCGCTACCATTTATTCGTCTTCCATTTGCCAGAGCCCATTGGCGGCCTCTAAGGAGACGTGTTCGCGCGGACAGGACTCCTTCGTTAGCGCCGAGTAGACGGCGATTTTGCAGCCACCGGGGGCCTCATGAGTAGTTGGCGACCAGCCCATACCGCCTTTTTAGCGATCTGCGGTGTTTGCGAAATCGCGCTCTTCGTTTTCGATCGAACGAGCGCCTATATCGCACTCGGCGCGTTCGCGTATGGGCTCATCCTCTGGTTGATCGCGCGAGCGTGCATCCCGATAGACGAGGCCTCTGAAGAATCCGTCCTCAACGCGACCGCTCGCGGCTGGCGGCTAGCATGCCGCGTTCTCGTCGTCTTCGCAACGTTCGTCTTCTTGTTGTTCGGCCACGATTGGTTTTGGAATAGCCCCGCAAACGCCGTCCTACAACGATTCTTCGCCCCCGCCGGTCTCGGAAACGGCGACAGCGCCATCCCCAACTTCCTCACGTACGCACTCGTTCCAGGCGCGCTGCTCTTCTTGCTCGGTGCGAAGCCGGTCGAGCTCGGGCTAACCTCGTGGCGGAAAGGCGCCTGGTCCGCATTGCTCGGTGCTTTGGTGCTGCCGGCTATTTTCATCGGCCTCTGGTTTTCAAAAGGCCACGGTTCCGCCGGTTTGCTCCTCACCTACCTGGCGCACAACTTCTTGAGCAACGGTTTCAGCGAAGAGTTCTTGATGCGCGGAATGACGCTTAGCCATCTTCGAGCATTCGTTCCGAAGGAGTGGGCCGTCGTCATCCAAGCAATCCTCTTTGGGCTCTTTCATTTGGCGCCGCTGGGACGACACGACGTGAACTGGTTTCTCGAAACGGCGGCCGACATCGCCATGAACGCACCGGTCGGTTTCTTCCTAGCGCTCATCGCACTGCGGGCGCGCAGCGTTCTGCTTCCGGGCCTGATTCACACGTCGCTGGACACCATCGTAGATGTAACGCGCTAAGCGCGGGCGGCGGCGCGAGTCGAACGTACTCCGTGCTGTTGTGAAGTAATCGCCGATGTGCTATCTGCGGCTGTGTATCGGGCCGGCAGACTCACCGAAGCACGCAAAGGTGCCGCAGCAATGCGGCGCCTTGTTTTTATCTCCATCATAATACAGAGCGCGACCCACCCGCCATGTGCGCCTTCGGTTGGGTTTCGGCCCGAAGCTGCCCGCAGGCGGCGGCGATGTCGCGGCCCATGTTGTGGCGGACGGTGGATGGCACGCCGGCGTTTTCGAGGGTTTTTGCGAACCCCCAGATCCGGCCGTCGGGCGTGCCGGTGTATGGCGCGTCCGGCGTGGAGTTGTACGGAATAAGGTTGACGTGATAGATGTGGCCACGCATTAGGTTGGCGAGCTCGCGCGCGCAGACTTCGGTGTCGTTGACGCCGTCGAGCATCACGTATTCGAAGAAGATCTTGCGGTTGGTCTTCGCAACGTAGCGTTCGCACGCGGCCATCAATTCGCCGACTGAGAACTTACGGTTGACGGGCATGAAGCTTGATCGTACTGCATCGTTGGGCGCGTGCAGCGAGATCGCGAGATTCACTTGCACGCCTTCGTCCGCGAACTGGTCGATCTTGTCGACGAGTCCGACCGTCGAGATCGTGATGTGACGGTGGCCGAGGCCGAAGCCTTGTCCGTCGTTGAGCAGCGCGACGGCGCTCATCACGGCTTCGTAGTTGTGGAACGGTTCGCCCATGCCCATGAAGACGATGTTGGTGATGCGCTTGCCGCGTTCTGCGAGCTCGCGAGCAAAGAAGCGGGCCTGATCGAAAATCTCCGTCGGCGTGAGATTGCGAGTGAACCCGGCTTGCCCGGTCGAACAGAACGCGCATGCAAACGCGCAGCCCGCCTGCGACGAAATGCAAACGGTCGTGCGTTCGCCGAAGTGCTCCATGAGCACCGCCTCGACTTCCTTACCGTCGTGCAAGCGAAAAAGGCCCTTCGACGTTTGCTTGTCGTTCGAACGCTGAATCACGATCGGCTCAACCGACGAAAACGTTACACCCCGTGCGATCAATGCCGTACGCAGCTCTTTTGGAAGCGTCGTGACGTCGTCGACGCCCCCCAATAACTGCTTGGTTGCCGCCTGATACAACTGCTTGAGCCGAAAGTTCTTTAGCGAATATTCGCGCACGAAATCGTCCACGCCGGAGAATCCGGCGCGGGTTACGACATCGTTGAGCCAGATGGCCAGGGGGTCGCGCGTCACGCCCGACATTGTAGCACAGCTAGGAGCCTGCGACTTAGGTCAGCGCTACTCGACGAAGAGGCTGACCTGCTCGGGCACCGCTTCTACAACCGCCGGCGGCGGCTCGTCGAGTTTCGCGCGCACGGCTTTGAGGTCGGCCCACACCATTCGCTTGACCCCCTCCAGTTCGCCGCCGGTTTGACGCAGCACGTACGCCGGATGAAACGTCGCCATCAGCGCGATGCCGTGCGGGCCTTCGTACCAGCGGCCGCGCATCTTCGTAATTTGAAAGTCGCGCCCCAGAAACGATTTTGCAGCCGGCGCGCCGAGCGCGAGAATGACCTGCGGGCGAATGATATCGATTTGCTCGTCCAAGTATGGGCGGCAGTTTGCCATTTCCTCGGGCTCGGGCGCGCGGTTGCGCGGACCACGCGTTCCCGGCAGCGTCGGCCGGCACTTCACCGTGTTGCAGATGTACACGTCTTCGCGTGCGAGACCGATCGCACCGATCATCTTGTCGAGCAGCTGACCCGCACGCCCGATAAACGGGCGCCCCATAAGATCTTCGGTCTCGCCCGGCCCTTCGCCGATAAGCATCAAGCGCGCGCTCGGATCGCCTTCGCCGTAGACGCTATTGCGCCGTTGCGCGCCGATCGCGCACTTGCGGCAGAGATCCGCCGCCTTCGCGCCTGCGGCGAGCAGCCGTTCGCGCCGCGCGCGCTCCTCGAGACTCACTCGCCCTTTTCCTTCGACACGAGGACGGCTTGCCCGAAGGCTACCACTTTGCACGAGCCGTCGGGCCCTTCGGAGACGTAAAACTGCAAACCCAGAACGGCGTTCGCCCCGGCCGCATCGGCGTGCTTGCGCAGGGTCTCCAGCGCTTCGTTGCGCAGTTGCTCCGCATCGCTGAGGAATTCGCCGGCCGCAAGTCCGATAAGCATTCCGAGGCTCCGGAACGTCGACCGCAAGCGATTGCGGGGACGCGTGGCGATGCCCGAGACGTAGCCAAACGTTCGAACCGTGTGATACCCGTCGATCTGGTCGAACGTAACGACATCGTCGCGAGCGATCATCGGCTGCAGGCAACTCCCATCCGGCGGTCGGAGAGTACGGACATGCCCGAAGATTCACCGTCGGTGCTCATCATCCGCCTCGACGCAATCGGCGATGCTCTCGCGCTGACGCCTTTGCTGGCCGCCCTCCGCGAGCGCGGGATTCCGGTCGATCTGGTGATGCGCGACGTCAATGCGGGCATCTTCTCCTCGCGCGCCGCGCGGCGCGTCCTGGTCGCACCGTTTGAGCTGCGCTCGAGCGAGCGCCCGAATCTTGCGGCCATCGATGCATTCGGTGCCGAGCTTTCGCATGCCGGGTACAGCCACGTACTCGTCGCGACCGAAGACCCGGGCGGCTACCGGCTTGCGGGCGCTACCCGCGCCCCCGCCCGGATCGGCTTCTCTAACGGATTGGGCAAGCCGCTCAAGAGCCTGTGGACGCGACGTTTTCTCACGACGCGCATCTATCGCGCAGCCGGTCTCGACCCGAACGCACCGCACGAATGCGAAGTGCTTTTTGAACTCGGGAAACCGCTGCTCGACGACGCGCTGCCGACGCGCGATCCCGCCCTCTTGCGCCCGCTCGTCATCGAAGACGAACCCGATCCCGGCGATCGCGTCGCAATGCAGATTACGGATAAATGGGAGCGACTCGGCATCCCCTCGGAAGACGTCGTCGCGATGGCGCGCCGCGTTGCGGAATTCGGCGGACGCTTCATCGCGTCAAGCGCCGAACGCGACTACGCCGACGAAATAGAAATCGCCGCCGGCGTCCGCGTCGATCGTTTCGATTCGCTCGAGCCGTGGAAGAACGCGA
Source organism: Vulcanimicrobiota bacterium (assembly GCA_963782265.1). Classification (GTDB taxonomy): domain Bacteria; phylum Vulcanimicrobiota; class Vulcanimicrobiia; order Vulcanimicrobiales; family Vulcanimicrobiaceae; genus CAWAJD01. The sequence goes on from CAWAJD010000025.1 coordinate 74,684, forward strand.
TCGCGGAAGCACCGGCGCTCGTTACGCCGGACTCGGGCGCACTGCACGTCGCCGGGACGATCGGCACTCCGGTGGTCGGCGTGTTCCCTGCTTCACCGCAGTTCGATCTCCAGGTCGCGCGATGGTCGCCGTGGGCGGCTCCGAGCCGCATCGTGAAAGCCGAACGCGATTGGCCGGCGCGCGCGACCGACGCGCTCGCGCAGCTCCTCTAAGTCAGCGACACGCGTCGCCGGCTTTTCGATAGAGCTCGATGCCGCCCGACCGGTCGACGAGCGCGTACGTTCCGTTCTTCACGAGACCATCCACCGCAGCGCCATACTCCTCGAGCCGCGCCGAGGCCGGATAATCGCGATCGAGCAGAATGTAGCACGATGCCGGTGTGACGTCGCGCGTCTCCGGAAGGAGGGTCGCACGCGGATCGTCGAGTGCGAGATGCGTGTACGCCTCCTCTTGCGTGGCGACGTCGGCGTTCGCGGGCAGCTTGGCCAGATACGCATCGAGCGCTCGATCGCGTGCCGCCACCGCACGCAGGTTTAACCCCGGATGCATCGGGTTTGCTGCTGTCAGTTCGACTGCGCACAACCCCATGCACCAAAAGACGGCGGTTCGCGCTCGACGCGCATCGAGATCGCGCAGCGCGAATGCGAAGGCTACGAGCACGTAACCGAGCCACGCACCTGCGTAGTGCGTGCCCAGCGTATACGTCGTCGGCATTCGGGACAGCAGCACTTCGGCCAGCGGCGCCGCAGCCAGCCACATCATACGCGAACGAAACGGTAGAAAGAGCAGCGGTAAGAATGCCAATACGATGAAACCGGCCCGCCCCACGATGCCGCTTCGCAGCAGGTCGTGCAGATCGGCGCCGGTCCAGGCATAAAAGCGAACCGGCTGCCAGTGCGTATTTTCGGCACCGGAAACGATGCCGTGCGCTTGTCCCGAAGCGAAGAAGTGTACGGCGACCACACAGCTCACGATGCCGATCCCGAGCGCGAGCTTTCCAGGCGCGGTTCCGCGAAATCGAACCCATCCGAGCACACCCGCAATCGTTAGGAAGATCGCTTGATCCTCTTTCACGGCAAGGGCGACTGCGGCGGCAACCGCCGCCCACAGCAGTAGTCCGCCGTCGAAGCAATACAGCATCCACGCAACGGCCGCAGGCGCAAAACCGTTCTCGTGAAAATCGCCGAAAACCGAGACCTGCCAGCGGCGGATACAGCCAGACCACGACGGCGGCGAAGCGCGCGAGCGCGACGTCGCCGCGAGCGCGCATCACCAACCCGTAGATCGGCGGCGCGACGAGCGCACCGGCGATCGCCTGCAGCACGACGAGCGCGAGCGGCGAGTGCCACACCGCAACCACCGCGCCGGCCACGTACAAAATCGGCGACGAATGGAACGACCAGTGACTGCCCTCGATCGTGTTGCAAAAGCAGCCGAACGCGGCCGCGGACGTTTGCGCGAAGATTCCGAAGTCGACTAAGTTGCGGTGAACGGCGTACTTGACCGCGCCAAGCGCGGTGAAAAGTGCGGCGTAGGCGATCGTGCCCGCCCACAGCCATCTATCGCGCAAGCGCCGGCCTATGCGGAAGCCGTCGTACGGCGCTGCTGCAAGTAAGGCCAAACGAACGTATCGATGTCTCCGTCGAGGACGCCCTGCGCGTTCCCCGTCTCGACGTTGGTTCGATGATCCTTGACCATCTGATACGGCTGCAGAACGTACGAACGGATTTGCGATCCCCATTCGTTGGCTTGCCGTTCGCCGCGAAGATCGCTGAGTTTCTGCGCGTGTTCTTCGGTCGCGCGCTGCACGAGCTTCGCGCGCAGAATGTTGGTGGCGACCTCTCGGTTCTGTGCCTGCGAGCGCTCTTGCTGCGACGCCGCAATCAACCCGGTTGGAATGTGAATGATGCGAACGGCGGATTCCGTCTTGTTCACGTACTGGCCGCCCGCACCGCCCGATTTAAACGTTTCGAAGCGCAGATCGTCGGGTTTGATCTCGATGTCGATCTTTTCGTTCGCTTCGATTTCGGGAATGATGTCGACCGCGGCGAACGACGTATGCCGGCGATGCGCGGCGTCGAATGGCGAAAGGCGTACGAGACGGTGGACGCCGCGCTCGCTCTGCATCATTCCGTACGCGTTTCGGCCGCGCACGAAGAACGTGATCGACTTGAGGCCGGCCTCTTCTGCCGGCGACTCATCGACGACTTGTGTGGTGAACCCCTTCGATTCGGCCCAGCGCAAATACATACGCGCCAGCATCTGCGTCCAGTCGGCCGCGTCGACGCCGCCCGCTCCCGCGAAGATGCTCACGATGGCTCCGTGCGAATCGAATTCGCCGTCGAAGTTGGCGGCCATCTCGAGGCGTTCGATGGCCCCCTCAGCGGACGCGACGCTGGCTTCGGCTTCGCCCTCCGCGGCTGCGTCGCCGGCGAAGAGATCGAGCAGATCGCGCGCCTCCTTCAGCGATCCGGCGACTGCGTCCATGGCCCCGGTCTCCTCGCGAAGATCGGCGACCTCTTTCATGACGCGCTGCGCGGCATCGGGATCGTTCCAGAACCCCTCTGCGCGCGAGCGCTCGTCGAGTTCGGCTACGCGGCGGTTCTTGCCGGCATAGTCAAAGACGCTCCTTGAGCGCGTCGAGGCGATCGGCGAGGCGGGCGATGGTCGTCAGCTGTGAATCACTCATTGCGGCGTTTGTCGTTTTACGAAATCGCCGGCCCTCCCTTGTCGGAGGTGTACCGCGGTGTGATAGAGGCGCAGCACCACCACCGGAGGTTCACCATGAACGTAGTACCCCTTGAGAGCCCGCTCGCCTCGTCGCCGCTGATGACCGGCATCATGGGAGTCGACAACACCCTTTCGCTCGGACTCGCTTCTCCCGGCATCGGCAGCGATGCAATCGCCCGATTCGTCGCGCCCCAAACGGATCAGACGGCGACCGGCGTCCCCGAAGGATCGCTGTCCGGATCGCTCGAGTCGACTGCGTCGCAAATGTACAATCCGCTCGGCTCGATGCTCGCGCAGCTCATGCAAATGATGCAGATGCTGATGAGTTCTCTCGGCCTCGGATCGGGATACGGATCCGGATATCCCGCCGGCTACGGGTCCTCATATCCCCCCGCCTACGGCACCTCGTATCCGCCCGGTTGTGGATCCGGCTCCCCGGGATGCCCGCAGTACGGCAACGAGCAGTACTACGCGAACGCTACCGGCGCGTCCCAAGGCGATCCCCATCTCTCCTTCAACGGCAACACGTGGGACAGCATGACGTCGCAGCCCAATCTGCTGCAGTCGAATTCGTTTCCGGGCGGCTATCAAATATCGACGCAGGTCACGTCGCCGTCGGCGAACGGCATAACGCACAACCAATCGGCGACGATCGCGATGAACGGCGGCGCCACGACGGTCGGGCTCAACAACCAAGGTCAAGCTTCGATTCAAGAATACGGCCAAAACGTTGCGATCTCGCCGGGGCAAACCATCCAGCTCGGCAGCGGCGAGAACGTCACGTGCAATGCGAACGGCTCGCTTACGGTCGTCGCTCAAAACGGCAACGGCGGTCAGATCACGACGACGCTCACGCACTCCGGTCAAGGCGTAAACGTCAACGTCAGCGCCCAAAACGTCGACCTCGGCGGCACGCTCGTCAACGGCAACCAAATGCAAGTCGACGCCCAATAACCAACGGGCTCGTTCAATGGGATATTTGTGCGAGCGCCTCCCGCAACGCGGTGCTTGGGATGTGGATGAAGCCCGAGAACGGTTCGCTCATCTCCACGATCAAGAATATTGCGATGGCGACCGCGCCGGCGCACAGTACGAGCGCGGCGGTCGCCGTGCCGTTACGCGGTGCGATAAGTCCGAAGCTCGTGAAGATGATCGTGATCCACCGATAGCTCCACGACCAACAACGCTCGCGACGTCGAACTAGTCTGCTCTTTGCCAAGGTAGCGAATCTCCTTGGCGAGCTCGAGAGCGTACGACACGGCGCTGCTCTTCGAGAGGCGCTGTTCTTCGTTGCGAGGAGTGATATCCGCAATGCTATCGTACAGTTCGCGCATACCCGTGGGCGCTTCGAAGTCGCGCCGTATGCCATTCATCCGGCCACGTGCGAGCGATCATCTGAGAGACGAGCCGGTGAAAGGTCTCCCGCGCCCGCGCCGACCCCGGACCGCTATGCGACAGCGTCCCGTCGAAGATGATGACATCCGTGGCGATCGCCGTGACCTCGGCTTGTTGAGAATCGAAGGAGTTTTTGGCCGACGACAGCTGAAGGCCCAAAAGGATAGCCGCCATCGTGGTAATGAGTCCCACGACGATCTTTACGAAATCGGTCGTTTCGGACTGTAGATGTTCCTTGGGCAGATGACGTCCCAGATACCGCCCCGCGGTGACGCCGCAGAGGGTCAGAATCAGAGCCGCTGCCGTTACAAGTAAGGAATTCAAGAACGTGCGCTTGCTCGGCGCGACGGGTTAGTCCTGTTAGCGCTTCCCGCTCTTCTTCGCCTTGGCTCCGGACACGTTCAGCGCGACGGCTGCGCGAATCAGCGACTTTAACGCCGGCCCGTCGACCTTCTCGCCCTCATGAACGTCGATGGCACGCCTGACGTTGCCGTCGAGGCTGGAGTTGAACAGGCCCGATGGGTCCTCGAGCGCAGCGCCTTTGGCGAACGTCATCTTCACGACGCTCTTATAGGTCTCGCCCGTGCAGATGATTCCGTCGTGATACCACACCGGAACGCCTCTCCACTTCCACTCTTCGACCACATCAGGGTCGGCTTGTTTGATCAACGCGCGTAGTTGAGAGAGGGTCTTGCCCCGCCAGTCGCCGAGCTCTTTGATTCTCTCGTCGATCAACTTAGACGGAGATTTCTCCTTCTCGCTCATGCTACGCCGCAGCTCCATGGCATTTCTTGTATTTCTTCCCGCTGCCGCACGGGCACATATCGTTTCGGCCAACCTTGGCCGCTTCGCGCTGCACCGGTTTCGCGGGCGATTCGTCGTCCTTATTCGTGTGCAATTGTGACGGGCGGCGATCCGACCCCGGCATCGGCCCGAGCAAGTGCTCGACGTGCTGCGGCGCGAGACGGCCCTGCGGTGCGGCGGCCTGCGGCGAGAGATCTCCGGACGGAATCGCTTCGAACTGCTGGCCGGCCGACACCGCCTGCTGCATCTCCGGCGGGGGACCGTGCTCGATCGCCACGCGGAACGCGCCCTTGATGGCCTCGTCGGCGATATTGTTCTTGAGCGACTCGAAGATCTCGAAGGCTTCTTTTTCGTACTCGACGCGCGGGTCTTTCTGTCCGTAGCCGCGCAGCCCGATGCCGGTCTTGAGATGATCCATCACGTAGAGATGGTCCACCCATTGACGATCGATGATCGGCAGCATCAAGTAACGCTGCTCGACGACGCGCATGATCTCCGGCGTCACTTCGCGCTCCTTGGCTTCGTACGCTTCGACCGCTTTAGCACGCAGAATCTTCCGAATTTCTTCGCGGTCTTTCTTCTCGAGGTCGCTTACGCTGAGCGACGCTTTGATCGGGAAAACTTGCTCGAGCTGCTCGACCATTTCGGGAAGGTCCCAATCGTGCGGGTTCGCATTCTCCGGGGCGTTCTGTTCAAGCGCCTCGTCGACTTTCGCTTCGATGGTCTGCAGCAGGAACTCCCGCGAATCGAACTTCCCTTCGAGGATCGCCCGGCGGTCGCCGTAAATGATGCTGCGCTGCTTGTTCATCACGTCGTCGTACTCGAGGACGTGCTTGCGCGCTTCGTAGTTGTGGTTTTCGACCTTGCTCTGCGCGCGCTGGATCGAACCCGACACCATCTTCGACTCGATCGGCTGCTCGTCGGTAAAGCCGACTCGATCCATGATGTTGGTCATGCGCTCGCCGCCGAAGAGACGCATCACTTCGTCTTCTAGGGAGATATAGAAACGCGTCGACCCCGGATCGCCTTGGCGGCCGGCACGGCCGCGAAGCTGATTGTCGATGCGCCGCGATTCGTGGCGCTCGGTACCGATGATGTGCAGGCCGCCATTGGCGGCAATGCCTTCGCCCAGTTTGATGTCGGTGCCGCGACCGGCCATGTTGGTCGCGATCGTCACTTGAGCTTCTTGGCCCGCATCGATGATGATCTGGGCTTCTTGCTCGTGGTACTTCGCGTTGAGAACGTTGCACTCGACGCCCTTGCGGCGGAGCATCGACGCGAGCAGCTCGCTCTTTTCGATCGACCGCGTGCCGACCAAAACGGGGCGTCCTTTCGCATGCTCCGCGATGATTTCGTCGACGACCGCTTCGAACTTCGCCTTCTCGGACTTATAAACGATGTCCGAGTTGTCTTTGCGGATCATCGGCATGTTGGTCGGGATCACGACGACGTCGAGCGAGTAGATGTCGCGGAACTCGCGCTCTTCGGTCTTCGCCGTTCCGGTCATACCGGCCAAATGCTCGTAGAGACGGAACAGGTTCTGGAAGGTAATGGTCGCGAGGGTTTGATCCTCGCCGCGAACCTTGATGCCTTCCTTCGCTTCAATCGCCTGATGGATGCCGTCGGAGTAGCGCCGGCCATACATCAGACGGCCGGTGAACTCATCGACGATGATCACTTCGCCGTCTTTGACGATGTACTGCTGGTCGCGATGGAACAGATTCCACGCTTTTAGCGCCGCGTTGAGTTGATGCGCGAGCTCGATATTCCGTTGGTCGTAGAGGTTCGAGACGCCAAGCATCTTCTCGACTTTGGCCACGCCCGGTTCGGCGATCGGAACGGCGTGCGCTTTCTCGTCGACGGTGTAGTCCTCGCCCTTCTTCAAGCGCGGGATGATCTTCGCAAAGTTGTCGTAGAGTTCGGTCGACTCTTGCGACGGTCCACTGATGATTAGCGGCGTACGCGCCTCGTCGATCAGGATCGAGTCGACCTCGTCGACCAATGCAAAGTACAATTCGCGCTGAACCAAGTCTTCGAGCTGCCACGCCATGTTGTCGCGCAGGTAGTCGAATCCGACTTCGTTGTTCGTAACGTAGGTGATGTCGCAATTGTATTGCGCGCGGCGCTCCGCCGGCTCGAGACCGTGCTGGATGATGCCGACGGTCATGCCTAAGAACTTGTAGAGCTGCCCCATCCATTCCGCGTCGCGCTTGACCAGGTAGTCGTTCACCGTTACGACGTGGACGCCGCGGCCTTCGAGCGCGCGCGCGTACACCGCCAGCGTCGCGACCAGCGTCTTGCCTTCGCCGGTGCGCATCTCCGCGATGCGCCCCTCGAACAATATCTGACCGCCCATGATCTGCACGTCGAAGTGCCGCATGTTCAGCACGCGTTTGCCGGCCTCGCGGACGACGGCGAAAACTTCGGGCAGCATGCGCGTCGAGCGATTCGCCCTCCGCCAGGCGCGCGCGAAACTCCGCGGTCTTGCCGCTCAGCTCTTCGTCGGATAGCGCGATCATCGCCGGCTCGAGTGCGTTTACCGCGACCGCGGTCTTGCGAATCCGAGCGACCTCTCGCTCGTTCCCGTCAAACAGGCCCTTCAAAAATGACATAGGGGTGCTACTGGTTCTCCATGGATGGTGGTGGCCCCTCAGCTAAGGGTCGGGGGCGTGGATAGGGGCAGGGAGACGATAAACGTGCTGCCCTCATTTTCTCTAGAACGTACGGTTAGGGCGCCGCGATGCACTTCGACGATCTTTCGGGCCACGTAAAGGCCGATTCCGGACCCGGCGACCCCTTTCCGGCGGGCGTTGCTGGCCCGGCCGAAACGCGTAAAGATCGAGCCGAGCTCGTCGACCGGGATACCGATGCCCCGGTCGGTTACTTCGATGATCGCTCGCGAGCCCTCGGAACGTACGGAAACGCGCGCTTCGTCGCTCGAGTACTTCAGCGCGTTCGAAATCAGGTTATCGATCACGTGGCGGAAGCGCTGCGGGTCGAGCTCGACCGGAATAGGCTCCGGCGGCACGTCGACGACCAGCCGGGGATTGTTCGGCGCGCTCGCGTCGGCGCATTCGGCCACGAAGCTCCCGAGATCCAGCACGGTTCGTGCGAGGGAAAACCCCTCCGACTGCGTCTGCGCGAGAACGAGCGCGTCGTCGGACAGTCTGACCAGCCGCTGGGTTTGCGCGTGGATCGTTTCGATCTCTTCCTGGTGTTCGCGATCGCTCTCGCCGAGCAGTTCGCAATACCCCAAGATGACGGTGAGCGGTCCTTTGAAATCGTGCGCGAGCATCGCCAGCAGATCGTCCTTGAACTCGCTCGATTCTTGCAGCGCATCGTTCGCTCGCGACGTCGCCTCGTAGAGTTCGATATTGCGAAGCGCGAGCGCCAGCAGCGCGCCGAGTTCTTGAAGCAAACGCAGCTCTTCGCGCGAAAAGCGCTCGCCCTCGAATTTTCCGACAGCAGGAACGCGTCGATCGATTCGCTGCCCTGATCGGCCGACGTTCGAGAGAGCGGGATGACCACGTAGCCGGGTCCGTCGATCAGGCGCTGGACGCGGCGTTCTTCGCTCGCGATGCTCGTCAAACGTTCGACGCGCTGGTCGAGGTTGAATCCGCTGTCGTCGATGAGCCGTTCGATGGTATCGCCGTAGACGCCGACCATACGATATTCGGCTGAGTCCCAGCGCAAGACGCAGGCGTTCGCGGCATGCACGAGGTTGACGCCGAGGCGGCACATGACGTCGGCGAGCGAGCCGAGGACGGTGTGGCTAAGAATCGTTCGCGCCGCTTCGGCGAGCGTTTCGCGCTCTTGCGCGCGGCGCATTTCGCGTTCGTAGGCGCGCGCGTTCGAGAGCGCTATTTCGAGATGCGACCCGAGCGTACGGAAGAAGGTGACGCGTTCCTCCGGCGGCCATTCCAGTTCCGTCTCGGCCGATCGAACGACCGTCATGCCCCACAAGTTGCCGTCGAGACGCAGCGGGACGACGACGCCGCCGCGACCATCGAAGAGCGCGTTGCGAACGGAGCGTGGAAGAAGCGCCGCATCCGAGGGTTCGTCGACCGCGAGAAACGGCTCGAGCTCGCGCCGTGGGACGCGCTCGTCGAAACCGGTCGAGCGCTGATCGCGCGTGCGGACCGCTCGGCGCACCAGATAGTCGCCCTCGAGCGTATACGCGGCGCAATCGACCGGAAGCTCGTGCGAGACGGTCACGACGAAAACGAGCAGCACTTCGTCGACGTATTGCGTATCGCGCAAAATGCGCACGACGCGTTCGAGCGATTCGGCCTGCGAGCGCCGGGCGCGCTCGCGCTCGTAGAGGCGCGCGTTGGACAGCGCCAGTCCGACGTGGAACGCGAGCGAGCGAACCGCAGCCAGATCTCCGTCGTCGAACGCATCCGGCCGGTCGAATGAGAGAACCAGAGCGTCCTCGACGCGGCCATCGACGACGAAGGGAACCGCCATCGCACTGTGCGCGCCCGGGCCGTAAATTTCGGTTCCGCCAATATCCTCGCGGCGAACGGTAAGGCCGCCGAATACTTTGCGCAAGTCGGCGTCGAGCGGTACGGAACCGGGCGCAACCGACGTCACGCCCCCACCAACGGCCGCGGCCGCGACCGAGACGCGCTCTCCGTCGGGCGAGCGCTGATAGACGATGCAGCGGTCGGCCCCGAACGCGGCGCGTACGCCTTCGACGATGCCGAAGAGCACGTCGCGGCGGTCGAGCGATTTATGCAGACGTTCGTTCACCATCGCGAGCAAACTTGAATCGCGGGATTGCCGGCGCGCCGACAGCAGTGCGCGCCCCATCTCCACGATCCGCGTCGCCACGTCGCAATAGCCTTCGAGCGCTTCCAGCTCAGGCGTGCTCGGACGCCCATCGACCGCGAGCACGAGCATACCCAGCGCCCGCGGACCGGCGATGAGCGGTACGAACACGAGATCCGAGTACCCAATCGCAGGCGCGACGCCGGCAAGAACGCGCTGCGCGTCCCGTTCGACAAACAGCGCGCCCCCCTCGCCGAAGCGGGAGAGCGCGTGAAGAAAGAGCCGGCGCAGTTCGATCGATCCGTCGCGCAGGGCAAAGCCGGCCGCACCTTCCGGAACCGTCGCGCTTACGTTGCCGTCGTCGGAGAAGAGCAGAGCCGTCGCGGACGTCGCTTCAAGCGCCCCACGCGCGCCGAGGGCGATAGCCTCGGCCTTCGCCGCGAGCGTCGATGCGTCGGTAAGTCGCGCGAGCGAGAGAACGGCTTCCTCGCTTAGGGCGAAGACGAAGTCGAAGGAGCCGGCGACGGAATGAGGCCGATTCCGGTCACCGCTCCAGGCGACGTGTACGTGATCGTCGGCGCGACGTTCTGCGACCCGGTGCATGCTGCACCACCTTTGACCGCACCCGCCACCGCGTAAACGTAGAGCACGCCCGATCCGCTCTTGCTCGAGTCGGCGACGTAGATTTGTCCGGACGTATTGACTTTTACGTCGGTCGGCGCGTTCAGATTGGTCTTCGAACCGCAGATGCGACGAATCGGAGCCGAAGTGATGATGCCGCGGGAGGTCGGATGGAACACCAGAATCTCCGGTACCTTGCCGAGCGCGATGTTGCCCTGATCCGAGACGTAGATATTGCCGCTCGAATCGACGGCGACACCCGTCGGCGTGGTGACGCCTGTGTTGGGACCGGTGATAATGAACGTCGGCCTGAGATTCAGCGGCGTCGGGGTCGGCGACGGGCTCGGCGACGGCGACGCCGACGCGGTTGACGTCGGTGTCGGTTTCGGGGTCGGAGAGGGCGACGGCGATGCAGTCGGCGAGCCGCTTGGCGTTGGGCTGGGCGTCGGCAGGATGAACTTCTCAACCGACCCGCCCGCGATGCCCTGCAGGTTCGTCACGTAGATGTGGTGACTGGAGTCGATCGCGACGCCGGACGGCACGTTCAGGCGCGTGTTCGCTCCAGCGATCTGATCGTACGACGTAGTCGACCCAATCAAGAAGAGTTGGAGTTGGTTCGGGAGGGATGACGTCGGAATGACGTCGGCCATGACCATCAAGCTCTCCGTCGGATCGATTGCGACACCGCGCGGACGCCCAGACACCGCGAATGCCGCCAACGGCTCGACGTTCCCGGTCGCCAGGGCCTCGATCTCGACGATGGCGCCGGTCTGCGCCTGCTTGTCGAAGTTGGTGACCCAAAGGTTGTTTTTGGCATCGAACGCGATGTATTGGGGCCCGTTGAGCTGCGTCTGGGAGCCGCCGATCTCATAAGCGGGGTTGCCCCCCTTCTGGTTGACGGTGAAAATGCTGATGCCGTTCTGAACGCTGTTCGTCGCGTAGAAGGAGTCGACTGGGAAATTCGGGCCAACGTTCACCGGATTGTTGATTCCGGCCGAACTGCACGCCGCAAAGGCGATGACCGAACTCAGCACGATAAAAGCTATAGACAGCCTAGGCAGCATTCTCTCTCCTGAAGGGTTGGAACCGGTCCCTGGTTCCCGCAGCACGTCAAGTTTCCTGGCCTAACCGGCATGGGAGTGGAAAATCACCCATGCGACGGCGGCGAGCGCCACGAGAACTACGCCGATGACGACAAAAGTCGCGACGCGCCGGCGGACGTAGGCCGGGCGACTGGATTCGGTGTCGATGATTTGCCTGGGCATACGACCCGCGTTATACGGGGCCGCGCAGCGGATGGTTGAGCGCATCCGGCGAGACGTTCGACAGCAGCTGGCCGACGGTTACGAACGTGTAGCCGGCCTTGCGAAAACGCTCGACGATCGCGGGGAGCGCTTCGATGGTTGCCAACTTGCCGCTGTGCAGCAAGACGAGATCGGGAGCGGTCGCATGGTTGATAACCTGGTCGCCGATCTGCTGCGGCGTGAGCGTGCGCCAGTCGCCGCCGTCGTCGGTCCATAGGACCGTCGAATAGCCGAGCGACTGCACGACGCGCAGCGTCTCTACGGTAAAACGGCCGTGCGGCGGCCGCATCAACGTGCGAACCGACGGATCGTGCGTCAATCCCCACAGCACGTCGCGGCCTTGGAGCACTTCGTCGCGCACTTCGGCGGGTGTCTCTTGATCCAGGTTCGGATGCGAGTACGTGTGATCGCCGATCTCGTGGCCGTCGGCCTCTATGCGGCGGGTTAGCTCGGGCCACTGCTCGGCATCTCGTCCGATCAAGAAAAACGTTGCCGGAATCTTCAGGTCGCGCAGTTCGTCGAGCAGCATCGGCGTAAAAATCGGATAGGGCCCGTCGTCAAACGTCAGCGCGATCAGCTTCGGGCGGGTCGTCTTCGTGGCCGACGGCGGAATAGCCGCCGCGCGGTACGCGCGCGACATCAGGTCGTCGGAGAACTCGAGGTGCGCGTTCATGGCCGGCGTCACGAACGCCGGTTTCATATTGCTCCGGTGAACCAGCGTCTTCCATCCGCCGTACGCGACGACCGCCGCCAGCAGCAATATTGCAATCGTTTTCATGGAGCGCACTAATGCGTCGGCGGCGGCGATGCCGTCGCGAGATCGCTGCCGACGATGACGGTCACGTCGCTCGTCACGGGCGGCAGAGGGGAACCCGTCGGTGCGGGATCGGGAACGACGACCGCGGGCTTCGTTTGAGCGGGCAGTGCGGCACGAACCTTTGCCCCGGCGAAGGTGACCGTCGAGTGTTCGTGGATTTCGGTGGTCGCGTAGTCCGACCGGTTCGCATCTCCGACGGTGCCGATCGTAAAGCCCGCGCGTTTAAGCAACTGAGCGACGCGATGGGCGGCGCCTTCGGAACCGCTGCCGTTGACGATGTCGACGCGCAGCGTACCGGGTGCGATCGCGGCCAGCGCCATCACGTCCGGCGACGGTTCGGGTGAGGGCGGTGCGAGGAGCATCTCTTGCACGAGCCGCGTGCGCGCTTCGACGTCCGGAACGAGCGAGTCGCCATAGACGGGCAGATCGACGTCGCCGGTGTACGGAACCTGCGCGTTCACGATCGCATCGTCGGGCATTCCCTGGAAATACGATGCCATCGAGAGCAGTTCTTGATCGGTGAAATCCGTCTGCACGTCGCGGCGGAAAATGGCGAGTAGGTTGCCCGCATGCAGCAGCGTGTTGACTTGATCGCCCTTGAGTTTGGCGATCATTGCGTGAAGTACTTGCTGCTGACGCTTGATCCGGCACGGATCGCTGCACCAGTCGTGGCGAAAACGCATGTAGGCGACCGCCTGCGGCCCGTCGAGATGCTGCAGCCCCTGCTTGAAGTGAATGTGCAGGTGCCCCCAGCTGTCGTCGTAATCGATGGTCTCGCCGGTACAACCCGTGTGGTACTGCAGACAATCGGACGACTTCACGACGACGTCCAAACCGCCGATCGCGTTGATGATGTCTTTCGTCGCGTCGATGCGCAGCACGACGTAGCGGTCGAAGTCCGGAATTCCGAGGAAGCTCCCGATGACTTGCTTGGCTTCTTTCACGCCGCCGTCGGACTGGGCTTGATTGATCTTCGCTTGCGAACCGTTCGGCATCGTCGCGACCATATCGCGCGGAACCGAGAGCTGGTAGATGCGCTTGTTGTCGAAATCGACGTTAACCGCCCAAATCGCGTCGCTGCGCGAATTGGTCGAGAACTCCATGTCCTTCGCGGTATAGTCGTAGTCGAGTCCCTCGACGAGAACGAGAATGTTCGGTTTGCCGAAGACTTGCTGCGGCGTGGGTACGAAGACTTGCGTGATGGCCATAATCGGATTCTTGTGTTCGAAGATCGCGTAACCGGCTGCAGTCGAAGCGACGCCGAGCGCGAGCAGGCCGAAGATTAGCGCGGCGCTGCGCCAAGGCGGATTGCGGCGCTTCGGAGCTTCGTTCTCCGGAGCCGCGAAGTGCTTACCCAACGGCCGCAGGTTCCCGCACGGCCGCGCGGCCGAAGAAATCGAAGGGTCCGTGCCCTTCGAGCGTTACGGAGACGAAGTCGCCCGGCTGCGCGTCGCCCGTGAAGTAGACGCCGCCATCGACGCCGGGCGCTTCACCGTGCGAGCGTCCGAACCACACGCCGGCTTCGCCGAGCGCCGTGCGAAATTCGTCGCTGCGCCGCAGCGTGCGGCGCTCTTCTACCAGCACGTTCACCGTTCTGCCGATCCGGCGCGAACGCGCGCGTTCCGATGCGAGCCGCTGGGCTTCGCGCAGGCGGATGAGCCGTTTGCGCGTTCGCGTGCGGCGACCGGCTCGGCCGAGCTCCGCCGCCGGCGTGCCTTCCTCGCGCGACTGTAGTCGAAGAAGCCGACGCGATCGAGTTCGGCGCGGCCGATGCAGTCTTCGAGATAATCGACGTGCTCGTCGGTCTCGCCCGGGAAAGCCGACGATGAACGTCGAGCGCATCGTGATGCCGGGAACCCGTGCGCGAAACTGTCGATGATCTCGAGATAGCGCTCGCCGTTCGACGGCCGAGCATCGCGCGCAGCACCTCGGGATGCGCGTGCTGCAGCGGCATGTCCATGTACTTGCAGACCTTCGGAAGCGCGCCATTGCGTCGATAAGTTCCGCGTCGACGGTCGCCGGGTAAAGATACAGCAGGCGGATCCATTCGATGCCGTCGATCGTCGTGCAAGCCGTTCGCAGCAACTGCGCGAGGCCGCCGCGCCGCGAGCCGCGGTCGCGGCCCCACATCGACGTGTCTTGCGCGATAAGGATCAGCTCTTTGGTTCCGGCTTCGGCCAGCGCGCGCGCTTCTTTGAGAATCGACTCTTCACTGCGACTGCGAAACGCACCGCGCAGCTTCGGAATAATGCAGAACGTGCACGGATGGTCGCAGCCTTCGGCGATCTTCAGATAAGCGGTCGCGCGCGGCGTCGTAATCAGCCGGGGAAGAAAATCGTGTTCGGGTTCGGCTTCGAACCGAAGCGCACCGGACGCTTGCCGGCGCGCACGTCGTCGAGCAGTTCGACGATGCTCGCGTACGCGCCGGTGCCGACGACGCCGTCGATTTCGGGAATGAGCGCCTGCAGCTGGTCGCCGTACCGCTGCGCAGAGACATCCGGCCACGACCAGTTGCTGGCCGGCCTGTTTTTGCGCGGC
>CAWAJD010000026.1:0-19505 GCA_963782265.1 Vulcanimicrobiota bacterium
TGTCCGGCCGCGATCGTCGCGCACGCGCCGGCAACGTCGAGCGGAATCCCGAGCGTACGCGCGAGTCCGTTAAACGTCCCGAGCGGAATCAATCCGACGGGAACGTCGTAGGCCATCGCGCGGCGGATGACGTGGGCGAGCGTTCCGTCGCCGCCGGCGACGACGATCGCATCGACGTCCGGCCGCCCACCCGATGACGGTTCGCCGAGTTCGCGGACGACGTCGATTCCGCGGCCTTCGAGTTCGCGATGCAAAAGCGCGTGCAGTTCGCGGCCGCGGCGCGCGTTGGAGTTGACGACCAACAGCGCGCGCACGTTTGCGCGGTTACGCCCCAGCGCGCAGGCGCGACCACGCGCGAATTGCGCGAATCCCGGCAACGAGTGCGATGATGCCAAAGACGCCCGTGCCGCCGACCATCGCAATCCACCCCATCGCCAGACCCATCTTGGTCCCGGAGTCGATTTGACCGACGGCTTTCGCGGTCACGAAAATATTCGTATAGACCGCGTGGAAGATCAGAAAGATCACAACCGCAGCGGGAGCGGTCCACGCGCAAATAATCAGGTTGCGGTTGAGGTCTGCGCGATCTGCTCCGGCGTCGTCACTCATGATGCTGCGGCTTCGCCGCCGACGCCCGGCGTCACTTCGAGCGAGTCAAGGCTGGTGCCCTTCGTTTCCGGCGCCCGCGCGACCGCAAGCCAAAGCCCGGCCGCCGAAAGCGCCACCGAGGCGGCCACGATCGGCGCGATGCCGTACCGCCCGAGAATGACGGGCAGTGCGAAGGTGCCGACGAACGCGCCGACGCGGCTAACCGCCGCAGCGAATCCCGTGGCCGTGCCGCGGATGAACGTGGGGAACAGCTCGGCCGGGTAGACGATCTCCAGCCCCGATGCCGCACCCATCGCAAGTGCGTAGGCGAGAAACGCCGCGACGGTGAGCGGCACGTTGCCGAACGCGATTGCGGCGAAGGCGACCGTTGCGACGGCGAACCCGGCGATACACAGCGGACGCCGGCCCCATCGTTCGATGAGCGGCAACGAAAGGAGGGAACCGGCGGCAAACGCGGCGGTGATCGCGATGCTGCCGGCTACCGAATCGGCGGTTCCGATGTGCAGTGCCGAAAGCACCGTCGGCGCGAACGTGTAAATTGCAAAGAGCGGCACGACTTGCAGCAGCCACATCCACGAGACGAACGCGAGCTTTGGACGAACGTCCTTGCGTGAAAATTTCCCGCAAGCCCGGACGCTTCATTCGCATGGCGGTGGCGGCGAGCCAGCGCGGCGACTCCGGCGCGACCGTGCGAATGAGCAAGCCCAGCGCCGCAATGATGGCCGGGCTGGCGAGAATCCATTTCCAACTGTCGCTGCCGAGCGAAAGCATCGCCGAGCCGGCGATGTAGGCGGCGCACGCGCCGGCAAACCAAATCGTCTCCATCCCGGCGAGCGCCGCGCCGCGGCTTCGCCGCGGCATGAACTCGGCAATCAACGCCGCAGAGATCGGGTAGTCTGCGCCGATGGCGATGCCGAGCGCGAAGCGCAGCGCGATGAGTTCCCAGACGTTGGTCACGAAGATCTGTGCGACGCACGCGATGACGAAGAGCGCGAGGTCCGCGATCATGAGGATGCGCCGGCCGTATCGGTCGGCCATCTCGCCGAATACGAGCGCACCCACGAGCACGCCGAACAGGGTGATTGCGCCGAGCAGCCCCGTCATGCCGGCCGACAGCGCAAAGTGCGGGCCGAGCGTGATCAACGCGAGACCGATGCTGCTTAAAATGTACCCATCGCAGAAGATCCCGGCGCCGGCGTACAGCAGCAGCCCGGCGTGAAACGGGCGAAATGGCTCGTCGTCGTTCATCGCACCGGTTCGGTGCGCAGAACGCAATCCGCGAAGCACTCCGCCGCCGAAGGCTTCAGTCCGAGGTACAGGGTCGGCTCGATGAGCTCGAGTTCCATCAGCAGCGTTCCTTTTGCCGTCGGAACGACGTCGACGCGCGCGTACGCGGGCGTGCGCTCCAGGCCTTCGACGATGTCGCTCACGAATCCAAGGTCGTCTTCGGTCAGATCGTAGACCCGTTCGGACGTCGTGACGGTGGACGAGTTGAACGGCGCCTTGCGCACCGCGTGACTAAACCCCCCATCGATGAAGATGCAAGCGAGTTCGCCGATCGTCTCGGTTTCGTGGATGAACGGCTGCACCATCGCTTCGCCCAATTCGAGCAGCGAGTTCAGATGGCGCACGCCGTTGCTCGCAATCTCGTCGCCGCGCATGCGGCGCGCGCCGTAGGAACTGCCTCCGACGCACGGCTTGATCACCACGTCGTCCCACCCTCGGCCCGCACATGCATCTGCGAGTTCGAAGTCCAGCGTCGCATCGACGAAGATCGTCGGCACGATGCGGGCGCCGGACCGTTCGAGATCGGCAAGGTACCGCTTGTGCGCGTTCCAGCGTACGGTTTGCGGATCGTTGATCAAGTGCGTCAGCGTCTCGACGTGCGCGAGCCATTTCCAGAACTCCGAAAAACGCTGGGGATAATCCCACGTCGCGCGGATGACCGCCAGCGGGCTGGCCGACCAGTCGACGGCGGGATCGTTCCATATCGCGCAGCGTACGGTTGCGCCGCGCCGGATCAGCGAGTCCCGAAAGATCCGATCGTCAGGCGCGAGATCGGGGTACTTTTCGTACGTAACGAGCGTAACGTCGCAGCCGGAGCTCAAACGCAATTCTCCGTGCGCGCGTCCGCGTAAATCCGCGCCGCAAACTCACGTGCAAACTTGGCCGAAACCGTCGCGGTCATTCCCGCCACGTCGCAATCGGGATTGTACTCGACGACGTCGGCTCCGACGACGGTGCCGGGAATCGCACGCACCAGTTCGAGCACTTCGCGCACCGACAATCCGCCCGGCTCGCGATGCGAAACGCCGGGGGCGAACGCGGGGTCGAGCCCGTCGAGATCCAAGGTGACGTACACCGCGCCGGCCGGTAAAGCCGCGCGCGCCGCATCCAGCTCCCACGCACCGAAGACGCTTACACCGTATTGGTCCGCAACGCGCTGCTGCGGCGGCGTCATCGTGCGAATCCCGATCTGCACCAAACGTGCGACCCCGCCGTTCTCTAAAATCCGCGCGAACGGACTCGCGTGCGAGAGCGGGTTTCCTTGAAACGACGGATACATGTCCGGATGCGCGTCGAAATGCACGATGCTAACGTTTGGGAACGCTGCGGCATAGGCCTTGACGATCGGAAACGTCACCGAATGATCGCCGCCCAGCGAAACGACGCGCCGCCCGGCTCGCAGCTGCGCCGCTACGGCTTCGGTAATGCGGTCGACGTCGCCGTCGTCCTCGCGGAGCGGCGCGTCCCCTACGTCCTCTAAGACGCCGGCTCCGCGAAGGTTGAGGCCGGTCTCGGTATACGTGTTGCCGCTTTCGCTAAAAAGTTCGCGCCGGATCGCCGCCGGGGCTTTGGCCGGGCCGCGCAAATACGAGGAATTGCGGTCCGTCGGCAGACCCAGCAGCGCAACGGTCATTGCAGCGCCTTCACGGTGCCGAACGACGTCACGACCGTGTACTTGCCGTCATCCTGCCGGCCTTCCTCGACGTACACGCCGTGCGTGCCGTCCTGCGCGAAATATTGCGCGATGTTTCCGTGGCTGGGCGGCTCGTCCTTACCGCTCAACGCGGGCAATGCCGCATGAACTTGCTGCTTTGCAGCGACGAACGCGGCGTCCGCTGCGGATTGAGAATCGGAAACGAAAAAACAGGTTGCGATGGTATCGCCCGACTGTTTGATGTACGAGATCGCGCAAGCGTTCGTGTTCGGAATCGTGAGCTTGCCGAGATATTTCGTGACGATCGGGTTGTCGCCGAACTGCTTTCCCTTCAAATCCGCGAAGCCGGAGTCGATCGCGACGAAGTATTGTACGATCGTGGCGTCACCCGTCGACGACGCAGCTTTCGAAGCACAGCCGGCCGCCAGCGCGAACGAGCCGATGAGGGTTGCGATACGAACGAGTTGCGATGACATGCCGGTTCTCCCCATGCCGTACGTGTTAGTGCGATGCGAAGGCACCGGTGGTCCCGAACGTCTCCGCAACGCGGTACGTACCCGCATCGCCGGCAATGTAAAGATAAACGGCGTGGCCGTTGCCGTCGACGGCTTGGAACGTCGCCAGATGCCCTTCGGGCGAATGCTTCAGTTCGGCCGTCTTCCATCCCGGCAAAGCTGCGATCGTATTGTGCATCCAATCGTCGTAGATCCGGCGCGCGCCGTCCGCGCTCGACGCCAAGAAATCGCACGTCCCGAAGGCGGGGGTGCCCCGGGCCGTCGTGTAGATCGCGCAGCTCGACGCACCGGGAAGCTGCAGTGAGGTTTCGTAGTACTTCAGACCGTTGGCGACTCCCCGATAGGCACCGCGCTCGGCGGTGAATCCCCCGTCCTCGGCCGCGACGAAATTGGCCGATCGCCTGGCTGGGGGAGTGGCCGCCGCCGCACGCGACTAAGAACGCGACAGCGGCGGGTATAAGGAGCAAGCGCAACCGGTGCATTCGTTTGCGTAGGTACCGAATCGGTGCCGAACGCCCTCCCGGAGGAAGCGATGAAGGCCATCGTCGTTCACGAATACGGCTCGCCCGACGTTTTGAAGCTCGAAGACGTCCCGATTCCCGTGCCGGGCGCGGGCGAGGTATTGGTACGCGTCACGGCGGCGGGCGTGGGCCCGTGGGATGCACTCGTACGCACCGGCAGAAGCGGCACGCCGCAGACGCTGCCGCTGACGCCGGGATCGGACATCTGCGGTACGGTCCACGTTTGCGGGCCGGGCGTGACGCTGTTTTCCGACGGCGAGCGCGTATTCGGGACCACGAATCCTAGCTTTACCGGCGGTTATGCCGAGTACGCCGTCGCCAGCGCGGGGATGATTGCGCGCATATCGCAGACCATGGACGACGTGACCGCCGCCGCAATTCCCGTGATCGCGGTCACGGCCAAGCAGATGCTGTTCGACTATGCGGGCGTCGAGCCGAAGCAGACCATTCTCGTGCACGGCGGCGGCGGCAACGTCGGGTCGCTCGTGGTGCAGCTTGCCAAACACGCCGGCGTCAACGTTATCGCCACGGCAGCGGCGCACGATCTGGAGTACGTAGCCGCGCTGGGCGCGGATAAAGTTATCGATTATAAGGCCGCTCCGTTCGAGAAAGCGGTGAAGGGCGTCGATGCGGTGCTGGACACGATCGGCGGCGAAACGCTGGAACGTTCGTTCGCGGTGGTAAAGAAGGGCGGCGTCGTCGTTTCATCGGCGGGCGAGCCGTCTCAAGATGAAGCGAAGCGGCGCGGCGTTCGCGCGACGTTTTTTATCGTCGAGGTAACGACCGGGCGTTTGAACGAGATCGCCGCACTCTTCGATCTCGGGGTTCTGCACGCGCGAATCGGCGACGTACTTCCGCTGGCCGATGCACGCGCGGCTCATCTGATGCTGGCAGGAGCACGACACAAACCGGGAAAGATCGTCCTTGATGTTTAGCCACGTGCTGCTCGCCGTCGCCCTGCTCTTTCACGCCGGTCAGCAGCCGTTTTCGTTTAAAGCGCAGCAGCTGACGGCGCAGCTCGGCGTGAAATCGAGCACGATACAAGGCGTCGTGTGGTACCCCGTCACCCGCAGCGTACCCGAACGAACGCAAACGATCGGCGCTCCCGGCCACCCGCTCTTCATCGCAGGCAGTGCCGCACCCGGCGCTCCGTTCGCGCGCTCGCCGAAGCAATTTCCATTGATTCTGCTCTCGCACGGAACCGGAGGCACGGCAAAGCAGCTCGCATGGCTCGGCACCGCGCTGGCCCGCGCCGGCTTCATCGCCGTTGCGATCGATCATCCGGGCAACAATGGCGCCGGCGATCCGACCGTTCAAGGATTTACCCTGTGGTGGCTGCGCGCACGCGAGCTCTCGATGGCGCTGGATACGATCCTACAGAGCCCTACGTTCGGGCCGCACGTCGAGCGGACCCGAGTCGCTGCCGCCGGTTTTTCGCTCGGCGGGTACACGGTCATCGCGATCGCAGGCGGCCGCGTGGACATGCAGGGCATGTTCGAGCATTGTAAGAGCGATCCACAATCCACGTCGTGTCAATCGCCGCCAGAGTTTCCCGATCTCGTTCCGAAGCTGCAAGCGCTGCGCGCAAGCGATCCATCGTATGCAAATGCACTCGCGAATAGCAACGTCAACGTGGCGGACCCGCGGGTGCGCGCGATTTACGCAATCGCGCCCGCAGTCGGCGAAGCGGTGACGCTGGACAGCCTTCACGACATCGCGATTCCGGTTCGGATCGCCTATGGAACGAGCGATCGAATCGCTCCGCCGCCGCTGAACGCTCTGCGCTACGCGAATTGGATCCCGGGAGCCACGACGATGCCGGTACTGGATGCCGGGCACTACACGTTCCTCGATACGTGCGAGCCGGCTGCGGTTCGCTCCCTGCCCTTCATCTGTGCCGACTCGGCCGGCATCGATCGCGATGCGATCCACGCCCAAGTTGCGGAAGATGCCGCGACCTTTTTTCAACAGACGCTAAAGTAAGGAGAAGGCGCACGTATGGACGCGGACGTTATCGTAATCGGAGCCGGTGCCGCGGGCTTACAGGCCGCGCGGATCCTGGGTGGCCGTTCGCTGCGGACGGTGGTTCTAGAAGCTCGCGATCGGATTGGCGGCCGCGTCTTCTCGGTTCCGTCAGGCCGCACGATCGTAGCCGCCGAACTCGGCGCTGAGTTCATTCACGGTTCGGCCCCGGAAACGAACGCGCTCCTTCGCGAAATCGGAAGCGCGGCGATCGACATCGGCGGCGAATCCTGGTCCAGCGACGGTGGGGAGCTGCAGCTCGACGACGACGATTTCGTTTCCGCAGCCGGCATCTTCGAAGGCGCGCGAACCCTCGCCGCAGACGAAAGCGTCGATCGATTCTTGCAGCGCTTCGATGGGAACGAGGCGATGCGGGAACGGGTCGCGGCGGCTCGCGCATTCGTCGAGGGCTTCGAGGCCGCCGATCCCGCGATCGCCAGCGCGCGTGCCATCGCCGACGAGGTTCGCTCCGGAGTCGATTCTAAGAGCGCGCGGCCGCTTGGCGGCTACCGTCCGATATTCGACCATCTGCGCGGCGCCGTTGTCGGCGCAGGCGTCGAGCTGCACCTTTCGACGGTCGTTCGCCGCGTATCGTGGCAGCGCGGTGCGGTCTCCGTCGAAACGCAGACGCCGCACGGCGTATCGCGGACGGTTCGGGCACGAGCGGCCGTCGTCACCTTGCCGATCGGCGTTTTGCGGCACGTAGGCGATGCAACGGCGGTAGCGTTCGATCCCCCACTGCCTACCGCCAAACGCGAGGCCATCCAGAACGTCGAGATGGGCCACGTCGTTAAGGTCGCGCTTTGTTTTCGGACGCCGTTTTGGGAAACGTTGCACGATGGGCGCTATCGTCATGGCGCGTTTTTTCATTGTGAGGGCCATCCGTTCGCTGCGTACTGGACGCAGCTTCCCGTGCGCGGCGAACTGCTATCGGCCTGGGCCGGCGGCCCGAACGCGACGGCACTACAGGATTTTTCCGCGTCCGATTTGATCGACCGTGCGCTCGACGGGATCGGGACGATGTTCGAGGCGCCCGCGATCGCGCGCGAAGCGTTTGCGTCCGGCGCGGTGCACGATTGGTCGCGCGATCCATTCGCGTGCGGCGCGTACAGTTACGTTCGAGTCGCCGGCGGAAACGCTCGCGGCGTGCTCGGTTTGCCGGTTGACGACACGCTCTACTTCGCGGGTGAGGCGACGTCGACCGACGGTCAAGGTGGAACCGTCAACGGCGCGTTCGAAAGCGGCACGCGCGCCGCACGAGAAGTTGCCGCGTCGCTCGGGGCGGGCACGATTCATGTCTAACGCGGTGTGGCCGGTGCTCGCGCCTTGGTCGAACTTCTACGTCATGGCCGGATCTTCGGCGGCTGCGCTCACCGGTTTGATGTTCGTGGTGATTACGCTCACAGCGGGGTTGGAACGCCGCGGCACTCAAGACGGAGTCTCGACGTTCAGTACGCCGACGGTCGTGCATTTCTGCGCGGCACTGCTCGCCTCGGCAATCCTCATCGCACCGTGGCCGTCTTCGCTAGGCCCGGCGTTGGCGATCGGCATTGCAGCGCTCGTGGGCGTGGGATACTCGGTGCGCGTGATCTATCGCACGTGGCGGCTCACGACGTATAACGCCGACCTCGAGCTGGACGGCATACGCGATCCTTCCCTTGGTGCGTACGTCGCGCTTCTCGCGAGCGCCGTGGCATTGCCGGCGTTCGCACCGAGAGCACTCTTCGTCATCGCGGGGTCCGTCGTGTTGCTGATTTTCCTCGGCATCCACAACGCTTGGGACACCGTCACATTCCTTGCGATTACACGCGACGACGAACCGCCGGGTTAGGCCCGCTCACGCCGTGGGCGTGCAGCTATCGTCATGAATGAATTCGTTGTACCAGTTGGTCTCCCACGTTTTGCCGCCATTCGTTGAGAAAGCTTGGTTCACTTTGCTACAACGTGCGAACCCTTTGGGTTCACCGTCAGGTGAAGCGCACGGTAATGGGGATGCCGTCGACGTATCGGATCCCTCGAAGATCCCGACGTTGCCGTTAAACTTGCCGACGACCGGCGGCTCAATGACGCCGCCCGAGAATGTATTGTCGACCCAAAGATCCGCCAAAGGCCGGTCTTTGAGTCGTACGTGCGGACGGTCACACCGACGAAATCTTTCCAGTAGCTTGCCTTCCAATAATCGATATCGCCGATTCCTCCAGGCAGAGGTTTCCCTACATCGCACGTCGTGAAATCGGCCCACTCATGCGAGCCGGCCAGGCGCTTTTTCAGCCTGCGGTTGGGCATCCTCCATTTCCCGTAAATGAAGTCGAAGTCGTGAGAGCCATCTCGTATGGCGGCCGGCGCCGGCGACGAGGTTGCGGGCGTGACGGCCAAACCGGGAGCGCACATGCCGAGCGCAGCAAACGCAAAGATGGCGTCGATGAAGCGACGCGAGAGAATATCTTCAAGTGCGTGCTCCTTCGATCGCGTCACGCGAAAATGCCCAGGAAGGGACTCGAACCCCCACGACCTTGCGGCCACTGATACCTGAAACCAGCGCGTCTACCAATTCCGCCACCTGGGCACGGGCCGCGACCGCACCCGATTCGAGCCGGGGGGCGCCAGCCCTTCCCGGCGAACGCTCCTGCAGGAGGCAGTGAAGCATGGATGCATCGCAAACGTCGGCGCTGGTATCAAGTTCGGTTCTCACCGGACAATCCTGGAACTTACCGGGACCCGGCGGCATGACCATCATCGTGAAATCCACGGACGCCCGCACCGCGGGTCAGGGCCCGACCGGCCCGATCGACAACCTCGTCGGATTCGAAATCTCGGTCGATTACGCTCCGAGCCTCTGCAATCACGTAGCCTAGGAATCGACCGGCCTCAGGCCGCCGCGCAACCGGGGCGGGGCGGGCGGTTTTTCAGGACCACCATGAGTCTCGTGTTCCTTGAGGCCGCGCCCGCCGCCGCCCTCGATCCCTATTCCGAAGCCGTCACCACCGCCGCCGAGCGGGTGAGCCCCGCCGTCGTGTGCATCGAAGCACGGCGCGGCCGCAGCGGCGGGAACGGCAGCGGCTTCGTCTTCACGCCCGACGGCTTCGTGTTGACGAACAGCCACGTCGTGAACGAGGCCGAGCGTGTCAACGTCGCTCTTCTGGACGGGCGCGAATTTCCGGCGACGGTCGTCGGCGACGATCCGCACTCCGACCTTGCGGTCTTACGCCTCGATGCTCCGGATCTAGCCTCAGCCACGCTCGGCAGTTCCGCCGCGCTGCGGCCCGGACAGCTCGTCGTTGCGGTCGGCAACCCGTTTGGACTCGCATACACCGTGACGGCGGGCGTCGTCAGCGGGCTGGGCGCTCGATGCGCTCGCAGTCGGGACGACTGATGGACAACATCATGCAAACCGATGCCGCGCTCAATCCCGGGAACTCGGGCGGACCGCTGGTCGCCTCGAGCGGCGATGTGATCGGCGTGAATACCGCCGTGCTTCCCGGCCAAGGGCTGTGCTTCGCGATCGCCATCGACACGGCGAAGTACATCGCCGAGCTTGCATGATTCGCGACGGGAAAGTCCGCCGCGGCTATCTTGGCATCGCCGGGCAAGATATGCTGCTCTCCAGGCTGCCGCACGGCGTTTCGAACTGAGCGACCGCCGGGCGGTGCTCGTCGCGTCGATCGAACCGGGCAGTCCGGCTCGACGTCGGGCTGTCCGAGGGTGACGTTTTGCTGGCGTTCGAGGGCGAACGCTGAGGGCGTGGACATGCTGCACAAGATTCTGACCCGCGTCGATTTGAGCCGTCCTTATAAACTTGACGTCTTACGCAAGAGCGAGCGACTCTCACCGATAATCTTGCCGGTAGAGTCGCCGCAATGATCAAGAAGCTTCTGCCGATCCTCGGGATCACGTTCGTCGACATCATCGGATTCAGCATGCTGATTCCGGTACTGCCGTATTTCGTGACCCACTTCGGAGCCTCGCCGTTCATCGTCGGCGTGCTCTTTGCGACGTTTTCGCTCGCCGGCTTGATTGCGGCGCCGATCTGGGGCAATATTTCCGACCGGCTCGGGCGCAAGACGCGTACTGATCATCAGCCAAATCGGCGCGACGATCAGCTGGGCTATGATGGGGCTGCGCGAATATTGCGCTCCTAACCCATCGCGGTCGTTTTCGTCGCGCGCATCCTCGAAGGCGCGAGCGGCGGAAACATCAGCATCACGCAGGCCTACGTCGCAGACGTCGTGGAGCCGAAGGATCGCTGACGCGCGTTCGGCTTGATCGGCGCCATGTTCGGCGCCGGTATGGTGTTCGGGCCGGCGGGCGGCGGTCTGCTGTTCTCGCATTTTGGTTTTGCCGCGCCGTTTCTCGCCGCCGCATTCTTGCAGTTCGTTACGGTGATGCTCACGGTCTTTCTGCTGCCCGAATCGCGCGAGAAACCGGCCGAAGAAGATCGCGTTCGCATGAAGGACGTGTTCGAATGCCTGCGGCGGCCCGGGCTCTCGCAGCATCATGTATCAGAAGCTCGCGCTTTCGCTTTGCCTATACGGCTGGTTCTCGGTGATCGCGCTGTATCTCGCCGGGCAGCTCGGCTTTTCGCTCACGGACACGGATTATTTCTTCTCCGGATTTGCCGCGTTCAACGTGCTGTGCAACGCCGTGCTCGTCGGCAAGATCTCGAACGCGGTCGGCGACCGCACGATGTCCAATATCGGGCTGACGTGCCTCGCGCTCGCCTTCTGCACGGTTCCGTTCGTCCACAACGTCTACGAACTCGTTCCGCTGATGATGGCGTTCGCATTCGGCATGGCGCTCGCCAATACGGGTATCACCGCACTCATCAGCAACAAAGCCTCCGATAAGGAACAGGGCACCGTCCTCGGCGTCAGTTCGTCGCTCGACTCGCTCTCGGGCACGGTTTCGCCGCCGCTCTCGACCGGGCTGCTCAGCCACTACGGTACGCGCGTGGCGGGCGCCGAGTCGCTGGTTTTCTCGGTCGTCGCGCTCGGCATGGGGCTCTTTGCCCGCGCGCGGCGAAACTTCGGCTTCCGCCCCTCGATATGCAGAGGACGGCGAGACTCCGAGCACGCTCGGCATCGCTGGGGAGATGGAAACAGTAGAAATCGCCGACGTCTGACCGACGTCTCATGGAGGCCAGAGCGCAACGATGAAAACCAAAATTACGGGAACGACGCTTCCCGTACTCGAGATTGGGCTGGAGCAGGGCGACACGATTATCGCCGAGCCCGGCGAGTTCGCATGGATGACCGAGAGCGTCCAGCTCAAGACCACCGCGATGACGGCCGGCGCGAAGGGACTGTTCGGCGTCCTCGGCCGCGCAATGTCCGGCGGCGGATTATTCATGACCGAATATTCGGTAAACCAGGGTCAGGGGCTAATCGCCTTCGCCGCCAAGGTTCCGGGACAGATCATGCAAGTCGACGTCGAGCCCGGGCACGGTTACATGATCCATCGCCACGGGTTTCTCTGCGCGACGCAAGGGTTGAGCTTATCGATGGGCTTTCAGAAGTCGCTCGGCGCCGGCATCTTCGGCGGCAACGGCTTCATCCTGCAGCATCTCGAGGGAAGCTGCAACGCCTGGGTCGAGCTCGGCGGCGAAATCGTCACGTACGATTTGGCGGCAGGCGAATCGATTCAAGTGCATCCCGGACACATCGGAATGTTCCAAGATAGCGTCACGTTCGACATGCGCTTCATGCGCGGCATTAGCAACGCGCTCTTCGGCGGCGACGGGCTGTTCATCGCGCACCTCACCGGACCGGGGAAGGTGTGGCTGCAAACCCTCACGCTGCCGAATCTCGCGCACGCGCTGCAGCCGTACATAGCCGCCGATACGGGTCAAACCATTCAAGCCGGCGTCGCCGGCGGCGTCGCCGGCTCGGTGCTCAAAGGCCTCTTCGGCGGCTAAACGCCTAAGCTGCGGATTTCTTGCCGCGTTTCGCGGTGGGTTTGTCTGAGGAAGCAGTGCGCGAAGCGCGCTGCTTCTTGCTTTCTTCGAGGCTCTGCGCGAGCACGTCCATGAGGTTGACCACCTTGGCGCGTGCCGGACCCTTCTTAGCCTTCGGCAATTCCTTACCGGCTGCGCGCGCGTCGATCATCGCGAGCAGCTCGTCGTGGTACTTGTTGGTAAACTTCTCCGGCTCGAACGCTTCGACGGTCATCGTCTCGATGATCATCTTGCGCCATTTTCATCTCGGCTTCGGGCAGCGCTTCTTCGCCGGGAAGTTCGAGCGACGAGGTCGGGACGATTTCGCCGGCCCAGTGCATCAACTCGAGCACGAGCGCTTCGCCTATCGGCTTCACTGCGGCGATATATTCTTTGGTGCGGATGACGACGCGGGCGAGCGCGACGAGGTTCGACGTCGACAGCGCGTCGCGCAGCAGCGCGTACGCGTGGCGGCCCTGTTTCGTCGGTTCGAGATAGTAGGGTTTGTCGAAGTACATCGGATTGATCTTGTCGAGTTCGACGAACTCGAGGATATCGACCGACTGGGTCGCCTCGGGATTGACTTTCTTGAAGTCCTCGTCCGTCAGGATGACGTACTGGCCCTTTTCGTATTCGTAACCCTTGACGATCTCGTCCCACGGCACTTGCTTGCCGTCGACGCTGCAGACGCGCTCGTACTTGATGCGTCCTTCGTCTTTGGCGTGCAGCATGTTGAACGAAAGCTCGTCGGTTTTTACCGCGGTAAAGAGTTTGACGGGGATCGTGACCAAGCCGAAGTTGATCGCCCCGGACCAAATTGCATGCGCCATATCCCAGCTATTCTACCCAAATCGCACGCGCGTTCGCCACTCTACTATATATAGTAGGCGGCACCACTAGCACCTACGATATTTTGGGACGAGCAACCACCCATGCAACCGGTACGCCGAAAAACAGCGTGTGGGCGATGAAGTTATTGAGCCACTGGAAGAAAGGCGGAGTCGGATGCGATGCGTGCCCGAGCGGCACGACCAGGTACGCCATAACCTGCATTACGAGGGCGCCAAAAATCAATCCAGCGAGCAAGGGGTGCGCGCGTATCCACGCGATCCGGGAAAACGCGAAAGCGAAGATGATTCCCCAAGCTACGCTCACGCACACATGCATGCCGAGGCCGATGGCTGCGGTCGATAGACCGCCGCGAAACGCCTCGTCGCCCAGGAAGTTCGAAGCGTCCCACTGCGAAAGCTGTATCCCGTTGGCAACGTGCAGCAGCGGCAGCGTGATGCTCAAATAGAGATCGATGCCGATCGCTCCAACGAGACCGGCCAGAATAGCGCGCCGTACGTTCACCGAGCGAGTATATCTTCACGCGTCGCTCGATACTTCAAAGGTTTTCAACTCCAGAGTTTCTGCGCTTTGACGAGGGCCGGCTCGAGGCGGGATTTCTTCCAGGCTTTGCCCGACCACAAATCGCCCTCTTTTTTCAAACGGCCGATTGCGGTGCGAATGTTGAAGGCTGCGAACTCCTCGTAACCGCTCGTGGTGCCGCGCTTGCGCGCGTACGCTTCCATTTCCGACCAATGCAGCGGCATCGAGACCGGGGCCTTGTCGCGCGCGCGCACCGAATACGGTGCGACGATCGTCTTGCCGCGTCCGACTTGTACGTAGTCGAAGTATACGGCCTTTTGACTGCGCTTCGCGATCGTGCGCGCGAGCGTGACGTCCTTGCCTAGTTCCTGTTCGGTACGATGCGCCACGATCTCCGCAAAACTTTTCGCCGCATCGTAACCGTAGCCGGCGGCGAGCGGCACGACGAGGTGAACGCCGTACCCGCCGGTGGTTTTGATCAGCGACGGAAGCCCCACGCTCGAGAGTATATCGCGAACGCCGAGCGCGACCGTCGCCAACGTTTTGAGCGTGCACTCTTCGCCGGGGTCGAGGTCGAAGAGCACGAAGTCGGGTTCGTCGAGCGTCTCGACGCGCGAGGTCCAAATGTGCAGGATCATCGCCGCAAGATTCGCGAGGTAGACCAAGCTCGGCGCGTCGTTGCAGACGACGTAGTCGATCTTGTCGCGACGCCCCTCCGGCTTGTATATGGTGACGCGGTCGACCCAGTCGGGCGTGCCCTTCGGCATCTGCTTCTCAAAGAACGAGGATGCGTCGATGCCGTTCGGGTAGCGTTCGAGCGTGAGCGGACGGTTTTTTAGGTGCGGCAGCATCCACGGCGCCACGGCTTCGTAGTAGTCGATCAAGTCGCCTTTGGTATATCCGTCGCGCGGCCACAACACCTTATCGATGTTCGAAACCGACAGGGTTCGCGAACCGACCTTCATGTTGACGCGCTCGGACGCCACGCTACGGCATCTCCGCCACGACGTCTTTCGGGTCCTTATCTTCGCGCAAGCCGAGATACGCGGGCTGGCGCAAATACCGCTCGCGCGTCCACTCGGTAAACCGTACCTCAGCTACGAGCTCCGGTTTCGTGAAGTGAACCGGCGCGTTAGCGATCACCTCGTTGACGAAGGGCGACGTCTTGCGTTCGAGTTTCTTTAAACGCGCGTAGATCTCGACGAGCAGCTTGCTCGAGAATCCGGTTCCGACCGAACCGACGTAACGCAGCTTCTTGTTCTCGTACACGCCGAGGAGCAGCGCGCCGAATCCGCTGCGGCTGCCTTTCGGTTCGGTCCAGCCGCCGATGACGAACTCCTGCTCGAACTGCGCCTTAATCTTGAGCCAATCGCGGCTGCGCCGCTCTTGATAGGTCGACGAACGCTTCTTGGCAATGATGCCTTCGAGATCGTTACGCTTGGCTTGTTCGTACAGCTCCGTCCCCTTGCCGACGATGTGCTTGGAATACATCGCGAGCGATTCGTCGGCGATCAGGCGTTCGAGGAGCGCTTTGCGTTCCTCCAGCGGATGCTTACGCAAATCTTGCCCGTCGGCGTACAGCACGTCGAACGCGACGAACGTCAGCGCGACGCGTTCCTTTCCGGAGTACTGCAAGCGCTGAAAATCGGAACGCCCCTTCTTGTCTAGGCTGACGATCTCGCCGTCGACGACGATCGGAACGCTGGAGAACGCGTGTGCCAAATCTTCCATATCCGGAAACTTCGCGAGCAGGTCGAGGCCGTTGCGCGAAATCAGCTTCATCTTGCCGCGGTCGTCGATGGTGCAGATGCCGCGATAGCCGTCCCACTTGATCTCGAAAAGCCAGGCGTCGTCGTCGAAGGGCTTGTCGAAAGCGTTGCGAGCATGGGCGATTTGATCTTTGGAATCGGCTCGCGCTTGACGTTAGCGCGCGCCTTCTGTTTGTCCGCAGACTTACCGACGGCGTGCTGACTGCCAGTCTTTGCCTTTGGGTCGCGCCGCAACGTCGGCGAGGGTTTTGCCCGATTTCACGGACTCCGGGTGGTCTTCGATCTTCGATTCGGGATCTTCGAACTCGTCGTGGTCCTTGAAGAGCAGCCACGGGTCGAACCGCTCTCTCCCGGGCGCGGCTTGATTTTGACGAGCGTGAAGAGGCCGCGCAGTTTCTTGCCGTGCATGACGAACTTGATCTTGCCCTTAGCGATCTCGGCGGCGGGATCCGTGCCTTCGGCCAACGCGTACGTTCCCTTATCCCACACGATCACGGCGCCGGCGCCGTACTGGCCGGCCGGAATAATGCCCTTCGAAATTGCGATAGTTCATCGGGTGGTCTTCCACGTGCATCGCGAGGCGTTTATCGATGGGAACCAGCGTGGGGCCCTTGGGAATCGCCCACGATGCGAGCGCTCCGTCGGCTTCGAGACGAAAATCCCAGTGCAGCCGCGTCGCGCGGTGCATTTGGACGACGAAGCGAAGACGCGCCGCCGGCGCCGACTTCTTACCGCTCGGCTCGGGCGTCTTCGCGAAGTCGCGTTTCTTGTTGTAGACTTCGAGGGAACCAGGCATTAGCGCAGGATTCGACGGTCCGCCCCGGCTATACCCTCGCCCCGCGCCCGGTAAGAATGTTGATCACCAACAGTACGATCGCGACGACGAGCACGATGTGGATCAACCCGCCGAGCACGTGGAAAAAGAGCCCGAACAACCAGAAGACGAAGAGAATAACGATGATAATCCAGAGCAATCGTGCCATGGTCGAGCACCTCCGTTCCGCAGGAAACGACTGAGGGGCTATTCGCCCGAAAGCTCCGCAAGCACAAACGCTTCGATGTGGAATCTGATCGGCGCGGCTGCCGCGCTCGGCATCGCCGCACTCGCCTGGAGACAAAGCGGAGCCCGCGGCGGCTTCTACGCCGAAGGCGTATACGGCATGGCACCCTCGACGCACCGGGCCTACGCGATTGCCAGCCTCGTTTTCGCGCTCGGATTCGCCATTGCTTTGGCGCTGCATGCAACCTTTGCCGGGCTCGCAGCGCTTGCAGTCTACGCGGTGATCGCCATCCTTTACCTCTCGTCCTTTATTCGCGGAGCTTCCGACTATCATGAGTGAGTTTCATTTTTCACCCCGCGTAAATCGCGCACACGAAATTGAATGGATGCCCTGGGGCACCGAGGCGTTCGCGCGCGCCGAAAGCGAGCAGAAGCCGATTCTGCTTGCGATCTCCGCCGTGTGGTGCCACTGGTGCCACGTGATGGACGAAACGTCGTACTCCGATCCCGAAGTGATTCGTGCGATCAACAAGGGTTTCGTGCCGGTGCGGGTCGACAACGACCGGCGCCCGGACGTCAACGCCCGCTACAACATGGGCGGCTGGCCGACGACGGCGTTTCTCGCGCCCGACGGCACGACGATCACGGGTGCGACGTACATGCCGGCAACGCAGATGCGCCGCGCTCTTGCAGAAGTCTCCGGGTTTTACAGCGAGCATAAGGACGAGATCGCCGACCGCGCGCGCGAAATCGGTGGGCGGCGCGTCGCATACACGCCCGCCGGCCGCGACGAGCTCGACGCTAGCATGGTCGCGCAGGTCGTCGAAGGGATCGCCGAGGCCTACGATCCGGAGTACGGCGGCTTCGGCGACGCGCCGAAATTCCCGCAGCCGGAAGTGCTCGATTTTCTACTCGCGGAATGGCGCGTCACCGGCGACCAGCGCCTCTACGAAATGGTCGCCCGCACTATGGAAGGGATGTCGCGCGGCGGCATGTACGACCACGTCGAAGGCGGCTTCTTCCGCTATTCGACGACGCGCGATTGGTCGGTGCCGCATTCGAAAAGATGGCCGAGGATCACGCCGGACTGCTGCGCGTCTTCGCAACGCTGGTCTTCCTCGAACGCAACACGGCGTTTCGGACGACGCTCGTGTCGGCAGCCGGGTACGTGCGCAACGTGTTGCGCGACCCGACGACCGGATTTTTTGCGGGAAGCCAAGATGCCGACGAAGAGTACTTCGCGATGCCGCTCGAGGAGCGGCGCAGACGCGAAGCGCCGTACATCGATCGCACCTCGTACACGAATTGGACGTGCGGTTTGGCCGGCGCCGGATGCGAGATCGGGCGCGCGCTCGACGACGACGGCATCGTCGGCCGCGCATGCCTGACGCTCGATCGCGTGCACGAGCTGCTCGTCGACGGCGACGGCCTCGCCTACCACTACATTCTTCCCGGCGGGACGCCGCAGGTGCGCGGACTGCTCGCCGACCAGGCCGCGTACCTTCGCGCACTGCTCGACGCGCACGAAGCTTCCGGTGAGGCGCGCTTCCGCGGCCGTGCCATTACCCTCGAAGCCGCGATCGCCCGCATCTTCGAGGCCGAAGACGGCGGTTTCTACGACCGTGCACCGATGGAAGCGGCGCTCGGGCGTCTCGACGTCCCCGACCGGCCGATCGGCGATAATGGCGTCATGGCCGAGTCGCTCTTGCGCCTGGCCGCCCTGACCGGCGAGAACTTCTATCGCGAGCGAGCTGAGCGCGTGCTCGCCTTGTACGCGAAGACCTACGCGGCAGCCGGTTCGTTCGCGGCCACGTATGCCCGTGCGCTGCGTCGCTATCTTTCGCCGGAGATCACGGTGAAGGTCGTGGAAGCCCGGCCGCCGGCGCAAGCTTCCGCGAGACGGCGAAGCGCCTTCCGGGCGGCCTGACCACCGTCGCCACGCTCGCTCCAGGCGAAGGCGGCCTGCCCGCGCAGCCCGCCCCGGCGGCCTACGTGTGCCGTGGGGCTGCCTGTGCCGCCCCGGTGACGTCGGCTGCCGAAATCCGGACCGCGTTCGATAGCCTCGGGGGCTGAAACAAGCCGCATCCGCGGCCGTATGAACGGGGTCCGGAGGACAACGATGACACCCTACGCCGAGATGTATAATGCACTATCTGCCCGCCATGCCGGCCGGCCTTCGCTTTCGAGTGCCGCGAGTACGGCAAGGAGTCCATTGCTCGCGCTGCTGCTCGGAAATGTTCGGCGGAGACTTCGGGGTCCGCCGATTCTCCCTCGGCAATGTCGCACGCGGCATCTTGATGGCGATCGGTACGATCCAGCAGCGTCAGCGTCGTCATCACCATCCCCGTTTGCTCTACCACTGCTGCACGGTCTGGTTCGACACCGAAGCCGACAACGACGCAATCGCGTACGGCCTAGGCCTATCGGTCTATTCGCCGCCGGAACGTTCCGCGGCCCCGAACCCCCCCCGCCCGCCCATCCCGCCCCCGCACCAACGTCGCCGGCGTCCCAATGGTCCGCACGCAACGAGTGCAACGGGGTGACGCGGGCGGAGAAGGACGCAGCGTTGTCATCCAAGGGGGCTACACTTTACGGAGAGCGTTTCCAGTACCAGGACAGCCCCAGTATTCCGGCGAGACATCGAGCCACGTCGAGCAGGATGTAGCCCATGGGGATATGCGCTGCGCGACAAGCGAGCATGATGAGCGCTACGAGGGATGGTTTGGAGAAATCGAGGCGTCGGCGCCCATGCCGAACTGTGCGAAGCCGTTTACGTAGTCAGATAAAACTGAGGAACGCGACGAGCAGCGCAGCGGCCCAAAGCGCGA
>CAWAJD010000027.1:0-26980 GCA_963782265.1 Vulcanimicrobiota bacterium
AAATCAGGGCCTGCCTATGAAACTTTATAAGCGCCTGGCACGCTATCTGGACCCCTGCTTCGGCCGGTTGCTTTTCGCAACAGTCTGCATGGCGGCGTCGCCCGGCTGAACGCTCTGCGCATGACCGTGATCAAACCATTTCAAGATCAGGGTCTTTATCGGTCACGACATGACGATGCTGCGCAATCTTCTGTGGTGGGTGCCGGCTATTTCCGTCGCTCTCGGTCTCTTCTCACTACGCGAAGAATCGCCGTCATCGCGCCCATGCTGTGCCCCATCGTATACGGCGTAACGCGCGTCTGGGTGCGCGCAAACGCGACCGTACCCGCCATCGCGTCGATGCAGTCGTGAATTCCGCGCAGCGTGCCGCCGGACGCGCCGAGTTTGTGCCCGGGAAAATCGAGGCTGAAAATCTCGAAGCCGTGGGTTGCGAGAAACGAGCACGAGAAAATCGAGGTTGTGTTTGCTCGACGAGTATCCGTGGCCGACGACGATCGAGACGTCGCGCGGGCGTCGCGCGCGATAGCGCAAGACGGCAACCGGGTTTCGCTCGGCGTCAATCCGGTGGAGTTCGACGCTCAAACGGCCGGCTCGCGCGTGCCGCAGGCGTTGGCCTTCCAACGCTCGTCGCCGTCGGCGTAGAGTTCTTTCTTCCAAATCGGTGCGCGCGACTTCACTTCGTCGATCGCATATTCGCACGCATCGAATGCCGCTCCGCGATGCGGGGACCGACGACGACGGCGACCGCGATCTCGCCGACGTCGCAGACGCCCGACGCGATGGACGATCGCCAGCCGGACGTCACCGAAACGCTCGTACGCTTCGCCCGCAATCGTTTCGAACTCTGCGAGCGCCATCGCCTCGTAGGCTTCGTACTCGAGACCGTGCACCAGGCGCCCGTCGTCGGCGCGTTCGCGCACGATGCCCAGGAACGTGACGACCGCGCCGAACACGTCGTCGCGTACGCCGCACTCAAACGGGCGGGGTCGATCGGCGTCGCGACGATCGCAAACATGCTTTCGACCCGCCGCCCACCGGCGGCAGCAGCGCGAGCTCGTCGCCGTCGCTCAACCGCGTCGGCCGCGGAGGCCGACCGGCCGTTGCGCGCGAGCCGCGTCGACGGGGCGCAGCCGCGCCAGCGCCGGATCGCCGTAGTTCGAGCGCCGACCACGCGTCGCCGACGCAGGCGCCGGCCGGGAGCTCGAGTTCGGCCTGCGCCGTCCGGCGAGCAGCTCGCGCAAACCGGCAAACGCCGCACGGAAATGCGCATCAGTAGCCGGCGATGTCCGGCGTGTAACCGCGCTGCGCGAGCCAGGCGCGCGACGTTTCGTGCTGCGCGAGCATGTCGAG
This sequence comes from Vulcanimicrobiota bacterium, assembly GCA_963782265.1. Lineage (GTDB taxonomy): Bacteria > Vulcanimicrobiota > Vulcanimicrobiia > Vulcanimicrobiales > Vulcanimicrobiaceae > CAWAJD01. The sequence continues at coordinate 1,351 of CAWAJD010000027.1, forward strand.
CCGATTGCATATGAGCTTGTGCATCAGCACTTCCCAGAAGTGCTCGTCCTTTGTCGTAGATGTCGTCGGGGATTTGGTTCTGCGCGCGCGTGAACTCGCGCAGCCCTGTCCAATCGCCGTCGGCGAGCAAATCGCGCAGGCGCGCCTCGTATTCCGGTGAGTGGGATCGGGCTGCATCACGCGCTCTTCTCTTTCTCTGCGGGTCGAGGACGTACGTCTCGATCGCCTTTGCAACGCCGTCGTCCTTGCAGGTCGCTGCGACGCGAGCCGACCGCTTCGCGAACCTCCGGCAGCGCGTTGCCCATCGCGAGGCCGATCCCGGCCCACTGCAGCATCGGCACGTCGTTGCGCGAGTCGCCGAGAGCGAGTACGCGCTCCGGCGGAATCTGGAAATCGGCGCACAGCTGCTGCAGCGCGCGTTCCTTCGTCGCATCGCGGCTGGTGATCGCGAGCTCTTCGAAGTCGCCCCCAGCTTTCAAACTTAAAGTGAACGGGTAGATCCGGAAATGCCGCGCGCACCGATTCTACTGCGTGCGAGCCCAGGAATCGAATGAAGGTCGGCGCGGCGTGGACCGCCTCCAATAGCGACGGCACCTCGGCCCAATGCATGCGGCGTTGATCGTCCATGTAGATCGTCGTTCCGGTCAGGCACAGGAACCGCTCGTCAAAATAGATCGCGGCGTTGAGGCGATGTCGCTCGGCGTGTTCGATGAGCGGGCGCGCCAGTGCGTACGGTACCGGTATATGTCCGAGCGTGCGTCCCGCCAGAAAATCGCGCGTGAGCGCGCCGTGCGCGCAGATGGCGGGCAGATTGAGTTTGAGTTCGCGGACCAGGCGTGCGGGGGCGTCGGCTCCACGTCCCGTAACCAGCACGACGCGAACGCCGAGTTCCAGCGCGGCGCGAATCGCTTGCCGGTTCGCCGGAGAAACCCCATCGCGTTCGTCGAGCAGCGTGCCGTCAAGGTCGAGGGCGATCAGATCGATCCGTGGAGGCTTTCGGGGGCGCATCACTTAGAGCATACCCGTGCGGTCAACGCCGCGATAGGACTGAGGCCGGGTGGGGGTGCGACGTTTTGCTGGAGCGAACGCTTGTTCATTAGATGCCGTTCCGGTTCGGCGCCGCGGCCGTCTTGGCCGCCGCAGCTGCCCTCCCCGTCGCCGCAAGCGCGCAGCAACACTGCTCGCAAGAGACGCTCAACGTCCGCGGAACGCCGGTGACCATCGGCTACTGCATCGTCGCTCCCGCAAAAACCGGCGCTGGCGAAGAGATCCTTATCCCCGTCCAAGCGAGCTATGCCGCACCCGGCGGGTCGTTTGCGCGCTCCGAGGACCTTCGGTTTATCGCAGGCGAGGGGTCGTCGCGCGTGGTTGAAAACCTTCGCCTCGGGCCGCTCGGCCTGGGAGCCCAGATCCTGCACCTGACCCTCCTCTATACGGGCGGCACCGTCCGGATAGAAGGAGCCCTCCTGACCCCGGGAGCGATCACGATCAAGTGAAACCGTCCCGGCCCTTGGGTACTTGTAGGGAAACGTATGCGCAGGCGCTACATCGCATTTAGCCGGTCCAAAATTCCCGACCGCTGTCGTCGCTAGGAGACGGTCTTTTTTCTATGCCTTGTACGGCTTCCAAAACCGACCTTACGCCGCGCGATCGAGCGCTGCACCTGTACGAAGCGATACCGCCCGGACTCTTCCGAGTCGACGATGAGAGCGAACGTATCGCATGGCGGTTGAGCCCCGAGCCTTTTGCACTCACCGCAGCGCAGCTCACGGAGATTGAAGCCCTCGGCCACGACCTCCTCGCCTTCTACCGAGCCCTGAACAGCCTCTACAATCGCAGCGCACGCGGAACGGCGCCGGCGTTCATCGCCGAGTATTTGGATCACGGCAAGCCGGAACAGATCGTGAAGCTTGCCCGGCAGAATCGCTTCAAGCAGGAACTTCCCGGAGTGATTCGCCCGGACCTCATCATCACCGACGACGGTTTCGCCGCTACCGAACTGGACAGCGTGCCCGGGGGAATGGGGTTCGTCGGTGCGATGGCCGAGGCGTATTGCCAGATCGGTATCGAGAGCGTCGGGGGCATGGACGGCATTCCTCGCGCGTACGGTGCGATGCTCGCATATGCAGGCGGCAAGGAAAACCCAACGGTTGCAATCGTCGTCTCCGACGAATCCGGCGACTACCGCGGCGAATTGTCGTGGCTCGCGGCGGCGGTTCGCCGCCTCAATCTCGCAAACGCGTGGGTCTGCAAACCGCAAGACATCATCTTCAGCGAAGACGGCCTCTTCATGCGCCGCGAGGATGGGCGCGAGGAAAGGGTCGACGTCCTCTACCGCAACTTCGAATTGTTCGACCTGCTCAACGTCCCGAAACAAGAGCTGATGCTCTATGCCGCGCGGCATAACAAAGTCAAGATGACGCCGCCGCCCAAAGCCAACCTCGAAGAGAAGCTGACGTTCGCGCTGTTCCACCACCACGCGCTCGCGAAACTTTGGCGCGACGAACTCGGTAACGAGACGTTCGATCGGCTGCGTCGGCTGATGCCGCGCACGTGGGTGCTCGATCCGCGCCCGCTGCCGCCGCAAGCCGTGATCGCCGGTCTCGAAGCCTTCGGAGAACCGGTCTCGGATTGGCGGCGCTTGATCGACCTTGGCAAGAGCGAACGCGATTACGTCGTGAAGCCGTCGGGCTTCTCCGAACTTGCGTGGGGCTCGCGCGGCGTAAAGATCGCCAACGACCTGACGAAGGACGATTGGACCGCGACGATCGAGAACGCGCTAGCATCCTACGACAAGACGCCGTACATCCTGCAGCGTTTCCATAAGGGCAAGCGTATCCGGCAGCCGTACTTCGATCGCGCCACCGAAGAGTTGAAGAACTTCGACGGCCGCGTGCGGCTGTGCCCCTACTACTTCGTGACCGGCGAAGACTCGGTGCAGCTCGGCGGCATCCTCGCGACCGTCGCACCTGCCGATAAGCGGTTGATTCACGGCATGACCGACGCCGTGATGACGTCGTCGATCCTAGAGCGCGAGTAGTTCGGCTTCGCGAGCCGGCGTGATCCCGGCGCGCGCGACATAATCCCGCGGGCGAGCGAGCGCCCACGCCAGCGTATCCCGTACCGTCTCTTCAAGCGGGCGAATCGTCAGCCCGGCGGCCAGCGCGCGCCGAACGTTGTAGTTCATGAAGCCCGGCATGTTTTCGCTCGGCGGAATCCACAGCGGCAGATCCATCCACGGCGCAACGCCTTGGCCGGTCAGGACATCGTCGTCGACCCATCGCACGGCGTGCGGGACGCGGGCAGCGTTCGCGCAAGCGGCCATCACGCCGCCCATCGTGAACGCGCCTTGGGGCGACGTAACGTTGTAGTCGCCGCCGGCATTGCGTTCGATGAGGTGCACCACGAACGCCGCCAAATCGCGCACGTCGACGAACTGTACCGGCCGCTCCGGAATGCCGGGAGCGAGGATCTCGCCGCCGCGCGCGAAGCGGACCGGCCAGTAGGTGAAGCGATCCGTTCGGTCGAGCGGGCCGACGATGAGGCCGGGCCGCACGATGGTCGAGCGTTCCCGGAACGCATCTGTAGCGAGGCGCTCGCAGGCGGCCTTTAGCGGGCCGTACGTTTCGTGCGTCATCTCGGTTTGCGAAGCCTCGGACGGAAGCGGGGCCATCGGCGAATCTTCAAACCCCTCCTCGATCTTGCCGTCGTATACCGAGATCGAAGAGACGAACACGTAACGCGAGCAGCGCGGCTCGAAGAACTGCACGGAATTCGCAACGACGGGCGGCAGGTATCCGCTGGTATCGATGACCGCATCGAAGCGCTCGTTCTCTAGGCCGTGAAAGCCGATCGCGCGGTCGCCGCGGTACGTCCGAACGCCCGCTGGTTCCGGCCCGGTTTGGCCGCGATTGAAGTGCGATACTTCGTGACCCCGCGCCGCGAGAGCGTTCGTGAGATGCACGCCGAGGAACGCCGTGCCGCCGAGAATCAAGACCCGCACGCGCCCTACCCCGCGAGGTACTTGTCGAACCAGCCGACCGTGCGCGTGAGGATGTCGATTTGATCCTCGGCGCGCTGCGGTGCGTGACCCTCATCGGCGTACACGCGCAGCTGCGTCGGTACCCCGAGCGCCTGCATCGCGTGCCAGAACTCGAACGCCTGCGGTGCGGGCACTTCTTCATCCCGCTCGCCCTGCAGAATCAGCACCGGCGTCTTCGACGCTTTGATAAACGTTATCGGCGAACTCTTCGCATACACGGCAGGGTCGTCGTACACGGAGGCGCCGAAAAACGGCAGCATCCACTGATCGATCTTGTTCTGTCCGTAGTACGACTGCCAGCTTACGACACCGGCACCTGCGACGATCGCTTTAAAGCGCGTCGTCTGCGTCTCGGCCCACATGGCCATGTAGCCGCCGTAACTCCACCCGAAGAGACCCAAGCGATTCGGATCGATCGGTGCGGCCTTTAACGCCGCATCGATACCGGTGAGATCGTCGCGCCAATCTCCGTAGCCGAAGTCCTTGACGTTGGCGGCCGTGAACGCCTCGCCGTGGCCGAAACTGCCACGGAAGTTCGGTTCGAAGATGAAGTAGCCGCGGCTCGCCAGCGCGCTGATGTTGCGATTCCCGTACGACGGAATGCTCTCCGCCGACGGGCCGCCATGAACGATCGTAATCATCGGATAGGTCTTCGCGGCATCGAAATCCAGCGGATAGATCAGCCACCCCTGCACCGTGAACGCGTCGCTCTTCCACGACAGCGACTGCGCCTTGCCGTAGTAGCGCGGCGCGCCGTCGTTGCCCTTCGTAAGCTGCTTGAGGCCGCCGAGCGTGCCGGCCCACACCGCGCTCGGACGGTCGAACGACTGGCGCGAAAGCGCGAAAACGTTGCCTTTCGCGACCGCCCAGCTAAAGATGGATTCCGGCTCGTGCGTGAGCGCGCTCAACCCCTTGCCGCCGCTTGAGATGTCGAGACTCATGAGCTGCATCGCGCCGTTGACGTGCGCCGCAAAATCCAGGGTCGTCGGGCTCGCCCATCGCATGCTCGAGGCCGACGCCGGCATGTTCGGCGTAGCGTCGTGCGCCGTACCGGTCGCCGCATCCACCAAGTAGACGTCGCCGCCGGTCGATCCGAAGTCGCTCATCAAACCACCGATCAAGGCGATCTGTTTACCGTCGGGGGACCATTGCGGATCGTTGATCTGATAGGGCGGAGCGAGCAAATCGCGCATCGCACCGGTCTGCGCATCGACCGTCGCGAGTTTTGCCACCCACCAATTGTCGTCGCCGTTACCACGTGCGTACGTTACCGCGAGCTGCTTTCCGTCGGGAGACCATCCGTATTCGTAGACGTACGTATCGGCCGGCGTGAGCGTATGCAGCCTGCCGGTTTTAACGTCGACGGTCGTAAGACGCTGTTCGTCGATGACCGCGCCGATCACGCCGACGTCACGCGCGCCGGCGGCAAGGGCGCCGGTCATGCGGTGCGCCTGTGCGATATACAGCACCGCGATCGACGTGCCGGCCGGCGACCACACGGCGCTCTGAACGTTCCCGTTAAAACGCCCGACCTGCCGCACGTGCGTTCCGTCCGCGTCGGCGACGAAGAGCTGATCCTGGTCTTTCGAGCGTGCGTTGGAGAAGAACGCGAGATGCATGCCGTCGGGTGCCCACGCCGGATCGCTCTCGTCGTAGAACTCCGTATCTTTGCCGGCCGTCACGCGAACCGCCACGGCACCGGCTGCCAAGCGCTGTACGAAGAGGGCGGAGCGGGCGCGTGTTTTTTCCGGCGCCGGGCCTGGATGGAAGCTGTCGTCCCACGCCGCGGCGTCGCCCGACGGTGAAAGCTGCACGCCGCCGTAACCGTGCAGCGAGTACACGGATCGCAGTACTGCCGCCATCGAGACTTGAGCGGCGGCCGGCGCAGCGGCAGCGAGCAGCGCTAACGCGAGCGCGGCGGAGAAGCGAATCATGGGTTAGCTCCTATACGGGCGGCAGTTTTTTCGAGCATCGTGCGCACGGCAGCATATATTCGGTCGATCGGGGCGCGGCGATACGCCCATCGCGCATCTTCGTCCGGAAGCGGAACGACCATGGTCGCGTTCGCTTCGAAAACGACGATGCCGCCGTCGGATGAGCGTGCGAAGTCGATCCCGCCGAAATCCAGGCCGAGCGTTTGACGCACGCGTTCGATCGCTTCGACGGCTTTAGCGCCGAGCGCGGCGCCCATATCCGCAAGAAACGCCTCTTCTTCCGCCCGATTTGCCGCGTTCTCGGCCATGTCCGCGCTGAAATAGTGCACCTTCCACTGCGAGGCGATTGCTAGGTGCAGCGGATACGCGGCGTCGCCGGCAAAGATGACGCGATACTTGCGGACTCTTCCATCGGCGGCGCGTGTGTCGACGAACGCGATGACGATCGTCTCGTCGCCCGGCAGCGCGGCGACGGCCGCAGCGAGATCCTCCGGACGATACACTTTCTCGAAATTCTTGCCGGCGTGATACCCCGGCGCTCGCACGAGGAGCGGAAACGTGAAGCCCGCCGCTGCGAGCGCTTCGACCGCACCCGGCGCGAGCAAGTCGTCGCGCAGGAAGTTTTGCGTATGCGGCGCGGTAACGCCGGGCAGCTTCGCGAAGCGCGCGGCATTCGGAGCGCGGCCGGTGGGCAGGATTCGCTCGGGCGGGTTGAGGACCGGCGCTTCAACGAGTTCCAAGATGCGCGCGGCCGCCTGCAGCGCGCCGGCACAGATGTCCGCATCGCCGACCGCATTAAAAACCAGATCGTGCTCCGGGAGCGCGACGCTCGAGTCGAAGTACTCGACCACCAGTTTGGACACGGCAAAGATCCGGTCGTCGAGGAAAGCATCGGTGCGCGTATTCCCGGCGCTCGCCGAGACGAGCACGAGGACACGGATCGGGTTGCCGGCACCGCGATATGGAAGCGTCGTGACGGCCGCGCCGCGAAAGCCTGCTTCACGGTGCTCGCGCGCGGCGTCGCTCTCACCCTGTTCGGCGAGCGCAAGTGCGAGGCCGCGATGCGCCTCGACGTTCTGGGGGTCGATGCGCAGCGCCGCCTCGTAGTGTTCGCGCGCTTTGCCGGAATCGCCGCCGCGCAGCAGCATGAACGCGTAGTTCGCGTGGCCGATCGCATGGTTCGGATGCTTTGCTACCGCGGACTCGTAACACGTCAGCGCATCTTTGAGCATGCCGGCTTTATACAGCAGCATCCCGAGATCGTTGAGCGCACCGAAGTGATTCGGGTCGCGCTGCAAGACGGCAACGTAGCCGTGTCGCGCGGCGTCGGAGCGTCCCAAGCGATCGAGGATGCGCGCGCGTTCGAACGTCAGCTCGTTGCTTGGGCGCCCGCGCAGCTGCGCCTCGACGACCCTAAGCGCCTTTTCGAGTTCGCGCCGCGAGCCCGCGTCGGCCACTACGGGCGAACGCGGCTCACGACGACGTTCTGGCTGGGAACGTCGATCTCGTCCGGCACGTACGTCGCCGGATCGTACCATATCGTGAATGGGAACTGTCCGCCGATCGCGAGTGCAAGATCTTGGGCCGGAACCGTTGTGGGCCGCGCGCCGGCGAGCGTACTATCGGGCGCGACCGGAATGGTTCCCGCCATAGCGACCATCGCCGGAGCCACGACGAGCGCCGTGGTGTTATTCCATGCCTGCATTTGGGCGGGCAAAACGAAGAGCCCCGCGGAGAGACCCAGTTCGACGACGATGAAATGCTTCGCGCTGCCGGTCAGCGGATACGTTTGCTTGCCGACGGTGGCCGTCGTCGGCGTCAGCGTCGCCGCGACCGAGACCGGGGTTCCCGCCGTGTTGTAGTCGCCGGTGTACGAGATCGGGGCGAGATCGGGCCCGAGTGTCAGCGTCGCTTTGGCGGTGCTTGCTTGCGGGCCGCTTCCGCCGGTTGCCTGCTCGTCGATTTCGATCGGTGGACCGGCTTTCACGGTCAAGACCGACGTTCCGGCGACCTTGCCGGAGACTGCTGCCGTATACGTGTAGGTCCCGGCTGGAATCGACGGGGTGCCTGCGGTAGCGGCAAGCAGCATCAGGGTGGAAAGCATTTTTCTCCTTACAAGGACGCGCGCGAGGGCTTCGGTTACCCGTTCGCCGCGAGGGCGCGCGCACACTCCGAGAGCGCCTCTAACAGGCGATCGATCTCGCCGGCATCGTTATAGCCGTGCGGCGAAACGCGAATCCCGGTCGGACGCCGCGTCGTGACGATCCCTTCGCGCAGGAGCGCGCGCCCGAGCGCGACGCTGTCGCAGCCGGGTATACGGAACGTCACGATCCCCGAGGAAATCCCCGGGCCGCGCGGAGTGAGGACTTCGCCGCCGGCCCGAAGCAAGCCGTCGACGAGCCGGTCGGTGAGCTGCAGCACGTGCACGGCGATCGCGTCGATGCCGGCTCGTTCGATGACGCCGATGGATGACGTCATCGAGAGCGTGCCGAGAATATTCGGCGTACCGCCTTCGAATCGCAGCGCGTGCGGCGATAACCCTTGATCGTGATTGTGGAAATCCCATATGTCTTCCACCGATCGCCAGCCGGGCATCGCCAGAAGGAGCCGGTCGATGAGGTCGCGGCGCACGTACATAAAGCCGACGCCTTGCAGCCCGAGCAGCCATTTCTGCGCGGCGGTGTAGAGCACGTCGACGTCCGTTGCGCGAACGTCGAGCGGAAACGCGCCGAGACCTTGAATCGCGTCGACGCATAAGAGCGCGCCGGCGGCGTGCGCGACCTCGGCCAAACCGGCGAGGTCGTGACGGTAACCGTCGCTATATGAAACCCACGAAACGGTGACGGCGCGCGTGCGCTGCGTAAGTTCGCGGCGCAAACGGTCGGGCGTCAAGCGTTCTCGGCGGGTGTCGAGTTCGACGACGTCGACGCCGCGCGAGCGCAGTGCGATCCATGGCAGCGCGTTCGCCGGAAACTCGTTGTCGCACAGCAGAATGCGATCGCCGGGCTTTGCGTCGAGCCCGAGCGCGATAAGATTCGCGCCGTGGCTGGTGTTGGGCGTTATCGCGATTTCTTCGCCGCTCGCATTGATGAAACGGCCGATGCGCTCGCGCGATTGCGGCATCCCGGCTTCGTGCGGAAAGACGCCGAGGAGGCCGGCTTCGGATTGCGCTCGCGCGAAGCGCTCGATCTCCGCTAGCGTGGACTGCGGTAAGACGCCGACCGAGGCGTGATTGAAATAGACGTATTTTTTGGTGACGAGGAATTCTTCCCGTGGAAGCGGCGTACTCACTCGGCGCCGATCATGTCCTTCGTGTGCCAGGCGATGTTACCGGCGCGATCGCCGACACGTTCGAGCGATGCGAGCACGAACAGGTAGCGCGTGCCGGGGCGAACGATCTCCGGATCGGCCTGCATCTCCGCTTGCAGCAGCTTGATGCTGCGCTTGTAGAGCTTGTCGACTTCATCGTCGCGCTCGATCACGAACGTCGCGAGCGCCTCGTCGCGCTCGGTGTACGCACGCATCACGTCGAGCAGCATGGAGTGTGCGACCGCCGCGATCCGGTCGATTTCAACGCGTTGCGGGCGCATCGGGACTTCGGCGAGTTTGATCGCGTTCTTGGCGATATCGACGGCGTAGTCGCCGATCCGCTCCAAGTCCGTTGCGATTTCCAGCATCGCGGCGATTTCTCGAAGCTCGCCGGCCACGGGCTGCTGCCGCCAAATCAGCTCGATGCAGTGGGATTCGATGCGGCGCCGCAGATCGTCGACCGCGTCGTCGCCGGCTACCACGCGGGCGCCGGCCGAGGAATCCCGATTGTCGAGTGCTTCGACCGAGACGCGGATGGCGTCTCCTACGAGCGCACCGAGCCGGACGACGTCCAGCCGAGTCCCCTCCAATGCCTCGTGATACGCGGCTCGCACTTCGCACGATCCTCCTACAAAAGTTGCAGCCCCCAGTATAGGGCAAAGGTGGGTTCCTCGCAACGCGACGAAGCCACCTGCGCCCTTTATCAAAAGATAAACTTTCACCAAGATTAGAAAGGCTGAACCGTGGCTGAAATCCGCACCGTCGGCGTCTGCGGCGCCGGGCTGATGGGGAACGGAATCGCGCAGACATGCGCCTCTGCCGGCTTCAACGTCATCCTCATGGAAGTTGCAAAGGAACCGCTGGACCGCGGCGTTGCATCGATCGCAAAGTCTCTCGACAAATTCGTCGAAAAAGGCAAGCTATCGCAAGCCGATCGCGACGCGGCGTTCGGACGCATCCAAGCGACGACCGCCGTCACCGATCTAAAAGGCTGCGATCTGGTCATCGAGGCGATCGTCGAAAACGTCGAGATCAAGACCAAGCTCTTCCAGCAACTCGACGAGATGCTGGCGCCTCACGGCATCATCTGCACCAACACGTCGAGCTTGTGCGTGATCGAACTCGCCGCGAAGACGAAGCGCCCCAACCGCGTCGCCGGGCTGCACTTCTTCAATCCGGTGCCGATCATGAAGCTCGTCGAAGTCGTCAAGACGATCGCTACCACGCAGGATGTCGTCGACGCGCTTTTCGCGTTCTCGCGCAAGCTCGGCAAGGAGCCGATTTTGGCGCAAGACACGCCGGGCTTCGTCGTCAACCGATTGCTGATTCCGTATCTGCTTTACGCGATCCGCTGCTACGAGGGCGGGCTCGCCAGCAAAGAAGATATCGACAAGGGCATGAAGCTCGGTTGCGGGTACCCGATGGGACCGCTCGAACTCCTCGACTTCGTCGGACTCGACACTACGTATTACATCTCCGAGATCATGTTCGACGAATTCAAGGATCCGATCATGGCGGCGCCGCCGCTGCTCAAACGTATGGTGCTCGCCGGACGCTACGGCCGCAAGAGCGGTAAAGGATTCTACGATTATGAATAGCGGGTTCGAACACATCGTCGTCCAGAGCGACGGTCCGGTCGGGATCGTCACGCTCAACCGGCCGGCGGTCCTCAATGCCCTTAACGGCAAACTGCTCGCCGAACTCTCGCTCGCGCTGCTGGAACTCGACCGGCACCCCGACGTGCGCGCGATCGTGCTCACCGGTTCGGGCGAGAAAGCCTTCGCCGCCGGTGCCGATATCGGGGAACTCAACAGCCTGCCGAACGCCATTGCGGGTTCGGAACAGGCGCGCATGGGTCAATCGATCACTCGCCAGATGGAACGCCTGCGCAAACCCGTCATCGTCGCGATCAACGGTTTCGCCCTCGGCGGCGGCTGCGAAATCGCGATGGGCGGCGACATTCGCATCGCGAGCGAAAACGCAAAGTTCGGCCAACCCGAAGTCAATCTCGGCCTGATCCCCGGCTACGGCGGCTCGCAGCGCATGACCCGGCTCGTCGGCCGCGGCATGTCGATGTACCTTTGCCTAACCGGCGAAATGATCGACGCCAAAGAAGCGCTGCGCATCGGCCTGGTTCAAAAGGTCGTGCCGCTAGCCGAGCTGATGACTGAAGCCAAGCGCATCGCTCAACTCATCGCGACCAAAGCCCCGCTCGCGATCTCTGCGTGCAAGCGCGCGATCAACAACGGCGCCCACCTCTCGATGGACGACGCCCTCGAAATCGAAGCCCTCGAGTTCGGCCTCCTGGTCGACACCGAGGACATCAAAGAAGGCACCGGCGCTTTCCTAGAAAAGCGCAAGCCAGAATGGAAAGGCCGTTAAGTGTCACAGCCTCAGACCCACGAGCGTTTTTAGGTAGGTGAAAGCCTCCTCACAGCGATCGCCGCGGTCTCACTATCCGCGGCGATCGCGTCTTTAGCGCAGGCCGATGATACGCGCTCAACGATGGTCGAACCACACATATTGAAGGGCGACGCCGATCGTTGAGAAGTTCTGGCCGTACGTTCCACTCAGCCAATGCGACCACGAGAACTTCGCTGAAACACCCCCTCCTAACGGCTGCGCTAGGGCCAGGCCATAGCGCGAATTGGATAGTGCGTTAATCGGCCTGGCCGCGCCGGCCGTGGTCGCGCCGCCGGCATAGTATCCGCCCTGCACCGCCAGCCACTGTCCCGAACGAAAGCTATATCCGGCGTGGATCTGATACGTAGCGAGCGCTGCTTGCCGAAGCATCTGGCCGCCGAAATAGTTCCTGTTTTCGCCGAAGAGCCACACCCCGGCAGAAAAATCGGCAAACCACTTTCCCATCGGTATTTCGGTGCCGATTTCGGGTTTTACCGACCAGCGGTTCGAGCCAATGTTGATGAATCGCGTCGGATCGTAGGTCCCCGTCGGGACGATCGCGGTGACGGCCACACCGAGCGTAGCACCGGGTTTGCGGCGAGCGAACTCCGCCGGCGTTAACGCCCGGCCTAGGACGTTGATCGCAAAACGTAATCGTGAATCCGGAAAACCGTCACGCGTCGCAGCAGCAGTCTCGCCGTAAACGGCTCCTGAAATGCGGCCGTTAACGTACGGGACGAGAACGCTCCAGCTGGCCGTGCGCCCGGCCAGAGGAAAGGTGCGCGTGAAGCTCAGCGTGGTCGTGGTAATCGAAGCGTGAACGTCGCTGAGCGGCAGCGACGGATCGAGTGACACGTCGCCTTTCGAAATCGCGGACGATGCAACGACAAAGTTCGTGCCGACCGGCGCCGCCGAGTAGACGCGCGGTTCCAGCTCTTGACACATCGCAGGCCGTGCGCCGGCGAGCAGAGCGAACGTCCACAGCACGAGCACCGGCAACGCGGTAAGGAGGAAGCGCACGACCCCGGACAGCTTACCGTTGCCTGGGAGTCCCACCTGTCGGACTCGACGCGGGGGCGCATCCAACCGATCCGGAACGAGAAGCCATGCCCCGAATCCTCGCGCTCCTGATTGCGACGGCGAGCGCCGGCGCACTCGCAATGACGGCGTCGTACGCCCGTGCAGACGATTACGGACCGCACCCAACGCTTCGGGACCTTCGCGGAAGCGCACCCGTGCTGCTCCCGCACTATCTCGCGGCACCGATCGTCATCGGCGACGCGGTAATCGAAGGCAACGAAGCGATCGTCACGTGGCAATCGGCGGGCAAACCGGGCCTTGCAACGTTTCATCGGCGCAACGATCGCTGGTGGCTGACCGGCGTGTTCGATCTCTTCGCCCCTGCGCTAAAACAGCAACCGCAAGAATGGGCGGAGCGCCTGTCGATCTCTCCGGCGATGGTCGCGCGCGCCGAGGAGCACATTGCGGGGTTCGATACGGAAATGCCGATAGCGCGCCCCGACGCTCAGGCCGCGTGCGCGCGATGCGGCAGCACGCTTTGGAATTTCAGCGACGGCTTCGAGACCACGTTGACGTTCGACGCGGCGACGCGGACCTGGGATCCGGCGTTTGCGATCCTCGGCCGCGCGCCAACGGTTGCGGAGATGCCGCCGACGCCCCACATGAACGCATACTACTTCTTCAGCATTGTTACGAAGGGTCCGCAGGCGGTCGCTCTCAAAGGTGCGACGCTGGACGTGTGGTTTCCATACGTACTCGATGCCAAGCAAAAGTATGAGTTGCTACTCGGCTTCGTCAACCCAAACATCGAAGACGTTCCCGGCACACTTAGCGGCAACACGCTGCACTTCACGCTGCCGGCGTTCGCGACGATTCCAGGGAAAGATGCGCTTGGGGAGATCGACGGAGATTTTCCCTAGCAAACCCTGCCGCGTTTGACGGGAAGCGCGTTCGGGAAAAGGCACTTCCGGAATGAAAAAAGGTTGGAAGCGCTATCTAGCGATTCTCGGGCCGGGTCTTATCACGGGCGCGTCGGACGACGATCCGTCCGGCATTTCGACGTACTCGATTGCCGGCGCGAGCGCCGGCTACTCGATGCTGTGGGTCACGCTGCTTACGACGCCGATGATGGCGGTCATTCAGGGGATGTGCGCGCGTATCGGGCTCGTTACCGGAAGCGGGCTCGCAACGACGATGAAGCGGCATCTGCATCCTGCGCTGCTCTATCCGGTGTGCGTCCTAGTGATCGTTGCAAACACGATCAACGCCGGTGCGGATCTCGAAGGAATGGCGGCAGCCGCGCGCCTCGTCTTCGGAATCGACAACATCGTATGGGTTCTGCTGTTCGGCGCGACGCTCATCGTGGTGCAGGTTTTTCTTTCCTACCGGCACCTTACGTCGGTCATCAAGTGGATGACCCTAGCACTGTTCGCGTACGTCATCACCGCGTTCGTCGTGCACCCGCCCTGGGGACTCGTCTTCAAGCACCTCGTACTTCCCGAAGTGCACTTCAACGCTAGCTGGCTCTCCACGTTGATGGCGGTCCTCGGCACGACGATCACACCGTACCTCTTCTTCTTTCAGGCCGCGTTGATGGTGGAGGAGGACAAACAGCACGGCAAATCGAGCGAGAAAGCGCGCCAGGGTGCGACGCCGCAAGAGATCGCCGACACGCATCTCGACGTTAACGCCGGCATGATCTTCTCGAATCTCGTCGCGTTCTTCATCATCGTGACGACGGCGGCGACGCTCGGCGCGCACGGCAAGCACGACATCCAGTCGGCGCAAGACGCCGCGCGCGCGCTCGAACCGCTGGCCGGCCGGTTCGCAGGATGGCTCTTCGCACTCGGCATGGTCGGGACGGGTTTGCTCGCGATTCCGGCACTTATCGGCTCGTCGGCCTACATCGCGACCGAGAGCCTCGGCTTCCGGCGCGGACTCGACCGCACGCCTGCGCGCGCCCCGCAGTTCTACGGCGTGCTCGTCGCCGGCATGCTCGTGGCGATCGTGATGGGGTTACTGAAGATCGATCCGATCGGTGCACTGTTCTGGTGTGCGGTCATCAACGGCGTCGTCGCCGTTCCGATCCTGGCCGTTATCGTCTACTTCGCGAGCGATACGCGCATCATGGGCCGTTGGGCGAGCAGTATCGTCGCGCGAGGCTGGGGTTGGTTCACCGTCGGCGCGATGGCCCTCGCCGCCATTTTTATGTTCGCATTCTGGGGCAAGACCTAGACGGATGCGGCATTGACGTGTCGAACGACCGGCCAAACTAGCGTCCGCTCGGAGGTAAAACCCCTTATGAAGCGCCTTTTTTCCGGCACGTTCGCCCTTGCGCTGGCGGTCGTATCGACGGCCGTTGCCGGTGCACAGACGCAACCGCCCGCTTTGACGGCCGCTGCAGCAGCGTACGCGAAGGTCGCCGGCTACAAGACTACGGCACACGTCTATCAAGTCAAAGGAACGCAGACGCAGAACAGCGTGTACGACTACACCTTCGCGAAGCCGACCTCGATTTCGATGAACATCGTCAGCGGGGCGAACAGCGGGGCCAGCGTGACCTGGAACGGCGGCACGACGGTGCGGGCCGGGAAGGGCATGTTCACCAAGAGCGTGGACCTTACCGATCCGATGGTCTCGTCGCTGCGCGGCATGACCATCGTGCAGCTCTCGTTCGGTTCCATTCTGCAGCACGCCGCCGAAACCGCCGGCGCGCTCACTGCATCGACCACGACGCTAGGCGGCGCGACGGTAAACCTGGTGAACCTCGACGTTGCCAACCCGCAGGGCGACAACGGGCTTACCCGCGAGGTGCTCTATCTTTCGCAGGCGACGAATCTGCCGGTGCGCGTCGACGGCTTCATCGGCACGACGCTCGTGCAAACCGTCAGCTTCGAGAACACCACCACGAGCTAGCCGTTATCGCAAGTCCTTCAGCGCGTTATCCATGGCCAGCCCGATCGCCGGATTGAGGCCTTCCCACTTGGCGCGCACGCGGTTTTGCGGATCGATGACGACCATCGTCGGAAAACCTTGCAGCGAAAACATGACCGTTGCCGTGTTCTTCGCGTCGTAAACGACGTCGCGTAAGCCCATCTTGCGGGCGTAGGCTTCGACGACCGGGAGCGGTTCACCGACGTCGACCGGGACAACGCGGACGTCGGGATGCGACGAACTCCACGCCTCGACGAGCGGCAGCGAGACCTTGCACGGCTCGCACCACGATGCATAAAAGTCGAGGAAGAGCATTTTACCGCGCGCGTCGCGCACGTGGAACGTACCGCCGTCGAGCCGCGCGTAGCTGGTCGGCGGCGCTGGATAGGCGTTCTTCGCGTCGAGCGAACGCGGGGCGATGAAGACTTTCCACAGCACGAAAGCAATCGCCAGGATCGCAAGCGCGTCCCAGATGCGAGCCGGCTTCAGCCACGATTTCAATCGACGGTAAAGACCGCCGCGATGCCTTGGCCGCCGCCGATGCACGCCGAGGCGACGCCGTAGCCGCCGCCGCGCTGCGCCAGATCGTGCAGCGTGGTGATAGCCAAACGCGCGCCGGACGCACCGAGCGGATGCCCGAGCGAGATCGCGCCGCCGTGCGGATTGAGGCGGACGCCGTTGGTCTTCGCGCCGTCGTGCATTTGGCGCAAACACGCCAGCACTTGCGGTGCGAACGCTTCGTTGATTTCCATCACGGCGAGATCTTTTTCGGCGACGCCCGCTTTGGCGAGTGCCTTCGGAATCGAATATGCGGGGCCGATGCCCATGATCGACGGGTCGACGCCGACTACGCTGCCGGCGATCATTCGGCCGATCCATTTCACGCCGTCGGCCTTCGCCTGCTTCACCGTGGTAAGCACCAGCGCCGCGGCGCCGTCGGTGATGCCGCTCGCGTTGCCGGGCGTCACGACGCCGTCTTTCACGAAGCGCGCCGGAAGTTTCGCGAGCTTCTCCATCGAGAGTCCCGCGCGCGGACCTTCGTCTTTTTCCACGGTCGTGGTCGTGCCTTTCGGTCCCGGAACCTGCACCGGAACGATCTCTTCAGCAAAGTACCCCGCGGCTTGCGCTTCGAGCGCGTGCGTCTGGCTCGCGAGCGCAAACTCGTCGCACTCTTCGCGCGAAACGCCATACTGCTTCGCCAGATTCTCGGCGGTGATTGCCATCGGCGTGTTGCCGTACGAATCGGTCAGCGCCGACCAGAGCGAATCTTCCATCTGCACGTTCGCGCCGAAACTAAAGCCTTTGCGCGCGCCGCGGATGACGTGCGGCGACTGCGTCATATTCTCGCTTCCGCCGGCCAGCGCATACGTCGCTTCGCCGAGGCGCAGCGATTGTGCCGCCGAGAGCATCGCCTGCAGCCCCGAACCGCAGAGCCGGTTGAGCGTCAGGGCCGGAACCCCGATCGGCAGACCGGCGCGCAGCCCGACGTGGCGCGCGAGGTAAATGGCATCGGCGCTGGACTGGATCACGTTACCGAAGACGACTTCGTCGAACTTCTCCTTGGGAACGCCGCTGCGGGCGATTGCCGCCTCGGCGGCCGCGACCGCGAGGTCGGTGGCGGTAAGGTCGGCTAGGGTGCCGCCCAGGTTCCCGAAGGGGGTGCGGGCGCCGGCGACGATGACGATGTCGCTGTCGTTGATTGGGGTACTCATAACCCCGCTATATTCACCAAACAAATGACCCGGGCCTCGGCAGGCGCCGCGCCCCGTTTCCCTTAATCCAGGCGGGCTATGCCGATGAATCGTCCTGCCGCCGTCACCCTCGATGCCCGGTCGCTCTCCCCTGCAAACAAGACCGATCAGATCCTCGAAGCGTTCGATAAACTCGCCATCGGAACGTCGGTCGAAATCAACGAGGAGACCGATCCCCGCGCGCTGCGCAACGAAATGACGCAGCTGCGTCCCGGCCGTTTTTCGTGGGACGCGCGTAACTTGGGTAGCAATCGCTGGACGATTCGTCTCGACCGGATCGACGAGCATGCCGAGGGCGAAGCGCTGCTGCAGCACGTTCCGCAGTTTACCTCCGCCAAAGCGACGACGATCAAGGAACTTGCCTCGCAGATGAGCGAGCGCAGCTACAAGTCCGGCGACACGATCTTCGACGAGGGCGAGATGTGGCCGTACCTCGGAATCGTGAAGTCGGGCAAGATCATCTATACGCTGCTCTCACCCGACGGCAAGACGCACACGATCGGCGAGCGTCTGACCCACGATACGCTCAACGAGAGCGGCACCTTCGACAGCGGCGGCGCCACCACACGCGCCGAGGCGCTCACCGACGCGGTCGTGATTACGCTCCCGAGCGAAGCCGTCATGCATGCGGCGCGCAACGACGCGGAACTCGCGCTCGGCTTCCTCATCGCGTTCTTCGCAGGCGCGACGCCGCTCGATCGATACGATCGCGGATCTTGCGTTCGCGCACGTACTGCAGCGCGTCGCGAAGTTCTTACTGGGCTACGCACGCGCGTCGGTCGGCATGACGCGCGGATTGCCCGGCGTCGAGAATCTCTCGCAAGCGCAAATCGCCGCCGCCGCCGGTACGGTGCGCGACATGGCGGCCCGCGCGCTGCTGCGCTTGAAGAACGCGAACGCGGTCGAACTCGATCGCGGGCGCGTGAAGGCGATCGACCGCGCGCGCCTCGAAGCCTTTGCACAAAACGTTCAGGCGCCGCCGGTCTAATCAAGACGTAACGAGAAACGATGCGGCGCTGGGGCCTGTGCGCAACCCTCTGCGCCGCGTTTCTTTTTCCGGCGGCCGCGCAGGCCAAGAAAACGCACCCGGGACCGTGCCGCCAGGGCCAAGTCGTTTCGCTGGTCGACCGCCCCGGCGTCGGCCCTGCGGCTACCAGCACCGGTTCGCCGTGCACGGTTCCAAGCAAACACGTCGTGGTGGAGTTCGGCTATCGCAACGAAGTCGACAACGGCAAAGGCGGAACGAGCGTGCTGAGTTCCTATCCGATGACGCTCGTGCGTCTCGGCGTCAGCAAACACGACGAACTTCTCTACGCGCCGCCAACCATGGCGATTCGCGGCGGTGCGAACGTCCCGAACCTCTTCACACCGTCGACGGGTGTGCTGGACAGCGGATTCGGCTGGAAGCACAGCATTCAAAGCCACTACTGGTATCAAGACGCCGTCGAAGTCTTCGTCACGGTTCCGACCGGAACGAACGGACAGTCGCTCGGCGGCCCGAGCTATGCGTTCAGCTACACCGGTGCCTTCTCCGCAAGGCAAGCTAAGCATCAACACGTCGTTCACGCTCTCGAACGCTCCGGGGACGCCGCAAAACGGCGGGGCGTTGCGGCGCTACGCCTCGTACGCGCCGGCGATCACGCTTTCGTACCCGATCGACAACTCGACGAGCGTTACCCTCAACGAGAACCTCACGATTCCCGTCAATCCGACCGGCGGAACGTCGAACGTGCTGCTCGTCGCACTGCAGCGCGCGCTTTCGCCCGGGTTCGTAGTCGATCTCGAATCGGAGTACGACTTAACACCCAACACCGGATATCACGAACGCGCCATCGGTTTCGGCGGCGCGTTCATGATCTAGCGTAGTTTTCTCGGGCGTCAGTAATCGTCGGACGGGAATGCGTAGAGCACCCACGGATTGACCGCGCATCCGTTGAAGGCCGGGGGCTGCTGATACGGGTTCTTCGGGCACGTCGGGTGCGTGCTCACGTAGTCGTTCGAAAACCAGCGGGGTTGGACGCGCCGGCGATCCGGTTCGGCGGCAAATTTCATTGGAGCTTCGCGCGTCTGCGGGGCGAAGCTGCGCGGCGCCGGCTGCGCGCCGAACCCGGGGAACTCCGTGCGAGATCCGCCGCTGGATTCGCGCATCCCACCGGAGCTCCAGCCGCCGCCACCCGAGTTTGAGCTGCCGCCGCTGGAGTTGCCGCCGGCGAGCGCCGGAGCTGCCGCGACTAGGAAAAACAGAGCCACACCAATGATTCTCTTCATGTGATCAACGTAGGGCAAAAAAAGCCCCGGCACAAGGCCGGGGCTTCTCAGGTTTGCTTAGGATGCTAGCTATCTACGGCCCGGCCGGGATGCGATAGACGTCCGAGACGGCTGAAGGGTCGACCAGCGCGGGATGCGCGCGGGGCCCGTCGCAAACGAGCTTGGTGGATCCGACGCCGATCTTCAAGTGAACGACCTGCCCGGTGAACACGTCATCGATCGCGCAACCGACCGTTTGGCCGGGGAACGTCGCGACGACCAGGTAGCGGCCCGGGGTCAGCGTGATATCGGCGAACTGGCCTTTCGCATTGGTCTTCATGTTCCAGCTCTCGGGCGGGCTTCAACCCGCGTGATGCTGATCGGAACGTTTGCAAGGGTCTTGCCAGTATTGCTGTCCACGACGGAACCGACGATGCCGCCGGTTGCGTCGGCAAGGGCGGTTGCTCCCATGAGGCCCGCTAACGCGAGCGCTGCGATTACATATTTCATGGGAGCATCCTACCCAATGCTCGGGAAGCTCAGACGGATTCGAGGGCTTTCGTCTCCTCAGCGGCCTGCAAGTCGAAAGCCGCTCGCTTGGCGTCCGCGGCCGCTTGAGCGAGCGGGCGGTCGGCGGGTGCGGCCGCCGCAGAAGGGGCTTGCGGTTGACGCGTCAACGACTCGCGGCCCTTGCGCACGGCACCCAACGCGCCGCCGAGACGCGCTTCCATTTCGGCGAGCACCTGCGCCGCATACTGGTCCGCACCTTCCTTGATCTTGCGCGCGCGCTCTTCGGCTTCACGCAGCACGACTTCGGCGGTCGTCCGGGCTCGCTGCACGATTTCGTTCTGATCGACCAGTTCTTCGTGCTTGCTGACGGCTTCGCCGACGATCGCTTCGGCTTTTTCAGCCGCGGCGCGCATGACGCGCTCCTGATCGCGTGCGATCGTTTTGGCGCGCCCGACTTCCTCGGGAAGCGACGAGCGAACCTTCTCGACGAATTCGATCAAGCGTTCCTCTGAGAGAATGCGATAGCCGGCCGGAAGCCACGTCCCCTCGTGGACGTAGGTTTCGAGTTTTTCGAGCACGCGATAGACGGACATTGATACCTCCAGTTGGCAGTTTAGCGGGAGTTGACGAGGCTCGTGCGCTTTTTCGACATGACCGCGAGTACCGGCTCCGGTACCAGCGCCGCCACGTCGCCACCCAGAAAGAAAACCTCTTTAACGATACTCGAGCTGACGAACGAATACTTCGCATCGGACATCAGGAAGAGCGTGTCGACCTCGGATAGGGACCGGTTCATGAGCGCGGTTGACATTTCGCTCTCGAAGTCCGAGACGACGCGCAGCCCTTTGACGATCACGTCGCCGTTGGACTTCACGTAGTCGGCGAGCAGCCCGCGGAAATGCTCGACGCGAACGTTCGGCCAACGCGTAACGCATTCGCGCAGCATCGCCTCGCGTTCTTCGAGAGAAAACATCGGGTCGCGTTTTTGGGGGTTAACGACTACGGCGACAATCACTTCGCCGAAGCAGGCTGCAGCTCGTTCGATGACGTCGAGGTGACCGTTGGTCGGCGGATCGAACGATCCGGGATAGATCGCCCGCTTCTCACTCAATCGCGGCTAACCCCGACGGGCTCCAGAAACGCCAGTGCCACATCGCCGTAGACTTCTTCGCGCGACGACCGATACCCCGGTATGTCGGGCAGAATCGTCTTCGCGGCATGCTCGTAAATCGCGACGGCGCCGTCGGCCAGCAGCTTGCGTTCCAGCAGCAGGCGGAAGAGCTGCAGCGGAACGTCGTTGGCGTAGGGCGGGTCGAGGTAGACGATATCGAACTTCTCGTCGAGGCGGTAGAGCGCGCGCTCGGCCGGCGCGGCAAAGACGCTGACGACGCCGTCGACGCCGAGATCCTTGGCGGTCTCTTCGATGGCCTGGGCGGTCTCGCGGTGCGCCTCGACGCAGATCACCTTGGCGGCCCCGCGCGAGGCGGCTTCGAAACCGATCGCGCCGGTCCCCGAGAACAGGTCCAGCACGCGCGCGCCGTCGATGCGCTCCATGAGGATCGAAAAGAGCGACTCTTTGACGCGGCCGGGCGTCGGCCGCACGTGCAGCCCTTTCGGCGACTTGACCTTCCGGCTGCCCAGCGAGCCGCCGCTAATCCGCGGGCTCATGGTTTGGTGAACTCCACGGGTGCGATCGGATCCATCCCGCCGGCAAGCCACGCGTCATCGCCAAGCCATTCGTAACGGATCGTGGAATACGGCACGGTTCCGTAGGAGAGCAGGCGGTCGTGGAAGCGGCGCAGCGAAAAGGCTGCGCCTTCCCGGTCGTGGACGAGTCCGATGAGCATTTCGATTTGAGTCTTCCCCACGAGATAGTCGATCGCTTGCCCCGGATCCATTGCAAAGCGCGTCGCCTCGCCCTTGGCGGTCGCTTCGTCGATCCCGGCGTTCTGGCGGAAATACGCGATCGCTTGCCGGCAGAGTCATCGTGCCGGTGTGAAGTCCGACGTCGACGCCGACGCGCGTCGCGCGGTGGCGCATCAGATGAATCACCTGTTTGCGCGCGGCGGCGTCGTTGTCGTACAGCCCGTTGCGCATCAGCATCTCTTCGCCGTAGAATGCCCAGCCCTCCGCAAAGACGCCGTCGTCGCTCGAGTGCCGGATGTAATCCGGATTATGATACGCATACGTGAACTGAAGAAAGTGGCCGGGGATGCATTCGTGCCCGAGCACCGGTAATACCGACTCCCGCGCCTGCGCCGCAAAGAAACTGGTGTTCGACGGATTGAAATCCGGAACGAAATAGAATCCTTCGGGATCCTTGTCGAACATGCCGGGCGGGTTCATGAAACCGCCGGATACGTCGCCGCGACCGCTTTCGGAACTTCGACGATATGGAACGGCCCGATGTAGCTCGGGATATCCACGATCTCGTGCGACTCGATGAACGCGATCAGTTTGGCGAGGGCGCGCTGGTACGATGCGAGGAAAGCGGACACTGGTCGTAAAGGCCGGCTGCGACGGCGGCGAAGGTTCGTGCGCGTCGCGAATCTGGCTTTCCCACGCCTCGAGCGCGCGGTCGCGAGCCAGTTCGAAGCGGCCGATCTGCGCGACGTCGTTCGAATCGAATGGAAGCAGCAGCACGCGGTGCAGGTACCATTCGTACTGCTCCTTGCCGACCGAAAACCCGCCTTCGTGGAAGGACGCCATATTCGCGCGCAGCCACGCGGCGTACGCATGCAGCGCATCCATCGCGGTCTTCTGCGCGGCGCGCAGGTCCGCCCGCGTTGCCGGGTTCGCGCCGCGCGCCAGTTCGTCAAGGCTCGACGTGTAGAGCGAGTCGCCATCGTCGACGTCTTCCACCGCCGTTTGCGCGAACTCCCGAACCGTGTCGGTGAGATTGGCTTTGCCGTCGGCGAGTACGCGCGGACACGCGCGCATTCGAGCGATGGCGTCGCGCGTGCGGATCTCGGTGCTCGCAAACGGTTTCTTGATCAATGAAAAGATGCCGTTGGCGCATTCGCCTTCATAGACGGTCGGATTGCGCTGTAAGCCACGCAGCACCGCCGTCTGCACCAATCGCCTTCGATTCGCGAACGCAGCAGCAGGTAATCCACGCGATCGTGCCGCTCGCGCCCGCCGGCGGCTGCAGCGCCACGAGCCGCGTTCGGAAGTCAAGCAGCTTCGCGAACTGGTCCGCTGGGCTTGTGCCGAGAAATCCGCGAGCTGCGCGTCCCACGTGTGAACGCCCGCGTAGGTTGCGCTCGACGGATTTCGAGGAAAGCGTTTCGGTTTGATGAGCCTTTGCAAGCGCGACGAGTTGCGCGTCGTAGTCGGTCACCGGCGAAGCCGCTGCTGCCGGCAGCGCGGCGCAACAGAGTGCGAGCAGTACGAACGCGAGCTGTTTCATACGGACACTCCCGGAATCAACGTGAGGAGATCTTCCAGCGAACCCGATTGTGTACGGCGGCAAAGGCAGATCGCTCGGATATTCTTGCCTTCGGCATCGATCCACACGGCGTTTAAGCCGCAGCGCGCCGCGCCCACGACGTCCCCGTTCGGGTCGTCGCCGACGTACCACGTGTTCTCCGGAGACGTCTCGAGCGCTTCGAGCAGTGCCTCGAACGTGCGCGGATCGGGCTTCTGCACGCCGATATCCCCGCTCGCCAAGACGGTGCCTTCAAAACCGGCGAGCTTTGCCTTGATGACCTGTAACGGATTCCATCCGTTGCTCAACACTGCAACCGCAACGCCGCGCTCGCGCAGCACTGCGACGGTGCGTTTCACGCCCGGCAGTGGGACGACGAACGCCGGCGCCATCTCGATGGCGAGGGCGCGAAAACGCTCCACGTACACGTCGCTCGCCACCACGCCGCGTTCCATCGTGAAACGCCGAACCGCGTCGTCGATGGAAAATGCGCCGCTTCGCTGGTGCGCGAGCAAGTCGTCGATTCGATCGCTCTCCTCCGCGAGCGTCCCCATCGCTCGGCCTCCGCGTTCCAACAAAAAGCGAGCAGGTGAAAGAATGCAACCCGCTCGAGCTTGTTGTCGATGGCTAAGGATGGTCGAGGTCGAAACCAACGCCGGCGAGCGGCACCGCTCGCTACTTGGGACCCGGTCCGGTAACGATGCGGACGAAGCTCGACGGGCGCACGTATTTCGCGAGCGCCGCCTGAACGGCATCCTTGGTCGCCGCCAGCTCCGCCTGCGCATCGAGCGTTCCCTGATTCAGCGGGAGCTCGCGCGTCGCATAGTTGAGAAGCAGCGCCGATACGCCGTCGTAGCGGCCGCGCGAATGGGCACGTCGCCCATAAGCAGCGCCTTGGCGCGCAGCAAGCGATCCGTCTCGACGGGTTTCCTTTCAAGCTGCGTGAGATCGCCGCGACTTGGCTTTGCGCCGGCACGATGTTTTGCGGATCGCACGCGTACTCGATGTGGAAGCTGCTGCGCACCTTTCCGGTGACGAAGCGGCTATCGACGGAGTACGCGTAGCCGTGCACTTCGCGCAAGTCGTGGTACAGCAGCGACGAGTAGAAACCACCGGTGAGCACGGTGTTGGCAACTTGAAGCGGCGCCCACTCCGGATCCGTGCGCAACAGGTCGAGTCGATTCGACGAGCTGCACCGACGATTGCACGCGGCCGTTTGCCGGAACGGTGATTTGCGCGGCGGTGTTGGCGGGTAGGCCGGCGGATAGACGTTCGGCTTCGGTCCGGTAGCCGTCCAGCCGCCGAAGTACTTGGCGACGACGGCTCGGGCTTGCTCCGGCGTAACGTCGCCGATAACGACGATGGTCGTGAGATCGGGACGGTAGGCAGCGGCGTACCACCCCTTGACTTGATCCAGCGTGAGCGCGCTCGCGGTAGCGGGCGATGCGAAGCGCTGAAGGGGATCGCCGGGCGGATAGAGCGCCTTGTTGAGCGCGACGTCGGTGAGATGGTCGGCGACCACCTACCCGTGAGCGAGCCGACGGTTTGTTTCTGAACGATGGCGAACGCTTCGGATCGAAGGCCGGGTGCAGTTCCTCGTCCGCGAGCAGCTGCATGCTGCGGTCGAAATCGCCGGAGAGCGCCTCGACGCCGAACTGCGTTCCGGCGCTGGTGGTCGCTGCGATTTTATCGAGTTCCGTTTGGAACGCGACGCGGTCGTAGGTAGTCGTCCCGAACGGCAAGAGCTGCGATGCGACCGGCGACGCCTTCTTGGCCGGCAGGTTCCTGCACTTGCGGATTGTCGAGAATCTCGCCGCTCACGACGACGGTTCCGGTGATGTGCTCCGGCTGAACGATCAAACGCAGGCCGTTCGGCAGCGTCGTGTCGGTAGGCGAGAGCGTACTCGGCGGAACCGCGAGATGCGAAGAATCGCCTGCGCGAAAGCGGGAGCGGCTCGTGATGGCTCGGCGGAAGTGCCGTTATCTTCTTTGGCCATGCCGCCGCCGGAACTGGTCGCACGGAGTTCTTGGGCACGGCATACGCCGCGATCAC
>CAWAJD010000028.1:0-13394 GCA_963782265.1 Vulcanimicrobiota bacterium
GCAAACTGTTTCGAACCGTTCAAGATGCGGATGCGCACCCAGCGGGCTCGCGACGGACCGTACGCTATTTGGCTGCTTCCGCGATCCGTAAACTCCACGCGGTAGATCAACGCGCTCGGAACAACGACAGTCCACGTTCGGCGATCGTCGCTGGTTGCGATTTGGACGCGTTCGAAAAAGGTCTGTTGCGTCGTATCGAGCCAGATCGCCGAATGCAGCGCGCCCGAATCGCCCGCGTCGGCGACCGCTTGCGTGAACCGTCCCGGAACGAATCCTACGTCCGAGAGTTGCGCTTCGACGCCGGTGCTCACTTTGGGATCGACATCGAGCGCGTACGGAATTTCACGACCGCTCGCATCGACGACGCGGACGTCCGGATAGGTACTATCGGATCCTCCATCGATCTCTTGCGGAAGCGCGAGGCGCACGTACGCCGGAAGCTTTGCGGCCGGCGGTACCACGATCGTGCGGGCGTCGTGCCATCCGCCGGTTGCGGCGGCAAAGAGGAATGCGAACGCCGCGATCACGCTATTCGCCCGGTTTCGCGCGCAGGCGCGTCTGATAGAAGTACGCCATGACCAGCATCACGATGCCGAGGCCGAGTGCCGAGACGACGCGGAAGATGAGATCGAACTGCGTGAGGTCGAGCACCAAGACTTTCAGCACGGCGAGCGCGAGCAAGATGAGTCCGTCCCAACGCGACACCGCGTCTTTGAACCGGATGCCGAACGCGATCAGCGCGGCGCCGTAGAGCGCCCAGGCGATCGAAATCGCCACGCTGCCGGCGGTTTCGTTGGAGTGCGCCTGGAAAATAAGTTTCCCGATCCGCTCGGCTTCCATCGTGATCGCAAACAGCACGACCAGGTCGATCACGACCTTTGCGAACCCGCTAAACCGGCCGTTCGAAACATCGCGCGCCGCAAGTTCGCGTCGCACGACGCCCATCCCGATTGCTGCGGCTACCAGCGAAATGAAGCGATCGTTGAACAGCGACGTGCTATCTTCGAGGCCATAAAGGGACATGGTGTGCAAGACTACCGTGGCGAACAGCGCGCCGGAAAGCACGATCATCACGCGGTCGTCCCAGCGCGCACCAAGAACGCCGACGAGCGTCGCTTCGACGACCCACGCCACGTGCATCGCGAGAGAGAGGGGTTCGGCGGGTACGAGCGGCGCGAACGAAGCGCAGATCGGCGGGATCGCAAAGCTGAGCGCGATCGTCGCCAGCCAATACTGCTGCCGCTGAGCTAGGCTCAAGCCTGCGATTAAATGTGCCGCGGCAATAGCGAGAAACACGAACGCGAGGACGGCGTCGTGGCCTTCCGCAAGCGCTGCCATACCACAGAAGAACCAGACCGAATTGAGCGCCGCGATCGTGATGCGCCATGCGTCGATGGGTTGCTTCCTACCCCACGCGAGCAGCATGCTCGATGCAAAGAGCGCGTAAAGCACGATGCCGACGATCAGGCGCTCGACGAAGCTGTGTTCGTTTCCATCGAAGAAAAGGAAAACCCAGTACAGCGCCGAGCCGACGAGAGATACGACCGGAAGCGCGCGCCAGCCGCGCAGCTCGCCCAAGACGATGGATGCGCTCGAGAGCACCGCAAGATAGACGTACAGCAGCAGCGAGTCGTCGTCTCCGCCGCCGAAGAGCAGCGGTGCGATGATTCCGCCGGCGATTCCGACGAATGCGAGCGGCTGCCGGTTTTGCCAATATGCGAGCACGCAGAGCGCCGCTGTTACGACGATCGTGCCGAATGCGACGGCGGAGAGCGGCAGAAGATGGAACATGCTCCCCGCCGCGTAGAGCGACAGGTACGCGATCGCCGCGCCGAGGCCGACGAGCGCGTCGGCAAAAATGGGATGCAGACGTTTGCGCAGCGCCGTTGCGGCACCGATCAATGCGGCGCCGGCAATCAAGCCGAGCGCGACGCGCATCGGCGGCCCGATCCAGCCCCGGTCAAAGGCGATCTTCAAGAACGATGCGACGCCGAGCAGTACGAGAAACGCGCCGGCGTAGAGCAGGCCGCGGCCGCCGACGACGGACTCGACGTCGCTGCGATGCGGCGCGGCGGCAACGGGCGCGGCCGCAGGCTGAACCGGCGGAGCCGGGATGATGCGTTGCGTGACGGGCGCGGGTGCAGGCAGCGGAGCCTCGGGTGCCCCGATCCCGTAGCGCAGTTGTGCGACTTCGCGCTCGAGCGCGTCGACGCGGGCCGCTAACCGTTCAAGCTCGGCGTCGTCCACAAGGCACCTCTCGCAGGTGTCTTACGTTATGGAAGCAAGCGCGTCCTTGAATCGTTCGAGGAAGTAATCGATCGCGGCGTCGTCGATGACGAGCGGCGGAGCGATGCGGAGCACCATATCCTGAGTATCTTTGGCCGCAACGCCGCGTTCGAGCAGCGCTTCGGATAAGATACGGGCGGGTTTGATGAGCTCGATGCCGATCAAGAGCCCGCGCCCGCGAATTTCCTTAACGAGCGGCGAAGCGATCGCGCGCAACCCCTGCATGATCTTCGCACCCGCGTAGCGCGCGCGCTGTGCGAGCTTTTCGTCGACGATGACGTCGAGTGCGGCGTCGGCCACGGCCGATCCCAGCGGGTTGCCGCCGAAGGTGCTCCCATGATCGCCCGGCTTGAACAAGCTCATGATTGGTTCGTTCGCGAGCGCGGCCGAGACTGGATAGAAGCCGCCGCCCAGCGCTTTGCCGACGACGAGAATGTCCGGTTTGACGCCGTTGTAATCGCAGGCGAACAGATCGCCCGTGCGGCCGAATCCCGTTTGAATCTCGTCGGCGATGAAGAGCATTTGGTGCTCTTTGCACAGCCCCCACACGCGCTTGAGGAACCCCTCGGGCGGAACGATCACGCCGCCTTCACCTTGAATCGGCTCGATCAGGACGGCGCACGTATTCGGCGTGACTGCGCGCTCGAGCGCGTCGAAGTCGCCGTATTTTACGGGCACGAATCCGGGCGTGAGCGGTCCGAAGTGCCGTTTGTATTCCGGCGTCGTGCTCGCGCTGATGATTGCGGTCGTACGTCCGTGAAAGTTATTCGAGAACACCACGATCTCCGCGTCGTTGTCGCGAATGCCTTTGACTTCGTAACCCCAGCGGCGGGCGAGCTTGATCGCGGTTTCGACGGCTTCGGCGCCGGTGTTCATCGGCAACGCCATGTCGAAGCCGCACAGCCGCGTGAGTTTCTCGAGGAAACCCGGCAGGCGATCGTTGCGCATCGCGCGCGACGTGAGCGTCACCTTCTTGGCCTGTTCGACCATCGCGGCGAAAATGCGCGGGTGACAGTGGCCCTGATTGACGGCGGAATAGGCGCTGATGCAATCGAGGTATTTGTCGCCGCCGACGTCCCACAGCCAAACGCCCTCGGCGCGCTCGACGACCAAGTCGAGCGGATGGTAATTGTGAGCGCCGTAGCGCTCTTCCAGCGCAATTAGTTCTTGAGCGCGATCCGATAAACCATGCATGTTCTTCACCGAAGCGCCGTTTGTGTTTACTCGCCGGGGCGGGGACCGCGGGGGCGCGCAACGCCCGCGTTCGAGGAACACTTGTGTAATTGCTTAAGGACTTGCGCGCTTGGGCACCTTTTCCGACCGTCTGGACCGGCTTCTCGCGCTCGACCACGCTTTCGTGGGCGACAAAGGCCGCACGATTGCACTGCTCCACGAGGGCCGCCGGCCGCGCGCGGTGGTGCTTTTGCACGGCATGACGTCCAGCCCAGCGCAGTTTTCCCGGTACGCCCGCGATCTGCACGCCCGCGGCCACAACGTGCTGGTCCCGCGGCTGCCCCGCCACGGCCACGCCGACCGGTTTTCCGAAGCCGCCGCCCGGATTACCGGCGACGAGCTGCTGACCGCGGCGCGCGAGATCCTTGCGGTCGCGCGCGAGCTGGGCGATCGCGTGACGGTCGCGGGCTTCTCCCTCGGCGGGCTGCTGACGGCGTGGATCGCCCAGCACGACCGCGTCGACCGCGCCGTTGCGATCGCACCATTTCTCGGCGTGGCGGTGCTGCCGAGCCGGGTGATGAAGGCGGCCGCCGAGGTCGTGATGCGCTTGCCCAACTCGTTTCAATGGTGGGACCCGTTCCTGCGCGAGCGGCAGATGCCGGCCCACGGCTACCCGCGGTACTCCACGCATGCGATCGCGCACGCCTACCTAGTGGCGCGCAACTTGCTGCGCGACGCGAGCGAAAGCGCCCCGCTAACACACGATATCGTCCTCGTGAACAACTCGCACGAATCTGCCGTTAACAATCGCGCTATTCGAAAACTCGAAGCGAGCTGGCGCGCGCACGGCATCGACGTTACGAGTCTCGTTTTGCACGGCCTCCCGTTCTCGCACGATATCATCGAGCCGCTGCGACTGCCCGGGATTGCCGACCGCGTCTATCCGCAACTGCTGGAGGCTATCGACCCATGAGCAAAGAGCCGCGCCGCTGCCCGTGGGCGAGTTCGCCCGAGATGGCACGCTATCACGATACAGAGTGGGGTAAGCCCTCGCACGACGACCGCCACCTCTTCGAGATGCTGACATTGGAAGGCGCGCAGGCGGGTTTGAGTTGGGATACGATCCTGCGCAAACGCGAACGCTATCGCAAAGTCTTCCGCGATTTCGACCCTGCGAAGGTCGCGCGCATTACTGCGGCCGGCGTCGAGAAGCTCATGCAGGATGCCGGCATCGTCCGCAATCGCGCGAAGATCGAGTCGACGGTAAGCAACGCAAAAGCCTTTCTGGCGATCCAGCGCGAGTTCGGCACCTTCGACGCGTATGTATGGCGCTTCGTCGGCGGCAAACCGATCGACGGCCGGCGTCGCGGCGGGGACATTCCGGCCGAAACGAAAGAGTCGGAGGCGCTAAGCAAAGATCTGCGCGCGCGCGGATTCAGGTTCGTCGGGCCGACGATTTGCTACGCCTTCATGCAGGCCACCGGCATGGTGAACGACCACCTTCTCGAATGTGCCTGGCATGCTCGCACTGCCCGATAGCCGCCCGGCTGCGAACTACGAGGATGCGCTGGAGCGCGTGCGGGCCTTCAAAGCGCTCGACGATGCAAGCATTCTTCCCGAAGCGCAGAGCGCGCTTTTCGATGCGGAAAGCGCACGCCGCTGGCGGTCGTGCTGTTTCACGGATACACGAACAATCCCGCGCAATTTTCGAAGTTCGCGCCGATGCTGTACGAGCGCGGTGTGAACGTGTTCGTTCCGCGCATGCCCGAACACGGCGACAAGGACCGCATGACCAAGCGGCTCGACAAACTCACCGCCGAAGCGGTGATTGCCAGCGCGAACGAAGCGGTGGATATCGCGTTCGGCATAGGCGAGCGCGTCGGCGTGCTCGGCATTTCGATGGGCGGTACGCTGAGCGCGTACTTTGCGCAGTATCGCAACATCGCAATCTCCGTTCCGGTCGCGCCGGAGTTCGCTCTGTTGCAGATGCCGTACGGCCTGAGCCGCACTATCGGGTGGATCGTGCGGCATCTCCCTAACATGTACCTTTGGTGGGATCCTCGGGTCAAAGCGGCGCTGCAGCCGAAAACCGCGTACCCGCGATTCTCGACTCACTCGCTCGCGCAAACGCTGCGCATCGGCGACGATGTCTACAAGACATCGGAGAAGCAACGGCAGTTGGCCGAACGCATCGTACCCGTCGTCAACCGGTGCGATCCCGCGGTCAACAACGAGGTGACGAAAGAGGTCGCGAACAACTGGGCCGGGTGGAATCGCAACGGCATGGAGTACGTCGAAATGCGCAACTTGGCCGAATGGCACGACATCATCGAGTGGCGAAACCCGAAGGCGCAGATAGACATCGTCTACCCGCGCCTTCTTCAAGCACTCGGCGTCGCCTGAGCTAGGGTACGAGGCGTCCGATTTTGCCGTTAGGGGGAATACCGTTGCCCAGGGTTCTTTCGGTAAACCAGATCGCGCCGTCTGGCCCGGTCGTCACCCAAAACGGCGAAGCGGAAACCTTCACCGAGGTGATTTGAGAAGCAGCCGTCGCGGTCAAAGGAATCCGATCGAGAGCCTTGTCCGCGATGTCGGTGACCCACATATCGCCGTTGGGCCCAGCTCCGATGCCGTATATCTGCGCCCACGAA
Source organism: Vulcanimicrobiota bacterium (assembly GCA_963782265.1). Classification (GTDB taxonomy): domain Bacteria; phylum Vulcanimicrobiota; class Vulcanimicrobiia; order Vulcanimicrobiales; family Vulcanimicrobiaceae; genus CAWAJD01. The sequence goes on from CAWAJD010000028.1 coordinate 6,111, forward strand.
AACTGAGGGGCGTGGGGAGCGGAAAAGACAGTCGGTGTCACTGTGCTTCCCGTCGGAACGGGCATTCGGTTGATGGTTCCAGCACTGCAGGAAGTATACCAAAGGTTATTGTCGGGGCCTTTTACGATTTGGAACGGGTACGGTTGTCCGTCCGTCAAGATCGGAACCTTATATTGGACCACCGCGTGCGCTCCGCTCGGGCTGATTTTTCCAAGTTTCTGGCCGATGGTGCCGGTAAACCACATGTTGCCATCCGGACCGGCCGTCATACCGCTCGGATATTCTTTACCGCCAATCGGATACTCCGCGAGGGCGCCGAGCGGCGTAACGCTGGCGATCTTTTGGGTTTCGGGTTCGGAGAACCAGAAGTTGCCGAACGGATCCACGGCAAGTTGCTCGCCTGGCTCGGTTCCCGTTGTTGTGAAGGTGTTCGTAATGGTGCCGGTCGTCTGCATGTTAACGAGGCTCCCATAGGCGCTGATCCAAAGGCTGCCGGCGTACGAGACGATACCTTCCGCCCCAGCGACGGGATAGAGAGAAATCGCTTTGGATGAAACGTTGATGGTGCCGACGTTTCCGAATATATCGGTAAACCAGATGTTATCGTCCGGGCCGACGATGATCGAATCCGGCTCCGACATCGATGAGATCGGGTATTCGTTCAGCTGCGGACCGTCGAGCACGTACCTGCCTTTTTGAACGGCGCTCTTGCCGAGCGATGCCGTGACGGCGAAGCTGCAGTACCCGGCAGTCGAAAACGGTGCTGCGATTCCTCCGATGCCGTAGTTAAAGAACACGCCGCCTTTCGGGGGCGCGCTGACGACGATTTTTGTGCCGGGCGTATCGGTGCCGTCTTGAAGCACCGGCGCGGTGCACGACGCCCACGACGGCTTTTCGGACATCGCTATGCCGGTGCTCTTTCCGGTAGCGTCCACGTATCCGTCGGTAACGATGAAGTTTCCGTCCACATCGTAGGCCTTCACGCTGATGTTGCTGCTGGACTGCGACATGCCGTACACGGTTGCCGTCTGCACGCCGTTGACGACCTGCGAAGCGGGAATCGTCATCGTGAATGTCGCCGGAATGCCCCCGAGCGTAATCGCGATCTTCTTGTTGGCTGTAACCACCTGTCCGGCCATCGTGGCGACGGCGAGCTCCTTGGCCTTCTTCGAAATCTTCGTACCGTTCGGTTTGAGATCATACGTGGTCGCGACGATATCGACGGTGGGCGGGGGAAGGTTCAGCGTCCCGCTGCAGGTTCGCGTTTTTGCGGCGGTGCAGCCTGCCGCGCCGGCGTTGAGCGCGATGACCTTCGTAAACAAGAGGTTTTGCGCGTTGTGCGTTTTGCCCGCTTTATACACCGCAAAGGCGATCGACTGCGTGCTCGCCGACACGAACTGCTCGTGAAGTGCCGCTTCAGTCGCGGCTTTTTTCGCAGCCGGAATCTTTACAGAGTATTTCATCGGGACCGTCGCTCCGGCATCGGACGCGAAGGCCGCGTCGCTTTGGGGCAGCGCCGCCGGGGTGAACCCGCCGGAACCGTGGCCGCCTGCGCAGGCTGCTAAGAGAAGCGTGCAAGCGGCGAACGCCGGAACGCGAAATGAGAACGGCATGACGGAAAGACCCTCCTGGTGTAGGAACGCAGCCCGAAGCTTCGGCGTTCGCTTCGTGCGCCCCCACGGGCGTCAGGCTCCTATCGGTAAACCTTTAGCTCGGGCCAAATCTCCGAGATCGGTTTCGTAATACCCGTGCAGACCATAATCGGGAGGTCTTGCTCGTAACTTTGGCCCCACATGCTGCTGAAGGTCGTCGCGAGGCGCGCGCTGCGGAAGTAGCGCATCGAGGCGCCGCAGTCGCCGTTGACGTCGATCACGACGTTGCCGGTGTACCCGTGCGTCCCCCAGAGCCAGTAGTTATTGTGGCCCGAGATCGCCGGCGGCAGCCCATACTGCTTGCCGAAGAAATCGATCGCCGCCGCTTCACCGTAGTTGCTGGCACGATGACGGCTTGTGCCTTCTGATCTGCGGGCAGCGCGTTGTAAACGCCGGCGAACGGCTCGGCGAGTTCGGGCCAGCCGTGCATGTCGGCCCAATCGGAAGGAAGCTTGGCGCTCTTGTGATGTTCGGTTGCCAACGCTCGCGTGAGATGTGGAGCACGCTGCCGACTTGCGCTTCGTACGAGACCATCTGCTCTTCGCCGAGAACCGGCAGGCTGAAGGGGCCAGCGCAATCCCGGCGGCCGCGATCGCGCGGCGACGATCGCTCGAGCGCGACCGATCCGATCCAGCGCTCGATTGCAACGCCGCCCGCCGCGATCAAAATCGGATACACGTCGGCCGGATAGTAGTGCTTGCCGTGAAGCACGATCATCTCGAGTATGAGCACCACGTACGCGTAGCCGAGAAACCGCGTCGTCTTCTCGCGCAGCACCCAAATCAATCCGGCGATCCACACCAGCGCAGGTACGAGGCTCGTGATACCACTTCTTGGAAAAGAAAGAGCAGCGGCCCGGGCGTCGTATTTTTCCCGTTTTGTCCCGCCCGCAGCAGTTCCCACATCGGAAAACCGTGAACGGCTTGCCAGATGAAGTTCGGCAACGCGATAAGACAGCGATGCCTGCTCCCGCCGAAAAACCAGCGCGACACGAGCAAGCGCCGCTGCGGAGCGAGCGCGAGACCGACGAGCAGTGCGAACGCAAAGAAGATGACGGAATACTTACTCTCGAGACTGATGCCGATGACGACGCCGGCCAACAGCCAAAGGCGCGGATCGCCGCCCTTTACGATGCGCAGAACGTAGAGCGCCGCGAGCGGCCAGGTCCACAGACCCACTTCGTCGGGTCCGACCTTCCCGCCGAACGCCAGAAGCACGCCGGTGAGCAGATACATCAGCGCCGCAAAACATTGCGCGAAGATTCCGCCGCCCATCTCGATGACGAGAAGGCACACTACGTACGCGCCGCCGGCGGCGAAGAGCGCCGGCACCGCGCGCAGCCAAAACAGCGAGTGTCCGAAGAGCTGCGTACCGGCGGCGAGCAGCGGCACGATCGGCGGCTGATCGACGTACCCCCAGTCCGGATGAAACCCGCAGATGATGAAATACAGTTCATCGCGGAAGAACCCGTAGTGGGCGTTCCCGATCAGGTGAACCGCGAGCGTCACGAAAGCCGCGATGGGCGGAATCCGTTGGACCTTCATGCCTCATTGTTCCGGCAGCGCTCCGGTCGTGCAATCGCCCCGTGACGAGCGGGACTGCCAACAGGGCTACTTTAGGAGATCTGGGCGCTTGGCCGCGTAGCGCCGGCTCCACGTGAGCTCCGAACCGTCCCGCAGCTTAATCTTGTAGTCGCCGTGGAACCACGGATTCACTTCGGCGATGTCGTCGATGTTGATGAGATGAGAGCGATGGACGCGCGCGAATTGCTCGGGGTCCAATCGCGATTCGAGGGATTCGAGCGTGCTGCGCAGCGAGAACGAGCCGCCGCGGCAGTGGATGGTGACGTTGTTGCCGTCGGATTCCAATCGCCGGATTTCACCGACCGGTACGAAGGACGAGCGGCCATCGTTCGATACGAGCAGCCGCCGCGCGTAGCGTTCGTCCTTGCGGACCGCGGCGAGCATATCGGCCAGACCCGCGCCGGCCGCGGGTTCGATTTCGAGCGTGCGGCGCGTTCTTTCGAGGGCACGTTCGAAACGCTCGCGATCGTACGGTTTGAGCAGATAGTCCAAGGCGCTCACTTCGAACGCTTTGACCGCGTAGCGATCGTGCGCGGTGACGAACACGATTCGCGGCGGACGTTCGCGCGCGAGCATCGCTTCCGCGACGCCCAGGCCGTCGAGGTCCGGCATGTGAATGTCGAGAAACACGACGTCGGGCTGCGTCATAGCGATAAGGTCGACGGCATCGATGCCGTTGGCGGCCTGCCCGACGAGTTCGACGTCCGGATGTGCTTCGAGAAACCGAGCGAGTTTGCGCCGCGCCGGCGCTTCGTCGTCCGCGAGAAGCACGCGTAAGGTCACGACGTAACCTCCGGCGATGCGCTATACGGAAACGTCAGCGTCGCTTGCGTCCCGCCGCCTTCGCGCCGCCCGATGGCGAACGTCGCGGCATCGCCGTACATGTGCTCCAGGCGCGAGTTCACGAGCGCGAGACCATGTCCGCGCATCCCGTTCTCGGGGTTGTATCCAACGCCGTCGTCGGATACGCAGATCACGGTCGAACCGTTGCGCCGCGTCACATCGATGCCGATATCGAGCGCTCTCCGATTTCCCGGCGTGCCGTGGCGGATGCTGTTCTCGAGCAGAGGCTGCAAGATCATGAATGGGACGATCGCCGATGCGGCGGCGTCTTCCACGTTGACGCGCAAATCCAAGCGTTGTTCCAGCCGTGCCGTCATGATCTCGACGTACTTGCGCTCGACGTCGATCTCTTCCTCGAGCGCGACTTGATGTACGCCGTTTGAAGCGAGCACGATGCGCAGAAAATCGCTCAGCTTCGTCAACATCTCGTCCGCCTTGGCCAAATCCTCGTACATCACCGACGAAATTGCGTTGAGCGTATTGAAGAGAAAGTGCGGGTTGAGCTGCAGCCGCAAATTCTCCAGCTGCGCTTCCGCTAGTTTTGCCTGCAGTTCCGAGGCCGCCAGCTCTGCGCGCCGTGCGGCGGCCATCCGGTCGAAGAAATAGATGAAGCCGGTGATGGTCGCGTAGGAGATCAAATCGTTTGAGGCTTCCATCGGATAGCGAAAGACCATGTTGCCGTAGTCGTACGAACCCATTCCGGCCACGTGATAGATCGCGACCCGGCTCGCCCACATGAGCGTCGTATGAAGCGCCGAGTACGTGCACGCGCCCAAAAAGGCGATGGGGACCGCGGTCTTCCAGGTTTGGCGAGTAATCGGAAATCGGCGCGCCGTCCAAAAAATAATCGGAATCGCCGCTAGCGCCGTATAGACACCCGTCATCTCATCGATGAAGCGCGGGACCAGCGTCCCCATCCGCCGGCTGGCTAAATCCTCGAGATAGCGGTAGCCGAAGAGCAGTAGCCCGATCGCCGTATACAGCAATAGGAGCGCGAGCGCCACGATACGCGAGGGAAGCCAAGCAGGCCGGTTCACCCCTCCGTCATATCGGAAGCGGCGCGCCCCGTCAATCAAACGGTGACGAGCGGGACTGCCGTAAAGGCGCTACGTCGGGTCGAAGCGGCCGGTGAGGATCATTTGTTCGGAGAGCTCGCGGGCTTTACGGTAGCGGGCTTCGACATCGCCTGGAGTGCCGGCGGGAAGTTCGCGGAGTATGCGGTCGAGTTCTTCGTCGAAGAGCGCGGAGAGCGACGCCGGTGTGTACGGACCCGGAAAGCGCATGCGCTGCGCGATCATCAGGCGGTAGATTCGATCGGTCGCGAGGTCTTCCATATACCCGTCGAGCAGGCTCGCGCCTTTGCCGCCCAGGACGCCGTTGCGATAACGAATGACGGTGCGCACCGCTGCGCGCGTGCCGTTCAGCGTGGTCGAACCGACGCCTTCCGGGGATGGGCGCAGATCGGGATGGTTCGTCGCGAGCGTCGGGCGACTATCGATCTGATTCGGCTTCGGGAACTGCGCGACCGCGATGGCGTTCTGGTCCGGGTGGCCGGTCCAAGCGCCGTCCATCAAGCACGAGGCTTCGTTGCGCTTGTCGCGCTCGAGCACTGCGAGCGCGCGTTCGTTCAGTTCGGCATCCTCGCGGCTCGGATAGAGTGCGGTCATACCGCCGATTGCAAACGCGCCGTGCTTGTGCGTAATCTCCGGCAGCAGCGTGCGCAGGTTCTGAAAAAACGGAACGTCGAGCGGGATCGTATTGCGATCCGGCAGCACCCAGCGCGGGTCGCTGAGGTTGAAATGAATTAAGCTCGCCATGTAATCCCAGCGTCCGAGGTTGAGCCCGACGATGTAGTCGCGCAAAAAGAACAGAAACTCTTCCATCTCATACGCCATCGGATGCGATTCGACCAGCGCCATCGCTTTGATCGACCCCGGCCGCCAGCCCTTGGCCGCGATGACGGCATCGAAGACGTCCTTCCACCACAAGGCTTCGGCGGCGGCTTCGGATTTCGGGATGTAGATGCAGAGCGGATGCTTTAACCGCGAATAGTCGATATTGAACGCGAGCAGCGCGACATCGAACAACGACGCGCTGGTCACTTCGCCGTCGATGACGCCGGCTTGCGAGAGGTGCAAACCCCGCACGCGATTCCACACGACGACGTCGCTCGGGACGATGGAAACCGTGCCGCCGCGTTTCGTATCCTCATACGTGAGCTCGCCGTAAAGCGCGGCAACGACGTTCGCGTGACCGATCGTCAGGCGGTCCCACGTATTCGCCATCGAATCTTCAAGGTCGAGCATCACGCCGGGCGCGCCCGAATTGAGCATCTTCACGACCAGATCGGCGTCGTCGGCGGGACCGGTCATTTGATTGCGTTGGTCGCGGCACCACAGCGGGAGTTCGATGCGCCAATCGCTCTGCGTCGCCTCCGACGGCGGCAGGTACGCCGGCAGGTCGCCCGCATGAGCGCGCGCGAGCCGATCGGTTCGCGCGCGCGCTAGGCGTTGCTGTTCGCGGGTGAATCGCTCGTGCAGCGGGAGGTAGAACTCCGCAAAACCTAGCGGAAGATCGCGATTGAGGGTAAAGCCTGCGGGAGCGACGTTCATAGGGCGGTGATTATGCGACGGTCGCGTGGGCTTTCCCGTTGCCGCGCGTCGTCTCGTAGAACTGTTCGGCTTCGGTCGAACCGGCCAGCGCCGTCGTGGACGACTGGCCTTCGCTGATTGCGGTCGCGACCGCGTCGAAGTAGCCGGTGCCGACTTCCCGTTGGTGGCGCGTCGCCGTGTAGCCGAGCGCTTCGCTGGCGAACTCTTCTTCTTGGAATTCGGCGTAAGCGGCCATGCCGCGCGCCTTGAAGTCGTTCGCAAGCGTGAAGAAGCTGTGGTTGAGCGCGTGGAAGCCGGCGAGCGTGATGAATTGGAACTTGTAGCCCATCGCATTGAGCTGTTCGCGGAACGTCGCGATCGATTGCTCGTCGAGCTTCTTCTTCCAGTTAAACGACGGCGAGCAGTTGTACGCGAGCAGTTTTCCTGGGAACTTCGCGCGGATCGCTTCGGCGAACCGGCGCGCTTCCTCGATGTTCGGCTCGGACGTTTCCATCCAAATCAGATCCGCGTACGGCGCGTAGGCCAGGCCGCGCGCGATGCAGGCGTCGATGCCTTGCTTCGTTACGAAGAACCCTTCGGGCGTGCGTTCGCCGG
>CAWAJD010000029.1:0-528102 GCA_963782265.1 Vulcanimicrobiota bacterium
GTGTATGTCGTGTACCTTGAGCACGAATTTTGGTCTTGCTTACGATGCCGCGGCAGCTCGAGCCTGGCACCTCCTCCCCAGCGACGCCTTCGCGCAGATGCCAAGGCCAGCGGTCGGACACCTTGCACCCGGCCAACCACGACCTCGTTGTCGCAACGTCCACCACGACGACGCTCAATCAAGATCGAAGCGGTCTGCATTCCGGCGTTCGACGGCTTTGGCGGCACATCGCATTCCGCCGTCCCGGCGACGGTAACCGCCACAGTTCCAGAGCAGCACGACGGATCACAACTGCAGCAATTGCCGGCGCTCGCGAAAAAAGGCAAACCGATCTCTACCTGCAGTTCCAGACCTCGGGCGGCAATACGTTCGGAAAGGTCGTCCGCGGCGGCGACGGTCTTATTGGGAAAAAACTGATCGCGGGCCGTCCGTATACCGTCTATGGTCAAGCCACCACCGGCAGCGGCGGCATTCTGCATCTGATCATCAACCTTGGGCCGTGCTCGACGACGGCCGCTCCCGGAACAGATGGCGGCGTGATCGCCGGAATCGGCAAGCTGCTGAAAGCTCAAAAACTCACCAACGGTCCGTCGTCGATCATCTTCGAAATCTACGGCGGAGCGCGAGTGACGCAGCCGTGTTAGCGGCAAACCGTCGCCCTCGCATTTACCGCTATCTCCTATCGTTCGCCGTGGTCGCGACGGCCGGCTGTTCGGCCGCCGCGCCGGCGATCGCGCCGCTTCCGGCGAGCGATGCAACGAGCCCGGCGGCGGCGCGGTATTCGTCCGTGTCGGGCGGCGCATCGCTGACCTACGGTGGTACCTTCACGCAAACCCAGACCCACGGCACGACGACCACGCTTCACCTCACGCAGCACCTGACGACGAGCGCCGCTTCGATCGGCGGCCGAGCCGTCACCGACTACCACGGCGTGCAAACCGAAAGCGGAAACGGTGCCGCCACGACGACGTACGACGCCTACGTCGCGCAAGAGCCGAGCTCGACGCGCACCGGATCCAACGTATTGCTCGTCAAGGAAGTCTCCAGCACCAGCGGCATCCGCGAAACGATCGCGTACGATTCGAGTAACGGACTCGTCGACCAAATCCCCGAGGTACCGCAAGCGCGCTGGACCAATACCGCCGCGCGAACGCAATCCATCGTCGATTCCGTGGCCGGTTCGTCGGCCGTCGATACGTATCGCGCCGACGGCTCGTACGACGAGAGCGCCGTGCCGGTCGAAGGGCTGAACGCGACGATGCAAAGCTATCCCGACGGCAACGGCGTCTATCAGTTCCCGTTCCAGGGCGGATCGACGAACTCGAGTATCAACCTCGCTCCACCGAACCGCGGAAAGATCGACTTGCTGTTCGTCAATGCAACGCAGCACGTCACCGGGTACGGAACGATCGGCGATTGGTACCCGGCGCTGCCGCCGCCGCTTGCCAGCGATTCGTTTGTGGATGTGGGAAGCGTCACCGTTCCCGCGGCGTGCAACGTTCCAACAAAGTACGCAGGCGCCGCGACCGAACTCGTCGAGCAAACGACGCGACTCGATATCGTCTTCGGTGAGTACGAAACGACGCAGCGCACCACCTACCTCGCGTCGCCCTACGGATTGATTTGCCTGGTCGTCAGCGACGATCTTAAGACCTACTACGACTACAACGCGTTTGCGCTCGAGAGCAAGCCGCTGACCGAAACGGTGGTCAGCGAGACGCTCGGGCTGCAGCAAGCGAAGGTTTCGAAGCAGGCGGCGGTTGGCGCGACGAGCGCCGCTATCCCGCTAGACGTTCGCGTGCTAACGTCGAGAGCGGCGACGCGGCTGGCGAGCGAGCGCGCCATCGTCCATGCACTTACCCGCGGAAGGAGCATCAAATGAAGCGCGCGACCTTGACTGCGCTCGCGGCGGCGGCACTTCTGTCCGGCTGTTCCGGGACTCTCCCTGCGACGACGGCGACGACGGGATCCTCACCGTCCTCGGGCAGCACGCCCGTAACGTTCGTCGTATCGATCCCCGCGGGCGCGAGCGCGAACGCCCGCTTCTCGCATGCCCGGCGCCCGCACTATATCTCTCCGAGCACGCAGTCGATCGCCGTAACGCTCGGCGGAAAGACGTTGCTTACTGCGAACGTCGGCGCCGGTTCGAAATCGTGTAAAAATACCGGAGGTACGTCGCGCACCTGCCTCGCGCACGCGACTGCGCCGAGCGGCACGCAGACCTTCGTCATCACCGCCTACGATGGTTCCGGCGGTTCCGGCAACGTGCTGGCCACGGGGAACGTGCCGGCGACGCTGGAGCCGGGCAGCGCGAAGAGCGTGCACGTTTCCTTAACCGGCAAAGCCGTAAGCATCGCTCTCTCGCTGTCGTCGCCGTATCCGCTTGCCGGCAAGCCGTCGACGAGCGCGGTTACCATTTCTGCGCTCGACGCCGACGGAAACACGATCGTCGGTTCCTACGGGTCGAACATCAAGCTAGGAGATCTCGACCCAACTGGCGCGACGAAACTCTCGGCATCGTCCGTTGCGGACTCATCGACCAGCGTGACGCTTTCGTACGACGGCTCGTCGGTCTACCGTGCCATCGTTTCGGCCGATGCAAAGGGACTCGGGAAAGCGTCCGCAGTCTTCGCACCGGCCCCGACGAACGTCGCGCAATACATCGCCCCGTGGCTGCACACCAAGTTCGGATTGATGCCGATGGGCCTGTCGGACGTCTGCTTAGGCCCCGACGGCAACATGTGGATCACCGGCGCGTCGTCAGGTTCGATCGAGAAAGTCGACGAATCCGGCAAGTTCATCGGCACCTATCAAGTCCTCGGCAGCGGTCCGGTCGGCATAGCCGTCGGTGCGGATAAGAATCTGTGGTTCGCCGAGAGCCAGTCTGCCAAGATTGGCAAGATCACGACCAGCGGAAAGATCACCGAGTACCCGCTGCCGCTTCCGAGCGACGGATTCTTGCAGTTGAACGACTCGGCCCTCGGACCCGACGGCAACATCTGGTACGTTTATCAAGAAACCAATTCCGCCTTCGCCGGCAAGATCACCCCGGCCGGCAAGATCACGACGTATCCGCTGCCGGCGAACTCGGGTCCGCAGTCGATAACGGCCGGACCCGACGGAAATCTCTGGATCAGCGACGGGGGCCTCAACGCGATTCTGGTGATCTCGACGTCGGGCAAGCTCATCGCCACGCATCGAATCCCGACGCCGAGCGCCGCGCCGTGGGGTATCACGACGGGTCCCGACAAGAATATCTGGTTCGCGGAATTCGGCGCCAATCAAATCGGCCGCATGACGGTATCCGGCGACGTAAAAGAGATCCAAATGCCGAGCGCCAATGCCGGTCCGCTCAATATCACGTCCGGTCCGGACGGCAACCTCTGGTTCACCGAGACGGGCGGCGGTTTTTGGAACTACGGCGGACGAGTCGGTTACGTTACGACGGACATGGCAACGATCCGCGAGTTTGCGGGGACGACCACGACGCACGTTCACAATCTCGCCTTCGATGCGAATCGGAACTTGTGGTACACATCCTTCGCACTGGCATTCAGCAACGTCAGTAAGATGACGTACTAGTGCGGGAAGCCTGAACGAGCGGCGCCGCAAAGTCCCGTAACGCCGACGCAGCGCTAGCGCCTGCCTTTCCCGCGTATGCGGCGATCAGCGCGCTGCCCACGATGAAGCCATCGGCGAGAGCGGCGACTTCACGGACGTGCTCCGGACGGCTTACGCCGAATCCGACGGCCAGCGGCTTTTCCGTTACCTCGCGGAGCATCGCCATCTGCGCGTGCAGCGGCGTGAAATCCGGCGCGCTGCGCGTTCCGGTGACGCCGAGGCGTGAGACGACGTAGACGAAGCCGCCGGAGGCTTCGGCGATGCGCTTGGCGCGTTCGCGCGGCGTCGACGGCGCGACGACCAGCGGCATCTCGAGGCCCTGCGCCGTCAGCGCTGCGCGAAGTTCCTCCGATTCTTCAAGCGCGATGTCCGGAACGATCGCTGCCGCAACGCCGGCGACGGCTGCATCGTGCGCGAACCTCTGGATGCCGTATTGATACACGGGGTTGAAATACGTGAATAGGATCACTGGCGCACCGCCCGCTTTGAGGCTGCGCGATGCGAGCGCGATCGCGTCCGCGATGCCCGTTCCGCCGCCGAGGGCGCGCTGGCCGGCAGCCGCTATGGACGGACCGTCAGCGAGAGGGTCGCCGTAGGGAATACCGAGCTCGATCGCGCCGGCGCCTGCCGCGGTGAGCGCCGCCATCATCGCTTCGGTGGTTCCGATATCCGGATCGCCGGCCATCAGATATGGGATAAACGCCGCGCGGCCGGCGGCGCGTGCGCCGGCGAAGATCGATTCGAGCGCCACTAGGCGTTCTTCATCGCTCGGATTTGTGCGAGATCTTTGTCCCCGCGTCCGCTCAGATTGACCAGGATCAAGTCGTCTGCGCCGCGCTCGCGTGCGAGTGCGCGAGCGAAGGCGAGTGCGTGCGCGCTCTCGAGCGCGGGCAAGATGCCCTCGCTGCGCGCGAACGCCCCGAACGCTGCGAGTGCCTGCGCGTCGGTGACGCTCGGATACGACGCACGCCCGCTCTCTTTCAAGAAGGCATGCTCGGGCCCGACGCCCGGATAGTCGAGGCCCGCGCTAATCGAGTGCGTGTCGCGCACCTGTCCTTCGCGCGTCTGCAAGAGATACGAACGCGAGCCGTGCAACACGCCGACGCTTCCGGCTCCGAGGGATGCTGCCGTACGCGGCGTTTCGACCCCGTCGCCGCCCGCCTCAACGCCCCAGAGCTTCACCTCCGGATCGTCGAGGAAGCCGGCGAAGATGCCGATCGCGTTGCTGCCGCCGCCGACGCACGCGACGACGTCGCTGGGCAGACGTCCGTACCGCTCCAGGCACTGGCGCCGTGCTTCGACGCCGATCACCTTTTGAAATTCGCGGACCATGTACGGATACGGATGGGCGCCGACGACGCTGCCGATCACGTAGAACGTATCCTCGACACGCTCCGCCCAAACGCGAAAGGCTTCGTTGGTTGCGTCTTTGAGCGTTTGCGTACCGCCCGTCACCGGATGCACCTTCGCACCGAGCAGTTCCATGATGAACACGTTGAGCGCCTGGCGTTCGACGTCGACCGCGCCCATGTACACGTCGGCCGGAAAGCCGAACTTCGCCGCCACCGTCGCCGTCGCGACGCCGTGCTGCCCCGCGCCGGTTTCGGCGATCAAGCGCTTCTTGCCCATCCGTCGCGCCAAGAGCGCCTGTCCGACGGTGTTGTTGATCTTGTGTGCGCCGGTGTGGTTCGTATCTTCGCGTTTGACGGCAAGGGGCGCGTTCGATACGTCGCGCAGGTACCGCTCCGCAGCGTACAGCGGCGAAGGCCGGCCGACAAAATCGCGCAAGATGTCGTGGTACTCGTCCCAGAAGGCCTCGTCGGCGAACGCGGCGGTAACCTCCCGCTCCAGCTCGTCGAGGGCCGCGATCAATACTTCCGGAACGAAGCGACCGCCGAACGCGCCGAAGTAGCCGCGCGCGTCAGGCTGCATCGGCGGCTTGCACGGCGTCAAAGAAAGCGCGCATCTTCTGCGCGTCCTTGCGGCCGTCGCTTTCGATGCCGGTGCGAACGTCGACCCCAAACGGCCGCGCGGCACGGACGCACGCGTCGACGTTGCCCGGATTCAAACCGCCGGCAATCACGATGCTGCGCGCGCGTGCGATCTCGGCGACGCGTTCCCATGCAAACGGCCGGCCCGTACCGCCGGCCAGACCGTCGCGATAGGTGTCGAATAGCGCGCGCGCCTGCGGATAGAGCGCGCACGCCGCCTCGAGCCGTTCGGCGCCGGCGCGCGCATCGACGTGGATCGCTTTGATCGCACGTTCCCCGAGCTGCGCTACCAGCTCGGGTCGTTCGTCACCCGAAAACTGCACCGTCAATCGAGGGCAGGCCGCAAGCATTGCGTCGAGTTCTTGCTGCGACGGATTCACGACGACGGCGACGGCCTCCACGCGATCGGGCAAGCGATGCGCGATCTCGCGCACGACGTCCATCCCGACCCGTCGCGGAGACGGCGCGAGGATCATGCCCACCGCATCTGCGCCTGCTTCGACGGCCATTTCCGCGTCCGCCCAACTCGTACAGCCGCAAAACTTGATCCAGGTCATGCAACGTTATCGGGCGTGGGCCGGGATGGCGCCGCCTCGCAGAGCCGCAATAAGCGCTTTCGGATCTTCCGAGCGCATCAGCGCTTCTCCGATCAGGAACGCGTGCGCTCCGGCGGCGCGCAGGCGCACGATGTCGGAGACCTCGCGCATGCCGCTCTCACTGATCGCGAGAATGCCGGAAGGCACTTTCGGGAGTAGATGTTCGCTCACGGCAAGATCGGTGACGAGCGTTCGCAGATCGCGGTTGTTGATCCCGATAAACGTCCCGCCGAGCGCGACGGCGCGGCGCAGCTCGTCTTCGTCGTGGGCTTCCAGCAGCACGTCGAGCGAATAGATGCGCGCCTCCTGCATGCATTCCGCAATCGCGGCGTCTTCCATACCGCTCACGATCAGCAGCATGCAGTCGGCGCCGTATGCCGCCGATTGCGCCACCTGATAACGCGTCCAGAGAAAGTCCTTGCGCAGCAGCGGCCGGGTCGTCACGGCCCGAACCGCATCGAGATACTCGAGCTCGCCGAGGAAATGGTCGCGCTCGGTCAACACGCTGATTGCATCGGCGCCGGCCGCCTCGTAGGTCCGCGCGATCGCCAGCGGATCGAAGTTGCGCGAAATCAGCCCCGCCGACGGCGACGCACGCTTGATTTCGGTCACGATCGCCGCACCGCCCGCGCGGAGCAGCGCGGCCACGAACGGACGCCGCTCGCCGACACGGGCGAGCGCACGTTCGCGCACTACCTCATACGGTTCGCGCTGCTGCTCCTCTTCGAGGAGCGCTGCCTTGGCGGCGTAGATCTTCTGCAGTGTGTTAGGCATGAGCGAACTCCTTCGCGCGTTGAAAAGTATCGAGCGGCGCACCCGAACGTAGGGTAGAGCGGGCGCGGTCGAGGGCGTCCTCGAGCCGCGCTTCGAAGCCGGCCGCGTACAGCGCAACCGCAGCGTTGAGCGCGACGACGTCGGCGCGTCGCGAGCGTTCTCCGCCGAGTATCGAGAAAAAAGCTTCCGTACAACCGTCGACCGAATCGGCGACGATCTCGGCGAGCGGCGTTGCGATACCCAGCGTCGCCGGATCGAGCAGCCAGCGCCGCGCGCCGCCCCCGTCGAACGAGTAGACGTGCGTCGGCGCATCGCCGGCAACCTCGTCGAGCCCGTTTGTTGCATGTATCACCGCGCCGCGGCGAACGCCGAGCGCCGCAGCACCTCGCCGACCGGCTCCAACAATTCCTCGCGCGATACGCCGACGATCTGATGCGTCGCGCGCGCCGGGTTGGCAAGCGGCCCGAGCACGTTGAAAATGGTGCGCACGCCCAGCTCGCGCCGGACCGGCGCGACGTTTTTCATTGCGGGGTGATAGCGGGGCGCGAACATGAACGTAAAGCCGGCTCCGCGCAGCATCGCGGCGGCGACGCCGGGCGAGACGTCGAGGTTCAAGCCGGCGGCCTCGAGCACGTCGGCGCTGCCACACACGCTCGAGGCGGCGCGGTTTCCGTGCTTCGCAACCGGAATGCCGGCGGCCGCGACGCAGAGCGCCGCCATGGTTGAAATGTTGATGGTGTTGGCGCCGTCGCCGCCCGTCCCGACGATATCCAGGACGGTGTCGAGACCGTGCTCGACGTGCAGGCTGCGCTCGCGCATCGCGCGCGCGGCGCCGACGATCTCGGCGACCGCCTCGCCTTTGACGGCGATTGCGACTAAGATGCCGGCGACTTGAACTTGGGTGAAGCTCCCGTCCATCGCTGCGCCGACCAAACCGGCGGCCTCTGGCTCCGAGAGGTCGTCACCGGCTATCGCACGCCGCAGCAACGGCACGTACGCCGTCACGGGGCCTCGCCGGCTCCCGGTGACGAAAAGACCCCGGTACGCTCTCGCATACCGGGGCCGCGACTATTGCCTTTACTTGACAAGTTCTATGAGCGAGAGTTCGGCGGCATCGCCTTGACGGATCCGCGACTTCGTGATGCGCGTGTATCCGCCGTTGCGGTCTTTGAGCGCGGGGGCGATCTGCTCGACGAGCTTCTTCACGACGCGCGGCTCCGTGATGAACTCGGCGATCTGGCGGCGTGCGCGCAGATCGCCGCGGCATCGCCTTCGTGATCAGCCGTTCGGTGATCTTGGAGATTTCTTTGGCCTTGGTCGTCGTCGTTTCGATCTTCTCGTGCAAGAAGAACGACGTCGCGAGATTGCGCAGCAGCGCCTTGCGATGGCCGTCCGGTGCGCGAGAGACGTTTATTGGCGATTTGATGCGGCATGTGTCCGCCGACTACGTCGCGTACGCTTAAGGCGCAGCGACAGACCCCTTTCTTCGAGTACTTGTTTGATTTCGTCGAGCGACTTCTTGCCGAAGTTGCGCATCTTGAAGATTTCGTCTTCGGTCATGTCGAGCAGCTCGGAGACCTTCGAGATGCCCGCGCGCTTGAGGCAGTTGAACGAACGCACCGAGAGGTTGAGCGTCTCGACCGGGACGTCCCACTCGCTGGCCGGCGCCGTCCGGCACCGGCTTCTCTTCGGTCGAGAAGTCGATGAACAGCGTCGAGCTGGTCGGTGCAAGATCGTCGGCCGCGTCGGAGAGCGCGTCGTCGGGCGTGATCGAGCCGTTGGTCTCGATCTCGAGCGTGAGACGGTCGAAGTCGACCGACTGGCCGACGCGCGTGTCGTCGACCGTGAAGTTCACCTTGCGGATCGGCGAGAAGATCGAGTCCATCGGGATGAGCCCGATCATGTGCTCGATGTTGCGCTGCCGGTCGGCGGTCACGTAGCCGCGCCACTTCTCGACGCCGATCTCCATCTGGAGCTTGGCGTCTTTCTCGGTCAGCGTCGCGATGTGGTAGTTCGGGTGGAGGATCTCGACGTCGGCATCGGGCGAGATGTCGCCGGCGGTGACTTCGCTGCGATCCGCTCGCCGAGAGCGTGAGCACTTCGGATCGTCGGTGTTGAGCTTGAGCGGCAGTCCCTTGAGGTTGAGCAGCAGCGTCGATCGGTGTCTTCGACCACCCCGGGAATCGTCGAGAACTCGTGCAGCACGCCGTCGATCTTCACGTACGTGACGGCGGCGCCGGGGATCGAGCTGAGAGCAGCACGCGCCGCAGCGCGTTGCCCAGGGTAATGCCGAAGCCGCGCTCGAGCGGCTCGATCACGAACTTCGCGTAGTTGTCGCGACGCTCGCGAACTTCGATTGGTTGCGCCTGCGGCGTTTCCAGCATGGTCATGGTGTAGTTGTTGTTCCTTCGTAACCGCTTACGTTATCCGCGCTCGATCTCCAGATGCGCCACGATCGTACGCCTAGCGGCGAGTGGTGAGTGTTTTGTCTAGGTTAGCGCGAGTAGAATTCTACGATGAGTTGTTCGTCGACGGGCGTGTCGATTTGCTCGCGCGACGGGAGCTGAACGACCTTGCCGCTCTTCTCTTGCGCGTTCAACTCGAGCCATCCGGGGGACGGCGCTCGTCGGCGACTTCGAGATTCGCCTGGAAGCACGGGAGCTTTGAGGCTGCGCTCGCCGATCGAGATCACGTCGCCGGGCTTCACGATGAACGACGGGATGTTGACGAGTTTGCCGTTCACGCGGAAGTGACGGTGCGTGACGAGCTGGCGCGCCTGCGCGCGGCTCGTCGCCAGGTTCAAACGATAGACGACGTTGTCGAGGCGGCGTTCGAGCAGCTGCAGGAAGTACCGTACCGGTCTGTCCCGGGACGCGCGCGCCTCGCGGAAGTAGTTCTCGAACTGCGTCTCGTGCACGCCGTAGTAACGGCGCATCTTCTGCTTCTCGCGCAGCTGGCGGCCGTATTCCGAAATCTTCTGACGCTGCCTTGCCGCTGCGTCTTCTGCCCGGGCGCGGTGCCGCGGCGCTCGACCGCGCACTTGCGCGAGAGGCAACGGTCGCCCTTGAGGAAGAGCTTGATTTTTTCACCGGTCTTGCTGGCAGCGGTTTCGCGGCGGCACAGACGGCAAACGGGGGCAGTATAACGTGCCATCTTCTTGTTCTCTACTCGCTTTATACGCGGCGCCGTTTCGGCGGGCGGCAGCCGTTGTGCGGAATCGGGGTGACGTCTTTGATCATCGTGATCTCGAGACCGGCGGCTTGAAGCGAGCGGATCGCGGCTTCGCGACCGGCGCCGGGGCCTTTGACCAGCACTTCGGTCGACTTCATTCCATGCTCCATCGCTTTGCGCGCGGCAGCCTCGGCGGCCATCTGCGCGGCGAACGGCGTCGACTTCTTGGAACCCTTGAAGCCCAAGTTGCCGGCGGATGCCCACGACATCGACGTTACCCTGCGGGTCGCTGATCGTCACGATGGTGTTGTTGAACGATGCGTGGACGTGCGTGACGCCCGACGATACGTTCTTGATCTCGCGTTTTTTGCGCGATTTCGCTTGCTTCTTCGCAGCCAAAATATACTCCGATAATCGGTAAGACGGTTTATCTTTCCTCGAACGACGAGGTGTCGTCGCCTCGACCGGCAGCTGCGAGGGTTCGCTGCTCCGATCTCACCACGAACGCTCGGCGAGGGCGTTCGTTCCTACCGGTCAGGGCAGGGCGGGCATAGCCGCGTGCGCCTCAAGAGAGAAAGAGGCGCCAAGGGGTTAGTCTACAGGGGACCGGGGTCTGGGTCAAGCGCTCTTGTCATCCTGAGCGTAGCCGAGGGACCGCGGCAATGGCCAATTCGCCGAAATGAGAAGGGCCCGGCCTGAGCCGGACCCCTTTCCTGCCTATCTAGCTAGCTATACCTTGCCGCGATCCTTCGACTTCGCCCCTTGCGGGACTACGCTCAGGATGACAAAGCTAGAACTTGACGCCGAGGCCGACGAACGGGCCGTCGTAGCTCCGGTTGACCGGGGCGCCCGCGTGGACCGACCAACTGTCTCCCATCCAGCCGCCTTCGATAAAGATCGGGCTGGTTCCAAAGACATAGTTCACGCCAATGTTATATTTCAGGACGTTGTAACCGATGCCATCCGACGTCGAGAACGGCGGCAGAATGGCCGAGTTGGTGTACGTCCCGTGGATATTCGGGTAGTACCAGATGCTGCCCATGAACGAGAAGTTGTGGTCGAGGTCCGGGAGCTTTTCAGCGCCGAATCCAAACCCTTGCAGGTTCGGGTAGCCATAGTTGTTGGACAGGAAGATGTAGCCCACGCCAACGTAGATGCGCGGGTTCACGACTCGCACGCCGAGGCGAACGTCGAAGTCCTGGTCAGCCGGCGGGGTGGAGGTAAACACGGGGGTATTGAAACCGCCGCCGATCGCCGTAACGTAGCACTCCGGTACGTACCGCGTGGTGCTTCCCGGGATGAGCCCGTTACAGTTGTGCGAGATACTCGTACCGCTCGTAGGTGCCTTCGATCATCCAGGGGATGTTGAAAGCATCGAACTCGAACGCGCCGCGCGCCGCCCACGAGTTGTTGCCGGTGTTGCCAGGGCTGAACTCGTTGTAGACCTTTGGCGAGATGATGTAGTCGCCGGCCAGGAACAGATCCTTATAGGCCGGTTTCGGCGTCGGCGTCGGCGTTGGTGCCATCGTCGGAGCCGGGGTCGGCGCCATCGTTGGAGCCGGGGTGGGCGGCGGAGTCGCCGGAATATAACGAACGACCACGACGTGCTGTTCCGGGACCCACTGCACGTACGCTCCCATACCTTCCGAAATAACGCGAACCGGGACGAGGATGTTGCCCTGGTAGATCATCGGCGCGACGTCCAACGGACGCGATTCGCCATTGATCACGACTTCCGGCTTACCGACAGTCACTTGGACTTGGGCGCCGGGTTTGCTCACGGTCGCGGTCTTGCTGCCGGCATCGTACGATACCGTCGCACCCATCTGCTCGAACATCGAACGCAGCGGGATCAAGAGCGTGCCGCCCTTCACGAGCGCGGCAAGGACGCGTCCCTGTTTGAGGACGTCGGGTTTGCTGTACACGTGATGGTCGTTGAATAGAATCGGGATCTGTCCCGACGGTGGGGTTCCGAAGTCTGCCGGCGGAGTCTGGCCCGCTGTTTGCGCTACTGCACTGTTTCCGGTGTTTCCAGATGCCGACGCATTCGACGGAGCAGCTACCGCATTAAGTCCACTGAACGCAACAAATAGCGCAATCAGTAGTCCGGTGCTAGCTCGTTTCACTATTGCCTCCTTAGGAACTAGTTCTCTGGCGCGCGCGGACGCTTTGCCGCGCGCCCATGTCGTACAAGGCGCCCAGACCCGCAAGGGTTCCGCACGCACTCGCCTACGTTACCGCCTATTCCCCGCTTGGGCTAGCCGGTAAACGCAGCAACCAGGCGATTCCCACCAGAGTCTCACAAACGGCTAGTCCAAAAGCCTCACGCGGAGCCTTCGCCGCCGCGGTTACCGGGAAATGCGTCAGAACCCATGTCGTGAAAGCCGGAGCTGCGACCTGCGGGAGAACGAGGGCCAAGTTCCAGACGCCCATCGTTGACGCGGCGGATCCCGCCGGCATGATCCGGCACGCGAGCGCCCAGTCAGCGACCAAAAAGATCCCCACCCGATCCCTGCGACGCACGTCGCGACGACGGCGCCGGCGACCGCGTGCGATGCGATGAACACGACCAGCGCGGCGATCATGACGCTGCCGCCCGCCATCGCGACGTATCGCTTGTCGAAACGGTCGCTGGGTTTCGCAGCGATCGCGGCGCCGGCCGCACCGACGACCGTGAACGCTAAGATCAGATAACCGGTGAACTTCGTCGACTCGAGAAGGCTAAACCCGAGCACCCCGGTCACATAGAAAAACAGATAGCCGACCATCGTGAAGAAGCCGACGTAGACCAGCGCGCGCGAAATGAAGAGGTCGGCGAACGTACGCGTTAGATGCATCGGCGCGTACTCGGGTTCTCCCCGGATTGCCAACGATCGAACGTGAGCCACCGTCGCCGCGCACGTCCCGATGAGGAGCCCGTCGATGACGGCTGCGACGACGCGCGCGTTTGCGATCTGGCTCGCGACGATCGCGCCGATCGCGTTGCCGATGCTTTGCAACGCGGCCAGCCACGACGACGCAACACCCAGACGCTGCTTTTCGATAAAGTCCGGCAGGATCGCCTGATACGGTCCGATCGCAAGGTTGAGCGTCAGTTGGATGGCGACGTACGCGAGCGTGAGCATCGCGAACGTCGGCGCGCCGTAGAATGCGGCGATGGCGACGGCGCCTCCGATGGTTCCGGCGACGTAAAACTCGATCCGCCGGCTGCCGCGCTTGCGGCGCGCGTCGGACCAGAATCCGACGGCGATTTGGGTGACGGCGGCGACCGTGGCACCGATGGCCGCCAGATGTCCGTAGGCGACGAGTGCGTCGCCGCTCGCGAGTTGCGAACTGCGCGCCTGCAGCGAGATGCCGAGCAGCGCGCCCCACACGGTCTGCAAGCCGAGCCAAAACAGTGCGAGACGAAACGGCTTAGGCGTGCGCGTTTGCATACTCGTATTCCGCGACGTCGTCGGCATCGAACCCG
Organism: Vulcanimicrobiota bacterium; assembly: GCA_963782265.1. Taxonomy (GTDB): domain Bacteria; phylum Vulcanimicrobiota; class Vulcanimicrobiia; order Vulcanimicrobiales; family Vulcanimicrobiaceae; genus CAWAJD01. The sequence goes on from CAWAJD010000029.1 coordinate 13,623, forward strand.
AGTTCCGGCGCGCAGTTGCGTACGGCGGTTGCGGGCAAGCCGGCGATGCGCTGCGCCTCCATCTCGAGGTGCGCGATCGAAAGCCGGCCGAATGCAAAGCGCAGCGCTGCGCCGGGATTGATCAGCCGGACCATCTTCCACGGTTCCTTGCGCGCGTCGAAGAACTGCGCGGCGAGTCCCGCCAAGCGTTCGCCCCAGCCGGCGGGAATCGAAAACAGACCGCCGTTGACGACGCGTTCGCCCGCGAGCTTGATCCCGAATCCGGACGGTGCTTCGGGAAAGCGCTCGACAAACGCGCCGAACTCGCAGAGCGAGAGCGCGAAGTGCCCCTCCGGCGAACGTGCGATGAAATCGGCAACCGCGTCGGCTCCGGCATACGGCATATCGCTCGTCGCATACACGAGCGGTTCGTGATACTCCGGCCACGCTCGCAGCGCGGCGATGATGTTTTGGCTGCCGCGCGGTTTCTCAGGGATCACCGCATCGACCGAACCTTCGCAGGCGCGCCGCACGTCCTCGCCGCCGACGACTGCGATCCGCTTCACGCCCGCGCCACGCAGGGCCGCAATCGTCCGCGACAACATCGTGGCTCCGCGGACGACGGCCAGGGCTTTGACGTCGGTCCCGGCCGCCTTCGCGTATTCTCCGTCGACGCGCCCGCCCGCAGTGATAACGGCGTTCACGCGCCGCCGTCTTCGACGAAGCCGAATGGCGTTTGTTCCGGAGAACCTCCGGGGGCGTGGGCAACGGCTTCCTCGGCTCCGGGGCCGTAGCGATCGTCGAGCAGCGCTTCGAGCATCTCGGCGTTTTGGGCGGCGCGGCCGCTCGCGTGGTTGTTGAAAAAGACGTAGGTGTCGGCGACTTGCTCTTCGACCTCGGCGATGCGGTCGGTCCACGGGACCAGCTCTTCGGCGGTATAGACGTAGTCGTAACGCGTAACGTTGCTGCCGGTCCACCATTTCTTCGCGTTGCGGCCGTGAAAGCGCACGTAACCGACGGGACCGATCGCGTCGGATGACGGTGCGAGCAGCCCTTCGAGCCGCGGCATGTCGACGTTGCAATAGCCGGCGCCGATCTCACGCAGCAATGCGAACGTTTCGGGGCGCTGCCACTTCACGTTGCGAAACTCGACGATCAACGGCACGCCGTCGAACGCAGCGACCACTTCGCGCAGGTACGCTTCGCGGTTGCCTTCGGGCTTGAATCCATTCGGGAACTGGGCGAGCACGCACGCGAGCTTGTCCGCACGCCGCACCGGCTCGAGGCTTTCGAGGAGCAGGCTTGCGTCCTCATGCACGCGCAGGCTCGACGGATCGGCCGGATGCGTTACCGTCTGCGGAAGTTTGAAACTGAAGCGAAAGTTCTGCGGCGTGCGCGCCGCCATCGATGCGACGGTTTGCGGTTTCGGTACGCCGTAGTAGCTCGAATCGATTTCGACGGCGCGAAAACGTCGCGCGTACGCCGGCAGCATCTCCCCCGGCTTGGTCTTCGGCGCGTAGAACGGCCCGATCCAGTCCTTGTACCCATAGCCGCACGTCCCGACGTAAATCACCGAACGACGGCTCGCGAGAGGATCTCAGCGATCGTCTCCGACTTCGCCTCCGCGTAGTCGTTGTCCGACGCCCAGTCGCGTTTGGCAAGTTCGCGCTTCACGCGTTCGTACATCGCGCGGTCCTGGGGCGACGCGCGCAGGCGATCGCGGAACAACAGGTGCCGTTCGAACTCGGCCTGCAGCGACCAGGCGTGCACGTGCACGTTGTGCAGTGCCGTGCGAAACATCCGGTGGCCGAGTGCGCTTAGGCGCAGCGTGTAGCCGCCCATCTGGAGTACGGGCACGCGTGCGTCCAGCGCGTCGAGGTTCGTGACGAGCACGCCGACGTCGATGATCGGTTTGGCGGCGAGCCCGGGCACGGCCGTCGACCCGATGTGCGCGATCGAGAGCGCCAGGGAGCCGAGGAGCGGGGCGAGGCGCTCCCGCTCGGCGTTGAAGCGCTGCGACCACTCGCTCTTGTACTCCACCAACTCGGGTTGACCCGAGTCGGGCGGACCGAACAAAGAAAACGGGCCCGGCATGTTGCCGAGCCCGTTTCGCACTACTTCTTGGTGGCGACCTTCTTCTTCCCGGCGACGGTGCGCTTGGGACCCTTTCGGGTGCGCGCGTTGGTCTTGGTTCGCTGGCCGCGAACGGGCAGGCCGCGGCGGTGGCGATGCCGCGGTAGCAGCCGATGTCGGTGAGACGCTTGATGTGACCGGCGATCTCGCGGCGCAGGTCGCCTTCGACCTTCATCGCGTCGACCGCTTCGCGCAGCTTGTTTTCGTCTTCCCCGAGAGGTCTTTCACGCGCACGTCGGGGTTGACGCCCGTTTGGGCGAGCAGCTTCTTCGCCGTCGGAAGACCGATGCCGAAGATGTAGGTGAGGGCGATCTCGATGCGCTTGTCGCGCGGAAGATCGATGCCGGAGATACGCGCCATGAGTTACACCCTGAACCCTGTTTGTGCTTCGGATTGACGCTGCAAATCACGCGCACTTTGCCTTCGCGGCGAATGATTTTACATGCTTCGCAGATTCGTTTAACGGACGGACGGACTTTCATGGTCTAACTCGCTTCTATAACGTTTCGGTGGGATCGAGCGCTCTGCAAGGGCTGGCCCTACAGCGTCGCTTCTTCTTTGGGACGGATACCGGTTCACGTCGGGGTGTTCGGCGTATCCCGCAGGGTGAGGATCTTGGGACCCTCGCTGGTTACGGCGATGGTGTGCTCGAAGTGCGCAGCTAGTTTACCATCTCGGTGACAACCGTCCAGCCGTCATCGAGGGTTTCGACCTCGATAGGTCCCCTCGGTGATCATCGGCTCGATGGCCAGAACCAGGCCCGGACGAAGCTGCGTACCGTGCCCGGCGGTCCCGTAGTTGGGAACCTGGGGCTCCTCGTGCATCTTGGTGCCGACGCCGTGGCCGACCAGCTGCCGGACGACGCCGTAGCCGTTGGCTCTCGGCGTGCTCCTGGACCGCGTGGCCGATATCGCCGAGCCGATTGCCGGCCTGCATCTGGGCGATGCCGAGCATCAGGCACTCCTGGGTGACGTCATCAGGCGCTTGCGCCTCCGCGTGAACGTTGCCGATCGGGATCGTGACGGCCGAATCGGAGACGTAGCCCTCGAGGGTCGTGCCGATATCGATCGAGAGCAGATCGCCGTCTTGAGCACGCGCGGCCCGGGAATGCCGTGGACGACTTCGTCGTTGACCGAGGCGCAGATCGTATGGGCGTAACCGTTGTAGCCGATAAAGGTCGGCGTGCCGCCCATCGAGCGGATCGAATCCTCGGCCAGCGATCGACCTCGGCGGTCGTCATGCCGGCCTTGACGGTCTTCATCAGCATGGTGGCGTATTTGGCGGTGATCTTGCCGCTGCGCGCATCAGCTCGATCTCGCGCGCCGATTTAAAGTAATCATCGGATTAGCGCGCGTTCACGAGCTGATCGCCTGGAGCAGCGCGCTTCAACGGCCTCGACTTCAGCATACCGTCGACCTTCACTGAACTGCCGCCGTGCTTCTCGTAATACGCGATCAGCGGCTTCGTCTTCTGTCGTATTCGTCGAGCCGCTTCGCAACGTCTCGGCCTTGTCGTCGTGACGCTGCACGAGCGGTCCGCCGTCTTCGTCGTCGATGCCCGCAACCTTCGGCGGGTTGAACCGCGTGATAGACGGCGCCCGTTGCGCGGGTTCGACCAACGGACGGTGAAACGCTCGAGTCAGCGTACGCTGATGTCGACATCGAACAGCATGACCGCGACCAAATTGCAGCCCTTGCGCTCGAGCAGCCGTCGAAGGCCTCGGCCTGCGCGACCGTGCGCGGGAAACCGTCGACGATGATCCGGTCTGGATGTTCCCGAGTTCGGCTTCGACATCTTGATGATCAGATCGTCGGGAACGAGCTCCCCGCGTCTCATATAGCCTTGGGCTTCGATGCCGAGCGCGGTCTTCTCGGCGCGATCTTGCGCAGCATGTCGCCGGTCGAGATCTGCGATCCCCGAAACGGTCCTCGAGAATCTCTCGCCTGCGTGCCCTTGCCGGCCCCCGGAGGCCCCAGAAAGAGAGGATCACTTCCTTGATGAACCCGCGGTAGTCGCGCATGGCGAGACGCGCTTCGATCTGGGTGATCGTATCGAGCGCCACGCCGACGACGATCAACAGCGACGTCGAGCCGAGGTAGAACGTCGTGAGCCGGGTCCTGCTGCAGTCGACGGGCAGAACCGCGAAGAGGCCGAGGTAGACGGCCGACGGCGGTCGTGATGCGGAAGAGAATCTTGTTGATGTAGTCGACCGTCGGCTGACCCGGGCGGATGCCGGGGATGAACGAACCGGTCTTCTTCAGGTTGTCGGCGATGTCGCGCGTGTTGACGACGATCGAGCAGTAGAAGAACGTGAAGATCACGACCAGCAAGAAGTAGACAGCGTTATAGAGCGAACGACGTCGGCGCTGAACCAGATGTTGCAGGAAAGTTCGCAGAACTGCTGGCACCCGAGCCGGTGCTGCCGCCGGCCCGAACCACGAGAGCGCTTGCTGCGGCAAGAGCAAGATCGAGATCGCGAAGATGATCGAGATGACGCCGGCGTTGTTGAGGCGCAGCGGAATGTAGGTCGAGCGCCCCGCGAACATCTTGCGGCCGACCACGCGGCGCGCTTGCTGCACCGGGATGCGGCGCTGGCCCTGATACATGAAGACGATCGAGACGATCGTGATCAGCGCGATCGCGATGTAAAGTACGAGGCCAGAATCAGTTGACGCCTTGCTTGCTGGCGAGCGGAACGTTTGCGCCGATGTGGTCGGAAGCGCAGCACGATGCCGACGAAGATGATCAGCGAGATGCCGTTACCGATGCCCTTGTCGGTGATCTGCTCGCCCAGCCACATCAGGAAAAGCGTTCCCGAGACGAGCGCGACGATCGCGTAGACAGCGATGAACGCAAGCTGGTGTCGTAGAACACGCCCGAGCGGTTCATGGCGATCGACATCGAGACCCTTGAACGATCGCGAGTACGATCGTCAGCCAGCGCGTGTAGCGGCTGATCTTCTTGCGGCCTTCCTCGCCGCCTTTCTTGGCTATCTCTTCGAGCTGCGGGAGCACGACCGTCATCAGCTGCATGATGATCGACGCGTTGATGTAGGGCGTGATGCCCATCGCGATGATCGAGAGCTTCTGCAGCGCGCCGCCCGAGAGGAAGCCCAGGAAGTTATAAAACGTCCCGCTGCGAGAGACCTGTCTGCCATTTCGCCTCGTTGACGCCCGGCAAGCTGAACGTGGATCATGAACACGAACACGGCGAACGCGAAGAAGACGAACCCGAGCCGCTTGCGGATATCGGGGACCGGCAGGCGTGCGCGCAGATTGTCGAGCAACGAGGCTCCTATTCCTCGAAGCGGGCGCCGGCAGCGTTCAACGCTTCGCGCGCGCTCGCGGAGAACATCGACGTCGCGGAACTTCAAGCCCTGCGGCAGCGTCTTACCGCGCTTCTGTCCGCCGAGAATCTTGACGCCGTCGTTGAGACTTGCTTGACTTTGCCGGCTGTTCTGCAGCGACTGCGGCGTCGACTTCGAGCGACGACGTCCCAGTCTGTAAGCTCGCCGATGTTGATCGACCGCATAGTGCGTGCGGAAATGTCCGATGTCGCGCGCTTTCTGCGAAACACCCTTGCGTCTGCGGCAAGCGACGCGCCCACGGCGTCTGTCCGCCTTCGAATGCGGGGCCCTTGCCGCCGCCCGAACGGACGGTCTGACCCTTGCCGCCTTCGCCGCCGGTCTTGACCATGCCCGAACCGTGACCGCGGCCGATGCGCGACGCTCCGGGCGAGCGCTTCGGACGGATTTGAGAGCGCAGAGTTGGGCTGCTTCGAGACTGACGCGGCGCAACGCGCGTCAGCTTGGCGGCCGCGGCACGCTTCGTGCGAGGCCTTGGCGTCGCTTCTTGGCCGAGGATTTCTTCTTCGTGGCCGTCATTAGGCGAGAACTCCGCGACGTCTTTGCCGCGCAGCGCGCAACCTGTTCGGCCGTCTTGAGCGAACTGCAGCGCTTCGAACGTCGCGTAGACGACGTTGATCGGGTTATTCGAGCCGAGCGACTTGGTGAGGATGTCGTGGATCCCGGCCAGCTCGAGCACGGCGCGCATCGCGCCGCCGGCGATCACGCCGGTCCCCGGCGCGGCCGGCTTGAGCAGCACGCTGGCCGGCGCCGATTTGCATCGTTGACCACGTGCGGGATCGTTTTCTCGACCATCGGCACGGTGATCAAGGCTCTTTGCGCGCCTGCTCGACGCCTTTGCGAATCGCTTCGGGAACTTCGCCGGCTTTGCCGATGGCGAAGCCGACGCGGCCCTTCTGATCGCCGACGACGACGAGCGCCTGAGAACGAGAAGCGCTTACCGCCCTTGACGACTTTCGCCACGCGGTTGATGCGGACGACGGTTTCTTCGAAGCCCTGATTGTCGCGGTCGCGACCCCGTTATAATGCATTAGAACTCCAGTCCCGCTTCACGCGCCGCATGCAGCCAGCGCGGCAACGCGGCCGTGATACTTCAACCCGACGGTGTCGAACACGACGGACGTGATGCCTTCGGCTTTGCGCGCTTCGGCGATCGCTTGACCGATCTTTGGCGGCGTCGATGTTGGTCTGTCGAAGCCAGACCATCGGCAACGGCGCCTTCTCGCGCGTCGATGCGGCCGCCAGCGTGTGACCCTTCGCATCGTCGACGACGAAGGCGTAGATGTGATGCAGGCTGCGGAAGATCTGCAGAGCGCGGACGCGCGGCGGTCCCGGTGACTTTCTTGCGCAACGCGGCCGTGGCGCTTGACGGCGCTGAACCGTACGCGAACCTTGGCGCGCCATTACTTCTTACCTGCCTTGCCGGCTTTACCGAGTTTCTTGCGGACGACTTCGCCTTCGTAGCGAACGCCTTTGCCCTTGTAGGGCTCGGGCGGACGGAGCTCGCGAATCTCGGCCGCGACTTGGCCGACCTGCTGCTTGTCGATCCCGTCGACGTGCACTTTGTTCGTGCCCTCGACCGCAAACGTGATGCCCTTCGGCGCCTCGTAGACGACCGGGTGCGAGTAGCCGAGCGAGAAGTTGAGGTCCTCACCGGCCTTGGCGACGCGATAACCGACGCCTTGAATCTCGAGGCTCTTGCGGAAACCCTTGCTGACGCCTTCGATCATGTTGGCGATCAGCGTGCGCGTGAGACCGTGCGCCGAGCGGCGCGGTTTGCTCTTCGCTCTTGCGCGTCGACGATGAAGCTTGCCGTCCTCGAGTTTGACCTCGACGACGTTGCGATCAGGATGTGCTGCGAGAGCTCGCCCTTGGGGCCTTTGACGTTGACACGTTCGTCCGCGTCGAACTTCGACGTTCGACGCCGCTCGGGGACGCGTGACTCGGAAGTTTACCAATACGTGACATACATGACTTCGATTACCACACGTACGCGAGGACTTCACCGCCGAAGCCTCGCGCTTTGGCGCGCTTGCCCGACATGATGCCCTGGAAGTCGACATGATCACCGAGCCCGAGGCCGCCGAGCACGCGCGGGATCTCGGTCTTCGCCGTGTAGACGCGCAAGCCCGGGACGCGAGATGCGCCGCAGGCCGGTGATGACTTTCTCTTTTTCCGGACCGTACTTGAGCTGACGCGAAGGTGCCTTGCGGACCTTCGCTTGAGCGTTCGAAGTCCTCGATGAAGCCTTCGTCCGTCGAGGATCTGCGCGATCGCGCTTCTTCATCCGCGAAGCGGGAATATCGACCGTCTGGTGATTGGCGGTATTCGCGTTGCGAATCCGCGTCAGCAGATCGGCGATCGGATCGGTTATGACGCCATCTGATCGCTACCTCCCTACCACGACGCCTTAGTCATGCCGGGAACGAAGCCGCGATGCGCGTTCTCGCGGAAGCAGATGCGGCACATGCGCGAACTTGCGCAGATAGCCGCGCGGGCGACCGCAGAGTCTTGCAGCGATGGTAGCCGCGCACCGCGAATTTCGGCGTTGCGTTTCGATTGCTCGATCGAACTGACTTAGCCATTAGCTCGTTCTTCGCCGTCACTAGTTACGCCTTTCTGCAACGGAAGCCCATCGCATCGAGGAACGCCGTCGCTTCTTCGTCGTTCTTGGCGGTGGTCACGATCGTGATGTCCATGCCGCGCGCCTTGTCGACCTTGTCGAAGTTGATCTCCGGGAACACGAGCTGCTCGCGCAGGCCCATGTTGTAGTTGCCGCGGCCGTCGAACGACTTGCGCCGGCAGTCCGCGGAAGTCGCGGATACGCGGCAGCACGATGTTGAACAGCTTGTCGAGGAAAACGTACATGCGCTCGCCGCGCAGCGTGACCTTCGCGCCGATATTCATGCCTTCGCGCAGCTTGAACGCCGCGATCGATTTCTTCGCCTTGGTGATGACCGGCTTTTGGCCGCGTGATCGCGACGAGCTCGTTGACCGCCACGTCCAGCGCCTTCGCGTTGACGATCGCTTCGCCGACGCACATGTTGATCACGACCTTCTCGAGCCGCGGAATCTGGTTAACGTTGTCGTAGCCGAAGTGATCCTGCAGCTGTTTGCGGACTTCGGTCCGGTACTTTTCTTTTAGACGTGCGGCCATTCGTTACGCTCCCTTTGCCGATTCACGGGCCGGCTCGCCGCACTTCGCGCAAACGCGATGCGGAACGCCGTCCTTGGTCTTGCCGCGGCGCAAGCGCGTCGGCGACTTGCACTTTTCGCAGACGTACATCAGCGAGGAGATCGGAAGCGGCGCTTCCTTCTCGACGATGCCGCCGCGTTTCCGCCGGCGCCCATGTTGCTCTGCTGTTGAGCGCCGGGCTTGGTGTGGCGCTTGACGATGTTGAGGCCCTCGACGATGGCTTTACCGCCTTCGTGGTTGACCGTCTTGAGCGTCCCGCGCTTGCCTTTTTCCTTACCACGGCGAATCATCACGGTATCGCCCTTGATCAAGTTCGCTTTCGCAGCCATTACAGCACCTCCGGCGCGAGCGAGGCGATCTTAAGGAAACCGCGGTCGCGCAGTTCGCGCATGACGGGACCGAACACGCGCGTGCCGCGCGGGTCCAAGTTATCTTTTTCGCCCTTGATGATCACGCAGGCGTTATCGTCGCTACGAACGACCGAGCCGTCGGCGCGACGGACCGGCGCGCTGGTGCGCACGATCACGGCCTTGACGACTTGACCCTTCTTCACGGCGGCGCCCGGAATGGCGCTCTTGACCGCACCGACGATAATATCGCCGACGTGGGCTACTTTATGACGGCTGCCGCCCGAGACGTGAATCACGAGCAGTTCGCGCGCTCCGCTATTGTCGGCTACCTTGAGCCGGCTTTCTTGTTGAATCATTGTCCTACTTCGCTCGCTCGACGATTTCCACCAAACGCCAGCGCTTGTCGCGCGACATCGGGCGGCATTCCATGATGCGAACGACATCGCCGATGTTCGCCTCATTCGCTTCGTCGTGCGCCTTGAAGCGCGTCGACTTACGGACGATCTTGCCGTAGATGGGGTGCGGTACGCGCGTCTCCGACACGACGACGATCGTCTTATCCATCTTGTTCGAAGCGACGCGCCCTTGCTTGACGCGGCGTCCCGTCGCTCTATGCTGCTCCATGTTGCTCCTGCGCCATACGCTTCTCGGAAATAACGGTCTGAATCTGGGCGTAAACGCGACGCATCTCGCGGACCTTGCTGAAGTCCGTTAGATGGCCGGTGCGCAGCGCGAACCGCAGGTTGAAGAGCTCCGCCTTGGTATCGCGGGCCTTCTGCTGGAGTTCGGCCACGGTGAGGCCGCGCAGTTCTTTAAATTCGTTCTTCTTCATACTAGTGTTCCTCGCGCGTCACGAACTTGGTTCCGATCGGCAGCTTTGCAGCGGCCAAACGGAGCGCTTCTTTTGCGACGCTGGTCTCGACGCCGGAAAGCTCGAAGAGGATGCGTCCCGGGCGCACGACGGCGACCCAGAACTCCGGGTTACCTTTACCGGAACCCATGCGGACTTCGGCCGGCTTCTTGGTGGCCGGCTTGTCCGGGAACACCTTGATCCAAACTTTGCCGCCGCGCTTGATATGGCGCGTCATCGCGATACGAGCGGCTTCGATCTGACGGGCCGTCATCCAGCACGGTTCGAGCGCTTGCAGTCCGTAGTCGCCGAAGGTGAGCGTGCTGCCGCGAGTCGCACGCCCGGTCATACGACCGCGCTGCACCTTGCGCCACTTAACGCGTTTTGGGGTCAGCATTACTCAACAACCTCCCCTTCCGGGAATAGGACTTCGGCATTGGAACCCGGTGCGGTCTCCGCGACGACGTCACCGCTCGGCGTTTCGATCGGCGCGGCTTCGATAGCCGCCGGCGATTCGGCAGGCGCCGCATTGTGCGCGAGCGCTTGCGTCTCTTCGGGAACCGAGGCTTCGCTCAGCGATTGCGCTTCGGTCTCGTGAACGGGCGGCGGAACGATCAGTTCGGCGCCGGGCTCGCTCGGCTCGCCGGCCGGGATCGCGCGGGGTGCTCCAACCGGTGCGCCCGGTGCGCCGCCCGGACCGCGTCCGCGACCGCGTCCGCCGCGTTCGCGACGTTGGAATCCGCCGCGGTCGGCTCCGCCGCCGGCACCCATGCGGTTTTCGCCGCGCGGCTGATCCGGCAGCACTTCGCCGCGATAGATCCACACTTTGACGCCGATGCGCCCGAACGTGGTGAACGCTTCGACGGCCGCGTAATCGATGTCGGCGCGCAGCGTGTGCAGCGGCACCTTACCGTCCTTGTTGCGCTCGGTGCGCGCGATTTCCGCGCCGCCGAGACGTCCCGAGACTTGCACTTTCACGCCGAGGGCGCCGGCTTTCATCGTACGCATGATCGCTTGTTTCATGGCGCGACGGAAGGCGATGCGCTTCTCGAGCTGATCGACGATGTTCTGCGCGACGAGGCGGGCGTCGATCTCCGGATGCTTGATCTCCATTACGTTGACCTGGACCGTCTTGCCCGTGAGCTTTTCGAGGTTCTTGCGGATCTCTTCGATGCCCACGCCGCGCTTGCCGATGATAATACCCGGCTTCGCGGTGTTGACGATCACGCGCGCCTGATTGGCGCGACGCTCGATCTCGATGCGGCTAATCGCAGCCGAGCGCATCCACTTGTTGAAAAACTTGCGGATGGCGACGTCTTCGTGAAGCCAATCAATGTAGTGCTTTTTCTCGAACCAGCGGCTGTCCCAAGTACGCGTGATACCGAGGCGAAGACCGACCGGGTGAATCTTTTGACCCATATTTACTCCGCAGCCCCCGCAGTTGCTTTGGCCGCTTTAGCTGTCCGCTTACGCGGCGTGCTCTTTTTGCTCGAGGATGCTGCCGCAGCCGCGGCCGGCGCGCGGCGCGTACGCGCTGCGACGTTGACCGAAGCTCCGGGGCGCTTCTTGCGCGGCTTGGCCGGCGGCTGCTCGCTCACGACCACGGTCACGTGCGAGAGGCGCTTGCGCTTGAAGTACGCGCGGCCTTGCGCGCGCGGATCGAGACGCTTGGTGAAACGGCCGCCCGGGCCGCCATCGACGGTGATCCGTGCGATGTACAGCTCGTCGGTGTTCATGTCATGGTTGTTGCCGGCATTGGCGACGGCGCTCTTGAGCAGCTTCTCGATCGGCTCGGCGGCGAACACGCCGGCGAACTTAAGCTGAACCAAAGCCTCGCGCACGCTCTTGCCGCGAATCGCATCGGCGACGCGGCGGAGCTTGCGCGGACCCACGCGGACGAAGCGCAGATGCGCGACGGCCTGCTGAGCCTGTTCGACTTGATCGGCCATTACTTCACACCAGCCTTATCGCCGCCGTGCCCCTTGAAGTGGCGCGTCGGTGAAAACTCGCCGAGCTTGTGCCCGACCATGTTCTCGGTAACGTAGACCGGAATGTGTGCCTTGCCGTTGTGCACGCCGATGGTATGTCCGACCATCGCCGGCACGATCGTCGACGCGCGGCTCCAGGTCTTGATGACGCGCTTCTCGCGCGTCTCGTTCATCTTCTCGACTTTTTTCACGCAGATGGTCCGCAACGAACGGACCCTTTTTCAGAGAGCGTCCCATTTACTTGGCATTCCGCTTGCGAACGATCATTTTGGTCGTGCGCTTGTTCCGGCGCGTTTTCTTACCCATCGTCATTTGACCCCAAGGCGTCGTGGGCGGACGTCCCGAGGTGGAGCGCGCTTCACCGCCGCCGTGCGGGTGGTCGACCGGGTTCATCGCGATACCGCGCACGCACGGGCGCTTGCCCAGGTGGCGCTGACGGCCGGCTTTTCCGATGACTTCGTTCTCGTGATCGAGGTTGCCGAGCTGACCGATGGTCGCGCGGCAGACGATTTGAATCTTGCGCACTTCGCCCGAAGGCATGCGCACTTGCGCGTACTCGCCTTCCTTGGCCATCAGCTGCGCCGACGAGCCGGCCGAGCGCACGAGCTTGCCGCCTTCACCGGGCCGCAGCTCGATGTTGTGGATCACGGTACCGAGCGGGATGTTCGTGATCGGCAGCGCGTTGCCGATCTTGATGTCGGCCTCGGCACCCGACTCGATGACGTCGCCGACCTTCGAGGCCGACGCGGCGCGAGGATATAGCGCTTCTCGCCGTCGCTGTAGTGGACCAGCGCGATACGGGCGTGCGGTTGGATCGTACTCGATCGCCGCGACCTTCGCCGGAATGGCGTCCTTCGTGCGCTTGAAGTCGATGATGCGGTACTGCTTGCGCGTGCCGCCGCCCTTATGGCGCGTCGTGATGTGGCCGTTGTTGTTGCGGCCGGAATGCTTCTTCTTGACCTCGAGCAGCGACTTCTCGGGGTCCTTTTTCGAGACGTCCGAGAAATCGGCGGTGGTGATGAAGCGGCGTCCGGCGCTAGTGGGATTGTATTTTTTGACGGCCATCGTTATTGCTCGAAATAGTTGACGCCGCCCAGTTCGATCTTCTGACCGGGCGCGAGGGTGACGATGGCTTTTTTCCGGTCGCTCTGCTTGCCGGACGTGCGCACGCCGCGCCGCGCGAAGTTCCGCGACTTGCCGCAGCACGTTGACCGTGTTGATCTTCACCACGTCGACCTTGAAGATCTCTTCGATCGCGTGACGGATCTGCGTCTTCGTCGCGTGCGGGTGCACGGTGAAGGTGTACTGCTGGACGGGTGCCTCGGCCATCGACTTTTCGGTGATGCCCGGAGCGACGATGACGTCGCGTGAGGTCCATCTGACTTCTCCCGCTTGCGCGAGGAGGGCAGTCACCGCGTCGTACGGCGGCGGTCGTGAAGACGAGCCGCGTCGTAGCGCGAGCACGTCCTTCACGTCGAGCGCGCCCGAGTTGGTCACGTCGACCTTGCGCAGATTGCGCGGTACACGAGTTCGATCGCGTCGCCATGCTTCGTTCTGGCCGCAGACGATCAGCGTCTTCGGGCCGGTCTTGGCGTCTTTCGGCGCCGCCGAAGAGCAGCTTGGCGAAATCGGCAGTCTTCGCAGATCGAGAAGTCCGAGGCGTCGAGCACGGTTACGGCGCCGTTCTTGAAGCGGTCGGAAGGGCGGCTAGCGAACGCAACGCGGCGCTCTTTCTTGTTCAGATCGCTAATGTAGCTGCGCGGCTGCGGGCCGAAGATCACGCCGCCGTGGCGCCATTGCGGCGAGCGGATGGAACCCTGGCGCGCGCGCCCGGTACCCTTCTGCTTCCACGGTTTGCGACCGCCGCCGCGGACTTCGTCGCGCTTCTTGGTCGAAGCGGTTCCGGCGCGCGGGTTGGCCAATTCGCGGATAGACGGCGCGGAAGACGGTGTGCATCTTCTCGCTGAAATCGCCTGCGAGGGCCTTCGGCGTCTGTACTTCGCGAACGACTTTGCCGGTCGCGTCGATTACGTTCGGCATTATTTCGCTTCCTCGTGGCCTTCGACTTTGACGCTCTTGCGCACGATCACGAGGGCGTTCTTCGGATCCGGGAACCGGACCGCGAACGAGCAGCAGATTGCGCTCCGCGTCGGCGCGAACGATTTCTAGGTTTTGATGGGTCGATCGCGGTCGACACCGTAGTGTCCCGGACGGCGGCTGCCTTTGACGCGTGCGTCCGGCGTTGGTATCGCCGTTCGAGGCCGGCTGACGATGGATCATCGAGCCGTGGCTCGCGCCGCCGCCGCTGAAGTTGTGACGCTTGATGCCGCCGGCAAAGCCGTGGCCCTTCGAGATGCCGGTCACGTCGACGCGGTCGCCCGGAGCGAACTCCGCGACGCTGATCGGTCTGACCGACTTCGACGCCGTCGATGTCGGTGCGGAACTCGCGCACGTAGCGTGCGGGTTCGACGTTGGCCTTCTTAAAATGTCCGGCAAGGGCACGCGTGACGCGTGACTTCTTACGGTGCCGAAAGCGAGAGCGACGGCTTCGTAGCCGTGCTTCTCTTTCGTCTCGACGCTCCACGACCGTGCAGGGACCGGCTTCGATCACCGTGACCGGCACATACTGGCCGTCGTCGGTGAATACGCTCGTCATCCCAACCTTGCGGCCAAGGATGTTCTTCATATCCTCGTCCTATTTGGATTGGTGTTTGTTGATCCAGCACACGGGTCCACGCGTACTGCTCTATTCTCTTCGCCGGCGCGCGCAATAAAGCGGCGGCCGGCTGGACCACAACCCACGCATCCTATCAGGAGGCGCACCCCTCGTCAAGGGCCGGAGTCGGCTTCAACGAAGGAGGGGTAAACGATGGCTTCTCTGCGCGGCCTGCCGGGTGGGCTCCTCGCCGGCATCCTTCTGGCCGCTTGCTCCCATCCGGCGGCGGGGCCCGCTCAGGACGCCCTGGTCATCGTTCAGACCCAGCCCATCGCGCTGGCGATTCCCGGCAGCGATAACGGAGCGGTCTCCGAGGAGACCGCCGCCTTGCTGCATCGCTCGCTGGTGGCCATCGACGCGAAGGGACGCCTCGTACCCGACGCCGCACGGCAGGTTCCGACCCGGGAAAACGGCGGCATCTCGGCCGACGGCCTGACGATTTCCTATCGTCTGAAGCCGGATCTGCACTTCTCCGACGGCTCGCCGCTGCGGGCGGCCGACGTCGTCGCAACGCTCGACGCCCTTCGCTCCCCAGATGCTCGCATCACCAGCCGGCTCGGGCTTGACGACGTGCGCGCCGTTGACGCCCCCGACCCGCTCGACGTGCGAGTCCGGCTTGCGCGACCCTATGCTCCGATCTTGCTCGATCTGTGCGGCCCGGGAAACGCGACGTCGATTCTCCCCGCGCCCACGGCATATGCGATCGAAACCTCGGCTGCGCCGCCGCAGACGATTGGGGCCGGCCCCTACCGGGTCAAGTCGTTCCTAGCCGGCGACCGCCTCGAACTCGAAGCCAACCCCTGGTATTCCCCCGCGCCGCTTACCAAGACGATCGTCATTCGCACCGTCGGGTCGTCGGAAACGGCCCACGTGCAACTCCACTCGGGTGAAGCGAGCGGCTACGTCATGGCCGATCCGGCGCTGGAATCGATGCTGGCCGACGTGCCCGGCATCCGAACGGACGCCGTTCCGGTCGACGGCATCGGCGGCTTGATCTTCAACACACGCGCGAGCCCCGTCGAGAGCCCCCTCACGCGCTTGGCCATCGTGGATGCCCTGGATATCGCCGCGAGCGTGCGCCGCGTCTTCCATGGCGGCGTCTCGGCGCACGACGCGCCCGCCGGGCTCTTTCTTTGGGCGTACGACCCGCGTGCGTTTCCCCCGCCGGTTTACTCGCCGAAAAGAGCGGGCGCGTTATTCGACGCTCAGGGCTGGCGCCTTGGCGCCGATGGGAAACGCTACCGCAACGGTGCGCCGCTCGAAGTCACGCTCATCGTCCGCGGCGATCAGCCGAGCAGCTCCGCACTCGCAGCGACCTTCGCCCAGCAATTGCGCGGTATCGGCATCGCGGTCGAGACGCGTCAATATGCGATCCAAGAATGGGGCTCTCCCGACGGGCCGCTCTATCGCGGACACTTCGATCTCGCCATCGCGCAGTTCATCACGGGCCCGGATCCGGATCCCACCGATCAGTTTGCCTGCAACCGCATCCCCCCGCGCGGCTACAACAAACCGCGCTACTGCAATCCGGAACTCGACGACATCTTGATGCGCGCGGCCACGACGTACGCCGTGCCGCAGCGCATCGCGCTCTACCGCAAAGCTCAGCAGATTCTCGCGCGCGATATCCCGATGATGCCGCTCTATCGCCTGGTCGCGCTCAACGCGCTGCCGGCGACGCTGACGGGCTTCGACCCGACCCCGGTGACGCCGTTCTATGACGCCGCCGCCTGGCGTCTGCGTTAGCGACTACAGGCCGGCTTCCAACAGCGCGTTGAACGCCGCCGGATCGACCGCATCGTGACGGTCGAAATCCATTCCCTTGGTTTGCGCGATCCACCATACCGCGTCACGTCGCGGTGCCATCGCTCCGGTTCGAACGCGTCCTGCGCTCGAACATTCGGGGATGAGGTCGGTGTGTACGGGCTTGCGACAGAGGCTGCCCGGAAGGATCGCCCGATATGTATCGGCCGTGTCGGCGGTCGTCACGAATGCGTCCGACATCGGCTCGGCGTTCGCGTCAAACATTCCCAACGGAGAAATCCCGAGCAGGTCTTCGATCGTGCGCAGCATCGAAAGCGTCGTATACCGATGGTGCACGACCGTATGCCGGCGCGTGTACGCCGATATCGCGTAGGCGACAGAGCGATGCGCGTCGACGTGATCGGGGCCGTCTTGCGAGTCGTCTTCGAGAACGAAGATCGCGGTGTCTTTCCAATACGGCGAACGCGCGACGGTCTCGACCAACCGGCCAAGTGCGTAGTCGTTGTCGGCCATCTGCAGATACGGCGTGTTCAATCCCGCAACGTTGGTGCCGAAGTTTCCAAAGTGATCCATCATCAGCACCATCGGCTCGAACGCCGGGAGATCGCCGCGAGCGACGTATCCGTCGAACTCGCGCTTCCATTCCTCGAAACGGTAGCGGTCCGGCGTATTCAAGTCCCAGCCGCGAAAGTATACGTCGGTGCGGCCCATTAACGACGGACGAACGGGCGGCGACTGCGAGGCTCGCTTGGCATAGGCGTCGCGCACGATCGGGATGTAGAACGGCGCGCCCATCTTGTAGTACGTCTCGTCGGTGTACATGCCGTAATGCCGAACGGCTTTGCCCGAGCGAAGCACGGCATCCCAAATAAAGCCTCCCGTCGCATCTTCCGCATCGTCGCCGTCGCCTTCGTTGGCAGCGACGTCCTTGCTGCCGGGAAGCATCGCGGAGCGTCCGCTCGGATCCAGCAGGGTGGTCACGCGCGCGTCGAACTGATTGCGGCCGCCGGCGATCGGAAGCGCGGTATTCACGTTTCTCGTCACGCCGTTTCCATCGAACGTGAAGCCGTCGCTCGCATATGAGATCGGCGTAACGCGCGCGGTATACTCATTCGCGCGGCCCTGCGTCGTCCACGGCCATCCGTCGTTGCTGACGTCCCCGGCGGTATAGAAGTTGTCGAAGGTGACGAACTGCTTTGCCAGTTCGTGATGGTTGGGTGCGATCGCGTAGGGGAATGCGGTGAGCTTCGGGTCGCCGTCGGCGCCGGGCAAATCGCCGAGTACCTGATCGTACGTGCGATTTTCTTTCATGACAAAAATCACGTGCTTGATCTTGCCGCGCAGCGCGTCCATCGTTGGATCGGATGCGGGGCGGCCGAATTCGTTGTTTGCGTCGACATCCGCCGAAAGCGTCGCGAGATCTTCGCCGGTCGGCACGGCGAACGAAAGGAGATTCGCCTTTTCGAGATCGAGGACGTACCAATCGCCGTGCCGCGGATCTTTCACTTTCGACCCGACGACCGCGACGTTCGCGTCCAGCCCGCGATTCGGCCCGGCCGGGCCTTTTGCGTCGCTTACGAAGAGCTGGCCGCTGCGAAACGTCAGCGCCGTCGGATACCAGCCGGTTGGAATTCGTCCGGTGACGCCGCCGCTCGCAAGATCGACGACCGCGACCGCGTTCTCACCCCCTAGCGTCACGTACAATCGCGTGCCGTCTTCGTCGACGGCAATTCCGTTGGGGCTCGCGCCGCGGAATTTCTGTCCCGGCCGATCCATCGACATACGCCGCACGAGCGCATCCGTAGTCGTGTCGATGACGTCGATTTCATCGAGGTCGCCGTTGGCTGCGTAGAGTTTCGCGCCGTCGGCGGAAAGCGTCAGCGCGTTGGGCTCTCCGCCGATCGCGATAAAGCTTTCGACGCGACCGCCGCGGACGACGGCGATGTCGCCGTCGCGCAGCGAGCTAACGTACGTCTTCACGGCGCCTCCGCTCGCCGAGGAGAGGATTGCGACGCCGTAGGGGTATTCGCCGTGCGCGTCGCGGCCGCCGGGCGCGTAAAGCGCCACTTCCTTGACGACCTTGCGCTTCGCAACATCGACGATCGATACGGAGTCGTTCTGCATGTTTGCAACCGCCAAGGTACGTCCGTCTTTACTGACGCCGACGCCGGACGCGATCGCCCCGTAGACGATCGAAAGCGCCTTCGCGCGGGCGCCGCCGGCCGGCGTTTTCGAGAGCAGTCCGCCGTCGTAGTTCGGCTGCGCTGCCGAGCCGTTCGAATCGTGCCCCAGCAATATTGCCGGCGCATCGAAGACGAACGATTCGCCGCGGCGCGAATAGACGAGCACCCGGTCGTCGACGCCGCCGGAAACGTAGAAACGCCGACTATCCGGCGCCCACGCGAGGCCAACGAACGCATTCGGAATCGAAGTCCGCTGAACCATCTTCGGCGTGCCGCCGTCGACGCGATACACGAAGACCCACTGCGTCAAGTTGGTCGTCTTGCGCGAGATCGCGCCGGTCAGCGGATCGCGCAGCGGAAACTGAATCTCGCGGCCGTCGGGCTGATAGTATTGGTAGTTGTATCCGCTGGTCTCGACGAGCAGCGTCGCTTTGTCGGGGCTGAGCGCAGTCGCCATCGCTCCGCTCGCATCAGCGCTGCCGTCGGCGCGCAACCCTGTCACAAGGCGTTGCATCGTCGCGCCCGGTGCGGCGAGCGGCGTGATCTGCATCCCGGTCGGCAGCTGCAGAGCCGCCGGAGCCGCGGCGGACGAAAGCCGTACGGCGCAACACAAAAGTGCGGCTGCGGCCGAAACCATTACGCCAATCGCAATACGCTGCCGCACGCGACTAGAGCTTTATCTGAACGGTCAGGTATGCCGAAAACGGCTCGACCGTTGAGTTGCCGTCGATGTTATTGGGGCCGAACTCGGGCTCGTAGGGGTACTGCAAATACTTCTGCACCTTGTCGGTCGGGTTGTACACGTTGCCCACCGGTTGAACGTAATAGGCGGGATCGACGTACGAAATGCCTCCGTAGTCGCACACCTTCGAGCCCCACTCATACGTAAAGCCGGTCTGCTGGCCGCCGAAACAATTCGAGAAGATGTTTGTCAGAGCGAGGTTGACCGTGATGCGAGGACTTACCTGGTAGCTCACGTTTGTGTTGAGCGTAAGGTTGACGGGGTTTCGAAACGCGCCCGGTGCGTCGAAGACGCCGGTGTAAGGATCCGGCAGCGATAGCCGTCCGGTGCACGTCGCCGCATCGAACGGCGAGCCGCCCGGCGCGCCGTACGGATACCGCGGATCGCCTTTCACCGACGCCTGCGTCAGGTACGAGCACCCCTGCGACGCCGGGTCCACGCCTTGAAGCGTCTCCGGAGCGCCGTAACGATTCCCGGCATTCATCTGCAGTATCGGCGTAACCGCAAAACGATCGTGCTTGTAGTTGAGGATGAGCGAACCGACGTACGGCGTGTTGAACGTTTGCACCGACGCCGTGTTCACCGACCCGGGGAAAACGTCGAAGGCCGGGTAGTCCGCACTCGGATTCAGCAGCGACTGCGCCGGAGCGTTCCAGTACGGGTTCGCGACGGCTTTGGGGCTGCAGGGCCCCGGGTTGGTATCTCCCGACGGGCTGGTGACGTAGCACGCCCCGGCCGGCAAGCCTTCCGGATTCGACGTCTCGCCGCAGACGGGCTGACCGAAAGCTTTCTTGCCGAACGCGCTGCCCCCGGCCGCGCATGCGGACGTATAAGCGTTGTAGTTGGCGATGTCGTTGTTGATCGTGTTAACGACGCTGCGGCCGTTGGGAAGATTGCTGAAGTTGACGAAGACGTTCGTGTACGTAAAGGCGAGCTGCGCCGCAAGCCCGTTCTTGTTGAAGTCGCCCTTTGCCAACTCGAGCTCGACGCCCTCGGACGTCTGACGGCCGACGTTGAGCTGATCGCTTTCGAACTGATTGATGTAGAAATATTCGAGCTGATCGCGGGTTAGGCGCAGAAACGGCGTAATCTTCGTCGAGAAGCCGTCCTTGAAATTGTGTTCGAGCGAGAAATCCATGTTGTAGGAAACTTCGGGCTGAAATTTGCGATCCCGGCTGGTTGTATCCGTACGATGCGAGCGTGCGGCCCAAGGAGTCGAACGGCAAATCTTGTTCGAGCGTGTTGATTTGCTGGGTTTCGCCCGTCGGCTGCTGGGCGTAGACGCCCCAACTGCCGCGCAGCACGGTATTCGCATCGACCGTATACGTCATGGCGAATCGAGGCTGGATCACCGGGTACGTGTAGGCGCCGCCGCTATTGTTGTACAGCGTTACCGGCGACCAGCCTTTGCCCGCAAGCGAACACGGATCGGTCGGCAATAAGAACGTGTTCTTGCCGGGAACTTGCAGCGACGCCTTGTCGGTTGGGTAGCCGCCGAACAACCCCGGGTTCGCGCACATGTCCGTATTGTACGCCGCAAACCAAAACGAGCGCGCCGCCGACGTGTCCGTACTACCCAGCACGTACCCGTAGGAGTCGAGCCGGAGGCCCGCGTCGATGTTGGTTTTATCGTCCGGCCGCCAGTTGTCGTTGATCGAGGACGAGAAAAACCGCGCGCCGACGTTGTTGTATCCGCCCCAAGCGCCGTTCTCTACAGAAACGTATTGGCACGGACCGTCGCCGCAGGTTAGGTTCGAAACACTGGACGGCAACGGCGCGGGCGCGCCGTGGCTGCAGGGTGAGTAGAACTGGTAGAGCGCCGCCGGAGCGACCGTTCCGCCGCAATGCAGCATGCCCAGCGTCGAGAGGCCCGAGTCGTAGAGCGATGCGAAGGTCGCCGCATACGCGTAAGGGTTGCACGACGCCGGCGAAATCGGCGAACCCGGGGTCGCGCCGCTAATGTTGTAGCAAAGTCCGTCCTTTACGAAGTTCTTATCTACGACCGCCAGGAAGTTGTCCGGTCCGCCGCCCTCGTTGAGAGAGTTCTGGTAGTTGTTGACGTAGTTGTTGGTCGACGTTACGTACGATGCTTGGACCGAAAGCAAATCGTGCGAGTCGAGCTGGTCGGCAAATGAAATATTCCCGCTGTAGTTGTGGCCGTCGATATTGTAATCGGCCGACCAAGGAATCGCGTAGTACAGCGCGGCGCTCATCGGGCCCGTAGCGACGTAGTCGTAGTAGTAACTATAGGCGTACGCACGCAGATACGCGTTAGAACTGAAGTTGTGCTGATATTGGAGTTTGAAGATACCGGTATTGTTGTTATTGCCGTCGCGATTTGCATCGGGAATCGGTGCCTGGAATTGGTGCTGCGGTGCGCTCGGAAATGCGTACGGCGCGATGGAAGAAAGGGGATTGCCGGTGATCGGCACGCCCAATGCCCCGCGATACGAGAACGTATCCATATATTCCGGGATGCGCGGAAAGACCGAATAACCGTTGTGCAGTGTGGCGTAGTTTTGAAGGCCGATGTCGTTCGGCGAACTGTTGAACTGCGTGTAGATGTAGTTGCTGTCCCAGAGCAGTTGAATGTCGTCGCGACCGCCGTCGTGTTTATGCGGAACCGCGATATGAACGTTTGCTACCGCATTGTGGTCGCCGACCAGCGACGTAAAGTAGTATCCCTGATCCATCGGACCAAGCACGAAGCCGTTCTGCCGGTAGGTGCCGAAGTAGCCTGAGATGTTGTGCTGCCCGTCGGTAAAGCACGACGGATACTCCGCCATCGTCGCGTTCGCAGGACATACCCCGATCGGCGGCCCGAACTCCGATGAATATCCGACCCCATCGAACTGATCGATATACCGGAACGTCTGGTAGTGGCCGTCGACGCCGACGTAATATGAAAACGTGCGATCCGGGGTCGCTCCGCCGGCCTCGACGCGCATACTATGGAAGAACGTCGGCGTTCCTACGCCGGCTTCGGCGTTCCCATAGCCGGGCGACGTGCCGGTTTTAATCACCTGGTTAATGTATCCGGCGAGCGCCGAACCCTCGGAATTCGGCGGCGTCGACCCGGCGTAGACTTGAACCTCTTGCTGCCCGAGCGACGATTCCGATCCCGGCGGGTAGTTGTTGTAGCTATTGTTGAGCGGAATTCCATCGACTTCGTAGCCGGTTTGGTTGTAGTCGCCGCCGCGAATATGCAGGATCTGGAAGAACCCGGTTTGGTTGGGGGGCACGTAGATGCCGGGCACCGACTGGATCGCCGAATAGGCGCTCATCAGACCGCCGCCGCCGCCCATCGACGCTAAGCGCTGCTGCTGCGCGGCGTTCACGGAGTACACGTCCGACGTCGTTCCGGGGCGCACCAGCGAGGCCGACGATCGCGATTTCACGGAAGCGATCGTCACCAGCGTCTTCTGCAGCACCGGTGAGACCGAAATGGTTTGGTCCGCCTGCACGGTGACCGCGGCGCTCGCCGAATCGTACCCGGCCTTGCTTACCGTGACGGTATAGGTGTCGGGCGGAACGGATATGAACGCGAAACGGCCGGCCGCGTCGCTCGTGGTCTTTTCCGATTGGCTGGGGCTTTCGATCGAAACGATGGCGCCGGGGATCGGGGCGCCAGTCGACGTTTCGGTGACGGTACCCAGAAGACGCCCGGTGGTACCGGCGAGTCCGCGCGCGTCGGCGATCCAGGCGAGCAACAAAAGAAGTGCTGCGGCTGCGCGTGCGGTCCTCATGCGAAGACCTTAGCGTCAAGTGTGCGGCATCGGCTTTAAGCCGTCCTTAAGCGCACTAATCTGCAAGGCTTTATTTCTTTGCCCACCGTCGCACAACAAAAAGGCCTCGCGAACTCTTACGGGCTCGGCGATGGCGGATCGATGATCGGCGCCAGGTAATCAGGCTCGTGCGCTCGTTGATGCGCGCGGTACGCGGCTTCGTCGAAAAGCCAATCCGGCAGACTTGGAACGAAGACGATCTTGTTGGTCAAGATCTCGTAGGCGCACGGCGAAGGCAGCGCTGCGCATGGATTTTCAAACCTCACCAACAGCACGGTCCACGATCCCGCCACCGGCATAAAAACGACCGTCGTCGCCCTCGGCGCTTCGCAAAATCCGCACTTCGCCAGATAACGCGCCGCCCATAGATCGTAGGTCTCAACGTCGGACCAAAGGTCGCGCAAGTTGTGTTTCACGCCGTCGCCGTATGGCCTCAGCGAAAGGTGAAAGACGCGATGCCCTTGCATCGTTTCGATCCCCACCAGCGTAATGGCGTAATCCGGGCGGTACGCCGTGACCGCAGCGATCGTTTTGAGATCCGGAACATCGGGCGGTTCGGGCGCCGGCGATTCGTGCGGCGCCGCGGGCGGCGGGCGAACCGTCCACGCCAACGGCCCGACGAAACCGCGAGCGACCCACGAGTTTTCGGGCAGCGTTCGGCTGCCTGATCGATAAGCCGTGTAATTCTCCATACCGTCGGATCCGCGCACCGCATAGCGCCAGCTGAGGGCCCCGCGATGCGCACCCTCTGCCGTGTACCAAGTACTCACTTCTACCAAGTACGCGGGAACGGGATAGGAGAGCAATCGTTTGAAGGTACTGTAGAATATCTGCTGCGGCGACGGGCTCGGAGTTGCATCCGGGGCCGGCGTCGCGGCGAAAACCGGCCGCCCGCAAAGAACGAACAGCCCGGCCAGGACGACAGCGTAAGTCTTGACGTTACACCACACGATCGCAGCGTAGGCTCGCGAACTTAGATTGTACTGAGCCCGCGTTATGCGAACGCGTCGAGGCCGGTGACTTCCTTGCCAATGATGAGCGTGTGCATTTCGCTGGTGCCTTCGTAGGTGAGGACCGATTCGAGATTGTTCATGTGGCGGATCACGGGATACTCAAGCGTGACGCCGTTGGCGCCGAGAATTGTGCGCGCTTCGCGGCAGATCTTCAAGGCTTCGCGCACGTTGTTGAGTTTACCGAAGCTAACCTGGCTCGGGTGTAACGAACCGGCGTCCTTCTTGCGGCCGAGATGCAGCGCGAGCAGCGTGCCCTTGTTGAGCTCGAGCAGCATATTGACCAGTTTTTCTTGCGTCAGCTGGAATGCGCCGATCGGTTTATCGAACTGCACGCGCGTCTTCGCGTATTCGAGCGCCGTCTCGTAACACGCGCGGGCGGAGCCCATCGCGCCCCAGATGATGCCGAAGCGCGCTTCGCTCAAGGACCCGAGCGGCCCGCGCAAACCTTGCGCTTCGGGCAACAGCGCATCCGCTGGCAAGCGGCAATCTTGCAATGCGAGCTCGCTCGTCACCGACGCGCGCAGCGACAGCTTCTTGTGGATGTCGCTCGCCGAGAAACCTTTAGTAGTTTTTGGTACGATGAAACCGCGAATCCCGGAAGCGTCGCCGTCGTCGCGGGTTTGCGCCCAGACGATCGCGACGTCGGCGATTGAGCCGTTGGTGATCCACATCTTCGTCCCGTTGAGGATCCAATCGTTGCCGTCGCGCCGCGCGAAGGTGCGCATACCGCCGGGATTGCTTCCGAAATCGGGCTCCGTCAGGCCGAAGCATCCGATGGTCTCGCCGCGGGCCATCGAGGGCAGCCACTGATTCTTCTGGTCCTCGCTGCCCCAGCGGTAAATCGAGAACATCGAGAGCGACCCCTGAACCGAACAGACGCTGCGCACACCTGCATCGCCGGCTTCGAGTTCCATGCATGCGATGCCGTAGGCAACCGCACTCGCGCCCGGGCAGCCGTACCCGTGCAAGTGCATCCCGAGCAGCCCGAGATCGCCCATCTGGCGCGCCAATTCGCGCGGCAGAATCCCTTTTTCGAACCATTCGGCGACATCGGGGAGTATGCGGTCCCGCACAAAGCCGCGCACGGTGTCGCGGATCAAGCGTTCTTCGTCGGTCAGCAGTGACGAGACGTCGATAAAATCGACGGCATCGGGCGCCGCGGTCTTGGCCTTGGTGGCGGTCATCGGTTTACAAAGCTCATGTCGGGGTAGCGCTCGCCGCTGGCGGAGCCGGGTGGAAAGATCGAATCGATTTCGGCGCGCTCGTCCGCCGACAGCTCCACGTTGAGCGCGGCGACGTTCTCCTCGAGATACTTCACGCGCTTGGTTCCGGGAATCGGAACGACGTCTTCGCCCTGCGCGAGCAGCCACGCCAGCGCCACTTGTGCGGCGGTGCATCCCTTGCGAGCGGCGAGCGCCTCGATTTTCGCGACGAGTTCGAGGTTCTTGCCGAAGTTTTCGGCGTGAGAAGCGGGGCGAGTGGCGCCGGAAGTCGTCTTCGGCAAAGTCGTCGCGCGTTTTCAGCGCACCGGTTAGAAATCCGCGCCCGATCGGGCTGTAGGCGACGATCCCGATGCCGAGTTCGCGCGCAGCTTCGAGCTGGCCGTTGGATTCTAAATCGCGCGACCACAGCGACCACTCGTTCTGGAGCGCCGCGATCGGATGCACCGCTTGCGCGCGGCGCACGGTCGCGGCACTGGCTTCGGAGAGTCCGAGAAAGCGCACTTTGCCGGCGCGAATCAGATCGCTCATCGCGCCGACCGTCTCTTCGATCGGAACGTCGAGGTCGACCCGGTGCTGGTAGTAAAGATCGATGTGATCGACGTTCAGACGCTTTAACGAGGCGTCGCACGCCGACTTTACGTAGTCCGGGCGGCCGCTGATGCTGCGCTGTGTCGGATTCTCGGCTTGACGAACGATACCGAACTTGGTGGCGACGAACGCCCGGTCGCGACGCTTAGCGAGCGCCTTGCCGACGAGCACTTCGTTGTCCCCGCTGCCGTACATATCGGCCGTGTCGAGCATCGTTATGCCGAGCTCGAGCGCGCGATGGATCGTCCGAATCGATTCGGCGTCGTCGCGCGTTCCGTAGAACTCCGACATGCCCATGCACCCCAGACCGAGTGCGGAAACGGCCGGGCCGCCGGCGCCGAGTTTTCGCTGGTGCACCGGGCTAGCGCTTCAGAACGCGTGCGAGCTTGTCGAAGAGCGCCTCCGACGAACGGTCGAACGAGTCTTCGAACCGGCGCCAAAGCAGGCGGCCGTCGCTCTCGCTCAGCATCGCGTCGAACCGGAGCGTCAGAACCGTCTCTTTGCCCTCGGTCTCCAGATAGAATCCGTGGACGCCGTCGACGCCGTCGTTTTGGATGCGCCATACGATCTTTTCTTCCGGGGTCACTTCTTCGAGGATCGCGTGAATCCCAAGGTGCCACTCTTCGGTCTTCCCGAGCGTGAGCGGCCCGGGAGAGCGCATGAAGGGCTGCGATGCGAACGGCCAAATCTGGTCGCCCGACGTGCCCATCTCTTCGAGTAAATGGAAAATCCGGCGCTTCGTGCCGTGAAAGGTTCGCGACCGGGACTCGTGGAGCTCGATAGGCATCCCGAGCGGTTCGCTCCGCCGCCGCCTACCTCATTGTCGCAGCAGGACCATCCCGACGACGCCGGAGATGCCGATCAGCAGCGGCGCGGACAGCTTCGTCCGCAGCGTTGCGAGCACCACCAGGGCCGTGATCGTATACGGAATCGGCCCGGAGGCGGTTCCCTTGGAAATGGAATAGACGCTGGCCCAGACGAGACCGACGATCGCCGGCGCAAGGCCGTGGGAGACCATCGCGCGCCACGGACTGGCTTTGAACTTGTCCCAAACAATGTCCGCACCGACCATGATCATGCTGGAGGGAACGAACATCCCGACCGTCGCGACGAGCGCGCCGAGGACCGGGGCCTGCGGCATCGCCGTGTAGCCGATCAATGCCGCGAAGATGGTCGTCGGGCCCGGCACGAGTTTGCCGATCGTGTAGAACTGCGCGAACTGATCGTTCGTGACCCATTGATACTTTTCCACGACGTCGACGTGCATCTGCGGAATGATGCCTTTGCCTCCGCCGAAGCCGAGCACCGACAGTTGCCCGAACGACCACAGCATGTGCAGGATCTGATGCATCGTGTCTTGGTTCACGGCGCGTCCTTCTTCTTGATATTCTGCGACTTGACGTACTCGTGCACGATGCCGACGCCGCCGAAGATGACGAGGACGAGGAGCAGCGGCATCTTGATCCATCCGACGACGATCGCGGTGAGCACGAGCAACGAGATCTTGATCCAGTCGTGGCGTTCGTCCCAGCTCAACTCGAGAGCGTTGCCGATCGTCAGTCCCAGCGCGCCGACGGCGCAGCCGCGAAGCGCACCGTGCACGTACGGATTAGTCGCGTATTTAAAGTAGAGCGCGCCCGCAATCAGCACGATCAAGAACGGCGGAATGCTAGCCCCGAGAAACGCGGCGATCGCGCCGGGAAGCTTGCGCGTGCGCTGGCCGCAATAGATCGCTAGATTGAGAATGTTCGGTCCGGGAAGCACCTGGGCGAGTTCGAGTCCATCCATGAACTCGTCGCTATCCATCCATCCCTTGGTCGTGACCTGATGGCGGATGCTGGCTTTCTGTCCGCCGCCGAACGCGGTGGAAGTGATCGCGGCGAACGTCAGCGCGATGTTGAGAAGCGAAGGAGGTCTTTGCGGCTCGGCCGGGTCCGCCGCTTCAGCTGACATCGGGCATCGGCCCGTCGACGTGCACGAGGTTCTCGTGCTTACCCGAGAGGATGTGAATGTGCACGTGTTCGGTGTGCTGGTACGGCGGCAGCACGCCCATGCGAATCATGAAGCCCTTTTCGTAAAGGCCTTTGATGATCGCAACCTTTTGAATGCCTGCGATGAGCTTGTTCCACAACTGCGCGTCGCCTAGGCCGAAGTCGAGCAGCGTCGGCACCCATTTCTTCGGAATGATGACGACGTGGACTTCCCACCACGTCGGTTTGCTCTTATCGACGTTATGCAGAAATGCAAAAACGTCGTCGTCCTCATACACGACCTCGTCGGCCTTCGCGCGCGTCCCGTCGAGGCGTCCGCGGAAGGTGTGATCCGGGTCGGGCTTCTCCCAAGTGCGCTGTTCCGGGGTACAAAGAAGTTCTGAAACCCACTGCATCGAGCATCACTCCGATAGAGGCGGCATGTGACTTTCGCCAACCATTCCGCGCCCTCCAGGATTTTCCCGGCCAGCTTCTAAGGGATGCTCGTTCTACGTTGCATCCTTGAGGAGTCGAACGAATGGCCATAGACGAACCCGACGAAGTGCCCGTAAAGGCCGTCGTTACGCCTGCCGACGTGCTCGGCGGAATGCCCATGTGGCCCAAGGACGAGCGGCCCTGGGGTAAAGTTGTCGGCGACAACGACATCGTCTTCGAAGATAAGAAGGTCGTCGTCTTCCACGATCCCGTCGATGAAGAACACGAATCGGAGCGCGTCGAGGGCGAAATACGCCTGACGCTGCTCTCGAAGAAGCACGCGCACAGCATCATGGATCTGGGCGTTTCCGACGAGGATCTCAGTGCGGCGATCCTACACGGCATCCAGCAGGCGGCGTACCGGTTAGGCCTTGAGAAGAAAGGCTTCGAAGTGCGCGCACACGTCTATCCGCCGCTGCAGCACCGTCCGGAGCTTGCGTTCAAGATCCGCGCCGGAAAACTTGCGGAGAACAAAGCCGCCGGCGACGACCCGCTCGGCTAAGTTACGCCGGCGGCGGAGTGTCGCCCGGCTTCTTACCGCGCAGTTTGTTGAACATCGCTTCGGGACCGTAGTCGGCTTCCTTTTGCGCGAGTTTCCCTAGCGCTTGCACGATCGTAATCGCGAGGATGGTTACGAGGACGGCGTAGACGAGTTCCGCGAGCACACCTTTGCCTTGCGTGATCGGCAGCAGCGCAATTGCGTCGGTAATGACCTTATTCCACGCGCCGGCCGCGATCAGACCGAACGCGACCGTGGCCAGGGCAATCATCGTTCCAAGATAGGTCGGCTTGACTTCCACGTTACCTCCAAGGCGCCGGAACGGCGCGCGAGCGTTTCTACTCGACTACGGGTCACTTCCCTCGAACGCCTTTTCAAGCAAGCGGCGCCGGCACAACAAAAAGGCCCGGAGCGTTTGCTCCGGGCCGAAATGTGGGGTCGGGGATTGAAAACCTTAGGCTTTGAGTTCGATGTCGACGCCGGCCGGAAGGTCGAGGTGCATCAGCGCGTCCATCGTCTTGGGCGAGGCCTGGAGAATATCGATGAGCCGCTTGTGCGTGCGCATCTCGAAGTGCTCGCGCGACTTCTTGTCGTTGTTGGTCGAGCGCTGCACGCAAAACCGGTTGATCTCGGTCGGCAACGGCACGGGGCCGCTGACGAACGCGCCGGTGCGCTTCGCCGTCTCGACGATCCGCTCGGCGGATTGATCGAGCACCTTGTGGTCGTACGCTTTCAAACGAATACGAATCTTCTGCTTTGACATCTTGTTCTTTCTACTCTAAGCCTTCAGTTTTCAATGATCGGGGTTCGCCCGCGTGGGCGAGGTTTGGAATCGACTAGTCCGGCAGTACCGTCGTGACGACGCCGGCACCCACGGTGCGGCCGCCTTCACGGATTGCGAAGCGGAGACCCTCTTCGCATGCGATCGGCGTGATCAACTCCACGTCCATTTGGACGTTGTCGCCCGGCATGA
Organism: Vulcanimicrobiota bacterium; assembly: GCA_963782265.1. Taxonomy (GTDB): domain Bacteria; phylum Vulcanimicrobiota; class Vulcanimicrobiia; order Vulcanimicrobiales; family Vulcanimicrobiaceae; genus CAWAJD01. Next base: position 43,434 of record CAWAJD010000029.1, read on the forward strand.
CCATCTCGACGCCTTCCGGCAGTTTGATGGTACCGGTCACGTCGGTCGTACGGAAGTAGAACTGCGGACGGTAGTTTCCGAAGAACGGCGTGTGACGGCCGCCTTCGTCCTTCGAGAGGACGTAGACTTCGGCTTTGAACTTTTTGTGCGGCTTCACCGAACCCGGCTTGGCCAACACTTGTCCGCGCTCGATTTCGTTGCGATCGACGCCGCGCAGAAGCACGCCGACGTTGTCGCCGGCAATGCCCATGTCGAGCAGCTTGCGGAACATCTCGATGCCCGTGACGACGGTCTTCTTGGTTTCTTCTTTGAGACCGACGATTTCGATTTCTTCGCCGACCTTCACCTGACCGCGTTCGACGCGGCCCGTGCCGACCGTACCGCGGCCGGTGATCGTGAAGACGTCTTCGACGGGCATCAGGAACGGCTTGTCGACTTGACGGACCGGTTCCGGAATGAACTCGTCAACGGTTTCCATCAGTTTGAAGATCGGATCGGCATCCGCATCGCCCTTTTTGCCGCTCGATTGGAGCGCCTTGAGAGCCGAACCGCGGATGATCGGCGTGTTGTCGCCGTGGAATTCGTACTTCGAAAGCAGCTCGCGCACTTCCATCTCGACCAGTTCGAGCAACTCTTCGTCGTCGACCAGGTCGACCTTATTGAGGAACACGACGATGCGCGGCACGCCGACTTGGCGCATGAGCAGAATGTGCTCGCGCGTCTGCGGCATCGGGCCGTCGGTGGCGGCGACCACGAGGATCGCTCCGTCCATCTGCGCGGCGCCGGTGATCATGTTCTTGATGTAGTCGGCGTGCCCCGGGCAGTCGACGTGGGCGTAATGGCGCTTCGTCGTCTCGTACTCTTGGTGCGAGATGGCGATGGTGATGCCGCGCTCTTTCTCTTCGGGCGCGTTGTCGATCTCGTCGACGCCGCGCGCAGCCGCAAGACCCTCGGTTGAGAGGCAATGCGTGATCGCGGCGGTCAACGTGGTCTTGCCGTGGTCGACGTGACCCGTCGTGCCGATGTTAACGTGCGGCTTATTGCGCTCGAATTTTGCTTTGGCCATTTCTTTCCTTGCGCTGAAACGCGCAGTGAGCGGTTCTGAGAGCGGTGCGCGACGCGGGTAGCCGCCCGGGTCCTCGGACCCTGGCGTATACTCCCCTGCCCCGCACGCTACGTTGTAAACGCCCCCGCGAGGAGGGCGCTATGACCACGGAAATATATCAGGCGGGCTGGCCCTCTGTCAACGCCGATTCCCCACGGAGCCCCAGTTGACCGCTTGCGTAGTACTGGCCCCGGAGGAGGGTGGAGACCGAGAAGCCCACGGCGGCGACCCCACAGACGACAAAGATCGTAGGGGTGAGGCCCCAGGCAGCCTGCATGACCGGCATTAAAAAGATGCCAACTGAGGCGCCGGTCTTCCCGGCGGCGGTCGCCAAACCGCTCCCGGTGGCCCGAAGGGTGGTTGGGAACTCGACCGCGGCAATGATGTAGGTCGTTCCGTTCGGGCCGGCGTTGACGCTGAGGTTGAAGACCGCGAACCCGGCAAAGAGCAAGGCCCCCTGGTTCTGAGCGGTCCCGAGCACGACCAGCAGCAATCCGGCGATCATTCCGGCAAAGCCCCAAATCTGGAGCCGAAGGACACCCGCCCAGTTCACCAGCGCGATCCCCACGATAAACCCCACGACCAGAATCACGTCGAGCCAGAGCGCGCCCCGAAGCGCATGGATGTCGCGCGACCAGAACGTATTCGCGGCATGGCCGAAACTGCTGGCGGCCAGAATGATCGGCGTAAAGAGGGACATGCCGTAAAGAGCGACGTCCATGCAAAACCACGGGACCGTGGCGAAGATCGTTCGCCCGATGAACCGCTTGCTGAACAACGCGGACACCGGCTGCGCCGGAAGCGTCGGCGGCTCCTGGATCGTGAGCTCCACCGGCTCCTGGAAGAGCCGCTCGAGAACCTCGCGCGCCTGTTCCGGCTTGCCGTCGTTATAGAGCCAGCGCGGACTCTCGGGAAGCTGCCCGCGCAGCACCAAGATGATCAGCGCGGGCACGACGCCCATCACGAATAGCGCGCGCCACACTTCCAGACTGTGCGTGTGTACTAAGAACAAACCGATGCACGCGCCGGCCACGGCACCGATGGCCTGAAAGCTCAAGCTCGCGAAGAGCATGCGCGGGCGATCTCGCAGCGGCATAAACTCCGCAACGAACGCCGCGCCGGTCGGGTAGTCCGCACCGATCGCAACCCCGAGCGCGAAGCGGATCGCGATCAGCGCGACGATGCTCCATGCAAAGCCGCTGACGACGGAGATGACCGCGAAAAGCACCATGGTGATCATCGCCATCTTGCGACGGCCCCACAGGTCAGCGTAGCGCCCGAGGACGGCGCCGCCGAAGACCGCGCCCACGGTCGCTGCAGCGCCGACGAGGCCGAGCAGCGCGGGCGCCGGATGCCAGTACTGCTGGATCAGCGGCAATGCCGCGGCGACGATAAAGAAATCGTAGCCGTCCATGAAGATGCCGAGCGCCGCAAAGATAAATATCTTCCAGTGCAGCGGGCCCATGCGACAGGCATCCATCGATCGAGCGAACGACGTGACTTTGAGCGCCACGCAAACCTCCGAGAATGCGAAACGGGACGACCGTTTGGTCGTCCCGCTATTTCCGCATGGCCGTTGCCGCTCCTAGGAGCTCGCCGGACTTAGGCGGGCGTAGCTTTCTTGCCGGTCGACTTGGCGACGATCTCTTCTTCGACCATCCGCGGCGCCTTTTCGTAGTGCGCGAACTCCATCGTGTACGTCGCGCGGCCTTGCGTTGCGGAACGCATGTCGGTCGCGTAGCCGAACATTTCGGAGAGCGGCACGTTGGCCGTGATCACCTTGGCGCCGCCCGGCGCTTCTTCGGTGCCTTGGATCATGACCGCGACGACGGTTCAAGTCGCCGGTGATCGCACCGAGGTAGTCGTTGGGCGTCGTGACTTCGACCTTCATGATCGGTTCGAGCAGAATCGGTCCCGCGGCGCGGTTGGCTTCTTTCCAGCCCATCGACGCGGCGATCTTGAACGCCATTTCCGACGAGTCGACGTCGTGGTACGAACCGTCGAACGCGGTGACTTTGAAGTCGAGCACGGGGAATCCGGCGAGCACGCCGCTCTGCGACGACTCTTCGATGCCCTGCTGCACGGCCTTGGCGTATTCCTTAGGAACCTTGCCGCCGACGATCTTCCATTCGAAAACGAAGCCGGTGCCGGGCTCCTGCGGTTCGACCTTGAGCCAGATATCGCCGTATTGGCCTTTACCACCCGACTGACGAACGAACTTGCCTTGCTTTTCGACGGTCTTCGTGATCGCTTCTTTGTATGCGACCTGCGGCTTACCAACGTTGGCTTCGACTTTGAACTCGCGGCGCAGACGGTCGAGAATGATCTCGAGATGCAGTTCGCCCATTCCGGCGATAATCGTCTGCTGCGTCTCTTCGTCGGTGCGCATGCGGAACGTGGGATCTTCTTGCGCTAGGCGCGCGAGGCGCCTTGCCCAGCTGATCCTGATCCGCCTTTGGTTTTCGGCTCGATGGCCTGCGAGATGACGGGCTCCGGGAACACGATGTTCTCGAGCATGATCGGGTTCTTCTCGTCGCACAACGTGTCGCCGGTGCGCGTGTCGTTCAAACCGACCGCCGCCGCGATGTCGCCGGCACCGATCGAATCGATGTCTTCGCGATGGTTGGCGTGCATGCGCAGAATGCGGCCGATGCGTTCTTTTCTTCCCGAACGGGCGTTATAGACGTACGAGCCCTTTTGCAGCGTGCCCGAGTAGACGCGGAAATACGTGAGGTTGCCGTACGGATCGGTCGCGATCTTGAACGCCAGCGCTGCGAACGGCTGATCGTCGTCCGGCAGGCGCGAGATCTCGTCGCCCGACTTCGGGATCGACGCCGGTGATGGCTTTGGCATCGAGCGGCGACGGCATAGAAGTCGACGACCGCGTCGAGCAGCGGCTGAACGCCCTTGTTCTTGAACGCCGAGCCGCACAGCATCGGCAATACGGTGCCTTCGATGGTGGCTTTCCGCAGCGCGGCCTTCATACGGTCGATCGGCAGCTCTTTGCCGTCGAAGAACATCTCCAGCAGCTCGTCGTCTTGCTCGGCGATCGCCTCGACGAGTTCCTTGCGCCACTTCATCGCGACTTCTTTAAGGTCGCCTTCTACGTCTCGGACGGCGTCGAGACCGATCCGAGGTCGTCGGTATAGACGATCTTCTGCATCGTGAAGAGATCGACGACGCCGAGGAACTGGTCTTCCGCGCCGATCGGGACCTGAATCGGAACCGGCGTGGGCGCCGAGGCGTTCGCGAATTGTCGACGACGTGAAGAAGTCCGCGCCCATGCGGTCCATCTTGTTGACGAAAAAAATGCGCGGAACTTTGTACTTGTTGGCTTGACGCCATACGGTTTCGGACTGCGGCTGCACGGCGGCGACCGAGTCGAAGACGCGACGAGGCCGTCGAAAACGCGCAGCGAACGCTCGACCTCAACCGTGAAGTCGACGTGGCCCGGCGTATCGATAATGTTGATGCGGGTATCGCGCCACGTCGTCGCGGTTGCGGCGGACGTGATCGTGATGCCGCGTTCCTGTTCCTGGACCATCCAGTCCATCGTCGCCGCACCGTCGTGCACTTCGCCGATCTTGTGCACGCGGCCGGTGTAAAACAGAATACGCTCGGTGCAGGTTGTTTTTCCCGCATCGATGTGCGCGGCAATACCGATGTTCCGAGTCCGCTCGAGCGGATACTCTCTTGCAGCCATGTCCTTCTCTAGTCTATGTGCTTGGTGATTGCACTACCAACGGTAGTGCGCGAATGCCTTATTAGCCTCGGCCATCTTATGTGTGTCTTCGCGCTTTTTGATGGTCGCGCCGGTGTTGTTCGAAGCGTCGAGCAGTTCGCCGGCTAGTTTCTCTTCCATCGAACGGCCGCCGCGCGCGCGGGCGAAGTTGATCAGCCAGCGCATGGCCATCGCCTGCCGGCGATCCGGACGAACTTCCATCGGCACCTGATAGGTGGCACCGCCGACGCGGCGCGGACGAACTTCGACCAGCGGCATCGCGTTGGAGAGTGCTTGCGAGAAAATGTCCATCGGGTCGCGGCCGGTCTTCTCGGCGATGATTTCGAGCGCGCCGTAAGTGATGTTTTCGGCGGTCGACTTCTTGCCGCAGAGCATCACCTTATTGATGAAGCGCGCCAGCACTTTCGAGTTGAACTTGCCGTCGGGGAGAATTTGCCGCTTGGGGGCGGGACCTTTGCGTGGCATTACTTCTTCTTATCTCGCTTTGCGCCGTATTTCGATCGGCCTTGTTTGCGGTTGGCCGTGCCCGCGGTGTCGAGCGTGCCGCGAATGATGTGATAGCGGACGCCGGGAAGATCTTTGACGCGGCCGCCGCGCACGAGCACGACCGAGTGCTCCTGCAGATTGTGGCCGATGCCGGGGATGTAGGCGGTCACTTCCTCACCGTTGGTGAGGCGGACGCGCGCCACTTTACGCAGGGCCGAGTTCGGCTTCTTCGGCGTGACCGTCTTCACTTGAGTGCAGACGCCGCGACGCTGCGGATTGCCCGCGACCTCGAAGGTACGGGTGGGCAGATCGGGATGACCCGGCTTCGGGCCGGTCAGGATCACGCGGAACGCACGGGTCTTGACCTTCTTCTCGGTCTTAACACGACCCCGGCGGACCAGCTGGTTGATGGTCGGCAAACTAAGCTCCCTAACACAGTAAAATACGGTCGCCACCCCTAGGCCGAGTGCCTCGGGGACCCTCGGGAGCACCCCCGGCACGCTGCCGGGATCCCGAGTGGGACCGAACCTGCGCAGTATACCAGGGGGTCAGGTTGCCGTCAAACGCCTTGTCGGCAACGCCGGTGGACCGGCCTTTCATCCTCTACAGAGCGAACGAAATCCAGGTTAGCGTTCGGTGAATTCAAAGCGCTCGGCTACTTCCGTCGCCCGCCATTGGGTAAGACTTAGCGTTAATGGAAGGATCCCTAACGATGACCAAACGCTCGCCTCTCTCGCTCGCTCTCGCACTGGCCTTCGCAGGCTCGCTTGCATTTGCTGCAACGCCGGCCAACGCGCAGGTCTTTGTGTCGGCGGCCTTCGGCACCGCGCCGGCATGCGGATGGTCGGCCTGCCCGCTCGCGATCAACGCCGCGTTCGACGAGCCGGCATACTACGCGCCATATCCGGCGTATTACGCCGCAACGCCAGCGTACTATGCGCCTGCGTACGTCGCGCCGGCATACGCGGCACCGGCTTATTACACGCCGTCATACTACTCGACGGCCTACTATGCTCCGTCGTACTACACGCCGTCGTACTACGCTCCGTCGTACTACGCTCCGCCGGTCTACGGCGCTTCGCTGGGCTACGTTAGCCCCGGTGGGGTCGCTCTCGGCATCGGGCTCGGTGGGTTCGGGTTAGGGTTCGCGTCGCCATCGTACGGGTACGCGCCGTACCCGGCCGCATACGGCTACGGTGCCTATCCGGCGGCGTATGCATATAACTCGCCGTACGCGTATCCCGCGTCCTCGCGCGTCGTGAACAACTACTATGGCGCGCGATATTCGCGAACCATCGTGCGTCGTCCGGTCGACGTTCGCAATCGGACGATCGTCCATCGCTCAACGATCGTGGGGCACTCGACGGTCGCGCATCACGCAACCATCGTGCGTCACTCGACCGTCGTGCATCACTCGACCGTCGTCGCACATAACGAACGTGCTCGCGTAGCGCCGGCACGCGTAGCACCGGCACGAGTTGCGCCCGCGCGCATGGCGCCCATGCGTGCCGCGCCGATGCGGGCGGCACCGATGCGCGTCGCTCCGGCGGCCCATCCGGGCGGTGGACGACCTGGCGGCCGACCGCCGCAGCGATAGACCTGCTCTAGAAGAGCTCCGCCATCAGTGCGCGGAGCTCTTCTTCTATATTGACGCGATTCGCGGCAAAAATCGAATCCCACATCAGCGGGTTCGAATCGCCGACGCGCAGCAGTTCGCGCGCGACCGGCCCGCACATCGGCTCCGCCGTCTCGCCGAGCGCGCGAACGCGGCGCGCGAACGCGAAGGCAAGCAGCTGCGGCAGATGCGAGGTAAGTGCGACGATGCGATCGTGTTCGCGTGCATCGACCGCGCTCGCTATACCACCCATCGATTCGATGAACGCGCGCGCGCGCGACTCCAACGCGGCGTTGCCCGGCGGTACGTACAACCATGCCCTCGCGTCGAAAAGATCCGCCCGAGCTGCGGCGGCGCCGCTGCGCTCGGAACCCGCCATCGGATGCGTGCCCACGAAATTTGCGAGGCCGTGAGCGGCCGCAGCGATCGGCGCCTTTACCGACGAAACGTCGATCACGAGCGAGGCGCGGATTTCGGGCGATTCGCGCATCGCGCCGATCTCGCCGACGGTCGCATCGACGGGTACGGCGACGACGACGGTGTCCGCACTCGCCAACAGCCCACCCCTCGAGACGGCTTCTTCGATAGCACCCGCCGCAAGCGCCGCGTCGAGCGCCGCATCGTCTTCGTCGTACCCGACGACGTGCAAACCGTTCCGACGCGCGCGAATCCCGATCGAACCGCCGATCAATCCGGTTCCGATAATGCCGACGGTGCCGCGGCTCATGCCTTGGAACGCGCCAGATCCGGGCGAAGCGTTGCGGCTTCTCCGAGATAGACGTGCTCCACCTCACCCATGCTTCGCGTGGTGTTGACGTGCATCAACACGCGGATGCAGCGCGCGATCGCGCCGGGAACGTCGACCTCGACCGCGTGGAGCATCGGTACGTGCGTCCATCCCATGTCCCGCGCCGCCAGCGCCGGAAAGGCGGCGCGAACGTCCGGCGTCAGCGTAAAGAGTACCGACGCGATGTCTTCGATGGCGATTTCGTTGCGCGCGACGATTTCGAGCAGCAGCTCGCGCGTCGCGGCGTGGATCGCATCGGGTTCGTCCGCAGCAACCGTTACGGCACCCCGGACCCCGCGCATCATCGTCGCACTCATATGCGGGCGATTCCGTTCGCGCGCACCGGATGCGAGGAAACCGGGATCGTCGCCAGCTCCGCCATCACTTCGGCAAAGTCGTCGAACGTCAGCGCTTGCTCCTTGTCGCTCTTGGCTTCGGGCGGGTTCGGATGCACTTCGACCAGCAGCCCGTGCGCGCCGACGGCTTTGGCCGCACGGCACAGCGGTGCGATCCAGCGGCGCACGCCGACGCCGTGGCTCGGATCGACGAACACCGGCAAGTGCGAGCGTTCGCGCAAAACGGGTACCGCCGAGAGATCCAGCGTGTTGCGCGTCGCCGGCTCGAACGTGCGGATCCCGCGTTCGCACAGGATCACGTTGGGATTGCCCTCCGCCAAGATGTACTCCGCGGCGGCGAGCAGCTCGTCGATCGTCGCCGAGAGACCCCGCTTGAGCAGCACGGGACGCCCCGCACGGCCGACGGCTTTGAGCAGGTCGAAGTTCTGCATGTTGCGCGCGCCGATCTGCAGCACGTCGATGCGTTCGGCCATGCGCTCGACTTGATCGATCGTCATCACCTCGCTCACGGTCGGTAACCCCGATGCGCGTCCCGCCTCCGCCAACAGATCCACGCCTTCCCAGCCCAGACCCTGAAAAGCGTATGGACTCGTGCGCGGTTTAAAGGCACCGCCGCGCAGCATCACTGCGCCGCGCGCGCGAACCGCGTCCGCGGTTTCGAGAATCTGCTCGCGCGATTCCACCGAACACGGGCCGGCGACGATCACGAACTCGCCGTCGGCGATGCGAACGCCCCCGATCTGCAACGCGCTGCCTTCCGGCCGGGAGACCCGCGAGACGCGCGGGAAAGGCGTCTCCGCCGCAAGCGCGATGGGCTCGGCCGGGCGAGCGTCGCGCACGCCGTTTACCGCCGCTTTGGGCGCGCGTTCGTTCGCGCCGATCGGTGCGCCCACATGCGCGTCGTAGCTTCCGAGCACGATCAGCTTCGGACAGGTCGCTTTCAGTTCCACAAGAGCGTCGGCAACGTTTGCGTCCGTGACGTCGCCGTCGAAATCGATGTAGAACATGCGCTCGGTTCCGTGACCGAGGAACGGCTTCGACTCGAGTTTGTCGCCGTTGATGTTGCGCTCGGCTAGGATCGCAAGACAGCGCGCCAGCGAGCCGGTGCGCTCCTCGACCGCGAAGATCAGCGACGTTTTGCGTTTTGCGCCCGGCACGACGGCAGCGACGGGGTTGCTGGCGTTGGCGTGGCGGGGACGCACGATGAGAAAGCGCGAGTAGGTTCGCGGATCGTCGGTGCAGTTCTCGGCCAACTCCACAAGATCGTAGATCGCGGCTGCGGCGGGCGGTGCAAGCGCCGCGATCGAGGGATTGCCGCCGCGCGCGACTTCGCGCGCCGCAATGCCCGTGTCTTCACATGGAATCGCTCGCGCGTGTTCCAGCCCCGCCAGGAATCGACCGCACTCGGCGATGACCAGCGGATGCGCGAGCACCTCTCGGACGTCGCGCAGTTCGGCACCGCGAACGCCGAGCAAGCGGTGATCGGTTCGCCAATGCACTTCGGCAACCGGCGCAACGTCGAACTCGGCTAGCAGATCGTAGCCTTCGCGTACGGTGCCGCCAATGGCGTTCTCGATCGGCACCACGCCGACGTCGGCGCGAAGCCCCGCGACGCTGGTCGCGAGTTCGCGATAGCTCGGCACCCCGAGCGTGCCGGCTTCGATGCCGCGCTCGCGCAGGTAGTGCGCGATTACGAGTTGAGAGTAGGCCCCATCGACCCCCTGGTAGACCGCGATCGTCATGTACAACTCCATATAGAAATAAACGAGCCCCCACATCCTGCGGAGGCTCGCTTCACTCGCTTACTAGCTCGTCGTTCTGCTGCTAGCGCGTAAAACGTACCCCCCGACGGATGTATCCGCCGGTGTAATACCAATACGCGTAGCCCATAACAACTTGCATCGTGCCGATATACAAACATGCGGACCGTACCGTCGTCAAGGCCGTTCGAGGTCCCTTACCCTCTGGTTGCGGAAACATTACCGTCGCGAAACCGTAGCTAGACCCGGAGGGATTCCGCATGATCGACGCCCCAACGACCCGCGCGCGCTCGTCATTGCTCTTTGACTGGACCATGGGGTTTCTGAGCGTCCTGCTGATGGGAGGCTTGCTGCTTGACGGCTGGGCCCACTCCCATGGTGAAGTGGATCAGAGTTTCCTGACCCCCTGGCATGCGCTGCTCTACGGTTCGATGGGGGTCAATGGCCTGGTGCTCCTCGGCGCCGGCATCGCCGGCCTGCGTAAGGGCTACCCGTTTAGAGACGCGCTGCCCGCCGGGTATTGGGGCGCGGCGATCGGCGTCGTGATTTTCGTAGTAGGCGGCGGCTTCGACGCCTGGTGGCATACGCGATTCGGCATTGAGAACGGAATCGTGCTGCTGGTCAGCCCGCCGCACCTGATCCTCGCCCTGGCTGCCGCGCTGATTTTCAGCGGCCCGCTCTTTTCGATCGGCGCACAATATGGGCGCGAAGTTGGCGGCTGGAAACGGATCGGCCCGGCGGTGCTTTCCACCTGGGCGCTGATCACGCTCGTTGGGTTCTTCCTTGCCTACGCGCAGCCGATCGAAGACGGCTTCTCCGCGACGACGATCGGGCCGAGTGCCGGCGACGCCGTCTACCCGATGGTCTACATTACCGATATGAAGGGCGCGATGACGCGCATCGCGATGCCCCCTAAAGCCGACCTCGCGCTGGTTGAGGTCTCGCCTGACGGCAAGCACCTCGCCTACCGCGTCAACCGTTTTCAAGATCCGGACTCCTCGCCGCCGAGCGACGTGTTCGTGTCCAAGCTCGACGGTACGGGCGCCGTCCGCATTACGAACTCCGGCGATCACGACACCCAGCAGCAGTGGTCTCCGGACGGAAAGTGGCTTGCGTACGTCGCGATTCCCGCCGGAACGTCCGGACAATTTGCAATCCACGTGATCCATCCCGACGGAACCGGCGACGCGACCCTGCTGTCGCAGGACACGACGATCAATGACGTCTCGTGGTCACCCGACGGGCGTTCCATCGCGTATGGCTCGCGCAACGGAACCACGGGAATGATCGCCGTCATCGACGTTGCGAGCCGCCGGACGCAATGGCTTCCATTTACCGCGAACGGCAACAGCCCCGTATGGACGGCCAACGGACTCTACTTCCTGGCGGCCGACAACTCGATCCACGCGGCATCCCTTGACGGCAGCAACGCGCGCAAGATTCCGCGCGCGAGCAGTCAGGTGCCCGCGTTCTCGCGCGACGGGCGGCACTTAGCCTACGTCGACAGCGATCTCGGAAGCGACCAACTCTTCGTGAGCGCGGCTGACGGTTCGAAGCCGCGCGATCTTTCGCAGCTCTCCGGTCTGAACGTCGAAAGCGTGGCATGGACGCCGGACGGACGCGTGGTCTTCACGGCGCTCGGCCGCAGTTCGCAAGTCCACTCCGGCTCGGGGCCGATCGTCGCGCTCACCGCACTTATGTTGCAAGGCATCTTACTGGCCGGCGGCGTGCTGCTTCTCGTGCGGCGCTGGAACGTTCCGATCGGTGCGCTGACGCTCGTTCTCACGTTCTTTGCGCTGGCCATGGCCGTGCAAACGGATCTCTACATCTACGCGATCGCCGGACTCGTCACGGGGCTCGTGGCGGATATCGCGATCGCGGTGCTGCGCGATCGCATCCGCGGCGGACGTTTCTTCTACGCGCTGGGATTCGTCGTGCCCGCGCTGTTCACGTCGCTGTACCTCATTATCACGGTACGGGCGGCAGGCGGACAGAGCGGGTGGGTTTGGAACTTGCTGCTCGGCGCGCCGATGCTTGCCGGTTCGGCGGGGTTGTTCTTGGCGTACTGCTTCGACTCGCCGCTCGAGGCCGCAAGTGCATCTACGGTCTGAGAACGACTACGTAGAGTCAGGCTCGGCGATATTGGCAAGCTCGCGCGCGATTTCGCCCGCCGTGAAGCCCCGATGGCGCAGCGTCTCGACGAACCGGTCGATCGACTCGCGCAGGCCGCGCGCGCGATCGCCGCGATTGAGGATCGGCGCCTTAGCGGCGACGCGCGTTCCGCGCCGGCCATCGCTCGATAGCCAGCCCTCACTCTGCAGTTCGGTGTACGCGCGCGCCACCGTGTTGGGTGCGATACCGAGGTCGCCGGCGAGCTGACGCACCGTCGGCAGCAGCATCTCCGGTTGCAGCTCGCCGCGTTCGATCGCACCGCGAATTTGATCCGCGATTTGCCGGTACGGCGGCGTCTCGAGCGTCTCGTCGACGACGAGAAATGAATCGCTCACGCGGCAGCCGCTACCCGATCGTTCCGTTCCCGAATCGCACGGGAAAGCGGCGTACCACGGTCGCGCACATCACCATCGCGACCGCAAACGAAGCATACGTAAGGGCGATCGCGGCGTTGCCGAAGCTTTCATAATTTTCGGGAAGCGCGATGACCGACCATCCGACCAGGACCACCGCGGGAGCGCACGCGAGCGCAACCGTGCCGGTCGCGCGGCTGACACGCAGGCGCTCGTCGACGGCGTACTCGAGTTGAGGATCGTCGCCGAACATCAAGGCCTGACTGCTCGCTACGCGCCACGCGATCCAAGCAAGGATGAGCATCGCAGCCGCGACCGCAATCGAGCCGGCGCGATAGGGTTGGATCGCAATGACCGCAAGCACACCGAGAAAGCATCCGACGAACGCGCCGATGAGGAGCGGCGGCAGTGCATCGAGCGGCGAGCGGCGCACGAGCGGCGCGGTGCGGCGTTCGGTCGCGCGGCGAACGTGCAGGTACGACGCGAGGATGGTCAGCGCCCCAGCCAGGCAATAGATCGCGTACGGTATCACAAACGGCATGGCTGGAACGAACTCGAGCGCGGCCATTGCGATGCCGAGAAATCCCGTGTAGCGCGTGGGTGAGATCGGGACCCCTTCGGCATCGCAACGAGCGTCGAGGACCCGGCGCAGACGTTCGGATTGCTCCGGCGTCAGGTCGCCGAACCCACATCTGAAAAACATATCGGCGCCGTAAAACCGTTTTGGAAAAACGATTTGCCAGGTTCCGAGCCCCGCAAGGATGATCGACATCAAGACTCGGCCCCAAAGTTCCGTATGATGCATCTCAGCCGCCCAACACGCGCAGGATGTCGGCATCGGGCCCAACCTCAGCGCCGCATTCGGGACAGTGCGAACGCTTCATCGCCCACGCCATTACGGTGAACGGGATTGCGACCGCCGCACAGATCATCGCTACAAAGAAGGCTGCCATGATATTCCCTCGGAGTTGGGGTCGATTTGTATTGTATCAACACCATAATACAAAGTCTGGCTTTGTGTCAAGGCCTTGATACAAAGCACGTGCGCGAGCTCAGGGTGACACCGCGCGGCGCGCCTAATAGGCGGGGCGATGGCTGCAAGCGGGGCGCTTCATGAGGAGAGCCGGCTCGATGTTTTAGACGGGCTGCGCGGCGTAGCCGTGCTGCTCGTGCTCTGGTATCACGTGTGGGAAATCTCGTGGCTGCCGGCGCCGCTGCCGTGGCTGCAGTTCGTGCCGGAGACGGGGTTTGTCGGCGTACATCTGTTCTTCTTTCTGAGCGGATTCGTAATCGTCTATCCGTTCGTGCGCGCGGCCGCAACCGGCCGGCCGCAACCTGGATGGGCGCACTTTGCCTGGCGCCGCTTCATCAAGATCTTTCCATCGTACGCGCTCTCGATCGGCGTTGCGTTTGCGCTCGGATACGCGCAAACGCAGCCCGTCGCGAACGGCACGGCGATCCTGACGCACTTCCTCTTCATTCACACCTGGTTTCCGGATAGCTACGGAGCGATCAACGGCGTCCTCTGGACGCTCGCGGTGGAAGTCGAGTTCTACTGCTGCTTTCCGCTGATCTGGTTCGCATTCAAACGCCGGCCGTATGTGACTGCGGGCGCGATGGTCGCGATCGCATGGGCGTGGCGCGCGTATCTCGCGCACTGCTGTTATCCGCAACCCTTCGCGCAATGGGCCGAAAACTTGCCCGGGTATCTGGACATCTTCGCCTTCGGCATGATCTCCGCGTACGTCTTCACACGGTACGGGCACCGCATCACGTCGACCGTCTCGCGCTTTGCCGGTCCGGCGATCGCTATCGCAGGGACGCTGCTGCTGATCGGTCTTCTGCAAAGTCTGTTCGCCTATCGCATCTTCGACGAATGGCAAGGCGTGTGGCAGATCGACAAACGCCCGCTGCTCGGGCTCGCCTTCGCGTCCATCGCCCTCGGATTTCTGATAAGCCCGCGCTGGCTGCAAGTCGTGCTTGCCAATCCGCCGCTGAAGTTCCTCGCGGTCATTTCGTACAATCTTTACCTCTATCACCAGATCGTCGCGCGCCAGCTCCTCGTCTGGCATTTCCCACCGTACACGGGCGATCCGCACGAAGACCCGGCATGGCAAGTGAACTACACGCTCGCCGCTTTCGGCGCGGCGATCGCCGAGGCAACGCTCGTAACGTACCTGTTCGAACGCCCGCTGCTCCGCATCGAGCCCGCGGGTCTGCGCCCACCGCGAAGCGGGCACTCACCGTCGCGTGAACCTGCTCGAAGCGACGGTCGCAACGGCAATCGCGGCGACCGTAACCGGCGCGACGCTCGGGGCGGTCGCTAACGCCGCACACGCCGCCCGCGGCGATCCCGTCCGCGACGCGCTCCAATCGGCCGCAACGCGCGAAGCACGCGTCGCGCTGGACGTGCTGAAGTACGACGGCGCGACCATCGCTCCGCGCGCGATCGCAACGACGATTCCGCTTCCGGTCGGAACGCCGCTCGCCGCCGAGCTTTCGCTAACCGTCGCCGCCGAATCCGACGGCGCGACGAGCGTTGCGGTGACGGCAACGTCCCTCGCGAACGGGGGCGAGCGCGCCGCGGTGACCGAGTCGTTGGATTCGCGGTCGCCTGTGCCGGGCGCGCGTGCGACGGTGCCGGGTCTGGCTCCGGCGCCGACGGGCGCGCCGTAGTGCTGCTGCGGACGCTCTTCATCGTCGCGTTGTTTGCCGTCGTCGCGGAGACGATCGTGCACGGCGTGCACGCCCTCGCGCAGATCGCGCTACGCCGTACTGCCGCGAGCGCCGTTCAACGGCAATTCGAGTCCGCGACCACCGCGGCGCAGCGTTCGCTCGCCGCGGCGATCGAAGCCGGCGGCGACCCGCAGAACCTCACGCCGGTCGCACCGGCGTCGGCTGCGATCTGTATTTTGGCCGCCGCGAACGGCTGCGCCGTAAGCGGGCGCGCAACGGTTTCGTTTACGACCGCACCGCTGCCGTCCGCGTCGCCGTGCGCGTCGGGGGCGTGCACGATCTACGTTCAGGACAACGATGCGGTGGATGAAGGACGGGTGCGTGCGACGATCGCCGCTCAAGCGTTCGCTGCGAACGGGGCTGTGCTCGCTTCCCGCAGCGATGCGGTGACGTTTCGAACGTTTCGCGTCGCGCCGTATGCGGCACTCGCCGGGTCGCTTGACGGATCGCTGCTGCGGCTGGCCGGGTCGGGTGACGGAGATGACGGAGGGGCGGTGCCTAATGGCACCGCCCCCGGGAGTCTGATCGACGTGATCTATGAAAATCGCGCGACGAAGAAGTCAATGCCGGCGAACGTTTGGCGCTCGCAGGTGCAGAGCTCAGGCGCCGTGCGCGAAGCCTGGTCGCCCTGACGGCGAGTTAGCCAATAGCCGACTTGAAAAGGCTCTCGGTGATTCCGGCAACCACCGGGAACTTCACTTCCTTGCCTTGGAAACCGGTGATCATTCCCCAAATCCAGCACACGAAGACCAACAGATACAGCAAGAAGATGATCGGTCCGAGAACGTACAAGTGCGTGAGCGCGATGATGAATCCGATCGCGATCTGCGCAACGATGTAGAGTACCCAAAGCACGATCGACTGCGCGGCTGACCATTTTACGAACTTGTTCGTGCCGCCGCCGACGAGCATGATAATGCCGCCGAGAGGCCCTAGCAGGTACGCTAGCCCCGCAGCGACATTGGGTTGAAGACCGAAGGGAGCGTCCGAGGTAGGTTGGGTAGCCATTGCACGCCCTTTCTGGCAGGGTGACGTTAGGACGGCTGGTTAGCCTCCAGAGGTAAGCGGTCCTACTGAAATCGCAGAATGGCCGCGGCGATTTCTGTGGGGGCTTCGATCGGAAGATTGTGGCCGCAGTCCCGAAGGACCACCATCAGGCTGCCGGCGATTGCCGACGTGACGTCCCGCTTGACCCGAGCCGGCGGCGCCAACGGGTCTTTTTCGCCGGCAATTGCAAGCACCGGCATGTCGATTGCGGCGAGGCGTGCGGCAAAATCGGCTTTGGCCTTCTCGAAAACGTCCATCCAGTGTTCGAACTGGCACTGCAGCGCGTCGTCCACGATACGCAGCATCGCCGCGGGAGGCACCGCCTTAGCCATGGCCGCGCGCTGGAAGCGCTCGATGCGCTCCCGCGAGCCGTACGCTGCCAGCGCCAGCTCCCGGCGCTTCGGCGCGACGCGGATCGGCTTGCTGCTGCCGGGCGCGACCAAGATCGCGCGGGTGAGGTTGCGCGGAGCTTCGGCAGCGACGTACTGTGCCACACGCCCGCCCATCGAATGCCCGACAAGCGTCACCGGGGCGTCGATCGACGCCAGCGCGGTTCGCAGATCCGATGCGTAACCTTCAATGTCGTGCCCGCCGATCGGGCGATCCGAGAGACCGCATCCTCGAAAATCCAGCAAGTGTACCGTCGTGGCGGCGAGATCGACGTGGTCGATGACGTCGTACCACATACGGCGCGAACTGATCCACCCGTGCGCGAACAGCACGTGCCGCGGGCCGTCGCCGCGCCGCTCGAGGCAGAGACGTATGCCGCTATTGTCGATAAAGCGAAGCCCGGAGTCTTGCATCCTGCGTCGAAACTGCGGCACATCGTGCCTCCTCGCCTCTTGGTCTACCTCGGGCTCCTCTACGTTGTGGCCTGTTGGGGTCTTAACGTCGTCCTCGTCAAGAGTGCGATCGCCCACCTCGACCCGCTCGCGTTCACGGCTCTGCGATTCCTCGCAATGACGCCGCTCGCGTTCGCGCTCGTGTATGCGAGCGGCGAGCGCATTCACATCGAACGGCGCGACATTCTGCCGCTCGTGCTCTGCGCGGCCTTCGGCTACGGCGCGTATCAGTACGTCTGGATCATCGGTCTTGCGAATACGAGCGCGTTCGCATCCTCGTTGCTCGGCGCGACCGCGCCGATCTTCACGCTTGCATTCGTCGCAATCGCCGGCCACGAGAAGATTCGCAGCGGCCGCTGGATCGGCGCGGGGTTAGCCCTGCTCGGCATCGCCATCTTCGAAGGCGCGTTTGCCGGTCACGCGACGTTCCGTATCGGTGACGCGCTGACCGTGGTATCGTCCATTTGCTTTGCAGCCTACAACGTTTCGACGTCGCGTCTGCTGGATCGCTACTCGCCCATCGTGTTGGTGGCGATCACGATGACGATCGGCATGCTGATGATCCTGCCGGTCGGAATTCCGCGTTTGCTGCACAGCGACATCACGCACCTGGGCTGGGACGTGTGGGGGCCGTTTGCGTTCGCAGTCGTCTTCCCGATCGTACTTACGTGGCCCGTGTGGAACTACGGCATCGGGAAGATCGGCGCCGCGCGCGCCGGCCTCTTCGGGTTTCTCGTGCCGATCGTCGCCGGGTTTGCGAGCATTCCGATCCTCGGCATGCAATTCGAGCCGCATCAACTCATCGGCGCGGCGATCTGCATTGCCGGGATGATGCTTGCAAGCATGCTCGGGAAGTTTTCCGTCACGGCGATCTGGGCGGAACGCTCCCTGCCGTTGGAACGCTGATGTGAAACGCAAATCGCTCTGGTATCTGATCCTCGTCCTTCCCTTCATCGGAACGCTCTTTCCGGCGTTCTACAATCACGCCGAGCCGGCGATGTTCGGGCTGCCCTTCTTCTATTGGTATCAGGTGCTGTGGGTACTGCTGACGCCCGTGATGATGGGGATCGTCGTCTTTGCGACGCGGGAGCGCGACGATGTCTAGCGGCGCGATCATCCTCGTTTCGCTGGTCGCCGCCGTTACGGTGATGGGGTTTCTTGCAGCGCGCTGGGGCGGCCACGACCTGGCGCACCTCGACGAATGGGCGCTTGGCGGACGACGCTTCGGCACGTTCGTTTCGTGGTTTCTGCTGGGCGGCGATCTGTACACCGCGTATACGTTTATCGCGGTGCCGGCGTTGGTCTACGGGGCCGGAGCGCTCGGATTCTTCGCCGTGCCGTATACCTCGATTGCTTACCCAATCGCGTTCGTGGTGCTGGTGCGCTTTTGGTCGATCGCGCGGCGGCGCGGGTACGTAACCGCCGCCGACTTCGTCCGCGATCGTTTCGGATGCCGCGTGCTCGAAGTGTGCGTCGCGGTGACCGGCGTGGTTGCGGCCGTGCCGTACATCGCGCTGCAGCTCGTCGGCATGAAGGCCGTGTTCATGCAGCTCGGGGGATCGTTCGCGTGGCAGAACGGACTGCTGGCCCTCACGGTCGCCTTCGTCGTGCTCGCGGCGTACACGTATACGAGCGGCCTGCGCGCGCCCGCGCTGATCGCGTTCGTGAAAGACGCGCTAATCTACATCACCGTCATCGCGGCAGCGATCGTGATCCCGGCCAAGCTGGGCGGCTGGGCGCACATCTTCTCGGTTTCGGCAGCCACGCTCGCGAGCCGCCCCAAACCGGTTTCGCTGTACCTGCAGCCGTCGCAGTACTTCGCTTACGCGACCATGGCCTTCGGATCGGCGATGTCGCTCTTCATCTACCCGCACTCGATTACGAGCGTGCTGGCGGCCAAGAGCAAGGAAGTGATCCGGCGCAACGCGGCGCTGCTGCCGATCTACTCGATCCTACTCGCGATGCTGGCGCTGCTGGGCTATTGCGCGGTCGCGGCGGGCATCGTCACCAAAGACAACACCGCGATCGTCCCGTTGCTCTTCGCGCGCTTCTTTCCCGATTGGTTTACCGGCGTCGCGGATGCGGCGATCGTGATCGGCGCGCTGGTACCGGCGGCAATCATGTCGATCGGCTCGGCGAATCTCTTCGTGAGCAACGTTTTCAAAGAGTTTTCCGCCCAACGGTCGCGCGGGGACGCGCGCCTGGCGAAGATGCTTACCTTAGCGATGTGCGTTAGCGGGCTGCTGATCATCTTCTTCGTGCCGGTCCCGTATGCGATCGATTTCCAGCTTCTCGGCGGCGCGCTAATGCTGCAGATCTTCCCCGCGTTCGTCTTTGGGCTATGGACGCGCTGGTTCCATCCGAAGGCGCTGATTCTCGGATGGGGTTGCGGAATCGCGCTCAGCTGCGTGATGATGGTGGCGGCGGGCTTTACCTCGAACTATACGATCCATCTCTTCGGGGGGTCGCTCACCGGGTTCATCGCGCTCTACGCACTCGCCCTGAACCTCGCGGTTGCAACGCTGACGACTTTGGCGCTGCGCCGCGCGAACCTCGACCCTGGTACCGACCGTACTTCCCCCGGAGACTACGCATGAGTGAATCGATCAATCCCGAAGGCTGGCCGCGCGCGAGCGGTTACTCCAACGGCTCCCTCGCCGAAGGGCGGTTCCTGGCAATCGCCGGGCAAATCGGTTGGAACGAACGCGGCGAACTCGTCGGCACGTCGCTGCTCGCGCAGGCGGCGCAAGCGCTCCACAATATCGTCGCCATCCTGCGCGCCGCCGGCGGCATGCCCGAAGACATCGTGCGAATGACGTGGTACGTCACGGACAAAGCCGCGTATCGGGACGTGCTTCGCGAACTCGGCGCTCTCTACAAAGAGATCGTCGGCAACGTCTATCCGGCGATGACGCTCGTACAAGTTGCCGGTCTGCTCGAAGAAGGCGCCGTCGTCGAGATCGAAGCGACCGCGGTTCTGCCCTGGACCTAGCTACTTGATGAGGTGCAGCGAGAATCGATAGGTGTAGGGCTGGCCGTTGTGTGCGGCAATGGATGCCTGCGTTACGAAGGTAATCCACACGGCGACGATCGCGAGCCAGCCCAGCACTTCGACACCGCCGACGAACACCTCGAGAACCGTGCCGGCGTCTTTCGGCAGAAACGCACTGCAGATCGCCAAGAAAACCGAAACACCCCAGAGCAACATCGACGCGCCCGACATCGTTATCTGGAAATTCATCGCTTCTTTGCCGTTGACGTTCACTTCGGGTATTTCATCGCGCTTCGAAAGCCAGATGATCAGCGGGCCCAGAATGTTGCCAAACGGGAACACCAATCCGCCCAGCGCCGAGAGATGGCTCCACATGGCCCACGCTTTGACGTCGGTCACGGCGACAGCCGTCGTTGTAGCGGCGGCTATCGGCGCCGATGCCGGGGCGGCGGTAGCGGGCGCAACGGCGGCGCCGCAGGCGCTGCAGAATCCGGCATTCGGCGGCAGTTCGGCACCGCATGAAGCGCAAGACGGCATCGTTAGTCCTCGTCGTTCTTGAGTTTTGGCAGTTTGATCGTCAGGAAGAACCGGGGAGGATACTTCGTCTGAATGGGAACGAACCGGCGCGGTTTTTGCGTGAAATCCAAGGCGTCGATGAGGCTGTTGGCGCGATCGTCGGTCGAATGCAGCGACGGCAGGTTGAACGTCTGCTCGATGAGCTTTAGGATGCTGCCGTACTCGTACTGCGTGTGGGAAACGTAACCGCGCCGGGCGTACGGCGAGACGATCAGCACCGGCATGCGCATCCCAAGGCCGACCGAATCGACCTGCGGCGGCGGAACGTTATCGTAGAAGCCTCCCCAATCGTCCCACATCACGACGATCACCGTATCGCTCCAATATTTGCTCTGGCCGATTTCGTTGACGACGTCGCCGACCCACGACGGGCCGTAGGAACTGGGAATCGCAGGATGGTCGGACCACTGCGCGTCCGGGATCACGAACGTGACCGAGGCCAGCGCACCCTGCGCCGGATCCGTTAAGGCCTTGGTATCCGGCACGATCACGCTCCGCGACCAATCGGGACCGTAGCGAACCCGCCGGTTCGAGTCGAACGCGTTCCACACTTCGCCGCCGAACGTGAAGATCGCTTGCGTGTAGTACTTCCACGAAACGTCGGCAGCGTCGAGCGAATCGGCGATCGTTGCGTACTGCGTGAAACACGGAAACGGGCCGTCAGTCGTGATCGTTCGGCGCAGATCGATAAGCGACGTGGTGGTCCCTGGCGGTGCATCGCATCCCCACGGAACGGTGGTCGGCCAATCGACGAGCGAATGATTCGCATCGATCTTCGTCTGCCCGGCGATTAAATCTTGATGCGCGGTGAAGCTTCCGCCGAACTCGGTCGCGAAAAAGCGATCGCCCAGCACGTAATCGCGGGCCAACGCCCGATACGGCCCGATTTCGCCGCGATCGATATAGCTGTACGCGAATCGGCCAACCGGCGGTCCTGTTCCGTCCGCCCCAAAACGATTCAAGTCGAACCGATCCATCTTGCCGTGGTCCCATTCCAGCGCGGCGTCCTGATACAAGTGGCCGATGTCTTGAGACTCTTCGAAACGGCGCGACTGCAATGCGACGCGCTTGCCCGTGCTCATCGTGCCGTACATCGGTGCGTCGGCGCCGGGCCATCCGCGAAGATCTGCTCGAAACTCCGATTTTCTTGGACGATTACGACGACGTGTTTGATGTAGGTTCCCAGCACCGCCGGCCGCGGCCGCGATGCGGGGACCGCGGGTGAAGTGACGGCACCGCCGGAACACGCGCTCAGCAGAACGACCGCAGCCAAGGCGGCCGCGCGGGCGCTAAGCATGGTCTCGCAGCTTGTATCGCTGCAGCTTTCCGGTTTCGGTGCGAGGCAGCGCGGCGACGAACTCGATCTCGCGCGGCGCCTTGAACGGCGCGATCTGCGCCATGCAGAACGCGCGCAGTTCGTCCGATTTGGCATCGCCGGCCTGCGCCGCGTCGCCGAGTACGACGAACGCTTTGACGATGTGCGTATCGTGCGCGGGATCGGGCTTCGATACGACCGCGCATTCAACGACGCTCGGATGCAGCAGCAGCGCCTGCTCGACTTCGGGCCCCGAAATATTGTAGCCGGCCGAAACGATCATATCGTCGCTCCGCGCGACGTACCAAAAGTAGCCGTCGCCGTCGCGACGATACGTGTCGCCGGGATAGTTCCAGCCGTTCTGCACGTATTGCCCTTGACGCGGCTCGTCGAGGTACTTGCAACCCGTCGGCCCTTTGACCGCAAGCCGCCCAATAGCGCCGTCACTCACCGGGCGTCCGTCGTCGTCGTGGATCTCGGCCACGTATCCGGGAACGGGGACGCCCGGTCGAGCCGGGACGGACCTCGGCCTCCGGCGAGCCGATGAAGATGTGGAGCATCTCGGTGCTCCCGATGCCGTCGAGAATTTTCAGTCCGGTCGCGGCATGCCACGCCTCCCACACGCTACGCGGAAGCGTCTCGCCGGCGGAGACGCACGTCCGCAACGTCGCTATGTTGAAACGGCCCACCATTGCGCTCATCGTGCGGTATGCAATCGGCGCCGTGAAGATCGTGGTGATGCCGAAGCGCTCGATCGCTCGCAGCAGATCTTCCGGGCCGGCCTTTTCCAGCAGTACCGTTGCGCCGCCGCAGTACAGCGGAAAGAGCAGCAAGCCGCCGAGGCCGAACGTAAACGCGAGTGGCGGGCTTCCACTGAAGACGTCGTCGCGCCGCGGGTTGAGAACGAGACGCCCATACGTCGCGCACGTCGCCAGGATGTCGCGATGGAAATGCATCGCCGCTTTCGGCTGGCCGGTGGTTCCGGACGTAAAGGCGATCATCGCGACGTCTTCCGCAGCGGTCGCGACGTTCTCGAACTTCGGCCGACTTAGCGTCCATGCGGGCGTCGAGACTTCCGGCGTCTTCGTCTCCGAAAAACAACGTCCGAATGCGAGCGCCGCCTGCCGCATCGAGCTCGTCCCGCAGGCGGATATCACACAGTGCGTGCGTTACCTCCGCCTTTTTGACGATTACACGAAGTTCGGTCGCGCGGTACAGCGGCATCGTCGTCACCGCAACGCCGCCGGCTTTCAGTACCGCCAGCCAGCACGCCGCGAGCATCGGCGAGTTCGGCGCGCGCAGCAGCACGCGATTCCCGGGAACGAGGCCGAGGTCTTCGACGAGCACGCGAGCGATACGATTGGCGCGGCCAAGCAGCTTCTCGTACGACCACTCGACGCCCGGAGCGAGGATTGCGCGGCGTTTGCCGTCGCCCGCGGCGACGTGCCGGTCGAGAAGTTCCGTGGCGGCGTTGAGTCGCTCGGGAAACGACAACTCCGGCAAATCGAGCAGCACGTGAGGGAGGGCGCCGATCGGCGGCAACCCCGCGCTCGCAAAGGTATCGGCGTGAGCTGAAGCGTTCGTCATCGCGCCTCCAGTGTCTGGCGCGCGATGACGACCTGCTGGATTTCACTCGCACCCTCGTAGATGCGCAGCGCGCGCACGTCACGATACAACCGCTCGACGACTTCGCCGTGCGTAACGCCTCGGCCGCCGAAGAGCTGAACGGCGCGGTCGCAGACCCGGCCCGCAGCTTCGGTTGCAAACCACTTCGCCATTGCCGCTTCGCGCGTGATGCGCGCTGCCCCGGCGTCCTTCGTCCATGCGGCGCGGTAAACGAGCAGCGCGGCGGCGTCGACGTCGGTCGCCATTTCGGCAATGGCGGCTTGCGTTAGCTGCAATGCGGCGAGCGGTGCGCCGAAGAGCTCGCGCGATTTCGCATGCACGATCGATTCGTCCAGCGCGCGGCGCGCAAAACCCAGTGCGGCCGCACCGACGGTGCTGCGAAACACGTCCAGCGTCGCCATCGCAACCTTAAAGCCGTCGCCTTCGGCGCCGATGCGCGCACCGGCGGGAACGCGCGCGCCGTTAAAACGCACCACGCCGAGCGGGTGCGGTGAAATCGTCTCGATTCGCTCGGGAACGCTCACCCCCGGCGTCGACGCATCGACGGCAAAAGCCGAAAGGCCTTTGGCGCCGCCATCGCTCGTACGCGCAAAGACGACGTACAGATCGGCGATGCCGGCATTCGAAATCCACGTCTTCTCGCCGTCGAGCACGTAGCCCTCGCCGTCGCGGCGCGCCGAGCATGCCAGCGCTGCGACGTCCGATCCGGCCTCACGCTCGGAGAGCGCGAAGGCCGCGATGCAGCGGCCGTCGACGACGCTAGGGAGATAACGTTCGCGCAGATCGTCGCTGCCGAACAGCGTGATGGCCCCGCTGCCCAAGCCTTGCATCGCGAACGCAAAATCGCCGAGCGCGGAACGGTACGCCAGCGTTTCGCGCGCGAGGCACAGACGCCGCACGTCGAGGTCGACGCACGCTTCGAGCCAGCCGCCCGCCGCCAGCTCTCGCACCCAGGCGCGGCAGCTGCCGTCGGCATCGCGCTCGTCGTCGAGCACCGTGACGCCGCCCAGCCACGATCGCAAAGCCGGGACGTAGGCGCGATGGGCGTCGTCGAAAAACGGCCAAGCCAGATGTGCGTCCATCAGTTCCCTTCGAACGTCGGGGCCGTCTTGGCGACGAAAGCTTCGTAGGCGCGGCGGAAGTCGCCGGTCTCCATGCAGAACGCCTGCGCTCGCGCTTCTGCATCGATAGCGAGATCCAGCGGCATGTCCCACTCGTCGTGCAGCATGCGTTTGGTCATCGCGTGCGCGGCCGTCGGGCCGTGAGCGATGTCGCGTGCCACCGCTTGCGCCCGTTCCAGCAGGCCGGCGGGTTCGCACAATTCGGTATAGAAACCCCACTGGAGCGCTTGCGTGCCGGGCATCGAGCGGCCGGTGTAGAGTAGTTCGCTAGCGCGGCCGTGACCGATGATGCGCGGCAGCATCGCGCAAGCGCCCATATCGCAGCCGGCCAGGCCGACTCGCACGAACAAGAACGCCACCTTCGAACGCGCCGTCCCGTAGCGCAAATCGGAAGCCATCGCTAAGATCGCGCCCGCGCCGACGCAGATGCCGTCGATCGCCGCGACGATCGGCTGCGGCGCGGCGCGCATCGCCTTCACCAAGTCGCCGGTCATCTGCGTGAACTCGAGCAGTTCCGTCGGCGTGCGTTTGGTCAGCGGGCCGATGATGTCGTGCACGTCGCCGCCCGAGCAGAAGTTCTCGCCGGCCCCGGTAAGGACGACGGCCTTAATCGGCGTCGTTCTCTCCGAGCTTGCGGAACCAATCGCGCAGTTCGGCGTAAAGCTCGAACGTGAGCGGATTCTTACGCTCGGGCCCCTCCAGCGTAATCGTCGCAACGCGGCCGCTGATTTCGTAGCGAGCTTGGGTCATCGAATTTCAAACGGAAGATCTTCTTCCGCCTCCTGGCCGGCGCTGTTGCGGGCGATCACGCGCAGCCGATACGGACGAACGAATATCGGCGGGGTGTCGAAGATATCGGCCTGGAACGCAAAGCGGCCGTAGGACGTTCGCGGAACGTCGATCGAGAACAGGTTCGTACGCACTTCCAAGCTTGCGGTATTGGTGCCGGTGACGAAGGTTCCGCTCCACGATTCGCCGCGCTTGACGTCGAGCGATGAAAAATGCGCCGCAACGATCGCCGGCGGCGCGTCGTTGCCGGCTTTCGGCGGCGCCGGCCAGCCGCCCGGTAACGCGGCGCCCACGCTTGCGTTTGCCGGCATCGGCGGAACGTGCGTCGCACAGCCGCTGACGGCGAGCGCGACCGCGACGGACGCGACAACCAGCCCCAAGCGTGAAAATACGGAAGGCATCGCCGCGATGGTCGGCAGCGCGGGCGGCGTTTTCCTGCCGGGCGGCCCAGAGGGGCGCGAGCATCCGTGCGTTAAGGGCTCGGGGTGCAAGGGCCCGTGCAGCGTTCGCTTGCCTTCGACTACGCGATTGCGCTCTGCAGCGTGTGGATCGCT
The DNA here is from genome assembly GCA_963782265.1 of Vulcanimicrobiota bacterium. GTDB lineage: Bacteria > Vulcanimicrobiota > Vulcanimicrobiia > Vulcanimicrobiales > Vulcanimicrobiaceae > CAWAJD01. Next base: position 69,408 of record CAWAJD010000029.1, read on the forward strand.
GGGGGCTTCTTCCTCGACGCGTGGGCGCATGGCCACGTGCCGGTCGAAAGCTTCTTTACGCCCTATCACGGCGTTTTTTACTCGGGGATGCTCGCCGGCGCGGCCGCCGTCGCGATATTCGCCTTGCGGAACCGCGCGCGCGGCTACGCCTGGGCGGATTGCATTCCCCGACCCTACCGGCTGCCATTGCTCGGCATCCCGATCTTCATCGTCGCGGGGTTCGGCGATTTGTTGTGGCATCAGCTCCTGGGTATCGAGGAAGGCGTCGACGCGCTGCTCAGCCCATCGCACCAAGCCCTCGGCCTGGGCATCTTCTTCGTCGCGAGCGGTCCGATTCGCTCGGTACTGGACGACCGTTCCTCCACCAAGCTCTCGCGCCAGCTTCCATTGGTGCTCGGCTTGGCGGCGTGGCTGATCCTCGTGCACTTCGGTACGGCCTACGCGTTCGACCCGGCCGCCGGCCGCACGAACGCGCCGCCGCCGATCGCGCCGTTCAACGTGCAATATTTTACGGCACTCTCGATCGGCTACTACAAAATCTCGATCGGCGTGCTGATCGTGATCTTTCAGAGCGCGGTGATGGCCGGCTTCGCGCTGTGGGCGGTTTCGAAGATTCGCCTGCGCTTCGGCGCCCTGACGCTCTTCTACCTGATCGGCAACGTCCCGGCCGCCGCCGCATTCACGAACTTCACGCCGATGCTCGCGGTGACGGTGCTGCAATCGCTTGCCGCCGGGCTCGTCGCCGATTTCTGCATCGCGCGCTACGACCCGCAGCCGGAACGCTTGCGCGCGTTTCGCTGGTTTGCCTTCGCGGTGCCGATGACGTACATCGGCGTGTATTTGCTTGCGACGTTCGCGTTTGACGGCTTGTGGTGGGACTGGAACGAGGCGCTCGGCGCGTGGCTGTGGTCCGGGATCGTCGGCTTCGGCTTGAGCTTGATTGCGACGGCGCGGCGCGCGGCGTGATTGGATACGTTCTCGCAAGCCTGACCGCGCTGCTGCACGGCGCCACGGCATGGCGGTATGGATACTTCCGCGACGAGCTCTATTTCATTGCCTGGCGAAGCATCTCGCATGGGGATACGTGGATCAGCCGCCGCTCGTCGCATTTGCCGCATGGCTCTCCGGTCCGTTCGGCTACTCACTCGTCGCTCTTCGCTTCTTGCCGGTGCTCTCGTCCGGGGTTACGGTCTACGTCGCCGTCCTGCTCGCGCGCGAACTCGGCGGCAAACGCTTCGCTCAATGGCTCACCGGTATTGCCGTGGGTCTGACGCCCGCCTATTTGCTGCTCGGGAACACGCTGACCACGACGTCGTTCGAGTCGCTCTCCTGGACGCTGGCGATCTACGCGTGCGTGAAGATCGCGCGGCATGCCGGCGACCGCTGGTGGATCGTGCTCGCGCTGTCGGTGGCGTTCGGTGGATACGGCAAGTACTCAATCGCGCTGCTCGTCGTCGCGCTGGCGATCGGGCTGCTCACGACGCGCGAGCGAAAGACGCTGTGGACGCCGTGGCTCGGCTGCTCGATTATGATCGCGCTCGTACTGCTGCTGCCGAACCTGTGGTGGCAGGCCTCTCACGGCTGGCCGATCTTCGAAGTGCTGCAAGGCGACGCCGCACACCGCCCCTCGTTCCAAAGCGGCTTGGCGCTCGAGTATCACAATCTCGCGACGAACGCGCTGGCGTTCTCGCTCGAGCAGCTGCTGTATACGTCGCCGCTTGCGGTTCCGGTGTGGATGATGGGAGCGATCGCACCGTTTCGCATGACCGTGCTGCGCGACGTCCGCTTCATTTCCGTCGCGTATATCGTGCTCTTCGTCATCGCGGCGTCGCTTGGGGCGAAAGGGTACTACATCGTTGGCGTGTATGCGTCGCTGCTCGCAGTCGGTGCGGTCGCCCTCGAGTGCACGCCTGCGTGGGTCGGAAACACCGCATTTGCGCTGCTCGCCGCGTTCGGCATCGTAATGATGCCGATCTCGATTCCGGTACTGCCGATTGACTGGTTCGTCGCGTACACGAAGCTGCTCGGCTTAACTGGGCGCGACGGAACGCCGGCGCATCTGATTCAGCCGATTTACGCCGAAGAGTTCGGCTGGGGGCGGCTGGCGCAAGACGTCGCATCCGTGTATGACTCGCTTCCGCAAGACGACCGCGCGCGCGCGGCGATCTACGCCGACACGTACGGCGACGCGGGCGCGCTCGATTTCTTCGGACCAAAGTACGGGTTGCCGCCGGCGATCTCCAGTCAGAACACCTACTACCTTTGGGGTCCCGGCACGGCTACCGGCGACGTGATGATTGCCATCGGTGCCAGCCGCATCGACCTCCTCAAAAAATACTATCGCAGCGTCACGCTCGTCCGCACGTTCGACCGAACCGTACAAGTGGATCGTCGAAGGCCCGGCGCCGATCTATCTCTGTCGCGATCCCGTCGAGCCGCTCAAAGACATTTGGCCGAACCTACGGTGGTATGGGGCGTAGGCACCGGTTCAGGTTGCTTGCGGGAGGCTGACGTGCTTGCGGCCGCGCTCGGTGACGGCGACGGCGTTGGCGTCGGCGGATAGGTGAGTCCGTAGAGGACGAGCAGCCAGATTTGGCCGTTCCTCACCGTCGTCTTTGGAATCGAAAACGTGAAGCTCAGCATCGCGTCGTCCTGATCCACAACCGGCTTGGCGTATCCCGCGAGAAACGTATCGGTTCGCTTCGCACCACTGATCGTGCGCGGGAAACTTTCGTTGTAGAGTTGCAAGGCGAAACGCCGGTCGGCGAACTGCGTCCGTGGAAGCGTATATGCGGCGATCGCCCTACCATTCATTTCGAAACTCGTATCGCTCTGAAAGCGGATGGCGAGAACGGGAGCGATCCGAAGCGCCGCCGTATCGGGCTGCGTCATGCTCGGCACGTCGGAGGGCATCGCCTCCGCCTGCAGCGTGATCGTACCGGGCGGCGTAGGTGTCGGCGTCGGGGTCGGTGCGCTGGATGCGACGCTCGCGGGCGAGCCTGACGGCGACGGCGACGGACTTGGAGTAACGTTAAAGCTAAACCCGCACGCATAGGCTTGCCCTTGCAAAATGACTTGCGGACACTTCAACCCGCTCGGACCGTTCGCGACCGGATACTGCGCCTGATTGGGAGCGAGCGTCGACCCGGGATTCGTGAGTTCGGCCACGCCGTTCGGCCCGGCCGTCGGACCGCCCGTATTTGCGCCGTTCGCCGCCTGCTGGCCAAGCGCGCCCTGCGCGTTGATGGGAGCCGCTAGTCCGCCACCGCCCGAGTCCAAGCCACCCATCGAAGAACACGCGGCGACCGCGAAGACCACGACCGTGCCGAAACCGAACCGTTGAAGCGTTGAGGCCCTCATTATTATGGCAGTACGATCGTTTGGGTCGTGGCAAAGGGCTCCTTGCAGACGGCTACCGTGGTATAGAAACGTTCAGACGCGACGGCGCAGACTTGACCGAACGTCGGCAGATCGTGAAACGAAACCTGTCCGTTCGGCCCCGTGACCTGCACTCCGTAGATGGTTCCCGTCGGCTGGTTGCTGTCGTCGACCGACGAGGACAACGTCACTTGCGCCAGCGCCAGTGGTTTGTTTTGGCTGTCTTCAACCGTAATGGTGGTCGAACCGGGATTGCGGGCCGGCGCCGGCGAGGACGACGACGACGTCGACGGCGTGCTGGTACCTCCGCATCCAAAAAGCGCAGCGATCACTAGCGAGTAAATCACGATCCGCGCGGAAGCGTTAACGAGCATGTAGTTCATATTTTTTATCCTCTTCGGCTTCGTCTGATTACTTGATATCCGGAGCAAGGTCGGAACCGATGACGAGCGTCTCAGCGCTGCCCGGCCGGATGGCAGTCGCAAACGTCCTCGATAGCAGACGTGCCGCCGGCGACGAGCCGATCGTGATGCTGTTGGGTCTCGGCGCTTGATCGATGGACGACGGCACGTTCCAACCACCGCCGCGCAACGCGCCGACGATCGTCCGATCCAGCTCGGGAGATCCGGTTGCGTTTGCAACCAGGACGGCGTCTTGCGGCGGCTCGGATCGCGAAAACAGCAGGCGACCGATGAGTTTCGACCACCGCGTGTCGACGAATACCACCGAAGCATCGCCCACCCAACCGGCTTTAGCGGGCAGCGTGAACGCGCGAATATTTTCGCTTGGGACGTTTCGGTAGAGCGTGAGCAGCGCCATCAGCCGCTGATCGGAAAGCGTCGTCGCGACGTTTTTCCGAGCGACTTTCAGCAAGTGCGGCAGCTTCGTCCAGTTTTGCGCCTCGCCGAGCTGATCCATCATCAGCTTCAAAATCTGCTGTTGTCGTCGTACGCGACCGAAATCGCCTTCCGCATCGTGACGGAAGCGGATGTATCCAAGCACCTGATCGCCGTTCAGAAGTTGCTCGCCCTTCCTCAGGTGGATGTGCAGTGCGCCGTTGTTGTCGTCGTAGTCCATGTCGTCACGGACGTCGACGCGCAGGCCGCCCATCGCGTCGACGATCTCTGCAGCGCCGTCAGGCTGCAGCGCGATGGTCGCATCGATCGGAATGCCGCCCATGAGCCGGGCGACCGCCTTTGCGCTCGTTGGTGCGCCGCCGTAGGCGTACGCAGCGTTGATTTTCGTGGAGTCGTGGCCCGGCAGTTGCACCCACGTATCCCGCGGAATCGATACGAGCGTCGCAACGCGGCGGTCCACGTCGAGATGGGCGAGGATGATCGTATCCGTCGTCGCTTCGTCGTCTTGGTAGCCGAGGATGAGAATGTTGAGTTTTTCGCGACCAAAGGTACTCCGCGCCGTTTGCATCGCGATACGGTGTTGCACGGTGCTCCGATCGAACGATGGCGCCCACCGTTGCGACGATCGCGACCGCGAGGGCGCCGGCCAAATGAACCAACCGGAATTGCATCGAGGAAACTCCTAAATGGCGATCGCGCGTGAACGCCGCAGCGGCGTCGCGGATCACCGGCCGTAGTGAAAACCTAGGCGGTTAGGAGCGGTGGAGCTCGTTCTCCGACGTTACATAGAACGAAGAACGAGATTGGCGAACAGCCGGTCGAGGGGCGGCCGAGTTCGGTGGGAGAGACGCCGCGCGCGGGGCGCGCGGCCGTAGCGAGGATGAGGCGAACCGCCCGTACGGCGGATCGCGTTAGCGCACACAAAACCTTCGAAGCCGCGAAGGCGACCAGAACGCACGCGATCGCGTGCACGGCGAGACTTACGAGTGCGGGACCGCCGAGCCAGATCGTTCCGCCGAGCGGATGACCGGTGACGGCAGCTTGCTCGGCGGTTTCCATGAAATACAGCGCCAGAATCTGAAAAGCAAACGTGATCGGAAGCAGGCGCACCACGCGGCCGCTGATCGCCGCGCGCGAGGCCCGCAAGAAGTCGTGCGCCGTGCCCGACCTGAGGGCGCGCCGGACGCGCAGGAGCAAATGCGTGACCACGAACAGTCCGCCGACCAGAAGGGCCGGCATGACGTCGGCGCTGCTGTGGTCGGTGAAGTTGCCGGGGCCGAAGCGCCCGGAGTTCGACGCCCACTCGACCAAAGGGTCGGCGATCGCGGCCGAGATGGCCGCGACGGCTAGACAAAACCAAAGTTGAATGGACGAGCGTGACAACCCCCAGCCCTTACCGGCGCCCCGGCGCCGTCCCCTTCTCCTCGTCCGCGCCGAAGGATAAGAATCGCATGAGAGTCTGCTGCGCGCAGCCGCGAGGCCGCGCGCAGCCCAGGGGTTCCTTTACATCTTCGTCCCTTGGATACGGCCGCTCGGAGCCTTGCCGTTGTAGCCCCAGGTGCCGGTAAACGACTTGCCGTCTTTGCTGAAGGTGAGGTTGATAGGCCCGGAACCGGCCTTCGTCTGCCAGGTGCCGCGAACTTCCGTCGCGCCCGCGGGAAGCGTACCGGTGAGGTGACCGTTCGCCCACGTTCCGATAAAGCTGCTGCCGGTTTGCGCGAAGTTGAGCACGACGTTATGCGCCTCGAGCGCGGTCATCGTGACGTTCCATTTGCCGGTGGTATCGATTTGATTATAGAAGCGCTTTGCAACGAACGTGCCTTCCGGCTGGCGGCCCGGTGCACCCCATTTGCCGGAGAACGTCATCCAATCCGAACTAAAGATCAGCGTGGCCCACCCGGTCGTGTTGTTGGTGGTGTCTTGCCAGGTTGCGTCGACTTGCAGTGGATTGTCCTTGTTGATTTCCCCGCGCAACGTGTATCCGTTGCCGTACGTGCCAACGACGATCTGGCCTTTTTGATGCAGGTTGATCTGCGACGGGTTCATCGGACTACCTGCATAGCGGATCTTGTAGTTGCCGGTTGCGTTCGTTGGGGTCTTCTGAGCTTGCACGACGCCTAGGGCGCTCGCAAACAGTTGCGAAGGCGACGGCTAGTGCGAAAGTCGATCGACGAATCAATGCGGTATCTCCTCTAGAAGCAGCGATTGAAAAAGCAACGATTCTCTCCCCAACGGCCACGTTTCGCACCCTAGGACCGCAGGCCTGGCGCCCGGCTGCTTTCGCCGGGCACTTCTCGCAGTGTGAGAGAGGCCGAGCGCGGGTTTACGCTCGTCGAAACCGCCGTGACCATGGGGATCGTGGCGGTGCTCCTGGCGGCCGGCGGGGCGTGGCTCCTGGCGATGCGTCCGGGCGCATTGATGCTACGCTACCAGCGACTACGATGCCGCCCTCGCGAGCGCACGCGGTATCGCCATCACGAGCGGCAACGGGGCAACGCTGGTGTTCGCTCCACGCAGCGGCGGCGTGCCGGGGTTCGCGCTGCGCGCCTATAGCGGACGGCCGGCGAGCGCGGGCGCCGTCATAGCGACGACGGTGATGCCGGTCGATAGCGATGCGACGGTCACGGAAGCAACGCTCGGTGCACCGCCGTTCGCAATCTTTATCGGCGCGTCGGGACATGCGAGCGGGAAAGCGGCGTATCCGTCGATCGATGCCCGCGGCAACGCGACGTTCCCCGTCGTCGCGAACGAGCCGGCGTGCCCGCCCGGCGGCTTCGTTTTCACCTTTACCGGTCCGCAGGACGCAGTTGCGAAGCGCACGCTGCCGTGCACGCCCGACGGGTCGAGCGCGCCGGGTGGTCCCGGTTTGCCGAATCCGTCACCGACGCCGAACGTGCCGCTGATGACACCGGCATCGCTGGTATATCACTGGCCGGCGGATGCGGAGCAAACGTTCGTCGCGACCGAGTGGGGATACACGCATTGGTTCGCGTCGACGAGCGGGTTTGCGTGCGGCGCAAGCGTCGCGTCGTATCCCGACATTCTGCCGAAGCCGTATTCGGCCGCGTACACGAGCGCGGAAGGGCGAGCTTCACCGCCGCCGCCGGCAAACGAGCCATTCTCCTATCCAAATTCCGGCGGCGCCTCCATGAACGATGCGCCCGCGCTCTTCCGGCTCGATCCAAGTACCGAAGGCTTATGCACCCCCGCCGTCGCCGACGACTACGGACAGGTCGCGCAAGGTGCGGTTCAAGTGATGGGTTGGCTAACGGTTGCGTACGGCGGTAGGGCATATACGCATCTGTCAACGCCTTCGCTTGCTCTGCCGGCTTCAACGCTGCAGACGAAGGGTGCGGCCGTGACGGCTTGCCGTTTCCAAGACGTACGATGCGGAACCGCTGCAGCCGGCAGTCGCACTCGATGCGGCGTGTTCGCCGTACGTGACGGTGGCTACGGCAATGGGAACGACGCCCGCGAAACCATCGGCGCGGGCGGCCACCGCAAGCGTCACGCTCATTCTCGCCTCGCAGCCAAAGTCGAAGATCGCGTGCGGCGGCGTGATCTACGATCAGTACGCGAACTCGCAAACCGGCGAAGGCGTGCCTTTCAACGCCGTCATCGGGCCCCAAGATGATCTCGACGTCGAGCCCGGTGGACTCGTCTACCCAAGCCCCGGCACGAGGTTCGTCAGCGGCGAAACCGTGACGCTTCCGGACTCGACGACGATCCAAACCAACGGCTGCCCAAATATCAACGAACCCATCGCCTTCCCCTGGCTCAGTCAATCCGACGGAACGGTAAACTGGAAAACCCCGATGACAAGCGCACCCACCGGTTCAGGGCTGACAATCAACGCCAACGGTTGTGACAACGGAAGTGGTGCGTATACGATTGATACTGGAATCACAGATCCAAGCTCAGGTCAGGCGTTTCCCAACGCGATCAGCGCTAGCGAACCAAATCAGACCGTCGGATCGTTCGGCTTCAATAGTTTCTGCGGAACCTCCGTACTTGCGCCAGGTTGGGTCGGTGGCGACAACGCTCTCGCGTCTTCGCACCTTGAGGTGTTTTCGGAAGCTCGGGTTGCCGCTTGTACAATCGACGTCTTCGATCAGGGTACAACGGGCGCGCGTCAGGCGCAGACTGTGGCAATTGCGGTGCAAGGTGGTTGTGCGAACGGTGCACCGTGCTATCTGAAATACACATCAGCCTGGACGACCTGGGTATCTTGCGTCGGTGGAGACCCCGGCGAGCAATGCCCAGTACTCCACACTGCCCAAGATCTCTATAGGTCAAGTGACGGCGGGAATTCCTGGACATTCTATTTTCAAAACTTAATTCTCAGTTCTGACAAAACGTGCGTTCCGGCACCAGATGTCCCGATTGTACCGATAGCATATCTCGACAACGCCGGCGTGATTACTCCGGTAGATCCGCCGATTGGAACCGCGGGATTGCCAAATGCCGAAGGCAGCGACCCGCCGGTCCCAACACCGCCAGAATGCGCAGTTGGTCCGGGCGAAGTTCGCTAGCCCTTCACGTTGGGCCCGTGACTGGCGAAGGCCAGGCCTGAGGCGTCAAACGCGGGTCGAGAAACCATTCCTCGATTTCGAAAAGATCTCGCTCGCCCGTCGATGCATTTGCTTTGCCCAAACCCCCTGCTGCGCCGAACCATAAGGTATCCGCTTGCCTCTCCTGTTGTTTTACCGTTTGCCTTTGCACAATAGACGCGCAGGTCGAGCCGCCTGAGGTGCTCGACTGCGGCGTCTTTGCCGGCGCGCCAATGGCCGACCAGTCAAACCCGTCCCAAACCAGATTAAGGTCGACCTGCGCTTTGTGCATTGCACGTGTGTTTTCCAGGAGCCATTCATCCGGAACAAGCAAGGCCCGATGCAAACGCTTCCTACGGATCTGCTCGGCATCGAAACACTCCGCTTCGAAAGCTGTGAGCTCCGTAACACGGTACAGCATCATACTTTCAATGGGCGGCACGCGCGCGAATACAAACGAGCCGTCGATTCTTCGGCCAACGATTTGCTTTGGAAGAAGCGAAGCTTTAATCTGCTGTGAGCCGCCGCTCAGGACGATCGTGTCGTGTACGGTTGCGAGCCAATGCATGTTTGGCAGACCGGGATCGTCGCCTACCGACGTAAGTGGGTTGGGTGTTTGATAGCCGGGTGGTGGTGTGTAGGCTTCGTCGCTGCCTATCGTTAGCAGATACTTGCCGTTTGCGGCGCTGAACGCGAAACGGCCGCGGAGGTTGGTTCTTGCGACTTCGAGCGATGGTTGGAGTTTGCCGCGGATTGGTGCCCATGCGGCGATTTCGACGCGGACATTGGCGATCGGCTTGCCTTCGGGGTCGGAGTAAACGTAGCCCCAAGCTTGCGTGCTTCCGCCTCGGTCGGATCGCCGGGCCTTTTCGGCAGATTGCTGCGGAACGGTTGTGGAAGTTTGGCATGCGGCTAATGCAGCGGCACATGCTAGTGAGAGAAACAACACCCGATGTCTCATAGCGCTTTTAGTTTAACAAAGGGGGCATGCAGCGAGCAATAGGTTGTCGCGGTCCCTCGACTACGCTCCCTGCGGTCGCTAGGCTAGACGACTTCGCCTCCAGGGATGATGACGGCGCCGCCGGTGCGGTCGCCGGTGACGAGGTCGATCGCAGCTTCAGCGACTTCTTCAACCGTAGCGATGCGGCCGCCGGGGTTCGATTGCGCCAAATGTTCGCGGGCCTGGCTTTCGTCGGCGCCGGTGTGTTTCACGATGTTGGCCATCGCTTTGCGCATCATGTCGGTTTCGGTGTATCCCGGACAGATCGCATTGGCCGTAATTCCCGTGTCGCGAAACTCCTCAGCAAGCGCACGCGTGAGTCCGATTACGCCGTGCTTACTGGAACAGTAGGCTGTCAGGTATGCGCTGCCGCCGAGGCCGGCGATCGACGAGATGTTGACGATGCGGCCCCACTTAGCGATCAGCATGTCTTGGATTGCGGCCTGCGTACAGAGAAACGGGCCGGTGAGGTTCGTGGCGAGGATGTTATCCCACATCGCGCGGCCGGTGCGCGAGAGCGGGGCGGATTCCGCAATGCCGGAGTTGTTCACCAGGATCGCGATCGGTCCGTTCGCGACGCGGCATGCTTCGAACGCCGCAGCGATTTGCGCTTCGTCCGTGACATCCGCTTCGGCTCGAAAGAACTGCGTGGCGTTTTCGGCAGCAAGCGCCGAGCGGCTCACGACGCTGATGTTCGCTCCAGCCGCCGCGAGCGCGGTGGCGATCGCTAGGCCAATGCCGCGCGCGCCGCCGGTAACGATGGCGTGCTTGCCGGCAATATCGAATCGTTCGGACATGCTACCCTTCCTTCGCGCGCGCAATCAGGCGCTCGAGTTGCTGTTTTCCGGGGACGTACTGCACCGGCCACTCCCGCATCGGGATACCCAAGCTGCGCCGCGGCGTGCAGCGTCCAGCTCGGATCGGCGAGATGCGGCCGCCCGAGCGCAACCAGGTCGGCTCGGCCGGCGGCCAAGATGGCATTGACTTGATCGCCTTCGGTCACGTTGCCGACCGCCATCGTCGCGATGCCGATCTCATTGCGGATCTTATCTGCATACGGCGTTTGGAAATGCGGCCGTAAACGGGTTTTGCGTCGGGCGAGGTTTGGCCGGTGGAAACGTCGATGAGGTCCGCACCCGCGGCTTTGAAAGCGCGAGCGATCTCAACGGCGTCGTCGCCGGTGATCCCGGCTTCGTGCCAATCGGTTGCGGAGATACGCACCGACATCGGACGGTCGTCCGGCCAAACCGCACGCATTGCGCTGAAGACCTCGAGGGGATAGCGCAGACGATTCTCCAGCGACCCGCCGTACTCGTCGGTACGATGGTTGAGCAGCGGTGTGATGAACGATGAAAGCAGGTAGCCGTGCGCGCAGTGCAGCTCGATCATGTCGAAGCCGGCCTCGATTCCCATTTCGGTCGAGCGAACGAACGCGTTGCGAATCTCGTCCATCTCCGGGCGCGACAGCTCGCGCGGCGTTTGGTTGGCCGGCGCGTACGGGACGGCCGACGGACCGACGACCGGCCAGTTTCCGTCGGCGAGCGGTTCGTCCATGCCCTCCCACATAAGCTTGGTCGAACCTTTTGGCCCGGAATGCCCGAGTTGCAGGCAGATCTTCGCACCGCTGCGCTCGTGGACGAAATCGACGATGCGCTTCCACGCGGCGACGTGCTCCGGTTCGTACATGCCGGTGCACCCCGGCGAGATGCGCCCGTCGCGCGTCACGCAGGTCATTTCCGTGAACACCAGACCGGCGCCGCCGAGCGCGCGGCTGCCCAGATGTACCAGATGAAAATCGTTAGGCATACCGTCGACCGCGCTGTACATATCCATGGGAGAGACGACAACGCGGTTGCGCAACTCAAGATTGCGCAAGCGGATCGGCGTAAACATGGGCGGGACCGCTGTCCCGCCGGCAAACCAACGCTCGACCCGCTCGACATATGTTGTATCGCGCAGGCGGAGGTTTTCGTGACCGATTCGCTGGCTGCGCGTAAGCAGGCTGTAGGCAAACTGCTCCGGCGGCAAGGTCGCGTAGCGCGCCACGTTCTCGAACCACTCGGTCGAGTTGCGCGCCGCATTCTGGATTTTGAGCACTTCCAGCGATCGCACATCCTCATATTCCTGAAGTGCGGCGTCGAGTGAGGCATGCTTGGTCAGGGCGTCGGCAAGACCGATCGCATCCTCCATCGCCAACTTCGTGCCGGATCCGACCGAGAAGTGCGCGGTGTGCGCCGCGTCGCCCATCAGCACGACGTTCTCATGCACCCACGTTCGATTGCTGACGCGCGGGAAATTCAGCCAGTCACGGCCGCGCAGATGCGCCGAGTTTGCCATTAGCCGGTGTCCGCGCAAGTACGAACCAAACAGGTTCTCACAGAACGCGATGGTCTCTTGCGTACCGGATTTATCGAGACCGTGGGCGAGCCAGGTTTCCTCGCGGCACTCGACGATAAACGTACTCGTGTTCTCGTCGAACCGGTAGGCGTGAACCGTGAACCATCCGTGCTCGGTCTTCTCGAAGATGAACGTAAACGCATCCAGCGGCAGCGTCGTACCGAGCCAAACGAAACGGCAGAGGCGTACGTCGATGCTGGGGCCGAAAGCGTCGGCGTACGTCGTGCGGACGCGGCTGTTGAGGCCATCGGCGCCGACGAGGAGATCGGCATCGCGGTAGGCCGCAACGTCCGTCACGTCGGTTTCGAACCGCGTTTCCACGCCGACGTCGGCCGCGCGCTCTTGCAGAATCTGCAGCAAGCGCTTGCGCGCGATACCGCAGAAGCCGTGACCGCCCGACGTGATCGTGTGCCCTTTGAAGTGCACGTCGATGTCGTCCCAGTGTGCGAATGAGGCGGTAATCGCGCGCTGCGTGGGTTCGTCGGCCGCGCGCAGATTGTCCAGCGTCGCATCCGAAAAGACGACGCCCCAGCCGAACGTGTCGAGCGGGCGGTTCCGCTCGATGACGCGAATCGACCAATCGGGAAAGCGGCGTTTCGCCAAAATCGAAAAATACAGGCCAGCGGGTCCGCCGCCGATGGTCGTGATGCGCATGAGAGGAGAGGCTTTGGGATTCAGGCACGTCATCCTTGTTTGCGCGCTCGTGGCGGCAAGCGGCGGGACGGCGTTCGCGCAGAACGCGCCGATCGTATTGAACGCCGGCGCCGATCGCGCGCGGACGACGATCCCGATCAGCGTCAACGGCGTGCGGGTGCAGTGCGTCCTCGATACGGGAGCGTCGACGATGCTGTTCTCGCGGGAAACCGCATCGATTGCGCGGCTGACGCCCGAGAACGGCGTCGAAGAGGTCGCGCCGGACGGCCGGCGCTATGCCGGACACGCGACGCGGATCGCGCAGCTCCGTGTCGGCGGTGTGACGGTGCGCGGCCTGCCGGCACTGATTTCCACGAATCAGTCGAACGCGCAGGCGCTCTGCGGGTACAATTTCTTCCTGCACTTTCCCACGCTGATCGATCGCGACCGCTCGCTGGTGACGCTCTTTCCGCCGGAGTATAACCTGAACAACATGCGCTGTCTGCGGGTCGATCTGACCACGCACGTTCCGGTTGCAACCGTGCTGATCGACGGCACACCGCTGTCGAATGTGGTTCTCGACTCAGGCATGTCCGGCGGCGGAATCCTGTGGAACGGCGCGCTAACGAAGCTGGCGCATCCGCTGGCCCCGCAGACACGTTCGGCGTACGTGCCGGGCCAAAGCGATCTTTCTTGCGGGCGCAGCGCGATGGCTGCGTTCTTTGCCGACGTTCCGGCGGCATTCGTGCAGCTCTGCTCGTCGGCGACGCCGCCGGCCGGTTATGACGGCATGCTCCAGACGAACCTGAGCACGGTCCACCAACTGGGCATCGACTATGCGGCCCGACGGGTCTGCTTTTCCTAAAAGCGAAAGAGAGGCACATGAAACGCCAGCTCTTCCTCGCCGGCGCTGGGGCCTTGCTTACCTCAGGTTGCGCCGCAGCCGGAGCGCCCGCGCTCCCACCGGCGGGCTCGAACGCCGGCTCGCGCGCCCATACGAATCTCGTGTGGAGCGACGAGTTCGCTTACACGGGCCATCCGGACGGATCGAAGTGGTACTACGACGTCGGCGGCGGCGGCTGGGGCAATGAGGAGCTGGAGTACTACACGGATGCACGGCTCGAGAACGCGAACGTCGCGAACGGCGTCCTGAACGTCACCGCGCGTCACGAGAACTACAAAGGCTCCGACTACACGTCGGCGCGTTTGCTCTCGAAGCAAAGCTGGATGTACGGCCGCTTCGAAGTGCGCGCCAAGATGCCCGGCGGGCGCGGTACGTGGCCGGCGATTTGGATGTACCCATTAAAGTCGGCGTACGGTCAAGACCCCCGGAGCGGCGAGATCGATATTCTCGAGAACGTCGGCTACGCGCCGAAGATGGGGTATCCGACGATCCACGTCGAGCACTACGACGCGGTCAAGAAGATCGTCAGCAGCCAGAAGCGTATCGAGACGATCGATTCGGCGTTCCACACCTACGCGCTGGAGTGGACGGCGACCGGCATGGATATCTTTTACGACGACGCGCTAGTATTGTCGTATCATCCGACCGCCGCGCAGCTCAAAGACTGGCGCTACTGGCCATACAACCAAGAATTCTACTTCATCCTCAACGTCGCCGTCGGCGGAAGTTGGGGCGGCTTGCACGGCGTTGACGCAAGCGTTTTCCCGCGCACGATGCAGATCGACTACGTGCGCGTCTATCAATAGTTTGGAGCCGGCAGTGAGCAAACCGCACGCCTTTCACGTCGATTTCGGACCCCGCTTTACGACGAAGCAGATCGAGGTCGACGGCGCGACCATTAGCGTCACCATCGGCGGCAGCGGGCCGGTGGTCGTTCTGCTGCACGGCTACGCCGAAGATTCTCGGATGTGGCGGACGCTTGCGGTCGAACTAGCGTCACGCTTCACCGTCGTCGCGCCGGACCTGCCGGGCATTGGTAACTCGTCGATTCCTGCCGACGGCATCGACATGGTCTCGTCGGCCAAGCGCATTCATGCTGCGGTTCACGCACTTGGCTTCACGCACGTCGATATGGTTGGGCACGACATCGGGTTGATGGTTGCGTATGCGTACGGAGCGACGTTTCCGGCTGAGGTTACCAGGCTCGCACTGCTGGATGCATTCCTGCCAGGCATCAAGGGCTGGGAAGCAATCTACAACAACCCCGCGGCATGGCATTTCCGCTTCTATGGCCCAACTCCGGTTGCGCTGGTTGCCGGCCGCGAGCGGCTCTACTTCGAACACTTCTGGAACGACTTCGCCGCGAATCCGAGGCAGTCACTCAACGAGAGCGAACGCGTGGCATACGCCGCCGCGTACGCCCGCCCGGGAAGAATGGCCGCGGGCTTCGCCTACTTCGAGTCGTTTCTAAAGACCGCCGAAGCCTTCGCCGTCCTTGGCAGAACCCAACTTCCGATGCCGGTACTGGCGATCGGCGGCGACCATGCAAACGGTGTCGCCCTCGGCGCTCAAGCGAAAGCCATCGCGCCTGACGTTACGGTTACCGTGCTGACGAACACGGGACATTGGGTTATGGAAGAAAACCCCTCGGAGACGATGGCCGCGTTGATTCGGTTTCTGACGTAACTTCAGCTCGGATAACAGATCATCCCGTGCGCGTAGACGGGTGCATTCGAAGCTAACCACAGGGCGACGTTCGTGGACGTGTTGATGACGGTATCCGGTCCGATAGCGCTTGCATCATTGGGGTTTGCATTTTCGTAATCGTCCACCGCCCATTCGCTGGGGATGGCATTGTGACTCGTCAGTATCCTCACGAATTTCTCGGTGTCTTCGTTGAAGCTGCTGCGCCCCGAGTACGGAGATACCAAGACCGTGGTTCGCACGCCATGGGCGTTCCCCCATCGAATCGCCTGCTCGATAAATCCCTGGTAGCCGGGCCCGCTTCCGCCGCTCAGAAAAAACTTCGGCGGAGAATCGAACGCGATTCCGCCGCCGTACGACGCTTCAAACCGAGATAGTCGGTAGAAGGAACTGTTCAGATCGTAGTACTCGGCGCGTGTGGGCGGGAAGATTGGGTTGCCCCGCTCCCACGCGATGTTTGGAGCGACGATCGGCGCCATGGATGTAATACCCGCGGATCTGCCGGCACGCACCCACATCTTCCAGGCGCGAACGTTCGCCGGAGTAAACTTTATTGCCGATGGCGGCTCGTACGGAACGTCGACGTTCGCTGCATTGGGATTGAGACCGCTCTTCACGTATTGATATTGATAGTATTGAGGATAGCTGCCGGCCGGAAGCGTGAAGTAATTCGAGCCAACCAACCCTAGCTCGGCCTCACCCGGTCCGGTTCCGCCGAACACCGCCTCGATCGCATTGAGGATGGAATACGGATTTGAAGCCGGACTGTTTGCAATCGCAGATGCGACCGCCACGCCGTGTTCGTAGAGCCGCACGCGGCCCGTTGCAAGAAGAGCGGTAGTGAAGTCGGGCTTCACGAGCGCGTTGAAGCCTGCGGTGCCGCCGACGGAAACGTAGTGGTCCAAACGCGCGCACCCATCGGGCGCTTCCGTTGCAGCAACCGGTGAAACCGGCGTTTCTACATGACCGCTACAAGCGGCAACCGAAACCGCCAAAATCGCACCTAAGAGAGCGGCGAACTCGCGCGGCAACGATATTTAGCGTCTGCGGGCGATGAGGATGCCGTCGCCGACCGATAGCAGCACGGCGTCGACGCGCTCGTCCTTGCCGGCCTTCGCATTCAGAGCGCGAAGAGCGTCCGTTTCCGCGTCGTGCACGGTCGTGTCGACGACGCGGCCGCTCCAAAGCATGTTGTCGCAGAGGATCAGCCCGCCCGGGCGGACCAGTTGCAGACACCGCTCGTAGTACGCGTCGTAGTTCTCCTTGTCCGCGTCGATGAACGCGATGTCGAACGGCTCGACCTTGTCCGCAATCATCTTATCGAGGGTCGCAACGGCCGGCCCAATGCGCAAATCCATCTTCTTCTCGACGCCGGCTTTCTGCCAGTAGCGCTTGGCAACCGAGGTGTACTCCGAGCTGACGTCGCACGCGACGACGCGGCCGTCGTCCGGCAGCGCTAGCGCCATCGCGAGCGAGCTGTAGCCGGTGAAGACGCCGATCTCGAGATAGCGTTTCGCGCCGATGGCGCGCGCGAGCAGCCCCATGAACTGGCCTTGATCGGAGCCGATCTGCATACCGGCTCCCCGCATCGTTGCCGTTTCGGCGCGCAGTTCCGCGAGCACCGGATGCTCGCGAACGGTCGTGTCGACGATGTATTGCTCGACGCCGTCGGTTAATAATTCATTACGCATGCGGCCGCCTTTCGCGGCAAGCGCGGTTACTCCGCTCGCGCCGCAGCGAGGTCTTTCTGGATCGCGAACGCCGCTCGCTTGCCCGGAAAACCCGTCACGCAGCCGCCCGGGTGCGCACCCGAACCGCAGAGATACATCCGTTCGACCGGCGTACGCGTTGCGAAGCGATCCTCGTAGATTTGCCCCGGCAGCAATTCGCCGTGAAAGATGTGGCCGCCGATGAGACCAAAGCGGTTTTCCAAGTCCGGCGCTGCGAGCACCTGGCGGTGCTCGATCGCATTCGGAATGTTCGGCGCCAGCCGCCCGAGAATTGCGACGATCTTGTCTGCGGCGGCTTCGCGTTTGGCTTCGCTCCAGCCGCCAGAGCGGTCGAACGGAAAGTACTGCGCGAAGACCGAGAGGATGTGTTTGCCCGGCGGCGCGAGCGAAGGATCCGTCGGCGTTTGCAGGAAGCACTCGACCAGCGGCGCCTCGCTCTCGCCGCCGTCCACTGCATCCTCGTACGCTTTTTGCAGATAATCGATCGACGTTGCGACGTGAATCGTTGCGCGATGGTGCGGTTGCGGATTCGTCCCCGGGCGGCTCGTGAAGTTGGGCAGCTCGCCGAGCGCGAGGTTCAGCTTCAGCGACGGACCGTTGGTTTTCCAATCGAGTACTTTGTTCACGAACGCCGGCTCGAGTGTGCCTTCGTCGAGCAGATCGAGAAATGTCGTGCGCGGATGCGCGTTGGACGCGACGGCCTTCGCGGAGATTTCCCGGCCATCGTCCAGCATGACGCCGATCGCCCGGCCGCCGAACGTGAGGACGCGTTCCACGCGAGCATCGGCAAAAATCTGCGCGCCGTACTGGCGCGCGGCCGCGGCAATCGCTCCTGAAACCGCACCCATGCCGCCGCGTACGAAGGCCCACGCGCCCTGGATGCCGAGCACGCGTCCGGCGAGATGGTGCGCGAGCACGTAGCCCGTGCCGGCGTTGCGCGGACCGAGGTTCGTCCCGATCAACCCGTCGTTGACGAGCTCGGCTTGAATGACCGGCGTGCGCACGTACTTTTCGACGAGCTCGGCGGCCGAGCCGCGCAGCAGCGCCTGCGTATCGGCGTCGAAGCGATCGAAGCGCGGCTCTTCATCCGAAAACGAATCGAAGAGGGCGCGTCCGGCGCGTTCCGTGCGGTCGCCGTAAGCGATAAAGCCTTCGACGTCGAGCGGATCGAACTTCTCGACCTCGCGCGCGTTCGCCGCGGCGTCGCTGCCGAATAGCAACGACCGTCCGTCTTCGAGCGGCGTAAACGCGTACGGGTCTTTGCGATAGAAATCGAAACCGTGTGCGCGCAAGTCCAACTCGTCGACGAGCCACGGGTCGAGCAGACTGCACACGTACGATGCGGCCGAGAGCGTATACCCGTGCCAAACGTCCGTAACGCTGACTGTTGCGCCGCCGATCCGATCGGCTCGCTCGAAAACCGCGACCGAATACCCGGCCTTTGCCAGGAGCGCCGCACACGCCAGGCCGTTATGGCCGGCGCCGATGATGACCGCGTCGTAGGTTTCCACCTCGCCCATATACTACTAAGAGGTGATGGCTTCATTGCGGTTCGTGCTGGCGGGTATTCCCATCGCGGCGCTGACAATTGCCGTGCCGTTCGTGAACCGCGTCGAGCCGCGCGTGCTGGGCCTGCCGTTTATCCTGTTTTGGCTGACCGCGTGGGTCGTGCTGACCCCGGTCTTCCTTTGGGGCGTGGGCCGCGTGGAGAAGCGCTGGTGAGCGCCCCAGCCGTCGCGCTGACCATCGTCGGCGTCATCCTTTTCGGCACCATCGCCTTTGCACTGCTCAGCATCCGGCACTTGAAGATGGACCCCCAGCAATACCTGGTGGGCGGACGATCGTTCGGTACGTTCTTCCTGTGGGTGCTCCTGGCGGGCGAGATCTATACCAGCTTCACGTTTCTCGGAGCGGCGGGATGGGCGTACGGGTTCGGCGCGCCGGCGTACTACATTCTTGCATACGGAACGTGCGGGTACGTGATCGGCTACTTCACCCTCCCTGCGATTTGGAAGATCGCGAACGAGCGCGGGCTGTTGACCGCGCCGGACTTTTTCGTCGATCGCTTCAAAAGCCGCGCGCTCGGCGTGGCGATTGGGGTGCTGCAATTCTTCTTGCTGGTTCCGTACGTTACGCTGCAGCTCTCGGGATTACAGCACTTGCTCACGATTGCGGGATACGGCGTCGTAAACGCCACTTGGGCGGTCGGCATCGCCTTCATCGCCATCGCCTTTTTCGTCTTTACTGCGGGGCTGCGCGGAACGGCTTGGGCGAGCATCGCGAAGGACGCGTTGGTGCTGGGCGCAGTGATTTTTGCCGGAATCGCGATTCCGATTGCGTTCTTCGGGTCGCCCACGGCCATGTTCGATCAGCTGCTGCGCGCGCATCCGAATATGCTTACGCTCGTGCCGGGCGCCGCGCCGAAAGGAACGATCTGGTACGTCTCGACGGTGCTGTTGACGGCGATCGGATTCTACATGAATCCGGCTTCTTTCAACGCCGTGTACAGCGCCCGCAGCGGGGACGTGCTGCGCCGAAACGCGATGCTGCTGCCGCTCTACAGCTTGGTTCTGCTGCTGGTCTTCTTCGCCGGTTTCGCGGCACTGCTGATCGTGCCGGGTCTCAAGGGGACGGCAGTCGATGAATCGTTCTTGCTGGTGGTGCAGCACTACTATCCTCCGTGGGTGATGGGTGCGATCGCAGGGGCGGGCACGCTGGCAGCGCTCGTTCCGTCGTCGGCGCTCTTGCTCGCGGCGGCGGGCGTGTTTTCGAAAAACGTTCTCGGCGACGGATTCGGCGTCGCTACGAGCGACCGCGCCCGGACTTGGGCGACGCGCGTCCTGGTAATCGCCGTAGCAGTCTTCGCGCTGGTGCTCTGGATCGAGGAGCCACGGACGATCGGCGAGATGCTGCTGATTTACTACAACGGCATCACGCAGTTCGCACCCGGCGTGTTCGCGGCGTTGATTTGGCCGAAGGCGAACGTTTGGGGCGTCGCCGCAGGCTTACTGGTCGGGCTTTCCATCGCGGTACTCCTTGCCAACGCGCAGCTCTCGCTCGGCGGCGTAAACACCGGCTTCATTGCGTTGATCGCAAATTTCGTCGTGATGGTGACGGTGTCGCTCGCGACGCAAAAAAAAACCTTGTCATCCTGAGCGTAGGGCGAAGCCCGTAGTCGAAGGACCGCTACTCAACGCCAGCCTGCTTCAGATTCTTGTAAAAACGAAAGCGGCTCGCCTTGGCGAGTCGCCTCCTCTTCGTTTTCCGCTAGTGGACCGGGGTAGCGGTCCTTCGACTACGGGCTTCGCCCTACGCTCAGGATGACAGGAGCGTTACCGGTAACTCGGCCTCGAGGCGAAACAGTCGCGGCAGTAGACCGGCTTGTCGCCGCGAGGGTTGAACGGCACCTCGGCGGTGCCGCCGCAGTTGCTGCAGGTAGCGGTGAACATTTCGCGCGGACGCCCGCCGCGATCGGCACCGCCGCCACCGCCGCCGCCGTTGGTGCCGCTTCCGGAACGCATCGCTTTGCGTGCCTGGCGACAATCGGGACACCGGTTCGGTTTGTTTTGGAAGCCTTTTTGGGCGTAGAATTTCTTGTTCGCCCGAGCTAAAGACGAACTGCCGGCCGCAGTCGACACAGTTGAGCATTTCATCGGCGTACACGAGCCTAGATATCTCCTTAGTAAGAATAAGTGCGGTTATTGGTTGACGTGTTTCGGACGGACGATCGCTCCGAGAACTTCTTCGAAGATATAGAGCGGTCCGATCAAGAGATAGATCAGATTCTCTAGAAACTTCGGCTTGGTGCCTTCGAAGCGGTGGCCGATGAGTTGAAAAACCCAGCCCAGGATGAAAGCTCCTAGGTTGAGTTCCCACGTAAGCCGTACCGCCACTAGATAAAGGACGACGAAGACGACGAGCGAGATTACCGCGCCGCGCACGTCGATCGCGGCATAGTAGATGAGGGTCGCTGCCGCGGCGACGATCCCGAGATTCACCGGCCCGAGCCGAACCATCGACATGAGACCGAGGATGCCCAGGACGATCAGCGGGATCCCGATGACATGACAATTTCGATTGCGTCTATCCGAGTGATACGACGCGTACTCAGTAAAGAGCTCGGTTTTTGTCATGGCGGCCTACCCTCTGGTGTGGCTTGCCCGCTCATGCGACCATCTTTGAAAGAGTCCCTCCCAGAAACCGCGACTGTTAGGCCCACCAAGCGGGGAGCGGAATAGGGCATGCGGCGAACTAGGGGGACTTCAATGCCGTCTACTATTGAAATCCCCGAACGTCTCGCCGACGAAGTCATTTTGATCCGGCGCGACCTGCACATGCACCCGGAGCTGGGCTTCGAAGAGCATCGCACCGCGTCGGTGGTCGCCGCGCGCCTGCGCCATCTCGGCTACGAGGTCCACGAGTCGATCGGCCGCACCGGCGTGGTCGGCGTTTTACGCGGCAGTAAGCCCGGACGGACGATCATGCTGCGCGCCGATATGGACGCGCTGCCGATCCTGGAAGAAGGCGATCATACCTATCGTTCGCAGTTCGATGGGCGTATGCACGCGTGCGGCCACGACGGCCACGTCGCGATCCTGCTGGGTGCCGCCGCGCTGATCGCCGACCGCAAGGATGAGCTTGCCGGCACGCTCTGCTTGGTTTTCCAACCAGCCGAGGAGGGGCAAGGCGGGGCATTAGCGATGATCGAGGACGGTCTCTTCGAGCGCTTCGGGATCGAACGCGCCTACGGATTGCACCTTTCTTCAAAATACCCGAGCGGCGTGCTCGGCTTTCGCGAAGGCCCGATGTACGCATCGAGCGACTCCATCGAGATCGACGTGATCGGTGTCGGCGGGCACGGCTCGGCACCGCACGACGCCATCGACCCGATCTACACGGCGGCGAGCTTCGTCACGTCGCTCCAGCAGATCGTTTCGCGGCAAATCGATCCCCTGGAACCGGCGGTGGTGTCGATCGGTTCGATTCACGGCGGAACCATTCATAACGTGATACCGCGCACGTGCCGCATGCTCGGAACGGTCCGTGCATTCAACGAGGACGTCCGCATCCTGATGCCCGAGCGTATCGAACGCGTGCTGGGCGCCTGCTGCAGCGCGGCGGGCGCCAGCTATGAGTTCACCTACCTCCACCGCTATCCGGTGACCGCAAACGATCCGGCGCAAACGGCGTACGCACGTGCGCTCGCCCAAACCGTCGTCGGCGACGACCGCGTGGTCGAGGTCGCGAAGCTGATGGGCGCCGAGGACTTCTCCTACTATGCCCAGCGCGTCCCGGCGTGCTTCTATACCCTCGGGGTGCAGGGCGGCCCGTCGTCGGCGCACCCGCATCACTCGAGCCTTTTCGACATCGACGAGCGCGCGCTGCCGGACGGCGTCGCGATGATGACGGCGATCGCCCTCGACGCAACGCGCAACGCTCCGTGATTCCGGAGGTCGCCGAGCCGAGTGATTTGGCCGGTTACTTCGAGGTGATGACGCGCGCCGTGTTTCAGGCGGGCGTTGCGTGGAAGCAGATCGCGTCGAAATGGGACGCTTATCGCGAGGCCTTTGCGGGATTCGATCCGGTTAAGGTCGCGCAGTTCAACGAATTCGACGTCGAGCGCGTATTGGAGACACCCGGCATTCTGCGAATGCAGCGCAAGGTTCGCGCTACGATCGCAAATGCGGGCGCGCTCGTCGAGACCGAGCGCGAACATGGCAGCGTGCGAGCGTATCTAGGCTCGTTCGAGAGTTATCCGGCGCTCGCGAAAGACATGAAAAAACGCTTCGCCTTCATGGGCGACATGAACGTCTGGTACTTCCTCTTTCGCACCGGCGAACCGGTGCCGCGCTTCGAGCCGTGGGTTGCCACGATACCCGGCGACCATCCGCGCATGCGTGAGATGGTCGAACTTGCCCGGTCGCAGGGCCGCGCCAAGGAGTACTAACCGGCTAGCGGTTTAGTACGTCCGGCGTTCGGATTCGCGTCGCTCGCTCTTGCGACGCTCCTCGGAAAGCATCCATCCCAAATGTACTTTTTGGCCTGCCGACAACTCGCGGCGGCGGTCTTCCTTACGACGATCGCCAGAGCGATTCTCAAGATGCTCTTTCATAGACCCTAGATTACAGGCTCGCCTTCCCGATACGTGCGAGGCTTTATTAAGGAGAAATCAGCTTTCGGTAAACGGGACCGTAAGGACGGCCCTATTTTGTCGCTCGTGCACAGCTTCAAAGCGGAAAAGTGGTATTTGCTCCGATAAAAAGTTGTCGCAATGTGCCAAAGGTCTAGTGCGAAGGGGGCAAGCCCCCGCCTTGTGGCGGCGGGGACGCACCCTGCCGTGCCGGCCCGTCGTCGCCGCGCCGGCCGTTGCCCTGGCCTGGCGGCCGCGCCGGCCGTACGAAGTACAGTCCAAGCGGCGCTGCATAATTCATCTCGGGTACCACCTTGCCGTCAAAGCCGCGCTGCGTAAGTTCGTCCGCCGTCGCGGTCGCCACGCGTCCGCATTGCAGCATGGCGCCGATCACCGACGGATCGCCCGGATCGAGTTCGTACCACGTGCCTCCGGCCGACGTATGAGGCGTGATCGTGAAGCTCGGCGCCTTAATCGAACCGATGACCGGCGCGGAGAAGTACGCACGCAGTTCGTTTAGCGCCTGCGTTGCAATGTTCTTTGCGTCGCCGACGCACGTCGTAGCCGTCCGCACCTGGAACGGATCCTTCGGCGGCGCGCTCGGCAGGGCGTAGACGCGAAACTGTTCCTGGCCGGCAGCCGCCTGACGGGCGACGAAATACAATCCGACCGACGGCGTGAAGATGATCTGCGGAACGAAGAAGAGCGAGCTCGACGGAGCGTAGAGCTTGCGCGCCGTAACGTCATCGGCGCGCGCGATATGCAACGCGAAGCAGCCCGCGAGCGCACGCATGCGATTCGTGCCCTTCGGCACGATCGTGAGCGCATAGGTATCCCCTAGCCCGTGATAGGTCGCGGTCGCGTCCGCTAAGACCGGCGAAGCAACGGTAGCCGGATATCCGGATGCCGTCTTCGCGGCTTCGATCTGCGCGACGTAGGTTTTCAGTTCGGACGAAAGCGCCTGCGCTTGTGCCGCATTCTCGCTGCTGCAGCGTTGCGCGTCGGTCGAAACGTCGAGCGGATTCGCCGGCGGCGACGTCGGGAGCGGCGAGAACGCGTTGCGGAAACCGCCGCCGCCCTGTCCGTTGCCGCCGCCCGGCGGACCGTTTGCGTCGTTGCCGCGGCCTCCGCCGCCGGCGCCGCGCGGAATGTTAAAGGCCGAGCCGGTTTGTGTTGATGGGGCGCCTTGACCGAACCTCGTGCCGTACGTTACCGAGACCGTACGCGGTGTTAGCGGCCGCGCGACCGTCGGAATCGTCGCGCCTCCGAGCGTCACGTACGGCACCGCGTAGATCGGACTGGCGAAGATGCCCGCGTATGTGTTCGTGATGTTGCTCACCGCCAACGTCAGCGAGCCGCGCTGGAGCGCTGCGGTCACGCCTGCGTCGAAGGTCGTATATGCGGGAAGGTTGTTCGGGTTGTTCCCGGCGGTGTATTGCGCGTCGGCGAGATACTCGAGGATCGAGCGCGGCGCCTTGTAGTCGAATACGACGCCCGCCTTTTGCAGCGGCACGTTGGGAAGCTGGTTTCCCGAAATCGTAATCGAGAGCGGGTTGGTGAAATAGGACGAATTCGAAATCGCTTTCGACACCGTGACGTTGTAGTACGGCTGTACGACGAGATCGCCGAAGCTTGCATACCCGGTCAGCTCGCCGCCTTGATAGATTCGCTTGACCCCGCTAATCGGCGTCGAGAAGTAGAGCTGTTCCGCCGTAAACGGCGTCCCCGGCGCCTGGCCGCAACCGGCCGGCGAATTATAGATCGCCGCGACTTGCGCGAGATATCCGTCCGGGTAGATGCCCGGCGGCAACGCGGAACCGTTGACTTGAATCGGCAGCAGCACGCCGGCTTGAATCTGATCGTAGAGCTGCAGCGACATGCTGCCGCCGTGAATTGCGTGCGTGTAGCCGACGCGATACGAGATCGACGAACTGGGGCCCGGCTCGTCGCCGGGTGCGCTGCCGTACGCGGTATCGTCCGAAGCCTTGAGCGTGCCGTTGCAGTTGAAGCGCAAGGATGCGGGATCGGTCAGGATCGTCGAGTGTCCGGCGCTGGCCGCGACGCCGCCGACGGAATACGAAGCGTTGTACGTATCCTTGGAGTCCGGGCGCCACGTTGCCGCGAGGCTTCCGAGTGCGGTCGGGCCGCCCGAACCGGTCGCCGCGCTGATACCGACCGACTCCGCCAGGGTGAGCTTATCGCTCGAATGGATCGTATCGGTCAGCGTGAGCGCTTCGTAACTGGTGTTGAACGATCCGGTGTAAAACGGAATCGCTTCCGGGACGAGCGGCGTCGATTCGCTCTGCGATGCGTTGGCGTACGCCTGAATCGAGAGCGTGTGCTTTTCTTTGGCGGGCAACGTCGCGTTAACCGTAAAGCCGCGATTCTTCGACGTCCCGCCGAACCCGGTCGGATCGGGCACGAGATAGACCAAGCGATCTTCCTCGTCGAGCAGATTCGTAGTGGTCGACGAGTAGATCGATGCTTGGATTTCGGTCGCACCGAGCAATGCGTTATCGGTGAGTGAGTACAGCTGGACGCTGCCGTCGTTCGTGTTGTTGGGGCCGACGCCGCACGGCAGCGCCGGCGGCCCCTCGTAGCGCAGGCAGGCGACGTCCGTGTTCCGGATCGAGTTGAGAAACGACGCCGTGAGCGTCTGCGAATCGCTGAACTGGTAGCGCAGCTTCACGAGGTTGCCCTGCACCTCGCTGTCGCCGTCGTGATCGTACGCCAGGCCGCTGGCGTCTTGGAAGTACATGCCGTCGATCAAGCTCGGAACCGCGCGATAGACGGTCTGCACCGCCATGCCGAGCTTGCCGAACGAACCGGTTTCCGCAAGTGAGTAGTTATAGCGGCCGTTGCTCCCTACCGTGGCGGCGATCTGCGAGATGAAGCTCAGCGTCGGCTGCAGCGTCGAGAAATTGACGGAGCCGCCGAGGCCGCCGATGGTCGCACCTTGGTGCACGCTCGCTCCCGAGAACAGGTCGGTTGCGAAGCCCCGCAAGTTGCCCGCGGTGCCGGGCGCGTTGAGCGGTATGCCGTCCAGCGTCAGCGCGGTCTGACTCGCGTCGTGGCCTTCGAGCGAGATGGTCTGCGTCGCATCGGTCGAGTCGTCGGAGGTGGAGACGCTGACGCCGGAGAGTTTGTTGAGCGCGCCCGCGAGGTCGTCCGAGAGGCGCCGCTGCGGCGAGTTGTCGTTGATGCTGGTCGACGAGATCGTCGCCGTCGCTTTCACCGAAACGCTGCCGATGACTTTCAAACCGCCGTTGTCCGCGACGAGCGAGAAGCTGACGTTCACGAGCCGGCCATCGAGCACTTCAAACGACGCCGATGTGAGGCTCGTGTACCCGCGCTTCACGATGCGCGCGCGATAGATCCCGTCGGGCACGTCGGTGAAGTGCACTTCCCCCGCGCTGCTGGTCTGTTCTGAAATGATGACGGCGCCGTCGAGCAACACGCGCGCGAGCGCAATCGGCGCCTTGGTCGACGCGTCGACGACGGTAATCGCGATTTCGCCCGAGTCGGATTGCGAAAACGCCGCCTGCGGGAGGACGGCGAGGAAAATCATCGCAGCGAGAAATGTCGCAATACTTCGGCGCATAGCGTTCTACGAGCAGCTGCTACAGCGTGATGACGACGGCGGTCCCCTGCCCGGGAGCGCTGTCGATGGCGATCTCGCCTCCGGCGCGTTCCACGACACGCTTCGCGATCGCGAGGCCGAGGCCCGCACCGGTGATCTCTCCGCGCTGGTCGCCGCGATAGAATCGCTCGAATGCATGCAAGCGCTCCGGTTCGGTCATGCCGGGGCCTTCGTCGCGCACGCTAATCACCGTGTGGCCGTTATTGCGGACCGCGCGTAAGTGAATGGGCGCCTCCGGCGCATACTTGAGCGCATTCTCAACGATGTTCCAGAGGGCTTCGCCGATCTCGCTGCGGTCGGCCACGATCGTATTCGCACCTTCGACGCTGTAGTCGACGACCCGCCGGTCGTCGAGGCGCCGAGCGGCATCGACCTGATTGCGCAGGAGTTCTGCGACGTCGATCTCCTCGGAGACTGGCTGCGTTTCGGCATCCATGCGCGCCAGGCGCATCAGCCGATCGATCAGCCCACGCATGTGTTCCTTTTCGATCGACATCGTCGCGAGAATCTGCCGCGCGATCTTCGGCTCCTCAACCGCGCCTCGGCGCAGCACGTCGATATAGCCGCCGATGACGGTCAGCGGCGTCCTGAGCTCGTGCCCCGCGTCGGCTGCGAATTGGCGCATGCGTTCCTCGGCGCGCTTGCGCTCTTCCATCGCGGTCGCGACGCCGCTGACGGCATCGTTGTATGCTTCGGTGAGCGAAGCGACTTCGTCGCCGCTCTCCATGATGAAGCGGCGCTGCGTGTAATCGCCGCCCGCGAGCGCGCGCAACGAATCGGTCACTTCGTTGATCGGCTGCAGAGCTTGCCCGGCAAACAGACGGCCCATGAACCACGAGAGCAGAATGGCGATGATCGCAATCGTGATCACGATGCGCCAATACGGGCCGAGCGAGACGAGCAGCAGCGCCGGCGAAGCCGCAAATGCGACGAAACCGCCGTGTACCTGCGTGAGCGGCGGCACTTCGTGGCCGGTATCGGGCAGACTCTTTAAGAAGTCTGCGGTGGGCGGCACGCGCGGCGGCAGCGGCCCTTCTTCTATGATTCGGTCCAGCGTTCGTGGTCGCAGCGTCCGGTCGCCGGCGAGGAAATGGCCCTTCTCATCGAAGACCGTCACGCGCAAACCAATGCCGGACAGCTGCGAGACGATTTGCGGCGCGGCCTGCGCGAACGCTTGGCCTTGACGCTGATAGAAATCGGCCAAGAAGCGCGCCTCGGCGTGTTTGGCAACCATGATGTCCGAGCTGTACGAATAGAGCTGCAGCACCAGCGCGATGGACGAGGCCAGGATAACGAGGACGATCGTGATTCCGAGCAGGGTCACGTACAACGCGGATAAACGCGTTGCAAGTGAGTTCTGCTTTTGTTTCGGCTTTTTCGGCTCTGCGCCGGCCAGATTATTGCGAGAGCCCGTACCCAACGCCTCGAACCGTCCGAATGAACGAGCCAGGTTCGCCGGGGCGGTCGATCTTGGCTCGTAAGTACGAAATGTACGTTTCGACGATGTTCGGGCCGCCTTCGAAATCGTGGCCCCACACGATTTCAAGCAAGTGATCCTTGCTGAATACTCGACGCGGATCGCGCATGAAAACTTGAAGTAGATCGAACTCACGCTGCGTGAACTCGAGACCGTCGCGGCCTCGCCACGCTTCGCGCGTCGCGGGATTGATCGAGACGTCGCGCCAGCGAAGGACGCTCTCTTCGATCAACTGCGGCCGGCGCAACTTGGCGTGCAAGCGCGCGATCAGCTCTTCGAAGACGAACGGTTTGACCAAGTAGTCGTCGGCCCCGGCGCTGAGCGTCTTGACCTTGTCGTCGGTCCCGCCTTTCGCCGTGAGCATGAGAATCGGCGCCTGCGTGATCTCGCGGAGCATCGGCAGCAGCGTGATGCCGTCGATACGCGGCATCATGATGTCGAGGACGATCACCTCGGGATCGAAAGCGCGGATCAGATCGAGCGCGGCATGGCCGTCGCTAGCAGTTCTGACCTCATATCCTTCGCGGGAAAGCCCGAGCTCGAGCATTTCGCGGACCATACGGTCGTCGTCGATGACGGCAACCCGGGAGTTCGGCATAGTGTACATCACTACGGTGCATCCTGGGCTCTCACCCTTGGAGGGGGCTGAATCAGGCGGCTCTTAGCGCAGATTTCCATCGAGCGAACCGCTGACCGGTGACCAGCGCGGCCTGATCGATCGCGTCCAGCGGGTGCGCGACGAGGCCGACGCCCCGTCGGCGAAGGTCTTCCGACATAGCCGCGCCAGGCAGCCAGCGGGCGAACAGATGCACCTCGGGTTCCCCGGTCGCGCTCGCCAGCGCGGCGATCACGTCCGCGAGCGAACACTCGCGCCGGGCGGTCAGCGGCTGGACGACCTCGGCATCGAAGCGTGCCCGGCGCCATCCCGTTGCCATGATAACGATCCGAGAAAGCTCTTCCGGGTCGGCCGCCTCAAAGTCGACCAGCGCGGCCCGAACCTGGCCGGCTAGCAGCACGTCGGTCTGCGCGTGGAGGGTCGCCCCCGCGATCGAGGATTCCGGCCCGGCCGTCAGGAGCGCCCCCGCCCCGATCAAATACTCGTTCATGCTGCGAGTCTGCCACCCAACAGTGCCATACGGGTGGCTTTGTGCGAAACCGTAGAGGCGCCGCTTGTCGCGGCGCCTCTGCCCACACCCGGGATGCTTTCCTGCGCCGGAGACGGTCAGGCGGAGGAAACTGTTTGCCGGACCGGCTCGGGGCGGGCGTGGTGGAACATGGCGTGGAGTGCATCGACGATCGACGGATCCCATTGCGTTCCGCGGCCGCCGGCCACGATGTCCAATGCGACGCGCGGGGCGATCGGGAGCCGCTGCGGACGCTCGCTGATCATCGCGTGGAATCCGTCGGCGACGGCGATGATGCGCGCCTCAAGGGGGATGTTCGTGCCGGAGATATGGTCCGGATAACCGGCGCCGTCCCAACGTTCGTGGTGCGAGCGGATGACGTCGGCGCAGTGCTCGAGTTCGGGGATGCCGCGCAGGATGCGTTCGCCGGCCGCCGCGTGATCGCGAACGATCGCCGTTTCGACGCTGCTCAGCGCGCCGTGACGATTGAGAATTGCTTCCGGCGTCGAGATCGTGCCGACATCGTGCAAGAGCGCGCACAAAGAAACGAACTCGGTCGCTTCGGCGGACAGCTCGATCTTCGCACAGAGGCGCCTGCTCCAGCTCGCGACCGCGCGGGCGTGCGCGACCGCTTGAGCGTCGCGGGCGGCCAGCATGGCTAGAAGCACCTCCGCGGTCTGCGTAGCCGGATGCCCGTTCCCGGCGCCGGGTTCGAGTGCGGAGCGCGAGATTTCCGCGTCGACGCCGCGCAAGAAGGCGTGCAGCCGCGGAATATCTACGTCGTAGGCCGCCGCGGCAAACGCGATCGTTCGCGACACCGCGGCGGCTAGGTCGAGCGCGCCTACTCGCCCGAACTCGGAGGCGTAACGCTCGGCCCAGGCCGCCACTCCGGCCGGCCGGCCCAGCGTCAATGACCGCGTGTAGGCGTCGACCAGAGTTTCGATGGCCTCGTCGAGCTCCTGGGTCGGGATCGCGTCCGCGCCCCGAACGTCCAGCGCCGACGTTCGAATTATCGACGCGCGCTCGCACGAAAGTTGGGTTCCAAGAACTAAGAAAGCCGCGCTTTGGTTGTCTTGCATCGAAGGTGCCCTAGCCGATTGGGATCGGGGGGATAACGACGTTGATTATTATGATGACGATCACTGAGACGGCTAAAGTCAGCATTTTTGGGCTCCTAGAAAGAACTGGAGACTTGAAGTCAGCCTATCCGACAGCCCCCTGCCGTGCCCTAGTTAAATCTAACTAGGCCGTTCTATCCGAGCAATCCTCTGCGCCGGGCCAGCGCGATAGCCTCATTTCGGCCGTGGCACCCCAGTTTGGCAATCGCGTTCGCGATGTGAGCTTGAATCGTATAGACGCTCCGGCCGTCAGCGGAAGCGATCTCCTTAGGAGTCGAACCATCTGCCAGCCGCCTCAAAACAGCGCACTCCGAAGGAGTCAGCGCCTCTGCGGGCGCCTCGGTTGGACGTTCTTTGATGTCCGCCGCCGCCGCATCCAAGAGCCGGGCAATCTCACCGTAGCCAAACGTCCAGAGGCCGGCCGCTGCTTTGGAGAGCTCTGATGACCCGTCGCTTGCAGCCCTCCGGCGAGCCGCAACGAAACCTTCCGCGGTATCGCTGCAGAGCGTCGCAATCGGATCAATACGCCGCCCGATTCCGCGCGCGATCTTATCTGCTTGTGTAATGCGTCCGGCGATCGCCTCAGCAATCGAGCAAATCATACGCGCTACCGCCACCACGCGAATTCGGTATACACCGCGCTGTTCAACACTATCTACCTCTCGAATAACATCGCGAACTATCGGAATCGATTCTTCGCGACGCCCAAGCAACGCTAGATACAGTGCGCAGTGCGCTCCTGCAAATATGCGGTCGAGACCATAGTGGATCCGTTCGAGGCACGCAAACAGGGCTCGATGAGCCTCCTCGAAGCGCCCGTCCCAGCCTGCGCGGATCGCGCGGTTTGCGAGCATGTATGTTGCGAGTGCTGAGTCGCCCGTTCCGAGGCGCGCGAGTTCCGCTTCAATCTCCTGAATTCGCGCCGCGTCACCTCGGCGCATCTCAGCGCCAAGCATTTGCAGCAGCGAAGTTTGCAGGTCGAATACATCGCCCGCTTTCGTCGCGCCTATCGAAGCCTGCTGCGAATACCAGAGTTGCTTGGCGAGGTCATCTTCTTCGTGAACCGCAATGTTTGCGAGCGCAGCGCACGCGCGGCTCGCAAGGCTGTAAAGGTGCAGCTCGTTCGCGAGTTCGTTGGCTTCGAGCAAAGTAACTTTAGCCGGTTCGACGCTACCAGTCAGGTAGAGCGCAGCGCCCATTCTCTGAAGCACCTTGGCGCGCGTTTGATCGGAGTCGACGTCGACTAGCAAGAGTTCGATTTGCTGGATTCCGTCAGCGGCTCGTTCGAGGTCGCCGGCGCTGGCACGCTGTGCGGTGAGAACGGAGAGGGCTTCGGCTCGGTGGTTATGCGATTGGGTCTCGTCGGCAACGAGGGCCTCGAGTACGGCTTCGGTGTCGCGGCCGAGGTTTGCGAGGAGAATGGCGAGCCGCAGGCTGGCGATCGCGACGAGTTCGCGGTCGTCGCCGGCGCGGGCGATCGCGCGCGTGAAGAGGGCCTCGGCGCGTGCGTTCTTTCCAGCGGTGGCTTGGAGCATGCCGCGAACGGCCAGGATGCGCGCGTTTTCGCGGCGTGCCGGCTCGTCGAGCGCGTCGACGGCGTGTGCGACCAGGTCGCCGCGGGCGCGTTCGAGCAGGTCGAACCCGTGCGTCTCGAGCACGCGGCGCACGTCGTCGCGGGCGCCGGCAATCACGTATGCGCCAAGGGCGCGTTCGAGGTCTCCGGTCGATTCGAGCGCGCGGGCGGCGCGATCGTGGACCGCTTCGAAGCGGCGGTGCCCTTCGCGTTCGATCTCGCGCCGGATGAACTCACGAAACAGATCGTGGCAGCGAAAGTTTCGCGGCGACTCGGCAAATATAAAGGCCGTGCGTTCGCGCAAGCTTTCCACGCTCGCGAGCGCGCGGTCGAACCCGGCGGCCTGTAGAACGTCGATATCGATGGACGGCAACGCCGTTGCGACGGCAAGCAGGTCGCGCTCCTCATCATCGAACTCCGCATAAACCTGCTCGGCGAAGTAACGATAGATCATCTCGCGCGTCGTTGCGGCGACGCTGCGCAGATCTGCGGAACGGGTCGACGTGCGCAGCGCAAAACTCAGTGCCGTCGGCCAGCCGTCCGTCAACTCCAGCAGTTCGCCCAACTCTTCGCCGCGGATCGCTAGCCGAAACCCGCGCGCGGCGGCGCGAGCTTCGTCCAGCGTGAAGCGCAGGTCGCGTTCGTCGATGGCAAGATCCGTATCGCCGTAAGCGAGCCAAGTGCCGATGGGTAAACCGACGGTGGAGCGCGACGCGATTACCCAGGCGATCGCGTCTTTGCTTCGCTCGATCAGTGCGGCGACGAACTCCGCGACCGAACGATCGCCCTCGGCGACGTGCAGATCGTCGATGGCCACGACGCCACCGAATCCGCGCAGGTGAGATTCCATCCAGAGCGCGAGATCGGCACTCGGCGTCGCGGACGCCCGGCTGCGATCGTAGGCACCGGCTAACGTTGCGGCAGCGTGCGGCGCGTGCGACGCGATTGCTTCGCACAGCCCGCGTAAGAAGCCCAACAGCTCTGCGTGTTCGGAGCCGCAATCGAAACGAATGCACGGGGCGGTCAACGTGGCGAGGTATTGCCGCAGCGCTACGGATTTGCCGTAGCCGGCGGGAGCCGCGATCAGAACGATCGGCTGGCGGCCGGCGGCCTGCAGGCGCTCGACGACGCGCGGGCGTGCGATCGGCACGAAAGCGCCGCCCGTCTCGATGGTTCCGTCGGAGGCTACCGGACGAATCAACTTGTGGAGATTATGGCCCGCCCCGGGCCGCTACGCAAGGGTGTCGTGCGGCGAGCGATACTCGTCGTCCCCCTCGAAATACCCTAAGAGGAGCTCTTCGAGTTTGAGCATCGCGAGCTGCCTGTCGAGCCGGAGGTATTCCTCCGCGTACTCTGAGCGAAAGCGGTCGTATGCCTCTTTCGACTCCCACACGTCGATCGTCAAATAGACGTGCGCGTCGGCTTTCTGCCGGAACAAACGCGTCCGGATAAAGCCCTCGCCTTGCTTGAAGAGCGCGACCCACGGACCGTTGGGACCGTAGGCATGTTCGAACGCGCGCGCCTGCGACGGATGCACCGTATAGCGATAGAAAACCTCGATCATTGCTTGCGCCCGCTATCGCCCTGGCCTTGCGCTTTCGGCTCGACCGTCGAGTGGCGCAGGGAAGGAAGGTGTGCGGCGGCGAGCTTCGCATCCAATTCGTCGACGACGGGAACGAACTGCGCGTACGCGTTGAGGCGGCGCTCGCCGAGTGCGAACACGTCGGCCGACTCGCGCTGCTGCTCCGCGGTCGGCGGCGCAAACGACGTGAAGGTAGAGAGCACCGAAAGCACGCGCTCGCGCAGTACGTCTTCGATGAAATCGTCGTCTTGATCGTTGCGCGGATTCGACGTTATCGACGCGACGAGCACGTGCGCTGCAGTTCCCGCGGCGCGGATCCGCTCGGCGAGTTCGGCATTTCCGCCCTTCTTCAGCGCCGCCGCCCGCAGCGGCGCTTCGATCTCGACGGCGCTCAGCACGTTGAGCGCATCGTCTATTTTGGACAATTCGTCGAGGAGCTGCACCTGAAGCCGGTATCCCGCCTCGTATTCCGCTTGCGAGTAGTGCAGACGCGGATCCGGACGGACCTCGATCTTGCGATCCATCGTTTGGCCGGCGGCGTGCAAACGCAGCGTGTAGGTTCCGGGCGGCACGGAGATTCCGGGGTTGCTCTGGTTCCATTCCGGCGCGAAGCGCCACGCCGTCGCGGGATCGCCGGCTAAGTCCCAACTGAAGCGGTTGAGGCCCGCATCTTTCGTAAGGCCGGTATACGACCGAACGACCGAGCCGCGCGCGTCGAGAATCTCAGCCGTGGGCTCTGCCGACGCCGGGGAGCGCAGGTAGTACGTCGCGATGGCACCGTACGGCGGCGCCGCACCGTCGAAGCGCGTCCCCCAATATGGGGTGAGCACCCACGCCGTTGCGGTGCGTACCGGAAAGAGGTACGTTCCTGCCGCACGCGCCGTCGCAAGCTGCTGGAGCGGCGCGGCGTCGTCCAAAACGTACGCACCGCGGCCGTGCGTGCCGAGGAGCAAATCGTCGGAGGCCTCTTGCACGCGGATGTCGCGCATCGATGCCGGTGCGAGGTTTGACGCGATGGATTCCCAATGTGCGCCTTCGTCCCACGACGCCCACAGCGACCGGTCGAGCCCGGCGTACAGCAGTTGCGCGTTGCGCGGATCGACGAGCACGCTGCGGACTTCGTCGTCGCTCGGAAGTCCGGCGGCGATCGAATGCCAGTGCGCGCCAAAATCGTGCGTAGCGAAGAGGTACGGCGCGCGGTCGCCGACCATGTGGCGGTCGTACGCGGCGTACGCCACGGCGGGATTGCGTTCCGAAGGCGAAATCGCACCGAACCGGCCAAACTCCGCGATACCCGGCGGCGTGACGTTGGCCCAATGCCGGCCTCCGTCACGCGTGAGTTGGACGTATCCGTCGTCGGTTCCGATCCAGATTTCACCGCGCGCCGCGCGCGACGGGGCGACGTCGAGGATCGTGTCCGAGGTTTCGGCGCCGGTACCGTCTTTCGTGATGCCGCCCGAAATGACTTGATGCGACTTCTCGTCGCGGGTGAGATCTTCCCGAGATCGGAGTCCAGTGAAAGCCCGCGTCGGTGGTAGCAAAGAGAACGTTGGCGCCGACGTAGACCCGACGCGCGTCGAACGGGTCGAACGCGATCGGCGTCTCCCAATTGAACCGGTAGTGCAGACGCGCGGGATCGACGACGTTTTGATCGCGCAGATACGGGCCAACCGAACGCGTCTGGCCGTCGGCGAACGCATGCACGTACACGTCCCCGCCGTTGTTGCTGCCGCCGAACGCCTGCCAAATGCTGGCCGCATCGTTCGGATCCGGCACCGCCCACGATCCGTCGCCGCCGATGCCCGAGAACAGCCATTGGCTCGCGCTTATGCCGGCCGTATTGAGCGGATCCGACGGCGCGCACCACGTCGAGTTGTCCTGAAGCGGCGCGCAGAGAATGTAGTGCGGGTCGAACGAATAGCCGATGTGATAGAGCTGCGATACCGGAAGATTCTTATCCCACATCCACGTCGCGCCGTCGTCGTTGGAGAGCCCGACCCCGCCGTCGTTGCCTTCGATAATTCGGCCGCCGGTCCGCGCGTTCCACATCGCATGATGGTCGCCGTGCAGCGCGTCGCCGGTAATCGCAAACGTTTTTCCGCCATCCGTGCTGATGGTGAGATGTACCGAAACCGACCAGAGGCGATCGGCATCGTTTGGATCGACGAAGATGTGCGAAAAGTAAAACGGCCGCTCGTCGATGAGCGGATCCGCCGTGACCATCGTCCACGTCGTGCCGCCGTCGTCGGAGCGCCAGAGCAAGCCTTTTCCCGATTCGACGATTGCATAGACCCGTTTCGGATTGGAGTGCGCGATCGCTACCGCGATTCGGCCGGTGTCGCCTGACGGCAATCCGTTGCCGCTCAATTTCGTCCAGGTCGCGCCGCCGTCGGTCGAACGATACAGGCCGCCGCTCGGGCCGCCGCTTTGCGAACTCCATCCCGTGCGGCGATATTGCCACATGCCGGCGTACACGACGTCCGGCGCGGCGGAGTCCATCGCCATGTCGGAGACGCCGGAGTCGGGCGCCAGGTAGAGCGTCTTCGTCCAGGTCTTGCCGCCGTCTTCCGTGCGGTACACGCCGCGATCGACGTTGTTTGCGAACGCGTCACCGAGAACGCCGACGAGCACGCGGCGCGGATCGCGCGGATCGATAAGAATCGTCGAGACGAGCGAGTTGTTCAGCGGCAACACGTTGATCCACGTCTTCGCACCGTCGACGGTTTTGTAGACCCCGTCACCTTGAACGACGTCGTTGCGCGGGTTGGCTTCGCCGGTGCCGGCCCAGACGGTGCTCTCGTTCTTCGGATCGATCGCGAGCGCACCGATTGCGGCGACGGGCTCCCGATCGAAGACCGGCTGCCAGCTCTGCCCCGCGTTGGTCGACTTCCAGACCCCGCCGTCGGCTGCACCGGCGTAGTACAACGACGCATCCGAATCCGTTCCCACGACGGCGCTGACGCGGCCGCCGGAAACTGCCGGGCCGGCGCTGCGCCACTCGAGCTGTCGCGGCGACGTCGACGAACCGGTATCGGCCTCGACCGGAAGGCTGGAGAGCAGGAGCGCGGCTGCAAACGCAACGTAGACGAGCGGACGCATCGGAGCTTGAGGTTCTATGGCGCGATATAGGCGCCTGGGTCCGGGACATCGCCCTTTCCCGTGCGCTGCGAAAGAAAGTAGGCGAGGAGCGCGCCTTCCCATTGCAGCCGCGGCTCGAGCCACGCGCGTTGCGCGGGGCAACTTATCTCGCCGAGTTCGAGAACCAGGCTCGCATCGGCGGCGTCAACTTGCTTGTAGGCATAATAGTCCCGCAAACCGACCGTAAAATCGTCCGGCTCCCAGCGGAACGGGAAGTACGTTGCATAGAGGCGATGCCAGGCTTTCGCGCCCGCCGCGCCGGCGGACGTGTGGAAGCCGATCGACGCACCGCTCGTGCAGGCCGGATCGGCGCCGTCGAAATGCAAGAACACGGCATCGCCGACGTCGTACGTGCCGTCGAAGTCGGCCGGGAGGCGCGCGACGGTAACCCCGTGCGCGCGCAATATCTTCGTAGCGGCATCGGCAACGACCGGCGTCCAGTCGCGCTCGCCGGCGGCGCCGAGATTGCACTTGTGCTGTGGAAAGTGCGGGCAGCTCGCGGGACGGCCTTCGTGTCCGGCGGAGATCAGCACGTCGTAGTGGAGCGCGGCTGCGAACATTAGCGCGATCATCTAAAATCTCCAGGTCACGAGTACAAGATCTTGGTGAGGTGCGGGGATGGTTCGGATTGGAGTTCGGCCTGCAGCATCTCGCGGTACTGCCGGTAGATGCGCATGGCAGCGGCGCGATCGTCCATCGCCAAATACGCGCGAATCGCCATCTCGCGCGCGGGTTCGTCCAACGGATCGCGTGCGAGAATCTCGTTCGCACACGTTAGCGCCGCGTACACGTCGCCGCGCTCCAGCGCGTCCGCTCCCAGCCGGTGCGTCACGTCGACGCGCAGCGCGTCGATGCGGCGGCCCTGCGGCCCGAACCACTCCCAGCGCTCCATCCGCGCCGGCAAGGGCGCGTTAAGGTGCGTTGAAAACCGCGTCAGCGCCGCGCGCGCGGTGTCGTCGAGCCACCCGCGCGAGCGCATCGCCCCGAGTGCGCGCTCGATCTCCCATACGTCGACGCGCGCGCCGTCGCAGAGGCGATAGCCTTCACCATCGCGTACGATCGCGCCGGCTCCGACGGAGCGCCGCAAGCGATGCAGGCACACCGAGAGCGCGTTGCGTGCCGCGTCTTCATCGAGCTCGGGCCACAGCAGCGCGGCAAGGTGCGTGCGCGCGACGGGTTCGCGCCGCGATGCCAGCGCGAAAACCAGTTCCGCCTCACGACCGGCGAGATGCACTTCGCGGCCGCTCGCGCGCACGATACCGCAGGCGAACTCGACGTCGACTGGCGCCGCTTTCTCCAGGCGCGCCCGCGTGAAGCGATCGACGAAGGCCGTTAGAAAGCCGCACGAAACATCGCGCCGCGCAATTGCTTCGACGGCGTCGCGCAGCGCGAAGGAATCGCAGCGCATCGTCGCCGCGCGCGCACGCGCGATCCCTTCAACGAGCTCTTCCGGTTCGCAGAACGCGAGGGCAAGCTCGGCTAAACATTCCACGAACGGCACGCGACACGCGCGGGCTGCGTGCGTCGCCGCTCGCGCGCTGCGCACGGCCTCTGCATCGTCCGGTGCCTGTGCCGCGGCGACCATATGCCGATACGCGGCGTGACGCAGCGAATCCAC
Organism: Vulcanimicrobiota bacterium; assembly: GCA_963782265.1. Taxonomy (GTDB): domain Bacteria; phylum Vulcanimicrobiota; class Vulcanimicrobiia; order Vulcanimicrobiales; family Vulcanimicrobiaceae; genus CAWAJD01. The sequence continues at coordinate 107,961 of CAWAJD010000029.1, forward strand.
CGCTTCCGCCGAGAGGTGTTCGGGCGCGCCCTCGTCACCGTCGAGCCAGGCGCCGAAGGCGGCTTCGGCGAGGACCAACGCGACGGCGTTCTCGAGGGTCGAGTGGCGTGCAAGTTCTTCGGCACGATCCAGAAACTGACGTTCCAGGGCGCGGTCACCGCGAACGCGGGCCACGTGAGCCAGGGCTAGGAACGTTTCCATCGCCGGAAGATCCATGCTCGCGACCAGCGGCAGCGCGGCGGTGAGGATCGGCTCGGCTTCGTTCAATCGTCCGAGCCGCGCGGCGACGAGAGCGCGCAGGTAGACGAACCAGGAGTCTACCGGAAACTCGGTGGCGACGTTCGCGAGCAGCGCGGTGCATTCATCGATCGCCGCGGTCGCTTCATCGAAGCGTCCCGATTCGGTCATCATCAGGACGCGCAAGGATGCGACGTAACAGCGGTCGAGGACCGGAGCCGTCGCCGGCATCATGCGCCACACGGATTCCGCTTCGTCCAGGAGCGCCACCATGTCGACGCGATACATGCGGCGCAGACACGTGGCCGTCCACAGACGCGGATACTGCAAGATTCGCACGCGGTCCAACGCGTAGAGCACCCGCGCGTACGACGGCGTCAAACTGCGCTCGAGGCGCACGCGATCGCGGCCCAGCGCGTCGGCGGCCGCATCGCGATCGCCGCGCGCAAGGTGGAGCTCGGCAGCCCGTTCGAAAGCGCCGGACTCCTCGTGCCGGCGTGCGACCGTCGCCAGCAATTCCATGCTCCGGTCGCGATCGCGCGAGACGAGCGCCGTAGCGAGAATCGGATGCAGGGAGAACGTGCCTTCGGCAGTCCGGCTCGCGAACGGTGATTCTCGAACGAACCGCTCGAGCTCGGCGACTCCGCTTTCATTTCCAAGGGCCGCCGTCACGTCCGCTGCCGTCGCATGCGAAATCGCCGCGCACGCGAAAACGGCGTCGGAAAGTCGTTCGCCGACCGAACCCAGCACTTCGTCGATGAGATAGTCGTGGAGCTCCTCGAATGCCGCGTCGCCCAGCCGATGCAGCAGCGTCGCGAAACGGCCTTCTGCCGCGAACCGGCGCAGCAGCAGAACGGCAATCGGCCAGCCGCGCGATGCAAAAAGCACGCCTTCGACCGTTTCGGTGTCGAGCGAGTCGGGCGAAAAGATCTCCGCACTTCTTCGGCATCGAAAGCGAGGTCGGCGGCGCGCAATGCGACGATCTCGTGCGGCGCCGCGAAGCGCGTCAGGTGCGTCCGCAACGGTTCGCGCGTGCAGATGACCACCGAGCGCTCCGAGGGTATCGATGCGAGCAACTGCGCGAACAGCGCGTGGAGGGCCGGCGAGAGGCGTAAGTGTTCGGCTCTTTCGAAGACGATCGTTTCGGAGCCCGGATCGCGCCAGGCATCCACGACGGAGCGAATGCGATCGGCTACGCTGGCGCTTCCATCGGCCAGGAGCCGTTCGCAAGCCACGAGTCGCTCACGACGTTCGGGGGACGCGGCAGACATCGCGGCGACCAGCCGGCGCGCCAGTTCGATGTCGCTCCGCGCCCCGGCACAGTCGCAGATGCCGGTCGACTCCAGGCCTTCGAGGTATTGGCGCGCAACGGTGGACTTCCCAAACCCGGCCGGCGCGACGAGGACCAAGATTTTCGGGCGAGCGCGCTCCAGCCGCGCGAGAATTCGCTCCCGGCGGATTTCAAGGGATCCGGCGACGTCCCGTACTGGCATCCCATAGCCCATTTTCTTCGTCGTGCCCCGTAAGCACTTTGTAATCGGTCTGTAAGTGGGCCGTAAGGCCTACGAAAGAGCCGCCTGGTAAGACTAACGGGAGCCAGCCGAGCCATTCCATGATGAAGGGTGCCTATTCATGATCCGTGAGACCCCCACGAGCCAGGCGCTTCAGGTCGCCCGCGACCGGGCAATTCTCGACACCGTCGCACAGGCGCTGACCGCCGATCCGGCGCTCCAGCTCTTTGGTGAGAGCCCGCTACTCGACAGCCTCCGTGAAATCACCGTCGGCGAGTTTATCGATGCCGCTCGCTACGCAAGTGGATCGGCGCGGCAGCGTCACCTCTCGCCCCTGCCGGCGACGACCGAGGGCATCGAAATGCGTGCCACCCTTTCGGAGCGCGAACTTGGCGTGGTGCGCCTTATCGTCGAAGGCCTCTCCAACAAGGAGATCAGTTCGCGTCTTGCGCTCAGCGATAAAACGGTGAAAAATCACATCTCGCACATTCTCGCCAAACTCAAACTTCGCGCTCGAACGCAAGTCGCCGTCATGGCTCTGCGCGGCGGCATCTTCTAACTACGCATAACTACGCAGCCGAGAGTTCGACGGTTCGCCCGGCGCAACGAAGCGTGCGAACCGTTCCGGCGCCGAAATCATAGATGAGGACGCCGCGCAGCGGCTCGCCGACGCGGGCGCGCTGCGCGGCGTGTTGGATCTTGCGCATGGTGTCGAGACGGCGGCCGTCGTTGGGCAGCCGGCGGAAGACGACGCCGTACACGCCGCCGCGTCGCCCGCGCACGAGGGCGTCGAACGGCGCGGCGGTGCGGCCGACCGCGGCAACGTCGCGTTTCCGCAGCGCAAAGAGTCGCGCGGCTAAGCGCCCGTCGCAGAACGTACGCAGTTCTCGCACGATCCGATCGCGCTCCGCGAAAAGCAGCGCCGGACGGATGCCGCCGCTGGCAGCTCGCTGCACGCTGCGCTCGAAGCGAATCAACGCATCGTTGACTAGCGATCGGTGCGTCACCGCACGAAACTGACTCCCGGCCGGACGCAGCGCCGCGGCGACGATGGCGCCGCGCATGGCGCGGGCGGCGAGTTTTGGAAGGCGCTCGGCGGCGAGAATCGGATCCATGCGCCGAGGTTAGACCCCCTGGATGCCAAGCGGGTGGCATTCCCAAAAAGCATGATTTTGCTGCGAAGGTCACTGCCAGGCATATGGCACCTCGGCGCCCTATCCTTGCAACGTGCAGCGACGCAATGGAACCTTGGTCTACTCGGCATCGGATCTCAACGACTATCTGGAATGCTCGCATCTTACCGGACTGCGGCGCCGCCTCGTCCTCGGTGAGATTGCCGCGCCGGCGACCGACGCGGATCAGCGCCAGCGCGAGTTGCTCTCTCGCAAAGGCGACGAGCACGAGCAGCGATACCTGGCGAAGTTAATCGCGAGCGGGGCATCCGTTGAAGAACTGCCGGCGCGCGTCGGGAACGACGAACCGTTCGCCGCGGCGCAGGAGCGCACGCTCGCCGCAATCGAGCGCGGGCCTGCATACATTTTCCAACCCACCTTCTTCGACGGCACGTTTCTCGGACGTGCAGATTTTTTGCGGCGCGTCGACCGGCCGTGCGCGGCCCGCGGTTGGAGCTACGAGGTCATCGACACCAAGCTCGCGCGCTCGACCAAAGCATACTTCCTCGTGCAGCTCTCGTCGTATTCAGAGCACCTGGCCAGGCTGCAGGGCGGCACGATGCCCGAACGAATGCACGTCGCGCTCGGCAGCGGCGAGGAACGGAGCTTCTTCACCCGCGACTACCTCGCGTACTACCGGCGTCTCCGCGCGAGTTTTCTCGCCCGCGCCGGCGCGGACGCAACGTATCCGAACGAATGCGGCCACTGCAAGGTGTGCGATTGGGAACGCACCTGCGATCGCCGGCGGCGCGACGACGACCACTTGTCGTTGGTGGCGTGGATGCGTCGCGATCAGGTTGAGAAGTTGACGAACGGCGGCGTTGCAACGCTGACGGAGCTTGCAAGCGCTCCGGACGACGCGCGGCCGTTAGGATTCAATCCGGACACGTTTGCCGGCCTGCGCCTTCAGGCGTCGCTGCAAGTTGCAGGCCGCACGGCGCGCAAGCATCATCTGCTGCCGTACGAAGTGCGCAGCGGCCTTGCCTTGCTGCCCGAACCGGATGCCGGCGACGTCTACTTCGACATGGAGGGCGATCCGTATTACGCGCCGGACACCGGACTCGAGTATCTGTTTGGCGCGTACCTTCCGAGCGACGACCGCTACGTTCCGTTCTGGGCCGCCTCGGCCGCGCTCGAAAAACGCGCGATGACGGACTTTCTCGATTTCGTCATCGAGCGGCGCTCGCGCTTTCCCAACTTGCACGTCTACCACTATGCCAACTACGAAAAGGCCGCGCTCGGCCGGCTCACGATGCGCTACGCCGCTCGGCGCGAAGAGTTCGACGAATTGCTGCGCGCCGGCGTCTTCGTGGATCTCTTTACCGTCGTACGGCAAGGCATCCGAGTTTCGGCCGAAAGCTACTCGATCAAGAAGCTCGAGCCGTTTTACGGATTCAAACGCAAAGCGGCCGTGGCGCGCGGTGACGATTCGATCATCGCGTTCGAACAGTACCTCGACAACGGCGACGAATCGATCCTGGCCGACATCCAGGAGTACAACGATGAGGATTGCCGCTCGACGTACGATCTGCATCGCTGGCTGATGGAACTGCGCGCCGGGCTCGCGGAGGCTTCCGGCAAAGAGATTCCATGGTACGCACCCGAGCCGCCCGCCGATCCCGTACCGGAGCTGCGCGAGCGCCGCCGTGTGATGGTCGAAGTGCGCGACGCCATCCTCGACGGCTTGGAACCGCCGTTCGATGGGGCGGCCGCAGCCGCACTTACCGATCCCGAACGGCTCCGTTGGCTTCTGGCAAATACGATCGACTATCACTGGAACGAGTCGAAGCCCGAGTGGTGGCGCTTCCACTATCGCAAAGAGAACGTTGACGAGCTGACCGAGTTCGATCACGACTGCTTGGGCGGCTTGCGCGTGCGCGACGATATCGAACCGCGCAAAGAAAAGAAGAGCTTCGTCTACACGTTCGCGTTTCCGCCGCAGCAGCACAAGTTCCGTGCCGGCGATGCCGCAGTCGATCCCGATACCGGAAAAGGTGCGGGGACGATTATGAGCGTCGACGATGAGGAGCGGCTTATCGAGCTAAAATGTTCCGGAAACGTGCGGCCGTCGGAGCTGCGAGCGCTCATCCCCTCTGGGCCCCTCTCGACCCAAGCGCTCGAAGCGGCGCTGCTCGACCTCGGGCGCCTCTACCTTAGTGGTGGACTCGAGCGCGAGCGGCCGGCAATCGTCGATGTGCTTCTGGCCAAAACGCCGCGGTTACGCGACCGTCGCAGCGGCGCTGCAATTCAGCCGGAACACGTCGACGGCGCATCGCTCGCGCAGACGATCCTCGCGCTCGACCGCAGTTACTTGGTGGTGCAGGGACCGCCCGGGAGCGGCAAGAGTACGACCGGCGGTGAAGCGATTGCCGAACTGCTGGCGGCGGGAAAGCGTATCGGGATCATGGCGCGCAGCCACAAGGCGGCGCACAACCTGGTCCATGCCGTCGAGGCGGCGGCTCGCAAGCGCGATCTGATATTTGCCGGTGCGCACAAAGACAGCGGCGACGACGATCCGTACGTTTCGACGCTCGGCGAGGCGGCCCGCGTCGTCAGCGTTGCGAGCAACGAGGAGGCACTCGACGAGCGCAACCGCCTCGTTTCCGGAACGCCGTGGCTCTTCAGCCGTTCCGACGCGCTGGGCGCGTTCGACGTCCTCGTGGTCGACGAAGCCGGGCAGCTCGCACTCGCCGATGCGATCGCCTGTGCGCGCGCCGCGGACAATCTGGTGCTGCTCGGCGATCCGCTGCAACTCGCACAGGTGTCCCAGGGATCGCACCCGCCCGGCATCGGGCGTTCGGTCTTGGAACATCTGCTCGGAGAACATTTGACGATTCCGCCCGAGCGCGGAATCTTTCTCCCGCAGTCGTATCGCATGCATCCGTCCATCTGCGAGTTCATTTCGAACGCCGTCTATGAAGGGCGCCTGGATAGCTTTCCCGGCAACGAGGTCAATGCCGTGACGTCACCCGGTCTTCACGGCAGCGGGCTCCGATACGTCGCGGTGGAGCACGCGGGGAACCGGCGCGAAAGCGTGGAGGAAGCGGATGCGATCGTCCGCACGGTCACATCGCTGCGCGAAGGGAGCGTAGTCGTTCGCGGCGCACCCGCACGGCCGCTGCGCGATGAAGACGTGCTCGTCGTCTCACCGTACAACGCACAGCGTGCTCTGCTGCAAAAAAAACTCGCAGCAGCGGGATTCCCGAACGTGCCCGTCGGTACCGTCGACAAGTTTCAAGGACAGCAAGCCCCGGTTTTGATCTATTCGATGGCGACGTCGAGCGGTGACGACGTGCCGCGCGACATGGAGTTTCTTTTCGAAAGGAATCGCTTCAACGTGGCGATCTCGCGCGCGCAATGTCTGAGCGTGCTCGTATGCTCGCCGCGTCTGCTGGAAATCCGGTGCCGCACCCCCGAGCAGATGGCCTTGGTCAACCTGCTCTGCGATTTCTGCGAGAGGGCTACGATCGCTCACCGCGCACTAACACGGGTGTAAATGAAGATTCGTATCGTATTGCTGGCCTTGCTGACCGCGGGTTGCAGTTCGGCTTCAATCACCGTGCCTTCCGCACAACAACGGCTTGTGGGCATGCAGGCTATCCGGGTTATGCCGCGCGCCGATGTCTACGTCGCACCGAATGTAACGGGCCCCGTCACGTATCACGGCGGCATCGTGCAGACCCGGCCTTCGATCTACGTCGTCTTTTGGGGCTTTCACACGTCCGATGCCGATCCCGATGGCGTCGCAGCGCGGATGCAAGACTTCTTGCGTCGCGTCGGAGGGTCGGCGTGGCTGCGCACGGCCGCGCAGTATTATCAAATGCCTGGACACAAGCATGTGACGAACCTTCCCAATCAGCTTAAAGGCGTGTGGTTCGATGACGTTCACCCCATACCATCGAATCTCGACGGGCTCGGCGGCATGGCGCGGCTCGCAAAGGAAGTTCAGGAACTCGGCAGACATTTCGCGTCGCATGACGTGAACGCGGCGTACGTTATTGCGATACCGCACGGGCGCGGCGGCTTCCCAAACGGCGGGTGCGCCTACCACGGACTCCAAATGAAGGGGCCGTTTTATCCGGCGGTGGTTATACCGTATATCCCGGATGCCGGCACCGGGTGCGGCGCGGGCATAGTGACGGGCTCTTCCCTTGACGGCGTGACGATTGCGCTCGGGCACGAGTTAGCGGAAACGCAGACCGACCCGGAAGGCGGTGCCTGGTACAACTCCGACTTCGAAGAGATTGCGGATATCTGCGCCTGGCAGAACCTACAAAATACGAGTTTCGGCGGCGTTTCTTTTCCCACGCAGCCGCTTTGGAGCAATGCAGCCGGCACGTGCGAGCAGTAGCCCCCGAGCTGCCGTGCTGCCGTTATCGTGCTTGCGGATATCCGATCGTCACGTCACCGCGTTCGGCGTAAAGCCAGACCGGCGGTCCGCTCGCGGTCGTCGCTGCTTGCGGAAGCGCGTTGTGTACGGAACCGTTTTGGCTGCTGGCATCGACGCGCGCCTTAAAGTTCTGCGGAACCGTCAGGTGAAGGTTCCCGGCTGCGGCTTCCATGCGGATCGGCCGCGGTAGCCACGCGGCGTCGAGATCCGCCGTGACGTTGCCGGTATCGGCAGCAAGATCGAGCGCGGCAACCGCCCGGTGAATCGTCACGTTTCCGGACTGATTGTCGACGGAAACCGGACCGCGCGGGCTTTCCACCAAAACGTCGCCGCTGGCTTCGCTGACTTCCACCGCGCTGCTCGGATTCATGATGTTGATATCGCCGCCGAACGCATGAACGATCAGTTTCAGCCGAGCCGGGTAAACGATCTCATATGCGACCTGGCTCTTCGCGACGAATGGAAGCTGCGATGAGCCGCTCCCGCGACCCAGCGTGACGATGATGCGCTTGCCGGTGCGCGTCGACTGCACCGGCAACGAGCTTGCCGCCGGACCCGTTGAGGTCGAGCGGACCGTGACGCCGGTGTCTTCGGACGTCGCTGCGATCGGCATAAAGCGCGCACCGCCGTTGTCGACGTCGACTTCAACCGTCGTATCGTTGAAGAGCGGGATGGTTTGCGACGCGGTTTGCTCCTGTGCCGGCACCGGCGCCGGGGCCAGCAAGCATAGGACGATTGCAACGCCGCATAAGCTCGAAAGCCGCCGAATGTTCATGCCTGCTACGTTCGGCGCATACGAAAAAAGACCCGGCGATTTCTCGCCGGGCCCTTCGACTACGCTCAGGACTGCGCCCCTTCGGGGCTTGTCTAGAGGTCTTCGGGGTTGATGCCTTTGATTCGGTCGTATTGGGTTTTCTTGGCGGGTGCCTGCACGGCGGCGTGGTCTTCGTATTCGCCTTCGTACTGGACGGTGAGCGGTTCGCGATTGCGTTCGTACGCCGTCACGAGGCGGCTCATGCCGTCGCCGTTGGATCCGCCGCCCATGACTTCGGCGAGGGCCGCGTCGTCGGCGGTCATCGCGTAGGCATTGGCCATCTCGTACTCGTGCTTCGGGCGACCGTCGTCGTCGAGGTCCTGACCTTCGGGCTCGATCTTGATGTTGCGATAACGCGACATCCCCGTTCCGGCCGGGATCAGTTTGCCGATGATGACGTTCTCCTTGAGGCCCAGCAGCGGATCGTGCTTGCCCTTGATCGCCGCGTCGGTGAGAACGCGCGTGGTCTCTTGGAACGACGCCGCCGAGAGGAACGACTCGGTCGCGAGCGACGCCTTGGTGACGCCGAGCAGGACCGGCGCCGCCTCGGCGATCTTCTTGCCGTCGGCCTTGAGGCCTTTCGTTCTCTTCGGCGAACATCGCGTGCTTCGACGAGCTGGCCCGGCAGCATGCGCGTGTCGCCGCCGTCGATGATCTTCACCTTGCGCAGCATCGAGCGCACGATGACTTCGATGTGCTTGTCGTTGATGTCGACGCCCTGCGAGCGGTAGACCTTCTGCACTTCCTGCACCAGGTAGTTCTGCAGCGCGGTCTCGCCCTTGATGCGCAGGATGTCGTGCGGGTTGAGCGAGCCGTCCGTGAGCGGTCGCCCGGCTTGATTCGCTGACCGTCCTGTGACCGTGAGATGCGTGTCTGATGCGGGATCGTCGTACTCGTGCTCTTCGCCCGTCGTCGTCGGTCACGATGACGATGCGCTTGTTGCGATCTTCGCCGAATCTTGACCGTACCGGCGACTTCCGTGATCGTGCGCTTCGCCCTTGGGCTTACGCGCTTCGAAGATTTCTTCGACACGCGGAAGACCGGTGATGATGTCCTCGGTCGCGACGCCGCCGGTGTGGAACGTGCGCAGCGTGAGCTGCGTGCCCGGTTCGCCGATCGACTGCGCCGCGATGATGCCGACGGCCTCGCCGATGTCCGACCTTGTTGCCGGTCGCGAGATTGCGGCCGTAGCACATCGAGCAGACGCCGTACTTGCGCTTGGCAGGCGAGCACCGAGCGGATCTTGACCTGCTCGATGCCGGCGTCGATGATCGCCTTGGCCTTCTCTTCGTCGATCTCTTCATCGCGCGCGACGATCTTCGTGCGTCGGACGTTCGGTCTCGGATCCTTGATGTCTTCGGCCGCACGACGGCCGATGATCCGGTCGGTAGAGCGGTTCGATGATTTCCTTGCCGACGCGGATGTCGCATGACGGTGATGCCGTTGCTGGTGCCGCAATCTTCCTCGCGGATGATCACGTCCTGCGCGACGTCGACGAGACGGCGCGTCAGGTAACCCGAGTCGGCGGTGCGCAGCGCGGTATCGGCGAGACCTTTACGCGCGCCGTGCGTCGAGATGAAGTACTCGAGAACGGTGAGGCCTTCTTTGAGCGAAGCCTTGACCGGAATCTCCAGGATTCGGCCCGACGGGTCGGACATGAGTCCGCGCATACCGCCGAGCTGCTTGACCTGCGCGATCGAACCACGAGCGCCCGAGGTCGCCATCATGAACACCGGGTTGAGCGGGTTCTGCGCGGCCTGCATGGCGCTGCGTGACGTCGTCGGAGGCCTTCGACCAGACTTCGATCGTCTTATTGTAGCGTTCGTCGTCCGAGATGAAGCCCTGATCGAAGAGACGATGCAGTTCGTCGACTTCGCTCTGCGCTTTGTCGAGCAGGTCGTACTTGCTCTGCGGAACGACGATGTCGCTGATCGAGACGGTCGTGCCCGACTGCGTCGCGTAGTGGAAGCCCAGCGCCTTGATCGCGTCGAGGAACTCCGCGGTCTCGGCGTTGCCGTACTTGCGATAGCAGTCGGTGATCAGTCTTCTTGAGCGCGCTCTTGTCGAGGATGTGGTTGACGAACGGATGGTTCCAGCCCGGCGGAACGCGAGGTTGAGGATCGCGCGGCCGACGGTCGTGCGGATGCGCTCGCCGTCGCAGCGCACGTGATCCACTCTTGCAGGCTGATCGTGCCGTGCTCGAACGCCATGACGCGCTTCTTCGGATCGCTGAACGTCGGAATCGTTGCGCGGTATCGTCTGCCGCCGTAGCGCGATCCCTTGCGCGACACGCGTTCGATGAGCGTAGAACTGCTCGTCGGCGATCGCGGCGCCTTGCGCCGGGCCCTCGTACTCGTCGCGGTTGAACGTGAGGTAGTACAGACCCAAGACCATGTCTTGCGTCGGGATCGACACCGGGTTGCCGAAGCTCGGCTGCAGGATGTTGTTCGAGGAGAGCATCAGGATGCGCGCTTCCGCCTGCGCCCCGGCGCTGAGCGGAAGATGCACGGCCATCTGGTCGCCGTCGAAGTCCGCGTTGTACGGCGTGCAGACCAGCGGATGCAGATGGATCGCTTTGCCTTCGACCAGCACCGGCTCGAAGGCCTGAATGCCGAGACGATGCAGCGTCGGTGCGCGGTTGAGCAGCACCGGATGCTCGCTGGATGACTTCTTCGAGCACGTCCCAGACTTCCGGACGCACGCGTTCGACCATGCGCTTCGCGCTCTTGATGTTGTGCGCTTGAGCCGCGATCGACGAGCTTCTTCATCACGAACGGCTTGAAGAGCTCGAGCGCCATCTCTTTGGGCAGGCCGCACTGATGCAGCTTGAGGTTCGGGCCGACGACGATGACCGAACGGCCGGAGTAGTCGACGCGCTTGCCGAGCAGGTTCTGGCGGAAGCGGCCCTGCTTGCCTTTGAGAATGTCGGAGAGCGATTTGAGCGGACGGTTGTTCGGGCCCGGTGACCGGACGGCCGCGGCGGCCGTTGTCGATCAGCGCGTCGACTGCTTCTTGCAGCATGCGCTTTTCGTTCTTGATGATGATTTCGGGCGCGCTCAACTCGAGCAGCCGCTTGAGGCGGTTGTTGCGGTTGATGACGCGGCGATAGAGATCGTTGAGATCGGACGTGGCGAAACGGCCGCCGTCGAGCTGCACCATCGGGCGCAGTTCGGGCGCGATCACCGGCACGGCGGACGAGGATCATCCACTCGGGCTTGTTGCCCGATGCTCAGGAACGCTTCGACGACTTCGAGGCGCTTGATCGCCTTGACGCGCTTCTGTCCGGTCGTCTCCTTGAACTCTCTGCGCAGCTCTTCTTGCAGCTTGCGCAGGTTGAGGTCGCGCAGCAGCTCGCGGATCGCTTCCGCGCCCATGCCGGCTTTGAACCGCTTGCCGAACTTCTCGCGCGACTCGCGATACTTTTGCTCGGTGAGGATCTCGCGCTTGCTGAGCGTCGTGTCGCCCGGATCGATGACGACGTAGGCGGCGAAGTAGATCACCTTCTCGAGCTGGCGCGGCGACATGTCGAGCAGGATGCCGATGCGCGATGGGAACGCCTTTGAAATACCAAATGTGGCTGACCGGGCGTCGCCAGCTCGATGTGTCCCATCCGCTCGCGGCGCACTTTGGCGCGCGTGATCTCGACGCCGCAGCGGTCGCAGATCATGCCCTTGAAGCGGATGCGCTTGTACTTGCCGCAGTGGCATTCCCAGTCTTTGGTCGGGCCGAAGATCTTCTCGCAGAAGAGGCCGTCGCGCTCGGGTTTGAGCGTGCGGTAGTTGATGGTCTCGGGCTTCTTGACTTCGCCGAACGACCAAGCGCGAATTTGCTCCGGGCTGGCGAGCCCGATCCGCATCGCGTCGAAATTGTTGACGTCGAGGAGGTTCAAAGGGTAGGCCTCCGTTGGCCCGCCGGCGCCGGCGCTTACGCAGGGAAGGCCATTCCCACGTCGTCACGTAGGGGCTCCCACCGTCGCTGGTGGCTGGGGCACAGACGAGCATTTTATCACGGGACACCCCTCGGACTCAAGGGGGTTAGGCGCGCCTAAGAGGGTGCCCCTGGTTGCTTGCTTTAGAACGTCGCTCCAGCCGCCGTGAGGATGAGCTGCGACACGATCTCTGGATGGCTCACAAGGGAGAGATGGCCCGCGTCGATTTCGATCGTCGTTGCTTTCATGCGCTTCGCCATGAATCGCTCGAGGTCGGGGTTGATCGTTCGGTCTTGTTTCGAGACGGCATACCATGACGGCTTCGAACGCCACGCCGCGACCGTGGTGCGCGCGGTCGGTGAGAGCGTCGCGAGGTTCGGCTGTTGGACCGCGTACAGGCGCTGGGCGACCGCTGCGTCGACGCCGTTTGCGAAGTCGGTGAGAAACGCGTCTTTGTTCAACTGAAGGTAGTCGCCGTTCTTCACGAGGCCGGCGCTGGCGGGCGCCGCCGGGAACCGCGCAGCCAGTGCGGTGTAATCTTCTCCCGCGTCCGGTGCGCGCGCGGCGATGTAGACGAGCCCAGTCACCTTCGGATCGACGCCGGCTTGCGTCGCGATCATGCCGCTGTACGAATGCGCGACCAGCACCGTCGGACCGTCCTGCATCGCAAGCGCCCGCTGCGCGGCGGCGACATCGTCGGCGAAGGTCGTCAGCGGGTTTTGCACGGAGGTGACGTTCAGTCCGGCCGATTGTAAGCGAGTGATCACTTCCGACCAGCACGATCCATCGGCATAGAGGCCGTGCACGAACACCACGTTCTTGACGGGCGTAGCAGCGCGCGAGAGTTGGGGATCGAGTAGCGCGGCGGCGGCGGCGCCCGCCGCGAGCGCCAACGAGAATTCCCTCCGATTCATGTGCAGCTCCTTTCGTAGCGCGATTGTAGCGCGAAACGGTGCCAAACTAGCCAAGCATGCGGAGCCTTGCGCTAGAGCGGGTAAGAGGTTGGTATGAAGATAGCTATAATTGGTGCCGGCCCCAGGGCGACCGGAATCTGCCAACTGTTGACCGCCGGAGGCTACGACGTCACGCGGGCCGACCTAACGGGCGGCGCCGCCTACGACGCCTCTACCGGCAGCGAGGTCGTGATTTTCGCCGGCACTCGCGACGAGATGGATGCGATGATCGCTAAGGTCGGCCGGATTTCGCCGGAGACCATCGTGGTCGACGCGATGGAGGGCAAGGCGACGGCCGACGGTGAGAGCGGCGCCGAACTGCTCGCCAAGCGCCTGGATTCGCGCCGCGTCGTTCGCGCCTCGATCGAGCGTCCGGAGGCCAACGCCAACATTCTGATGGCGAGCGACGATAAGGACGCCATGACCATCGTCGAGGAGATCTTTCGCAAGAGCGGCTGCGTGACGACCGATCGCGGGACGCTGGTTCACGCCGGCGAGATCGAAGCACCGGCGCGCTCCCAGGTCGAGACGCCTGCGGGCACCGGGGTTAGCGCCTAAGCATCGAAGATGGTGGGGCGATGCCGTCCCACCAGGTGCTATGAAAAGACGCCGCTTACGCCGCTCAAATTCATGGGGCGCGCGCGGCGTTTTACGCGCAGCGCGAGGCGGTAATCGACGGGGACGTACGGCTCACGTACGAACAGTTCTTCGACCGTTGCGATCGGTGGGGTGCGACGCTGCAACGCTTTGGCGTTGCCCGCGGGGATCGCGTGGCCTACGTACGCCCAACACGCACGCGCAGCTCGAGTCGTTTTATGCGGTGCCGGGGATCGGCGCCGTGCTCGTGCCGGTGAACTACCGGCTCTCCGTTTCCGAGTTCGCGTACATTTTGAACCACAGCGGCGCGCGAATGGTGTGCGCGCATTCGGACTACGTCGCAGCGATCGAATCGATTCGCACGCAGATTCCGGGAGTCGAGTTCTTCGTCGCGCTCGACGGCCCGGCTCCGGACGGTTGGATCGACTACGAGGCGTCCATCGCGTCTGCTTCCGCCGATATGGTCCCTGCCGAGGTGACCGAAGACGATCTGCTCACGATCAACTACACGAGCGGAACGACGGCAAATCCCAAAGGCGTAATGATCACGCATCGCAACGCCTAGATGAACGTCCATCGGAACGCTGATCGCATTGGCCCATGACGCCCGCCGACCGCTATCTGTGGACGCTGCCGATGTTCCATGCCAACGGCTGGACGTTCGTCTGGACGGTGACCGCGTGCGGCGGCCGCGCACGTCTGCTTGCGAAAGGTCGACGCCGCGCAGATCTACGAGCAGGTCAACCGGCGAACGCATGACGCATCTGTGCGCGGCGCCGACGGTGCTGATCGGCATCGCGAGCGGACCGGAGAGCTGCGGCGCGGCAGTTCGGCGCGGCGTACGCGTGTTCACCGCGGGCGCGCCGCCGGCAGCCGCGACCATCGAGCGGATGGAGACGGAACTCGGCTGGGAAGTAACGCACGTGTACGGGCTCACCGAGACCTCGCCATTCATTTCGATCTGCGAGCCGCTGCCCGAGCATGCGCGGCTTGTCCGGCGCCGATCGTGGCGGTATCAAGGCCCGCCAAGGCGTCGAGCTGATCACCTCGGGCGAACTGCGGGTGGTCGACGAGGACGGATGCGCGACGTGCCGCACGACGGCGAGACGCTCGGCGAGATCGTCGCGCGCGGCAACGTGGTGATGCGCGGTACTACAACGATCCCGAGGCCACGGCGAAGGCGTTTCAGCGGCGGATGGTTCCACACCGGCGATGCGGCCGTGGTCCATCCGGACGGTTATATGCAGATTCGCGACCGGTTCAAGGACGTGATCATCAGCGGCGGCGAGAACATCTCCTCCATCGAGGTGGAAGGGCGTGCTGCTGCGCCATCGCTGCGGTGCTCGAAGTCGCGGTGGTCGGAATGCCGCATGAGAAGTGGGGCGAATCGCCGCACGCGTTCGTCGTGCTGCGCCCGGGCGCCGCCGTTGCGGAGGCGAATTGCTTCGGAATTCGCGCGCGGCGACCTGGCGCACTTCAAGGTGCCGACGGCGTTTCATTTCGTGAGCGAGCTGCCCAAGACCGCGACCGGAAAGATTCAGAAGTTCGTGCTCCGCAAAGGGGCGGCCGCCATTTCGGCGCAGTAGCGCCAACCAATCCTTTTCGTCCTGGAGGTCTCGTAGTGCGCCAATCCATCCTCGGTAGCGTTTTCGCGATCCTTGCAGCTATTCTGGTCCTTTCATCCGCACGCGGGGCGGCTCAAACGCCGGCGCCGGCGGCGCCGGCGGCAGCATCGGCGACCGTCGATCCGAAGATCGAGGCGATGGCCAAAGATTGGCTGCATCGCGCGCAAACCAATACGTTAGACCGTTCGCAAATGACCGATCAGATGAGCGCGCAGCTAACGCCGGACGTGACGCAGAAAGTCGCGTCGCAGTTAGCGACGCTTGGCGACTACGAGTCGTTCACCTATGTCGAAACGACGCCATCCGACGGTCTCACGGTCTATCATTTCGTCGTGGCGTTCAAGCCGATCACCCTCAACGAGTTCCTCGCGCTTACTCCCGATGGGAAAATCGCGGGTTTCAATTTACTCCGGTGAAGAAGTAGGCGCGAGGACTTTCTCGATTGCTTCGAGTGGGGTGAGGGCTGCGCCGGCGGTTAGGAGGGCGACGCGTTCGGCTTCGGGGAGGTTTCTGCGAAGCAGCGCGGTCAGGCGGTCGTGGGTAACGATCTCCGTGTATTCGCGCTCGAACCCGGCGGCCTCGGCGACGCACTCCGTGAAGCCGAGCAGTTCGGCGGCTCGTACGAAGTTGCCGTCGAGAGCGTCCGCGAGGGCGAGGTGCTCGATAAGACTGCAAACGGTCGCGCCGTTCGGATCCTTCTTCGCCATGACCCGCAGCACGTCCGAACCGGCGGCGCGCGCGGCGGCGCGGTCATCAACGGCCAATAGATACTGCGACGAGATTCATCTTGATAATCGTCGTGCTGTCATCCTGCGCGCGTTCGGCCGTCGCGACCGCGTCGCGCGCGAGCCGTATCGCTCGCTGCGTGTCGCCGAACTCGTGCGCGACTCGGCCGCGTTGATGATCGCAGTCGATTGCCCTCGGAAGTTGCCCAAGGCCGGGCGCGAGGCGAGGGGACGTCTCCACGCTCGCGCCTGCCCTTTCCGCGTCAGCCGAGCGAGCCGGCTATGCGTGCCTCCGTCGCCAAGAACGATAAGCGCTGCCTTGGGGTTAGACGAAACGATCGCCAGCTCGGCGTGCAGGGAAGTGGCTCGTTCGACGTCACCAACCGAGTCGCTGCATTGGTATGGCGAATGAGCGCTTCGATCAAGAGGCGCTCGTCGCCCCGGCAAGCCTGGCGTACGTAAAGCCCGCCGCCGCCGACGAGTCCACGTTTGGAATCGTATCGGCTGCGCGGCCGGGAAACGCGAGGAACGTCCAGAGCCGCGCCAACATGGCTGCATCGCTTTGCGCCGAATATGGAGAGAAAGACTCGGCACGCGCCAACGCTTCCGTTCCAAGATCGAGGTCGGCGAACAGCGTCGTCTCCGTCAGCAGTTCCGCACCGCGAACGGCGTCCCGGAAGTCGCCGCCCAATCCAGTGCCGACCGCAGATCGTCGAGTTCGGGTACCAACGCGAGAAGCGATGCTTCCCGGGCTTCGACTCGTACGCAGCTCTCGCGGCCAGTAAAAAGCACGGTCCAGTAGGCGAAGTGCCGCTCCGCAATCGTCTCCGCGTTCGCCGGCCGCTTCGAGCTTTTCAACGGCGTAGGCCCGGGCGGATTCCAGAAGGCGATATCGGGTCGTCTGCGCCCGATTGTTCGGCGACGACGAGCGATTTGTCGACGAGCGATGCCAGGACGTCGAAAACTTCGAGATCGTCTAGCACGTCATCGGCCGCGACGGCCGCAGCGCCCTCGAGCGTGAATCCGCCGGCGAAGATACCGACTCTGCGAAAGAGCGCGCGTTCGCGTTCGTCCAAGAGGTCGAAGCTCCAATCGATGAGCGCGCGCAGCGTTTGCTGCCGCGGTAATCGATCGCGACCGCCGCCGGTGAGAACGCGAAACCGTTGATCGAGCCGGGCACGCAGTTCCGTCGGCTTTAGCATGTTGACCCGCGCCGCCGCGAGTTCGATCGCTAGCGCAATGCCATCCAACCGCCGGCAGATGTCCGCGACGACCGGTGCGTCGTCGTCGGTAAACGTGAAGCGAGCGTCGGCAGCTCCCGCCCGGGCGACGAAGAGCGCTATCCCGCCAAACTCCAGAGCATCGCGTGCCGAGAGTTCTTGCGATCGGCCGGCTCGGGGACGCCGAGCGACGGCATCCGATACGTCGCTTCACCGGCGACGTCCAAGCGTTGCCGGCTGGTGGCTAGGATGCTGACGTTCGGGCAGCCCCGCACAATTGCCGATGCCGCAGCGGCGACCGCGGAAACCAGATGCTCGCAATTGTCGAAGATCAGCAGCGCGCGTTTGCTCTTGAACTGCGCGACCAGGCTTTCGCGGGGATCCCCATCCGTCTCGATGCTGACGTTCGCGGCACTTCCGATCGTCGTCGGAACGAGATTTCCGTCGCTCAGCGGCGCAAAATCGACGAACCAGCTGCCGTCCGGATTACTTTCCAGAAGGTTTGCCGCGACTTGCAAAGAGACGCGCGTTTCCCGATGCCGCCGGAACCGATGATCGTCAGGAGGCGATGTTTCGCCAGAAGGGCGGCGATCTCGGCGACTTCCAGGTCGCGTCCGACGAACGAGGTTACCTGGAGCGGCAGGTTGTTCGGAGTTACATCGAGCGGTGCGAAGCGGCGCAAACGTCTCGTCGAGGTCCGGCGAGACGAGCTGGTAGATCTGCTCGGGTCGAGCGAGATCCTTGAGACGGTGCGAGCCGAGGTCGCGCAGCGTCGCCTGCGTCGGCATTTGGCCGAACACGAGATCGCCGGTAACGCCGGAGACCAGAACTTGTCCGCCGTGGCCGACAGCGAGCAGGCGCGCGACGCAGTTGAGCGCTGGGCCGAAATAGTCGCCGCCGCGTTCGTCGGCGTTGCCGGTATTGAAGCGCCATGCGGACCCGCAAGCCGAGCTCGCCGAAATCTTCCGCGTCGAGCGCCCGCTGGGCTTCGAGCGCGGCAGCCACCGCGTCCGGCGCGAGGGTGAATGCCGCGCAGAACGCGTCGCCGATGGTTTTGAAAACGTAACCGTTATGCGATTCGATCGCCGCACGTACGAGCGCATCGTGACGGCGCACGTTCGCCTGCATCGCCGCGCGATCGCGTTCCCAGCGCTGCGTGCTGCCTTCGATGTCCGTAAACAGGAACGTAACGGTTCCGCTAGGAGCGGCTTGCGGGGTCGGCATTTTCGACCACGTTATGTTCGGGCGAGGAACTCGTCGAAGCGTTTGGCGAGGGCGTCGAAATTGGTGCGATGGAGGTTGTGGCCGCCGGGAAACGTTTCGATTTCGACGGACGGCGAATGGTTCGCCTGGATCTCTTCCAGCGTTCCCTTTTCGTTGATGCCTTCGCCGGGTTGGGCCATCGCGAGCCACAGCGGCTTGTCGTAATTCGCGATGAAGTGACGCAGATCCCAGGCTTCGGGCGGGTTCTCGCTGCATGAGCGCCTCGATCGGAGAAATCGTCATAGCGTGGACGGCGTGAACTTTAGCTTCGACGTCGACCGGCGACCAATCCGCGTACTGTTCGCGCACGCGTGCGTCGCGAGCTTTGCCTTTGTGCGAGAAATCTTCGCGCAGTTCGTCGAGGTATTCGTGGTACCACTGCTCGTCGACTTGGCGGATCATCGGATCGACCGCCGCCACGCGCCACACCGGGATGCGCAGGCCGGCGTCGATGGCGACCGCGCCGCCCCATGAGTGGCCGATAAGCACGTCGATCGGTTCGCCCAGTGCGTGCACGACGTTCTCTAAGTCGCGAACGCCGCGCGCGAGGGCCATCGGGCCCTTCACGTCGTGACTGTCGCCGTGGCCGCGCTGATCGTACGCAACCACGCGGAAACGGCCCGCCAAGTAATTGGCGAACCGCTCCCAACTGCGGCGGGAACTCGTCATTCCGTGAACGGCGAGCACGAACGGGCCGTGCTCGCCCCACGTCTGCACCGTCGTGTGCGCCCCGTCATCCAGGGCGACGCGGTGCTCCCTGCTAGTGATGATGCAGGCTCTTCTGGAGCTCGTCGAGGTCGTCGACGAGGTTCAAACGCACGGCATCCTTGATGTTGTGATCTTTGATACCTGAGGCCGCGCGCATTTTCGTGCCGGTTTCATCACTGTGGTGGTAACCGCGGACGGCTTTGTTGTGCGCTTCGATTTTCGCGTGGTCCACTTTCCCGCCGTTTTGCTCGACGACCCACTCTTCAAACTTCATGTACGAGGGATGGTTTTTACGGATGAACTCGATCGGTCTTGGCTTTGTCGAGGTTGAGCGCTGCGAGCGTCATTCCGTCGAAGCCGTCGCCGCACTCGTCGTAACCTTCCGGCAATGCGTCGTGCGCGGCGAGCGTGAGTTTGGTCCAGAGGCGCGGGAAGGTGTGCGGCGCCGAGCGGGCCGGCGGTATCGGAGCTGATCGTAGGAACGATTTTCGCCATAGGATGGTCTCCTTACGTGTGGTGTTAGGCGTGAGTGGATTGGTGCTGGCCGTGGCGCGAGACGAAGGTGAGTTCCGAGACGCCGGACTTATCGAGCTCCCCGAGGCCGAGCTTCTTCATCAGTTCGAACTGTTCGTAGGTCGCGCGTGCGAGCGGGAGGTTGAGGTCGACGTCGCGCGCGAGGCCTAGCGCGATACCGGAATCTTTGGCGGCGTGGTCGGCGGAGAAATAGACGTCGTGCTCGCGGCCTTGCATGTCGCTCGCCGTCGGTCTCCAGCACGCGCGAATTTGCGCCGGTATGCGCAAACACTTCGCGCAGAACGTCGAGGTCGAGGCCGAGCGCATCGCCGAGGCCGAGGCCTTCGGCCAAACCGGCGGTGTTGATGTTCATCACCATGTTGACCAGTGCCTTGACTTGCGCGGCGCGGCCGGCTTCGCCGATGTAGCGCAGCGACGTGCTCATCTGCTCGAGCATCGGTTTGACGCTTTCGTACACTTCGCGCCGGCCGCCGGTCATGAGGTACAGTTTGCCTTCGCGCGCCTGCGGGATGGAGCTGGCCATGCAGGCTTCCAGCGAGTGGGCGCCGCGCGCCTCCGCTAGGGCTTGAATGTCGACGTGCACTTTTGGCGTGACCGTCGCACAGTTCACGAAGGTCTTACCTTTGCAATTTTCAAGCAGCGAATCGCTTTGCTCGGCAAAGATGCGGTACATCGCGGCATCGTCGCTCACGACGGTGATGATGACGTCGGACAGCTCCGTAACTCGCGCGAGCGACGTCGTCGCTTCTCCGCCGGTCTCGGCCGCGGTCTGCTTGGCGGCTTCGGGATGGATGTCGTAGAGCGCCGCAATCGTATAGCCGACGTCCTTCAGACGCTTGGCCATGTTCGCGCCCATGCGGCCCGTGCCGACGACCCCGATGCGCGGTTTATCGCTCATGTCTTACATTCTCCGGTTGAGGTGGAAGGCACAAGTTCAAAAGCGCGCACGCCCCTCCTGCCGCCCATTCGGCCTCGCTCAAAACTCCGAATGAATCAACGATGGGGGACTAGCTGGCGACTGATTCTACGACCATTCGTTCGAAGAGGTCGGCGGGGACGGGGTGGCCGAGGGCGTAGCCTTGGGCGTATTCGCAGCCGATCTCGATCATCGCTTCGATTTGAAGCGAATTTTCTACACCTTCGGCGACGACGTCCATGCCTAACTCCTTGCCGAGGCGAACGACGGCGTTGGCGACGGCGCGCGCTTTGGCATCGACGTCGCAACGTGTGACGAAGGAGCGATCGATCTTCAGGACTTGCGCCGGCACGTCGCGGACCCGGCCCAGGGACGAACCGCCGGTGCCGAAATCGTCGATGGCAGTCGTAACGCCGAGTGCGCGCAGTCCCGAGACGAGTGCGATGATGTCGCGCTCTTCGCTAACGACGATGCGCTCGTTGATCTCGACGGCCAGGGCTTGCGGAACCGATTGCGTCGCTACGATCGTTTCGCGAATGCGTTGAACGCACTTCGGATCGAGCGCCTGACGAGCGAACAGGTTGACCCAGACGCGAAAATCGGGAACGGTTAAGCGCCAGTGGTTGGCAAGATGCAGACTTTGCTCCATCACGTTCCACCCCACGCGCACGCCGATGGAAAGCCGTTCCAACAGGTCGATGAAATCGACCGGCGTTACGACGCCGCGCTGCGGATGGATCCATCGAAGGAGCGCTTCGGCGCCGGCCAGCCGCCAAACGCCGGTCTGCGCGTCGTACC
Source organism: Vulcanimicrobiota bacterium (assembly GCA_963782265.1). Lineage (GTDB taxonomy): Bacteria > Vulcanimicrobiota > Vulcanimicrobiia > Vulcanimicrobiales > Vulcanimicrobiaceae > CAWAJD01. Next base: position 129,352 of record CAWAJD010000029.1, read on the forward strand.
GATAGATCGGCTGGAAGAATGGGACGAATTCGTTCTGTTCCAGCGCGCGATGAAGTTCTACGACGAGCAGCGGAACGCCGGCTCCCTGAAGGTCGGGCGTATAGACGACGGCACGGCTGGGCGAACTCTTGGCCCGATGCAGCGCGAGGTCGGCGCGGCGTAGGAGATCGTCGACGTCGCCCGCACGCACCATGCGAACGGCGCCGGCGGAGGCTTCGATGAAAATGCGCGAACCGTCGATGTCGAACGGTACTTCAAGGAGCTGGCGGATCTCGGCAATGACCGCGTGCGGGCTGCGGTCGTCGACGATGGCGACGCCGAATTCGTCGGAGCTAACGCGTGCGACAAAAAACGCGGGCGGCAGACTCGTACGCAATCGCGACGCAAACTCTTGCAGGACGCGGTCGGCTGCAAGCCGGCCGACGCCCTCATTCAGTAACCGCATGTCGTCGATGTCGAGCATCACGAGGACGAGCGCTTTCTCGCGATTCCGGCGAATCCACGAAACCAAGCGTTCGCGATTCGGCAAGTTCGTTAGGTCGTCAACGTAGGCCCGGCGTTCCAGGCGCGCCAGCAATGCGTTCCGGTCGGCAGTTGCGGCTCCCAACAGCAGCGCCATCAACGAGCTGGCGACGAGATAGCCTTGATACTCGACCTGCGCATCCAAGGGGATGGCCAAGATCACGTGCATGACCGTCGCGGTCGCGTCGGCGATCAGGACGCCGAGTACGGCACCGCGCATACCGTGCCGAATCGCGAGCCACGCCAGCGGGACGAACGAAAGCTCGACGACGGGGCGGCCGTAGTGCGTCCCGACGGCATATTCGAGGACGATGACGAGAAACGTTGCCGCGAGCCCGAACATGAAATCGGTGGTCGTACGCTCGCCGGCCTCTTCCGGTTCTCGCTTCGGGGAGATCTCGCCACGCAAGAAGCTGCATCGCCGCGGGAACGACGACGATGATCGCGCTCATCTCGGCCCCCAGCAAGCGAGAGTACTGCGCGAAGAATTCCGCCGCCGGATACGTGTGCGTCAGCAAGAAAATCGAGCACGAGACGAATCCGGCGACGATCGGCGTCGCAAAAACGAGAATCGCCGCGAAGTACGATACGTCGCGAAGCGTACGCAGGGGAAAAGCGACTTTCGCGTTGTCGACGGTGAGCTTCACCGCCACTGCGAAAATCAATTCGTAAACGATGGCGTCGCCGACGTTCGCGGCCAAACTCGCGCGCAGCCCGTCGGGAACGGCCAGTGCGTGTGCGGTCATCAGCACGACCGGCAGCGGCCACCATTTCCAGCCGAGCACGAGAAAGAGCACGATGTCCAGTGCCGTACCGAGGAACCAGGGGCTAAAACCGGTACCGGCCGCGTACCGCGTGCTTGCTACGTCGGCCAGGAAGCGAACGACCACATAGACCGCCAGAAAAGCGGCTACTCTCTTGCGATCCGTCGCCAAGAGCACGTTCGAGGACACAATTCCCATCTTCATCTCGGGGGGTCAGTCGCCTGCTTGGATAACGACCTTGGCCATTGCCGTGTACTCCGGCTCGTATCCGAACGCCTCATAGAAGGCGCGCGCGTGCGTGTTTTCGCGCAGGACGTTGAGCATGATGATGGCACAGCCGCGGTCGCGCGCCCAGACCTCGCTCGCGTTCATCAAGGCCGCGCCGGCGCCGGTGCCGTCGCGGGCGGTCGCAATTTCGCTAATCTTGCAATAATCGGCGCCGGTAAAGAAATCTTCGAGTAGCAGCACCCAGGCGAAACCAAGGCGCGTTCCGTCGCCGTCCTCAGCCACCAAAATCTCCGATCGGGGTCCGCGCGATTCGATGGCGGCTTCCAGTTGGCGCGCCGTGCCGGTGATAATCATCTCCGCGGGGCGCCACGGCGGCAACCGCGATTCTGCAAACCGCGCGCTGAGTCCGACGATGAACTCGCGATCTTCCAATGTAAACGGCCGAACCCGCATGCGGGCTCGTTTAGTGCATTACGAACGAATCCTTCGTCTTAGCTGCGACTATGGTGCCGGAGTTGCGCCCGAGCATTCGGCGGCGACTTGGCGGATCGTGGCCGTCGCGGTATTTTCCAGCTTTAGCGTATTCTGCTGTTCGCCGGCCATCGCGCCGGCGAGCGAACCGTAGTACGTCGTGCCGATAAGACTGCCCGCGACGAGCGTGCGCGTTTCGGTCGTATTCTTGTCGTTCGGGATCCCCGCGGCCGCGATTGAATCGGGCGCCGGCGTCGTGGTAAGCGGCGCCTCGGGCATCTTCCCATTGCTCGAACTGGAAACGACTACCTGATTCGCGGGCATCTCGTGCTGCATGGTGTTCATGTTGTCGGTTTCGATCGTTCCGTTCAGCGCATTGAGCTGACGCTTTTGTGCGTCTTCAATGGCCTGGAGCTGCGCTTTGACTTGCACGGCAAGGCGTTCGTCGTCGGTTTTCGGATCGGTGGGAAAACGCGCGGGATCGTTGAGCTTTCGATCGATGAGCACGAGGTTGTGCACGATCGCACCGACGACGTTCTCGCCGACGAGCGCGTCCATGTGGCCGGCAGTCGAGCCTTCGATCTGATCGGCGGCCATCTTCATCATCGCTTTGCGCCCGACGTCGATGTCGGCGTCGTTCGATATGAGGCCCGCCAGCGAGACCGCAACGTTATCGCGCAGCGCCGTACACAGCGTGCGCGACTTTACGTCGATAATCTCCTTAAGGGGAGACGGCTGCGGCGACGGTTGCGGCCGGGTTTGTCCCGTCAGGGCGAGTTCGGCGACGAGAGCTGCCCCGAAAATGACGGCACCCTTCATGACGCAATATTCACCCGCACTGCTGGGCCAAACCTGGGAAAGAAAATCGGCCCGCGTTAGCGGGCCGATTTCCTTTTCGAGTTTAGTACTCTTCTTCGGCGACGTTGGCCGGTTCGGGGAAGGCCGGGTCGGGCTCTTCGTCCTCGGCATATGAGGGACGATCTTCCTCGTAGACTTCTTCCTCTTCTTCCTCGAGTTCGTAGCCTTGCGGGCCCTCGAGGTCGTCGTCGGCGGCGGTCTCTTCGTCGACGACTGCCGTGAAGATGTCTTCCGGTTCGGCGCCGCGCGGAAGCGGCGGCGACCACCGGGATCGGAACCGAGGCGTCGAGCGGTTTGCTGTCGTCCAGCTCTTCCTCTTCTTCCTCTTCCGGTTCGAGTTCCACGTCGGCAACGGCGCCTTCGATCGCGCCTTCCGCAACCGCTTCGGCGACGGCTTCGCGAGCCGCGACTTGCGTTTGCGAAACGGCGGTTGATTCGTCGCCCATCAGCAGGCCGAACTCGCGACGTTCCGTTTCACCCATCTCGTCGTCTGCGGTCTTGATCTCGACTTCTTCGCGGCTCTCGGTGAGAACCTTGACGTCGAGCGCAAGCGACTGCAGCTCCTTGATGAGCACCTTGAACGATTCCGGAACGCCCGGCTCCATCACGTTCTCGCCCTTGACGATGGCTTCGTACGTCTTTACGCGGCCGATGACGTCGTCGGACTTGACGGTCAGCAGCTCTTGCAGCGTGTACGCAGCACCGTAGGCTTCCAGCGCCCAGACTTCCATTTCGCCGAAACGCTGTCCGCCGAACTGTGCCTTACCGCCCAGCGGCTGCTGGGTGATCATCGAGTATGGGCCCGTCGAACGCGCGTGGATCTTGTCGTCGACAAGATGGGCGAGTTTGAGCATGTAGATCATGCCGACCGTGATCGGACGCGAGAAACGATCGCCGGTGCGACCGTCGCGCAGCCACGTCTTACCGTCGGGCGGCAAGCCGGCGTCCTGCAGCCATTCGGCGATGTCTTCCGAGTGCGCGCCGTCGAAGACGGGCGTCGCAACGCGCAAGCCAAGCATGCGAGCGGCCAAGCCGAGGTGCGTTTCCATGATCTGACCCAGGTTCATACGCGACGGAACGCCCAGCGGGTTGAGCACGATGTCGACCGGCGTACCGTCTTCAGATACGGCATGTCTTCTTCGGGCAGAACCTTGGCGATGACGCCCTTGTTACCGTGGCGTCCGGCCATCTTATCGCCTTGCAGAATCTTGCGTTTCTGCGCGACGTAGACGCGTACGAGATGGTTGACGCCGGGCGAGAGCTCGTCGCCGTTTTCGCGCGAGAACACCTTGACGTCGATGATCTTGCCTTTTTCGCCGTGCGGCACTTTCAGCGAGGTGTCGCGCACTTCGCGCGACTTCTCACCGAAGATGGCGCGCAGCAGGCGCTCTTCAGCCGTCAGCTCGGTTTCGCCCTTGGGCGTGACCTTGCCGACGAGAATGTCTTCCGGACGCACTTCCGCGCCGACGCGGATGATGCCGCGCTCGTCGAGATCCTTGAGCGCGTCTTCACCGACGTTGGGAATGTCGCGCGTGATCTCTTCGGGCCCGAGTTTCGTGTCGCGGGCTTCGCACTCGTACTCCTCGATGTGAATCGAGGTGAAGCGATCTTCCTTGACCATGCGTTCGCTGATCAGGATGGCGTCTTCGTAGTTGTAGCCTTCCCACGGCATGAACGCGACGAGCACGTTCTGACCGAGCGCGAGCTCGCCGTCCTCGGAGCTGGGACCGTCGGCGAGCACTTGGCCGGCCGAGATCTTGTCGCCGAGGGCGATGATCGGACGCTGGTTGATACACGTACCGGCGTTGAACGCACGAACTTGAGCAGATCGTACGTTTTCTCGACGCCATCGGCGTTCTTGACGACGATGCCCTTGGCATCGACCGGCGACGACCGTTCCGCGCTTCGTCCGCGACGATGAGCGAGCCCGAGTCTTTGGCGGCGCGATACTCCATGCCGGTGCCGACGATCGGCGCGTCCGGACGGAGCAGCGGCACGGCCTGCCGTTGCATGTTCGCACCCATGAGCGCGCGGTTCGCGTCGTCGTGCTCGAGGAACGGAATCAGCGCCGTTGCGATCGAGACGATCTGCTTGGGCGAGACGTCCATGAGCTGCACGCGGCTCGCGGGCTCTTCGATGTATTCTTCGGCGTAACGGCAGACGACGAATCGCCGCGATTTTGCCGTCCGGGTCGACTTCCGTGTTGGCCTGGGCGATGATGTACTCGTCTTCGCGGTCGGCCGTGAGGTACACGATCTCATCCGTCACGATGCCATCGTGCACGACGCGATACGGCGTTTCGATGAAGCCGAAGCGGTTGACGCGCCCGTACGTCGCGAGCGAACCGATCAGACCGATGTTCGGGCCTTCCGGCGTTTCGATCGGGCAGATGCGGCCGTAGTGCGAGTGATGAACGTCGCGAACTTCGAAACCGGCGCGTTCGCGCGACAGACCGCCGGGCCCGAGGGCCGAGAGGCGGCGCTTGTGCGTGAGTTCCGCAAGCGAGTTCGTTTGGTCCATGAACTGCGAGAGCTGCGAGGACCCGAAGAACTCTTTGATCGCCGCGACGACCGGACGGATGTTGATCAGCGCCTGCGGCGTGACCGTTTCGATGTCTTGCACCGTCATGCGCTCGCGCACGACGCGCTCGAGGCGCAGCAAGCCGACGCGGAACTGGTTCTGCAGCAGTTCGCCGACCGAACGGACGCGGCGGTTGCCGAGGTGATCGATGTCGTCCTTGCTAATGACGCCGGTCGCGACTTTGATCAAGCGGCGAATGACGGCGATCATGTCCGCACGGGTCAGGCAGCGCGTCCCGTTCGCCGGTTCTTCAAGCCCGCATATTCGTTGATCAGAACGGTCGGCACCGTAACGCGCGCGTCGACGTCCGGGTTCTCCATGCGATAGTGGAACTTACCGTTGAGTTTGTAGCGGCCGACGCCGGCGAGATCGTAACGCTTCTCGTCGAAGAACAGCGACTCGAGCAGCTTCTCGGCGTTGTCCGCATTTTCGGGTTCGCCGGGACGCAGCTTCTTGTAGATTTCTTTCAGCGCGTCTTCGCGCGTCTTGACGTCCTTGTCTTTGTCGATCGAGTTGCGAACGAGCGGGCTGCCGTCGAACAGCGCGATAATCGCTTCGTCGATTCCCAATTGAGGCCAAGGTCCGGGCGCGACAGCGCGCGGATGAACGTCGAAACGTAAATCTTGCGGTTCTTGTCGATGCGAACGCCGATCGTGCCTTCGGTAACGTCGTTCTTGGTGCCGTTGTCGGTTTCGAACTCGATCCACGCGCCGCGGTTCGGAATGATCGTCGCGTTAAACGTGGGACGCGAGTTCGTGTCGACGTCTTGGCTGTAGTACACGCCAGGCGAACGGACGAGCTGGCTCACGATCACGCGCTCGGCGCCGTTGATCATGAACGTGCCCTTATCGGTCATGAGCGGGAAATCGCCCATGAAGATCTCTTGGTCCGGGATGCCCTTGATTTCGCCCGACTCGGCGGTGATCAGGCGGACGCGGACGCGCAGCGGAGCGCTGTACGTCATGTCGCGCTCGCGGCATTCTTCGATGTATACTTCGGTTCGCCGAGGCTGAATGCTCGCCGAACTCGAGGATCAGGTTCCCGGTGAAATCCTTGATCGGGGAGATCGAATTGAACGCCTCGGCCAGACCCTCGGTCTTGAACCACTCGAAGCTCGCCTTCTGCAGTTCGATGAGGTTCGGGATCTCGAGAACGTGCGGAATCTTCGCGAACGTGTGCCGATCGCGCTTGGGACCCGGATCCGGGGGTTGCTCGACCGTAAACGCGCCCGTCGGCATCGGGAACGTGGTCGGCATGACCTTGGAGGCGCCGTTCGACGCGGTCGTAGCAACCGCGCGTTTCGACTTGCCCTTCGCACCTGCGGAGCTCTTCGCAGGGGACTTCGGAGCCGTCGTTTTCGCCATTAATTTCTTCTTTCTCTCGCAAACTATACGGGAAGCGCGCTGATGCGCGGGCCATGGGCACACCAAAAAGACGAGCACGGCTCCCCTTGCGGAGGTGACTCGCCCTCTTTAACGGTGGCTCAGGAGCCCCGGGGCATAGGAGAGGATTCTAACACCACGTCGCCAGGAGCGTCAAGGAACCCTGCCGTTCCCGTGCGGTTCTGCGACTTTTGTCCTCTGCCGGGGTGATGGCCTACTCCGCCGCGCGGGCGAAGCGGGCGCTCACGGCCTCGTGGGAACTGCCGGGCTTGGCCATGCGGCCATGCCGTCGCTTGTGCGCTTCCAACGTCGCACCGATCATCAGTGCGATCACCGAAATGGGAAGCAGAACCGCGAAGCCATAGGCCGCCAGTTGTTGGAAAATGCCGGTGCGAATGATGACCCATACCGAGCTACTATAGCACGACGTGCAAGCGCCGATTGGTGGTTATGGTGCGAAGAGCCGGTCGATTTCTTGGAGGTCGAGATTGGCCCATGTGGCTTCGCTCGATTCGCTGAAGAGGCTTTCGGCGAGTTCGGCTTTGCGGGCTTGCATTTCGAGGATGCGTTCTTCGACGGTGCCGACCGTGATGAGTTTGTAGACGAAAACGGTCTGTTGTTGACCGATGCGGTGGGCGCGGTCGGTCGCTTGGCGTTCGACGGCGGGATTCCACCATGGATCGTAATGGATCACGGTGTCGGCGGCGGTGAGATTGAGGCCGGTGCCGCCGGCTTTCAAGCTGATCAGGAAAAGCGGGATTTCGCCGTTCTGGAAACGAGTGACCGGCGTTTCACGGTCGCGGGTCGCACCGCGCAGCTGCACGTACGGGATCTTTAATTTGTCGACTTCCGGTGCGATGAGGTCGAGCATCGAGGTGAACTGCGAGAACAGCAAGATGCGGCGGCCGTCGTCGACGAGGTCCGGCAGCATGTCGAGCAGCGCTTCGAGTTTAGCGGAGCCGTCGGGAACGCGTTCGGTTGGGAGTTTGAGCAAACGCGGGTCGCAGCAGACCTGACGAAGTTTGAGCAGTGCGTCGAGCACGACGATGCGGCTGCGTTCGATGCCGCGGCGGCCCACTTCTTCGCGCACGCGCCGGTGCATCGTGAGGCGAATCGTTTCGTAGAGGTCGCGTTGCGCGCCGTCGAGTTCCACGCGATGCACGATCTCGCTCTTGGGCGGCAGATCGGCGGCGACGTTTTCTTTGGTACGGCGCAGCAGGAACGGTCGCGTGCGCAGCGCGAGCGCATCGCGGCGGCGGACGTCGGCGTGTTTTTCGATCGGCGTGCGAAAGACGCGCGTGAACGCGGAGCGCTCGCCCAGCAAATCGGGCACGGCGAAAGCGAAGATCGACCAGAGTTCGTCGAGATGATTCTCGACCGGTGTTCCGGTGAGGGCGATGCGCTGCTTGGCGCGCAAACGCCGCGCCAGCTGTGCGCCTTTGGACCGAGGGTTCTTCACGAACTGCGCCTCGTCCAGCACGGCGAGCGACCACTCGCGTTCGAGCAGTTCCTCGGCGTCGCGTTGTAAGAGCGCGTAGGTGGTGAGCACGAAGTCGGCACCGTCGATTTCGCTGTAGCGCTCGGCGCGATCGGGACCGGTGAGTACGACCGTGCGCAGATGCGGGAGAAAGCGCGCGATCTCCGCGCGCCAATTCGGGACGACGCTGGTCGGTGCGACGACCAGAACCGGCTGTTTCAAACGCCCGGCGGCGCGTTCGATCGCTGCGTGTGCGAGCAGTTGAACGGTCTTACCGAGACCCATGTCGTCGGCAAGGACGGCGCCGAAACCAAAACCGCGCAGCGCTTGCAGCCAGGCGACGCCGCGGCGCTGATATTCGCGCAGCGTTCCTTCGAACTCGGGCGGCGGCTCGCACGGCGACGCGTCGATCGCGGCATCGAGACCTTTGGCCAGCGCTTGTAAGCGCTCGGCGCCGAGCCAGCGCGCTTCGGCAACCGAATCGAGACCGGCGAGAAGACCGGCTCGCGTCTTGGAAAGGCGCAGCTTGCCTTCTTTCGTTAGCGGATCGTTGTCGAAGAGTTCGACCAACAGATCGAGCAGCCGGTTCAGGCGTTCGGCCGGCAGCGCGACGAATCGTTTGCCGCCGGGCAGTGGAACGTAGACGGGCTCGGCACTGGCGGAGCGCTCACCGGCGCGCAGCGTCCGCGTCTGAAGCGCTTCGAGCAGGATCGGCAACAGCGGAATGCGTTCGCCTTCGACGACGATGCCGAGATCGAGTTCGAACCAGTCGTTTTCGTTCTCGCCGGTGACGTCGGCGCTCCACTCGTCGCCGGCATCGACGACGGCGAACGGAAAGTCGTCGTCGATTTCGATGCGCCAGCCCTTGGAGGCCAGCTTCGGCGCTTCGCGATCGATGAAATGCATCCAGCGATCGTCGTCGCCGGTGGCGAAGCGGTAGGCGTTACGCATGCGCGAATCGCTTTCGCTCCACGGCCAGCCGACTGCCATGAAACCCGATGCGGCCAGCGCGCCTTCGGCTTCGAGCTCGATATCGCGACGGCGAAAATCGCGCAGCGGGTCGCGCAGCGTGATCTCGCGCGAACCGTACGCGAACGAAAGACGCGCGTATGGAAACTCATCGGCTTTTAGACGCAGAATCGGTACGGGCGGCGGTTCGACGCCTTCGGGTACGCGCACGGCCGGGGGGTCGACGTCGGGGATGGCTTTGCGCCACACGGCGTGCACGCGCGCGGCTTGGCGTTCCGTGAGCGCCGGGGCCGATGCCAGCAACGTTGCGAGTTCCGGATCGAGGCCGAGATCGAGCGGTCCCGCGACGCCGGAGGCGGCGTCGACATACCACAGCGGGCGCGAGGGAAGCAGCGTTACCGCAGGGCGTTCGTGCAAAATTAAGCGCTGGCGTCCATCCGGATCGGTGTGCCACGTCAAGCGCGTGCCGGAAAGCGCGCGTTCGCGCAACGGCGGGTTCGAGCGGGATTCCCAATGCAGGCGGCCGGTTTCAATGGCCAGGTGGAGCACGACGCCGAGCATCGTGGGCGACGACGCGTGCAGTGCCGGCCAGGTGGAACCACTGACGCTGAGTAGACGGCCGATCGTACGATCGGCCGGTGCTACGTTCGTGCCGCTCGCGCTTCCGAGTGCCGACGGTTCGATCGGACGCGCTTTACCGAGCGTTCCATCGCGCAGGGTCGGTGCGAGATATGCAGCGATCGAAACGCGCGGCACGTAATACGTTTCGCGCGCGGAAAGCACGTAGTGCACCTGCGTGCCGGCGGCCTTCGTTCGCGGCACGGCTGCAGCACTTAGACGCTCGACCCAACTGTCGACGGCGCCGTCGGCTGCATCCCGGCGTGAAGCCGCGATCGGCGGGCCGTTGTTCTCGATCTGGGGAAAACACAATCCGCCCCGATACGACATCGCGGCCGGAAAGCCCCCCAAGCGACATATGTGTGCCGGGGAGGCTAGCCGATACCTAACACAACGCTAATGCGGAGCAGGGGTTGACTCGTGACGGCGCGGATGGAAAGCCCGATGCGCCGCTTCTTCGCTTTTCCGCTCGTGCGTTTGGTTGCGATCGTCGCAATCTTTGTGGGTATTTCCTTTCTTACTAGGGTGGCCGGCTTGCACGTCGGCCGCGCGGCAGGCGGCTGGATTTTTCTTGCGATCTTGACGGCGATCGTCCTGATCGTCGAGCGCCTTACCGTGCAGCGCGGGCCGGCCGACATCGGGCTCGATCCACGGCACATCATCCGCGACTCGCTGCTCGGCCTTGCAAGCGGTGCCGTGCTGTTTTCACTGGTCATCGTCGAATTGTCGGCGACGGGCTCGTACCGGATCGATCGCATAGATTGGACCGGTGCTTTGTTCTACGCCGCGTTATGGATATTGCCCGGGGCAGCGATCGAGGAACTTCTGTTCCGCGGCGTGCTGTTTCGTTTGCTGGCCGAGTGGTCCGGTACGTGGATCGCCCTCGCCACGTCGGCGATTCTTTTTGGTGCATCGCATCTCTTGAACCCAGGCGCGACGTGGTTTTCAACGGCCGCGATTGCGATAGAGGCCGGCGTCTTGCTCGGCGCGGCGTTCATCGCAACGCGCGCCCTTTGGTTTCCGATCGCGCTGCATTTCGCATGGAATTACTCGAAGGTCCGGTCTACGGAACCCAATTGTCTGGAACGGCGACCGGGCATCCCCTCATTCACGCGCAGTTGATCGGACCGGTGTGGCTCACGGGTGGCGCGTTTGGCCCCGAGGCGGGCGTCCCCGCACTCGTTACTTGCACCATAGCGGCAGCGGCACTCCTCGTGTACGCTTCTCGCACCGGCTCGATCGTGCCGTGTCCGTGGTTTAGAAAAGGAGTCTCGAGTTGACCGACGCGCAGTATCCCCTGCTCGATAACGCGATCGATACGTATTGCGGACAGTTGAAGGCGATCGGTTTGACGCCCGATACGGATCGTTCCGACGCGGAGACGAACATCGGGTTTCAGTACGACGATGAAGGTTTCTATTTGGAGCTCGACAACGACGACCTCCAGAACGTGCGCTTCACGCTGTCGTACGAGCTCAAGCCCGAACTGAAGACGGATCGGGCGAAGCTAGTCGAAATTGCGTTGGAAAATACGACGGCGTGTACGGTCGTCGCGACGCTCATCGACGACGAGAGCGACGTCGTGTTCCGATACGCGGCGTTCGTCGGGCCGGATTTGGATATCTCGGCCGTTCTCAAGCGCATCCTCGATGCATTACAGGAAGCGCAAGAGCGGTTTTTCTCTAACGTCGGCTAGGGTGACACGTCACACTTGAACAGGACTTTGCCGGGGCGGCCGGGTTGTTCGGCGGCAGTTAGGGCGGCTTTGGCCTCGCTCAGAGCGTAGGTACCGGCGACCGGGAGCGGGAGTTCGCCGGTCATTGCGAGGGCAAAGATCCTCATCGTGGCATTCATGCGCTGCTCCTCGGTTGCATTTTTCATCCAGGCCACCATCCAGAAACCGCGGACGATCGTTTCGCCGAAGATGAGCGCGCCGGGGTCGATCTTCAGCGCGGAGCCGCCGAGTGCGCCGAAGACGACGTGCTGGCCGTTGCGGCCAAGCAGGCGATTGAGCGTTGTGGATTGTGCGTCGCAGACCGAATCGACGATTCGCGCGATCGGCGCGCTGCCGGCGATCTCGCGAATGCGCTCGGCCCAGTTGGCATCCTCGGTTGCGACGACGTGCTTCGCACCGTAGCGTTTCACTTCGTCGATCGAGGCCGTGCGGCGCACGACGTTGATCACGTTGACGCCGGCTTTCTGCGCGAGGACGGAGAGTACTCGCCCGACCGCTCCGCCCGCAGCGTTTTGCACGATCCAGTCGCCGGACTTGACGTGCAATTCGTCGAGAAGCACGAGCGCCGAGAGCGGCATTGCAAGCAGTTGCGCGGCCGCGCCGTCTTCGATGCCGTCCGGAATCGGTGCGAGCAAGGCCGCCGGTGCAACCGCGTACTCGGCCCATGCGGCCGGCACCATTCCAGCCACGCGTTGGCCGACTTTCAAGGCCGTGACGCCGTCACCGAGCGCGTCGACGGTCGCAACGAGTTCCGAACCGCCGATAGCCGGCAGCGGGGGCTTGACGCCGTAGACGCCGCGAACGGTCGCCAAGTCGTGATTGTGAATCGGCGAACAGCGCATGCGCAAGCGAACCTCGCCGGCTTTCGGCTCGGGTTTCGCGACGTCGACCGAAGTGACGACGTCGGCCGGGTCGCCGTTTTTCGAATACTGGAGAGCAATCATCGGTGCGCCTTTCGAAAGTGAAGGGCGGCCTTTCGACCAATCAGAGATCGCTGCCTTGGGTTGCGCCGGCACCGGGGACGAATCAATCGTCGTCCGGGGGTTTGTTTGAGGGCTTCTCTTGAAGGAAGTGCTTGGCGGAGTACGGAGCCACGATGGGAGTGAACGCCCGGGGAGCCATAGTAAAGTCAAGGGCATCGAGCAAGCTATTAGAATTCGCATCGCTATAGCCGAGGGAAGGCAGCTCGAACGTATCCTCGATAAGCCGTACCACGCTTCCAAACTGATATGCGGTGTGATCGACGTGGTCGCGCTTCGCATATGGGGAAATAATAATGGCCGGGACTCTGATTGCGAGACCGAAGTTGTCAAGCGTCGGAGGCGGCACGGCGTCGTCGTACCATCCGCCCCAATCGTCCCACAAAACGACGATAACCGTTGAATTCCAGTCGTGGCTTTCGCCCACGGCGTTAACCACACTGCTGACCCAGGACGGCCCGGTAGTGCTGTCGTCACCCGGATGGTCTGAATCCTGCCAGTCCGGAACCACCCAGGATACGGCGGGAAGATGATTGGCCGCCGCGTCCGTTAGAATCTTTGTTTGGGGAGAGATCACGTCCGCTTTCCAGTCGGGGCCTTCGCGAACGGATTTGATTGCGTCGAACGTCGACCAGATTTCTGCGAGACCGCTTTTGAAGAGCGGCGGGGCGTAATACTTCCACGAGAGGCCGGCAGAATCGAGAAGGTCGGCTGCCGTACGGAACTCGGTGAGACACGGAAACGGTCCAAGGAACTCGGTTGTGTCCGGCGGCTTCAAAACGCGCGTGGTCGAACCGGGCGGTGCGTCGCAACCCCACGGTTGAGCGTCACCGGTTCCCGCGCCGGTTTTCGTCAGGGTCGGACCATCGACGAGGTACCTGTTACGCGATAGCTGCGTCGTAGCCGCTATAAGATCGAGATGGGCTGTGAAACTCGGGCCAAACTCCGTTGGAAACATGCGGTCGGCAAGAACGTACTGTTTCGCCATTTCCCAATACGGAGCAACGAGGCTTCGCTCCAAGTACGCATAGTTGTAGGAAGGCGAGTGCGGATACGATCCTACCTGCGTAAGATCGAATCCATCCATCTTACCGCCATCCCACTGAGCGATCGCGTTTGCGTATTGATGGCCGCCGTCCGTATCGTCAAACGTGATCGAGTGAAAGCGTATCCATTTCCCAAGATGGTCGCGACCGCGCGTCGGCGCATCGGCTCCAGGAAAGCCGGAGAAAATGTTGTCGAAACTGCGATTCTCTTGAATGACGATCACGATGTGCTTGATGGGGATTCTCGTCGATGCGTGATTGAATCCCACGATGTGAGCCGAGGGGTTCGTCGAACCGGCGCTCATCGAACATGCAGAAGAGAGTGCGGCCAAGAGAGCGAGTGCAATCAAACGGCTAACGATGCTCATCGAATCCTCCGTGCGGCTTCGACATTACTTTAACCACTTTTGCACGTTTCTATTCCATAAATGTAAGCGCTGTAGCGGGCGCGAGCAGGCAGGCGGATGGCACCCGACCTGCGTAACGGCGCAAGCCGAACGCAAAAAAAGTCCGTTTACCGGGCGCTTGCCTACAAGTTTCCGCTAGAGCTCGTGGTAAAACCTTGACATGCGGGGAAGCCCACTTTTGTTCGCAAACATCGGCTTCTGCCTAGTGATTTTCGGGTATGACATAGCACTCGCGCGCGCGTGGGTGCCGTACGATCATCCCGCCAACGTCGTTCCGCTCGCCTTCCTGCACTACGCAATTCCGCAGGCGACGGAGTGGTGGCACCGTCTGGCCCTGATCGATCTCTTTTGGTGGGCGCTGTTCATCATTACCGTCGGGGCGGCCCAAGGAATTGCGCGCACTTTAGGGCGAGCGTTTTTCCCGTCGCTGCTTCTCACTCAAGTCGTGTGTCTCGGTGTGATATTCGCGATGCCGTTGCCCTTGGACAGCGATCAATTCGCATACGTGTACTACGGGAGCCTGACGCAGCGCGGCGTCAATCCGTACGGTCACTACAGCGCTCCCCTGCAACTTACGCCTCTCGAGCAAAGGCTGGCTTCGCATTGGGATAATCCGCCTTACATCGATCGTTACGGTCCCGGTTGGACACTCGCAAACGCCGCCGTGCTGCTTCCCTTCGCGAACGCTTCGGCGGAGACGCAAGCGCGAATTCTTCGATTGATCGCCTGCATCTTTGCGATTGGCTGCAGCTGGCTGCTTTGGGTGGCACTCGAAGGCTTGTCGTGGCGGCCCGCAGCTTTTGCTGCCTATGCGCTAAACCCCCTGGTCCTTTTGGCGACCGGCAATGGCGCACACAATGATATATACCTGCTCTTCTTCGGCCTGGTCGCCTTCGTTTTCGCACAGCGCAATCAATTTATCGCCTCGAGCGTCGCGCTTGGTGTTGCCACGTCGATCAAGTTCGCGTACTTCCCGCTCATCGTGCCGCTAATGGCCTTCACTTATGGCAGCTCGCGGTCGGCGTTACGTGCGATTGGCGTTATGCTGGCGTTCGTTGCCGTGGTCGTCGCCTCGGCGATTCCCCTGACGGTGCAGCTTTCGCTCATCGACGTGCTGCTCGGATTCAATTCCGCCCACCCACCGCTCTTGAGTTACTGGATCTGGAGAGTCTTCTACCATATACCCGGCATGCATTGGATCCCGATCCACCCGTTCACACTCGTTATTCCGGCAATCGTCGTCGGGTGCTCGCTCGTGATTGCCTACCACGCCTTGAGCCTCAAGCGTTCCCCGGTTGTCGAAGCTTTGCTCGCCTTCGCGATCCTCGCGATGCCGTACAAAATCGAAAGCTGGTACGGAATCATGCTTTCGCCCATGCTGTTGATTCAACGCCGCTGGGCCGTCGCGCTATACGCCGGCATCACTGCCTGCTGTCAATTCTTGCAGATGCGTATCTTTTACAATAGCTCTCAACCATACTTAATGGCGCTCGCTATCTTTATCGCCGCTACGGCATTGGCGATGTTCGTGCTGCGATCGAATGAGCCGAATGAAAAGCTGGGCGGACACGCGACCGCCGAACCTATTTAGAATGACAGCGGGGGGACGGGGGCGATGTCGGGGCGGTCGCCGCCGATTTGGTTTGTGCCGATGACCCACAGGGTTGCGTTGTGACGTAAGAACGCATCGACGACGGTGTTGAAGGCGAGGCGCGGGAGAATACTACGCCAGCTTCCGAGAGCCGAGACGAAGTTTTGGATCGGGGCGTCTTCTGCCGTGCCGCCGAGATTGTATTGGTTTTGACTCCAATCTTGACGCGGGGCACCGAACGGCTGCAGTTGTTTGCGTAGATCGCGGAGCAGCGCGAGGAGAGCGTTGTAGCGATCGACTTGATCGGGGTGTTCGATCGACCATTGCTCTCGCGCTGGATGCTTCTTAATGAAGTCGTCGATGGCGCGCAGCGTGGCGAAGAGCGCGCGGTTGGAATCTTGCGAGCAGTTGTGCGCGGCGGTGACGAATGTCCCGCCGGTGCCGTCGCCGATGCGGTAGCGCGCCGCCATCGCTTCGAGTTGCAGCATGAACGCATCGAGCGCGCTTGCGCGACGATCTTCGCCGACGTCGAATGGGCCTGCGAAGGCGTCGAGACGCAAGATCGCTTCGCAGACGGGCCGGATGCCGGCCCAGCCGAATTGACGGTCACCCATGAAGCGCGACCAGTGCAGCTTGCCGGCGGTCAAACCGTCCGTATTTTGGGTGTAGACCTGATAGTATGTGAACTCGAAGCGCAGTTCGCCCGAAAGGGGATCTTCGACGGCTTCGGCGAGGCCGTAGGCGAAGTGGCCGAAGTAGAACGGACCGACGACGCTGCTCTCCGGTTTGGCGCCGCCGATTCCGCCATACGTGTGGACGAGCAACCCACGATCGCCGGGATTCCACGGCGCCGAGCCCGCGGCGATGATATCGCCTTTCGCCGCAACGAGGTCGCGCCACGATTGCTTATTGGCGTAGCGGCGCGACTCGCGCGCATCCTTCAGCGGCCGGCGCGCTCGGACGCGTAGCAGCGCGCGCGGCGCAAGCGACTGTACGAAGAAGACGCCGCGATCGTCGAGCGCGCCGTAGACGTACCAGCCCTCGGCGTTGAGCGGCGAGCGTTCGATACCGGCCGGCTCTGAGTTCGCATGTCCTTCGGCATCGGGTACGACCGCCGGCATCCGAACGATCTCTTCCGTTCCGGAGAACGCGCCGGATGCGCGATCGAAATGGGCGACGCGATGCTCGCCCGGCGTCTCCGCCGGGCCGAGGAACGTGACCAAACCGTAGTGTTCTCCGGTGATTTGAATCGGTTCGACCAGGACGCGCAGTGTTGTGTCGGTGCCGCTACCCTCGACGACGACGTCGCCGGCGAGTTTGACGATGATGTCGTCATTCGGGTGCGAGCCGGCGAGCGACTCGAGCGGATTGACCAGTCGCCAGCGATTGACGCGGTCGGGCATTACGAGGCCGCCGTAAACGGATGCATGCGTCGCATCCGCACTGAAGTTGACGTCGCGCGTGACGGCTCGCAGGCGTTCTTTCAGGGCCGCATCCTCCGCCCAGCGCAGCTTCACGGTTTTCCCCACGAGATCGGCTTGCGCCGCCGGTGCGTGATGCACTTCAAACAGCACGCCTCCGAAGCGCGCATCGCGATGCGGGAGGATGACGCGGCCGATCCACTCTGCCACCGGCAGATAGCGCGCCGGGTCCGGCGAGTCGATGCTCCAACCCGGCGCCCCGGCAACGTAGCGCGCATAGTTGCTCGTCTTCTTCGGGATCGCGGGCTCGGGCTCGATGCGGTCTTCGACGATGCCTTCGATATAGTCCAGCGTCTGCCGAAGATTCGTACGGCCGTCCGGAAGTTTTGCAACGGGATCGAGCATTCCGCCGGGAACCTGATGCCCGACCGGCCCGAGCGACGTTTCGGTCAGGGAACCGAGGCGCTTGGCGCGATTCCAATACGAAAGCGCCGCGATTTTCCAGCGCGACGAGAACATCACCGGCCCGATGCGCTCGATGTTGTCCTTGTCGCCCACAAAATGGAATAGGTGCTCGAGATCCAAGATCGGATCGTTGCCGCTGATCACGCCGCCGAGCGAAATCACATCGACCGGCGCGTCGAGCGCTCGTTTTAGGAACGTCGCCGAGCCGCACGCCATTTGGCCGCCGCCGCTGTAGCCGATCAGCGTGACCGGGACGCCGCTCTTCTTCTTATATCCGTTGGCGATGAGGGATTTGTACATAACGCGAGCGATGCCGAAGTTATACATCGGCCCGTACCGTGGATCGGCGGAAACCGCGACGATGAGCACGTTGCGCAGGTTGATGATCATGCCGAGAATCGAGTTGAGGTTGCGCGAACGGCTGGCCTCGATAAACTTCCACATGCCCGAAAAGATCGGGTCTTCGTCGAGCGGTTTGTTGAGCACCGAGTACGCCATCACGCCGCGCACGAGGCGGACGTTGGACGGAAGTTCCGGTGCGAGCGCGTCGAGGAACGTCTCGATGTCGGGCGTGTACTTCCCACTGGATTGCGCGATGCCGTCGAGGTAAACGATGTACCGCGCTACGCCGGCCGACGTCGCTTTCTCGTTCGGCGGATTGGCTTCGTCGCTGGTATCGATCTTGTCGCCGAACCAGCCGGCCCACCAGCCTAGCGTTTCGAACGGCGCCATGAACGCCGAGACGATCACGGCGATCAGCACCAGCCACAAAAGATCGAACGGCAACTGCAGTACTTTAGGCAAGTGTTGTTGCCATCCGAAGACGCTTTCGCGCACCGGATCGAGTGCGAGCGCCACGATCACGGTGAAGACGGCGAGGCCGCCGAGCCCGACGAGCGTGAGCCAGCGGCGCGGATGCTGCGCGCCCTTCGGCTCCACGGCGACACGTTCGGGCTTGGAGCGGTTGCTGCCGCCGACCGAAACGGTACCGAGTTCGATGTCCGCATCGTCGACGACGCGCACGCCGGCGACGGCATCGAGCAAGCTCACGCCGAGGTTGGTAATCGGTTTCCCGAACGACCGCTGCGCGAACGTCATCACGAACCAGCCCAGCAGCACGTACGTTGCCGCGGCGAATACGTCGACGCTGCCGACGGCAGCGACGCCGACCACCATCGCTAAGAGATGCCAGACGCGCAAGACTCGCAGCAGCGAAGAGCCTAAATACGGAAGGGCACCCAGGAACGAAAAAAGCAGCGGCGCGTAGCTTAAGCCGAAGACGAGGGCGAGCGTACGAAAACTGAAATGCGGCGTCCCCGGCAGACGGCACACCACCCACGTGCTGAGCACGAGGAATGCGTAGCCGAAAGTGAAGAGCACCGCGTCGACCAGCAGGCTGAAGAAAAATCGGCCCGGCCGCACGCGATTGGCAAAAAGCACGATGCTTTGGCCGACCGCGCCGCTGAAGCCGGCGATCAGGACGATAAGCACGGCGACCAAGCCGTCGTGATAGGCTGCGCCGGCGACGAACGCGTTGCCATTGAGGGCAAAAACGCCGGCAAGCGTCTGCCCTAGCTCCGGCGCGAGCAGATTTAGCGTCACGCCGCACGTTTTCACGCGGCAGGCCTCCCGGCCCTACGTCGCGCAAAGCCGGTCCATGCAGCGCGTTGCGGCCCTCTTCGTTCGCGTCTTCGAGTATGCCGTTCCGGATCCGTACGTCTTTGCAGTCGCGCTAACGCTGCTGACGGCGGTTCTGGCCCTCTTCTTGGCTCCGCATCACGGAGCGATCGAAATTCTCGGTGCATGGTACAAGGGCATCTTCGATATTCTCGCGTTTGCGCTCGAGATGGTGCTGGTGCTCGTGACCGGCTACGCGCTGGCTTCGAGCCGGCCCGTGCGGAACGGGTTGCGTGCGCTCGCATCGCTCGCAACCACGCCGCGGCGCGCGGTGGTCGTAACGTTCTTGGTTTCCGCGATCGCATGCTGGCTGAACTGGGGATTTGGCTTAGTCGTCGCGGGGCTGCTCGCGCGCGAGGTTGCGCGGCGCATTCGGATCGATTTTGGATGGCTCGTCGCATCCGCATATGCGGGGTTCGTGATCTGGGCGAGCGGGCCGTCGAGTTCGATCGCGCTGGCGCAAGCCACGCCGGGCAGCAAACTCAACATCGTGCAACAATTGACGGGGCAGGTGCTGCCGATGGGGCAGACCGTCTTTGCAGCGTTCAACCTGGTGCCGGTCATCGTACTGCTGATCGTGATTCCGTTCGTCTTTCTGGCGATGCAGCCGAAGGGCGATGACGTCGTCGCCGGTGACGTGAGCGGACTCGCAGTGGAGGATGCGCCCCCGGGTCTGCCGCGCGAAGGTCTGGCGGGCGCTCTCGAACGCGCGTGGGTACTGAACCTGGTGTTGGTCGTCGCTGGCCTTGCCTACCTTGGCATCACGTGGTTCACGAGCGGTTTTTCGCTGGACATCAACAGCGTGATCTTCATCTTCTTCTTACTCGGTTTGCTGATGCATTGGACCCCGCTCGCGTACGTGAAGGCCATCGACGGTGCGGCGCGCGTGACCGGACCGCTGTTGATTCAATACCCCTTATATGGGGGAATCATGGGGATCATGACGGCCACCGGACTCGCCGGGGTTATCGCGGCGTGGTTCCTGACGTTTTCGACGGCGGCGACGCTGCCGTTTTGGAGTTTCGTTTCAAGCATCGTGATCTCGCTCTTCGTTCCGAGCGGCGGCGGCCATTGGGCCGTGCAGGGACCGTTCGCCGTTCCCGCAGCCATGAAGCTCGGCGCCTCGCAGGCGGCGACCGCGATGGCCGTAGCCATCGGCGAACAGGTCGCCAACATGATTCAGCCATTCTGGTGTTTACCGGTCCTCGCGATCGCGGGAATCGGGCTGCAGCGCGTGATGGCCTTTACCGTCGCGATCTTCGTGGTTGCGTTCATCGTGTTCGGTACGAGCTTGCTTACGCTCGCGGTTCGATAGCATGAAGCCGCTGCTGACCGAGAAGGACGTCGCGGCGCGCGGCTGGCCGGCGTTTGCGATCGAGCAGTTCCTCGGCGAGCCGGATTCAATTACGAACGGTCGTCGCTACCACAACGCACAGAAGGTCGTACTAGCCGAAGCGCAGCCCGCGGTCGTGGACGCGATTCGACGGCACAAGCCGATTACGCAGGCGGCTCTGCGCAAGCGCGGATGGACGCGTTCCGACATCAAGGCGTTGCTGGGCGAACCGGATTTGGTCGTGCCGAATCCGGAGTTCGGCGTCGAAGCGCCGGTAAAACTGTATCGCTTCGGACGCATCGAGGACGCCGAAGGCCGGCGCGCCGATTCCAAAGCGACGTTCCTTCCATGCGAGCGCGTGATTCACGTTGGTCCGTCGGCCATTACGTTGCGCGGCTCGATCCGCCTCGAAGACGGCGTCGACGCAGCCGAAAGCGCCGACGCGATCGCGGCGGGGTTGGAAACGAGGCTCAACGCGGTCGTGGCTCGCGAGTTCGGCGAAGGCGCCGTTATCGAGATGGAGGATGCAACGTACGTGTCGCATTCGCTCGCGCACGCGGCCGATCGCGCGTTTTCGAACTCGAGCCCGCATATAAGAAACTTGCGGGGCGCAGCGTCGCGCCGAAGCTGAAGCGGTGATGGCGTTTTACTTGGAATCGTTTCCGAAGGAAGGCCGACGTTTCGAGTATTTTTGCGGGCCTACCAACTCCGGAAAGACGCATGCGGCAATGGAAGAGTTGCGCGCCGCGAAATCCGGTGCGTACTTGGCGCCGCTTCGCCTGTTGGCGCTCGAGGTGTACGAACGGATGAACGAGATGGGCGTGCCAACGTCGCTGCTGACCGGCGAAGAGCGCACCGACGTTCCGGGCGCGGCGCACGTGAGTTCAACCGTTGAGATGGCCGATTTGCGCACCGCGTACGACGTTGCGGTGATCGACGAAGCGCAGATGCTCGAGGACAGTCAGCGCGGGTGGGCGTGGACGCTCGCGGCGCTCGGCGTCCGCGCGTCGCGCATCATCCTGTGTGGATCCATAGAAGGGCTTCGTGCGACGCGGCGGCTGGCGGAACGAATGGGACTCGAGGTGTCGGTTCGACGGTTCGAACGAAAGAATCCACTCGAGGTGGATTCCTCGATCGAGTTTCGTTCGATTCGGCCCGGCGACGCGGTCATCGTGTTTTCACGGCGCGAGGTGATCGAGACGCAGCGCGCGGTCGGCGAACTCGGGTTTTCAACGGCGGTCGTGTACGGATCGCTCTCACCTTCGGTTCGTCGCGAAGAAGCCGCGCGGTTTCGCAACGGCGACGCCGAGGTACTCGTAGCGACCGACGCGATTGCAATGGGGTTGAATCTCCCGATCCAGCGCATCATCTTCTCCACGACGAGCAAGTGGAACGGCAAAGCGGAGCGGTGGCTCGGCGCGATGGAGACCCGTCAAATTGCGGGGCGCGCGGGGCGCTACGGGCTGCATGAGACGGGCAAGGTGACGGCGTTTACCGAGCGCGATCTCGAGCGAGTCCGCGACGCGGTCTTAAACGACCGTCCGGAAGATGCGCCGGATGTCATTTGGGTAGCGCCGACGACCGAACATCTCGAGCGGTTGGCGGCCATCAACGGTCAAGACGAGATCTCTCGGCTGCTGCGGTTCTTCCAGCAGAACATCTTGCGCGCCGACCGTTTCGTGAAGCTGGCCGACCTGAGCGAAATGATCGAAGCGGTGGAGTACGTCGAGCGCAACGCCTCGGCGTTCCCGCAGTTACCGCTCGAAATCCGGTATGTGTACGCGCGCGCGCCGGTGAATCGTAACGGACTCGCGCTTCCGTTTCTGGCTCGGTGGGCTCAGCTGCACGCGCGCGGGTTGTCCGTTTCGGGCGAAGAGACGGCCGGCGTCGCGGATGGCGACCGGCTGTTGACCCTCGAAGAGACGTCGCGGCTGGCGACGCTGTATATGTGGCTCTCGCAGCGCTTTCCGCGTACGTATTCGAATGCGCGCGGGATCGAACGCGTGCGCGAGTCCGCCGACGAACAAATCCGGCAAGCGCTGCTCAACCGTGGGCGCGCGAGCAACCGGCGCAAAACACAACGACGCCACCGAACGAAGGTCGATCTTGCCTAAACGCCTGCTCGTGTTGTTCAATCCAAACGCGCACTCGGGAAGCGATCCCGCCGCGGCGTCGACGTTCGAGGAGAAGCTTCGCGCGGCGGGATTCGACGTCGTAATGAAGCGCCTCGACAATAAGCACGGCGTCGATCCCGCCGTAGCGGAATTTGCTAAGGCTGGCGACGCCATCGTTATTGGCGGCGGAGACGGCACGATGGGATCTGCGCTGCCCGCGATCTTAAAAGCGGATTTGCTGATGGCCGTGTGGCCGCTCGGGACGGCGAACGATTTCGCGCGCTCGCTGGGGATCGAGAACGATGACGGTACCGTTGCATCGCTCATCGCGTGGAACGAACGTCGCATCGATGTCGCCGACGTGAACGGACACTACTTCATCAATAACGTGACGATCGGGCTCCCGGCCGAAGCAGCTGCGCGGATAACGCACGACCTCAAGGCGCGGCTCGGCGTCTTCGCGACCGTTGCGCTCGTACCGACGCTGTGGCGGCACGCAAAACCGTTCGATGTTGAGATCGAAACGGACGGTCGAATCGAGCATCGGCGAATCGTTGCGGCCCTAATCGGCAGCGGCGAATACGAGGGCGGCTTTCCGGTCAAATACTCCGGCCTCGCCGACGGGAAGCTCCATCTCGGCGTCTGTCGCGCCAATTCGCGCTGGGCAATCTTTCCGATTCTTTTCGACGTCGCTTTGAAACGTGCCGCTCAATCGCGGCGCATCGACGTGTTTTCCGCGGAGCACGTGATTCTTCGCTGTTCGTCGTTGAAGCAGCGGATCGCCGCCGACGGCGACATCGTGACGGAAACGCCGGCGGAGATTACCCTTCACCCTGCGGCGTTACGCGTGCTCGCCGCGACCCCTTAACCTTCGACGTGACGCTTTAATGCCCGTAACAATCGCTCGTTCTCTCGTCTGAATGCGGCAAGTACGATCGGCTGTACAAGCAGTAAGAGGCCGCGCGGCTGAATCGTGAGGTCGCGTGCCACTTGCGTCACGTCACCCCTTTGCGCCAGGGTACAACGAACGTGGATGTCAATCGTGCCGCGAATCGGTCCGCTTACCTGCATGGGCTGGTGAAACGCGATCGTCGCCGGTGGATCGAACTCGGTGATGGCTCCACGTCGCGTGCCGGCTGGACCCACGTCGATATACGTCGTGCCGACGCCCACCGGCAGCGGCGATATCTCCGTAATGCTTTCAAATGAATCCGATCCGCCGAGCCAGGTATGATAGCTCGTGAGGTCCGCGATGATTGTGAAAATCGCCTCCCGCGATCCCCGAATCTCCGTTTCAAAGTGCAGATGCGCCATTCAAACGGATTCGGGCTGACAGGGCTGCGGCCATCCTTATCAAAGACGCACGCTGTGGGAACGTCTGGCGGACACCTGACGCGTGCCGAATTCGAACGAGTGATCGAGGAAGCGCTGGAAGCACTTCCGAAGCGCTTCGCGAGCCTGATCGAGAACGTCGTGATTGCCGTCGAGGACGAGCCGTCCGACGAAGATCTCGAAAGCCTCGACGACGATGACGGCGCCGGCTCGGAACTGCTCGGCATCTTCCGTGGCGTCGCGCTTACCGAACGGTCGCACGACATGCCGTTACTGCCCGACGAGATCGCGCTGTTCCTCGGCCCGATCAACCGCGTGAGCCGCTCGCGCGACGCGGCCGTGCAGGAAGTGCGCGATACGCTGATTCACGAACTCGGGCACTACTTCGGCCTCGACCACGATGAGATGCCGTATTGAGCGCCCTCGGCCGACTCCTTACGTTACATTGAGCCGTTGCAAGGTGACCGCTTCTCCCGTTTGCGTCACTTCCGAAATAGAACCTGGATCGATGGCGAAGCAGCGGTAGTCGCTGAGCGGCATCTGCAGCAGCTGCAGCAATAGAACGCGGATCACGGTGTCGTGCGTGACGAGAACGACCGTCTGATTGATGTGGGTTTCGCGCACGTACCGCAGCGCGTCGGCCGCTCGAACGGCGACGTCCTGGAGCGATTCGCCGGCGGGGATGCGCACGAGGTCCGGGCGCGTTCGCCACTGTTCGATCAAATGCGGCCAGCGAGCGGCGACTTCGTCAGGCGTTTTCCACTGCCAGGAACCGTAGCTGATGTCGGTGAGGGATTCGAGGGTTTTGGCGCTGACGCCGGTCGCGCGTGCGATCGCCGCGCCGGTCACGATGCAGCGTCGCAGCGGGCTAGTATAGATGATGACCGGCCGACACATCGCCGCGACCCGCTTGCCCGCCGCCTCCGCTTGCTCGACTCCTTTAGCGGTGAGTTCGAGATCGGTCCGGCCGCGAAAGCGCTCGGGTTCGATGCCCTCGACGTAGCCATGACGCACGACAAGGATCCGTGTAATGGGGTCCATTCGGCCTACTTTCCGGGGGGCGAACCCCGCGCCCCCCACGAACGTTTCCCTGCCGTGAAGAGCCAGCGGTACTGGGTCGTCGCTGCTCTGGCGTTCCTCGCCGGATGTAGCGGCCAAGGGTCTTCTTCGTTCTCCGCAATGCCGCCGGCGGCTGGTCCGCCGGGCATAGGCGTTCAGGGGAACGGGGTTCGCTTCGTCGTGAAACTTCCGCGAAGCGCCGCGAAGGCGGGACTCGGCGGCCCGGCCGGCCTGGCGCCGGTCGCGAATCCCAACGCTTTCGTGACGCCGCCGGCGCTGGCCACGCCGACGCCGATGCCGGTAGTGACGCCCGGCCCCGGTTCACCCAGCCTCGGAGGAACGAGTACTCCGACGATCGGTGGGATCACGAGTATCAAGTTCGTCGTCACGCCGGTCGGGCAGCGCTCCCTGCCGCCCGCGTTGCTTCCGATAGGGATCGGTCAAAACTGTGCCTCGGCCGGGGTTACGATGCAGTGCACGCTGATCGAACCGCTCGCGCCCGGCAACTACACGACCACGGTCGCGGTCTACGGCGGCGCGAATGGCGCCGGTCCGGCCCTCGGACCGGTGGAGACCGTCGCCTTTAGCGTAAGCGCGCAAAAGCAGAATACGCTCTTGATGGCGATCGGGGGCATCCCGGCTGAGATGGCGATCGCCGGTTCCTCCTTCGCGGTGCATCCCGCGGCGAACAACGGCTTTACCATTTACGGCCAGAGCGCGCAGCCGTTTATCGCGATGGTGCAAGACGCGATGGGCGACACGATTATCGGCCCGGGCTCGCCCACGTACACCATCGCAACGGGCGCCTCGACGGGCGGCGCGTGGCAAGTGACGGCACCGACGCCGCAGGCGCCGAGCACACTTTCGATCGATCCGCCGTCGACGCTATCGACCGCGAGCATCACCGTGACCGCGCAGTACGTGGATCAGTCGTGTTCCCAAGCGGGTGCAGAGTGCAGCACGACATTCCCCGTTGCGAACGATCTGCAGATGCTGTTCGTCGCGAACTGCACCGGAAGCTGTAACAGCAAATCGTCCGGCGGCGTGCCCGGCAGCGTGACGATGTACGCGCCGCCGTACACAGGCGCAGCGACGGCCACGATTCTCAACGGCGTGGTGCAGCCGATCGCGCTATTGACCGACGCATCGCTCAATCTGTACGTTGCCAATGCGTTCGGGGGTAACTCGAACGCCGGGAGCGTGACCATCTACGCGCCGCCGTATGCCGCCCAGCCGACGACGGTCACGACCGGAGTGAATAACCCCGGCGCAATCGCGCTCGATCCCAGCGGCAATCTGTGGGTTGCGAATCAGCGCGGCAACGGGCTGAACGGAACCATTTCGGAGTACACGCCGCCGTTCTCGAGCGGGCCGGTGCGGACGATCTCCAACTTTAGCGGCGTTCCGACGGGGCTGCAGTTCGATCCGCAGGGCAACTTGTTCGTCGCCAACGGCAGCGCGCTGCTTGAATATGCGGCGCCGTACAACGGCGCGCCGGCGATCATCATCAGCGGTCTCTCGGTCGCGAACGGGTTCTCGTTCGATGCGTCGAGCAATCTCTATTACGTGGACTCGAACGGCGCGGTGTCACTCTATACGCCGCCGTATACGGAGCCGCCGATGCAGCTGCAGCGCGTGAGCGGGACGCTCGGACTGCTGGCGACGTTCCAGGCGGGCGGCATGCTCTTCGTACCGGATGCCGCGGGAAGCGTGCAGCAATACGTCGCGCCGTTCACCGGACCGCCCCAAGGCATCGCGCAAAGCAGTTCTACTGCGCGAGGCATCGCCGTCGACGGCGCGGGCGACGTGTTCGTCGGCTACTGCGGTTCGGGCTGCGGCAACGCCGGCACCGATTCCGTCACGATTTATTCGCCGCCATATGCCGGCGGGCAATCGACGATCACCAGCGGTGTTTCGGCACCTTCGGCGATCACGCTTTCGCGTTAACGCGATCAGAGCGATCCGTCGTCTGCGTCAATTTACGGCGGCAAAAGGCACCCCGCACGGTGATCGACTCACCGTTGAGCGAAGCTAGTTTAGCGACTACCGTACGCGTCTCAGCCATCTCCCATTGAATCCCCATCGCCCTCCAAGGTGTGCAACGTACGATTCCGATGGAGGGTAAAAGGAATGAAAATACTTGGAATCCTAGCGGCAGCGATTCTTGCGCTCAGCGCGCAAGCACCCGCACCACCCGCGGTTCGCCATCTGGAGTACGCGTTCTCGCCGTACCCGGTGTCGAGATTTGTAGACACCGGGTCGGTCGGCGCGATCAGCGGTCCCGGGACCGGCACTATGAGCGTCGACATTGCGGGCCCCGCGAGTGACGGTGGGTTGGTGATCTCCGCTACCGAAGATTGGTGGTACTCGGTTCGCCCACGACAGACGCACACGTGCGAAGTTTATCCGAACGGCGGACTGAGTTGCGAGTACATCCCTTCTCCGAGCGCGTCGGAACTGGTACTGCTTCCGCTGCTGGCACGCGACTACTTTTCGGGAGTCGGCAGTTCTCAATGGCAGCAGGCGTATAAGCTTTCGTTCGGCGACGGGTATGTCGTTACGGCCGTGAAGAACGATTTGCGCGTCACTGGATCGAGCGACGGCGGCCGCGTCGTCAATGTCGCGCTGAGCGGGACGCTTACGCAGCTCGATCGCCGCTACTTCAAAGCCGGCGAGAGCGGAACGATCGCCTACGATACCAAAGCGTCGGTTCCCGTAACCGTGCACATCGTTCGCCAGTGGGTTCCCAGCGACAGCACGTTCAGTTCGAACGGCGTCGACTTCAAACTCCTCAAAGACTCCGAGAGTGAATGAACCACCTCAGCGCCGCCGGGTGTAGCGGCCAGTAGAAGGGGGCCTCGGCAAACCGAGGCCCCCTTGCTTTTGGAAGAACTGACCGGCTTCGACCTGCGATTTCGGGATAGCCCCCTTTTCAGGCGAATGGTATCGTGGAATCGAACGGAGGGAATTATGCTACGACCGCTCCTGGGTACTGCGCTCATGCTTGCGATGGTGGTCGCGTTTCCGCCGAGCGCGCGCGCGGTTACGTCGCAAGTACCAAACGCCCGCAACGTTGCCTACGTAATTGGGTTCCAACCGCTGCACTCGAGTACACAGCCGTACCTCGGGCAGATGCACCTCAACTTCGCAGACGGCATCATTAGCGGGACCTACACCGACATTTCGATCAAACCCGGCAGCCCGTTCGCGAACGCGCACAACCTTTCCATCAGTGGAGGTGTGTCCAGCGCTCACGTGACGCTGATCATCAGAAACGTTACGTTCAAAGGCACGATGAACGGCCAGAAGATGAGCGGCAGCGCGACGATCCGCGGCACCATTTACCAGTTTGAAGCGCATCCGGGATCACCGGGAAGCGGGAAGTAACCCGCGATTAGCGTCTGTTCATAGCAGGCGCGTGTGACCGAGTCCCTGCGGATCAGCGCGGCGCGTAAGCGCCTAGTCGACGGCGATGTTCTGGGTCGAAATTTGCATAACGTCTAATGTCCCATTGCTTTCAACGATTATCGGTGCGCCACTCACGCCGTCGCTTTCATAGACGCTTTGCGGGGCTATCGCGAATCGAACCACCTTTCCCAACGCGTGCTCCAGGTTGATTCAACTCTTAGCGTTTCGTGCCATCGACCGCAATGGCCGAGCGCGGCATTTGCTCCGGTTCGACTAGCCGTTAAGTGCAGGCGGATAACGCATCGCTGACCTTGGGCCCCGGCGGGATCGTGGTCTCGTGTAGGAGTTCGGACTGCCAGCCGCCATTGCGCCAAACAAGTACGTCCGTTTGGCGCTCTTTGACCGCGAAGCACTTGCGAACGACCTTTC
Organism: Vulcanimicrobiota bacterium; assembly: GCA_963782265.1. Taxonomy (GTDB): domain Bacteria; phylum Vulcanimicrobiota; class Vulcanimicrobiia; order Vulcanimicrobiales; family Vulcanimicrobiaceae; genus CAWAJD01. The sequence continues at coordinate 158,218 of CAWAJD010000029.1, forward strand.
CATTGACTTCCTTGACGAAAGGACCCATGGCGTCCAGGTGCGTCGTTACGAGCGCGGTGTCTCCGTAAAGCCGGACGCGCTGCTCCGAAAGAGTCATCGTTTTGCGCGCACCGGACATCCGAATGAAGTCGATAAAACCGGGTTTATCGGCGATCTCGCCAAACCCGCTTACGACGATCCAATCGTCGGCGAGCAAGGGCTTCAATGCGTCGCCGTTGCCGGTTAGTATAGCTTGATTGATTGCCTCGTCCGCGCTCAAAGCAGTCGCCGCCGTTGGGCCCATCGCCATCTGCGCCTGAACCTGCACTTGACTAGCGAGCATAACGAATGTCAATGTCAGCGCCAAAAAACCACCCATGGTCCAAATCTCACGCGTCACGACAGTTACCTCCCACCAGGCCGATGGCTCGCGTCTTCCAAGCGAGCAAAGCCGGGTCTATCCCATTCAAATGATACCGTTTTGCAGCCGAACTGCGACATCAGAGAAGGATCAAAGCTTAATCAAATGAAGGCGGCGCGCCAGAAGGCCCATTGATCGAAACGGCCGTATCGAAAAGCGCGGCCGTTTTTAAGAGGTGCGCCCACGTTCGGGGCGCAAAGTTCGCGCAGCTGGAGGGTGATTAAAATGCGAACAACGTTTTCAATGGTCGCGCTCGCGCTGCTCGTTGCGTGCGGCGGCGGCGGTTCTGCCGGATCAAGCTCACCGCAGACCATGGTTGCCTACATCACCTCAGGAGGTTCGGGTCAGACCGTATCTCCGGGGCCGTGCATTGCTTCGGGATCTATTTCCGGTATCGAAGCCGCCGTAGGTCCTGAGACTGTAGTCAGCGTTGCATCGTGGGGCCCGGGGGGCGGCTATCAGGTATTCGGTTACAGGGGGGCGAACGACGCGGTGCGTTTCCACGCAAAGCCGGGTGAAACGATCTCGGTTTTAGGCGCGACGCTGACGCTCGTCGATCCGTCACCGGCAAAGGGCACCAACCAGGGCTTCACTGTTTCGGTTCGTCCGAGCAACTAAGAAGGAACGCTCACGTTGTTCGGACGCGGGGTTTGTACCGCTGCTAGGGCCAAAGCCGAAAGCTCGGGAGATTGTTCCTGAGACGGATTCGAACTATCAGATGGAACAAACGTATATGCCGGTGGAGCAGGTTCGCAACAAGATAGTTAGCAAATGAAAGCCGCTACAGCACCGATGCGTATTGATGAAATGCTGCGACTCCAGCGGCCAACGTTTTCCTTCGAGTTTATGGCACCCCGCTCCGAGGCCGAGGTTGATGGTCTCTTCGAAACTGCGCGGATCCTGGCATCGCTGCGTCCCGACTTCGTTTGCGTGACCTGTCGATATAACTCACGAGCGATGACGGCAAACCTTGTGGGCCGCATACAGCGCGAACTTGGAGTTACTGCCATGGCGCACCTTGTTTGCGTCGGTGCTACGAAAGAAGTGCTTAACGACCTTATTGATCTAGCCGAAAGCGACGGTATCCAGAACATCTTGGCGCTTAGGGGTGACATTCCACCGTCGGGCGAGGCCCTCTTGTCGAACGATCTACAGCATGCTTCGGACCTGATCACGCTGATTGCCGGCCGCAACAATATGTGCATTGGGGGCGCATGCTTTCCGGAAAAGCATCCGGATAGCAAGACCTGGGACGACGAGCTCGCTGCTACCCTGCTAAAGGTAGAAAGTGGGGCAACCTTTCTGATCACGCAGCTATTCTTCGATAACGAGATATACTGGAGGTTCCTAAAAGACGCGGCGACCCGGGGCATAAACGTGCCGATCCTTCCAGGAGTCATGCCGATTACTCACTACAGACAGGTAGCGCGGATCAAAGAGATGGGGGCAACGATTCCTCCAAAACTCGAAGCAACTCTTTTTCGCTACGAAAGTGACCCCGCTGCGATCCGAGAGATTGGTATTGCTTGGGCATCCGCTCAGTGCCTAGACCTTCTTAAGAAAGGGGCGCCGGGAATTCACTTTTATACGTTCAATCGCTCGCCGGCGACGCGGGCCATTCACGGAGCTCTCCGCGCTATGGGCCTCGGCCAAATGAGCCGCGTCGCAGAACAGATCCCTGTCTTCTAAGCTAACCGACTTCCCCGCCGCCGCCACGCGTAGGGGGCTCGTTTTGCGCAGCTAGTTCGATGCAGTGCGAGCAAGGCGCAATGCGACCCGGCGGGCGCGCTAGCGAATGGCCGGCGTTGAGAGCGTCGGCGGCGATACCGGAGGATCGAAACTTGACGTGATGGTTGTCGTACCGTTTCCGCTGAACACGGTCGGCCAATCATTGGAGTTGTATGAGTCGGGTAGCTTAGCTTGGGCATCGAGACTTGATATGTAGCGTCGTAGTTCCCCATTCCAGCCCAACCTTAGACTTCTTCAACCGAGACCATCCAGCCGCGATTGAGGCAAGGCGTGTCTCGTAATCCACGCCTTGGGCACTAAGAACTACCCCGCCGCCACGCGCAAGGGGGGCCTCGTTTTGCGAAGCCTAGCCCGAATCGCTTAGCGCCTAGCGCCTCGCGCCTCGCGCCACCGCTTGGCATAGGGGGAGCCTCGTTTTGAAACACAGGCGACCATAAGGCAACATATTCATCGGGGGCGTGCTCGCCCCGCGTGACGAATGTGACAATATCGTGCCGTCGCCGTTCAAAAGTTTCACGATTTTACCCTTGCTTACAGCTATGGCCTTCTATGCATGCGAGGCCGGCGCGTTTGCGTCTGCGGTGGATACTGTGCCGACTCAGGTGCGCCCAACTGTCGTTCATGTCGGACTTGTGATCCGTAACCTCAACGCCATCGACGAGGCGAAGGAAGACTGGGAACTTACCGGTTTGCTCGTCGCAAAGTGGAGCGATCCAAGCCTTAGATATCAGCCGCGCGGGCGAGGGCAGCTTTATCGCGATTTGCCAGCCACAATATGGAAGCCGGGCTTTGAATTCGCGAACGAAGTTACGCCGACCAACTTCCGCTTCATAGATCTCTATGCCCAGCCGGATGGCACCGTCGTGTACACGCAAGCGTTTAACGCAACCCTCTCAACCGACTTAGATTTGCGCCGCTTTCCATTTGACTCTCAGGGCTTGCCTCTTGTGGTTCAAGCGCGCGGGGACGACCTTGATCGCACGATTTTGAGGCCGGATCCTCAAGATTCACCGTTGCTGAAGCGAGGGTATGCTGGTCTTGCGCAGTGGATCCCGCTGTCTCTTACCGAACATTTAGGGACGGTCGCAGGGAGTGCCAGCCGCGCGAGCGACTTGGAGTTTCGCCTCAAAGTACAACGCAACCCAAAATCTTATATTTGGAAATTCATCGTGCCGCTTCTGCTGCTAGTGATTATCTCGTGGGTAACATTCTGGCTTTCGCACGAGGAGTTCAAAACGAAAGACCAGCTCCAATCTGCCGCGGCCACACTTCTGATAATTGTCGCTTTCAATATCACAGTCACAAACCTCTTACCACGGACCGACTATATCACGTACATTGACGCGCTCACATTTACGTGTTTCGGTTTCGTCATCATCGCCATCGCTGCAATCGTCGCAATCCACCTCCTGCAGCTTAACCACTCAGAGCAGCGCGCGTTGCTCGTCCGCAGGCTGGCCGGTGTCGCTCTTCCGGTTACGTTTGTGATCGCTCAAGCAGTCTTGCTCTTCGCATTCCACGTCTCGGGCTAGCCCGCAGAACCGAGCTTCGATCTAAGCCGCTCGCGGTAGGGGGCGAATCGAGGAGCGACGGGCATTGCATCTAAGCTTTGCGCAAACTCGTTTTGGGGAGGTCCTTATGTCTTTGGAGCTTGTCAACACCCTAGCTACTTTGGGGACTTTCGTGGTTATTGCCGCGACCGCAATCGCGGCGCTCGTGCAACTACGCCATGCTCGCAGTAGCAATCAGATCGAAGCGCTCGCCGAGATTAACGACCGGAGGGACAGCCCCGAGATGCAAGCCTCGCAGCGATTTGTTAGTCACGATCTGGGTGAAAAGCTGAAGGATGCTGCCTTTCGCTATCAAGTAGCGCATACGGAAGCGATGAGTGCTGAGAACCAGCTTGCGTGGGCGCACATTAGACAGGTTGGAAACTTTTGCGAAAAGCATCGGACTGCTCGTGAAAAATGGGCTAGCCGATAAGAGCCTCGTGCTCGACCTCTATTGGGGACAGATTCTGGCAATTGGCGAAAACTTGCGCCGATCGCGGCGATACGCCGCCGGACAACCGGTGACAAAACCATTTGGGAAAACTTTGAATACTTAACGGTCTTATCTGAAGACTGGGACTCGTCGCATCCTAGCGGAACCTATCCCGCGGGCGTGCGGCACATCGAACTTGAGGACGTCTGGCTAGAAGCCGATAAGCAGTATGCCGCGTCGTTAGACTCCGGCGTGACGGGTGCGTGACGGCTAAACCTTCAGTGCTTCCTCGACGGCCCGATCTTCGGACCACGCCGCGCCTTCCGCCTCGAGTGTTGCGATTCATCTGCGCTCAACGTATCACGCAGCGCAGCCACGAGCTTGTCGTAGCCCCAGTGCTCCGTGGGTTCGCGTTGCATTCCCAGCGCGGCGCCACGCGGCGCAGGGGGGCCTCGTTTTGCGCTGCCGCAAAACGAGGCCCCCTCGCCGGGCGTGTGTTACTATCGTACTTCCGCGGGTACAAGTGCGCTTGACGCGTTACGAAGAGGTACGAATATGAAAATACAACTTGGCACGGTTTGGCATTTCAGTCTTGCCGTCAGAGACCCGGAGAAGAGCGCGCAGTTTTGGACCAAGAACTTCGATCTGCAGGAAATGTTCCGGTCCGATGAGGCCATCGCGCTGACGAACGACGCAATGATCATCGGGTTCTTCAAAGGCACACCACATCCGGAAACGATCGACCACATGTCGTTTCGCCTCGACGGTATGCGCACGCTGCGCGAAGCGCTCGAGAGTTGAAGAAAAACGGCGTAGAACTAGAAGACCCCGGCGACGAGATCGGCCCTACATCGCCGGGCTCGCCACATATGGGCCTGTGGTTCACGATCCGGAAGGGTATCGCTGGGAGCTCTCGGTTCAGAACGGTGCCCACGAGCGCTAACCGCGCAGCGCTGCGCTAAGTTCCCTTGTGCCATATCGTCTCTCATCATTCTCGGCATCGGACTCAGCCTTTTCGTAACACCGATCTCCAACTGGGCGCCGTGCGAGGTTAAGCGATCCAAAACGAGGCCCCCCGCGCCAGGCGCGCAGCTTCGCGATCCAAGCCGCTGCGATGGCGCTACGATCTGAGCTGCGAGGTGCGGCGATCTAAGTTGCGAGGTGCGGCGATCTAAGTTGCGAGGTGCTGCGATCTAAGCTGCGAGGCCGCTGCGAGCCGCTTTGAAAAAGCGCCCGCATTGGACGCATAAGCGTAAGCAGCCCGTGGGTGATGCGCGCGTTTGAATCGTTCAACCAGGGGAAACCATACGCCAAGCAGATCAAGCCTTTTTAGCTTCCTGCTCAGCGCGCAGGTGCGCGAGCTCGATGGCTATCCCGTCGGCATTGACCCGGAACGCTTTCACCTGATCGCACCTTACGAATCGGACTCAAGGAAATGGCCCACGCTGCCTTGGATCGATGAGTTTAGTTGCGTTCGCTACCGGGTTGCCACGTCGCAGACACACGGCCCCAGGTAGCGGCGTCAAAGACCTACGGCGACGTGCTTCGCTTATACGAATGTCACCCCGAGCTCAAGTACGCCGGGCCTGACGGGCAGCCATGCTCGAAACAAACCGTTGGGCTTCTAGGGCCGGCACGTAACGATCAAGGAACTGCGCTTCATCGGCAAGGAGTCAACTGTGGAAGAGCTTGAGGAGGGCGCGATCCACGACGCACAGAGCGTGTACACGCAGTATCCGGATCCCGGACGTGACGAATGGGATACCAAGATGCTACCCAAGCTCAAGGCCATGCCAATGCGCAAGCTCATAGGCTCAGCGGGCTGTCGCGCGCGGCGCTGCTGGCGATACGAGCGTGGCGGAGACCGCATCCGACGAATCGAGCCGCATTGCAGCGGGCCACAACCCGTGAACCTTGAGGTCATGACCATTGAAGGGCGAACTTTATTTTGGAGAGCGACTGAAAAAGACTTGCTTGCGGAGGCGAAACGTTTCCCACGCCGCGGTGACCGTCACTACGAAGTTGCGCCAGTAAGCGGATGGCGCACAAGAGGTGAGCACGTTCTCGCCGAGTTGGTTGGTACCAGCGACCCTTACTACATACGTTTCGTGGAGTTCGACAATGGAAGACTCGATCGGTTTTGGGAAAACGTCGACTCCGGTATCGCAATAATCGAAGCGGTTTATGATGATCTCCAGAAGAGTCGACTAAGATCGTTTCGGGAATGATAGAGGCGGATGTCTTTGCCGACTTTATTGAAATGGCTGAACACATCGTGGAACATGGGTTTTATGGTGCGGCCGCTGCGTTGATGGGTGGCGTTTTGGAGCGCGGCCTTCGCGACATTGCGCGGGCAAATGGCGTCCCACTTGGGGCCGGTGGTGACCTCCCTGGGGCCGTGGTGACCTCCCTGGGCTTAATGCCCGGATCGCCGCAGGCGGGGATCTACAACGCAGTGCGACAGAAGGAAGCGCAATACTACATTGACATCCGCAACAAGGCCGCACACGGCGAATTTAACCAGTTCACCGCTGACGACGCCCAATGGTAGCCGGCGTTCGGGCCTCCTGGCAACGTACGGCCGTTAGCGATTCAGAGCCACTTCACAGCGACCGGGGACCACCGAATCGGCGAAACGGGCTCTGCGGAGCCGGCAATGCTCAAAGCTCTGCGCTGCTGGCTTCTCCGCTGGAACTAGGCCCAAAGGCTTATGCGGTTGACAAAGCCAGCGTGAGGCGGAAAACGATTCTAGTGGGTGCGCCCGCTGCTGGATCCGTGGCGGCCGGAATCGATGAAAAGTGCGGTCAAGGCACGTTCTCGACGATGTCGCAGCCTCTTTTTAAGTCTCTACGATCGCGGCTTGTGTGCTAAGATGGAGCTACGTTCGCGGAAAAGCCGAGGCGCTGACGCAAGTGCGAAAGGAGGAGTGTTTTTGCGATGGCAATGGTGCCTTCGGCTGCAGTAGCATTGGGCTGAAATGAGACCGAGAGTCGTTTATGCTAGCGCGCTCGCCGCGGCCGTATCGATGGCAGCATGCGGGCACGGCGGTAGCTCTTACACACAGCCGCTGCTGCCGGTGCTTAGCGCGAAGCATCACGCGCGCAGACAGCTAGCGCATCGCTGCGCATACGCGGTGTGTGGGCCAGTTCCTAAGGCCCCGATGGGCGACCGGATACTATAACGGCGAGGTCATAGAGAATCTCAATGACTTCGACGCAGTGGACAGCGCTAGCGTGAGATCCGTGGTGTCCAAGCAGCTGGATATGATGCGGGCGATCGGTGTCAACACGATCAATCTCGAGTTGAGATCGGACGATCCGCCGCTCGATCCCACCCCACCGTTCAGCCCGCCAACCTGCGACCTGGCTTCCGTACTGGGCATGCAGTATCCGCGCCCCACGCGGCAAGAACTGACCAACCTGTCTGCGTTCTTCGACCTTGTGAACCGCAAGGGGATAGCTATCATCCTAACCCTGAACAACACGCACATGACACAGCCCCAGACAGAAAACGAGTTGTGGCTCGGGCCAATCCTCCAAGCCATACAAAGCAAACCGGCGCTCTATTTGGTCGAGTTTGGCGGAGACGCCCACGTCCTCGACTCTAACGATAAGCTTAGCTGTGGCATTCCCGCGGAGCCGCCATTGTGGGAGGGCGCGACCTCGTACGCAGGGAGATACGTCAAGTGGGCAATCGGTTACGCACACTCCTTAGGCCTTCCATACCAGAAACTGTCGGCCGAAGAGATCGTGGGGTTCGACGACGAGGCCCTTGGGCTGCAGCAGCCGATCGCCGTGATGAAGAGCATCTTTGAGGCGTTAGGCGTCCCAGCCAATCAGCGTACTTACGCGTTGTCATGGTACGAGCATAGTAAATGCACGGGCGTTCCGCAGGGAACTGCATGCGCCGACGAGCCTCCGAGCAAGTGGGCCGCCGATACGATGGACTTCATCAATGACATTGTCGGTCGCAGGAACGCGCGGGGCGGCGCGCGGCTGGTTGCGGCCGAGTTCGGCGATAACATCCCCGTGAGCCCTTCCTGGCCGACTGCAAGCGCCGTTAACAACCTCCTCGAATTTAACGGGAGGTGAACGGCGTGGACGGTGGGTGCTTCTGCTTTGGGCCTCGCCAAACGCTGAGAATTATTCCTACGACATCGCTTCCGGTCTTGTACCGGGGGTTCCCCTCGAGTACTCGGTGGTCGCACCAGTGCTGGCGAAATATGATGGCGGTTCGGGCGCTCAGCCAAGTCCTTATCCCTCGCCTATGTCAACGCCAACCTCTCCCTGGCCGATGCCCTGTGTTCCCCGGAGGGTCGGGGTTGCTCTCGGATGGTGATTTTCACGAAGCCCCGCACTTCGACGTCACCTATACCAAAAGGGCAGACCATTGCGCCCGGCTGGACGGTTAGCCGTGGCAGCGCAGAGCTCGAAACGCGGGGGAACTTCGACCCGTATAGCATCTGCTTCGTAAACCTGGATGCTCGATCGACCGCCGGCGCGATAACGTCCGCTTCGTTCGTGACGACTGTCGGCGCCCGGTACACAGCTACCTTTATGCTTTCAGGCCTGAGCGGGCCGCCGATGATCAAAGCCGTACGGATCCGAGCGGCAGGGCAATCGCAAGCTTTTCATTGGGACGTTCTCGACAGTGACGCGACGGACTCTGCAGACGCCGGCGCCTATTGGGGTCCGGAAACGTGGACCTTCACCGCAACGGCGGGCAGCACGAAACTAACCTTTCAAAGCCTCGATAAGTCCGGACGCACCGCCAACGGTCCGGTGATTGCGGGCGTCAACGTGACAATCGCGGAGAGGAGACAGCGCTAGTAACAGGGCCATGCGGCCGGGGGCTTTGTTTTGCGTGGCTTGCGATCGCATTTGAATTTGCATTGCGCCTCGCACTTTGATATGAGCGCTTAGGGGTTGCCTAGCACCTTTGCTACGCGGGCAATACCACACGTCACTGCCACTTTGCACATGGGGGCCTCGTTTTGCGAAGCTCTAATCTCGACACTCGTATACGAAACACGACCGGAGAGCTAGGGCTGTATCCCGACGAGACGAATGGCGCTTAGCTACATTGTTCGATGAATTTCGGCTTAGTCGTATGCGGGTGGTCTGGTGAATGGGATACAGCCCTGCGCGCATCTCTTGAAAGAGCATCTTCGCGCCGATATTCGACGTTCTGGTTCCTGAGGAGCGCAGCAAACGACCAAACTCAACGTCTCATCGGCCTCCGCGACGGAATTTGCGTTGACATTACCAGCGCCGATCAAGGCTTTTCGGTTCTCGAAAGTCGAGTTGCAGGCCTCGAGAGATCCGGCGGCGCCGACTTGGTGACCCCACATCTTGCCGCGGCCACCGCGAAGCGTTGGATTCAGCGGCGTGATGAGCATCGAGTAGACTTAAGCGACTTAATGATGCAATCAATTGATGACGCGCTGACCCTGTGTCGCACAGGAAAGATCAGAGAGGATTACCCGTTACCGGATAAGGCCTCGTTTAATGAACGACCAGCGCAGATCGAAACCGCGATGCAGCCCTCCGTAAGAATAGGACTAATTTGGTACCTGGGGCGATGCCGATTGCGCCGACCTGTTAGCGCGCGCTATTTCACGCCTTGCCGATCAAGCGTGGTCGCGTGAAATCGGAACGCACCACGATCTTTGGCGCTATCTAGCTCTGTATCCGGCTGCGCTCTTGTGGCATGCCGCAGCCCTTGCTGCGTTTTTGGCTAACAACGCGACGATTCTGAAATCGCTCGCCGAAATGTCATTTCAGTACCACAACGGCGAACGACGGGCGATAGACCGACTTCATATGTTTGCAGTGCTTTGCGACCATCGCGCATTAATAGAAAGATACGAACGTCACTATTTTGGTGAGTCTTATCATTTTGTCGACTACATGCGCGACGCCCTCCGAGAAGAGCTTTTCATCGACGACCCGACCTGCGCGGTATTTTCTTTTGACTACTTGATTCTGTTATTGAGTGTTGTCGACACGTCGGGGAGTATCGTAGGGTTCGTCTTCACGAATGAAGGTTCAAGGTGGCCAAACATTCCTAAGGCTTTTCTCGCTGAGTTAGAGAAGCAGAAAGACGATTGGATCGGCATTAAAGCTGGGCATTTACGGGCTGCGACACTGCGAAAGACGGTATTAACAACTTAGAAGACCAGCTTGACGAATACGCACGCACTGGCAGTCTTTCTCGGGCTCTGCACGAAGATCGCTGGTCTTAAGATGCGGAAAAGCACGACCGTAGCGGTTGCATTGATCATCGGCCTAATAGCAGTTGCCTGCTCGGGGCCGATGGGCTCCAGAAATGTGCCGCTGGCGAAGGTGTATTCGGTTGCGAATCACCCAGCGCTCAATGCTGGCGCGCCTCGTAGCGTAACTCTGCCGGGATTCTTCCTTGCTCCGGAAACCAGACGCAGCGTTAATGAACTGCTTAGACGATTGACTAGAGGCGATTAGTGATCGCGTAAAGATAGAACCCAGCGAAAACGAGCACCAGGCAACCTAAGGCTCGAAAAAAGAGCCGCCATCCAAACGAATCCTCTATATGGAAAAAGTTAGCCCACTTTGAAGTCGTCGTTCTCAGATAACCGCGAATATACGAGCCCGGCGAAGCAATCATCCAAATACCTAGGGCAAGAGCGAGTATGCCAAAGAGCATCGGTACTAGATGCGTAACCACAGTTCGATCAATGTTCGTGAGCGATAAGCGTTCGACCTAGGCCGTCGGTACCCGCGTAGCGCCTCGCGCAGGGGACCTCATTTTGCGCGGCTCATTATGATGCCTTACACCTCGATCGCTTAGCGCCCCGCGCGGGGTGGCTCGTTTTACTCGGCTTATTCCAACCCTCGCACCTCGATCGCGCGGCACATAGCGCGGGGTGGCTCCTTTTGAAACGCTTTGCTCGCATTGCAGTGGTGAACGCCGCGCATCGCTGAGATCGGCCTCGCAGCAACCTCGCAGCTTAGATCGCAGTTCCTCGCAACTTAGATCGCCGCACCTCGCAGCTTAGACCGCAGCGCCTCGCAGCGGCTTGGATCGCGCAGCTGCGCGCCTGGCGGAGGGGGGTCCGTTTTGGGCCGCTCAACTCCTATCCGCGCGCGCTCGGTTACGGGATAGGAGATAAGCCGCCGGGAAGCGCCCCCCTGCGCGAGGCGCTATGCGATCGAGGTGCGAGGTGTCGGAATAAGCCGCGCAAAAGTGCGCCCCCCTGCGCGTGGTGCAGTGCGATTGAGGTGCGAGGCTGTAAACTTGCCGCGTAGAGCCCAGAGCCTACGATCTAAGGCTAACGTTCCTAGAACGTGATGCTGGTGAGTTCATTCCCTGTGAACTCTTCGGGAAGATTGAGGATCCGCGTCGGCTTACCGCCTTGAGGTGAGGAAATGCATAGAACCGGGCTGTTTGATTTTGCTCGCAAGCCTTCGTAGACGAGTTGGTCGTGCGACGCAACGCGGAGCATTCCGGGGCTGTGGACGCCTTGCAGTACCAAGGGAGTTGGAGTGGTTCGGCCTGAGTCTTTGGGACCGATCTTAAACGCTGCCGGTAACGAGGTCGTCCGGTCAAGTCCTACGGTCCAGGCGTTACCCTTACTGTCTACCCCCAGTATCGGGTTTCCGGCGATGGCGGTTAAAATGATTCGTGGTTTGGCGTTTCCAGAAGCCGTCCCCTGGCCAATTGTAATAGGCGGCTTGTTTTTGGCTGTAGTACGGTCCGTTCATAAACAAGTCGCCGTTGCTTGCCGCAAACAGTGTATTTACGATATAAGGTGGGAACTCGGCGCCACATCCGCCGGGCGGCATATTTAGCTTTCTCACGGGCTTAGGATTTGGCCCTGAAGCGCCGGCTAGCAACTGCACGATGAACTTGCACTGCAATATGTAGTATATACTCCCGTTTCGATCGACAAACAAGTTGCTCGGATGGTAGGCCGTGCCAAACGTAGGGATCGCTACGGTGTGCTTCCGTTTTCCCAATGCATCCGAAACGATGACCCGGCATGGCGCGGGGCATTCGTCCTCTGATCGCGGTTCGTACGTGTAGATCTGGCCGTACTTATCCGCGCCGAAGAACGCGCTTGAAAAGTATACTGACGCAGCGGTTGTGCATTCCGCGCCGCACTCTTCGCGTACTCGAAGATGTTTGTGTCAAAGAAGTAGAATCCCGGAACTGCTTTCACTTGGCTTGAGTCGCGACCAGCCGTCAATGATTGCGCATTCAGACCATTGCCGGTGGCCGCGTTCGGCGTCATCGTGCTCGTTGCGCATCCAACTAAAACGAAGCCAAGTGTTAAGGCTGCAAGAAAGTTACTTTGTCGTTTTATCGCGTTCATCGTCGCCGTACCCCCACGGGCTGAACGTTCCTACCGCTCAGGTCGTTCCCTTCGCTTACGAGATAATCAGGCTAAGCCGCGCAAAACGAGGCCCCCTGCGCCGGGCTGCGTGACGGCTTGGATCCTAAAATCGGGCTAAGGATCGAACAGCCGTTAGGCACTCATCCTGCCAAATAAACGGGCCCGTTTCGTCGAAATAGTACAGTGAGTCGCCACCGTAATAGTCAATGCGGCGAACGCGACATACCATCCCAGCAAACTGGAGCTGTTCCGCTAGAGCGGATGATGATATTTCCAGTCTCGAACAAAGGCCTCCAGCTCCTTTAGGGTTCGGATTTTTACGCAAGCTCCCCACCCTGAAGAGCTCAGGGCCTTCTCGGTATTTGTTTGCGAAAATCGCTCAGTTGCTCTGTGAGAGTCGGCCCCGTGTCCGGCCGTGCCAAGACACTTGCGATCGCCATGCGTATGGCGGCTAGCGCGTTGACCGCATCTTCAGCTCCCACGATCGTTTCAAGGAGTTCTACATCGTTGCGGCTGACCTGCGCTATTCTCTTAGCTTCGGTAAACCTGCCGGCCGCTTCAAAACGCAGCATCATATCTATACTGAATGTGAGGCGCGTCGATGCGTCTCTTATAGGTTTCGCCAGTCGCGGTGACAAGCGATTCAATTTCCCGGTTCGCTTCACTAAGCTCCACGATTACGACGCTAATCCCTTTACGTAGCCAGTACGAATCACACCAATAGTAAAGAGTCGTAAGGTCCTCGGGGTAGGTCATCCCATAGTCGATACCATCCGCATCATCGCCGTACGGCTCCGCATAGTCGGTGCCAAGTCGAAAAGGATGCCACTCGGGGTCAGCGTCGTACGCTGAAACGCCTCGTTCAACCCATCGCTGCTGCCGATCATACAGGCTTCTGCCTTTCATCGGTTACACTGTGAAGCACCCAGCGAAGTGCCGCAACATCGTCCTCCCATCGGCAGATCGGACATATCGCGTGCGAACCTGGTCGTTCAATAAACACGCGTGATCCACAGCACGGGCACGGGTACTTTTGTACGGCTTGCTTCTCTACGAACATCTCCTGCGGCCCCGCCCTTTAAGAACAAGGCGCCGGCTGACGAAACCGACTACTGCTTCGGAGACAGCGATCGCGATCAAGGCGAGTTTATGTGCCCTCCACTGCCCCCCACCCGTTAACAGGACGACGAGCAAGACGCTCGGTAACGAGACGGGTATGCCAAAGAATACGGTGCCGCTCACTGCCCAAAACGGAAGCTGCGCAATGCAATGCGGCGAGAGTGCCGGACAGTATGCGCCGACGCTAACAGCGATCGAGCCCAAAATCGTCAAGATCGCGACGAGCGCTGCGACATACCAGAGGGGTGCCGAAGTGACGCTAGTGACTGTCTCGGTTTTCAAACCTACCTCTTCGCTGCGGCATACCGTGCACACCTCGTCTCGCGCAACGCGGCGACGGCATCACGCCGTATTTCAAATAACTTTCGTGATCTCGACAGCTATAGGCCCGGGACCAGTGCTTTCACGGATGCTCTCACGCTACGAACCCTTCTTACGTGCGGGGATTCTGAAGAGGGCGCGCTTGGAGGTAACAGCTCGCATTTTCGAAATCCTGAACCAAAGCATGGTGACTCCGCCACCGGGCGCAAAGGAACATCGCGAAAAGATCAGAGCGATGCTTTATGAGATGCATGAACGCTTCGACCTTACCATACTCTGTTTAAATTACGACGATATAATTGACGAGCTTATCGGCGAATATTTTGATGGCTTTTCCGCACCAAATGATTCCGAACGCCGACAAAGGAACCCATAAGTAACTTTCTGGCGAGGGTCACCGGCGGAGATACCCGGTGGGACGCACCGGGGGATATACATGAAATTGGGAAACGCGCGCTAGTGGTGACTTCTGGATTGCCGCTCTCAGACGAGGCGGCGGCGAGTGTGTTGAGGTTTTATACAAAATGAGTCGACTCCGTCGCGCCGAACGCATCGCACGGCAGGATTCCCGACACCCGGGAGAGCTTTGCGACCGGCTCTGTCGCGCAACGAACGGTCCCCGGTGACAAGACGCATCTACCGCGCAGATCATACTCACGCCGAAATTCAAGGTCTGTTTGCCGCGAATCTCGCACAGTTTGGCGGGATTGGAGATGCGCAGCGGATACGCCGAATGCATAAAATTCGCGTTGAGGGTAATCCTCTAGGAGACTCGTATCCGCGGCTCCACAAGCCCTACTCGAACCACTACTCGAAAGAAGAACATGAGTCCGTAGCCGTAGCTGGCATGCTTGTCGACGTCAATTTAGATTCCTCGGTTGAGGATGTGATAGAACGAGATAGCCCGGATCGCGAGGTCGTGCTAAAGGAAGGTGAACGCTTATACGTTGAGGTCCGCGTGATTGAGAGCGGTACGATCAGAACCAAACGCTTTCTTGAAGATGCGAATCATGCTTTGTTTGGAGTCGCCGCTAGGGACTGGCACCTCGGGAGCCAATTGTCGAAGCTTAATGTGAACATTAGCGTGACGGGAATCGCCGGCATGCACGAGCTTGTAAAGGAGACTACGAACTATATTAAAGGGCTCTTCGGTGACCATGGTCGCAACGAGCGGATACCGCAGATCTACACGATTCTGTTTGGGTTAGGCGCCCGGGCATTCTGGTCTCCCAAGCGGTATGAGCAGTCCGCAATACTGCAAGAAAGCAGCGCTTGGGTGGTAAAGGATTACATCAGCACAGAAATTCGCGATGCGATTCGGGAGAAAATAGCCAAGGCCCAGGAATACGATCCAACGTGTAGGCCCCTTTGGTTGCTTCTAGACGTAGTAGATATTCGAACTCTACCTTCGCTTGTCGAGCGAGCGGCCCAGACAGCCTTTGCTCGAACTGCTAAGCATTAGCCCTTACAAGCAAATAGTAGTAACAGCCCCGGGAATAGCTGCGCAGGTATACAAGGGGTAACGAAGAGTCAGGATTTAGGCCGGGGCGGCCTCGCCGCGTATCGAAGCTACATCGCGTTGCGCATTGCGCGGGGTGGCTCGTTTTGCGCGGCTGTTCGATTCGCTTAGCGCCTCAGGCTTAGCACCTCGCGCGCACGTACTCAGGTTGCGGTTATCGGGCTGCCGTTCTCGGATACGATGAAAATCGTTAACATCCAACTTTTACGCTGGAGATGATTTATGGCATGCGCAGGAGTATATAAGAACGTGAGGGTGCGATCAACAGTCTTCTTTGTCGCTCTGTTGCTGAGCGCCGCAGGCGCGGCAGCATGCGGTCATCCTGAGGTTGTGGCTGGAGCAAGGCCAGCTGTCGTTTGTGTCTACAGGGTCCTTAAGTCAGATCCGGATGTCCAATCGATTCAAGTATTTCGAGTTGATAACTTTCGATCTGCGATTGAGTACACGTTCCACGACGAGAGAGGCAAGATGACTGCCGATATTCTGTTCTCAACTATCGGGTCGAGGACGACTTACGATCTCCCGCTCTTCCATGAGCAGACTAACAGAGATGCGAAGTTGTTGAGGAATCTGAAGATCAACTCGAAATGCGCAGTGACCTCTGCGTTCGACGACCTTGAGCCTACGCCAAAGCCGCGCAATGCTTGGCAGCAAGTAGAGTGGCCGCCCCGGTCTTCCTAGTTCAGACGCCACCGGAAATATAATCAGTCGGGCCGTGAGCGTCCCTGCGCCTTTAGGCCTTCCCTCCCACATCTTGATTCCTTAGATGCCGAAGAACGGGCAAGACCGCTACCCTACGCGACGCGCGTTCTGCAAGGCGCTTTTGGTTTGTGTGGCATGCGCGGCTTATTCCGACACCTCGCACCTCGATCGCATAGCGCCTCGCGCAGGGGGGGCGCACTTTCCGGCGGCTAATCTCCTATCCCCTCGCGATCGTTACTGCGTTCTGCGGATGCCGCATTACCTCACGCTGCCACCGAGTCCGTCACTTTCAGCGCGCCAAATACCAGCGATATGCATCCCAGGTTTCCACAAAGGGATTGGGGTCGAAGTTCTGTAGGCGATTGCTGACGATATGGACGTCGCGCGGCCACCACAGTGGTATCTGCGGGAGGTCGGTTTCGAGTAACGTTTCGATCTGCGCGTACGCGCGGCGGCGAGTTTCGCGATCGTACGATGTGGTTGCGATGCGTTGCAGGCGTTCCATTTCTTGCGAGCAGTAGCGGGCGAAGTTGTAACCTTTAGGGGAGACGGCGGCGCAGCCGTATTCGGCGGAGTTATCGGGTTCGGGGCCGTTGAGGATTCGCGCGAGCAGTACGTCGAAGCGGCCGCCTTCTTCTATGCCACCGGTTGATTCGGGCCCGGTTAGCATTTCGTTCGGATAGCCTTTAGGTTCGAGCGCGATGCCGGTTGCGGCGAGCGCACTCTGAAGGACGACGATGGCTTTGCGTGCGGTTTGATCGCTCGTGTTGTAGGCGATTTCTAAATGCAGTGGGTGCGACGGGGTGAAGCCGGCGGCGGCCATGAGCGATCGCGCTCTTGAGGGATCATATGGCGAGGGCGGCAGGTTCGGGGAGGCCCAGAGGAATGACGGCAGATCTTGCGTTGCTGGGAGCGCGGTGCCGTACGTCAGATTTTGCGCCAGCGTCTTCTTGTCGATGCTGAGTTCGATGGCTCGGCGAACGCGTGGATCTTGAACGACTGCGCGTTCCATGTTGAAGCTGATGCCGTACCAGCGGTTTTGCGGGACGAGGACGACGTGGTAACCGGGGATGTCTCGGGCTTGAACTGATGTCGCCGGGCTTAACTCCGCGGCCCAATCGATTTCGTGCGAGCGTGCGAGCGTGACGAGGGTTTGTTCGTTGCGCGAGAAGACAATCGTGATGTGGGCGAGGCGGGGCTTCCCTTGGAAGTAATTTGGGTTAGCGTCGAGTTCGATGCGATCGCCGCGGCGCCAGGAGACGACGCGGAATGGGCCCGTACCGATGGGCAGCGCGTTGAACGGGATTTCTTCGAGCGATGTGTAGGTGTGGAGCAAGTGTTGCGGGAGGATGCCGTATGGGGTGTTGGCGTCGCCGAAGAACGTTGTGACGATTGGGGCGTAGGGGTGGAACAGGTTCAGGCGCACGGTGTAGGCGTCGGGGGTGGCAAGTGATTTCACGTCGTCATAGCCGAAGCGGCTCACAACATCGTTGCGCGGGTTCATCACTTGTGCGAACGTGAAAGCGACGTCGGCGCTGGTGAACGGCGCGCCGTCTTGCCACTTCACGCCGTGCCGGAGGTGGTAGAAGATGGTCTTGCCGTCGGGCGAGACGTCGCCGTTTGCGCGGCCGGGGACGCGCGCTGCGAGGATCGGGACGATGACGTTGCCGCTTGGGTCAAATGAGGTAAGCGTGTCGCTGAAGAGGCGGTCGATAACGAGTTCTTGCCCGTTTTGCTGTTGGATCGGGTTGAGGGAATGCGGTTCGGTGCTGAATCCGGCTCGCAGGGTGTCGTTGCTCGCGGCGGTTTGTTGCGAGCAGGCTGAAAGTGCTATGACGACGGCGGCTTGTGCAAAGCGCGTTATGACAAGGTGTGCGCGGAGGCGAGCGAAGCGAGCCAACCTTTCTGCCACCACCTCGTTAGATCGCGCGGCCCGTGCGGGCGCCGTCTGCGATTGCTACTCGAAGGTGTCTTGGCGCGAATGCGTCGCCGATGAGGTACGCATCATCCTCGCCTCGCGCCGCGACATAAGCTTCGTACAACGAATCGTTGGCTTTGCCGCCGGATGCGAAGATCACGGTATCCGCGGGGACGCGTCGTTCGGTGCCCGTGAGGACGTTGCGTAGCACGACTCCGTCCGGTTCGATTCGAACCGGTGCGTGGAGGGGTGTGATGGTCACGCCTTTGTTGATGAGGCGGCCGATCAGGGTTGCGCGGACCGTCGTGCCGATCGTTTCGCCGAGGCTGTATTGGCGGGTGACGATTTCAACGTCGTGACCCGCGTCGGCGAGAAAGTCGGCAGTCTTGGGGCCGGGCGTGTAACCGGTTTCGTCGAGGATGACGCAGCGGCCGGTTGCGGCGAAGCGGCCGGCTAGAATGTCGGCGACGGTGGCGGTGTTGGTTGCGTTCGCGCCCTCGAGATAGGGACGGCGCGGTGACGCGCCGGTAGCGAAGACGACGGTGTCGGCTTTGAGATTCGCGAGGTCTTCGGCGCTGAATGGAGTGTTGAGCCGAACGTCGACGCCTTGTCGCGCGAGTTCTTTCGATAGCCAATCGATGACCAACCGATAGCGTTCCCAAGCCGGCGCGCGGCTGGCGATGCGGATTGCGCCGCCGAGTTCCGCTTCTCGCTCGTAGAGCGTGACCGCGTGGCCGCGCTCGGCGGCGATGCGGGCGGCCTCCATCCCGGCGGGACCGCCGCCGATCACGACGACGCGCTTGCTCGCGATCGCGGGAACGAGTTTGCCCCATTCGAGTTCGCGGCCGATCGTCGCGTTTTGCACGCACGTGACCGGCAAACCAAAGTACAGGCGATCGATACAGCCTTCGCTCGACCCCATGCAGTAGCGAATCTCGTCTTCGCGGCCTTCGAGCGCTTTGCGCGGCAGATCGGGGTCGGCGATCATCGCGCGGGTCATGCCGATCATGTCGGCGACGCCGCTCGCGAGCACGGTCTCGGCGTCTTCCGGCTTGGTGATGCGTCCGGTGACGATCACCGCGGCCTTTACTCGCCGGCGAACGAGCGAGGCGAGATCGACGAAGGTTTTGTCAGGGAAATACGCCGAGGGGATGTTGTAAGCGCGCGCGGCGTAGCCTTCGATGGTGCCGCCGGTGATGGTGAAATAGTCGAGCATGGCGGTGCGATCGAGCCGGCCGATGATCTCGAGCAGCTCTTCCTGAGAGATTCCCGGCGTTTGCCGATCGTCGGCCGAGACGCGAGCACCGACGATAAAGTCCTTGCCGACGGCTTCACGCACGGCGGCGAGTACGTCGAGCGAGAAGCGCATGCGGTTCTCGAGCGATCCGCCGTAAAGATCGGTGCGTTTGTTGATTGCGGGGTTCCACATTTGATCGGGAAGCTGGTCGTCGTAAAAGGCCAGGTCGGCGCCGTCAAAGCCGCAGTCTTTCAAGCGTTTCGCGGCAGCGGCATAATCGCCCACGATGCGTTCGATTTCGCGCACCGTCAGCACGTGGCAGATCTCGGGCGCGATTTCGCTCGACGTGTCGGATGGGCCGCGACCGGTCAGGTCCACGTGCACGTACGTGCGGCGTCCCATCGACGTGATCTGCGAGAGCGCGAGCGCGCCGTGTGCGTGTACCGCATCGGCTGCGGCGCGCAGGCCGGGTTCGCAATCGGCGCGCCAGAGATTGACGTGGTTGGACGGGATCGGCGTCAGCTCGCTTACCGCGGCGCTGCCGAACATCATCACCGTGCCGCAGCCGCCTGCCGCTTTCGCGGCGTGGTACGCGATCAGCGCCGGGGAGGGAGCGCCGTCCACCGCGAGATTGGTGCCGTGCGGCGTCGAGACGATTCGATTCTTTGCCTCGCGCGGCCCAAGCTGAAACGGGGAGAACAGGCGCTCGTATTTCACACGGAGAGAGGCTTCACGCGGGGCCGGCCTTCCTGCGAAGCGTCCATTTATTGCCCTAGGCGCTTCATGGGGGAGGCTTTTCCTCTAAGGGAGCGAACGATAACTTTACAATGGACCAGGGGAGTTTATCGCTCACCCTCGACGACGTTTCGGCTTTGTTCGAGAGACCCGCCAGTAGTGAAGAGCACTGCCGTCGTTTTGCTATGCCCTTGATCGATAAGCTGGGCGCAGCGCTTTGCACCGTGGTTCTCGGTTCGCGCATGAAAGCATGGCTGCTCTACGCCTGCGACCCGGCGGGACCGATCACGACGCGGGCAACGCTGGACATTGGGTCGCCCGCGCTAGATCCGGTCTTTCTGGGCGAGCCGGTGCTCTACGGCCCCGGCGACGCGTGGCCCGAGGGGTTGCCGTTCGGCCCGGATGACGCCGAGCTGCCGACGCACGGTCATACGATCGTGCTGCCGCTCTACGACGGTTCGGGGATCGGCGGATTCGTCACACTCCACGGCATCCCGCGCCCGGTCGACGAGGAGCAGTTGCGTAAGCTGCGCGCGCTAACGCGCGTTTTTTCGCTCTCGCTCACCAACGCACGGCTCGGAACCGAAGCCGAGCGTCTTTCCCTCGACTCGCCGCACGACGCGCTGACCGACACGCTCAATCGCGGCGCGTTTTACGAGCACCTGCGCGCGGAATGGCGCCGATCGGCGCGCGAGCTGACGTCGATGGCGATCGCGCTGCTCGACGTCGACTATTTCTCTCGCTACAACGATCTCAACGGCCAACCGGCCGGCGACCGGGCGCTTCAGGCGATTGCCGAAACCATCGCGGCTGCCGGCCTGCGCTCGTCCGATTTCGTGGCGCGATACGACGGCGACGTGTTTGCAATCGTACTGCCTGGGACGAATGAAGAAGGCGCGCTCGCGCTGTGCGACCGAGTCCGCTCGATGATCGCGGAATGCGGCATCGAGCATTCGGTCTCACCGTTCGGCGTCGTGACGGCCAGTATCGGCGTCGCCTCGATGCGGCCGAACTCACGACGCGTGCCCGCCGCGCTCTTGTACGAAGCCGACGCCGCACTGCATCGCGCCAAACAGGCGGGGCGTAATCGCGTGGCCGGCAAGGAAGAGATTCGCACGTCGCCGCCGGCTGCGCCGCGTTCGCTGCTGCCGGAGCACGCCCAGCCGTTCGCCGGACGCGAGAACGAACTCGCAGAACTTGCCGCAACGACCGAATCGATCGTGACGATTCTTGGTGCGCCCGGCGCGGGGAAGAGCGTGCTGGCGCTCGAGTATGCGTGGCGCGTGCCCGAGCGCGCCGTCTTCGTGGATCTCGAACACGCCGGTGCCAGCGGCGTTGTGACGCGGGTGGCGCGCTCGCTGGAAATCGTCGCCTATTCGAGCGGACAGCTTGCGGCGGCGCTACGCGACCGCACGCTGCACGAACCACTGATGATCGTCCTGGACGGCTGCGACGACGCGCTCGACGGCGCGATTAGCTTCGTGGAAGCCGTGCATGGCGTGGAAGGCTTGCGAACGGTCGTAACGAGCCGGACACCGTTGCGTCTGCCGGGCGAACGCGTTTTTCACATCGTCGAGGAGTCGTGACGCGATGCTGACGCGGCCGATCCGCGAGATTCTTCGACTCGACGAAGTGACGGCGCTCTTCGATGAACCTCAAAGCGCGACCGAGTTCGGTCGCGCTTTTTGCGACCTTCTGCTCGCGCGGCTTCCGATATCGCTGTGTGCGCTGGCGCTCGGGCCGCGCCACGCCGCACACGTCGCGGTGGCCGTCACCGCGACCGAGTCAATCGCGCCGCCTGCGGCGGCGCTGACGAACTCGCCGGAGTTGGATGCGATCTACCGCGGCACGCCGGTGGAAGTGCATGACGGAGAGCCGTGGCCGTCAGGCCTTCCCTACGGTCCGTGGCACGAGGAACTTCCGACGCGAGGACCGGCGCTCTTCTTACCGATCCACGCGGCCGGCGACGTGATCGGGTTCCTGTGCCTGGAAGGGGCCGACGACGACTTCGAAGACGACGAAATCAACGACCTACGATCGTTCGTAAGCGTCTTTGCGCTGGCGATTTCCAGCGCACTAATGCGTGCGGAGGTCGAACGCCTCTCCGAACGTTCGTCGATCGACGCGATGACGGGCGTCTTGAACCGGCGCGCCTTCGACGAGCGCATGCGTGTGGAATGGCGACGCGCAACGCGGGAAGGTGCGTCGCTGGCAATCGCACTGCTCGACGTCGATCAGTTTCGAATGTACTACGATACGTACGGTCGGGAACGGGGCGATAGCGTGCTGCGCCAGGTCGCGCAGGCCATCGCCGGAACGAACCTGCGCCCGGGCGATTTCGTGGCCCGCTACGGTGCCGAAGAGTTCGCGATCGTCATGCCGGATTCGGACGAAGCCGGGGCACTGGCCCTGTGCGATCGCGTTCGTTTGACCATCGCCGAGAGCGCCGTTCGCCACGAACGTTCGATGCATGGCGTGATTACGGTCAGTATCGGCGTTGCGGCGACGCGGCCGGATCCGGACCGCGCCCCAGCGGCGCTGCTGTATGAAGCCGATACCGCGTTGCATCGTGCCAAGCAGGCCGGGCGCAACCGCGTTGCAGGCGAACGGGCAATTCACACGAGCCCGCTCGGCATCGCGCGGTCCCTGCTGCCGCCGCTCACATTGGGATTCATCGGGCGCTCGACGGAAACCGACGAATTGGTTCGCGAAAACAACCGATTCGCGACGATCGTCGGCCCGGCCGGTATCGGCAAGACGGCCCTCGCCTTGGAATTGGCTCACCGGACCACGGAACACGCGGTGTTCGTCGATCTCTCGCATGTCGAACGCGGCGATGCGGTCGCGGCGAAGATCGCCGCAGCGCTCGGTATCGAACACGTCTCGCCCGAACGAACGGTTGCGGCTCTGCGCGACCGGACGCGACACGAAAAACTGCTGCTGCTGCTCGACCGCTGCGAACACGTGCTCTCGAGCGCCGCGCAGTTCGTGCTCTCCCTGAACGATATCGACGGCGTACGCGTGCTGGCAACGAGCCGCGAGCCGATGCACGTTGAAGGCGAGCGCGTTTACCGCCTTGGGCCATTGGCGCGCGAGGACGCGCTGGCGTTTTTCGAACGCTACGCGCGCGAAACGAATCGTAACATCGCCTTCGACCGCGCCGACCGCGAGATCGCCGAGCGGCTGGTGGCGCGCTTAGACGCGGTTCCGCTTGCAATCGAAGTGGCGGCGCGTGCGCTTCGCAACTATACCCTAGCCGAACTCGAAGCCAACTTCGAGCACGTGAATTCGCGGGATAACACCAACGCCGTCGACGCCGCCTTGGCGTCGAGCTACCTTCTTCTCTCAGGCGAGGAGAAGCACGTCTTCGCGCGCCTCTCCGTTTTTCCGCAGGAGTGTTCGCTCGAAGCGGCGCGCACCATTTGCGGCGACCGCGGCGGAGAGATCTTGCGGCGGCTGGCCGACAAGTCGCTCGTCGCGATCGACCGTGACGGCCGCGTGCGAATGCTTGCCGCGACGCGCGCCTTCGCTGCGGCGCGTTTGCGCGGGCTCGGCGAATACGACGAGACGGCCCGCGCGCACGCGCGCTTCTTCATCAACTTATTGCCGGACGAATCGCTCAGTGCCTCGCCGGAGCGGCTCGACATCATTCGAGCCGAACGCACGAACTTCGACGCCGCGCTGAGCCGAGCCATGGCCGCAGAGGACTATGAAATTGCGGGCGAGCTGGTGGCGCGGCTCAACGTTACGTACCTGCGTCAGCTCGACGAGGACGCCGTCCGGCGCTTCATCGAGATGGGCCGCCGGATCGGCGAGAGCGCCACGCCGCGCGAACTGCGGCTGCGCGTGTTGTCGGTCGCGGCGTATGCCGCGTATGCGATCGGCGATCTTCCCTTGATGCGGCGGCTCGCCGACGATCTGCTCTCGCGCGCAGCTGGGATCGCCGATCCATACACGCTCTACGCGATCACCGCGATGAAGTACATTGCGAAGGTCGCGCTCGGTGACGCAGCCGCGCTGCTTGCGGACGCCGATGCGGTGATCGAGGTCGCGGAACGTACCGAGTCGGCGCGCCTGTGTGCGACGACGTTCTACAATCTCGCAGCATGGGGCGCCGAGGCCGGCACGGATCTCGACGCTGCCGAGGGTTGGGCGCTGCGGGGTATCGAGTACGCTCGTCGCGGGGCACAGGAAATGGAACACGATCTGACGCTGGCCCGAGCGACGATCGCCTGGCGCAAAGGCGACGAAGCCGAAGCGGCGGAGGCCTTTGCCGACGTCCTGCGCGCCGTCAACGCCGGTTCGCAGCCCCATCTGGCCGACGTGGTGTCGATCAAAGCGGCGACCTTCGAGCTGTGGCGCGGCAACGTCGACGCGGCCCTAGCGCTGCTGCTGGACGCGCTGCGATTGATTCGCCGGGCACCTCAGAAGCGTCAGACGGTGGGCGCGATCGACGCCTACGTCCATGCCGCATGCCGGCGTGAGAAATTCGACGTGGCGCTTCGTTTACACGCATTCGTGACCTCCTACCGTCGCGAGAGCGGGCTGCGGCGATCTCCGTTCGCGGAATCGAACTATGCGGCCGTTATCGCGCGGTGCGCCCTTCCCGCCGACCCTCCGGCACCGGACATCGCCGATGCCGACCAGGCTTTTGCGCTCGCACTGACAATCTGAGCTTTTGTACCGATGATGGAAGCCGTACGGGAAAGGCTGACGTTCGAGGACGTAACCGAGCTGTTCGACCGGCCGGGTACGGCCATGGACTACTGCCGCCGTTTTGCGGGGCTCATGCTTGAGCGTCTGCCGATTTCGCTCTGCGCCGTCGCCTTCGGGCCCCGCAGGAGCCCCGAGGTCATTTTCGCTGCCGGCCGGGACGCCGAAGCCGAGATTGCACGCGATGGGATCGTTCCGGATGAAATCGTGCTCGACGCCCTGTATCGCGGCGAAGCCATTGGCATCGGCGCGAGCCTGTTTCTGCCGCTCTCGAGCGTGAACGGCCCGAGCGGGTTTACGGCACTCGTTGGATCGACGACCGACTTCGACAAAGACGACGTTACGAGACTTCACTCGTTCGGCCGCGTCTTTGCGCTCGCGATGGACGTCGCACATCTGAGCGCCGAAGTCGAGCGGCTGTCCGAGCGGTCGACGAACGACGCGCTGACCGGCGTGCTAAACCGCCGCGGGTTTGACGAGCGGATGCGCCTCGAGTGGCGCCGTTCGGTGCGCGAGCGCGCGCCGATCTCGGTGGCGTTGCTGGATATCGACTACTTCCGCGGATACAACGAGGCGTGCGGGCGCGACCGCGGCGACGACTGCCTCAAACACATCGCGCGGGCCATCGTACAGGCGGGTTTGCGCGCTGGCGATTTCGTGTCGCGATACAGCGGCGAAGAGTTTGCCGTCGTCATGCCCAACGCCGACGAAGCCGGGGCACTCGCGCTGTGCGACCGCATTCGTACGTTCGTCGCGCTGCGCTCGATCGAACATCCGGCTTCGCCGCATCGCATCGTCACGATCAGCGCAGGCGTCGCAGCGGTCGTGCCCGAGCCGGGCCTCGCACTCTCGACGCTGCTCTATCGCGCCGATACGAACTTGTATCGCGCCAAGTCGGCCGGGCGTAACCGCGTCGCCGGCGACCATGCGATTCGTTCGAGCCCGATGCGCGCCGTGCGCCTGCAGCTTCCCGCGGCGGCGCACGGGTTCGTCGGACGCGATGAGGAGCTCGAAACGCTAGCGACCACGGTGCGTCCAGTCGTCACCATCACCGGCCAGAGCGGAATCGGGAAGAGCGCCCTCGCGCTCGAGTTCGCCCGGCGTTCGCAAGCGCACGCACTCTTCGTGGACCTCTCGGACTGCCAGGCCGATGACGAAGTCGGCGCCTACGTCGCTCGCGCGCTAACCGCCGATCCGTCCGGCGCCGCGCAGCTTCTTCTGGTGCTGGACGGGTGCGATGCGGTGAGTTCCGGCGTGGCGGCGTACGTTCGGGGAGCTTCGAATGCCGTCGGGATGCATATCGTCGCGACGTGTCGCGAACCGCTGGGGGTCGAGGACGAATTTATTCTGAAGCTCGAGCCCTTCTCGATCGAAGACGGCATGAAGTTCTACGAACGCTGCACGACCGAGTACGCCGGGGGCGACGAGGTCGAGCCGGAGGATGCGAACAAAGTCCGGCGTCGTGTCGAGGCACTCCGCGCGATTCCGGGCGCCATCGAGCTCGACGTGTTCAAGCGCCGCTTCGGTTCGCTTTCAGCACAGGAGCA
This sequence comes from Vulcanimicrobiota bacterium, assembly GCA_963782265.1. Classification (GTDB taxonomy): domain Bacteria; phylum Vulcanimicrobiota; class Vulcanimicrobiia; order Vulcanimicrobiales; family Vulcanimicrobiaceae; genus CAWAJD01. The sequence goes on from CAWAJD010000029.1 coordinate 184,532, forward strand.
GCGCGTGCTGGTGCGGATGTCGGTATTCCATCGCGAATCCTCGTGGGAAGCCGCACGGGCGGTCTGCGGCGACGGTTCGGGCGAATCGCTCCAGCGCTTGGTCGACTCGTCGCTCCTATTGATCGAGTCGGGGGACCCCGCGCGGCTGCGCGTTCCTGAGACGCTGCGCGAGTTCTTGCACGATCAGCTGCGGCGCTCCGGCGATCGCGACGCCGCCCTGCGCGATTTTGCCCGGTACTTTGCTTCGCCGGCTGGATCGGTACAGCGGCACAACGTCGCCGCCGCGCTCGATTGGGCGATGGACGAAAAGGAGTACGAACTGGTCGCCGATCTGCTGGCGCGCCAGGGCATGGGTTACGTGCGCGGACAGACCACGGAAGCGGCGATTCGCCGCATCTCGGAGTTCGCGGCGCGCGCCGCCGACAGCAATGCGCCGCTCGCGAAGCAGCTTCACGCACTGGCAATTGCCGCGCATGCGGCGTTCGTACTCGGAGACTTCCCTTCGTTCAAGATGCTGGCAGAGCGATTGGAAGAGCGTTCCACGACGACGCGAGACGCGTACGTGTGGTTCGTGCTTGCCAAGCGCGCGATCGAGGAGGAAGCGCAGTTCGAGCGGGCGTCGGACTTCGTGCGCAGCGGATTGGCTCTGGCGAGTGCCGGCGACGACGATCAACTCTTGTGCGCGCTGCGGGTGATTCAAGCCAACGTTTCCTGGCGTCGCGGCGACGAGGATGACGCGGCGGCACAGTTCGGACGCATCGTCCGCGCATTGCGGGCCGGCGATTTCCACTACGGGTTCGAGAGCGTGATGCTGCGATCGGCGCGGTTCGAGCTGTCGCGCAACAACGTCGACGACGCGCTCGCACGGCTGCTCGACGTCCTCCGCGCGCTGCGCCGCCAACCGAAGATCGGCGCGACCGCCGGCGTGCTCGATGCGTACGTGGAAGCGGCGTGCCGCCGAGATAAGCGCGAGATCGGGATTCGCCTGCACGCCTTCACTGAAGGGTTCCACGCAAAGCACATGCGCATGCGCTCGCCGTCGGCTCAAGCCGCATATGCGAAGATGGCGGCCCATTACGACCTACCGCTTCCCGCGCCCCACGCCGACTTGGGCAGCGTCGAAGAAGCGTTCGAACTCGCCCTCACGATTTAGTTAGCTATCGAAAATTCCGCACGGATGCATTATCATCGCCTTTGGCCCTTGATGCTAACCGCCGCTTGCGCGGAGCTCGCCGGCTGTGCGGCGTCCGGCCATTCCGGCGGCGAGACCCTTGGTTTACAGGTACTGCCGGCGCAGGCGAAGCGCGCGGCGGCTGCGCGCAAGATTGCGCACGTCATCATCATCATTCAAGAGAACCGCAGCTTCGACAATCTCTTCGCAACGTTTCCCGGAGCCGACGGCACGAAGACGGGTCTCGCCAAGTGCGTCGTGTCGAAGACCTGTCCGAAGGGGTACACGATCGTTCGCCTCAAGCCGGTAAAGTTGGACAACTACGACCTCCCGCATGGCCATGGCGACTTCTTGACCGAATACGACGGTGGGAAGATGGATGGATTCAACCAAATGGACTTGGGCGGCGAGGGTTGGTACGGCTTGGCGAAGTTGTATCCGTACCAATACGTGAGGCCTGCGGAGATCAAACCGTATTGGACGATGGCGAAGCGATATGCGTTGGCCGACCACATGTTTCAAACGCAAGGCAGCGGCAGTTTCACCGGGCATCAGGATCTTATCGCCGGCTCGACCTCGTTAACGCCGGACAAAGCCGTTACCGATCTTCCCGATAGTGGAATCTGGGGCTGCGATTCACCGCCCGGCACCACGACCGGCCTGCTGACGAAGAGCGGCAAATATCTACAAGGCGCCGGACCGTTCCCTTGCTATGACTACAAGACGCTGCGCGATGGGCTCGATGCGGCGCATCTTTCGTGGAAGTATTACGAGCCGGTTTTCCCCAAAGTGGTGCCGGCACCACCGCGTGGATTTGGTCCGCCTTCGACGCGATCCGAGCCGTGCGGTACGGACCCGAATGGGGCGCCAACGTCAACGGACCGGCGTCCACGCCGGAAACGTCGATCTTTACCGACATCACGAACGGAACGCTGCCGGCCGTATCGTGGCTCGTTCCCGACAACCAAAACTCGGATCATCCCGATAACCCACCGGCAGCGGAGCCCGATACCGGCCCGTCATGGGTCGCGTCGGTCGTCAACGCGGTCGGCGCGAGTTCCGCTTGGAACACCACAGCGATCGTCGTTATCTGGGACGACTGGGGCGGATTCTACGATCACAAAAACCGCCGCAGCTCGACTATCAGGGCCTGGGTTTTCGCGTACCGATGATCCTCATCTCACCCTACGCGCGCGCGGGTTACGTTTCGCACACACAATACGAGCCCGCCAGCATTCTCAAGTTCATCGAGGATAACTGGGGGCTCGCACGCATCGGGACCAACGACGTCCGCGCTACCGACATCGGCGGCATGTTCGATTTCACCAAACCGCCGCGACCGTTCGCGAAAATCGAAGCGAGATATTCGAAGGACTTCTTCCTTCACCAAGCGCCATCGAACCGGCCGGTCGACGACGAGTAGCCGTTAGATACCCAATTTCATCGTGAACCAATAGGTGCGGAAGGGCAGGCCGTATTCTTCGGTGCCTTGTTGCAGGGCGCTGGTTGGGCCGCCTTGCGCGGCTAGGCCATAATAGTTTTGCGGGGTAGACGCCGTAGCCGATCAGCCGTATTGCTGAGCGACGCTATTGAAGAAGTTGTGAGCCGAAGCCGATGGTTACGTCGCCGCTCTCTTGGAGAGGCTCGCGTTGGCAAACCAGAACGGATTGCGGTTCCAGCTGTTGTTCGCGCCGACATAGGTCGTATCGAGACGTGCGGCGAGACCGTCGCATCTTGGTAGGCAAACCGGCCGAGCCCTGGCGCAGCGGAATGCCGTAGATCTGGCCGCCGTCGATCAGGTCGTATTCGCAATCGAGGATGTCTTGGGGACGCCCAGATAGGACGCCGACTGAATGTTGTACGTCGCGTTGAACGTGACGTTGCGCATGATACCGACGTTCGCCGAGAGGATGATGCCGCGATACCGTGCGGCAGCGGCGTTGAAGGTCGTCGAGAACGCGAGGAGTTGATCGTCGGATTCAGCCCGGGACATTTCGCCGTCGCGAGAGATACTGCGCGATCAATTCGGCGGTACGAGTAATGCGGTATCCCAGTGATCGGCTCCAAGCCGCCGAGGAGCGCTTGGCTTTCCCACGACTGATAGACGTCGGCTTGGAAGTTCGTCGTGACGCTGAAGCGGTGGCCGTATGCGGCTTCGAGATCGTTGGCCGTTTCCGGTTGGAGGTCGGGGTTAGCGACCAGGCAATCGAGATGAGCGATCCGGTCCCGGTGGTGGTGGAGGGGCAGTTGATGCTCGATGGCGCGCCGTAGATCGGCGGCGTGAAGGCGAGCAGGGACGGATCTGGTTCGCTGTACGATTTGCCGCCGGTCAAGCGGAACACGTCGCTGTTGTCCGGGCGATACACGAACGAGAGACGTGGATCGAAGTGCGTCGAAGACGTATCCAGCGAACGCTGCAGCCAGAAGCTGCCGAAGACGGAGAACTTGTTGCTCGGGCTCCACGAATCGCGGACGAAATAACTTGCGGTTGCGAGATCGAGCTGCGGGTTCACGCCGAAGACGTTGGCGGTCTGACCGGATGCCGTAGTATAGGGGAACGCGCCATCGGTGTTGGCCTGATGCAGCCACGTGTAGCCGAACGCGAGATCGTTCTTCGACGTCGCGAAGTCGTCGCTGATCAGATAGCCGCGATTGTGATAGAGATCCAGATAGTTCGGGCCGGGACCGTAGACCGTCGCAACGCCGGTCGGCACTTGCGGGCCTTTCTGCTCGTTGTAGTTGTACGCGTCTTCGAAACCTTCGACCGTGATCACTCCCGCGCCCAACTGCTGCGTCGCGCGAAGGTCGTAGTCTTGAGTTGCCGAGCGTGCGCCAGCGATCGATGCTGCCGCCGAACGGTCCGTAAAAGTTGACCGCGAACTGCTGCGCATTCATACACTCGTAGCCCTCGGGTGTTCGCCAGAACGGCAATGGTGTTCTTACACGATTTCGGCACGTTGTGAACGAGGATCGTGTTCAGGCCGCCGGGCTCGCGATGATCGACGCGACGTTCTGCTGCGCGCCGTAGAGGACGTACTGATATTGCTGGTAGTCGTTGTCGCCTTCGCCGGTTGAGTTGGACCAGTCGTCGGCGGCATACGACGTGAACTGCAGCGTGGTCTTCGGGGAGAAAACGTAGAACGTAAGCTTTCCAACCAGTTGTGCTGCGACGTATTGCCGCGGTCCGTAGTAGGTGTTGAGCCCGTTGTCGACGTTGGCTCTCGTGAGATCCGGCGGCGGCGGCGCGCCCTTGTAGCCGTTGTTCAGGACGCTGGATTGCAGCAGCGCCGTCTGCGTGATCACGCCGCCGGGAAAGTTTCCATTCGTGCCTTGGACACCCCAGGCGATCGCGTAGCCGAGCTTGCCGAGCGACCCGGTGCCGAGCAAACCCGTCATCTGCTTGTCGTTGTTTCCCACACCCTGGGTCACCGATACGTGGTATCTTGCGTCGGATTAATCGTTTGGAAGTTCACGGCGCCGGCGATGGTCGTCGCGCCGAAGAGTCCGGTGGCACCCGAACCGAAGACGACGTCGACGCCCGAGAGACCCCAGAACGGCGAGACGTTGTAGTTGTATCCGCCGCCGAACGCGCCGATCGGGCCGATCGGATGCCCGTCGAGCAGCGTCGCGGTCTCGGTCGGGTCGAAACCGCGATCGAGAGCGACATATCGTCGCCGACCGAAGAGCTGTGGAGGTCGTGACACCGGGGACCGTGGTAAGCACGTCGCCAAGACGCTGATAGTTCTCGCTCTGCATGACGGACGTTCGACGTGCGTGTTGATGGTCGAGCTGGTTTGCAGCGCCCCGCGGCTCGGCCGTAGCGACCGATAGCGATATTCTTGAGGCCTTGCGGCTTGCCGGTTCACGGCCGTTTGAAACGATACTTCCGGCTCGCCGGGGCTCACCAGAAGCTCGGGGGCAATCGTGGTTTGGTACCCGGCGGCTCGAATCGTTACCGGAATACGTTCCGGGCGCCACCCCCGGGAACGAAAACTGACCGGCGGCGTCGGTGATCGGCCGTCGCAACCTTCGTTCCTTTATCCCCAGTTCGACGGTGGCGCTCGGGACCGGAAGCCCGCCCTGCGCATCCAAGATACGCCCCGAAATCGTCGTCCCGGTCGCCGCGGCCGAAATGGCCGGTGATGCGATAAAGGCGAAAACTAATAAGAATGCCAGCAGGCGATTCTGCACGCTTCGATTCAACTTCATACTGCCGACGATAAGGGCTAAACGCTTATCTGTGCCTTATGCATGCATTAACACAGGCCATAATCACCGGTTCATTTTGAGTTCAGCTAGGGGCGATAGAATGCACGTCGTGCTTCCCAGCAGACGGATCCTTCGAGCGATGGCGCTCTGTGCCGCGGCATCGCTCCTCGCACCCGCGAGCGCTGCGAGAAGCGCGGGCAACGCGCCGAGTGCAATAAACGGCCGCATCAAACACGTCTTTGTGATCTTCCAAGAAAACCACTCGTTCGATAACTATTTCGGCACGTTCCCCGGCGCAGAAAACCTTGCGTCGCCGCTGGCCCAAAGCCACGGCTTCCGGCAATTCGACCCGATCGGCCAGACGTGGGTCACGCCGTTCCGGATCGCCGATCCCGATACCGAATCGCCCGGGCACTCGCGCGCGGTTTCCGTGGCCAAAGACAACGATGGGAAGCTCGATCAGTTCGTCGCGGTCCAGGAAAAGGCGTCGCAGAAAAAGTTCGGGAGCGCCGGGGCGCGTGCGGTCGGCATGCTGACGATGGCGCACTACGATTGCGATACCATCCCGTTCTTGTGGAAGTACGCCAAGACGTTCGCGCTGTTCGACCACATCTTCGAAGGCATGAACACCCCTCGACGCCCAACAACATCGAAGTGATCGCCGGCCAGGCCGGGCAGACCCAATGGGCTCGCGACCCCAGTTCCGGCTCGGTCGTCGTCGAAGGGAAGCCCGGCGTTCCGGTGATGAACGACCTCGAACCGGGCTCGCCGCCGAACGACGGGCCGCCGACAAAGCGCCACAGCTTCCGCAACAGTATGCAACGCTGATGCTCGCGCTGGCGCGGCACGGACGAGCTGCTGCAACGAACCAGCGCGCCGGCGTGGATGCCGATCTCAAAGCGACCGTGGCTAGCGGACGCGCGCCGATCCCGTGGGGCTGGTACCAGGAAGGCTACATCTCGCCGACCGCAGCGGCCGAAGGCTACGAAGCGCATCACAACGGGCTGCAATATTTCGGCTACTTACGCAACAACGAGGTTTTCTGGAAGAACGTCCACGACGCCAAGGCGATGCTCGCGCAGCTTCGCGCCGGAACGCTCGGCGACCAGGGCGTCTTCTACGTCAAGGGCAGCTCCAAGAACGAGTTCGGCTGGAAGCCGGCCAACCCCGATCCGTCGGTTCAGGCGAACTGGTTGGGCGACGACGATCATCCTGGATACGGCGACTCGGACGCGCAAATCGGCGAATCGTTCGTCGCGACGTTCGTCAACGCGATCGCACGGAGCAAATATTGGAACGATTCGGCGATCGTCGATCGCTTGGGACGACAGCGGCGGATATTGGGACCACGTTCCGCCGCCGAACTTCGAACGGTGCGCCGACGGCCATCCGTGCGGAGACGGCAGCCGAATCCCGTTTCTCGTTATCTCGCCGTTCGCACGCAGCGGTGCGATCGTGCCGGACTCCGGCGACACCGCTTCGATCGTGAAGTTTGCCGAGACCGCATTCGGCCTTCCGGCACTCGCATCGATGCCGGACGAGAAACCCTATATGCCGATGGGACCGCGCGACGCTCTTCCCACAATCACGGATCTGAGCGGCGCTTTCGATCCGGGCCGGTTAGCCGGTACCACCCCGCCGATCCCCGCGAGCGACGCTGAGATTCCGGACGAAACCGTCAACGCGTTCCCGCCGCAGATGAGTTGCCGTTCCCTGGGGATCGCACCCGTCACAATTCCGAACGCATCCACTACGCCTCCGGCCGGTTTTACGCCGCGCGTCGCACACTAAGGAGAACCACATTGCCGATCGCCGTCGCCGCCCCGCCGCAGCCAGTCCCCATTTTCAGCGGATTCGATTACGTCACCATCGACGAAGCGCGCCATCGCGCCTACGCGGCGCAACGGCCAGCAAACGCCTGCTGGTGGTCGATACGACGACCGGCAACGTGACCGGTCAAGTCGACGTCGGGCCGATGCACGGCAGCGCCGTCGATCCAGCGACCGGTGACGTGTTCACCGGCAACGGCACCGATCGCTCGTTTCGAAGTCGACCCGGTCGGATTGAAAGTGTTGCCTCGGTCGACGTCCCGGCGATATCGACGCGATCACGTACAACCCGTCGAACGGGCGCATCTACGCCGATCAAGACGGCGGCGGAAACGTCTACGTGATCGACGGCAAGAACATGAAGCTGATCGCCACGATCCCGATGCCGGCCGACGACCTCGAGTCGCCGGCCGTCGACCCGAAGAGCGGGCGCCTCTATCAAAACCTCGCCAACGGCGGCGGCTTTGCGATCGTCGATCCGACGACGTCGAGCGTCATCTCGACCATCAAGACGCCTCAAATCGAAGACAATCATCCGCTCGTTTTCGCACCGGCGCGAATCAAGTGATCGTCGGCGGCCAAAACGGGGTGCTCTCGGCGTATACGCCGGGCGGGGAACTCGTCGGCAGCACGAACGTGCAGCCGCATATCGACCAGTGCAGCACCGGCTCCAAGGGCAACCTGGTCGTCTGCGCCGGGCGCGGCATCGTCACCGTCGTCGCCGTAGCGACGGCGCGGCCCGCAAGTCGTCGGGCGGATGGATACCGGGCACACCGGGCACACACGGCCGGCATCGACGAATCGACCGGCGACATGTGGATCGTTTGGGGCGATTCCAAGGGCGATTGGGTTCAGCGGCTGAAATTCACTCCGTGACGCTTAGCCGAATCAAGAGCGTCGTGCGCGTTCTCGTCGTCGAAGACGACGAGCCGCTGCGGGCGCTGATCGCGCGCGGCTTCGCCGAAGACGGGCACGTCATCGAACGCTTCCCGGACGGCCGCGAGTGCGACGCGTATCTCGCGGCAACGCCGTACGATGCGCTGGTGCTCGATCTCGAACCTGCCCCACGAGGACGGGCTCTCGATCCTGCGCCGCCTGCGCGCGCGCGGCGAAGCGACGCCGGTGCTGCTGCTCACGGCGCGCGACGCAGCCGACGACGTCGTGGCTGGGCTCAACGCAGGTGCGGACGACTATCTGCGCAAGCCGTTCGCCTTCATCGAACTCGAGGCACGGCTGCGCAGATCGCTCGCCGCCCTCCCGACCTGGTCCGGCGACGTGCTCGAAGCGGCGGATCTAACGTTCGACTGCAGCACGCGCCAGGCGCGCCGCGGCAGACCGCGACTTGCGTCTTACGGCAAAAGAGGCGGTTTTTCTTGAAGTACTGCTGCGCAACCGCGGGCGCACCGTGCCGCGGCGCGTGCTCGAGGATCTGCTCTGGGATCGGGACAGCGATCCGTCGTCGAACGTGCTCGACGTCTACGCTCGACGCATCCGAAACAAACTCGTCTCGGAGGGCGAGCCGCAGATGATCGCCACGGTTCGCGGCGTCGGTTACCGTTTGGAGTCGCCGTGAGCGTTCGCGACCGCCTCGCGCGCGAACCGTCGCGATCGCGATTTCGCCGCGGTCACGCTGTTCGCGACGCTCTCGATCCTCGGCATCGATCGCGCTTTGCGCTTCGGGTTCGACGAGCGGCTCATGACGATGGCGCAGGCGATGGCGACGGCGGTGGACGTGCATCACGGCAAGGTCTCGGTCGACGCGGGCGACTTGGCCGAACTGCAAACGCTGCACGCGGGCGTTCCGTTTGCAATCCTCGACGCGAACGGCGTCGTCATCGCCGGCGAACCGCTGCCGTCGCCGCAGACCGGCGGTCTGCACTTCGCGCGCGCTCCGGTTCAACGCAAAGGCGTACCGTACGGCACCGTGGTCGTGTGGCAACCCGACCTGTGGATTCGCGATTTCGACCGGACGGCGGCGCTTGATTTCCCTCGCCGTCGGCGTCGTGCTGGTGGCGATCTGGGACGCTGGCCGCCCGCCGCGCAGCGACCGTCGCGCTCGCGCCGCTCGAACGTCTGGCATCGCTGGCCGAACGCATCGAAGCCCGCGACCTCTCCTCGCGGCTGCGCGCCGACGGCGACGACGAACTCGGCCGCCTATGTGCGCCTCGTTCGACCGAATGCTGGACCGCCTGGAAGGCGCGTTTTCTCGCGCGAGCGCCGTTTCGTCGCCGACGCGTCGCACGAACTGCGCGCGCCGCTGGCGGTGCTGCGGGCCGAAACCGAGCTTGCGCTGCGGCGCGAGCGAACGACCGGCGAATATCGCGCCGCACTCGATTCGATCGCGCGCGAAGCGTTGCGCCTGGAAGAACTGATCGACGAACTGCTGGCCGCCGCGCGTTCCGAGGTCGACGCTCGCTCGCGCGAATCCGTGAGCGCAAACGACCTGCTTACCGAAGTCGCGCGCGCGCGTCGAACCGGCGGCGACGATGCGCGAGGTGGCCGTTCGCGTTGCGGCCCGGCGACCCGCAAGAGGCGCTGGCCAATCGCCCGACGTTGGAGCGCGCGCTGCTCGCAATCGTGCATAACGCGATCGGGTTTGCGCCAAAAGGCGGCGAAGTCGAACTCCGCGCGGCGCGCGACGAGGAGACGGTTCGCATCGAGATCGCCGACGACGGTCCGGGGTTCTCGCCCGAAGGCTTGGCGCATGCGACCGAACGCTTCTGGCGCGGCGACGCATCGCGTCCGCGCGGCGGGACCGGTCTGGGGCTGGCGATCGCGCGTACGATGGTCGAGGCCAATGGCGGATCGTTGGTGCTCTCGAACCGCTCCGGCGGCGGAGCGCTCGTCTCCATCGTGCTCGCGCGGCCGTTCACTTAGGGTTCATTCACAAAAGCTAAACTCGGGCGCAGATGCAGTTGACCACATTCTCGCTTCGGCACGCCCGTGCGATCGCGTTTCTAACGGCGGTCCTTACGCTGTTGGGTGTCTGGGCATACGTGCGTACGCCCGCGTCGATCTTCCCCGAGATGCGCTTTTCCCGGATCTCGGTCGTTGCCGAAGCTGGGAATCTGCCGCCCGAGCAAGCGCGCAGCATCCTCTCGCTGCCGCTCGAACGCGAGTTTCTCGGGCTTCCATCCGTCCGTCGCGTGCTGGCGACGTCGGCGCTGGGCAGCGCGGATATTACGGTCGAGTTCGATCCGGCGACCGACGCGCGCGCCGACCTGCAGTACGTTGAATCGGCGATCGCACGCGCGCGGGTCGATCTCCCCGCAACGGCGACCGTCGAAGCGAACATCCTGACGCCGCAGACGGAGCCGGTATTGTCGTGGGTGCTCACCTCGTCGACGCTTTCGCAAACGCTGCTGCGCGAGTACGCGCAGCGCACGATTCTGCCCGCGCTCTACGGGACGCCGGGGCTGGCTCGCGCGCTCGTGATCGGCGGTCCCGAACGCGAGTATCATATCGATCTCGACCCGGCGTCGCTTGGCGCGGCGAAGCTCTCGGCACAGGACGTCGTCAAAGCGCTTTCCGAAGCCAACGGCATCAGCGCGGCGGGCGTTGCCGAAGCGTATTCGCAGCGCACCGCCGTGCTGGTCGACGGTGGGCTGCACGATGCGAGCGATCTCGCACGCGTCGCCGTCCCCACCCGCGATGCGTCCCAGCCTCCCGCTCTCGGCACTTGGGAGCGTCGGCCTGGGCGTCGCGCCGGCAACCAATCAGGTTTCGACCGGCGCGGTTCACGGTATCGGGTTGAGCGCGTACGCGCTGCCGGGCGCCGACAACGTTCGCATGGCGCGCGCGCTGAAAGAACGGCTGCGAGCCATCCAGTCGCGACTGCCGGCGGGAACGCAGCTGCACCCGTATTGGGACGCGACCGATCTCATCGTCGCATCGCAGGAGAGCTTGCGCGACGCGATCTTCGCCGGAGCGCTGCTGGCGCTCGGCGTCATCTTCTTCTTCTTGCGCAACGTGCGCATGACGCTGGTCGCGGCGATCATCATTCCCGTCGCGATGTCGATCGCCGTGCTCGCGATCGCGCTGCTCGGGCAAACGCTCAACATCATGAGCGTCGGCGGATCGGCGATTGCCGTCGGGCTGATCATCGACGACGCGATCGTCGTGGTCGAGGGCATCGCCGCGTCGGGTGATGCCGGCGTCGCCCTGTCGCGCCTTGCGCGGCCGATGATTGCCTCGACGCTGGCCACCGTCGTCGTCTTCCTTCCGCTCGCGCTGCTCGGCGGCGTCTCGGGTTCGTTCTTCCGCACGCTCGCGTTGACGCTCTCGTGCGCGTTGCTCGTTTCACTCGCGCTCGCCCTGTTCTTTACGCCGCTGGTGTTCCGCGCACTCACCGGAGGGAGCCAGGCGAGCGCGCACGCTGCCTCCAGCGATTGGCTGTCGGATCGTTACGAACCGATCCTGAAGTGGGCGCTGGGTCATCGCCGCGCCATGTACGCGATCGCGGCGAGCGTGCTGGTGGCGACGGTTGCGCTGATCGCCGTTTTGCCGAACGACTTTCTGCCCCGGCTCGACGAAGGGCAGTTCGAAATCGCGTACGCGATGCCGGTGGGAACCACGCTAGCGGCGAGCGACGCCGCGGCCACGCGATCGAACGAACGGTGCTGGCGGATCCGGCCGTCGCGGCGGAGGGCCGGATCACAGGTCTCGACACGAACGGCTTCACGCCGACGCCGGTGCGCGCGGGAATCGTGCGGGTGAAACTCAAGCCGCTCGGGCAGCGCGCCTCGTTCGACGTCGTGAGCGATCGCTTGCGCGATGCGATCGAGGCGACGGTGCCCGCGGCGCAACTCAACATTCACCAGATCCTCGAAGACATGATCAACGACATCTCCGGCGCGCCGGCACCGATCGAAGTGATCGTGAGCGGACCCGATCAGCAGCGTGCTTGCGGCCGCCGCGACCCGCGTCGGCGGCGGAGGTTGCAAAGATGCCCGGCGTCGCAGATCCGTTCTCGGGCGTCTCGCAAGACGAGACCGATTCTGCGTGTGGTACCCGAGCTAACGCGCGCGGCGCGGGCCGGCGCGAGTCGTCGGACATCGCCGGCGCATTGGCCGCGGGAATGCAGGGGACGATCGGCACGACGATCGCCGAACGCTCGATGCAAGTTCCGGTTCGCGTCGCGGTGACGAGCGCCGGATACGGCGTTCCGAGTTCGCTCGCGCTCGCGTCCGGGCCGGTACCGCTCGCGCAACTCGCTCGGACGAGCCTCGACCGGACCACGACCGACGTGGAAGAGATCAACGGACAGCGCGTCACTCGTCGTTTCGGCCAATCTCGCGTCGGGACGCTCTCGAGCGCCGTCGCCGGCGTGCGCTCGGCGATCGTAGGCGCCGGATTGCCGCCCGGATACGCGCGGAGATCGGGGGCGCCTACCAGGCGCAGCAAGATTCATTTCGCGAGTTCGCCGTCGCAATCGGGCTGGCGGTTCTGCTGGTCTTCTTCGTCGTGCTGGTCGCCTTCCGGTCGTTTCGCGCAACCGCTGGTGATGCTCGCCGCCGTCGCATTCGCGCCGATCGGCGTCGCGATCGCGCTGGCGATCACGCGCACGCCGTTCAACGTTCGTCCTTCATGGGCATGCTGCTGCTGGTCGGCCTCGTCGTAAAGAACGGCATCCTGCTACTCGATGCCGCGAACCGGCGTCGCAGCGAAGGACGCAACGTTGTCCGAGCGCATTGATACTTGCCGGGCGCGAACGGCTGCGGCCGATTCTGATGACGACGTTTGCGGCGATCGGCGGATTGCTGCCGCTGGCCTTCGGCATCGGCGCCGGAGCGGCGATGGAACAGCCGCTGGCCATCGCGGTCGTCGGCGGCCTCTCGACGGCGACGTTCTTCACGCTGCTGCTCATTCCGGTGCTGTACGCGGCTTTGCGGGCAACGAGTACCGCATGATCTTGACGCGATGCTCTGGCCGCGATTGCCGGCGTTTTCGCAGCTCTCGGTCAGCGATGCGGAGGCTCGTGCGTCGCGCAGAACGTCGACGTGCAGATCGCGCGGGCCAACGTGCGGCAGCGTGAGGCGGCGCTGGAAATCGCTCGCTCCGGCGGCGTGCCGCACCTTTCGGGGGCATACGCGCTCGCGCCGCAGGCAGGACCCTTCGACCAAAGCGTCACGGAACAGCATATGTTCACCGTTGCGGTAGGCATCACCATCAACGATATCCTCGCGGCCTCCGCGCAATCGCGATCGGCGGCGAGCGATCTGATCGCGGCGCAGCGCGATACCGAGGCGGCTACGCTGCGAGCCAAGGAGAGCGCCGCAAAGTTGTATTTTGACGCCCTTCAAACGATCGCGCTCGAACGCGCGCGGCGCGATGCGCTCGAAGGCGCGTTGCGCGACCGCTCCGTTGCCGACATTCGCGCGCGCAACGGCGCTGCTCCACATCTCGACGTGGTGCGCGCCGACGTTTCCGTCGCGCAAGCGCAGTCCGATCTCGTTCGCGCAACGGCGGATCGCGCCAACGCGATCGATGCACTGGCATCCGCGACCGGCATCGACCCGGCTTCTCTCGCGAGCGCCGGTTCGAGCGCCATGACGACCACGCGTATGCCACGCTCGACGAGCGGCGCGCGATCGCGCGCGCGTTGGCGTCGCGTCCCGAGGTGGCATCGCTCCTCGCGGCGATCGACGCACGCAACGCCGACGTCGATTCTGCTCGCGGTGCGGGATGGCCCGTCGCTACCGCAAGCGGCGGCTATTCGGGCGGTGTCGACTCGGGGCAATCCGTTCACGGTCCGGCCGCCAACGTGACGCTCGACATCCCGCTCGCGCCCGCGTCGAACGCGCGCGTCTTCGAGCGCCGAGTCGCAGGTCGACGTCGCTCGCGCGCAGCTTTTCGACGCGCGACGGACCATCGCTCTTGAAGCGGCGGCGGCGGTACGCGACGTGCGGGCGAACTCGAGGCTTCGGCCGCATCGGTGCGTGCGCGCGATGAAGCATTGCGCGCGCTCGCCGCGGTCGAGACTCGGTTATCGCGAAGGTGCGAGCTCCAGCCTCGACGTCGCCGACGCGCGGCGAACGGCAACGCAAGCCTCGATCGACGCGCTGGTCGCGCAGTATCGCGAAGCCCAATCCGAAGCCTTGCTGGAGATCATCGCACCATGACACGCTCTCGTGTGCTTATCGCCGCTGCCGTCCTGCTCGTCGTTGCCGGGGTCGTGTGGTGGCTTCTCTCACGGAATGGTGCCGCACCCGAAGCCGACGTGCGCCCGAACGTTCCGTTAGCAACGGCACATGAAGCGACGCTCGAACGAACGCTGCACTTGACCGGGCGCGTCGGCCCCGTTGCCGGCACGCAAAGCAAACTTGGTTTTTCCGTGCCTGGAACGCTGCGCAGCGTCGACGTTCGGCTCGGCGAGCACGTTGGCGCAGGCGAACCGCTCGCGCAGCTGGACGCCACGTCATACGCATATGCCGCCCAAGCCGCGCGCGCGGACGCCGCTGCCGCGGCGGGGAACGCCGCACTTTCGGCGGTCGATCGCACGACGGTGAAGCTGCGCGTCGACTCGGCCGAGCTGCAGCGCCAGCGACGGCTCTACGCCGCCGGGATCGTCGCAGCGCGCGACGTCGCAGCGGCCGAGGCCGTCGTTGCGGCCGACCGCGCCGACAGCGCCACCGCGCGCGACGCGCGCGCCGCTGCGAGCGCGCAGTCGGTTTCCGCGGCGGCTCGCGCCGGCGGGAGCGACTACGATCTTTCGCGCACGACGCTGCGTGCGCCGGCGGACGGCGTCGTCTCGGCCATCTACGTGCAAGCTGGAGAGAACGTCGACGCATCCACGGCAGTCATCGCGCTAGCGCCGAGCGACACGCGCGCGGCAACGCTGGACGCGTCCGTAAACGATATCGCAACGATCGGCCCCGGCGACCTCGTGCGCGCGAAAGCGGGCGACGCGACGTGGGACGGGCGCGTTTCGGGGGTTGCGGCGGCCGTCGATCAAGTCACGGGCCTGGCCGTCGTGAGTGTCAGCGGCGTTCCCGGCGACATTGCGGCGGGCACCCCCGTGAATGCCGACGTCGTTACGGGGCATACGAAGGGACTCGCGATTCCGGTGAGCGCCGTCGTCGAAGACCCGCAGACCGGGCACAAACTCGTTTTCGTTCGAGGGAAAGACGCTTCGGGCGGCGATACATTTACGTCGCGCGAGGTTCGTCTGGGTTTGCAGAGCGGAGATTACGTACTCGTAGCATCCGGCCTGAAAACGGGCGAGCGCGTCGCCGCGCAGGGTGCAATCGAGCTGCTCGCTCCGCCGCCATAGCAGTGAAAGGCTCAAGCGATGATCCCTTATTTTGAAGTCTTCGATACGAACGCTTCGGTCGCGTTTTATCGGGACATGTTAGGATTCGAACTCATCTTTGCTTCGCCCGAGGTAGACACCGCCGAAGGCCGATTCTCGCACTTTGTCAGGATGCGTTTTGAGGGTTCGGATCTCTTCCTGAACACTACATACGATTCGAACGAGCGCCCAGCCGTTCGCGATGAAGCGCGCTGGCGAGGTCACTCCGACGTGGCGCTCTACATCGAGTGCGGCGACGTCGACCGTCTGTATTCGCAGCTTCGCGAACGCGGACTCGCGGTCGATCCACCCGAGATGACCCGCTACGGCATGAAAGCCATCCATAGAGACCGAGACGTTACGAGACCCCGACGGTTACGGCGTGCATTTCAACACGCGGGTTTCGTAAAGCCGGCCAGGCGCTCCGACGGGCGCGAGCGAACCTCGCCGAATGTCGTCCGACGAGAACAAGGCGACGTCGCCGCTGGCTGCGTTCCGATATCCGATGTTCACGATCGTTTGGATCGCTACCGTCGTTTCAAACGTCGGCGGATGGATGTACGCGGCCGCCGCCGGCTGGCTGATGACCAGCCTGACCAAAGATGCGTTCGTCGTTTCGCTCGTCCAAGTCGCGAACACCGCGCCGTTGTTTTTCTTCGCTCTCGTCGCGGGCGCTCTATCCGACACGGTGGACAAGCGACGCTTGCTGATCTTCGGCGAGGTTGCGACGGCCATTCTCTCGGCCGCGTTTGCTGCGATGGTTTGGATGAACCTCGTCACACCGGCATCGCTGTTATGGTTTATGTTTCTTATTAGCGTCGCCGGCGCTCTTACGTCCCCAGCGTGGCAAGCCGTCGTTCCCAGTCTCGTACCAAAAACGGAGCTTCCCAGCGCGATTTCCGCGAATAGCGCAGGCTTCAACGTCAGTCGCGCCATTGGCCCCGCGCTTGCGGGAGCGATCATCGGCCCATTCGGAATTGCAATGCCGTTCGTCATTAACGCCGTGAGCAACTTCGGCGTGATAGCCGCGCTCATACGATGGCGCCCGGCGGCGCAGGTAAGCGCCATCGCCCCCGAGCGTTTCACGAGTGCGATTGGGAACGGTTTGAGGTACGCGCTCAACAATCCCGGATTGCAAAGAACCTTCGTCAGAACGGTTGCCTTCTTTTTGTTCGCAAGTGCGTACTGGGCGCTTCTGCCGCTCGTTGCTCGAACGCGCATCACCGGCGGAGCGGAAATCTACGGCATATTGCTCGGGGCTATTGGGCTTGGGGCCGTGGCCGGCGCCCTCGTAATGCCCTATTGGAAACTGAAGATTGGCCCCGACCGGTTGGTAGCAATCGCGAGCGCCGGCACGGCCGTTGCGTTGGTGCTCTTTGGGATTGCCCGAGAGCCCGTCGTCGCATTGCTTGCGAGCCTCGTTGCGGGCGTATCGTGGATCGCCGGCGTCGCGACGTTGAACGTTTCGGCACAGGAAGCGTTGCCGAACTGGGTCCGGGGACGCGGATTGGCGATGTACATCACGGTGATGTTCGGCGCCCTGACGATCGGCAGTGCGGTCTGGGGACAGCTCGCAGCCGTGACGAGCCTTTCGTGGGCGCACTTTGCCGCTGCCGCCGGAATCGCTCTCGGAATCCCGCTCACCTGGCGCTGGAAGCTCCCGACGGAAGGAACGCTCGATCTGACGCCGTCCATGCAGTGGCCCGCGCCGGTGATCTCGCGCGACGTCATGGGTAACGACGGCCCGGTGCTCGTTACCCTCCAATACACCCTCGCGGATGAAACCAACCGTCATGCTTTTCTCAGCGCGATGGGTCAATTACGGCGCGAACGGCTTCGAGACGGCGCTCACGCTTGGGGTATTTTTGAAGATACGGCCGAGCAAGGGTGCTTCTTGGAGACGTTCCTCGTCGCGTCATGGACGGAGCACTTACGACAGCATGGCCGTGTGACAAAGACCGATAGTATTTTGCAGCAACAGGTGTCTCAGCTTTTGCGCGAGGAGCCGAAGATAACACACTATATAGCGCCTACGCCCCAATAAGCGCGTGGCTGACCGCGAGCCACCAGGGCGGAGCCGTAGCAAACAGCGTCGTCGCGAGAACTTGTCCAGCCACCAGCGCCGGAAGCACATAGCGATATACCACGTTGACGCTTTTATCGACGATCCAATCTCGCGCGACGCCGCAGAGAATGAGTCCGTCGACGCAGGCGAAAGCGACGGCTAGCGCCATTGCGGGGTGATTATCCCGAAAGGCGGGGAAGCGATCGAACGCTGCATCCGTCAACACGCAGGTGGCGACGAACATGAGGCGGCGGTGCCACTCGGGCTTCCTCTTCCGGTAGATTGCGGCTAGCCCGAACAATATGACGAAAGCGGTCATGTCGTTGACGTGGACGGCGAAGAACGGCGGGAAAAAGTCGTTCTGCTCGCCATGCGCGATATGCAACCGATCCATGATCACGGCAGTTGCGATGGCGACGATCGGCACTATGACGCCGAGCACTAGCCCAAACGCGCCGATTCTTCGATGAAGCTTGACGTTGCCGCTGCGTACGAGCGCCGTTTGCGTCAAAAAAAGCAGAATCCAAAGTGGAAAGACCGTCGCATGAACGTACAGAATCCACGGACGCGGGTACGGCACGTAAATCAGATCGTTCGCGAACGTCCGGCTGAAACCGTAGATGACGGCGGCCACGATCAGCAAGGCCATTGCGAAGTAAAATTCTTGCGCAGCCATCCGGCCACACGTTCCGGCCTTTTAACGCTCGGGGAAGCTGCCTCCATGCCTCGGAGGATTCGCTGCGGCCGCTACCGCTTCATCCGGCTCACAATCATGAACGCCGCTATCTCGCGCCGACCCTCGTTCCCTCGATCATGGGGCGAGACTGAAACGAATCGCTTCACCGTACACTTTCGCGGTACCCGTTTCATCGACGGCGTCGGTGTAAGCGGTGTAGGGCGGTGCGGATATCCACATGCCGACGCCATCGAACATCAGCAAGGTATTCTCTCGATCGAGCGTCATGCGACGCGGGTTGGCGACCCCAGGCATGATCGCCGTCGGGACGAGGTCGTAAGGCGGCGCGTACTCGTTCAAGCCGGGCTGAACGCCGTCGTACGAGTTGCTCACGAACAGGTTGCCGGCGGTATCGACGGCGATGGCGAACGGCATCCATACGCCGTCGCTCTGGACCGCGCCGTTGGCAACGCTGGTCGAGTAGACGTTCGTCTCGCCGGCCTCGGGCAAGTATTCGACGACGGAGCTATCCGTGTTGCAAACGCCGCATTCGCCTTCCCATAGGTTATCGTGCGAATCGAGCGCGAGCGAAAGCGGATTGTTGGCCGGTATCAGATGCGGCAGCTCCGCGGCGGAGTACGGTGCCGGATACTCGACCAGCGCGTCCGATCCGGTTTCCTTGCAGGTCGCGACGCACGAAGCCACGACGATCGTGCCTTGCGAGTTCACGACCATGTCGGTGGATTGACCGATGTAACCCTTGAGATAGACCGGTGCGGCCGTGTAGTGTGACGACGCGCTGTAAACGCCGGGATAGTCGTAGCCGCCGACGTGATTGGTGCTGCACGCATCGCAGTTGTTGACGATCACGTTGTCTGAGGCATCGACGAAGACGCGGTTCGGCCATTCGAGACCGCTGTTAATTGTTGCGATGGGAGCGGCATAGTTGTTCGCGGGTGAGTACTCCTGGATCGAAGGCGGGTTCGAGCTGCCGCCGATGATCGGATCGTTGGCGACGAAGACGTTACCGGCTTTATCGGCCGCGACGTCTTGGGGACTTTGGATGCCGCTGGTAATCGTCGCGATCGGACCTTGGTTGTAGGGAGCGGCGAAGATCGCAACCTCGTCCGGCTGCTGCGATACGCCGCAGCTTTTTTCGCAAATCGCCACGTAGAGGTTCCGCGATACGTCGGTTACGGCGAACGAGGTGGTGCAGGCGGAACCGGCGAGCGCGCAGAGGGTGGGATCGCTAACCGCGACCTTGACCGTGGCCGCGGCTTTATCGACGTTGGGCGGCGTCACGGTGAACGTATCGGGATCCGCAGCCGACGTGCGCGCCGGCGCGACTTTCCAGCCCGCGCCGCTGACGGAGAACGTGAAGACCGGCGTGCCGGGGCCAAAGATGTAGTTACCATCGGCGTCGGTTGAGAGAATAGTGAAACTCACCGCGAGCGCGCCGTATGCGGTGAAACCGGTGGCAACCGTGCCCGAGCCGATCTCCGGATCGATCACAAACGCGTGCGGGACGCCGCCGAGCACGAGCGTAATGTCGTTCTCTTTTCCCGCTACGAGCGTGAATGGCAGAGCTTGCCCCGTCGAGAGCACGTGACCGCCTTCGTTTAATGCGTCGTAGGTGGAGACGGTCGCGACGTATTTACCGGGAGCGAGTTGGACCGCGACGGAGAGCGTCGCGCCAGCGATGTTGACCTTCTTGACGACCGTTTGACCGCCGCCGGCGGGCGAGAGCTGCATCTCCAAGCTCTTGGTAGCAGGCGAAACGTAGCGCCCACGGCGTCCGTGCCGCTTGGGGACTTTGATCTCAAACCGGGCGGTCGCTTGGCGAGCGCTCGCACTCGCGCTCGACGGAGATTGAGCCGTGGTCGGGAGTCCGGCGCCGGTCTGGGAGCATGCGGGAAGCAGCGCGCAGAGCAGGACGGCGGCAAAGGCGGTTTTCTTCATCGGAGCTATTGTGGCTGACGGTGCATCCACATAGCGTCCATTTTGGGCGGGCTTCCCGGCGATCGGTTATTTTTGACGAGAGGGTTGCGTGTTTAGCTCGGCCTTGGTAGCGGTCCTTCGACTGCGGCGCTGCGAGCCTACGCTCAGGATGACAATGCTGCGTCCTATTCCACGCGGGCATTCCGCTCAGGATGACAGTGCGACGCCGGAGCCTTTGCTGAAGTATTGGGTGACTCGGGAGGCGATCGCGTCGGCGTTGAGGCCGAAGAGGTTGCGCTGTTTGTCTTGCGAGTCGTGGTGAACGAGCGTGTTCGATACGCCGATGCGCTCGACGTGCATTTTGAGGTCGCGATCCATCACGAACTCCAGTACGGCCGAACCGAAACCGCCCGCGAGAGAATGCTCTTCCAGCGTGATGATGTGCGAGTGGATAAGGGCGAGTTCGATGAGCAGCGCTTCGTCGAGCAGCTTGCCGAAGCGAGCGTTGACGACCGTCGGCAAAGCGCCCTTCTCCTTCGCGCCTTCGACCGCGCTCAACGTATCGTAGGCGTCGAGCGCGAGGATCGACGGTGTTCCCGTAGCCCAGAATCGCAATGCCGCGGCCGCGCCGCAGCACTTCGGCTTTGCCTTGAACCATCGGCGCAAGTTCGTCGCGGTGCTTGCCGTTGGTGGAACCGCGCGGGTAGCGGATGGCGGCGGGTGCGTTGAGCGCCAGCGCGTGCTCGAGCATCGGAAGCAGCTCGTCTTCGTTGCGCGGCGCCATGGCGTGATGTTCGGCAACAACGCAGATAGGCGATGTCGAACAGGCCCATGTGCGTGGGGCCGTCGTCGCCGAGAAGCCGGAGCGGTCCATGCAGAAAACGACGGGGAGATTCTGCACGACGACGTCGTGAACGATCTGGTCGTAAGCGCGCTGCAGGAAAGTCGAGTAGATCGCGCAGACGGGGCGCAGGCCGTTGGTCGCCATACCGGCGGCGAAGCAGACCGCGTGCGCTTCGGCGATGCCGACGTCGAAGTAGCGATCGGGAAACCGCTTTCCGAATGCCTCAAGGCCCGTGCCGTCCGGCATGGCGGCGGTGATGCCGACGACGCGCGGATATTTTTCGGCGAGCGAAATGAGTGCGTCGGCGAAAACGTCTTGGAATTCGGCGGCGCGCCGGGTTGGATTTCTTGCTGCCGTCGTTGGGCTCGTACGAGTTGGCGCCGACGCCGTGGAACGTGCGCGCGTCGCGCTCGGCCGGCTCGAAGCCTTTACCTTTAACGGTGCGTACGTGTACGAGCACGGGGCCTTGGAATTCTTTGGCGGTCTTGAGAACGTCGACGACGGCGTCGTAGTTGTGCCCGTCGATCGGCCCCATGTACCGGAAACCGAGTTCTTCGAAGATAACCGCCGTTTTTTCAGCGGGGGCGATGAAGTGCATCGCACCAATCTCGGTGGCTTCGATCGCCTTCTTCGCAGTGCCGCCGAGCGGAATGCGGTCGAGCACGGCTTTCCCGGTTTTGCGCGCAAAGGTGGCGAGCGGTTTCGTGCGCAGGACCGAGAGATACGATGCCATCGAGCCGACGTTGGGCGCGATCGACATCTCATTGTCGTTCAGAATGACGATGAAGTTCGTCTTCATGCTGCCGGCGTTGTTGAGCGCTTCGTATGCAAGGCCGCCGGTGAGCGCGCCGTCACCGATCACGGCAACGACCGTTTCATCGCCCCCGGCGAGATCGCGAGCGGTCGCCATACCGAGCGCGGAACTGACCGACGTGCTGGCATGGCCGGCACCGAACGGATCGTATTCGGATTCGCTGCGCATGGCGAAACCCGAGAGGCCGCCGCCCTTGCGAATCGTTGAGAAGCGGTCGCGGCGTCCGGTGAGGATCTTGTGTACGTAGACTTGGTGCGATACGTCCCACACGAGTTTGTCGTGCGGGAGATCGAGCACGCGATGCAGCGCAAGCGTCAGTTCGACTACGCCGAGGTTCGGGGCAAGGTGGCCGCCGTTGGTCGCGCACGTCTCGACGAGCATGCGGCGAATTTCGCTCGCAAGCGTCTCAATTTCGTGGCGCGCCAGCTTTTTAACGTCGGCCGGCGAGTCGATCCGTTCGATAACCATAGCGGCCTACAATACGGCCAAGCAGCCAAAATTCCCCGCTACCAAGCAGGTGGACCCTGCTCATTCGATCGCTGCGATTACTCGTGCGGCTAGACGAGCGCAACGCGGTGCTTCGCGGCCAAGCCAGATCGCTTGAGGCCAATTCCAGGGTTTGAGCATGGCCTGTGCCGGATTAAGCCAGTCGATCGAGAGTTCGTGCGACGGCGTATCGAGGATCACGCGCACGGCGGCGACTCGGCCGGTGAGGAGCCCCGTCTCCATATCGGCGGCGGCGTAACCTTCTTTCGCCCAACGCTTGCGTTCTTCTCCAACGACGACCGAAGTCGCCGTGACGATGTTTTCGATGACCGGTTCTATTCGAGCCCGCGCGCCGCCGCGATGAGCGATTCGGTGAACTCGTCGTCACAGTGCAGCATCGTGCCGTCAAGGCGCCGCACGTCGCGCGGAATGACGACGGTTCCGGTTGGGAGATCGCCGCGCAATCCTCCGGAGAGACCACATGAGATGTACGCAGCGCTTCGTTCAGGATGACACTTGGTGAGGGCGATGCCGGCTTCGACGATTTGGGCGTTGGGGAGTTCGCGCCGGGCAGCCTTAGCCTCCAGTGATGTGGCGGTAACGACCGTAAAAGATGTGACTATGCGTGCTCGACCCAAGCGAGGCGGCGGTCGATGTCGTCCAGGCGCAGGTCGACCTTGTCAAACGGCGGTCGACGTCGTTGAAACGATCCACTCCGTCGAAACGCGCGTCATGCCGTCGAAACGCGCGTCGATGCCGTCGAAACGATGCATGACCATCGTCTCGAAACGTGTGGTCCGCGTCTCGAGAGCGCCAACCCAACTCCCGAGACGATTGAACCCCGCTTCGAGGCGACCAAACCCTTCCTCAAAGCGGTCGACCCGCGATTCAAGACGTGCGAATCGCACGTCAATGCGAACGAATCCAGCTTCCGTTGCCTGGTGCAGCGTGAGGATCGCCTCGAGGATATCGTTTGAGCCGTTCATTGAGGGAGTGTAGCCTATGGCCGTTTCGAAATCGTTTCCTTCGTTTGCGCTATCGACAGGTGAATCCAAGGACCGTAAACGTGTGGGTCGGGAAGCTGAAGCCCCCCTTCGAAGCGGGGACCGCTACCGTGCTGCCGTCGGGCTTCACGGATCCCGGAAGCAAGATCCACGCATTGGGCTTGCCGCTCTTCGTATCGATGCTGATTAGAATGGCACTGCAGGACTTGGTGCCCGGAAACGTACCGGTGGTCGTAATGCTCGCGCCGGGAATCGACGGGAACGTTACGGTGCCCGATGAGGCGTTGGCAACGAAGAGATACAGGAAGGCCTTCCCCGTACATTTTACGACCTTTCCCTTCGTGGATGCGCACGGGATGCTGCCGTAATTCGGAAACTTGGCACCGTTGAACGTGCCGGTGATATCTTTCGAACCAGTACCGTCACCGATGAGGAACGTCGCATTCTTGACGTTGCTCTTCGCGAAACTTAGCGACAACGCGTAGCTTTTAAACGGCTTCAGCGCGACCTTCGTGGGCGAGCTCTTGATCGTTGCCTTGACGCAGCTGCCGGTGAAAAACCAGATGCCGACGTCGCACGGCGACTTCGCATCGGGAGAGATCGCATCGCCGAACGTCGCGCGCATCGTTTGCGGAGCCATCGACACCGCGTCGGGCGCGAGCGCTTGCGGCGCCGCCGAAGGAATCGTCGACTGGCCGGAACATGCGGCGAGACCGAGCGCGACAAGCGCGGCAAGGCCGATTCGCGGGAGTTTGAATTGCATCCAATAACCTTTTTGTAGCAAAGGGGAAGGGGTTGCCCCCTTTAGGGCTGCCGAAGAGGGAGTCCTTGAAGAACGGCAGCCGCGCGACGGTTAGCGAAAGGCCCTGGGCGGTAAGAGTTGAACGACCAGCGTTCGCCGCCGACGGCGAGGCAGAGGGAAGCTATGCAACCTGACGACGAGATCGTGTTCGGCCGCTCGCTCGACGAGAGCCGTGCTTGCGTCGAGCGAATCGAATCGCCGGATCGCGAACAAGGGCGCGATCTCATCTTTACGCGAGCCGAGCTGGAGCTGCACGGCGCGACGCTGAGGAGCTTGGCGAAATGGTATCCGGATGAGCCGCGGGTTCAGCAGGCCGTCACGGAATGGGAGTTCCTCGCCGCCAAGGTCTAGGCGAGCGTCCAGCCGGAGAGCGCCCGGCTGTTGTCCACCGCTTGGTTGGCGTTCAAGATGGTCCTACTTGCTACTTTGAGGAGGGTCCAACTATGCTACGTCGTTTTTCCGCCGTTTGGATCTCGGTTTTTGTGCTATTAGGCGCCGCGATCGTCGCGCGTGCCGCCGATGCCCCGACCATCGTCCTCCCCGGTCAGGGAACCTACGCGCAGGCTCCCAATCCGTACCCGGCCGGCGCAATGATGGCCGTGTTGGCCGGCGACCCGACGAAGGCCGGCGCGATGTATACCGCTCGCCTGAAGCTGCCGGCAAACGTGAAGATCGCTCCGCACATCCACAGCGATACCGAAAACGTAACGGTCATCAGTGGGACGCTCTTGGTCGGCCTTGGGACAACCTTTGACGCTGCGAAGATGATGCCGCTCCCGGCCGGCTCCTTCGTGTCGATTCCGGCCAACACGCCCCACTTTGCGATGGCGAAGGACGACGTCGTGCTTCAGGTCAGCGGCGTGGGTCCCGCCTCGATGACCCTCGTGAAATAAGCCTGTCCGAATACGGCTAGTGCCGCAGCCCCGGATGGGCTAGGCTCGGGGTATGACGACCTATTCGGCCGTTGTTACGACCGGGATCTATTGCCGGCCGGGCTGCGGCGCGAAGCCACTGGCAGAGAACGTCCGCACGTTCGAACTGGCCGCGGCAGCAGAGGCCGAGGGATTCCGCGCGTGCTTGCGATGCCGGCCCTACCGGGTGGCTGGGCCGGTCGGATCGTCGGCCCCGGAACTGGTCTGCCGAGCGGTCCGGCTCATCCTCTCAGGAGCCTTGGACGATGGTACCGAGAACGCGCTCGCCACGCGGCTTGGGATCTCGACGCGGCATCTGCGGCGCCTTTTTCACGAGCATCTCGGTGCGACGCCGGATCAGTTAGCTCGTTCGCGGCGCGCGCACTTCGCTCGCCGTCTCTTGGACGACTCGGACTTGAGCGTCACCGACGTTGCGTTTGCTTCTGGATTCGGAAGTCTACGACAGTTTAATCGCGCGATGCGCGAAGTTTTTCGTGCGATGCCGGTCGAGTTGCGCAGCCGCCGGCGACGCGCGGACCGGCTGGTCGCCGACGGCGGGCTCGCGATGCGGCTTCCATTCACGCCGCCGTTCGATTGGGACGCCATCGCCGAATTTCTTGCCGCGCGCGCCGTGCCCGGCGTCGAGTCGGTGGAAAACGGCGTGTATCGGCGCACGATCAGCCTGGACGGCGCAACCGGCGTGCTCGAAGTACAGCCGGGCGGTGCGGACTATCTGCTCTTTCGCGCGCATCTGCCGTACTGGGAGGGCCTGATTCACGTTGTCGAGCGCGTCTCGCGGATGGTCGGCATCGATGCGGACATTTCGCCGGCGGTCGCGCTGCTCGCAGGCGATCCGACGGTCGGTTCGCTGGTGAGCGCGCGGCCCGGCGTTCGCGTCCCGGGCGTATGGGGCCCGTTCGAGGTGGCAATCCATGCAATCGTCGCGCAACACCATACGCTCGTCGGAGCCCGCGAACGCATGGGTGCGCTGGTGCGGGCCCATGGACAGCCCGTGGCGGGTCTCGCGCACGGGCTGACGCATCTTTTCCCTTCGGCCGGCGTGTTGAGCGAAGCGAATGTTTCGGGAATCGATGCGGCTAGCGCGGGCACGATACGCCAACTGGCGATGCGTGTCGTCAGCGGGGATGTCGTATTGGACGGAAGCGTGACGCTCGGCGAACTCGTGGCGTCGCTGACGGCGATTCCCGGATTTGGCGCGAACGCGGCACAGCAAATTGCGCTGCGCCTGGGTCAACGCGATGCATTTCCGGCTTCGGATTTACAAATTCCATCGGAGGTCGCGGCGAAGTGGCAGCCTTGGCGCGCCGTCGCTGCGACGCATTTGATGGTGGCGGCGCGATGAATCAGCTCAGCATGTTCGGCGGCGGCGATCTCGCGCTGGATGCCTCATTTGCCTCGGCCGAGCGACGGGATCTCGATAAGACTTCGTGGGTGGAATACGTGCCCGGCTGGATCTCCGGCAACGAAAAGCTGATGGAGAGCGTTATCGCCGGCTCCTCGTTCGAACAGCGCAAGCGCTGGATGTTCACGCGCTATGTCGACGAGCCGCGTCTGACCGGCGAATGCCGCGACATCGCGGCGCACGCCGAACCGTTCCTGGCCGAGATTGCGAAGGCGCTGTCGGCGCGCTACGGCGTTATCTACGACAGCATCTGGATGAATCTGTATCGGGACGAACGCGACGGTACGAGTTGGCACGGCGACCCTTCGCTGCAACGCGGTACGGCGATCGTGCCGGTGCTAAGCCTCGGCGCGACACGCCGCTTTTTGCTGCGATCGCGCTCCGGGGGGCGCAGCACGATTATCGCGCCGTCCGGCGGCGATCTCGTGGTGATGGGCGGCCGCTGCCAGGTAGATTGGCAGCACTGCGTCCCCAAGCAATCGCGCGCGGCCGGCATGCGCGTCAGCCTTAACTTTCAGAGCTCTTGGCAAATGCCAAGCGCGGATCATTAAGGCCGACGCATCGGCAGCTATAAGCTGACTACGAGCTCGTGATCTTTCTCTACAAACTCCACGATAAGTTTCGAGAACTTCCCTGCGATCAGTTCGTTGTAAGCCTGCGAACTCGTGTGGGCTTCGTAGGCGGCTCGATCGGCGAAGTGTTCGACGAAGAGTAAGTAGTCGACGTTCGCGGGGTCTTTATAGACGCGGAACGATTGCGTACCCGGCTCTTGCGCGGGGCCGATCGGGGCGAACTCGGCGACGATGGCTTCAGCTGCGGCCTGATTGCCGGGTTTCAGTTTGATTGGAAAAACTTTGGCGAGCATGAACTATCCCTCTAAAGCCGGCGCGCAAAAGTGCGCGCTCGTGATTGCCCTAGTGTCGCTTACGGCGCAGCGTTTGTCTGGCCGGATGCGGACGTGCCCAGCAATACCGAGATGTCGGTGCGCCAGAGGGCGCTTGCGGAAGTGAAGTACAGCGATCGGCCGTCCGGCGAGAGTCGCGCCTCGGTCGTGTCGCCATTGGGGTTGACGGAAGGACCCATGTCGGCAGGGGTCGTCCAAGTGCCGTTACGATCGTATGAGATAAAGACGCCGTTCTTGCCGGCCTTCGCCGGCGGGCGGTTCGAACTGAAAATGACGAAGGATCCGTCGCCGGCGACCGTCGGATCGAAACTCGAATAACGGCTGTCGTCGAACGGCGCGGGCGTACTCGATGCGTAAATTCCGCGTTCCAGCTTGGCGACGAACAGATGGAAATGGCCGTCGGCCATCGTGCGCATAAAGTAGAGCGTTCCGTCGGCAGCTAGAGCGGGACTGAACGTGTTGCCGTTGGCGTTGATCGAATCCGGCAGTCGCTCGGGAGCCGTCCAACCGTCGCTGGTTCGCCGAATGCGCCAGAGGTTGCCGCCCGTCCGGGCCGAGCTTTACCGCCGTAGAATCCGTCGATCGCTTGGACACCACTTTGCGCGGGACGATTCGACGCGAACACCATCGTTTGCCCGTCGGGAGAAAGCACTTGCTCAAGGTCGCGCCAGCGTCCGGAGAATGGCACGGCTCTTGCAGGAGACCATTGGACGTCTTGCAGCGTCGACGTCATAATCGTGCACGACCCGTCGGAATCGATCTGGGTGAGGTAGAGGGTCCGGCCGT
Organism: Vulcanimicrobiota bacterium; assembly: GCA_963782265.1. Taxonomy (GTDB): domain Bacteria; phylum Vulcanimicrobiota; class Vulcanimicrobiia; order Vulcanimicrobiales; family Vulcanimicrobiaceae; genus CAWAJD01. The sequence goes on from CAWAJD010000029.1 coordinate 212,684, forward strand.
CCGGCGCGAACGAGACGTCCTGAAGACGAGAGCCGACGGGGATTGAGAACGGCGTGAAGGCGACCGGCGCGGGAACGGCTGCCAGTAATGTAACTGCGAGCAACGCGCAGAGTGGTTTGCGAGTCATATGGTACTACGTATCAGGACGGAGCTCGCGGAACAATCAACGGCGCATCAAAATCTCTACTCTACGGCACGTGGTTGTGGGCTAAGATGTGGAGGAGTATTTTGCCGCCGATGGCGTCGGGGTGGGTGAAATCGAGTTCGCTGCTCACCTTCGCTCCGTAGGCGGTAGGTTTGTTCCGTGCCGTTAAGCTTACTTTGGGGGCGATGACCTCGAACGGTTGCATGTGGGGCTGGGCGGTAAAGGCGGCGTCGAGCGGGACGGCCGTCGCGTCGTACGCGGAGAGGGGCTTTAGTCCGATGATGATTTCCATCGTGCGTAGGATGCTTACGGTCGAATAGTGCGCGTGTTCCAGGCCGCCGCGCGAATACGGTGAGATGACGAAGCATGTGGTACGTTGATCGCTGACGTGATCCGAACCGTCTTGTGCGTCGTCTTCGGTGATAAAAATGGCCGACGAATTCCAAACGGCGGAATGGGAAATGATATCGACCAGGCGGCCGACGGCGTAGTCGTTTTGAGCCGCGAGCGACACGGGGGTTAGCTTTCCGACGCGGCTTCCGTAGGTATGATCGTTGGGGAGCCAGATGTACTCGATCTGCGGCACGTTGCCGTGCTTCACAAAAGCGCCGAACTCACGTTGCCACTCTTTCACGCGATCGAGGTCGCTGTAATCGAGATCGAAGCTTCGATAGTGCGGATCGGACATCTTTTGGAGATTCTTATCGGGACTGGCCGCCGGGCCGAACGGAGTTGGAACGGCCGACATCTCGCCGTAGTTGCGGAAGTAAATATGCGCGGCCTCGGCGGCCTGCCAGATGTACCCGTTCCTTGGGATGGGCGTTCCGATTCCGGACAAGTTGTCGTCCACGGTGTCGCGATTTGCGTACGCGGCCGGCCACGTTCGCTCGGTGTAGTCGTTAGCAAATGCCGCATCCGCCCAGAAGTGACCGCTTTCACTTACTTCGCCGCTCGCATACGTGTTGTCAAAGAGACCATATTGGGCTGCGAGTGCGTGCTGGTTGGGCGTCACCTTCGCGCCGAACCACGCCAGCTTTGCGTCCCCGTTCCCTTGCGGCATGTCGCCGAGAACCTGATCGTACGTTCGATTCTCTTTTAAGATGAAGAACACGTGTTTGATTGGGCCATCGGGTCGCACGACTGGATCGGGCTGCTGCGCGCGCCATCCGAGCGCACCCTGAGGATTCGGCAGGTTGTCCGTAGCGCGCACATCGACGGCTCTGATCGAGCCGTATTGAAGCGCGGCGATGTAATCGTAAGATCCCTTGCGCTGCGGTTTAAAATTCGGGTTGGACGTTGAGCCTTCGCCTTTGCCGTCGATGATGTAGAGGCGTTGCCCGATCGGCACAACATCGGTTGGATACCAGCCTGCCGCTAGGCGAGTGACGATCGCGCGATTGCGAATGACGGCGATTGTATTCGCCGCCGCGAGACTGACCAGAACGGAATCTCCGTGCTGGACGAGTGCGTTTGGAGACACGCCGTCGAGCCCCATTGCGGCCGGAAGGTCGCCGACGTAAATACTCGCGAGCCGGCGTTGGGTCGAGGAATCGTAGACGCCGACGGTGTCCGCATCGCTTTCGGCGACGTAGATCGCGTGTTCGAGTGCCAAGATGGCAGTGGGATGCAAGCTCGTGGAGATCCGGCGCGCAGCGAGCGTTTGCGCATTGATTGCGACGAAGTAGTTTCTCGACGAGTTCGAGGCGTAGAGCGTTCCACTCGGTGAGAATGCGAGACCACCGACGTGGCCGCCGATGTGAATGGGTTTTGCTGCGGACACGTCGTCGAGCGATCCGATGCGCACGGACGTGTCACCATCCGTTGCCACTGCGATCGTATTTCCGGCGTTAGCAACCGCAACCGGATAGGACTTCTCGGGCATCGGGATCGACCGGACTTCTTGACGGGAGACGTCGACATCCAAGAGTGCATCCGCGTTCGCGCCGGCAACGAGGACGTGACCGCTATCCAACCAAAGAGGCCGGCCAAACGCCCCCACCAGTGGGATTGAGGCGATCTGGTCCAGGTTCGGAACGTTGTAGAGCCGGAGTGTCGGCTGATTGAACCCCGCTTCAACGACCGCGAGCGTCTTCTCATCGGGCGACGCGGCGGCGCCTTGCGGCATCGTATCCGTCTGCGTCATCGCTCCCGCCGGTTGCTGGATAAGCCAGCCGTTGGGAAGCACGATCTGGTCCCGTCCCGACCCGGCGCCGCTCGTCACAGCGGCAGCGAGCGCGAGGACGGACGCAACAGCTAGGCGTCGGAGGCTACGTGACGCTCCCGTCGAGGATGACATCCATCTCGTTTCGTCAGGATCGCAAGAGCCCCCGCGAGCGTCTTGAGCAATGTAGTGGTGTTCGATCCTAGACTGTGCTTTCTTGACGAGGAGCTCGCGTACCATTTGGATGGGTCAGGATCCGTGCTCGGCCACCGGAGCGACGATTGCCCGATATACCAGACCTCGACGTTCACGCGGCCCGGCGTTCGGATCGGGGATGGCGGCCGTTGCCGGCGTTACCTCGATGCTCTCGAACGACGATCACATCGTCACCGGGCACGACCTCTACGGCGGGACGAGCATGCTCTCTACCTCGGTCCTACCTCGTTACGGCGTCCCCATGACGTTTGTGGATATGAGCGATATCGACGCCGTTCGACGCGCAACGCGCTCGAACACGAAGCGTCGACGAAGCTGTTCGGTCTGGCGGTTTCGGGAATCACCGACGACCTGCTGCGGCTCTCGGTCGGAATCGAGAACCTCGACGACCTGATCCCAGATCTCGGTGCGATTCTCGACGCGACGCTGGGACATCGCGAGCAAGCGAGGGTGTTTGAATGGCCGTGACTCACGCTCGATCATTTGGATGGCAAAGGCCCGTCGGTAAAGACGGGCCTTCGTCGGCGGGTCGTGCTAGCGGACGATGATGAGGGCATCGCAAGCGTAGCTGTTTGATTGCGCGCTGGTGCAAGCTCGCACCGCTCTGCTCCCGATTGGGATTTCGGGAATGTGACGTCTCGGCCCGGTGCGCTCGATTGATTGCGACGACCGGATCGGTGGCCCACCGAATGCGCCGATGCCGTTTGGCGTTCCGTTTCCGGTGGGGCCGTCGTAGCCGACCTCGGCGTTGCAGAAGTAGGCATGGAACGTACCGCATCCGCCGTTGTTTCCGTCAACGATATCGTTGAGGGAGGCCGCATGGCTGTACGCGTGAGATGCGGCATGTAGCGGTGTCTGCGATGCTGCGAGGGCGTAGATGCTTGCGATGATCGGCGCCGCAGCGCTCGTCCCACCCTCAACTCCCCAACCCCCTAAGGTTTTGTAACTCACGATGAACGAGTCGTAGACGGCGACGCCGGTGAAGGGATCGGCCACGGCCGCGACGTCGGCTACCATGCGCGTCGGACACCCGGGATCGACCTGCCATGAAGGCTTCGGCTCGTACTCGCTACAGCCGCTTCCCGTGCCTTGAATGTTTTCGTTATTCCAGACGGTTTCGTTCCAGCCGCGTCCGTTGGCGCCTTCGCTCAAGGTCGTCCCGCCTACGGCGGTAACGTACGGCGAGCTGGCTGGGTACGTTGCGCCGAAGTCACCATCGCCCGATGAAACGACGACCGACACGCGAGGATGATGATAGTACTTGTCGTCGAGATTCTCCCCGAGAAACTCTCTTCCGCCGTAGCTGTTGCTGATCTGCGTGGCACCGAGAGCGGCTGCCTCGTCGACCCCTTGACCTAAATCTGCATAGTCATTGCTGTTGGTTTCGACCAGTAAAATGTGGCAATTCGGACAGATGGCGGAGACCATATCGAGGTCGAGACTCTCTTCGATCGACCAGCCGGTCGTGTCGCGACTAGGAAGAGGATCTCCCCCGGTTTGGTTGACCTTCTTGAAGCAGCCGTTGGCGGTGGTACAGGGCGACAGTCCGAACTCGGAGCGGTAGATTTTGAGATCGGCTTCGGCGTTTGGATCGTTATATGCATCGACGATGCCAACGGTTTGCCCGGTTCCGGCCGACGTGCTCGGCAGCGAGTACGCGTCACGGAGATCGCACGGATAGTATCCGCCGATGTTTCGCAGCGTTACGCAACCGAACGCCGTCGTGAGAAAGTTGGTTTGGGTCGATATCGAGCCGGTCGTGCTGGTAATCGTTGCGCCGTGAAAACCGCCTAAGACCGAACCACCCAGGCCGTTGTAGACTAGCCAGACGGCTGCGTTCGACTTTGAGGCGGTCGTCTCGCTCAGACGCGTCGCACCGCTCGTATCGGAGTCGGTCAGCGTGATCGGCGTCGGATATCGGCCGGTCAAGACAACGCCGTTGCTGTTTTGCGCGACGATCGTCAGCCGGTACCTGCCAGGTGTGCCGACCGCCGGCGAACCGCCGACGGATACGAGAATCTTTCCGATTGCAGGTGACGCTTGCGATTGCAGTTGCGACTGCATTTGCGGAAGCTGCGAAGACTGAAGCCCCGAGGATGCACCGCCGGCATTGCAGCCGGCGAGCAGCAACGCGGCGGTTATCGCCGATACGATTGGACGCGAACCGCTAGTCATGAATCGAAGCTCCTTTAGCATGAGTTCTCTTCGCGATGAAGACTTTGCCGATCTGTGGTACGCCCGTCTCGGCGAACCAGATGTTGCCGTCCGGGCCCGAAACGATCGACTCAGGTCCCGAGGGCTGCGTCGGCGTCGGATACTGCGTGAGCACGCCCTGCGGCGTCAGCCTGTCGATGCGGCTCGTATCGTCGGCGGCCCAGAGGTTGCCGTCGGAGCCGACGGTAATCTCGGCAAGTGACGTATCGCTGCCGGCGCTGTATTCCTTGACGACCCCGCTTGTGGTGATCGAGGCGATCTTGCCGTTGCCGTACTCGGTGAACCAAAGCTTGCCTCCGGGACCGGATGTGATTGCGTAAGGGCCGGAATATTTCTGCGGCACTTTGTAGAGGGTGATGACGCCCTGCGGGGTGATCTTACCGATGCCGACACGATTGTTGCTGCTCGCCAGCGTAAACCACAGATTGCCGTCCGGACCGGTCGTAATGTAGAGCGGACTCGGTGCATACGAACCAACCTGCGCTGCGGGTACGGGGAGCGGATAGTCGGTGATGTCGCCGTTTGGCGTGATCTTGCTGATGGCACCGGATCCCAGGTTTGAACCGAAGGCATAGTCGGGTTCCGTGAACCACATGTTGCCGTCCGGTCCGGGCGTGATGATCCACGGCGCCGAACCTACTTCCGTCACCGGATATTCCGTAAGCACGCCGTTGGTGGTAATCTTCCCGATCTTGGAATTATTCGTTTCGGTAAACCAGATGTTTCCATCGGTACCCGCGGCGACGCTTTTGGGATCGTCGTACGGCGGCTCCTTCAGCGGATATCGCGTGATCTTGCCGCCCGTGGTGAACTTATCGATGCTCTCACCGACGGTCCCATCTTCTTCGATGAACCAAAGATTGCCGTCGGGTCCGGTCGCGATGTGGTTGATGACGGTTGCACCGATACTTCCCGGCACCGCGTACTCGGTAATCGTTCCCGGACCCGGCGATGGCGTCGCCAACACGGTGTTACGCTGGACGATTGCGAAGACGTACCCCTTCGCCGCGCCGAGCGACAGCGACGGTTCCTGCAGCGTCGAAGGCAGCGTTACGCTTTTACCCTTCGCTTGAACCGGGCCGGAAATGACGTTCCAGCCGAGATGCGGATTTGCCGGATCGTAAGAGACGACGTACGCAAAGCCCGCGAGCGTTCCGGCCGGGAACGTTGCGTCGATGCCGGGGGACGCGCTAAAGGTCAGCGTCGTGCTGGGCTTTACGATGACGAACGCCAGTGGCGACAGTTCCGATTTGAAAAGCGGCGCACCGGCGGGACGCGTCGATTGAAGCGAGACCGTGGCGGTGCCCGCGCCGGCAAGCGTGGCTGGGAACGCAACGACGGCGGACGCTCCCGACGCGATGGGCGCGAAGGTAACGGTTTGCGCCAGGCCGAGCCGGACGGTCTGCGCCGGACCTCCGGTTTCTCCCGCAGCGATGACCGCGTTCGTTGGAACGACCGGCGGCGTTGAGGCGCCGTTGCCTCCGGCGCCGGCGCAGCTCGCTAGAACAACGGTCAAACACGCGCTAGAGACGATTGATGCACGACCGTTCATTGCAGTTGCACCACGATCGCATTGCACTTGAAGTGACCCGGTTCCGGATTGCCGCACGCGCGCACCAACGGCGTTCCAAGGGAAGCTTGCAGCACGTTGCGCCGCACGCCATGTGAAGCTCGGGCTAGTGCGGCCTTCAACTGCGGTCCACCGAACGCGCCGACGCCGTTCGGCGTTCCGTTTCCGGTTGGGCCGTCGTAGCCGCTTCGAGCGTTGCAGAAATAATACACTTTGCAGACGCCGTTGGAGCCGTTGGTGACGTCGTTGAGGTCGCTCGTGTGGGCGTACGAGGTGGATGCGTAGTCGAGCGATGCGCCCGAGGCTCCGCCGAGGGCATAGACGGCCGAGATGATCGGAGCGCCGACGCTCGTTCCGCCTTGTACGACCCAGCCCCCGAGCGTTTTGCCGCTCACGATGAACGAGTCGTACACGGCGACGCCGGTGTACGGATCGCCGACGGCGGAGACGTCCACGTCCATCCGATTGTTCGGGCAGCCGGTATCTTTTTGCCAAGACGGTTTCGACTGTAACGTGCTGCAGCCGCTGCCGGCGCCTTGAATGTTCTCATTGTTCCACGTGGTTTCGTTCCAACCGCGGGCGTTGGAGGCGACGCTCATCGTCGTTCCGCCGACGGCGGTGACGTATGGCGAGTTGGCCGGAAACGCGACGCCGTAGTCCGAGTCACCCGATGCGACGACGATGCTGACGCCTGGATGGCGATAATAGTTGTCGTACGATTTCTCGCCCGGCTGTTCGGAAACGCCGTAGCTATTGCTGACCTGCGTAGCGCCCAGCTTGACGGCTTCGTCGACGGAAGCTCCCAAGTCGGCGAAACCGTCGGTCGTTGCCTCCACGAGAATAATGTGGCAGTTCGGACAAATCGCGGAAACCATATCGACGTCGAGACTTGCTTCAACCGACCACCCGATCGTGTCGAAACCAGGAGGCTTGCCTTGCTGTCCGCGCTCGTTGACCTTCTTGAAACAGTGATTCGCCGTGGTGCACGGCGGCAATCCAAACTCGGAGCGATAGACGGCTAGATCGTCTTCGGCTTTCGGATTGTCGTATGCGTCGACGATTGCGACCGTTTGCCCGCTTCCGGCCGTCATGCTCGGCAGCGAGTACGCATCTTGAAGGTCGCAGGGATAGTACCCGCCGATATTTCGCAAGGTAACGCAGGCGGAGCCGCCTGCCAGAAACGCGGCTTGGCCCGTCGTCCCGCCGTTTTTTGCGGTGATCGTCGCGCCTTCAAAGCCGCCTAAGGGCGACCCGCCTCTGCCATTATAGATCAGCTTGACGGCCGTGCCGGAGTTCGGCACCGTCGTGCGGCTCAGACGGGTCGCGCCGCTCTTGTCCGAATTCGTTAGGACGATCGGCTTTGCGTATTGCCCGGTAATAACGGTGCCTTCGACGCTTTCCGCGACGATCGTGACGTCGTACCTTCCAGGGCTTCCGATCGCCGGCGAGCCGGCGATGGTGACAACGATACTTCCGATCGCGGTTTTGTTCGCTGCAGCAAGCGCTTGTTGGGCCTGTGCGGGCACGATTGCCGAAGGCGAAACGCCGCTTGCGCTGCCGCCACAACCGGCGAGCAGCAATGCGGCCGCTCCCATAATAGTGAAACGTGAACCTCGGGTCATAGTATCGCGCTCCTGTCAGATCGCTCGGAACGAAAAACTTCTTTTCGCAACGGTTGGTACGGTTTCGCACCGTTCGGCCGCAGACGTGGTATTGTCTAGGCAAGGGTGATTATACGGTGGATAGTGCGACCGATGTCGCTTTTAACTAGTAATTGGTTAGTCGCCGCGACGAAAACAACAAAATCGTCAATTGCCGTTAACTAGAAAGCGCTGTAATTGACTAGAAGGGCCGTTATGGCTCGCGTCAAGATTGCGACCGGAACCGCGGTCGCTACAAGCCGAATGCATTCGGAAGTCTCCGCTCTTCACCGGTGCGGGCGATTTAGCGAGGCGATGAGCGCGCTCGACCGGTCGAACCTGACCGATCCCACGTCCTTGCTGCTGCGCGCGCGCATTTCGATCGAGCTCTCGCCATCCGGAGCGATCGGCCTTTTGCAGGATCCGCGGTTCTCGAGCTACTCGCCGGCGCAACAAGCTGAGGCTTCGATGCTGCTTGGCCGCGCGCACGCAAAACTGAAGGAATCGGAAGAGCCGAGCGATGCTTCGAAATCGCTCGCGCGCGTTTGAAGGAATGCGGCGCCGTACATGACGATTTGTCGCGCGAGATCGAACTTTCGATCGGGACGATCATGGTCGCGCAATCGCGCACCGACGAAGCCGATCGCATCGCGAACGCAATGTTGGCAAAAGACAAGTCGTCGTCGCACGCGGCTACCTACGTACTGCTTGCCAAGGTCGCGTCGCTTCGCGAGCAGCACGAACAAAGCGCCGGACACCTGCTGCAGGCGCTGCGCACTATTTCGGCCGATTCGCGACCCGAGGTCGCGCTGTGGGCCGAACGCTGACCGGTTGGCGATGGTGCTATTGATCGTATCAAGCCCGGCCATGCGCGAGGCGGTGACGCGCCATGCGTCGGAGACTGCCGTGGACTGAGGAGCTTGCCGATCTGAATTGGAAAGTGTACCGCCTGCTCGGAACGCGAGCGGTGGTCGAGGGCGCGATCAGCGAAGGGTTGGCGCTGCTGAAACGGGCCTCGACGACGCGGGCCGCGTCGTTGACGAATCGCATTTCTGCGCTGCTTCTCACGCGGAGATTTCGAAGTGAGCTGGCGAGCCCTTCGCTTTCGAAGAGTATCTGTTGGAAGCGACGGCGCTCGCCGAACAAGTGAACTGGCGTGCCATCGCTCCGAACTCCCGCGAGATTCTCATTCTCCTTGCAGAGATGCATGCGCACAGGGACAGCGCGCTCGCGCTTTCTTTTGCGGCACACTTCGATTCGCTGGGTGGATTCGGTGATGAGACCTCGGTTGACTCGCGCGCGAAGAGCGCGCAGCAGAACTATTGCTTGGGTCTGCTGAACGCCGAAATCGGCGAAGTGAGCAAGGGCGTGGCGATGCTGGAGGCCGCGTACGGCGGATTCGTTGCGGTGGGTCTCGACTGGCCCGCCGGACAATGCGCGATCGTTCTTGCCGAAGCCACCAATGCGATCGTTTGGCGAGGTCGCGCACGCGATTGCCTTTCGCCGTATCCAAACTCGTATCTGAAGGGACGGCTTGCCGGACTCGACCGCATGGACGGCGCTGCGGCGCGTAAGCCTCAACGTGCGCCCGAAGACCCGCGGGCCGCGTTGTTGACGCCGACGCAGCTAACGGTATATCGCCGGCTGCTCGCGGACGTGTCGGTGAAAGAGATCGCCGCGGGGTTGAATCAGCAGCGATCTCACGATTCGCAATCACATCCAGGCGATTTTCAAGAAGTTTGGGGTGAATTCGCGGGCGGATCTCGTCGGCGCGCGCTAGTTGGTTAGGCGAACATTCGGCGGTCGTCGGCTTCGATGATTTCGAACATCGTAGTGAGGTGCGGTTGCTGCGCTAGCGTCTCTTTGTAGAAGTTGCGCACAAACTCGGGATCGGTCGAGTGTCGGGCTTCGATGTGGGACATCGTGGCGTTCAACCTCGGGTAGATACTCGTGTCGACGCGCGTCCGCAGCCATGCCGCGACGGCTTCGTCGTTCGGCTCCCGCTCCACAACCTCGCGGAATTCCACTTCGGCGATGCCCAGGCGCTCGAGCAGAAAACCCGAGATGCCGGTTACGTGGGCGTTGATGATGTATTCGCCCTTCTTCCCGCCGTCGAGCGTCGCGCGGATTTTGTCGATGGTACGCGGCATGAACATAAGGCCGTCGAGTTTTTCGTAACAGCCGCGTGGGGGCTTTATCGTGAGATCTAAGGGCTCCATGCTTTCCTTTCGCCTGATAGTACGTGTTAAATGTCGTCGAGTTCAGCGTTCGTTAGGGCGTGGCCGCCGAGACCCCAGCCGCCGTCGGCGGTATTTGAAATCGTAACCCGTGTATGCTGCGAATCGTGACCGTCTACGGAGAGGGCAGTCACGATATCGGTGGCATCCGCGATGAAACCTCTGCGCCGCTCGATGGTTGACATTACGACCTCGGGAACCTTTACGTCGACGCGCACGTAGACCGCCGGCTTGCCGCCGGCCATTACGCATGCAGCGTCCGGTAATGTGTGCAAGTATGCCATGGTGTTGTCACGCGCGATCGGGATCTCGCTCGCGTCGGTCCATTTCAAAAGCGCTTCGGTGAGCTGATTGAGGAGTTTGCCGGCGTGCTCGATTGGAATTGTTCCCTCAGGAACGTAGACGTCGATCATGGGTTCTTTCTCGCTTTCCATACGAAGTAGACGGGGATTGCGCTTAGGAGGATCGCGAGGCCGACTAGTCCGTCGATGGGGTATTTGATGTAGGTGTCGAGGGCGACGGCCCAGGATACGATCATTACGACGACGGTCGATATGGGATGCCCGGGCATACGGAAACCGCCGGTGGGGATCGTGCCGGCTTGATGGTCTTGCTTGCGAATGATCAGCAGCGCGAGTGCGAACAACCCGGCAAAGACATACACGGTGGAGACGACGTAGTTCAAGATGTGCTCGTAGCTGCCCGAGAGCGTGATCGCGATCGCGAAGATGCCTTGCAAGACGACGGCGGCGACGGGAACGTGGGTTTTAGCATTGATGCGGGCGATCTGCTTGAAGAAGAGGCCGTCGTCCGCCATGGCGTGGTAGAGGCGGGGCGCGGTGAGCATGCGATTGCTGATGAAGCCGAGGGTCGAAATGGCGATGGCGGCGGCGACGATGCGGGCGCCGAGCGAACCGGTTGCGGCGAAGAGCACGTCCGATGCGGGCGTTGCAGTTCTTGCGAGCCCGTCCGCACCTAGGACGTAGATGCAGGCCGCGTTTACCAAGAGATACAGCACGATGACGCCGAGCATGCCGCCCCACAGGCCGATCGGCAGCGAGCGTGCCGGCGCCTTGGTTTCAAGCGTCATGAAGCCGGCGACGGCGGCGCCGTTGTACGCGAAGAGCACGGGGATCATCGCAACGCCGAAGTCGACCAGCGGATTCGATGCGATTGCCTGCAGTGCCGGCGCGGCGTTGCGCACTGGATGGACGAACATCGCAGCGAGGACGATGCCGCCGAGTGCGGCCACCTTCAGCAGCGTTAAGGCGTTCTGGACGTTGCCGCTCTCGCGCACGCCGACGCAGTTAATTGCGGTGAGGATTACGATCGTGACGACCGCGATCACGAGCGGCGCGGCGTGCAAGCCGGTGAGCGGTTCGAAGTACGCGGCGAACAGCACGGCGGCGGCGGCGATGCCGCCCGTGAACGATACGAGCAGTGACGTCCAGCCGAATGCGAATGCGACGACCGGATGGAATGCGTCACGCAGGTACGCGTAGACGCCGCAGCCATCGGATCGACGCGCGGCGAGTTCGCCGAAGACGAAGGCGCCGAACAACGCGACGAGTCCGCCGGCCGCCCACGCGAGAAGTATTGTCCCCGGCGTGTGTTCGCGCTGCGCGACCACGGAGGGCGTTCGAAAGATGCCCGATCCGATGACGCTGCCGATCACGATGAGGAGCACGTCGGCCGTTCCCAAACGGCGCGCGAGACGGGGTGCGGCGGTTTCGCTCAAACGGGGCGGTCGCCCAGGATGGTCGCGCGGCGTACGACGCGGCGTTGCGGGAAGTAGTCGGCGAGTGCGCAGTGCTGCGCCCAGCGGTTATCCCATATGGCGACGGTGTTCGGCTGCCAGCGCCAGCGCACTTGAAACTCGGGCTGCGCCATGTGGTCGAACAGGAAGCGCATGAGCATCTCGCTCTCGCGTGCGCTGAGGCCTTCGATGCGCGTCGTGAAGTCTTGGTTGATGAAAAGCGCTTTGCGCCCGGTAGTGGGATTGCGTCCGTGCGACCGGATGCGAGACGGGCGGATGCTTGGCGTAGATCTCGTCGCGCCGATCGGCCATGCCGAGCTCGTCGAAGCGCTGCGGCGTGAAGTTCTTGGCGAACGAGTGCTCGGCGCGCAGAACGGAAACGAAGTCTTTCATCGGTTGCGACAGTGCGTCGTATGCCGCGTACATGCTGGCCCAGAGCGTGTCGCCGCCGACGGGTCAATCACTTCGGTGTAGAGAACGGCGGCTTGCGGCGGTTTTTCGAGATAGGTGACGTCGTTGTGCCAGCGATCGCTGTTGGCGCGGTGCTTCTCGTCATGCGCCAGCATCATCACTTCGTTGGCGTCGGGATGGCCCGCATAAAACGGGTGTTCGTAGAGCTCGCCGAAGCGGGCGGCGAAATCGCGCTGCTGCGGCGGCGTAAGCTGCTGCCGTCTCGAAGAACAAGACGAGATGCCGATCGAGCGCCTCGCGAATTGCCGCAATTTCTTCGCCGGTGACGGCGGATAGGTCGAGACCTTCCACGACGGCGCCGATCGCCGGAGTCAGGATCTTCGTCTCCAACGGCAGAGGGGATGGGCTTTTCGCACGCGGAGGGGTTCTCCTTCTGCCGAATCGAACTGCGCCCACCCACCCCGGAGAGATACGAAATTGCTGCCTTCGCATTTGAATGTTCCGTCGAACCTTCGCATCGGTTTCCAGCCGATACGCTCGCGACGTATTGTCTGGATCACAACGCACCGCTCTTCGTGCGATATCCGCGGAACCGCCTCGACCGCGCGCAACTCGTCGGGCTGAGTTGGACGATGTGGCGCTATCGCGAGATGATGCCGATCGCAGATGGCGAGGAACCGGTCTCGCTCGGCGAAGGCGGGACGCCGCTGCTCCGGCTGACCAGATTGCGCGAATCGCTTGGCGGCGCTGAGGTTTTCGTAAAGGACGAGGCTCAAAACCCGACCGGTTCGTTTAAATCGCGCGGAATGTCCGTGGCGGTTACAGCTGCCAAGCGCGCCGGGGCGAAAGCGTTCGTTGCACCGAGCGCGGGGAATGCCGGCGGCGCGTTGGCTGCGTATGCGGCGCGCGCGGGGATTCCCGTTCGCTTGTACGTTCCTAAAGACACGCCGCAGATTCTCCTCGACGAAATGAGCGGGTACGGCGCCGAGGTCATCTTAGTCGATGGGTTGATCGACATGGCCGGGCGGCAGGCGGCGGAGTTTTCGAAGGAGACGGGCGCCTTTAACGTCGCCGACGTTTCGCGAACCGTATCGCGTCGAAGGCAAGAAAACGATGGGATACGAGCTGGTCGAACAGCTCGACGGCGTGCCGGGATCGATCGTCTATCCCACGGGCGGCGGAACGGGGTTGGCCGCGATGTGGAAAGCGTTCGGCGAACTCGAGGACGCGGGATGGATCGGCGCGGAACGTCCGGTGATGGTCAGCGTGCAGGCCGAGGGGTGCGCGCCGATTGCGAACGCATTCAATCGCGGGGAAACGAGTGCCACACCGGTCGCGGATGCGAAGACCGCCTTGTGGGGGCTGCGCGTTCCGGGCGGGATCGGTGACCGTATTTGCCTTACCGCGCTGCGTGAGTCGGGTGGGCATGCAGTGACCGTCAGCGACGCGCAGGCTGCGGCTTCGACACTGCAACTGCATCGCAGCGAGGGTATCGATGCGGTGATCGAAGGCGGCGCAACGCTTGCGGCGCTGCGCATCCTGCAATCGCGCGGCGTCGAACTGCCCGAACCGATCGTGCTCTTCAATACCGCGACGTCATTGAAGTACGCGCCGCTTACCTTTTAAGAGGAGATGTAACTCGTGGCAGATTGGTTCGCGCGACCCGTCCTGCACGTCACCGACGTTGAGGCCTCTCTCCGCTTTTACGTCGATCGGCTCGGCTTCACGAGTCCCTGGCGCTACGACTCGGACGGCAAAGCGCACGTCGCCCAGGTCGACCGGCTGGGCTGCTCGCTGATCCTCGCCGACACTTGGCCGGAGAAGACTGGCAAGGGGCTGATTTTCATTTCCATGAATGTCGAGCCGGCGACGCGCGAAGCCGCGACCGCAGCATTGGACGCGTTGCGCGCCGAACTCGAGGCCAATGGCGTTCCGGTCAAGGACGGTTCGTGGGGTTACCGGCTCCTAGTGGTCGATGATCCCGACGGCAATCAGCTCTTTTTCAACTATCCGGCCGAGACTGCATCCGGCAATTCTTAACGATCGTTGAGTTTGGCTAAGAGCCGAAGTTTGCGCTGCGCTTGCTTCTGAAGGGCCTCTTCGAATTCGGCTTGCGTGTAGAGCCGGTTCGTTTCCAAGAACGACGGCACGCGGCCGATCGGTTTGCAAACGACGGCGTCGCCTTTCTTCGCGATCAATGCCGTGACGAGAAGGCTCGGGACCTGCAACGTGCGCTGCTCGCGCAAATCCGCTTGCGCTGAAGACATCTGCGTGGCATCGATACCTTGCATGCCGGTCTGCCGCACCCCCTGCAGCGGATTCGGCAGCGCGGCGCGGTCCAGCGCGAGGGTTAGCAGCGGGGCGACGTTCTGCCCCTTCATCGTGCTCGAGGCCGCGGAGAGATACGCATACAACTCGCTAGCGCCCGCCGGCGACGGCGCCGGTCCGGTTGCGGCACTTACGAGGCGATCGATGAGATAGGTATCGGTCCAAACGCCGACGGTTTTGTACGCCCGCGCGAAGTCGTCGCGGGCGATGCTGCTCGTGCGATACCACGGGTCGGCGACTTGCAGCATGCCCGTCGTCGGTTCGATCGCAGTGATGGCGACGAAATGTCCGGAGCCATCGAATCGGCCATTGCCGTCGGTCCATCCAATTCGCGCTTCGATGACGGTGCCGGTCGAGAGCGCACCGCCGATCGCGTCGGCTGAAATTGCGTGGCGGACGTGACGGAAATGACAGCCGGCGGCGCTAAGTGCGTCGTCGAGATAATACGGCCGGTTGCACTCTTCGGATCTGCCGTGCGAGCAACACGACTTGCGGCCGAGCTCGTCGTTGACGAGCCCACACTGCGAGAGCGCTTTGCTCCCGAGATACCGCGCGGCGCTCACGGCATTTGCAGCCCAACACCATTCGTCTTGTTCCTGGTGCTGCATCTTGAACGGGATCGAGATCACCGCGCTCTGGGTAAGCGATTGGCTCGCAGGGAATGCCGAGGCTTTCATACACCCTTCCTGGCCTAACGACTAACAAGGGCACGGCTGATTCCTTTGCAAATGGCACCTTCCGGCCCTGCCTCTTCAATAAATATAGGCCTGCGGGGAGGTGTGCCTAGTTATTTTCCACTAGATTTGCCCAGGAGAAATAGTGATTTTCTACTAGCTAAGCGGTAGGCTGACTGTACGGTCCTGGGGCCGTGGCTGCCCGGGTACTTTTCGAGGCGGCCTTCGTCTACCGGAAAGGTCCTCACCATGATCTCATTCCTCTTGGCTCTGCTCTTATCGGTGCTGTCCTACGGCGGGCACGTCTATCACCCGGCCGACACGGGCGGCTTCGGCCCCATGGGGGGAACGGTACAGCCCATGGATACGGGCGGCTTTGGCCCGATGTAGCCTAAGATAGTCAAAATTCACTAGTCCGGGGGCCAGGACGGGAGCGCGGTCGGGCGAAGCGTGGAGGATGGCAAGAATCCCCCTGCTTGATGTTGACGCCGCGCTCCGGTCGGGGCATTTCGCGGAAGCCAGCGCCGCGCTCGCAACGCAAACCGACGCAAAGAGCCTGATTTACCGCGCCCGCCTGGCCTTCTTTAGTGGAGACTTTGAGGAGGCCGCGCGCACTTCAGCCCGAGCTGCGGGGGGCGACGACGCGGATCGCAGCACCCGGCTCCTAGCCGAGGCGTTGCGATCGTGCGCCCTCGCCGCGCTTGGACGGCCGCACCAGCTCGTTCGCGCCGCCGACGTAAGCGCCGGGTTGCGCGATGCTTCGTCGATCGGGTACTACGCTGCGACGGCGGCGTACTGGAATCACGACTACGGGGCGGCGCGCGATTGGCTCGGCCTCTTCCCGCCGAAGGCGGCGGAGATGCGCGCACGGTACCTGATGCTTCAAGGACTGCTCGCGGCCGCCGGCGGGCAGATGAAAACGCAACTGAAGTTTACCGAACGCGCGCTCGATCTGCTCGAAGCCGAAGCGCCGAACGAGACGTTCCTGATTGCGCTGTGCGTGCACATCGTGGCGCTGCTGTTACGCGAACTGGCACAGCGCGGCGCGCTAGCGCGGCTCGAGCGGCTGGAAAAACGCTTGCAGTGGACTGCCGGGCTCGAACCCATGCACTTCCAAGTGTTACGCACCATCGGGTGGTCGTACGCGCTCAACAGCGAGTTCGTACCGGCGTTGACGCACATCGCTCGCGCGGCGATGCTGCTGGCCGATCCGGTTTCACGGTTGTACGCGCACTTGGATCGAGCCACCGTGAGTATCTTTGCGCTAGAGCGCACCGGAGCGCTAGCGGATTTCGCAACGGCGCAAGGACTGGTAAAGGCCGTGGATTGGAAGTCGCTTCGAACGGAGGCACTCGCGGTGCTTCCGCTGGCTGCCGCGACGGCGGCGGAGCTGCAGTTAACGCGCGAGGCGCGGGCGCTGCTCGCACTGGCCGAAACGACGAAGGGACAGATGGCGCCGTATTGGGCGTTGGCACACGGCCCGCGCATGCGCGGGTTCGTTGCCGAGTCGAAAGCACTCACCGAAGCCGGGCACAATCACAAGAACGGCGATCGACAGCGCGCGGCGCGCCTTTGCAATCTTCGACGATATCGGCTATCACTGGCGGGCTGGCCGGATGGCGACGCTTCTTCTCACGCTCACGGGCGAAAAAACCTGGCGCGCCGAGGCGGAGCGGGCGCTCGCGAGTTATTCGCGCAGTCCGTTTGCGTCGGCGCTGGTCGAGCAGACGCGCAGCGCCCTGACGGTCCGGCAGCAAGAGGTGTTGCGCCTTACGCTCGAGGGCAAGAGCGGCGCCGAGATTGCCGAGGAGCTGGAGATCAGCATCTACACCGTCTACAACCATCAAGCGGAGATTAAGCGCGTCAAGGGTGCGCGTACGGTGACGGCGCTCGTCGCCAGCGACGGCGGCGTTAAGAGAAAGCGCGCGCGAAAGGCTTCTTAGTCAACCTGAGCCGCCGATGAGGATCCCGGTAAAGAAGACGAGAACGCCGCCGACGACGACTTGAAATGCGGCGCGCAGAAGCGGCGTATCCATAAAGCGGTTGCGGATAAACGAAATCGCTGCAAGCTCGATTGCGACGACGACCATCGCGAGCACGAGGGCGGTGCGGAAGTCGGGGATGATAAACGGCAGCGTGTGCCCTAAGCCGCCGAGGGTAGTCATGGCACCCGTGACGATACCGCGCAGCACGGGGCTGCCGCGCCCGGTGAGGCTTCCGTCGTCGCTCGCCGCTTCGGCGAACGCCATCGAAATGCCGGCACCGATCGAGGCCGCGAGTCCGACGAGCAGCGCGTCGTGCGATTTGTGGGTCGCGAGCGCTGCGGCGAAGATCGGCGCGAGCGTCGAGACCGATCCGTCCATCAGGCCCGCAAGCCCGGGCTGAACTATTTGTAGCAGAAAGAGTTTGTGCTGCGTCTTTTCCTCTTCGTCGCGAGCCTGCGGCGTCAGATGCTCGTCGACGAGACTTTCGGCCTTCGACTCATGCCGCCGTTCCTCGGCCGCGAGGTCGTCGAAGAGCTGGCGCAAGGATGCGTCTTTCGTGTGACGCGCGGCTCTGCGGTAAAAGCGCAGGCTTTCCATCTCCATCGCTTCGATCTGCTCGCGGATCTTGTCCAATCCGAACGGTTTGCCAAGCCAAACCGAGCTGCGCTTCATGAAGCCGCGCACATCGGTGCGGCGTATCATCGGGATAAACTCGCCGAACCGTTTTTTATAAAGCTCGACTAGCCGGCGGCGATGGCCGCTCTCCTCCTCGGACATCGCCGCGAAGACCGCGGCGGTATCGGGGTAGTTGGCTTGCAAGAAATGCGCGTAATCGTCGTAGGTGCGTTCATCCTCCTCTTCGAGCGAAATCGCGAGGGCGAGCACCTCCTGCTCGTTTAGTTCGGAAAATTCCTCATGCCTAGTATGAATCGGGCGGAACGTTCGACGGTGGCATCGCGATGAGCTCGGACTCCGTCACGGACGTTCGGACGGCGACGTACGCGCCCGGGCTTTGCGAAAAGTCGAAGCAATCCGTCAGATCGTCCGAGCGACGGTCAGTGGTGCCGATCTCCGGCAATCCGAAGACCTCTTCAGTGAACTTCAAAATGCTGCCGAATTCGTGACGAACGTGCGATACGTACCCACGTTTAGCGTACGGCGAGATGACGATCATGGGCACGCGAAACCCTAAGCCCATCGCATCCAATTGGGGCGGTGCTACATGGTCGTACCAGCCTCCCCAATCGTCCCAGACCACGATGAGCGCGGTCGTCTTCCAGAGGCTGCTGTGCCCGAGCGCGTTTGCGATGGATGCGACCCATTGCGGGCCTAAGTCGGTACGCGATGCCAGCTCCCGACCGCCAATCCCATATTGTGAGTGATCGGAACTGCGAAAGTCCGGCGTCACCCATGCGACGGCGGGAAGCGAACCCGCGGCTATGTCGGTGAGTACACGCGTCTGCGGCGTGATCACGTTGCTATCCCAATCGTCGCCGTACCGAATGTGCTTGATGGCATCGAAGGCCGACCAGATAGAGCCTAAATCATCCGACACGGGCGCATACGAACGCCACGAGACCTCATGCCGGTCGAGCACATCGGCGAGTGTGGAATAGTCGAAGCAAGGAAATACTTTGCGGCCATCGGTGCCATCCGGACCGAGTAGCGCAACGGTCGTGTCCTTTGGGGAATCGCATCCCCACCAAAAGACGTTGCTAGCCGTTCGGTTAGGATTGTCGACGGCAGTACCGGATTCTCCGGAGATCAAATATTGATGTGCGGGAAAACTAGGGCCGCCAACCGATTCAAACATTTCGTCGGCGAGGGTAAACGAGCGCGCAAGCGTCCAATAAGGCTCCGTTTCACTACGAGGCACGAACGCATAGGGATAGTCGCCATTCGCCTTTTTCGGCAGCGTCCCGATAGTGTCAAACCCGTCCATTCTTCCACCATCGTACTCGTTCAGAAAGGTCTGACGCGCGTGGTCGACGTCAACCGGATCGTTGAGGCTGACTGGATGCAGCCGCACGATCGATCCGTCGTGGCGTTTACCTTCTTGCACCGTTTCTGCGCCGGGGAATCCATTAAAAAGATTGTCGACGCTGCGATTTTCTTGTATGACGATGATCACATGCTGGATCAGCCGAGACGGAATGACGGCGAAATGAAACGCGAGTGCCAGGGTAACAATCACGTATCGGTACCTCCTTACGCGCGGCGAACGGTTCGTGCGAGGTACAATGCAACCGGCAAACCGTAAAACACGACATTCGTGATCAAATCTGTAACAAAGCCTCTGCCCCACTGCGCACCGGTCTTCATCGTTATCAGGAGATTCATCACGGCGTTCACGACGAGACCCAGCACCAGCGTGCCGAGGATCCAATTCTGAAGCTTATGGATCGCATTGAAAACGAACGCATAGATCGCCGCCCAGACGATCGCTATGAAGAAATGGACGATGACGCCGAGTACGGGCGAAGCGCCGGGACCAGCGAGCGTCGCCGCGTTGTGGGCTTCCAGAGCGACAGGCGAGACGTGCAGGCTGATCGACAGGAACGTATCGACGACGATCCCGCCGATAATGCCGGCGATCATCGCCTGGACGATGAGCGACCGGCTCTGGAAATTCACGGCGCTCCCGTCTGCGGGCTCCCGTTCGCGAGCGCCAAATACGCACCGACAACGTCGCGATTGCCAAAACCGGCTTGCAGAGCGCTATCCCATTGGACGGCGATCGATTGTGCCATCGGCAGCCGTCGCTGCGCGCGGTTCGCGGCGTCGAGGGCAAGGTGAAGATCCTTCGTCGCTAAGGCGAGTGAGAACTCGGGATCGAATGCGTCATGTTCGATCTTCTCCAGCTTGTTGAGCGCCCACGGCGCATCGAGCGCAGTGGACCCGAGGCATGCCGAGACGTCGCTGAGGGAAACCTCCAGCGCCTTCGCAAGAACCGCGGTCTCGGCAATGCCTTCGCCAAGCACGGCGAGCCACGTGTTCATGACTAGCTTCATACGCGAGCCGCTTCCCGCGCGCTCCCATCGCATCGTCTTCTGACCGAGCACCGCGAACACCGGCGCCAGCGCGTCGAGCGTCGCGGCAGGCCCTGAGGCAAGAATCAGTAGCTTTCCCTGCTCCGCGGGCGCCTTAGACCCAGAGACCGGCGCGTCGACGAACACGACATCGGGCCGGTGCTCTTTAGCGAGCGCCATGGCGCGCTCGGTTCCCTCGACGCCGATGGTGCTCATCTGCAACCACGTAGCGCCGCGCGGCATTGCCGCCAGCGCTCGCGGCATCGTTTCCTCGATCGAAGCGATCGTCGGAACGCTCGTAAGCACGACGCCGGCGTTGCGGACGGCGTCCTCCGGCGTCGCTGCAACCTGGGCGCCGGCGTCCGCAAGCCGCGCGGCCGCCGCGGGGAAAACGTCCCACGCGTTTACGCGCATGCCCGCGCCGAGCAGTCTGCGTGCGAACGCCGACCCCATCGTGCCGTTGCCAAGGACCGCAATGGTTTGACTGAATGTTGTTTGCACGGCGTGCCCTCCTGATGTGTGAGTTAAAGCGAAGGGTCGATGAGCGACAATCCGCTCGTTGGATCGAACGTGCGACGCAAATACACGGGAGATTCAGAAACGATCGCCTCGAACGTTGGGCGAACGTGCGCTTCGAGCAAATGTCCCCCACGCGTCGTTCCATCGGAACGGCCAACGACGAGGTGTGCGTGAAGTTGCTGATTTCCGTTCTGCGTAAGTGAGAAATCGCCAATGCAAGAAAGCAGCTCCACCTGCTCGTCGATTGAAATAGGCCGATATTGCTTGATTTGGATATCGTACCAGGCTACGGTTGCGCGCTCGAACGCACCGATCGCCGTAGCTTGCCGCCGTGATGTGCTCCGCTTTCGCGAAGCGCAGTAACGCATCTTTGACTTCATCGCCAAATTGCAGAATGACCGCAAAGATCTTCAGGCCGTTGATCTGGTCTAGCAGCTTGTAGCGCATGGCGCCCTCCAAATCGTGAGGTCTTTAGCTACGAAAGTTCGGACTAGACGAGCGACACCCGCAGCTCACCGAGTTTTGAGATGCGCGTCGTTATGCGATCGCCCGCTTTGAGCCAGACCTGTTCCTCTTTTGGATGGCCCCAAATGACGCCGCCGGGCGTGCCGGTGAAAATCACGTCGCCGGGCTGTAAGGTGATGAATTGCGACGTATAGCTGATGATCTGTGCGACCGAGAAGATCATCTCCGACGTGTTCATATCTTGCCGCGGGGTGGTCTCGTCGTTCAAAAAGGTTTGAATCTGCAGCGTCTGCGGGTCGCCGATCCGATCTGCCGGGACGAGCCACGGACCGATCGGCGCGAACCCATCGGGCGTTTTACCCGTCATCCATTGCGAGGTGCGCAGTTGCAGGTCGCGTGCCGAGAAGTCATTGCCGGCCGTGTAACCGAAGACGTATGAAAGCGCATCCGCTTCCGAAACGTTCCGCGCCTCCTTGCCCATCAAGACCACGAGCTCGGATTCGTAATCGAACTCCTTCGCGTTGAGCGTCGAGACGGCAATGGTCCCATTGTGACGGTTGAGCGCGGTATTGTATTTGTTGAAGAGGTCTGGAACGGTTTGGGTCGGCAGTCCCGTTTCAGCCAGGTGACCGCGATAGTTCAGGCCGATGCAGACGATCTTCGACGGCGCGGAGACGAGCGGTCCGAACTCGACGGAATCTTCGGCGCGAATCGCACCGGACGGCGCCCGCTCGGCGATGTGCTGCAAGGATACGCTGTTGCCGCGGCCTGCAAGAAGATCGTCGACCGTTAGCGGCGGATTGGTGATTTCGAGAATATGGGCAGCCTGCGCGACGTCCACGATGCCCTTCTGCACGCGAATTCCCAGGTGATCGAGGTTGCCATCTCGCAGGGTGGTAAAGGATACAATATTTTCGGTCATTCGGTCGGTACCGCGGCGTCGCTGTCGATCAACCCCTCGGATCGAAGGTCCGACCAGAATGCATCCGGAACTTTCGTCGCGAGCGAGGTGTAGTCCGCGAGCACCTGCTGCGGATTTGCGCAGCCGACGACCAATGCGGCCGCGACGTCGGGCGCCAGCGAGAACTGCAGTGCGGCCGTGCGAAGGTCGACACCGTACCGCGCCGCGACTTCACGCAGCCGAGCGCGTTTCTCGATGACCCTTTCGGGAATCTCATAACTGTCCTTGCCGTAATTAAAGCGCGCGCTGCCGCTGATAAAGCCGGCATTGAGCGACGACCCGACGACGAAGGCCATGCCGCGCTCGCGTGCTTTTGGAAAGACCTGGTGCAGCGCATTCTCATGGTCGATCAACGAATATTGGCGCGCCAGAAGACAGACGTCAGCATCGGCCACCTCCATCAGCTTGAGGATCGGTTCGGGTGAGTTGACGCCAAGCCCCCAGGCTTTGATGACGCCTTCGTCGCGCATTCTACTCAGCGCAGGGAACGCGCCGTTGCTGGCAATCTCAAATTGGTCTTCCCACGGTCCGGGTAACCACGGATTGTCCGGCGAGAGGTCGTGAACGAAGACGACGTCGAGCGCGTCGACGCCTAACCGCTGCAGACTGTCTTCGATCGAGCGCTTGACGCCGTCGGCGGTGTAGTCGTAGTGGAGATTGTTCGGCGAAGGCGTGAACGGAAAGTACTCTTTTGCATTGTTGTCGCGCGACGCCGTAAGTAACTTGCCGACCTTCGAGGATAGGACGTACTCGCCGCGCGTTTGTTTGTGCAAAAAAGCGCCTAGACGCCGCTCTGCGAGCCCCAACCCGTACCATGGAGAAGTGTCGTAGTAGCGCACACCGGCGGTCCATGCGGCCTCGATCGTCGCGTAGGCGATCTCATCGGTGACGTACGCGAACTCGTTGCCGAACGGCACGCCGCCAAGACCAAAGGGTTTTCCAACGAATATTTCAGCAGCATTCATGCATCGTTTCCGATACGATAGTTGACGTTGCGAGATCAAATTCGGGCTAACGGCATTCGGCGGCGCGCACTCCTCGGGCCTGCTCGGCGTGGACGATCGTACCTAGCAAGCGAGCGTTTGTCCACTTTGTTTTCCAACGCCGTAACGCTAGAATGGACTACCTCGCACCGATCGGCGGCTTGACATTGCCTTACAGGTAATAGCGGAGGTAAAGCTATGAACAGGCGCGACTTTGTGGCAAAAACCAATGCCGCTCTTTTAATCGCGATGAGCGTCCCTAGTTACGCATTGGCGCTTGATACTAATCCATTTCAACCTAGGGCACTATCATGGCGAACGTTCAAAGTAGCGACATCCGCAATCGTAGCGGCCGATACGCCCCCGATTAAAGCATGGATTCCGATCCCAGCGTTCGATGAAGCCGACTGGATGCGACCTGGGACTACTATTTGGGACTCTAACGCAGACTCGGTGGAAATCGTGCATGTAGGCCCGTGGGCCACGAGAATGCTCTACGCACAGTGGCAGCGCCCTCGTCCCGATGCGCACATCACTGCAACCAGTCTCGTTTCTGCGCGCGACCGTTATGTCTCCTTATCGCAGCCTAGTCAGCCGCCGGGATTGACGGCCGAGGAGCGCCGGATTTACACATCTGCGACGGAGCTTCTTCCGACCGACGGGATCGTTGCAACGACGGCACAGCACATTGTCGGCGCGGTTTCGAATGACACCGAAAAGGCGAAGCTCCTCTACGAATGGGTCGTTGTCAACGCTTCCCGTAATCCAAAGACGCGTGGATGTGGTCTTGGCAACGTGAGCTTCATGTTGGAAACTGGCGACATTAGTGGAAAATGTGCAGATATCAACGGTTTATATGTTGCCCTGTCTCGTGCCTCCGGTCTTCCGGCGCGAGATCTCTACGGTATTCGCGTTGCGCCATCGCGATTCGGATATAAGAGTCTTGGTGCAAACTCCAGCGTTATCACCAAAGCGCAGCACTGCCGAGCTGAAGTCTATCTGAGCGAGTATGGATGGGTTCCGGTCGATCCGGCTGACGTGAGGAAGGTCATGCTCGAGGAACCGCCTGGACACCTCGGTATCGACGACCCTAAGGTCAGCAACGCGCGACAAACGCTGTTTGGGGCATGGGAGGGTAACTATATCGTTTTCAACGATGGACACGACGTCGCCCTGCCCGGTTCAAGCGGCCCTGACGTCGGCTTTCTTATGTACCCACAAGCAGAGATCCAAGGACAGCGTCGGGATAGCCTGGCGCCTGACGACTTCGTGTATTCAATCACATCGGAAGAGATCGCTAACTAGCGGCTCGTCGACGATGTCGATTCGCGTCGCGCTGATTGGATATGGCTACTCCGGGAAGACGCTCCACGCGCCGTTGATCGCGGCAACGCCGGGGCTGGAGCTAACCGTCGTCGGCTCCAGCGACGCGTCGAAGGTACACGCCGGCCTGCCCAAGGTGCGCGTCGTAAGCGACCCCCGCGCGGCGGCCACCGACGCGCAGGCCGACCTCGTCGTTATCGCGACGCCGAACGACACGCACGTCCCGCTCGCGACCGCGGCGGTCGAAGCCAAAAAACACGTTGTCGTCGATAAACCGTTCACCCTCACGCTCGCCGAGGCGCAACATGTCGCGGCGCTAGCGACCGCACAAGGGCGCGTGCTCTCGGTTTTTCACAACCGGCGATGGGATAGCGATTTTCTTGGCGCGCGCGCCGCGATCACCGGCGATCGCCTCGGCGACGTCGTGCACTTCGAATCGCATTTCGATCGCTTTCGCCCGATCGTGCGCGACCGCTGGCGCGAGCGAGCCGTTCCCGGGGGCGGCATCCTCTACGACCTCGGCCCGCATCTCATCGATCAGGCCCTGCAGCTCTTCGGCATGCCGGTCACCACGAGCGCCGATTCCGCACGGCAACGCGCGGAGACGCCGGTCGAAGACTGGGTACACCTCGTCCTCGACTACGGCCGGTTGCGCGTCATCCTGCACGCATCGATGCTCGTCGCGGGCGGCGCGCGGCGTCTCGTGCTGCATGGAACCAAGGGCAGTTGGATCAAACAGAATGAGGACGTTCAAGAAAAGCAGCTCGTCGCCGGAATGCGACCGGGCGCTCCGGGTTGGGGCGTCGACCCCGATCCAGCAACGATCTACGACGGCTCGACCTCGGCCGAAGTACCGGTGCCACCCGGCGACTACCGGAATTACTATGCCGCGCTACGCGACGCCATCCTCGGACATGGCCCCAACCCCGTAACTCCAGCCGAGGCCGTCGCGGTGATGCAAGTCCTCGAGCAAGCGCGCACTAGTCTTTTGAGATCGGCTGGCGCAGGAGCATGACATCTGCACGAATTCGAAGGGCGGCACTCGCCGCGATTCCCTCAGTCGTGGCAGTCACGCTTTGGGCATGCGCAGGCGCGGCGAACGATACAACCGGATCGATTGTCGCCGGCGGCGTGAACCGCACCTATGTGGCGCACGTTCCGGCGAAGCTTGGTTCGAGCGTTCCGCTCCTGCTTTCATTTCATGGACATTTCGGAACCGGTGCAGGTCAAGCCCACCTCACGAATTTCAGCGCACTCAGCGACAGGTACGGTTTCATCGTCGTCTATCCCGATGGAATCAACCGAGGCTGGAACGACGGGCGCGAAGGAAGCAAGGGGGCCGACGACATCGGACTCGTGAAAGCGCTGATTGCCGATTTCTCGCGACGCTATCCGATCGATCCGAAGCGCATTTACGTCACCGGGTTTTCGAACGGCGCGATGTTCTCTCAATACGTTGGATGCACGCTCGCGAACCAAATCGCAGCCATTGCACCGGTATCAGGCTACATGCCCACCGAGGATGCCTCCGGATGCCGTCCGGCACGCCCGATACCGGTGCTCGAGATCGCAGGAACTGCGGATCCGATTATGCCCTTCGCCGGTGGCGAGATCAAACTGTTGGGCTTCAATCGCGGGGCGGCGGTGCTTTCAGCCAAGCAGACGATTTCAATGTGGACGAACAACGCAAAGTGCAAGGGACCGTCACAATTTGCCGCGCTCGCACCGATCGCGACGAACGACGGGACCAGCATCACACGAACCAGCTACGTTTCGTGCGTCAACGGCACGAGCGTCCTGCTCTACACGGTCGTTGGCGGCGGACACGCGTGGCCTGGCGGCCTCCAGTACGCACCCCAGTTGATCATCGGACGCGCGAGCAGGCAACTCGATGCGAGCCAAACGATCGTCGAGTTCTTCCTCGCGCATCCCATGCGCCAGGACCCTCGCCGATGAAACCAACGGAATCATCCGTCTTCGACTCGAATAGTTTGGATGTCAAGTCCTTAGATCTTAATCTACTTTTTGGGAGGTATTCTTATGAAGCGATTTCTTGCCGTCGCCCTTTGCTCGGCGTTCGCACTCACGCTCACTCAGGCGGCGCGGGCAGACAACATGGCGAGCGCCGGTTCGGTTTCCATCTCCTTGCACGCACAGAACGGTTCCAATGAAAACGGGACCGCGACCCTTACGCAGCACGGCGCCGACATCGTCGTGACGATCTCCGTGACGAATGGAACGGCGACGCCGCAGCCGGCTCACATTCACCAGGGGACGTGCGCGAAGCTCAATCCAGCGCCGAAGTATCCGCTCAGCAACGTGGTCGACGGAAAGAGCACGACTACGCTCAAGAGCATGACGCTCGCCTCATTAGAGACTGGCGGCTTCGCGATCAACATCCACAAGTCGGCAGCAGACCTGCCGCACTACGTCTCTTGTGGAGACATTCCCAAGAAATAGCCGAACTAAAGCCGAGATCGCCGTTCCCGAGCGATGAGCGCGTTAGGCTTGCGCGCTGAAGACGACGACAAGGCGCATCAGGAGGACGCCGGCGAGGACGGCGAGCGGAATTGCGAGCGCCGGACGCGTTTCCGAGCGCACGAACATCCCGCGGACTCCCGGCACGAAGCTGATGAAAACGAGGATCCACAAGACCAGCCAAACTCCGGAGAACGTACGGCCGAGCGTTCCCGCCGCCGCGATCGTCACGAAGAACGTGATAAGGAATGCGATCTCCAGCAGCGCGAAGTACGCGTCGGCCCGGCTCAGGCGCGCTTCGGTCTGCGGCGCGCCGTTTGCGTAACGCCCCAGCCAAATCAGCAGCGCGGCCGAGCCGCTGAGTCCGGACGCCAAAAAGAGTCCGCCGAGCGCCCAGGTGTCGCTCCAAACCGGCTGATTCGAAACGCTCAGCAAAACGCCGGTATACGAAGCGACGAAGAGCGCGAAAATCGATCCGAGAATCGGCACGAACGCCGGAAGCCGAGGCAGGCGACCGACCGACTCGAGAAACGAGATCAGGGCGAAAACTCCAAAAATCAAGAGCCCCCAAACGCCGACCGACATCGGCGAGTAATATTTGAAGTTCAACCCGAAGTTGTCGGGGGTCGCATTGATCAGCATGTGCCAGAACAACATCGGTTTTCCCAGATCGATGGTAAGAAAGAGCGCGCACACGGCGACGAGCGGCAGCGGAATCAAAAAACCGACACGCGCGCTCGCGGCGTCTTGACTCGAGCCCCACACGCGCAGCAGCGTGGCGAGCGTGTACGATCCTCCCGCAAGCCCGGCGAGGAAAAAATATAGGGCGATAAACCACGACCAGTTCGGCGGGGAGGCGAAATGCTGGGCCATTACGACTCTCTTCCCTCGTCCGATTTGCTCGGCTCGGTTGCGCCGCGACGCAGGGCAACGATTCCCGCGACAACGCCGACGACCGCCGCCAAGAACGCGCCGAAATACCCGCCGGCGTTGTTGCGCCGCGGCAGCACCGCGTTCTGCTCGTTGGGCAGGCGGTAGACTTCCGGCTTGGCCATCAGCAAGAAGAACGCGTGCAGTCCGCCGTAGACTTTGTCGTCGCGCCCGTACAGCTCCGCTTGATCGATTCCTTGCGCGTGCAGCGTGGCGAGCCTGGCGTCGGCTTTGGCTCGCAGATCGTCGAGGTTTCCGAACTGAATCGATTGCGTCGGGCACGCTTTCGCGCACGCCGGCTCGAGGTTGTTTTGCAGCCGGTCGTAGCAGAAGGTGCACTTGTGCACGACGCCCGTCTCCTTGCTGAACCCGATCGCGCTGTACGGGCAGGCCGAAATGCAGTCGCGACAGCCGTTGCAGACGTCGGGTTGAATGAAGACGGTGTCGTACTCGGTTTTAACGATCGCGTTGGTCGGGCAGACATCCATGCAGCTGGCGTGTTCGCAGTGCTTGCAGATGTCCGACATCAAGAGCCAGGCCGTTCCGTTGCCGGTGACGGCAGGAGCTTCGGGGACGAGGTCGATGAACTTGACGTGGCGCCAGTTTTCGGCGTCTAACTGTCCGGTGTTGTCGAACGAATCGCGAAACTCCGGCGGATCCCCCGCTAGCCCGTTCCACTCTTTGCACGCAACCTCACACGCCTTGCACCCGATGCAGATGCTCGTGTCCGTGAAGAATCCAACTTGATCCGGCATCGTTACTACACCTCAAAAGCCCAGTTGATTTGGAAGGATCTTGGCGAGGCCGCGCTCTTGCGCGTAAACGTAGAACGGCAAAGCGGCCAACTCGTCGACGACGGGCACGGCGCGCGGCTCGCGGCGAACGTCGATCGTGAGCAGATATCTCGAGCACGAGCGGCAGCCGTCGATGCGAACGTGCGGGAGCCGAGCGCGCTCCGCGGTGATGATGCCGGTGTTCGGCGCGACGTCGGGATCGGTCCCGCGCACCGTGCGCCCCGTCGTCTCGCCTTCGAGCGCGCCAAGCTCGTTGTACACCGGTAGATTGGCGGGTTCGGCTTCGCCGCACGACGCACAGGTCAAGCGCGTAAACGGCCACCTCGACGAGCACCGCGAACACGCGAGATACCGGTGCGGTGTCACGAGATCGTCGTCGGTCGTTGCGACGAATGCCGACTGCGGGAAGCCGCGGCGCACACCGGGCAGGTTCGATCGCTGCGCGTCCCTTCACAAGCGTCGCCCGCCTGCGGGCCGAGGGGCTTCGAGGAGCGGTGCCGTCGCACCACGCGCGAGATAGCGATCGATGCCGTCGAGCGGCTCGCCCTGCAGCCACGCGCGAACGATTGCTTGGAAGTCGACGGCGTCGAGCCGCTCGAGTACGCCCTGCTGTAACGTCGCCGGCCCGTGCTGGGCGCTCACTGCGACGATGCGCGGCAGCACGTCGTGCGCCGCATACGCGACCGCATCGTGCGCGGCGAGCGACGCCGCGCGCGCCGCTTCGTATGCCGCCGCTTGCACGTCGAGGAGTTTGCTATAGAACTGCAGCACCTCGGCGGCAAAGGGCCATTCATCGGCGAGCGTTTGCGCGCGCGCCTTGCGTTGCGCGTACGACGAACCGCGACTTCGGATTCCGCTGGTGCGATTCGCTTGCGATCATGCTTTCTCGACCTGAACCAAGAACGATTTCGTTTCGGGCGTCCGCGCGTTAGCGTCGCCGACGAACGGTGTCAGGGCGTTCGCCAGCCGATTATCGGACTTATCCCCATAGCGCTCCGCCGAAAGACCGATGAAGCCCCAGTGAACCGGAATGCCGATTTGCCAGACCTTCGTGCCCCCGAGATCCAGTTGGCCGAATCGATTGCTCACCAGCGCGCGGGCGTGCATCAAGCCTCGCTTCGAGCGGACGTTGACGTAGTCGCCGTTGGCGATGCCACGCTCGGCTGCGAACCCGGGCGGAAGCTCGACGAACGCTTCGGGCTGCACTGGCACGAGATGCGGCACCCATTGCGTGACGTAATGCTCGTGCTCGGTCAGCCGGTACGTCGTCGCGACGATCGGAAACTCGTCGGGCGTACCGAAACGATCGAGCCGCCCGGCCGCCTTGTCGTAGAGAAAAACGACCGGCGACGACGAAACCGACGGGGTGCAGCGGTTTTTCACCGGCGATTCCATCGGCTCGTAATGCTCGGCGAACGGTCCGTCGACCAGCGCCGGCGAGAAGATGCGCCCCGTGCCTTCGCCGGTCATGATGAACGGTAACCAGGCCTTAGGGTCGTCGGGGCTCATCGTCGGCGGATAGTCGGGCACGTCGCCGACCCACTTAGTGCCGTTCCAAACGATGCCGGGACGTTTGGGATCCCACGCTTTGCCTGTCGGAATCCGCCGACGCGCGATTGTAGAACACACGCCGATTGACCGGCCAACTGAACGCCCAGTTGGGATAGAACCCATGCCGGTGGATCGTTCTTCTTCGGATCTTGCACGCCGTCGCGGCGGCGCGAAAATGCCCTTCGGTCCATAGCTCCCGGCGTAGATCCAGTTTCCCGACGACGTCGTGCCGTCATCTTTCAACGCAGCGAAGGTCGCAACGCGCTCGCCGGTCGTCAGATCCCGGCCATTGATCTCTTGCGCGATCTCGTCAAGCAACGGCTTGCGCGGATCTCGATACTCCATCGCGAGATCGAGAATCGGTCCCGGGGTACGCGCCGCCTTGCGTGCGATAGAGCTGTGCGATTCGGTAGTGCAGTTCGGCCAGCAGCCAGTGGTCGTGCATCGACTGGCCGTGCGGCGGCATCACGGCGTCCTTCCATTGCATCCAGCGGCCGCTGTTGGTGAACGCCGTCCTTTTCGATCCAGTGCGTCATCGGAAGCATTAAAGACTACGGTCGGCACGTTGGCCGGATCGATGCCGGGAGCGTGCCAAAACTCCGAGCTCGTCGTCGGGAACGGATCCATCACGACGAGCCATTTGAGACTAGAAAGCGCTTGCAGGACCTGATTGCTATCGGGGCCGATGCTCGTCGCCGTCATGCCGGAGAGCATGAGCCCCTCCATCTTTCCCTTCAATGCCTGGTCGTAAATGGAGAGCCACGACGAGTTGGAACCGGGCTTGGGGAGATAGGCGAACGCAAAGTCGTTCTCTTTGGTCGCCTTGTTGCCGTACCACGCCTTGAGCGTACTCGTAACGAACGTCTTGTAATTCGTTCCGAGATAGTTCCAGGAGCGCGGATCGAGCTTCTTGGTCGCGTGCTTTTTGACGTAGCCGTCGATCGTTTCATCGCCGGCCATTGGAACGGAGAGGTAGCCCGGTAGAAGGTCCCAGGATATCGCATGGTCGGTATTGCCCTGGATGTTCGCGTGACCGCGTTCGGCGTTCATGCCGCCGCCGGGACGTCCGATGTTGCCGAGCAGCATCTGCAGCATCGAACCGGATTTAATGAGCTGCGATCCGGTCGTGTGCTGCGTGAGACCGACGGCGTAGACGATCGTCATCACCTTGTCGGGGCGACCCATCTCGCCGACGATCTCAGCAACCTTCAGGAAGTCTTCTTGAGGAATTCCCGTGATCGCGGAAACGACTTCCGGCGTGTAACGCGAATAGTGCTCCTTCAGAAGCGCAAAGACGCAGCGCGGATGCTGCAGGGTTTCATCGCGGTGTGCGAAGCCGTCGGCGTCCGTTTCGTACGCCCACGTCGTGACGTCGTACGATCTTTCCGCAGGATCGTATCCGCTGAACAGCCCGTCATGGAATCCGTAGCCGTCTTTAACAATGAACGACGCGTTGGTGTAGTTGGTTACGTACTCAGCGTGATAGAGGTTGCGCTCGAGAACGTACTTCATTAGGCCGCCGTAGAAAGCTACGTCGGTTCCGGTCCGCGTGCGCACGTAGAGATCGCTCACTGCCGACGTGCGTGAAAAACGCGGATCGACGTCGATGATTTCGCGCCGCCGCCTTTGCCTGGTCCCTTCGTCGGATCGAGCTTGGCCTGCATATGAACCATTGGAAGGCGACGGGATGCGCCTCGGCGGGATTGGCGCCGGTAATGAGGATGACGTCGGCGTTTTTGATGTCACGCCAGTGGTTGGTCATCGCTCCGCGCCCGAAGGTGGCCCCCAAACTGGAGACCGTCGGACCGTGTCAAACCCTCGCTTGTTGTTCGAGGTAGATCAGGCCGAGCGATCGCATCACCTTGGCGGCGAGGTAGCCCTCCTCGTTGGAGAAGGTGGCGCCGCCGGCGAAGGCGATCCCCTCGGTGCGATTAACGTGCCGGCCTTTTGCGTCGGTGGTGACGAACGTTCGGTCGCGTGACTCCTTGATGTGGCCGGCGACGCGATCGAGAACGTCGTCCCAGAGAGATCGGCTGCCAGGCCGCGCCGCGGGACGGGCGGTACTGGCGTGATCGACGCGGTGCTTGGACCGCGGCTGCCATGGCCGTGGCGCCTCGGGGCAGAGCCGACCCTCGTTGACGGGGCTGTCGGGTTGCCTTCCGATTTGCAGCAGCTGCACGGAGCCATCGGAGGCCGCGCGTGTAGGCGATCATGAGCATCCGACCGCGCAGTAAGGGCAGACCGAATGGCTTTCGGTTGCTCCCGCGATGTGCAAGTTCTGGCGAAGCGTCGTCGCTTCGGGCAAGGTGGAAGCCAAGACTCCGAAAGACCCACCGCCCCGATTCCGATGCCCGGCTACCTTAGAAAGTTTTCCGGGAAATCGTGAGCTCACCGCGTTAACTCCTTCGGTCTGCGCCGGCCAACCGGCGGAAGGAACTAAGGATCAGATCATACCCCAAACGAAAGCCCGCGCAAAACCTCCGAACGCTCGTCCGCGCGACCCCCACCTCTCGAAGCACGACGAGCGAAAGCGCAAGGGCTGCGTCGCTCCACGCGGCCATCCGATTGGGTTGGTTAGGAGTTCGACGATCAGGAAGGTTCTCGAACTCGGTTTTCGTCATTGCAGCATCGCGTCAGATGCGATCGCCCAGCGCGGTGCTAACAACCGGCTCTCTTGTTGCTCCACGGCTTTGCACGGGGTAGAATGCCATATCGAGGAGTGCTTTATGGACGAATCCGCTATTCGGATCTCGATGATCGAGCAGCGCTGGGCGAAACCCACTTCAGGCGACATCTACGAGGAAGACGTCATTTGTGACTTCCCTCAATCGGGAGAACGAATACGCGGCCGCGCGAACCTGGTCGCTCTGCGCGCCGCAGATCCAAATCATCCGAGCATAGCTAAAGTGCGGCGGATAATGGGCGGCGGCCCGGTCTGGATAAGCGAGGTCGTCATCACGTACGACGGAAAGCCTTGGTATACGGTGAACATCCACGAGTTTCGAGGGGACAAAGTATTCCACGAAACACAGTATTTCGCGGAACTCTGCTTGTTCCAGCGGCGTGGCGCTCGAAATGGGTCGAGCGAATGGAGTCGGATTGAAATGTCTCCTATGAGCGATGTACCAGTCGATTCGAAGAACTATCAAATGCCGCCGTCGGATGGCTTCACGGTCGCATACTTCCTCACCGTAGCCGACGTCGATCGGTCGGCATCATTTTACGAAAAAGTGTTCGGAGCGCGCATAACGGACAGAGGGTGCCTCTAAGCGGGCGAGTCTTTATTCAAATTGCGAATACGTGGATCATCGTCTATGTTGGCGGCGGTCCAACGGACGACAAACCTAACGTTACGCTAAAAGCGCCTGCGAATCCCAATGAAGTTAGCAGCTTCATAAACATCCGCGTTGCCGACATTCAATCCTGTTACGAGCAATGGCGAAGCAGAGAGCACTACTTTTTCACCGAACCGAAAGATCATGGTTTTGAGTTCCGCTGTATATACGCGACCCGAGACGGCTATATCATAGAAGATAGGGCAAAGCAAGTAGGCGCAACGTACCGGCATCAGCCGAGCCCTTGCCTACGACGAGCTTTTTCTTTGCGAAAGCATGTACGCGGCGCCGGCCAGGGCAACGGGTACGGAAAAATAGCGCAGCCAGGGCCGATCGAACACCCAAATGCAAAACGCCGCGTGCGGCGGAGAACGTCCCGGGACCACCGAGTGCCAAGAGTAGCGCAATCGCTGCGAACAGCGTTTCCTCTTCGTGCTGATCGATGTCAAAGTGCTTGGCGCGGACCGCTGTCGCGGTGCCGGCGACCACCATGTCGGCGAGCAGCATCATCGGTCCGACGGAGCCGAGCGCCCCGAGCACGATTAGCGCGCCCGAGATTAGTTCGACTGAGACCTGGCCTGTTCGACGTACGGACGAGCCGGATGAAACCCGAGGCTTTCAAATTCCTTCGCGAATGATCCGTCGACGTCACGTAGCTTCGGCAGGCCGTATTTCATGACGTAGCCGCCTGTTACGGCACGTAAGATAAACAATCCAAAATCGTTCATGACGATGGACCCCGCTGTCAGTGGCCATTACCCCCATACCCTTCTGGCTCCCAAAGGCGGAACCTTGAGGGGTCACCAAGGGTTAGAAAAGGCATCCGCACTGCGATTGGAGAGATCGATGGACGAAGTACAAGTCGAGAAGACCGACTATCAGATGCCGCCGGTCGAAGGGTTTACCATAGCGCATTTTCTCACCGTGGCCGACCTCGAGCGATCTATGAACTTCTACGCAACGGTTTTCGGCGGCGACATTGTCAGCCGCGGCGATGGAAACGTTCCACCGGGAAAAACACTAGAATCGCCAAGATCTGGCTCATCCTCAACGTCGGGCTTGACCAACGCCGGACAAACCGACCGTCACGCGCTCAAACGCCCGATCCCAATCTGATTAGTAGTTTTATGAATATTCGCGTCGCCGATATTCAAGGGTGCTACAAACTTTGGAAGAGCCGCGGAGCGACATTTCTCACCGAACCTCTCGACAAATATGGCGAGACACGCTGCTACATCCGCGACCCAGACGGCTATATCATCGAAGTCGGGCAGAGCAAACCTGGCTTTAAGTATGGCTAAGGAAAAACGAAAGCCTGCGCCAAACCTCCGAACGCCCGTTCGGGCGGCGCGCGGCGGTCGTTTGCGCATCTGCATCCCTGCCCAGAGCACTCACGAGAGTTCTCATTCCATGCCGAAAATCGTGCAACTCTCCGCATACGGTGGAGTCGATCAGCTAAACATTGTCGACGTCGAGAAGCCCGGGGCGCAGGCCGGCGAGGCCGTAGTGCGTGTGGTTCGTCGGGTAACAACCCCGGCGAGATCTCGATTCGGGAAGGTCTGCTCAAAGACATATTCCCGAAGGATTTTCCCTTTGGGCAAGGCGCGGATTTCGCAGGGCGCATCGACTCCGTCGGCGCCGGCGTTACGGAGTTTGCGCGCGGCGACAAAGTGCTTGGCTGGTCAGAACAACGCTCTGCTCAGGCTGAGTATGTCGCGACGAGCGCGTCGCAACTGATCCGCAAGCCGCCTTCACTCGATTGGTACCGCGCCGGCAGCCTTTTTGTCGTCGCGACAACCGCCGTAGCGGCCGTGCGAGCGGTAGCACTGAAGCCGGGCGACGTGGTCGCAATCAGCGGTGCGGCAGGCGGCGTCGGATCGCTCGCGGTCCAGCTTGCCCGACGTACAGGCGCGCGCGTTATTGGGATAGCGAGCGAGGACAGCGCGCGGTTCTTGTATTCCGTTGGCGTGGAACAAATCGCTTACGGAGACGGTCTCGCGCAGCGGTTGCAGGCTCTCGCCCCGAAAATCGACGCCTTCATCGACCTTTTCGGCGGCGGTTACGTTGACCTCGCCGTTAACCTCGGAATACCGCGCGATCGCATCAACACCATCATCGATTTCATGGGAGCGCAAAAGCACGGAGTCAAGATGGACGGGTCGGCGGCCGCTGCATCGCGCGAAACCCTGGCGTCCGTCGCGAACATGATCGCTTGGGGTGAGATCATCATGCCGTTAACGGCAATCTATCCCTTCGCCTTGGTGCGCGAGGCTTATGTCGAGCTCGCGCTTCGCAAGGCACGCGGCAAAATCGTCCTCGCACTGAACGCGCAGATCACCGAACCGCTTCGGCCAGCTCTGTGACTCTATGAGCCAAGCCGGCATCGCCTTGAGCTCGGTCCCAGCCGTTATCGGTGAGCTCGCAATCGATTTCTCAGATTCACGAGCTCAAGAGGCGGCCTTCGGAATTCTCGCGCAGCTTTGAGCTCATATCCGTTCGAGCTTCTCACGGAACCGCGAGGCAGGGGCGACCGGCCTGGTTGGGAAAGGCGTTCGCCTTGATGCGCTCGTCCTTTCGGCTGTGGTTCTGCTTGGCAGTTGCGGTCCTCTCGGCCGCCGTCGCCGATCCTTTGGTCGAATGGGCTTCGAACGCAGGACTGTTTGGCCCAGGCAACTTTACCGATCACAGTAATCTCGACGTCTTGCCGGCGCTGCTTGTCGGTAGCGTCTTCGTACTGCTATACGTCGCACTACGCGTTCGCAGCTTGCTCGTTAGCCCCGGCAAGCTCCCGCCGGAGCTGCTGCGTGCTTCGAAGGATGCGCTTAGGGGCGGCATCTGCGGTCTGCTGCCCGCAGCATTCGGCTTTCAGATTCTAACGCTGTTCCTCATGGAAACGGCCGAGCAATTCGCTGTAGCAGGACACGGTCTTGGCGGCACGATTTGGCTCGGTGCGCCAATTCTCGTAAGCCTCGCTCTGCACGCCGTCGCGTGTGCGATTGGCGCTTTTGCCGTGGCTTACGCGGTCCGGGTGCTCGCAGCTACCACGCTGCGCATTATTCGTTTGGTGCGAGCGCTCGCGACGTTTCCACTTCACGGCAAGCCATCGATTGCACGGCGCCGCGCGAGCATCGTATATCTAAGCGATTCGCGTCCAGTCCTCTGCCAAATTGGTGAACGCGCGCCTCCACTCCTGACGGCTTAGCACCCGGATACGTCCGACGATTACGGCGCGAAACTGCGTCGTATTCGGCCATTTTGCTTGTTCCTCAGGAGACACGGTATTCGCCTTGACTTGGATATACGCGTTCCCCGCGTGGATCGTCCTTATCGTAACGGCCGTTGCATTCGTAGGCATCGCTGCAGCTTCGGTGATCCTCGCTCGCACGTTCGTTGCCGGTGGCCCGGACGCGGCCACAACGATGTGGCTGGGCCTATCGTCGGGATCGTCGGCACGATCCTTGCGGTTCTCTGTCCTTCACCTTGGTTACGGTCTGGCAAGAATACGACCAAGCCGGACAGAGCGCATTCAACGAGGCCGCTGCGATCGGCGATCTATATACGTTGTCGCGGCATTTTTCTCAGCCGACACAAAACGATTTGCAGAACCTCCTGCGCCAGTACCGCTCCGTCGTCGTTAATGAGGAGTGGCCGCTGATGCGGATCGGCGAGGTCAGCCCCCGCGTCCGGACCGTTAGCGATGCACTCTTCAGTATCGTTATCCGATACGAATCGAATACGCCGTCAGCTCGCGACGCGCAAGGCGAAGCGATCACCATGATCAACACCGCGCAAGACGCACGCCGCGATCGCCTTTTTGACAATCAGCAGGGCATTCCGCCGATCCTCTGGACGGGGATTCTCCTCATTACTTTCGTTACGGTCGTTCTTTGTACGCTCTTCTCGATCCGCAATATCGTAACGCACACGGCGCTGGTCGCTGCGGTAGGGGGCGTCGTCGCGGTCGTGCTCGTTCTGACCGCGGAGTTTGACTATCCTTTCCGCGGCGATACGCAAATACAGCCCACCGCATGGCACTCGCTCCATCTCGACGCCAAGAGTTTCTAGGAGTTCGCATGAGATATTCGCATTGGATCCCCATCGCATCGATCGCCGTCGCCGGCATAGCCGCCCTCGCAGTCGGCTTCTTTCTCGTTCGCGCCCCAATTCAACAACAGGTTGCCATGCAGTCGGCCCAGCAAGCGTTCGGTCACAGCAAGCTCAACTTGCTGATCCTCGGCTATCAGGATGACGAAGCAACGACGGATACGGTCATGCTCGCACACCTCGACGTCGATCGCCGCACCGCGACGCTGGTGTCGATTCCGCGCGATACTTGGGTTCCGATTCCCGGCCACGGTTCGACAAAAATAAATGCGGCATATGCATACGGTGGCGCGCAGACGAGCGCCAAGGTTGTGGCCGCCCTGATGGGTGGCATTCCCATCGACGCAACGATAGCTCTGCAGCCGGAGGGCGCCGCGCAGATCGTCGACGCGATGGGCGGCTTAAACGTGAACGTCGACGAAGACATGAACTACGACGACGACAATGGCCAACTACACATTCATTTGAAGGCCGGAGAGCAGTATCTCACCGGTAGTCAAGTCGTCGGATATATCCGCTTCCGCCACGACGCGGCGTCGGACTTCGGGCGGGTACGACGGCAGCAGCAAATCCTCAAGCTGATGATGGACCAGTTGAGTCAACCGCAAAACTGGGCGAAGCTGCCGCGCCTACTGCAGTTTGCGCGAAAGGACGTCGTGACGCCCCTCACCGACCAGCAGCTTGTAGCGCTTCTGGAAATCTATCGAAACGTCCCCGACGAGAACGTCCGAACGTTCACGCTTCCGAGCAAACCCGGCTGGGTAGGGGATGCGTCCGTAGTTTTCGTCGATCAACGTTGGTCCAAACTGATCGGCACGGTCTTATTTACGCGCGTCGAACCGCCTCAGGATGCCGTACTGGTTGCAAACGCAACCGGAATCGAGGATTTCGACAAAACCATCGTTGCCGCGTTACGTGGCGGAGGCTGGAACGTTCCCACGTTCGTAACTCAGCCAGCGAGAAGCACGAGCGTCGTCATCGGAACTTCGGCGGCTGCTCGTGTGCTATCGAAGACCTTTACCGCCGCGCAGCAGTCGGGGCAATCCACCACGCTGCTCATTGGATCCGACCTCGCTCCCGACACGGAATAACGGCTCTGACAGGAAGCGATCGAGATCGCGGGAAGTGAGCCGAGGATGCGCGTAAGTGTAGCGTTAGCATTAGCTGCGACCATCCATTTGATCGGTGCGATGCCCGCGGCGACGCCGTCTACGACGCGGTTGCACGCCGCGCCATGCAAGATCGGTAAGCATAAAATCCCCGCAACCTGCGGAACGTATCGAGTCTTCGAAGACCGCGCGGCGGGCTCGGGCCGGACCATCGATCTACATTTTATAGTGCTTAAGGCCGTGCATCCGTCGGGGCGCGCGATCGCGTGGAATCCGGGTGGCCCCGGCGGATCATCCACCGTCGTAGCTCCGGGCGTCGCTGATGCTGAAGGGTTGAAAGAACTAGTCGCGCTGCGCGACCGATATGACATCTTGCTCCTCGACAATCGTGGGACCGGCGAATCGGCGCCGCAGCAGTGCGACTTCGCGCCGGCGGCGCATCCGGAGCTGTACTTCTCGCAGGAATTGGCCCGACGCACTCGTACGGGCGTGCCGCGCGAAGCTGGCCTCCAAGGCGGACTTGAGCTTGTACTCGACCGAAGTCGCGGTCGACGATCTCGACGACGTTCGCGCAGCGCTCGGCTATTCTAAACTCGTGTTGGACGGCGGGTCGTACGGCACGACTCTCTATCTCGCATTCGCGCGTCAGCATCCCGATCGCGTGGAGAGCGTTATGCTGACCGCCGTCGCGCCGCCGCACTTCCTGATCTTGCCGCTGGTAGATGCCGCCGGCGCACAAGTGGCGATCGACAGTCTGGTCGCCGAATGCAAATCCGACGTTTCCTGTCACAAGCATTTCCCGGATTTTGCCGCTCAATTTGCGGCGGTGGCGCGGCGTTTCGACGCTGGGCCGGTCGCGGTTACAGTTCGGAACTCGGTCACTAAGCGCGTTCAGACCGTGCGGCTTTCCAAGGAAGTCTTTGCGGAAAGGCTCCGCCAAGGGTTGTACGATCCCGAATCGGCCGCGTACGTGCCATACGTGATCGAGCGGGCGTATCGGCGCGACTATGCGCCGCTGGCGACATTCGTGGATCTTGTTACTCAGGCGTTTTCGCAAGATGTTGCCGCAGGCTTGACTCTTTCCGTGGCCTGCGCCGAAGATATCCCGTTTATCACCGAAAGCGACGTGGTTCGTACGAGCGCGCGCTCCTTCGAGGGCGACGTGCGGGTACGGGCGGAGCAGCGTGCGTGTGCGATTTGGAACGTTCGGGCGGCGAATACAAGTTTCCAGGAGCCCGTGCGCAGCGATGCGCCAATTCTTATGATTTCCGGTAGCGACGATCCGGCAACGCCGCCGTCGTACGCGCAAGCGGCCCTCGCCTATTTGCCCAACGCGCGTATCGTGTTGGTTAAAGGCGCGTCGCACGGAACGGAAACCGACTGTACCGACCGGTTGATGGTTGAATTCGTGCGCGCCGGGTCGGCGAAGGGGCTCGACGTCGATGCTTGCTCGGCGGCCTTTCAACGTCCGCCGTTTGCGACTTCGATGAAAGGCTTCGGCGACTAAATCCCGACTATGGCGCCGGCATTGCGTAAACGATCCGAGCGGCGCCGATAGGCGCGCCGTTTTCGATGAGCTGGACGGTGTTGACTCGTTGCGCGATTGGAACGAACGTAGCCCGTGTCTCGGTGCCCGGCGCGATCGACGCGATCGTCATCCGTTGGTTACCGGTAATCGCTACCACATCGAGCGATTGGTTCGAAGGGCCGACAAGCACGTACAACCATCCGCCCTCGCGCGGGTAGATCACCTTGGCGTTGGGCGCGTTCGGCACGAGCGGCGCGACTGGCGTATGGAGGAAGTGCCCGGCCAACATCGCGTTCATCGCAAGCTGCTGGTTCGAGCTGACTTGCTCGTTTGAATGGCGCAGCGTCGTCACGCCCCAAGGGAGCAGTCCGATGAGGAACGCGGCGGCAACCGTAGATATCCACGTAAGCGGCGGCCGCTTAGCAAATCGGATGCGGCGGTCGAGCTCGGCCGGGGTCTCGCTTGCGACGTCACCGGATTCGATCAAACGCAGAACCGCTGCCTCGGCGTCGCCGAGACGTTTGGCGCATGCATCGCAGGTCCGTGCGTGGCGCTCGGCGCGGCTCGCTTCGAGCTCGTCGAGATGACCAAGGGCATAGAGCTCGGCATTTTCGCCAATATGCTCATCCCGCATTAGCCGACCCTCCGGGCGCAAGCGTCTCGCGCAACTTGCGCAGCCCCGAGGACAGGCGACTTTTGACCGTTCCGGCCGGCTCGCCTAGCTCGCGCGCAATTTCTTCGTGTGTCATGTGTCGCATGTATGCAAGCTCTATCGTTTCTCGCTGCTTTTCCGTGAGGGCTTGAAGAGCGCGCCGTACCGATTCCCGATCGACGACGCCGGTGGAGATGTCACCGGCGTCGGCCGGGCGTTCCAGGGATTGGAAGATTCGGTCGCGATGGCGCGTCTTGCGCGAGCGTGAGAGCGCTTCATTTCGCACGCAGACGGCCAGAAAGGCTCGCAGACTTCCGCGTTCGGCGCGGTATGCGTCACCGCGCCGCCAGAGCCGCAGAAGGACGTCGTGCACGCAGTCCGCTGCATCGTTCGAATCGTGCAAGACCTGCAAAGCAGCCGAGTAGAGCACGTTGCCGTGCGCTCGATATGCCGTTTCGTACGCCCACGCTTCGCGGTTCACGAAGCCTCGCGCGAGCGCCAGTTCGTCATCCGACACTTAACCCAAAGTAACGTCGTGCGTCGTGGCGTTTCCTGCGTGCATCTCCACGGAACGGTAGCCGATCGCGTGCAGGAGTTGATCCGGCGGGAGCGCGAGCGGACCGGGTTTGGGCGCGGCGCCGGGCGCGGGTTGCGGGTATCCCGTGGCGTTGGCACTAGCGAAGCGAATGTTGCCCTCTTTATGCTCGATGACTTGATGGATATGTCCGTTGAGCACCGTTACGGCATCGAACCGAGCAAGCATCGCAAGCGCCTTCGAGCCGTCTTCCGTCGTCCAGCCCCATTGCGAATAGAGCGCATAGAGCGGCACGTGCGCGAAAACGACGACCGGACGTGACTTCGGCACGCCGGCTAGGTCTCGCTGGAGCCAGGTGAGTTGGTCGTTGCCGAGTTTTCCCATCTGCTCGAAATCGAAGACGTTGACGAGTGCGACGTAATGCACCCCTTGCGCCTCCCACGAGAACCAGCCGTCCGTACCGGATTTCGCCGGGAAATTTGCGTAAAATGGTTTCAAACCGTCTTGCAGCGCGTCGTGCTCGCCCGGCAGAACGATCGCCGGCGCTTTAAGCGTGCCCAGCAACTGCTTGGCCGTGTCGAACTGATCGGGCTTCGAGAGATGCGTGACGTCGCCGGTATGAATGACGAAGCTCGGCTGGTTCGGAAGCGCGTTGATCAGATCGATCGTTTGCTTGAAGGTGCCGGCGACGTCGGGATTGGCAGGTTGGTGAAAGCCGATGTGACTGTCGCTGATTTGCACGAAATACGGAGCCGTCGGGAGTCATGTCCGCCGCACGCACGATGCCGCCGGCGGTCAGCGAGTAGGCGATGCCGGCGACGCCAGTCCAGCCGACGTGCCGAGAAAGTCGCTTCGTTTCATCGTGTCGTTCCTCCAGCAGCGCGCACGACGACGACGCCCTTCATGTAGGGATGCAGCGCGCAGAAATACGTGTAGGTGCCGGGCTTGGTGAACGTGTGCGTCCAGGTGTCTCCCATATCCATCCCGGCCGAGTCGAACGATTTATCGACCGCCGTCACGGTGTGAGCCTCGCCATCGTCGTTAACGAAGCGCACGGTCGTGCCGGGCGCAATCGTGAGAGTTGCCGCGTGGTAGCTAAAGTCTTTGATGTGCACCGTCTGCCCTGCGGCTGGGGCTGGGGTGGGCGGCGTGCCTAGCGCTGCCAGCAGCAGCGAGGCCAATAGTAGAGCGTTCATACCCCTACTATGCGCGGCAGGGCTGCCCGGTTCGCCTAGCCGGTAATATTTTTCGTTCTGCCACCTTGGCGCTCACGAAGCCGGCGCAAGCTGCCGTTCGGCGTGCATGCTGACACTTTCACGCCGAACCGCTCGCGCTCCGTACGCATAGGAAGAGCATTAGACGCTTTCACATCACAGGAGTAACGATATGCTTACCTATCTCATACTAAGCTCGATGATCTCGCTTACGTCGGCGCCACCGGTAGCTCTCTCCAAGTGTCAAGTGTTCACGCCCGCTATACAGCAGCAGGGCGACGGCAGCGCTGCTACGACCGGCGGCTTTACTCTGTACGTCCGCTTTTCAAATGCGGCCCAGCAGACGATCTCGCGAGTTACGTTCACGCTCGACGACGGCACACAAATTGACGACGCCGGAACGTTTAGCCCCGGCGTCACAATCAATCACACGCTGGGCCTAGAGAGCACTGAGGCAGCTTCCTGCTCCGTCACTTCAGTCGAGTTTAAGGACGGCTCGACGTGGCACGTTAATGGCTAGTGCAAAAAAAGCGGCGCCGGCATCGCTGATGCCGGCGCGGGACCGATTTAGTAGCGCTGCCTTCGATATCTACCAGCCGCCGCCACCTCCCGGGGGAGATGTGGGCTGCGGCGTCGCCGTCGCAGCCGGAATCGGCGAGCCTTCCGGTCCGGGCTTCGCCGCTCCCTTGATGACGATCACATCCTGCATGCCTTCGCCGTAGTGAAACGCACAGCCGACCAGATACGTCCCTTCCTTCGACAGCTTGACTTTCACGGACGCGCCGGGGGCGAGGGGCCCGCTGGCGTAGCCCGGCCCGAACACGCCGTGTCCATGCGCGGGGACTGTAAGGTTCGCGTCGACCGGGAAGTGCGCCGGCGCACTATCGACCGCTTTCACAAAGTTGAACGTGTGCTCGTTCGTTTTCGAAAGATTGCGAACCGTAATTACCGTTCCGGGCGGAAAAGCAAGTGTCTGCGCTCGCTGCGTTTGCGTAAAACCACCGACTTTGCCCCACGGCCTGTGATCCGAAGTTCCGACGCCTTCTCCGGGCAGTTCTTCGCCGACGGTATCGCCAGGTAACGTCGCCGTCAGCGCGAGCTCGTCGCCGGCAGCCATCCCATGCCCCGCCATCATTGGCATAGCGCCGCTGCCTCCGGCATTTTGAGTCATCCCACCGCCTCCGCAGGCTACGAGGGTGCTCGCGACGAGCACCGTGGACAGGGATGCTAGTTTTCTGAACATCTAGTCCTCCAAAGAATCGAGTTGAGGACTCTAACCTACGCAAGAGTAATTAAGAAAATCTAAATCGAGTTCAGATTTTTCCCGATTGGTGCAGAATCGCCAATACCTCAACTGCCTTTGCCTCTGCATTGCCGAGCGGAT
Source organism: Vulcanimicrobiota bacterium (assembly GCA_963782265.1). GTDB lineage: Bacteria > Vulcanimicrobiota > Vulcanimicrobiia > Vulcanimicrobiales > Vulcanimicrobiaceae > CAWAJD01. The sequence goes on from CAWAJD010000029.1 coordinate 256,915, forward strand.
CGTTTGAGAGGCACACGATCGTAAGATGCAGCGCCGGAAATCGTTCCATGAACGTCGACGCATCGATGTCCGCGCCGCTGTAGTCGATCGTCGCGTGCCCGTAGGCTGAGTGAAACCCGAGGCCCATGCCATCCATCGTTCCGAAAGCAAATGGTTCTCGCCGATCCATCATCAACGTCAAGGCCGGCCCCGCTAAGCGCCCTGTGTACCAGTTTTCGTCCCACTTTGCGAGGTCCACGAGACTACTAAACACGCCGCTTCCGCCAAAATGCGGGGAGTTACGCGAGAGCAAGATCCATCCTGGGCCAGGCCGTGCGAAAACTCCGACGGTGCGCAATTCCACTATGGTTTTTGAGTCCCGCGGCGCATACCCAAGAGCACGGTCCGGGATGATGGCCGTGGAGTCGTCGTTTATCTGCGTTTCATGCATGTCGAGTGGATCGAAGATTCGGTTCTTCATAAAAACGGCGAAGGGCTCGCCGCTCACCCGTTCCACGATCCGCGTAAGCAGCATGAAGTTCGTGTTACTGTACTCATATTGCGTTCCAGGCGCAAAGCGCAGTTTAGGAGAGGCCAACGCGCTCGCTATAGCCTCGTCACGCGTGAAATAATACGCCGAAAACCATGGATCGCCGTTCTTTCGCGGCACTTCGAAGTATTCGTGAAGTCCACTCGTCATGTATACGAGATGTTTTATGCGTAGAGCCGGGCCGTACTTTCGTGCTTCCGGTATGTACTTCGCAACGGGATCGTCCATCGACAATTTTTTGCCGAGGATGAGCAGCGCGACGGCTGCCGCCGTAAACTGCTTCGAAACGGAAGCGAGATGGAAAGCCGAGTGCGATGTGATCGGTATCCGGTAGTCGAGATTTGCGCTGCCGTAGCCGCGGGCGAAAACGAGTTCGCCGTCGCGAATAAGGCCCACGGCGAATCCCGGAGAATCCGGTCGGTTATAGGCGGAGAAAACCTCGTCGATCCGTTGCTCCGTCGGAGCATCGATCCAGGCTGGAGCCGACGGCGCCCGGGCACATCCGGCTGCAGCACATACAACGAGTAGGCATTCAAAGACCAAGAGCGGCTTGAACACGCCGGAACTTTCAGCCCCGCAACGTTCGGTCACAACCGTCGAGTTTAAAGACGGCTCGGCGTGGCACGTCGATGACCAGCGTTGGGAACTAGTTATTTGCTGATTACGACGCTCGTTGCATTGGAGGCGTCGACGCTTAGAGACGCGGTTCCGCCCGCCGGATACTTGTAAATCTGGATCATTCCTTCGTCCGCACAAATGACCGCGGTCCCATCGATGAAGAATCCGTTGACGACGGTGGCGCCGGCGAGCGCCGTGGTCCGTACGACGTTCTTGCCGGACGTCGCGTATATCCGCTCGGCTTCCGCGTCGCCGACGGTGATATATTTACCGTCGTACTGGACGCCTCCCGGATACTTGATGTGCTGTGCGATCGAGATCGGAGTGAACTTACTGGCTCCGGATTTAAGCTCTGCAAACTCGAATTTGTTACTGGTGCCAAAAGACCCGTCGATGAATAAGTTGCCCTTCGGATCGTACGCAACCCCGTCCATGTAGAAGAACGCCGAGTCAGTGAGCGTCTTCGCCTTGCCTGCTGCTTTTTTGAAAATGTTGAGGTAGCCGGGGCCGGTGTTCCCACGCCACGCCGTAACCGCTAGGTCGCCGGTCTTGCGATCGACCGAACAAGCAACCGGGGTTTGGTAATCGTCGAGCTTTAAGGTCGACTTCGGCTTGCTGGCGCCGTGCGCGAACTCTTCCATCTTTTGGCCGCCGTAGTCGGCGACCCAGACGTCACCAGCATTGTCTACGCAGAGACCCTCGGGTTGTGAGAATCCCGTAAGCTTCCCGACGGTCTGGAGTTGCGGAAAGGAATAGACGTACACCGTGCTGATTCCATCCGAGACGTACGCCAGGGGCCCCTTTGCGTTTGCCGTCATCCACGCGCTCCGAGCGCGATTCTGCGGAACGCTCCCCGCTGGGCCGGGCGGCGAGACGGCGCCGCCGCAAGCAGAGAGAATCGCTACGGCGACCAGGGCTCCCAGGATTTTGCTCGACGGAGACGTCATCATGATGCACTCGCCTTCCTCTGGTTGGGGTCCCTTCGTCGGGTTCGCCTCTTTTCTTTTTTACTACGCGCGCACCGCGGTTAGCACGGGCTGCTATGGGGGCGAAGGGACTTTAGACTCACGGCGGGCGGATACTTAATCCTTTGTCGGGAAAGGCTTCAGAATGTCCAGCATGATTCTTGCTAACGTCAAGAGGATCATCCGCATTCTGGCAGACGGCGGGAAAGCCGACGACGTGCGCGATTTCTTAGTTAAGGACCTTCGCAAGAAGTCGGATGGGGCTCTAAACGACATCGCGACGTACGAACGGATGATTTCTGAAAACACAAAAGAGCGGCCGGATCTTAAAGCCTCTCTTTCGGTCAGGCGCGCTCAGCAAAAGGAACTGCAAGAGGCGATTGACCTCCTAACTTCGCCAGGTTCCTAGGCATCCCGCGTGTTCATACATCTCGTTCATCTCATTTCGTAGTCGATATGTTCGCGGAGGGTGTCGAGGGTCATGGTTCCGCTATCGATGATCCATGAGTCGAACGTGCGGATGTTGAAGGCTGCGCCGAGCTTTTTGCGGGCGTTCTCTCGGATCGCGAGCATGGCGAGTTCGCCGGTCTTGTAGGCCAAGGCCTGGCCGGGGATGTCGGTTGAGTAGCGCAGCGACTCGCTTTTGATCTGCGCGTCGTTGATCGTGAGATTGTCGCGCATATATTGCATCGCGCGTTCGCGGCTCCAGCCGAGGGCGTTCATGCCCGTGTCGACGACGAGGCGGGTTGAGACCATCAAGTCTTGCATGATGCGGCCGGCGCGATCGTACGGCGTCGTGTAGACGCCCATGTCCCAGCAGAGTTGAGATGCGTACTCTCCCCAGCCTTCGACGTATCCCGTTTCGGTGAAGTCGTAGTGGCGCACGTTGGGCAGTGCGGCGTTCTCTTGCTGCAACGCGATCTGGAAGTGGTGACCGGGAAGCAGTTCGTGGCAGATCAGCGCTCCGGCTCCGAGCGCGGAAGTCGTCTCCGGGTGCCAGGCGTTGTAGAGATAGAGGCCTTTGGGGCGGGCGGGTGTCGGCCAACTGTAGTAGCCGAAGGTTTGCGCGCCGGCGAGTTCTTTCGGGAGCGTATCGACGCCATACGGTGTTTTCGGCAGATGCACGAAGTAGTTCGGTGCGGCAGTTTGCGCGCGCTTCACGTACATCTCGAGGCGATCGCCGAACGCCGCGGTCGTTTTTACGAAGAACTGCGGGTCCGTGGCGAGGAAGTGCTTGAACGCAGCGAGATCGCCCTTGAAGCCGACTTCGCTGCGAATGCCCTCGAGTTTTTGATTGAGTTGCTCGACGGCGGCGAGACCCATCGCGTGGAGCTTCTCCGGCGTGATGGTCAGGGTCGTGTTTTCAACGACAAGGTAGCGATAGTATTCGGGACCGCCGGGATACTGCGCGAGGCCCACCCCGCTCGGGGCGCCTACGCGGTATGGGCCGCTGATATAAGCCGCCAGCGCTTGGAACGCCGGCGCGACGTCGGACGTGACGATTGCCTTCGCGGCGGCCTGGAAAGCGGTGCGGTCGGCGGGCGAAAGTGACTGCAGACGCGATTCCGCCGGGACCAGCGCGTCGCTTTGCGCCGGCTGCGCGTAGCCGGTGTAGATCGCGGTCATCGCGTCGGACTCGACGTTGGGGAGGATGATGCCGCGTTCGTGCTGGCCGGCTAACAAGTCTTGCAGCGAACGGACGAACGCGGCGTATTGCTTCAACAGCGATTCGTAGCGCGTAGCGTCGTCAGCGTTCGCAAAGGTAAAGCTTGCCAGGATGGTTGCGATGCCGGAGATTTGGAGTCCGCCGGCATACGGCGTGGCTTGTTGGCGCAGCCAGTAGTACTTGCGGGTCGCGACGTCGTTGGTCGCCAGATACTGCAGCGTTCGATAGGTGAGCCAATGCGCGTGATCGAGCGTCTTCTCGTCGACTTGGGCCAGGCCGTCGAGGATGCTCTGGCCGAACTGCGCGTCCTCATCGACGTTTGCATAGGTGACCGCGCGAATCGTTTCGATCGGCTTGCCGAGCTGGTCGCCCAGCGCGTAATCGTACTGCACTTCGCGCTGCCAGTACTTCTCGCCGAGCGTATCGACCGTGGCTGCTCCGCTCGACGCGCCGGGCACGGGTGTCGCCGCGACGAGCAATCCGACCAGGAGGAGGGCGGGCCAGCGTTTTCCGAGATGCATCGATGTCACCGTACCTTTCGTAGCGCTTCGGTGTAAAGGTCGTCGAGCTGCGTTTCGGCGATGACGACGACGTTCGCCTGATTGGCGAGATCCAGGGTTTCGATGAAGTAGTTATCCGTCGGCGATTGACGAATCGAGAGCAACGAGTCGCCATACCGCCGTTCCGCATCGTAAAAGGAGGCCTGCACTTGATAAACCTCGGCGAGCGTATAACGCGTGTCGTACGAGAGGAGCGATAAGCCTCGATCGCTCTGCGCGATTTGCCACGCGATATCCAGCGGGACGTCGAGCCCGAATGCGCCGCGCGCGTGCATCGTCGTGAAAAGATCGATGCTCGAGACGAACTTGGTTGCCCGAGCCTTCTGCAACAGCGACTCGAGCGCGTGCAGCGTGATGGTATGATGGACCATCACGTCGCGCAAGTTGGCGCGATTTGAATCGATCTCACTAACGATGCCGCTCTGCGTTGCACGCTGCAGCACTTCCCGGTTGTGCCGAGTTTCCCACGAGTTGACCGCGAACGCGCAGATGACGCCGAGTGCGACGGCAACGATTTGTACGAGAACGTCGCCCAAGTCCAGCCGGATGGGTCGAATCCGCAGAAACCGCATGGGATAATTGTACCATGCGGCGCGCCGGAGGGCTATCGGGGAAAATTACCTCGGGGAAATGCTGACGCCGACTCGCGCGTCGACTCCTCGCGCAGCGAGTTGCGCGTCGACGTTACCTTCGAGAAAGTACCGGGCGGCTTCAATATGTTTCAAGTATGCGTCGAAATGGCTCAGTGTGAGCGCGTTTACGAAGCGGTGCGCTTCTTCTCCGGAGCACAGCTCCGAGATCGGGCGCATCTCTTCTTTAATCCACGCGAGTTCCGGTGCGAACGCCATAGCGCGGACGGCTTCATGTTGGGTTTCGACGTCGTCGACGAAGTGGAGGTGATCGGCGCGTCGCAGGATGGCCATCTGCTTTGTCGACGGCGTGCGCTCGAGCAGTTCGTGCATGCCGGCTAACGGCAGCGAGATATCGTCCTCGGCAACGAGATAGAGTGTCGGTACGTCGCGTTTCCAGTCGAACGCGAGCGATAGCGAGAGAATGCCCGGTTTCGGGTTCGAAGCGCCGGCGGGTGCGAGCGCGACGACCGCACCGATCCGAGGATCTTCGTCGACGGCTGCCAGCACCGTCCAGCCGCCCAAACTGTGGCCGACGGCGCCGATCGGTCCCGGATCGATACACGCTGCGGGCAGCGCGCCGCCGTCGAGCATACGGTCGACGAGGAAGCGCAGGTCCGGGACGCGGTTTGCGACGTCGGAGTGATCCAACGCCGCAACGACGTAGCCGTGGCTGCTTAGGTGCTCGCAGAGAAACGATGAGGACCGGCGGTTACCGCCGCTCGAATGCGAGTATACGACGAGGGGGCAACTGCCGAAGCCTTCGTCGGGACACCAGACTTCGCACGAGAACGTTCGCCCCCGGACGCCGTCAACGAGTTCGACCGTCCGGACGGCGACGGGATACTCTCCTCGTACGAAAGGATCGTACTTCATGCCTTCGGGTTCGGCGTCGCTTTGATGCTTCCCAGCTTAGAGCGAGGCGCTCGCTATGTCCCAGACGTCGGTGCTGCCGCGGGGATCGCCGTACGAAGCGTGTTCGACGGTGATCTGCGCGTTGGGTCCGACTGCCAGTTCTAAGGTGTCTACGACATTGAGCAGTTGGCTAATCCCGACGATTTGGAAGATCTTCTTGAGATGCGGGTGCGATACGACGATTGCTTCGCGATCCAAGCCGTCTGCGGCACGCGTACTGTGGAGCTTTAGCAATAGGCAAAGACAAGTTGAGTCAAGGTACGTAACGTCGCTAAAGTCTAGAACCAGTGCCGGCGCGCGCTCCAACCGTCCGAATTCTTCTCGCAGCAACGCACGGTACGACATATCGTACTCGCCGGCAAAAACGACGACTCTAGCACCCATTGGCCTCCTCCAAACGATGCTCCCGTGGATTAAGTTTAGCAGGGGCCGTGCCGCGACACACTTGCTCTACTAACGATCGTTCGATGGACGGTCGGCTGAAGGACGTGCCCCAACCGTGCCGCTTTCGCACCTAACCGGCGACCGCATGCTTGATTGCATCGGCGGCATTTAGGCCGCGCTGGCCGTAAGCCGGGTTCCCAGCGAAATGCTGTGTCAGGTGGACGGACAAGCTATCGCCATGGATGCGATGGCCTTCACCGAAGCGGTCGAAAAACACAGGACATTCCGAATGCTTGCGCTTCGGTACGCGCAATCGCTGCTGAACCTGGTGAGCCAATCGGTTGCGTGCAACAGCCTGCGCATCTTGAGCGAACGCGCAGTGCGGTGGCTGCTCATGACGCGCGATCGCATCGGCGGAGACGAGTTCAACCTGACCCAAGAATTTTAGCATATATGCTTGGATCGCGACGCTCGAGCGTTACCGTAGCGGCGGGTATGCTGCAACAGGCCGGGTTGATTCAATACCATCGCGGGACGACCCGAATCCTCGATCCCGTCGGCCTAGAGAAGCAGCGATAGATCCGAACGTCGCTTAGACACGCCCATTTGCGGCGGACGGTTGGAAGGTGAACGCTTTGCGGAACTCACGTACGTCCTTCGTGAGCGATTTCGTCTGCTCCGCCGTCGCTTTTTCCCGAAGTTCTGGAAATGCCGTCGTCTCCTCATCATCGATGTGTTCGAAGACGGCGTCTCTGAGCTTCTCTGCCGTTTTGCTGAAGGCCGCGTCGTCGCCGGTCTTCAACATCGTGTCGAGTTCAAAGACCAGAACGTCGGCTTCTGCCGTTTCTTTATACAAGTGTTGTGACTCACGCTTCTGAGCTGCAATCTTTTGGAGGGCTGGATAGACCAGATTTTCTTCGGTCGCATTGTGGACTGTCAGCAAGGGCTTCGCAAGGTCCAAAAGTTCCTTACGCGACTCGTTGTCCTTCGCGGCGGCAAGGTCGCTCAGAATTCTCTTGATCAGCGTATGATCGTTTTTTAGAATCTCCACGGCATCGGTGCCTTTCGTCGGAAGCGATCGCGCTGTACTCGTCATAGGTTTCCCTCTCAATCGAAGCTGATGTTGCTTGCGAGGATACCCCGGCGCGCTTCCGGTGAAACACTCGGCGACGCGGACGGATTTTTGAGCTTGCGACTCCCTTGCGTGAAGCATGGCGAGGGCGCCTGCTGTGCGTTCCAGCCGACGCTCTCGGAGTTAGCAATACCCAAACGCGATTGGTATTACACCACCATTTTACTTCACACACGCCTACGGCCTTTCGCTAGCTTGTCTCGTGAATTCTGATTTCATTTTTACGTTTTAGTCCAGCGCGTTCGGGTAATGTCTTGCCAACAACAACAAGTTTTTTTTTGGAAAGCGAGCACATGCGCGAATACGACGATTATGAAACCGCAGTTTACACGGAACGCGAACCGGCCGCGGCGGCGGTCGACCGTTTACACGGCTTGGGTTATGGACGCGACGACATCAGCGTAATGATGGACGATAAGACGCGCGAGAAGGCTTTTTCAGCGATGACCAACGCAAAGGGCAGCGAAGGTATCGCGGCGGGCGCCACAGTCGGCGGCGTACTCGGTGCAATAGTCGCCGGAATGACGGCGACCGGCAGCGTCGTCGCAATCGCCGGCACCGGTGGTCTTGCGGCGCCGCTCGTGGTCGGCCCGCTTGCAGCGGCTCTGGCCGGCCTGGGCGCGGGGGCGGTGGCGGGCGGAATCGTTGGCGGATTCGTCGGCGCGGGCATCGGCGAACATCGCGCTAAAGAAATCGAGAAGGGCCTTCGCGAAGGTGGCATCCTCGTTGCCGTAAAGCCGAAATCACACGAACATCGCGAGCACGTGCGTAAGGCATTCGGTGAAGGTTCGGACGTTTACGGGCGCGCGGAGCGCGGCGAAGTCGATCGAACCGTCGACTACGCGGGCGACGTTAGCGAACCGGTTCGCTAAGAAACAACTATCGCTTAATGCAACGCCGCCGGCGCGAGTCTCGTGCCGGCGGCGATTTTTATACGATCGAAATCACGGCAACTCTACGAGCGAGCTTGCGATGGCGCATTGGGCGGGGTCGGGATCGGGTCCGAGGCCGATAAAGAAACCCTCGTAGATTTCTCCGTCGGAGTCGACGTCGGTTTGCACGACGACCGAGTGTCCCCGGATCGTGTACCACGTTCGACGCCAGCCGGGGGGTGCGGCGCAGGTTGGGTCGGCGTTCGGCGCATACTGCAGCGTGCCGTGCATGACCTCCGAGAGTTCGTGGCCGGAAATCGAGTCGGCGCCGGCGGCGACTATCGGCTCGGGATCGTCGCGGCGCGCTAACAGGAGGCCGCTGTGGTGGTCCGGCGGGTACATCAGCGTCGCGGTACCGGCTTGGGAGGTTTGATCGTTCCGAGTCCAACCCGGCGGCGTGCACGCGGCGAGATTCAATCGCGGATCGAAGTTTGGCACGTAATCGTAGAGCTCATTTGTCGCCGCAGCCTTGCCGGCGCGCTTCCCCTGACGGTAGAACTCGACGCGATACTCACCCCCGTCGAGGCAGCTCTGGAAATTGCTCGCCGGCAGCGCGGCACTGAAGGACGCGGCATTCCCGGCAACGTCGATTTTTGTCGGCGCTTCTTGAAGCTCCGGTAGAGCGACCCAGACGTTCCACGTCGGATCGCGATGATACCAGACGGCGAGCAGTTGCTCTCCGGCGAGCACGGGTCCGGCGATGTGAGCGCGCCATGCGGCTGCACCCGGCGTTACTTGCGCGGAATCGGCTACAACCGTTTTCAGGCGGACGGTTTGGGTGGACGCGACCGGATTGGGCCACCAATCCTGGACGGAGTTGCTTATTTCTTCTTTAAACTGCGGCATGCGCTTGGAAAAAACGATACATTGCGCGGCGGTCAGCAGATTCCGACAATGCGGCTTGAGGAATTCGAGGTCGGTCATCGCCCCGAGTGCCATCTCCGCCGTAGTGAGGTTTGGGCGCAGCGTCGCGAGGTCATGGTAGTGCGTTTCCGCTTCGTCAAACCGGCCGCGCGCGGCTAAAACGAGGGCTTGATTCAATTCCGCCCATCCTTGGGCATGCGCGTACCGGTTGTAAGCATCCAGACCATCGTCAATGAGCTTTGCGCCGGCTTCGACGTCGGCCATATTTGACTTCAAAAGTCCGCGAACGTAAAGGTTATATCCCAAGCTCGAGACGAGTGATGGGTTGGTGAAGCCCTGGTCTAGCAGCTGGTCGACGGCCGCCTGCTGTTCGTCCACATCTCGTTGGAGCCGGCTCATATCGGCGGGCGGCAGCGACGGATAGTCCGCATTGCGTTGCGGTGAGGCGGCGCGCTGGTCCGCCGCGGCGTGCGCGGCGCTCGCGATCGCGAACCCGGGCCGATAGGCCGTCGCGAGAGCGAACTGCTGTGCGGCAGCCTCGTATTCCGCGGGTTCACGGGCCAGGCGCTCGAGATGGCGGCCGCACGCGTAATGCACGGCCGCCTGATAGCGTGCATTTTGCGACTTCTCTTCGTAGGATTTAAACACGTCGCCACACGTTGTCGGCAGTGCGGCCGCCTCTACGTGAACGGCCGTCCACGGTGGAACGAACGTACTAACGCTTGTGACGAACATCATGCACGCACCGACGATGGCGAAGAACGTTGCGGCCAACGACAGGATTCGCGTTGCAAGAAAGCCCTCGACGCCGAGCGACTGCCCAAGCAAGTATAACGCTATCGCGAACAACGTGAGGCCGGCAAGATAGACGGACATCTTCCCTTGATAGCCGACGGAAAGTTGATTGTCGGCATCCCACATGGCAAAGGCGCGGTCGCTGCTGAAGTACGCAGCGTCCTCGATAAGCCGTGACGGAAAGCGCGAGTCCTTTGCGACATCGGCCAGGTCGTTCGTTTTGGTAAGCAGGTCGGCGGCCAGCTGACTCTCGCTCGCCAAGCTCTTGAGCATCTTCTGCGTAGATTGCCGCGCGGAGAGCGTTCTCTTGCGCGATGACGGGATGCGGGCAAGTTCAGCACGCCTTCGTTGGAAAGCTGCATGGCTTGCGCGACGGCGTCCGCGCGCGCCTCATCTTCCTGCACGCGCGCGACGGCACCGACATTAAAGGTTCGCAAGGACGCGGTCGCGCGCGCTTTCGCGGAACTCCGTCGCCTGATCTCCAACGGCCGCCGACGAGGCGTTGTTCATTCGACCGGCCGGCGCGGGTGTAGAGAAATCCGCAAAACGCGCTTAGGACCGCCGTGATGGCGATCGTGACGACGACGGACCGGGAAAAGATGCCGTGCGTCGGCCGGCTGAGCACGCGCGAGCCGATGTATCCGGTCGGCTCGAGTTCGGCCGCAGGCTTGTCGTATTCTTCATCCTTTTCCGCGGCGCCCGGCTTAACCATGGCGCGCCACCAATCGACGAAACGCCACTTAGCGACCGTTGCGGGTTCGCTCAGGCTGCGGGCCGTCATGCTGAGCAGCTTCACGGATAATGCAAAGACGGCGGCGAAACCGAGGACTGCTACCACGATCATTGTCAGTTCGTGGTTCGGAATGAGTATGAGCACCCCGGCGGCGGTCGTGGTGATCATGCCGACGACGAGCCACCCTTTGCGTCTTCGCGGAGCTACCAGGTCGGCGAGGGTTAGGCATAGGAGTGTGAGGACGAAGAGCACGACCGCGCCCGTGAGCATTTCCAACTCGGCGCTGAGGCTTCTGATTTCGGCGCGCTGGTTTACCCAGATGTCCGGCTTGACCTGGCCGTCGTTGTACGACGGAAGCCACGTAACGTTGAAACCCAAATCCCCGAGGTTGGTCGCGGTCCACCGTTCGATTTCGCCCTCGAGCGAGTAGTGCCCCGGCTCATTCCAGAGGTAATAGTTCGCGTAGCGCTGCGTAATGCGCGAGGCGGCGTAGTCTTCTTGAACGGCTAAACGGTCGAGGGCACTTTGCGTGCGGTCCTTTGCCTGGCGCCGTAAAGCGTTCGTCTCACGATGGTAGGCGCTCCAGAGTGCCATCTCGTCAAGGTAGCGCTGGCGCTTGTCGAGTTCGAGGATCTGGCCTTCGTCGAAGAGTCTTGTAGCACCGGAGACCTCGATCTTCGGCGACCGCTGCACGGGAAGGCCGTGATGGCGCCAAACGTCGCGATCGTCGCCATCAATAAGGCGAGGAACGTCCGAAGTCCCAACCTCTTACCGGCGCGGACGACATGGCGCTCAACTTTCCCAGATTCGCGGCGCTCCTACAACGGCGGCGCGCCCCATTGGCGAAAGGGACCTTTGACCTGGGACCAATTCTGATTGAAGTGCTATTCGAAATTTGGATCGGCGAATTGCTTCGCAATAGCCGCCGGTACACCATATTTTTCTAAGTCGCTCGGTTGAGCGACGCCGCCGTACTCCCACACGTACTTCCAAGCGCCCGATTTCTGCTCCATTATGACAATCGTATTGCTGTTTTCACCCGAGTCGGTAAAACCGCATTTTGCCCATGTTTGGACGACGCGACATCTTTCGTTTTTCATGCCCGAGGCGGCGCCATTCTGCCCAGGCATCATTTCGTGGACGTGCATGGCTTTAACGGCTGCGATCTCGGCAGGCGTCGGCGGCGTTGCGGCGATCCCAACAACTGGAACGAACATGATAAGGGTAAGTCCCATGACGGCTAAACTTTTCACAAAAACCCCCTAGCAAAGTGTGTCAGTCTACGTGGTAGCGGATCCAATTGGCGGTTTTTTCGGGTTGGGTTACCGGGAGCATGTGGCCCGCGCCTTCGATGAGCGTGAGTTTCGCATGCGGGACTTGCGCGACGAAGCCCTCACCGAAGATTTTGTAATTGAGGATTGCGTCTTCGGTGCCGAAGAGGACGCCGATGGGGAGTTCGAGTTGCGGATAACGCGAAACCAGGTCGGCCATCCCGCGGTGAACCTCGATCATGTCGCTCGAGGATGCGTAGAAGCCTTCAGAGCGCATTCCGAGTAGGCCGCCGCCGCGAACGGCGAAGTCATCCGGGACCGGTTCGGGTTTGAAGACGTCGGTTACGATGGCTTTGCCCGTGCTTTATAGCGATGGGTGTCGCTACGGTGTTGGCCACGATCGCTCTCACGAGCGGCGAACGGATGTCGAGGCCGCGAAAGGCTTTGGGGACTTGCGGCCTTACTTGGGTGAGCGGAGCTACGAGCGCTAACGCGCCGACGGCCTCCGGATAATCGAGGGCCAGCGCGAGTGAGACGGCGCCGCCGAGCGAGTGACCGACCACCAACGGACGCACCAGGCCGAGCGTTTTAATGAGCCGCGCGATCGTAGCGGACTGCGCCGCTAGCGATGCCGGCGTTTTGTGGCTTCGTGGGGAGTATCCCGATCCTGGGCGATCCAGGGCGATCACGCGGAAGTCGTCGGTCAGGCGATCGACCAGCGCGTAGGTGTAGTTGCGCAAATTCGCGGCGAGGCCGTGAATCATTACAATCGGCTGACCGCTGCCGCGGTCGACGTAGTGCATGCGCTCGCCGTCGAGATCGATGACGGTGCCGAGCGGCGGGACGGCGCGCTCGATCTTCCGCGTATAGAGAAAGCTCATGCCTTCGGCTTTAGGTGGCGGATCATGCGGCCGTGGCCGACGGGAGCGAGGCGCTCGAGTGCGGCGGCGATCTTGGCGTCGTTGCCGACGAGGACGCGGGGCGAACGGCGCTCGACGGCTTTGACGATGATCTCGCCGGCTTCTTGAGGCGGCATGCGCAGCGTCTTGCTGAAGCTTTTCAGGTTGCGCTCGAGCTGTTCGCGGGATGCGCCGGCGGGTGCGCGCGCGTTTTTAGCGATCGCGGTTGCGACGCCGCCGGGATGGACGACGGTCACGCCGACGGTGGTTCCTTCCAACTCGTGCCGCAACGCTTGGCTGAAACCACGCACCGCGAACTTTGCTGCGGAGTATGCGGCTTGCCCGGGCGGCGCGATGATGCCGAAAATGCTCGAAAGATTGACCAGGTGGCCGTCGTCACTTGCGTGGAGCAGCGGTAGGAAGGCTCGCGTCATGCGCACGACTCCCCAGAAGTTGATTTCGAAGAGCCATTCGAAATCGACTTCGCTCACCTGTTCGAACGTACCGCCGAGCGCGACGCCGGCGTTGTTCACCAGAATGTCGACGCCGGGATGTTCCCGGAGTACGACCTGTGGGAACGCCGCGACGGCTTCGCGGTTGGAGACGTCGAGGTGGTGCAATGAAACGCGCAAGCCGGGCGTGGCGATCGCGCGCCCCGTTTCCTGGAGGCCGGCGTCATTGACGTCGGCGAGGGCGAGGTGCGTTCCGCGGCGTGCCAGCGACGCGGCGATCGCGCGGCCGATACCGCTCGCGGCGCCGGTAACGACGGCGGTTCGGCCGTTCAAGCGAAGGAGGGGCACCGGTGATCGATTCGACTCAGGAAGCGCCCAGCCTCGTTCGTCTGGGGTGCTTTACAATTTCCTACCGGGTGCGTCGCTAGGTTTTGCACGGCATGGGAAGAAATCACGGACGACCGCAGGAGAACCATCATGAACCAGCTGGCTCGCGTGCTCGTCCCGGATCCGGAGACGGAAATCATTATTTGCGACGAGGCGGACGCTTCGAAGCCGTGGATGCCGCGCAAGTACACGGTCGTCGCGACCCTGCAGCCGCGACCGGGACAGGACAAGCCCGTCGTGAAGCGCGCATCGTTTCGCGCTGAAGACGATATGTTCGAGGCGTTCGACGAGCTTCAACTCAAAACGCTGCGCGAGTGGAAGAGCATCCGCACTAGCCTGATCGCGCAGTTTAACGAAAGCTTGCGCCAAGCCAGGCGTAAGGAAATCTCGCGCTCCAGTGAAGTCCAACGGATCTACGGAACCCACATCAGCGAACTGGATAACCTACGTAAGGGCGAGGGTTAGCGAGAAGCCATTCGCTTACGTTGAGAACGAGCCCGCGCTGAGCGGGCCGATGCACGGCTGCCGCTTCGTCGGGTAGAGCAGGCGGTAGGTAATTCCCGCTCGCAGTTTTGGGATTGCGGCGCGGACGAGGATGCTGCTCGGTGGTGGCGGTGCGCTTGCCGGCGGCGGCGTGGCGCGCGTCAATGAGAACCGGCTGCCGCTTACAACCGATCCGTCCGAGCCGACGAGGCGCGCGTAGAACTGATGGATGTACGGGCGCAGCGGATCGCCGGATGGTTCGGAGACGTAGACGACGCCGACTTTGACGGCGACGTTCGTTGCGCCGGAACGCGGAAAGAGTTGACCAAACTCCGGGGTCGGCGGAACGCAGGCTGGTTGGTTCACCGACATCGCAGTGGTTGCGCCGCTTGCATCGCCCACGGTGACGATCGTCGTACCGCTCGCAGCGGGTGACACGTCGAACGACCAGGTTCGACCGGTTCGGTGCGGACTTGAAACGTCGGCGACGTCCGCGTTCGATTGTTTTGTCGAGTACGGTGGAGTTCCGCCGGTGACGACGACGATGGTGGTGCGCGACCGCGAGAGGCCGTAACGTAAGCTGGCCGGTTTCAGGACGATCGTTTGGGCTGCTGCGCGCATGTTTGCAAGTGGCAGCCCCGCGACCGGTTGCTGAACGGCATTCGAGCCGGCGCAACCGGCGAGCAGAGCAAGCGAGGCGATTCCGATCGACGCGGCCGACGCTACCAGTCTCATCGCTTACGATTATATCACGCTGACAGGGTGTACCAGGCGACTGCGCGTTCGAGGGCGGCGCGTACCGGGGTTGGGATGTGTCCGAGTTCGGCGCGGGCTTTGGCATCGTTGGCGAACATCTTGTCGCGAGACATGCGGACGCCTTCGAGCGGGGCGAACGGCGTTGCGTGCGGGACGACGGTGCAGCGAATGCGATCGGCGTAGGCGACGGCGAGGGCGAGACCGTAGGGTGCGCGGCGCGCCGGCGCGGGGATGCCGGTGATGCTTGCGAGCGTTTCCCAGATCGCGTCCATGGTGAGGTTCTCGCCGCCGACGACGTAGCGTTCGTTGATTCTTCCGCGGGTGAGCGCGGCGACGTGCGCGCGCGCGACGTCTTCAACGGCGACGAGGTTCATGCCGCCGTGGCCCGGGGGTTTGGCGAACATTTTGCCGCGGGTGTACTCGAGGATCATGTTGCCGGTCGGCGTTGGTTTCCAATCGTTCGCGCCGATGGGCGCGGTTGGCAGAATCGCGACGATCGGCAATCGGCTGGCGAATGCCGCGCGTTCTTGCAGCAGCTTTGAATGGTGGTAGGCGTCGCGCGGGTCTTCGAGGGCGTAGTCGCGTTCGTCCGCGGGGCGGCCGCCGTGCGAATGGCCCAGCGTCGCGCTGCTGGACGTGAGGACACCGCGTTCGACGCCGGCGAGGTACGCGGCTTCCAGCAGCCCCGCAGTGCCGGTAACGTTTACTTGGTAACTCGCGGCGCGATCTCTTGGGTTGAACGAGTAGAGTGCCGCGCAGTGGACGAGGTAGCGGCAGTCTTTTAACGCGTCAACCAAGTCGCCTGGGCGGGTTAAGTCGCCGGTTACGTATTCTACGGCTTCGCTTGTGTGGGCGCTTCTTGAGGCGCCCTCGGCGCCCGATGCTTTGTTTGTTGGGTCAGGGGTGGGCTCGGGCGTTTTCTGGGTAGCGTTCCTTCGACTGCGTTCGCAGCGCTCACTACGCTCAGGATGACAATTGCGTACCAAAGCACGAACAGAAAAGCCCGCTTCTAGGAGCGCGTTCAGGATGTGGGAGCCGACGAAGCCGGTCGCGCCGGTTAGGAAAACTCGGCCGCGACCTGGGCTATCGTGGGAAACGCCGTTAGTTGTCAAAGGCGGCGCGGATCGATTCTTTGATCGATCCCGTCGTCTTGAGAACGGCGGTGGGCTCGTAGCCGCAATGCGCCATACAGTTGTTGCACTTCTCGTGCTTGCCGCGACCGTACTTCTCCCACTCGGTTTCTTCGAGCAGTTCTTTGTACGTCTTCGCGTAGCCGTCGTCGCTCATTAAATAACACGGGCGCTGCCAGCCAAAGACCGTGTAGCAAGGAATGCCCCACGGCGTGCAGTCGAAGTCGGTCTTGCCTTCGAGGAAGTCGAGGTAGAGCGGGCTGTGATTCAGGCGCCACTTCTTGCGCTTGCCGTCGGCAAACGCTTGGCGGAAGATTTCGCGCGTGCGCTCCACGCCGAGGAAGTGTTCTTGATCCGGTGCCTTCTCATAAGCGTAGGCGGGCGAGATCTGCATCATGTCGACTTGCAGGTCGTCGTTGAGATAGTCGAGCACGGCGCGGATCGACTCGGGGCCGTCCTTGTCGAAGAACGTCGTGTTGGTGAAGACGCGGAAACCGGCCGCCTTCGCAACCTTGATCGCTTCAACGGCTTTATCGAACGTGCCGTCGCGGCAAACCGATTCGTCGTGGCGCTCTTGCATGCCGTCGATGTGGATCATCCACGCGAAGTAGATCGACGGTTTGAAGAGATGGATCTTTTTCTCGAGCAGAATCGCGTTGGTGCACAGGAAGACGAACTTCTTGCGCTTCACGAGTTCTTCGACGATCTGCGGCATCTGATCGTGGATCAGCGGCTCGCCGCCCGCGATCGATACCATCGGCGCGCCGCACTCTTCCACGGCGGCGATGCACTCCTCCACCGAGAGGCGTCTGCGCAGAATGTCGGTCGGATGTTGAATTTTTCCGCAGCCGGCGCACGCCAGGTTGCATTGCAGCAGCGGCTCGAGCTCGAGCACCAGCGGGTACTTCGACTGACGTTTGATCGTCTTGCCGGCGATGTACTTCGCGACGGCGATCTTCTGCTGGACCGGCATGTTGCTCATGGGGTGGTTAACTGCTCCTTATTGGGAAAGGTTTCCTCGGTCAGTGCGACATCTGTCGCAAGAGCCATCATCGGGAAAATGTGCCGGTAGAGATGATAGTTGATGTAAAAATCGCGCGGGAAACCGGTGCCCGTGAAGGCTTCCTCGTCCCACGTCCCGTCCGGCCGCTGGCGGTCGCGTAAAAAGTCGATTCCGCGCTGGGCCGCGGGATCGCGGCCGCGGCCCGCGATCTGAAGGGCGTTGACGGCCCACGCGGTTTGCGATGGCGTGCTGGGGCCGATGCCGGCAAACGATTCGTCAACGTAGGAATGACACGTTTCGCCCCAGCCGCCGTCGGCATTCTGCATCGAGAGCAGCCAGTTCGCTCCGCGCCCGATCATGTCGCCGCCGGATTTCAGGACGCCGAGTGCGGAGATGACGCACCACGTTCCGTACACGTGATTGACGCCCCAGCGGCCGAACCACGAGCCGCCCGGCTTTTGGGTTTCACGCAAATATTCAAGGCCGCGCGCGACGTATGGATCGTCGACGTCGTAGTTGAGCGCCGCGAGCATTTCGAGGACGTGCGCGGTGACGTCTTCGGTGGGCGGGTCGATCATCGCGCCGAAATCGGAGAACGGCATGCGGTAAAGCATCTCGCGCGTGTTGTCGCGATCGAATGCGGCCCATGCGCCGTTCTTAGAGCGCATCGCGAGCGTCCATTTCGTGGCGCGTTCGATCGACGCGGTTATCTTTTCGCGGTCGCCGCCTTCGAGCAGCGCGAGCACGACGATGGTGGTGTCGTCGATGTCCGGGTAGGCGTCGTTGTCGAACTCGAAGGCCCAGCCGTTACCGACGTCGCCCTTGCATTTCTCGCGCCAGTCGCCGGGCGCATCGTCGGGGATCTGTTCGGCGAGCAGCCAATCGACGGCGCGCACCATTGCGGGATGCGTTTTCGGTAAGCCGGCCCAGGCGAGCGCGCGCACCGCCCATGCGGTGTCCCAGACGGGCGACATGCACGCGAGGAAACGCCAGCCCTGATTCGCGTCCTGCATGGTGAAACGGGCGAAGCCGTCGATGCCCTTCTTCATCACCGGATGATCGAGATCGTAGCCCATCAGGTTCAGAGCGATCAGCGAGTACACCCACGGCGGTTGGATGCCGCCCCAACTGCCGTCGTTTTCCTGGCGTTCGATGACCCAGTGCGCGATGCGATGCTGCGCGTCCCAGCGCAGCGGCTGCCAGGGAAGCGCTTCGTAGAACTTTTGCAGTTTCTCAACCCACATGAGCCAGCCTTTGCCGCGCACGCGGGTGAGTTCGGGTTCGCTGCCGGGAAGAATGATCTCGCCGATGTCGACGCCGAGTTCGCGCACCGGTTTTTTCGAGACGACAATGGTGAGCGGCGCGACGGTTCCGCGCGCCCAGCAGGCGAAATCGTATAAGTTGAACGGGACCCACTTCGGGAAATAGACGAGTTCCGGCGGCAGCGACGGAACGCCCGACCATGGATATTTGCCGAAGAGCGCGAGCCAAATCTTCGTGAAGACGCGTGCGGCGACGACGCCTCCGCCGCGGTGGATGGAAGCTAATGCTTTTTGCATCTGCGGCGTCGCGGGGTCGACGCCGAGGACCTTGAGGGCCACGTACGATTCGATGGTCGTGCTGACGTCGGCGGGGCCGTCGTAATACAATGCCCACGAGCCGTCCGATCTTTGGTTTCGCAGGATATGGGCGACCGCGCCGTCTTTTGCGTTCGTGAGATCGAGTCCGAGGAAGCGGTAGAGTAAGACTTGCTCCGCGGTCATAGTGACGTTGGTCTCGAGTTCGGCGCTCCACCAGCCTTCGGCGTCTTGGTTGTCGAGCAGCCACTGCGTGGCGCGGTCGAGGGTTTGTTTGCTGGTCATGCGTTTACTTCGCTTGGTGTTTGAACGGAAGCATGCGTAGCGTGCTGTCCTTGGTCAGCGGTTGATTGCCGCGGTCCTTCGACTGCGTTCGCTTTGCTCACTACGCTCAGGATGACAGAAGCATTTACCCCACTCCGCACGGCAGACTCCATTGTGTCGGGCCAGCCGGTATTGGTCCAGCTTCCCGCGATCGCGACGCGGGGGTCGGTGGTTTTGTTGGAGGCGCGGGTCACGCCGGGTTTGGGCAACCACGTGGCTTCGGGGTTGCGGGTGACGGCGCTTCGTATCAGTCTTGCGTTTTTCATCGAAGGGACGTAGGTCTGGACTTCGCTCCAGGCGAGGGCTTCGAGTTCGGCGGTGGGGAGGCGCATGTATTCGTCGGCGGCGCTGAAGCTGCAGCTCAGGTAGCCGGGGGCTTTTTCGAAGATCCACTGCAGCGGCGATTCGAGCGCGGCGGCAAAATCGAAACCGATCTCGCCGCGGTCGTGCCAAAGGTGGACGTCGAGGATTGGGAACGGGCGATAGCCGTCGAGGTCGCGCACGCCGAAACGTTCCGGGTCGCCGAGGAGTTTGGCAACGGCGCGCGGCGGTACGGCGAGCACGACGGCGTCGAACGACTGCGCGGCGTTGTCCGGCAAGCGCAACGTGATGCCGCCGGCGCCGCTTTCGATACCCATCACTGCCGTAGACAGGTGAACGGCGTCCAATTGTTTCGCGGCCGCGGCGGCCAGGTGCGCGAGCGGGACGGTTGAGAAACCGAAGCGCGAGGCGCTAGGGCTGGAGAGGAACGCGGTCTTGAGCGTGAACATCGCATCGTCCAACGACA
This sequence comes from Vulcanimicrobiota bacterium, assembly GCA_963782265.1. Taxonomy (GTDB): domain Bacteria; phylum Vulcanimicrobiota; class Vulcanimicrobiia; order Vulcanimicrobiales; family Vulcanimicrobiaceae; genus CAWAJD01. The sequence continues at coordinate 276,706 of CAWAJD010000029.1, forward strand.
CCTGATCGAATGGTGCGTTGAGCGCGGGGGTGAAGAACGGATCCCAGAACGCCCGGCGCGTTTCCGGCGTTTGGCGGCGCAGCACCAGCCACGATTCGAAGGTCGTCGCGTCGTCGGTGCGGCGGAACATGGCGCTCGCCAGCGCACGAGCGATCCGCAGTTTTGCGCCGGTGCTTAAGTGCGCGTACGTTGCGAACGACGCGAGCAAGTGGAACGGCGCAGGCAATGACGCGGCGCGCAAGCGCCCTTGCGTGCCGTCGCGGGCGAGAACGAGCGCTTCGAAACGCGGCTGCAGTTTGAGTTTATCGGCGAAACCGGCACGGCGCGCGAATTCGACGAATGCGGTGCAACAGGCGAGGAACACGTGTTGACCGTTGTCGACTTCAATGCCGTCGATTTCGAACGACGTCGCACGGCCGCCAAGCAGACGGCTGCGTTCGAAGAGCTCGACGTGCGCGCCGAGCTCTTTGAGTTCTACCGCGGCTGCGAGTCCGGCGAGGCCCGCTCCGATGACGGCTATGCGCTGGAAAGCCACGATTTCACCATGACACGCAGTTTTTCCGTAGGCGCGAGCGCTGCGCGCTGATGCAGCGGCAGCCACGGGTCGCGCGCGATTTTGTCCAGGATGCCTTCATAGATGCCGGCCATCGTGCGCACGCACGCACCCGGGCGCCGCGGGATGTAGCGCGTGACTTCATAGCCGGAGGCGAAGAGTTTGCGGGCACGCTCGGTCTGCATCGCGATGAAGGTTTGCCAACCGGGGCCGGGGTCGCCGCGCAGCAGTGCTTCTTCTTCGATGCCGAACTGCGCGAGCTCGTTCTGCGGCAAGTAGATACGCCCCAGGCCGGCGTCTTCCGTGATGTCGCGCAGGATGTTGGTGAGCTGCAGCGCGAGGCCGAGGTCGTCGGCGCGGTCGAGTGCGACCGGATCGGTGAAACCGAAGATGCGCACGCACATGCGACCGACGACCGATGCGACGAGATAGCAATAACCGCGCAGGTCTTCCCACGTCGCGTAACGCTTCTTGTCGTTGTCCATTTCGACGCCGTCGATCAGCATCGCCATCTCGCGCTCGGGGATCGAGTAGCGCTGAGTTGCCGCGCCGAGGATCTGCATGATCGGATCGTCCTCGGCGTAGACGCCGGCGACAGCATTTTTCACGCGCGCGCGGTAGGGCAGCAGGCGGCCCGGCAGATCGGGCAACGTGGAGTCGTCGGCTTCGTCATCGAGGATACGGCCGTAGTTATAGAGCGCGTAGATCGCCATGCGCTGTTCGTGCGGCAGGGAGATGAAGCCCCAGTAGAAGTTTTTGGCTTCACGTTTGGCCATCTCGCGGTTGAAGCGTTCGGCGGCTTCGCGGTCCGTTTCGGTCGGAGCTGTGCCTGAGATGGCGGAGCGCAGGCGAGCGATCACGTGTTGGCCGCCACGGGCGCGTCGTGTTTTGCGCCGCGCGCGAGCATGAACGGGACGCGCAGCGCGAGGCCGAGTTTCGTTGCGGTCGAAACGCTCGGCCGCGTGCGGTCGGTGCGATAACCGATGCGCTCGATGGCATCGCAGATTGCGAGGCCGCCGAGCCTGTACAGCGCGAGTTGCAGGCGCAGCGCGCCGGGGGCCATCGGTTCGAGACGTTTGCCGGAGTCGAGCAGGTTGCGCGCGCGCATGACCAGTGCTTTGACGGCGTTGGTGGGGTCGCCCGCGCGGATTTCGGATTGCAGCAAATAGCTGCGGCCGATCGCGGCGTCGCGGGCGACGTCTTGCGCGTGGTTGGCGAGTTGCAGACCGATGCAGACGTCGTCGGAGAGCGCTTGGGCTTGTGCGTTGTCGATGCCGAAGACGCCGAGCACCATGCGGCCAACGGGCGCTGCTGAGAGCATGCAGTAGGCTTCGAGGGACGCCCAGTCGGCGTAGGTTTTGACGGTCTGATCCTGGACGTTGGCGGCTATCAGGTCGAGGAACGGCTGTGAGGGCAGATTGTAGTACTCGACGGTTTCGCGCAGAGCTATAAGGACCGGATGGATCGGCTGGTTACCTTGGAAAAGGGCCGCCAGGTCGGCGCGCCACCGCTCCAAGCGGCCAATCGGGTCCGAGCCGGGGTGCTCGTCGCCCAGGTCGTCCGTGGTGCGGCAGAACGCGTAAATGCGCATGAGATCGAGCCGTTTGCGGCCTCCCACAAAGGCCGAGGCGACCGAGAAATTCTCATAGTGACCGGTCGTGAGGGCTCGGCAATAGGCATCGGCAGCCTCGATTTCGAGGGTCGCCGGCTTCGCGCGGATCGTGGGCATGACCGGCCTGAGTTTGCCCGTGCGGTTGAAGTGACCTTCAGGAGCAGGCAAGCGAGCGTTAGTGCGATGCTCGCCGCAGTTCCAGGTCGCGAATCCTTTGTTCCCACTTGGCGACCTGCAAAGCGATCCGCTTTCGATCTTCTTCCGGATGATCCGGAAGCGCATCGATCAGACGGTCCATTTGCCGAAACGCATCCTCGATCTGACGAAGGCGCTCCTCATCGTTCATGGTTCAGATCCTTTATTGCTAGGTCGTCGCGTGTAAGCGACGGTGAATCACCGCACCGAATGCCCCCAGCATTTGGGCTGCCTCCGAGCCGGGATCGCCGTAGACCTCGAAGCGGGTCAGGTTCGAGGACGCGAGCATTTGCGGCACGAGCTCTTGCACGACCGGGCCCTTAATGTGCGCCACAACGGCTTCAGGGCCGGCATAGGCTTCGAGGAGGCGACAGCGCTTGCGATCGTCGCTGATGTAGAAATCGTACTCGAGCGCGCCTGGTTCGGCCTTGGTGCGCTCGGCCATCGTGCGCGCGATGCGCTCGAAATCATCGTGCTTGCCGTCGGCGATGTCGAGCTCGACCGTGAATCGTACCGTAGTTTTCATGGAACCATCATACTACGACTTCGGAAGTCGCGCCGTGACGAAATCGGCGACGTCTTGAGCGGCGGGTGGATCCATGTTCGCGAGTACGATCACGGTGTAGCCTGGGCCCGGGCAAATCGCCAGGGCACCGTTCATTCCGGGAGCGCCGCCGTCGTGGCCGAAACACCGGACACCGTTGTGTTCCTCGTCCATGAAGCCGTACGCGTAGCGAACGTTATCGTCGGGCATCGCGCCGGGGATGTCGACTTTGCCTTCGGTCAATAGCTGCGTATACGCCGCATCGAGGAGAGTGTTGCCCTGCAACGCGTTGGCAAACCGCAACAGATCCTCCACCGTAGTATAGCCGCCGCCGGCCGAAGTACCGCGATAGGGCAGCGAATCCACGTTTGGCCGCCACATGCCTTTGTCTTCGGTATAGCCGATGCTCGTATTTGGGATGTGCTGGTTTTCGGGGTCCGATCCGGTCGCCGACATTCCCGCCGGTTGGTAGATGTGCTCGCGCACGTAGTCGTAGTAGCTTTCGCCGCTTACGTTCGCGACGACGATGCCGAGGAGAATAAAGCCGTAGTTGCTGTAATCCCAGCGGCTGCCCGGTGTAAATTTGAGGCCGCGCTTGCCGTAAAGACGTAGGTAGTCGTTCAGGGTGCGAAGGTCGAGACGGTGCTTAAAGAAATTCGGGGCCAAAGATGTCGCCGGTGCCGCCGGTATGCGTTAGGAGATCGTGGATGGTTACTTTCGTGGCGAGGTCTTTGTTGGGATAATCGGGGATGTACGTTCCCAACGGATCGTTGAGGCCGACTTTCCCGGCCTGGACGAGCTGCAGCACGGCTACGGCGGTAAACATCTTATTCATCGATCCGATGCGGAAGCGCGTTTCCAGGGTGTTCGGAATCCTCTTCGCGCGATCGGCGAGTCCGTAAGCCTGCGCGAACACCGCCTTTCCGTTTCGAGCCAACAAAGCGGCCCCGGCGAATCGACCGGCCTTCGCCTCGCGTTGTAGTTGCGTTTGGAGAGCCGGTATGAGCTGCTGCCCGCCGCTCACGGGTGCGACGTAGGGCGAAAACAACATGCCTTCAACCTTGCCGTCGCGATCGAACGCGACCCACCAATGCATCTTCTGCTTCTCGAACGTGGCCAGAAACGTGTCGTAGGTGTACTGCTGATGAGTCACCGGGCCAATGACGGTGCGCGATCGCACGAGGGTAAAACCGGTGAGTTTCCCAAGCGGCGCGAGGCTCTTGGAGGCCCCTCGGATCATATCCGGCGTCAGCTGTGCGTTAGTGCGTTTGCTGAGCTTCGTTCGGTCGACGACGCCGCGCTGCGTCCCGAGAAGCAATCCCTTGGCAATCGCCATAGCCTGCGGGTCTATGCTCGGCGCTACACCTGGGACGGCCGAGCCGCTCGGTTGCACCGGCGTTTGCTTTGGTCCGGCACAAGCGCTCGCAAATGCGGAGAGCATGATGATTGCGATGAATCGCACGTCGATCGCTTGCGCCCGCCTAGAAATTCATCTGCATCAGGCTTACGTCGGCCGACGATCCCGGAGCGCCTCTGTCAACGATGGGCTTGAACGTTGTGTTCCATACGTATTCGCGCGGCAGAGGCGTGCACTTTAGGTAGACCGCGGAGCCGTTGGCGGCGTTCCACGCCAGCGTGGCGTTGCTCGGGCGGACCGGTTTGAATCCCGTGCTTTCGGTGAGCGGGTAGGTCGCGCTTCGTGCAGCTTGGAGAAGTGCGTTGTCGAATGCCGGTTGATCGCTCGATGCGAGGATCGTCGCATTCGTCACCGCTCCGGAGGCGTCGACCGTGACGCGAGCCGATGCTTTGGCTTTTTTCATGACGGAAAAATCGGTCACCGAGCTGGGGAATGCCGGTACGCCGGTATGCAGCAGGTTTGGAACCTTGCACGAGGTTGGGTGCTGGGCGCTCCAACCATCGGGATACGATGGTACGACGATCGAAAGGGAATTAGGTTGCGGCTTGACGCGGAGGCCGGTTCGGATGGTCGATGTGACGGCGACGCAGTTCTGCAGCGCGGGCTCGTACGTGTCGCGAGTAAAGACTTCCGTTACGAAATCAGCCATGCCGGGGTACGGTGGTGCCGAAACGACGACGATGTGGGGCGTTCCCGCAGCGTTCACGGTGAGGTCGACGACCGCGACGTTTGCAGACGTGAAACGGGCGATTATCTTGGCTGCGTCTTCTGCCGGATACCATTGCACGTTCCCGGGATAACTCAGATGGAACCCCATGCCGGATGAGAGCTGGATGGGCCGATTGGGGACGGGGCACGTACCCGCTACCTGCACGCTGCCCGAGTTCGCAGCATCCGCGACGGTTTGCGGGGCGTACGCAAATACGGGTGAGACGGATTGCAAAACGAAGGCGGCGATCGCGATGAACATCAGCGCGCAGCCGAGTGCGGAGAGCGATGGGCGCAGGCGACGCGGATGTGCGTCGAGCAGGCGTTCGATCCGTTCGACTACCGCGTGACGTGAGCCGAGCGCGCTTGGCGCGGCGAGCGGGGTACGAGCGCACGAGCGGGTAGCGAGCGTTGCCAGCGTACGGGCGAAGATCTCGCCGTTGTCGGATCGTGCGACGACCCAGTCGTCGCAGGCGATTTCGCGTTCGATGGAAAGGCGGCGCACGACCAACCATGCAAACGGATTGAGGACGATGAAGACTTCGATGACGCGAGCGAATGCGTTCGTCCAGACGTCGAGGCGACGCAGATGCGCCACCTCGTGGGCGACGACGGCGTTTACTGCGGTCCGCGATAGTTCTTCGCTGAGCGATGCCGGTAGAATCACCGCTGGGTGCAGGAAGCCGACGGCGAGCGGAACGCGGATGGCGCTCGAAACGAAAATCGGATAACCGTCCGAGTCGGACATCCGCTCGGCGCTGCGCCGCAGCGCGGCGAGTTCGCGCAGGTCTTGTAAGAGCAAGAGTCCCCGCGTGCAGGCCGCGAGAATCCAAATGATTGCGATCGCGATCGCGAGGTTTTGCGGGATGTCGATGCGCGCTCCAGGTTTGGCTTGCGGTGCGGTGTTCGCCGGCATTGCGGCTTCGTTTGCGGCAGTTCGGTCTGCGGTAGCGATGATGACGCGGTGTGGTTTCGGTTGGGGCGCCGGCTCTTCGAGCGTCGGCGGTGCGACAGATTGCGCGATTTCGGCGGGCGTTGATGGAGCGACGTGCGGTGAGGTTGCCCAGACGGTGAGTACCGGGACGACGAGCAGTGCGGCGAGCGCGCAGAGCCAGACGGCGTAGCGCGTTGCGGCTCCGAGATTCGGGAGAAAACGTAAAGCCAGCCAGACGGCGGCAACGATCGGGATGCCCTCCCAGAGGCTGCCGACGACGGCGGCGCAGATAGCCAGGGCGGCGTGTGCGAAGACGGCGATCATTTGCGGCCTTTCGTTTTGCGCTCGAGGAGCGCGCGAACGCGTTCGCGATCGCTATCACTTAACGGTACGTCGTCGAGGAGCGTGACGGCGAGTGCGTTGGGGGAGTTTTGAAAGAAGCGCGCCATTACGTGCTGCACGGCGGATTTGGCGGCGGCGTCCCGTTCGACCAACGGACGGTAGGTGAACGCGCGGCCGCTCTCTTCGTGCGCGACGTAGCCCTTTTGTTCGAGGGTGCGCATCGTCGAGAGCACGGTGTTGTACGCGAGCGGCGGCGGCGAGAGCGCGGCGGTGACATCGGAGACCGTGGCGCGCTTCTTCTCCCACAGCACGTCCATCAGGCGCAGTTCGTGGTCGGTGAGGACGAGCGATTTCTTCCGGGGCATCCTACCTCCTAGATTCGTAGTTGCATACTACGCCCGGAAGGCAGATGTGTCAACTAGTATCCTAAGAGTTGCTTAACACCCGGGATAACACGGCGGCAGCGGGGGTGGCGGGTACGGCGCGCCGTTCGCCGGATATTGGGGCTGTTGCTGCGGATACGGCCCCTGCGGAGACGACGGATAGCCTTGTTGCGGATAGCCGTTGTTCGGCGAGTACTGCGTGGGATATCCGGGCGGTGTTTGCTGCGACATTTGCGCCGGGAGCGCAAGGGCCGTCGAAGCGGCAACGTCGTCGTGGAACTTACCGAACGTGGCGGGGTCGCTCTGGAGCAGCGTCACGAGATCTGCAAGACGCTGCGCGTCGCTTGGATGGTCTCCGCCAGCGCTGCTCGTTTGCGGCCCGGCCATTCCTTCGTGTTGCCGGAAGTTCCAGACCATGCCCCACGGGTTGAATCCGGCCTGGGCGCACGTATAAGCGCCGGCGCGGTCGGCGTTGCTTTCGGCAGCGTGCGTGAAGTTCGCCGGCGGCGATGCGTTCGGTGAAATTTGATAGGCGCGGTACATGTCGTGGTGAATGTCGTGATTGATTTCATGACACAGGACGCCGGCAAGCTGATCGCGGTTCTTCAAAAACGAGAGCATCGCGGTCGTAACGTAGACGTTGCCGTCCGGCATCGACATCGCGTTGGGGATGCGCTCGTTAACCAAAATAAAATGAAACGGTGTGTAATATTCTTTGTCGGCGATGGCCGCAATCGCATTGCCGATTGGATCGAGCACCGCATAGAGCGGCGATTGCTGCGGCACGATCTCGCCGCGTTGCTGGTACTGCGCGTATTGCTCTTGCCCGACTTGCGTTTCCCAGCTTCCCTCTTGTTGCGAGACTCCGTCGGCGCGTGCAAGTATCGTGCAACCGCAGAATATCGCGACCAGTGTGGCCAATGCTCTACCGCAGGGAACCAAAGGCGCTGCAATCATCGTATCCGTTCCATCGGCTAAACCGGGTGCGAAACCTTGTCGGGCAGGCTAAGAAACGATGAGAGCAACTGAGGGACCGCTGCCTCCACCTCGGGGGGCCTGCAACCAAAGCTCAACCGCAAGCAATCTCGAAGCACCATGAGCGTTCACGTTTACGGAATCAACCACATTGCGATCGAGGTCGACGACATCGAGAAAGCCGTCGCTTTCTATGAAGACGTTTTCGGACTGGAGAAGCTGGATGAAGGGGAGGGCGATGCGTTCTTTAAGCTCGGCGAGCATCAGTTTCTGGCGATCTTTGAGGTCGACGAGGTCCGGCCCGACCGCGTAAGACACTTCGGCCTGATGGTGCGCGACGAAGCGCAGATCGCCGAAGTCCGACAGAAACTGACCTCGAAATATCAGAATTACGCTCGGGCCGCGATTTCGTTGCGACTTCCGAGACCCGTGGGGCAATCACATCCAGGTCGTCGACTTGCACGACGAGTCCCTCGTTTGGTTACTCCCTTACCAGGAGGTTCAAAAGGCCGGGATCACGCTCACGGCCTCACCCTGACCCCGAAGTTAAACGTCCGGGGCGACGCATAGTGGTTCCCTTGAGCGTTTAACAGCGTGACGAAGTAGCGGTCGTTCAGAAGGTTTTGAATGCCGAGAGTGATCGCCGTTTTCGGGCCGACGGCGACGCCCTCTTCAACATTGAAGGTCGTGTGCGGCGTCTGCTTGCAGTAGCCGGGCGTGCCGGCCGGGCAAACCGCAGACGACAAGCCGCTGCCGTATTCACCGTCCGCCGAAAGCCAGCCGCCGCGACGGTTGTTGAGGAGGACGCCGCTAGCGATGCTCCAACGCTGCTCGTGGTCGGCCGGCGTAAAGCCGGTCGGCTGCCCGAAGCACGGCGCCAGCAACTGCGTCTCGCACCCGGAGTTTAACGAAATGACGTGCGCGACAGAGAAGTACGCGCGACCGTTGCGCGCCAGCGGTTGAACGTAGTTGAGGGCTTCCTGCGACAGCCGGCCTAAAACGTAGTTGATATCTTGATGCAGCAGCGTTACGCCGACCTGCGTATCGTCGATGAGGTTGTTGGCATTTTTTTGCCAAATCCGAAAGCCGAGGTCGCCGGATCCGACGGGAATGTGGCCGCCAAGCTCGAGCTGGGTGTCGCGCTCGGGCTTCAGATCGAACTGCGCTACCGTCGGCTGCAGCGGCAGGTTGAGCAGATAGGCCGCCGACGGGCTGACGTTTTCTAGCGAGAACGGTTCGAAGAACCGCCCGATATAGGCGTAAACGTTGGCTCGCGACCCGAAGGAGCGCGTGATCTTTAGCCGTGGGCTTACACCGCCGAAACCCTGCGCGAAGTCCGTCGACTTGATGGTAAAAAAGTCGTAGCGCAGTCCGTAGTCGGCCTGCCAGAGGTTATTGATCCGCCAGCTATCTTGAAGGTACGTTTGGTATGTGTTGCCGAGGTTAGGAGCGTTGTCGACGACGGTCGTTGCGGCGTTCGGGGTTGACGGCGTCAAGATCGGCGCCAGGAAGTTGTTCGGCTGCAGGGTTATTGCGTAGTACTTATAGACCCGCGATAGATCGTACGAGACCCCTGCGCCGATGGTATGTGCGCCGAGGCTCTGCGTATAGTCGCCCTGCATGATGTAGTCGATCGCGGTGCGGTGGTCGTTGAGCGAATACGCGCACGTTGTCGGAAGATAGACGACGTTCGGATTGGTGAGCGCCTCCCCGCAATCCGTCGACTGCCCGCCGTTGCCGTAAGGCGGCGCTTCGACGTTGAGGGCTTCGCCGTAGATGAAGTCGTTCGGTGCGTCGCCAAAATCCTGAATCGTCGACGTCTTGAACGCGGGGCCGTAGGTGATTACTCCGGTCGTGCCGATCGGATGGTGAACCTGCACGGTCAGGAACGTATCGGCTTGCGTCTCGTTGTCGTCGGTCGAGGCGGGTTCGCCGTTTGCAACGTCGTTCGGAATCTGAAACGTGCTGTTGCTGTTGATAAACGTGATATTGGTAAAGTTGCCTCCGCCGCCGGGGATGGTAAAGCGCGCAAATTGGCCGACCGAGCTTGCGTCGTTATGCGGCGAGTCGAAGTTCGGCGGATCGAGTCCGCGCGTGGATTGATCGTCGCTGAACGCGACGTCGAAGCCCCCCCGCCCGCAATGGGACCGTGGAAGCCGATCTGAGACTGGGCGTTGGTATACGAGCCGAACGACGCGTATCCGTCGACGCCGGGCGCGCCCGTTCCGGCGCGCGTCGACATATTGAAGACGGATCCGAAGCGCATGCCGTACTGGGCGGGGTAAGCACCTTCGACGAGATCGATGAATGAAAGGTCGTTGAGGTTGATTTCACCACCGATATCGCGGTTCAACTCTTGAGGCAAGGGGACCCCGTCGATCATATAGTTTATGACGCCATGGTCACCGTTGATATGGACGACGCCGTTCGCGCCGCGGACGGCACCCGGCATCTGGATTTCCATCTCCGAGAAGCTATTGTCGAACGGCAGTTGCGTCAAGGCCGCGCTATTCAACACCACATCGCTGCCGCTGCCGTGAAGAATTTCTGCCTGCGCGCGGCTGACGACGGTGTGCCCGATCTCGGTGAGCGGCACCAGCGCGATGGCGATGCTGTTCCCGCCGCTTCCAAGATCCACGGTGATGCCCCCGCGCAAATCGCTGTAGGAAGCCTCGACTTGATACGTGCCCAAGGGAAGGGGTGAAAAGGCGAAGTGCCCTTTCGCATCCGTTTTCGTGGTAACGACCGAATTGTTGCCGGACGCAGATACCAGCGCGTTCGCGATAGGCACGCCCTTACTCGTGACGCTTCCGCTAAGGAACGCGCTGGAGTTCGCTGCGTAGGCGGGCCGCGCGGTCGTTACGAGCAGGCAACACGCGATCCAAGCGGCCGCAAGATGGCGCCGGCCGTAGCTCATTAGACGATATCCTTCGGGGTGGTTGATTTAAGAACGATAATAGCTTATCATTATCATCTAGTCAAGCGTCGGCAGTGCAGAAGGCACCGGCCACCGTTACGGGTGAAAAGGACGCTGAGGGAACTGAGAACTGTGCCGACCCAGCCGAACCGAAAAACCAAACAGCGTGACGCTTTACGTGAGGTCCTCGAGCGCGCCGAGCGCCCTTTGAGCATTAGCGAGTTGCTCGCGGCCGCGTCCAAGCTCGTTGACGGACTTGGCGTAGCAACCGTCTACCGGGCAGTCGGTGCGCTCTTAGAGGAGGGCTGGATCCTAGCGGTTGAGATCCCCGGCGAGCCGGCGCGCTACGAGCGCGCGAACAAAGAGCACCATCACCATTTCCAATGCCAGCGCTGCGACCGCGTTTTCGACATTGCCGGCTGTATGGAGAATCTTCGCAAACTCGTTCCGCCGAAGTTCCGCATTAGCGCGCACTCCGTTACCCTGTACGGGGTCTGCGCGAGCTGCTCGGCTTGATCCGAGATCGCCACCCCCCGCGGCAGAGGAATCAATCCGACTCCATTCGCTCGACCCATTGCGAGCGCCACGCCGCCGGAGTAAGCGGTTCCGCGAAGTACTGCGTTTCGTGGAAAACTTTGTCTCCTCGAAACTCGTGGATGTTCACCGTATACCAAGGCTTTCCGTCGTAGGTGATAACGACCTCGCTTACCCAAACCGGGCCGCTGCCCATTATCCGCAGCACTTTAGATATGCTCGGATGATCCGGGTCTGCGATGCGCTGAGCGATCAGGTTCGCGCGGCCGCATATTCGTTCGCCCGATTGAGGGAAGTCACAAATGACGTCTTCCGCGTAGAGATCGCCTGAAGTGGGTTTCGCCCAGCGCTGCTCGAGCATCGAGATCCGAATAGCGGATTCGTCCATAAAGCACTCCTCGAAATGACATCTTACCCCGTGCAAAGCCGTGTAGCAACAAAGAGCCGGTTGACCGGTGTACCGGCTTCACGGTAGAAGACGTTCGCGAGGCCTCGCTTTGCGCTGCGAGTTGATTTAACTCTTAACGTTTCGTGCCATCGACGCAATGGCGGTGTTTGCAGCTGACAGGAGCGACACGCTCATCTCGCTCAGTTGCGAAAGATGGTTCATGCTCATCTGCATCTCGAACATATCGCTGATGTTGATGTTATCGCGCTTCTCTTTAAGTAAGGCGAGCTTTGCCACAACTTGGCCCTGCGCCTCGTCGACTATGCGGAAGAGGTCGTCGAAGCCCAAGCGATCTGGGCCAGTCAACTTAACCGTTCTGCTTTCGCTTGGATCGAGAAGGAATGACGCCGGTCCGCTGAGAGTCGAGTCTGAACTCGTCTTGATCGATACCTTCAGTGTCTCCACCGCCAAGTCGTTGTTCAGTTTCACAGAATAGTCCGTAGTTGGGAGCGCACTGAAGCGGCGCGGAAGTGCTTGCCTCGCTGGGGCGACGGCGGCCGGGAGTGTAACGAGGGCAGTAACCCAGGTATGCCCGCCATTGATACTATGCCAGGTTATACGCTCGTCCATGCCGGTTAGCCCGTGCATTCCCACTCCGACGTAACCTCCGGCGGCAACGCAATTCGTCGCGGTAACGTCACACGCGATGGACATCAATTCGCCCAGTGTCTGCGAATGACTCGCGTTGCTGCCTTTGATCTCTAAAAGGCGCTCCGGGACGAAAGAGCCGATCGTGAGATCCACGGTTTTAGTCCAGTGTGGTTGTAGTTCGAAAGTGGACTGCCCGTGTAACGCGGCGTGCTCTCCGGGGGTCAGCGTGAAGGTCAACGGATCCCGAAGCGAGTTCGTGATCTGAACGGAGTAGTGAAGGGGCGAGGCATCGGACGTCGATCGCGCCGCGGGCGCAAGGGATACCGCTACCGAACCTGGGGCGTCGACATTGCCGCAGCCGGCCAGAATCACAGCGACGACGGCAATCGAAACCGCACTTGAGTCACGAAACATGTTCCCTAATTCACCGCCCGCCGCCTAGATCATGCTTCGCAAGTCGTCGTCACTGACCCACTACGAGGCAAAGGTCGCCATGAAGGCGCGTTTCGTATTTAGCGCGTTCCCTCCGCCGAGCATCGCCGTTAATGGCCGCGGCGGCCGGGAATCAAATGCGTTAGCGTCGTAGCCTTGGTGCGGCGATTCACGCGCCGACGAGAGGGGTCCAGGAATGAGAAGAGCGTTATTCACGGCTTTGCTCGCGGCGATTTCTCTCGCGGCGTGCGCGCAACCTCAAAGCGCTAACCAGACTACTGCGGCGTCAGGCCAACCATCGATCGCTGCGTCGGAGGCCGCGGCCCCGCCCGGCTCCGCGGCGCCTTTGACTGCGGGCAGCTTCGACGGGCAGGTTCTCGGTGCAGGTGAGCCGATCGCCAAATCGACGGTGACGCTATTCGACGCAACGTCCGACTCGCCCAACCAGCTAGCTCAGGCCCAGGCTGGCGACGATGGGAAGTTTACGTTCAGTTTTAGCGGCGGCAGCGGGATTCTATACCTAGTCGCAACCGGCGGCGAGCCGAAAGCGGCTAAGGAGCCGGGGAACAACCCTGCTATCGAGCTCATTTCCGTTATTGGCACGCACGTTCCGCCGCACGTCGTCATCAACGAGTATACGACCGTGGCGTCGGTATGGACCATGAATCAGTTCATCAATGGGACCGCGATCGAGGGCTATCCGCTCGGATTGCGCATCGGGGCCGGGAATGTGCCGAACTTTGTGGATCTGCAAACCGGCGGATGGGGCGGCGCGATTCAAGACTCGTTAAACGGTCCGCAGACGCCTACGATGGCAAATTTCGCGACGCTAGCCGATGTACTGTCGGGCTGTGTTACCCGCGTGACGGCCGACGCGTGTCCCTCGCTGTTTTCAGCTGCGACGCCGCCGGCGCACGCCGTTCCAAATGACACGCTGACCGCAGCGGAGTCAAATTGCGCAATATCCCTGGTATAAGCCGAAACGGCTCTTTGCGCTGCTCGACCATTTCTATCCGGTGCCGCAAGGCAAGAATTTACGCGCCGTGCCGTACATGCCGTATCTGAACTGGGCTCCCAGTGCGTGGGTGTTGCCGTTGCGGTTCGATGGCGGCGGATATCGGGCGGGCGGCAAGGCCATGTTCGACAGCGAAGGCAACCTTTGGGTCGGCGATAACTTCTCGGTCGGTTGGCAAGGACAGGACTCCTTGTGGCAAGGCCATGCCACCAAGTTTGCGCCGAACGGCCAACCCCTGTCGCCGATTACAACCGGTTTCACCGGCGGAGGGATGGAAGGCGGAACGTTCGGGGCCGCCGTTGACGCGAAAGACAATGCGTGGCTCACGAATTACGGCAGTCAATCGATCACGGTTTTTGACAAGGACGGCAATCCGCTGACGCCTCCAAACGGTATTACATTTGGCGGCAGACTCGGACTGATGCAAGGAGTAATGGTAGCGCCTAACGGCGACGTTTGGGTCGTAGGGCTCTCCAAAGACCAGCTCGTGTATTTCCCAAAAGGCGATATCAGCAAGGGCCGAATCTTGTGCGAGGGCTCGTCGCAGGAACCGTGTAAGTCGTTCAGCTCGCCCTTCTATCTTGCGATCGACCAACACAATCGGATCTGGGTATCGAACGCAACGGATAAAGTCACTCGGTTCGATGCTGCCAACCCAACCAAGGTACAGAATTTTAAGACGGGCATCAGCAATAGCGGTCTTGCGATCGACAACGAAGGCAATGTGTGGATCACAAACCGATTCGGCACGGGTTTTGAAGGGATAGCCCACCTTCTGGGTGTCGCCGTTCGACTGAAACTCCAGGGTGTTGCTAAAGCCTCGGATTACCTAACGACGACGATGTCGCATCAGCAAGGCGGTCCCCACGGCGGAAGCGTCACGCTTCTTCGTCCCGATGGAACACCGTATCCGGGGTCACCATTCAAGAGTGGTGGCCTTCCCGGGTCCGTGGGCCGCTGCCGTCGACGGGAACGACAACGTTTGGATCTCAAATTTCGTCTCGCCTAGCAGTCCGATCACCGAGCTTTGCGGAGTTCGCTCGCAAAACTGCCCGCCCGGAATGAAGACCGGCGACCAAATCTCGCCTCCCGGGCGGCTACGTTGGAGGCGGCCTGCAAATGCTGACGGACATCGGTGTCGATCCCGCCGGAAACGTGTGGGCGATGAACAACTGGCAGGACATCGACAGTTGCGTTAATCCTACGCCGTCGGAAGCGCTTTCAACGCGATGCGGTGGGCAGGGCGTGGTCGTATTCTACGGGTTGGCTAAACCCGTGCGAGCGCCTCAGATAGGGCCGGCGCAAGCGCCATAGTGCACGCCGCGAGAGATCGCCTAGGAGATACGGATCAATCGACGCCTTGTAGGTAAAGTGTCTCGGTATAGTAACTGCCGTGTTTCCCGGGCGGAAGTGTGCTAAACGTGATCTCGCAGTTCGAATCAACCCATGGATGACTCCTGGGAATGACGATCGCCCCGCTGCCGTTTACTGCGTCTATCAGCCAGTCTTTTGGACAGTTATTCGTGACGGAGAACAGGTGCATGTACCGAATGTTTGCGGAAAAATAAATTGTCCCATACATGCCTCCCGGCACTTCAATGCTACCGCCCTCGCTCTGCTGCTCTATCGGCGATGAGTAGGTGCACGGAGCCGGATAGCCCGTACAAGGCGGAGAAGGAATGGCGTACGAGGACGTTCCGATCTCGTCGCCATATAATGGCGGCGGATTTCCGTAGCAGCCTTTGCACGGTTTCGACGTTGGCAACGGCGTCGGCAGTGGCGTCGGGCTTCCGCTCGGCGTCGGGCTCGTCGACGGCGTAGGCGAGGGACTCGGTTCCGGCGGGACGACTGCTCGCGGATAGAGTGTAATAATCGAAGACGTTTTTGCGGTGAAGACCAATGGAAATGGCTTACCATTTGGAAGTAAAATACTGGCGATTTTCAGCACGCCATCTTTGGCAGTGAACGCGACTACGCCAAAGAACGCGCTCCTGCTTCCTGACGTCGTTGTAATCGTCGCATAATAGGTTCCGTCGGGAAAATTCAAATCCGGAGAGACCTTCAGTTGCACGCCCGACACGATCATGCTGTTGTCGAATATCGGATGGCCGTCGAAACCCTCGCCGACCGAGACCGTCAGCAGCGGTTTCGGTGCTGCGCCTGCATCATCGATTCCCGCGTCGCGGGCGAAGCGCTCCGACGCGTGCGTGGTTTCCACGTCGCCGCCCGTGGAGATCCTTACGTAGTCGCAGCCGGTCGCCGCGGCCGCAAAAGAAGTGAAGGACACCGTAGCAGATACGCCTCCAGTCGAGGGCAGTGCAACGTTCTGCGCCAGGGTGCGAGGATGCACGCACACGACGTTCCTGGCGGTCTGAAGTCGCGCGATTGCGATCTCGAGCGTTTCCCCCTTCTGGGCCGATACAAAGAATGCGCCGAAACCATCTTTTGTGCCAGGGTTTATACTAAAATCCGTTTTGCTCGTTCCGGCTTTGGGCGAAACGCCGGCGATTTTATCTTTTTCCAGCTTCGTGGCGTCGATACTGAACTTCCCCGTATAACCTAGTTCGCTAAAATTGCATTTAATGGGGTATGGGTCGGTTATGGAGATCGACGTGCCACAGGTTGACTCGATGGCTTCGTGGTTAGCCGCACTGAAGGCCGACGATAAGGTCTGTTGCATCGCCTCGGGGAGCATCGTCGGATGTGTCGACGATTGGCAGCCGGCGAATACCGTCGACGCCGCGAAAAGCGTGGCAATTACCGATCTTGAGAGGTGTCTCGTGAACATAAGACGTCCTTCCAGAGATGTGGTCAATCGACGCCGAATAGATAAAGTGTCTCGGTATAGTAGCTGCCGTGTTTCCCGGGCGGAAGTGTGCTAAACGTGATCGCGCAGTTCGTAGAAACATATGGATCACTCGTAGGAATGACGATCACCCCACTTCCGTTTCGCGATGCGTCTATCAGCCAGTCCTTTGGACAGTTATTCGTGACGGAGAACAAGCGCATGTACCCAATGTTTGCGGAAAAATAAACTATCCCAACCATGCCTCCCGGTACTTGAATGGCACCGCCGTTACCGCCCTGCAGTATCGGGAACGAGTAGGTGCACGGAGCTGGAACGCCCGTACAAGGTGGAACAGGTATGTCGTACGAGGATGTTCCGATCTCGTCACCATAGGCTGGTGGCGGATTTCCATAGCAGCCTTTACACGGTTTCGACGTCGGCAGCGGCGTCGGTAGTGGCGTCGGGCTTCCTTTCGGCGTCGGGCTCGTCGACGCCGTAGGCGATGGAGATGGTTCCGGCGGCACAACTGCTCGCGAATAGAGCGTAATAATCGAAGACGTTTTGGCGGTAAAGATTAACGGAAAAGGCTTGCCGTTGGGAAGTACGATATTGGAGACCTTCAGCACGCCGCCTTTGGCAGTAAATGGGACCACGCCGTAGAACGTGCTCCTGGTTCCTGACGTCGTTGTGATCGCCGCATAATAGGTTCCGTCGGGGAAGTGCAAATCCGGCGAGACCAATAGTTCCATGCCCGACACGATCATGCTGTTGCCGAATATGGGATGGCCGTCGAAGCCTTCGCCGACCGAGACCGTCAGCAGCGGTTTCGGTGCTGCGTCCGCAACATCGATTCCCGCGTCGCGGGCGAAACGCTCGGACGCGCTCGTGGTTTCCACGTCGCCGCCCGTGGAGATCTTTACGTAGTCGCAGCCGGTCGCGGCGGCGGCAAAAGCAGTGAAGGACACCGTCGCAGATACGCCGCCAGTCGAGGGCAGTGCAACGTTCTGCGGCGAGGTGCGAGGATGCACGCACACCGCGTTGCCGGCAGTCTGAAGTCGCGCGATTGCGATCTCGAGCGTTTCCCCCTTCTGGGTCGACACGAAGAATGAGTCGAAACCCGGTTTCGTGCCAGGGTTTATACTAAAATCCGTTTTGCTCGTTCCAGCTTTGGGCGCGATGCTGGCGATCTTATCTTTTTCCAGCTTCGTGGCGTCGATACTGAACTTTCCCCTATAACCTTGTTCGCTAAAATTGCATTTAATGGGGTGCGCGTCGGTTATGGATATCGACGTGCCACACGTTGATTCGATGGCTTCATGGTTAGCCGCACCGACGGCCGACGTTAGGGTCTCCTGCATCGCCTGTGGGAGCATCGTCGGATGTGTCGACGATTGGCAACCGGCGAAAACCGCCGACGCCCCAAAAAGCGTGGCAATCACCGATCTTGAGAGGTGTCTCGCGAACATGGCCATGCATAGTTAGGTTGAGGCCAGAGCTTACCTCTGCTCGGGCAACAGACGTAGGCCTTTTGGCCCGGCGCGCGTCGTGATCGATACAGTTCCGTACATTGATCGACGTGCTACGTGGGGATTCGGTGGGGGCTTGCTCGAAAAAAGACCAATGAATAAAGCTCGCCTCGACAGACTTGCGATCAAGTGCGGCTTCGGCTTTGGAAGCCTCCTAGTTGCGACCGCGCTTTCCGGGTGCTCCGGATCGCCGGCGTCGTATTCACCGTCGGCGCCGCTTTCGAATCCGTCGATAGCGCGCCAGCCGGTGGCCGACGCCGTGGTGCGTGCGTGGGGCCGGAGCATGATTCGCGTTCCGCTTCCCAGCGCCGGGTGTTTCAAGGCATCGTATCCGGCACTCGGGTGGTCGCGCGTCGCTTGCGCGAAGGCGGCGGCGCCGGTTCCCAGGATCGGCAATGTCACTCCCGCCACTGTGGGCGACGGCCGCGACTTCGCGATATCCGTAAGCCCACAACTTATCTCAACGGCCATCGGGTCGTTTCCGGAGGTGAGCGGCGTGAAGCGGGTTCGCACGGTCGGCGTCCCGGCTTACGGCAACGGGTGCGTTTGCGGCAATGACGCCTACACGCTGCAGCTCAACGCAAATACGTATTTGACCACCGACTGCGGAAAGAACGCGAAGTGCACGGGATGGGAGCAGTTCGTCTACGCGAGTCCGGTTAACAAAGGTGCAACAACCGCTCAGCTCTTCATTCAAGATTGGCGCATCAGAACCACGAAAAAATCGCTCAAGGTGTCCTCCGAAGTCCACCGGTTGGTTGCCAAACGGCGGCGACTGCTATTTCAGCAGCCCCGCCATCGATATTCCCGAGATAGCGATCACGGCACTCGGCGATATGAGCTTATCCGGCAGTGCCGCACCGACCGGGGATAGCGCCTTTCTTACCGATGGCTCGACCGTATTCGGAATGAAAAACATGCAGGGCGACCTCATGGATTTGAGCCGAAATTGGACTGGAGCGGAGTTTAACATCGTCGGCGACTGCTGCGCAAGCCGGTTGGATTTCAATGCCGCGTCAAAAGTGACCGTCAGTTTGGAAGCCGACGACGGGAGCACGGCGGCGCCGGCCTGTCAAGCGAATGAGGGTACGACGGGTGAAACGAACTCGCTATCCTTTATTGCCGCTCCGTCGAGCCCGACGGAGCAGCAATACCCATCGATCTTGTTCACGGAGGTCGGTAAGCCGGGCGGTGCGGTCCCATCGTGCGATACCCTTGGGGGTCTTTAGACGCGACCAGACCTAACGCTCGCCAGCATTCGCTAACGGTCTACCGCGTACAATCTTCGCTCGTCCGCGGCGCCGACATCGCTCGTAGTTCACGTATTCGCCGGAACTCGGTCCGCGTTGCGCTCGTAGTCCGCAAACAGTCGACGCGATCGTGCCTAACTTTAGGGGAACAGGTACCGTGGAGAAGATCACTCCTATTTTGCTAACAGTTTGCTGCATCATCTCTCTGATAGGGTGCGCCGGCCACGCCGTTGGAGGGCTGCCGACCATAAGTGCAGCGCGAGCGCATGCTCCAACGGGAATGGCCCCGCTCAATTACGAGATTGTGCTAAACAACAATACCCCCGATACGCTCAACGTGGATCTGGCCCTTGGCAAATACGTTACCTCGACGAGCCCAATGACGTTCACCGTACATCCCCATAGTACGTCTTTTATGCGCTTTGTTTTTGAAGCCGGTCAAGCGGCTGCAAACGAGAAGGAGGAAGCGATCAGAACCCTGATACTCCAAGGCAAGAAAAAGCTTATTGATGACAAGATTGTTCTGAATCCCCGTGAGTTGCAATCGGGAGCGGCTCAGTTGACACCGACAGAATCGCTTCAACTGCAGTACGAAGTAGGGCAGTATACGAACCTGATCGCAGGGATCAGCAACTCTAACAAGGCACTGAAAGAGAGTATTTTGTCTACCTTGGCAAATCTGAGGTGAACCGCGCTCCGCTGTCGGCGAATGGCGCGCTGACGCTGCACGCGGTTCGCGGAGTCATCTGCGCTACACGGATTTAACGCGATCGTTCGCGGCCATTGAGTCGGCTTGCAAGTTTAGTACGGTCTCGGTTTTGATCGTCACGTATTGTTCGCCGACTTCGCTGCGTTCGATCGCGTATTCGGTGATGGTGGTCGGTATTTGGCGATTGAAATCGTACCCGATCGTCGAATCGATCGTGCTCGTCTCTGCCTTCGTTGGCCGCACGATACGGTCTTCGGAGATCGTCAACGCTCCGTTCACGTTCTTCGCAATCGTGTAGTCGGCCGAGACGGAATACGAGCCGTTGCTTTCGCCGACTTTCCAATGTAACTTTGCGTCGATCTGGCCCGGATCGACGAAGTTCGCGCCGAGGAATCGCAGCAACGTCAACTCTTCGTAGTTGATCTTGGCACTTGGGTCGCAGATAACGTCGGTGTTTCCAAACACGACGCACGTCGCGGGGACGGCCGAGCGCGTGTCTTGGGCCTGTTCGCTCACCGTGACGACGAGGCCGTGGTCGTTCGGCTGTTCTCGCAATACGTCGACCGTGATAGAGCCTTTGTCGCTGTTCGACGCACTGAAGCTCGAAATACCCGACGGTTCGCCGATTTGGTTCGGCGTGTACGCGCTGACCGGCGAGCCGTTGCCCAAACCCGACACGTGAACTTCCGTGCTGTTCGCGGTTCCCCACGTAAACGTGTAGACGAGATGACGAAGCGGCCCTGGCGATGCAGGGGGCGCTCCGGCGGTTACCGCCACAAGCGCGGAAAGGGCTATGGTTGCAAACATACACTCCTCCTCGTCGAGGCATGTCCGTTGCGGCTTCGCCTTAATAAAATACCATAACCCGTGGAATTAGGCGCCGGGATTTGATGTAATTTTATAGCTTAGCTAGCGTGTCGGCGGTGGTTGTGACTTCGGCTATGCGGGGGTAGACGGCGGTGATGGCGTGGTTGTGGTTGTCGGCGCTCATGTCGGACATTGCATCCTCGACGATGACGACGTTGAAGCCGCGATCGTAGGCTTCGCGCGCGGTGGCTTCGACGCCGGCGGTGGTTGCGACTCCGGTGAGGAAGATTTGCGTGACGCCGGCGCGGCGGAGGATGCGTTCGAGTGCGGTTCCGTAGAAGGCGCCGATCTGATGTTTGGTTACCGTGTAGTCGCTTGGTTGACGATCGAGTTCTGCCACGAGCTCGGCCCAGTCGGCGGGCGGGCTGAAATTGAAGGTCGCGTCGACGCGGCCGGGTGCGCGGCCTTCGACGTTGACGAGGACGACCGGGAGGTTGCGATTGCGGAACGCGCTTGCGAGTTCTGCAGAGCGCTTGACGACGTCGGCGGTGGCGTGCGGTCCGCACGGAATGCCGACGATGCCTTTTTGTAAGTCGATGACGACGAGTGCGGCGACCGGGTCGAGTTGAGTGAGCGGCATTCGATGATTCCTTTTAGACGCGACCGCGCGGGAGCGTGCGGTCGAAGATGGTGAAAATGAAGAGTGCCGCACTTATTGCGGCCATGATGAGCGCGAGAGTAAGGAAGGCACCGTTGGTCGCGTTCTTGCCGTAGACGAGCGCGAGAACGCTGGCGGCGATGATCGCGCCGAGGTAAAACGCGGTGCGCTGAAGGCCTGAGGCCGAACCGATTTCGTTGGCTGGAGCTTGAATGTACACGGCGGCTTGCGTGCTGACGCTGAACATGCCTTGCGCAGCACCGAAGAGCACGGCGGCCGCGGCGATTAGCCACATAGGCGAGCCGAACGTCACGGCGCCTAATGCTAGGCAGCCCAAAACCATCACGCCCATGCTCGCGATGAACGGCGTGCGAATGCCCTTCGTACGGCCGCCGTAGATCGACGAGATGCCGGCCGCGACCGACATCGGCAGCATGATCGCGCCCGCGATCGTGCTCGAGAAACCAGCGCCGGTTTCGAGCCACTGCGAGAAGCCGTAGAGCGTGCAGTAAATGATCGTTGCGAGAACGCACGCACGCAGATACGTGATCACGAGCGGCGTGTTGCGTGCGAGCATGCGTACGTCCAGGAACGGCGTCGCGTGGCGTCGCGAGTAGGCGACGAGGCCGGCGCCGAGTGCGACCGTGAGCGCCAGCAACCACCAAATCGGATGGGCGAGCCGCATGAGGAAATTCATAAGTGCGAACAGCGTTGCGGCGAAGAGAATGAGGCCCGGCACGTCGACGCCTTCGAGCACGGCTTGGAGCGATAGCGTTTGCGGCGGATCTTTTGGTGACCAGAGGATGACGAGGATCGCCGTCAGGAGCGAGAGCGGAAGGTTGACGGTGAAGATCGAGTGCCATCCGAACGCGCCGGTGAGGATGCCGCCGAGCAGCGGGCCGATCGCCATCGTGCTGATCGCGGCCAGCGAAAGAAAACTCATGGCGGCGCGCGGCGGTGGCATGTGCAGCCGATCGGCTTGCACCCGGAACATGCGCATCGCCGCCGGGTATGCGCCGGAAGTGCCGATGCCGAGCAGTACGCGTGCGACGATGAGGAGGTTCAGCGATGTCGCGAACCAGCCGACCACGCCGGAAAGCGCGACGAGGATTAGCGCACATAAGAGAACGCGACGCGGGCCGAAGAGGTCGGCGAGGCGTCCCATCGTCGGTTGCGCGATCGCGCTCGCGAGGTAGAGCGCGGCGATGAGCCATCCGGCTTGGCCGGCGCTTACGTTCAGGCTGTGCGAGATTGGGACGAGCGCAGTCGCGATCATCGTCGAGTTGATGGGATTGAGGCACGAGCCGAGCGCGAGCGGGGCGACGAAGGTGAAGCCGAAGCCGCTATGCTTGCTCTTTATTTCCGCAGCGGCGGGGGCGGCGACGGTCACGAATTCGCCAGTTTTTTCATTGGGCCGGCGGCGGCGAGGAGCGCGCGCAGTTCACTTGGGGTGAGCTGCGCGAGTGCGCTGGAGAGCCACGTGCGTTTGAGGCGCGAGCGGGCTTCGCGTGTGGCGACGCCGGCTCGGGTGAGCGCGAAGAGAATTTGGCGTCCGTCGGTCGGGTGTTGGCGGCGTTCGACGAGGCCTTGCTCTTCCAGAACGGCGAGGGTGGCGCTCATCGATTGCGGGGTTACCGCTTCGGTGCGCGCCAAATCGGCAGTGGTCGCCGGGCCGTGCTTATGCAGTTGGGCAAGGACGACGGTTTGCGACCAAGTGAGGTTATCGCCGCTCGCTTCGGTGCGGAGACGCCTTAGGAGTTGCCCGGTTGCTTGCAAGAGTTCTTCGACGCCCGGCTCGGCGGGGGCAGGACGATCGCTGGTTTTGGCCATGAAGCCAAGGATAGCAGATCATCAGGTAAACTTGCAAGTTTACCTGTCGGTCGGCTCGACGCGGCCGACGACCGCGATCGTTACCGTGAACGCGGCGGTGCCGTCGTAGTGGACGAGCGTCATCGTGCCGGATCCGCTATCGTCCTTCTTCAGCTTCAGTTGGAGGTTCTTGACCGCACCGAAATCCTCGGGCAGCGTTGCGCCGGTTGGTGGAATGCGTGGCTGCGCGGTGACCGCAGCGTTGCCTTTGGCGTCGATCGGATCACCGTTGACGCTGGTGACGAGATAGAAACATCCCTTCGTACCATCGCTCACCGTGTACGTTCCGTAGTAGACGTAGTAAGGCTCCGCGCTTTGCGGCAACGCTGTTCGGCGAGCGGAGCGATTCTTGCCGGGCGGAGGTACGCGAAGCCATTCGACTTGCGTCCAACTCGACGGCTGCGCCAGCGAGAACCTGCGGTCGGCAACGTTTCCAAACGCGGCGACCGACGTTACCATCGCCCCCGACTTTACCTTGGGAACCGTGCACACCGGCGGAAACGGGCCGTTCGCGGGATGCGCGTCCTGCACTGCGCCCACTGTTGCGGGGACGCTCGATGCGGGCGCTCCGCATCCCGCTAGCAATACGGCGGTTAATGCCGCGACCATCAGCTTACCACTCAAACTCATCATCATCGTTTTCCTTGGTGCCTGAGAAGGCCTTAGCTGTATTCTGGTCGGGCGCGGCGAGGTAGGGATTAAG
The DNA here is from genome assembly GCA_963782265.1 of Vulcanimicrobiota bacterium. GTDB lineage: Bacteria > Vulcanimicrobiota > Vulcanimicrobiia > Vulcanimicrobiales > Vulcanimicrobiaceae > CAWAJD01. The sequence continues at coordinate 300,616 of CAWAJD010000029.1, forward strand.
AATTGGTGTGAAACGTGTCGCTCAGGATGACAGGGTGTCGCGTAGTTCCGGCAGCGTTCTCGCGCCGAGGGAGAACATTGCGACGCGTAATACTTCAGTGAGTTCGCGTGCGAGGTTTCCGGCGGCTTCTTCGCTCTTGTTGGCGGCGCGTAGGAAGGGGCCGGCGAGGCCGACGAGGTTGGCGCCGAGCGCGAGGGCTTTGGTGACGTCGAGACCGTTGCGGATGCCGCCGCTCGCGAATAGGATCGCATTCGGCGCGATAGTGCTCGCTTCGCGTAACGATTGTGCGGTGGGGATTCCCCAGCCCGCAAACTCGGCGGCGACGTCGGCGCGCCACGATTCGGCGATGCGATAGCGTTCGACTTCGCTCCACGACGTGCCGCCGGCGCCGGCGACGTCGATGGCGGCCACGCCTGCTTCGAGAAGCGCGACGACGTCCCGCACGGCGATCCCCCAGCCGACTTCCTTCACGACGACCGGCGCTTGCAGGTTTGCGCAGACGTCGGCGATCTTATCGAGCAGGCCCGCAAAGTTCGTGTCGCCTTCCGGCTGCAGCGCTTCTTGCAACGGATTGAGATGCAGTACGAGCGCGTCGGCTTGCAGCATATCGAGCAGGCGGCGGCAATCCCTAACGGTGTAGCCCTTGTTGAGCTGCACCGCGCCGAGGTTGGCGAAGAGCAATGCGTCGGGCGCGTCTTTGCGGACGTCGAATGTTTCGAGCTGCGATGCGTCTTCGAGCAGCGCGCGGGCGGAGCCGGTGCCCATGGCGAGGCCCTGCGCTTGTGCGACGCGGGCGAGGCGGCGGTTGAGCTTGCGGGCTTCGGGCGCGCCGCCGGTCATGCACGAGATCAGGATCGGTGCTGCGAGCGTTTTGCCGAAGAGGTCGACGTGCGTGTCGACGTCGGCGAGATCGATGTTCGGGAGAGCGCGGTGGGTGAAATGGTACGCGTCGAATCCGTTGTCGATGCCTTTGGCACTGACGTCGCGGTCGACGTTGATGCGAATGTGTTCCGCTTTGCGCGAGGGCGTTGCACCCGGTTTAGGCCGCTTCGGAGGCAACGTACCGGGCGACTTCTGCAAACGCGGGAACGTGTTTGCGATCGATGCCGCTGGCCTCGACGGCGGCGATGGCCTTTTCAGCGTACGCGCGGTTCTTACCGGCGGCTGCGAGGAGACGGCCCGCGCGGCGCAGGCGGCGCGCGATTTTTTCCGGAGCGCCGCCGAGAACCGCACCGGCTTCGAGGCCGGCCCAGAGAATCGCGCCGTTGCGGCGCTCGATGCCTTCCACGAACGCGGTGGTGACGATCATGCTGGACTTCAGGCGGCGCTGCGAATCGCCGTTGCCAGCGACGAGAGCCTTGTAGGCGACGGCGTTGAGGGCGTCGCCGGCGTTGAGGCATTGCCCGAGCCCGTAGGGCGGATCGCCGCCGAGGAGTTCGTCACGGAGGGTTTCGCTGCGGTAAAACAGCTCGATCGCGGCAGCGGTCGGGACGGCCACTTCGGTGTCACCGCCGCAGGCTTCGCAGGCCCACAGCACGAGGCTCGCGCGCAGCAGATCCCGTTCGCGCTCGAGGTGCCGTGCGATGATTTCGCCGGCGAGCGACGTGTAGGGTATCTCGAGCTCGCGCAGATATTTGTCGACGCGGCTGCGGTGGGGTGCGAGCGGGAGCGCGCGGGGGGCGGCGGTCATAAGCCCGGGCGTTTCGCGCGCTTCCGGCTCGGCTCCGCCCGGTTTTTGCGGGAAATTGTCGGCTTGGGCGGCAAGTGAGGCCGACCATGCGTGTTGGAACCGAAGAGCACAAGCTTCTTTTTTGCAACGACTTCATCAAGTCGTATCTGCCGTTCGAGCCGGAGAATCTGCCCTGGCCGGAGCTGGACGAGGTGTCGCTCGCGCGGCTGCGCGCCATCCCGGTCTGGACGATGGCGCTCGAGGTGGAGCTGAGCGCGGGACAGATGCTGTACGGGTTTGCGGCGACGGAGCCCGATCCGCTGGTGCGCAAAAGCGCTCGAACTGCAAGCCTATGAGGAAGATCGTCACGGGCGTTTGCTCTCGTACATGATCCAGCGCTACGGGTTGACGGCGACGCCGGGTGAGGCGAAGGATCCGCCCACGCGCGAAGCATTCATCGACTTCGGATATAACGAATGCGTCGATTCGTTTGCGGGGTTTGGGATTTTCAAACTCGCGTGCGATGCGAAGATTTTGCCGGAATCGTTGACGTCGATCTTCTCGCGCGTGCTGGTTGAGGAAGCGCGGCATATCGTCTTCTTCATCAACTGGATTGCGTGGGACCGGACGCGTCGCGGTTACGGCGCGCCGCTGGTGCAGTGGCTGCCGGCGCTGCTCGGGTACGCCGGCGCGATCGTGCGGCGCGTTCAGGGCGGCGCGGCGATGGCCGGCGGCGGCGAACAGCCCGCAGACGGCAATCTCAACCTGTTCGGCGACGTGATGGAAGGCCTGACGCCGGCGAAGTTCATCCTACGTGCATCACCGAGAACGAGCGCTACATGCGCGACATGGATCCGCGGTTGCTGCGCCCGCGCGTTATTCCCGCGGTGGCGGCGTTCGCGCTCGCGGTCATCGAGTTTATCGAGAAGCTTCGCGCGTGGCTGGCGGGGCCGCCGGCGCCCGAACCTCAACCCGGCTCGTAGCCTGCCGCGGGTATTCGCGGCCCTAATTCTCTGGCTGGCGGTCGGCGTACCGGCCGATGCGGCGACACCGCCAAGCACGCTGGTGGCGCACGCGCGCACGCTGCTGGCCATCACGGCGGGGCAAAGCAGCGTCAACCCGGATAGCCCTTTACCGGTGACGGCGTGGTCGTCGACGAGATTCCGCCATTTCGATGGACCGGACCGCACGCGGCTTCGCAGTGGATCGCTGCGTCAAAGCGCTGCTCGCTGGGGAACACGAGACCAACTTATCGGTCGCCGGCGGAAAGCCGATCGAGTACATGCAGGGTGAGGGCGCGGCGTACTTGATTTTGCCGGTCACGCTCATCGCTACGGCCAAGCCGAAGCCGGTGCGCGAAAACGAAACGATGACCTACACTTCCGCCAGGTCGACGGTGACTGGAAGATCTCGAGCGTCGTTTGGACGACGTCGGCGACGTCTCCCTGAAATAAAGAGGCGGTGCTTTTGCACCGCCTCTTGTCAGCTTCGTCTACTTAGCTTAGTCTGCGTCGGCCTCGTCTTCCTCGTCTTCTTCATCGTCGTCTTCGTCTTCGTCAGCGGTATCCGGGGTGACGTCGGCGACGACGGTTTCGTCGATTTCGGTGACGGTCGGCTTCTTGGACGTCCGTTTAGTTTGCATGGAAACCTTCTTCTCTGTTAGCCGCTGGTGATTTCGTACAAGCGTAAGAGTAGAGGGCTTAAGAACTCCCAACGGGACCTTATCGGGAGGCGATTATCGGCGCAACCTCGAAGGTAGTTAGCAGGTTAAGTACTCTTAGATATGGCCAACCCGTTTCGGCATCGCAAGGAAGCGCCTGTCGGCCTGATCACCATTACGGTGATGTTAGGGCTCATCATGGCGATCATCGACTCGACGATCGTCAATGTCGCCCTCAATACGATCGGCGGGAACCTCGGAGCCTCGACGGATGAAGTCGCGTGGGTAGCGACAGGTTATATCCTCGCGAACGTCATCGTGATGCCGCTAAACGGGTGGCTCACCGCACTGCTTGGGCGCAAGCGCTTCTACGCGACATCGCTGGCGGTGTTTACGATTACGTCGCTGCTGTGCGGTACCGCGCATTCGATCGGCATGCTGATCTTCTATCGCGTGCTGCAAGGGCTTGGCGGCGGCGCGCTTCAGCCGACGGCGCAGGCGATAATGTTCGAGACCTATCCGGCGGAGAAACGCGGTCAGGCGATGGCGATCTTCGGTATCGGCGCGATGGTCGGGCCGGCGGTCGGGCCGACGCTGGGCGGATGGATCTCGACAACTCGACGTGGCCGCTGATTTTCTACATCAACATTCCGATTGGGATCGTCGCGTTCTTGATGACGCTCGCGTACGTGCCGACGCCGAAGTTCATCGTGCGGCTCGAAGGGCGGTATCGATTGGATCGGGCTCGGGCTGCTTTCCACGGGGCTCGCGTCGCTGCAGTACGTGCTCGAGCGTGGCGAGCATGACGACTGGTTTTCCTCGGATACGATCGTGATTCTGTCGATCGTGGCGGTGGTGACGCTGACGTGGTTCATTTGGAAGACGCTCAAAGATAAGGCGCCGCTGGTGGACTTGAACGTGTTTAAGTTTCGTTCGTTTACCATCGGTTCCATCATTGGGATCATTATGGGCTTTGGCCTGTTTGGCACGGCGCTGATCTTGCCGCTGTTCTTTCAAACGATGCTGAACTTACGGCGTTCGATACCGGGATGGCGCTGCTGCCTGGGGCGCTGGCTACGGCGGTTTCGATGATGATCGTCGGGAGGTTGGCAAATCGCATCGACGGGCGTATGTCGATTGCCGCTGGGTTGATCGTCTTTGCCATATCTACGTGGATGCTTGGGGATCTCAACGCGCAGGCCGGGTATTGGGACGTGTTTTGGCCGCGGCTGATTCAGGGCTTCGGGCTAGGCGCGCTGTTCGTGCCGCTAACGACGATGTCGCTGGGCGACGTGCCGGTGCACGAGCTCGCGAGCGCGACGGGCGTGTTCACGCTGATTTGCGGCAGTTGGGCGGCAGTTTTGGTATTGCGATTCTCACGACGCTGGTCGCGCACGAATCGGCGGTGGCGTGGGACGCGCCGGCGTCGGGCGTGACGCAGACGCAGGGCTTTTCCGTCGGCACGCTGACTTCGATGGTCGCGCAACAGTCGACGATGATCGCATACGATTACGTCTTCCGCATCTGCGCGATCGTGTTCTTACTCGCGTCGCCGCTGGTATTCTTCATGCGCAAACCCAAGCCCGATCCAAAGATTGCGGAATTGGCGCTGGCTGGGGAGTAGGGGCACACTGGCGCTTCCGAAGGTGATTGCTTCGCAGGGCGCCAACGCGCCGAAGAGTCATCGGACCTGGCAACGGGGTCGCTCGGCTCCTAGCTACAAGGAGATCACGGCATGACCGCAGCGGTCTTCGTTGGAACCAGCGTGGACGGGTTCATCGCACGCCGCAACGACGACCTCGATTTTCTTCCCGAAGGCGGCGGCGAGGCCCACGGATACGACGAGTTTATCGCCGGCATCGACGCGATCGTCATGGGGCGCAAGACGTACGAAAAGGTGCTGACCTTTGGTGCGTGGCCCTACGCCGGCAAACGCGTCGTCGTCCTAAGCGGCGCCCACATCGACACTTCCGCCGTGCCCGGCGAAGCCGTCGAATGGACGAGCGGGAACCGGCCGAGATCGTCGCGCGGCCGGCCGCTACCGGTGCATCCAATCTCTACGTCGACGGCGGCGTCACGATTCAGCGCTTTCTGCGTGCCGGGCTGATCGATCGACTAATCGTCACGCGCGTTCCGGTTCTAATCGGCGACGGCATTCCGCTCTTCGGCTCGCTCCCGCACGACGTGCATTTGCACCACGTCGCAACGCGCAGCTTCGGCAGCGGCATGGTGCAGAGCGAGTACGCAGTGATCCGCCTCTAAAGGAGCGTACCGCTACGAACGGTGGCAGGACCTTGAAGTCGGGCTTGGTCTGCGACATGGTCGAATACCCGCTGATGTCAAAGGTGTTCCGATCGGTGCGCACGACTTTGACATTGGCAAGCTTACCGTCGTAGGTGACGTTATTCAGCCATTCTTCCGTGTTCCCGGTAAACGGCTTGGCGAACGAGACCGCCCACGTGGCCTGGGTGTCGAGGCTCGTGTGTGGCCGCCCGCCTCCGGCGCAACGCAAAGGCACGAATGCGAGTACGACCGTTTAGAAGTGGCGCGATAGGATCGTGCTTCTTCCGCAGAGGGCGACGCCAAGGTGATACCGTTGGGCATACCGATTCCGCTGGCGTTATCGTAACCGGTCGCAGCTGAGTAACCTTGGCTCAAGTCGGGGGCGTAACCGCCGTTGAAGCCTTTCGTGACGTCGATGAAAGGCGTGGTCTTGGGGTGAGCGGCGTAGACGGCATAGAACGCAGGATTGATCCAACCGAGGTTTCCGCAGAACTGCACGCTGCTGGCGAGCAATGCGGTGGCGATTGAACTCGACCACGACGTGCCTTCAACTTGTTCGTTGCTTCCTTCGATGAACAGGTCGTCTTGGACGGCGGGCAGCGCCATATCCGGAACGTTGCGCTTTGTCGTCGATGCCGGCGAGCCGCCTAGGCCGACCTGATACGACGGAATCGGCCAGCTCGTCGAAACGCCGCCGCCGCCGATTTCGACGCCGGTTCCGCTCGTGCGATCGTTCCATACCGCTTTGTTCGTAACGGGCCCGCTGACCAGCGATTGGGTTCCGCCGACGGCTAAAAAGTGCGGGCCGCTGGCCGGCGCGTTCACGCCGATCACGTTGGTGGTGCCGTTGTAACACGCGGAACCTCTATCGCCGGCCGCGGCAACGAACGTCATACCCATCGCGGCGCCTGCGGTTGCGAGCTGGTCCGTGGTCTTGACGAAGTTTTTGTCCTCGACTTCGCATTCGCCAAACGACGATTCGAGGATTTGTACTTTTCCATCGGATAGGACTTCGTTGTAGGCATTCACGATCGATTCGTTGCTCAAGTCGAAGGTTTCATAAACGATGACGTGCGCGCCGGGCGCGAGACCCGTGACGGCTTCGATGTCGAGCGTCGCTTCGGTGGGATCGTTGCTCGGCGGCGTCGCGCTGCCAATGGGATGGTAGGCAACGGTCGGACGCGGAGAGATGCCGTTGTACAGACGTAGACGCCGTGAGATCGTCGGGTGCGGCTTTTTGATCGGCGACGATTCCGACGTTAACGCCGTCTCCGGCGTAGCCGTGCTGCACGGGGAAATCGAATCCGTCTGCAACGCCGCGCGGCGCCCAGCCGTTCGACGGACCGAACGTCGGGCCGGTTAGCGGTGCGTCGGGGCCGGGCGTAACCGGGCCGGTCGGGTGGACGCTCGGTGACGGGCTTGGCGACGGGGATGTGGTTGCGGTCGGCGTCGGTGAAGCAGACGGGGTTGGGGTCGGGGCGACGGTGCCGGTGAGGGTTACGGTGTCGATGAATCGCGTGTCGTAATACTGCTTTTTGCCGGTACCGTGCACGCCGAAGAACACGTACATGCTGCGGCCCGCGTATTGCGAGAGATCGAACGTTCTGCGGACCCACTTCTTTTTGTTGCTCAGCGTCTTGCTCAAGATCACCGGTTTGCCATTCGGTTTGTTCATCAAGCCGACGGCTTGGAACGAGTCGTCGTTTGACTTGACGTTCGTTTCGTCGTACAAATACGCGATGAGTCTTGCGTTCTTGGGAATCGTCACGCGCTGGCAGATGGACGACCAGCCCTTCACGTCGCCGGAGGTCGCGGTGAGCGATCCGGTGATCGCGTCAAAGCGGCCCGCTTGCGGATGTTGGCCGGTGATCTTCGGTTCGACTTTTCCGCAGGACTGCCAGCCCTTCATGCGCTGTCCGAAACCGCCGTTGACGATGACGTCGGTCTTCGCGTCCGGAACATCGCCGTTATCGGCGTCGTTTTCTTCCGGTTGGCCGGCGGCGCGCGCGTAAATGATGGAGTTGAGCTCTACGGATGCGACCAGCGATGCGATCGACGTGGGGATCCTCGGCGGCGTGACGTTGGAGAAGCGGCGGCCGTTTATACCTTGGTCGAAATCGTGAATGCGCGTTTGGAAGAAGCGTTCGACCGTGCCGCTCGGTGCGCTCGCATCGATCAGCGTGCGATTGGCAAACGTATGGTCGATGGTGAATCCGGCGCCGCGCAGTGCGTTTATGACGCGCGCGTGCTGCGCGGCCGTGGGCGAGAAGCGCGATTCGAACTCGGAAGGTTTAAGAAAATGACGGAACCGAGCGGAGTTCGGGTCGGAGACGTCGTCGGCTAGGCGGCTCAGTTCGGCAACGTTGTTGAAGCGCAGCGCGACGACCACGCTGACCGGGCTGTGCGATGCGCGCTCGCCGAGATCGCGGGCCGGAACCATAGCGGGCGCTCGCTCGCCGGCCTGCGGCAGGCCTTGCGGTCCGGCGGGCAGCGGACCGCTCCGCCCCGCGCACGCGACGATGGTGGCCGTCGCAGCAATCGACAGCAGGGCATAGCTAAGGGTGCGGGCTCTGCGCATATACTCTCTATACGCTATCGGGCGGCCGGTCGTCCCGGGCCACTAGTCGAGGTTTTTGTTAAGATTGCCGCCAGGCGAGAGAAGCCGCGTCCGCGCCAGCGCAATTCGTAGTTGGCCCGGCGCAGAACGTTCTTAGCGGCGATCGTAGGCGGTTGGGCGCGAACGATACGATCGGTCAGCGTGTGGAATTCGCTCAACTCCGGTCTTAATGATTCGAGCGTCGCGTTCGCTGCCGGGGGATGTCCGGCGCTGAAGCGCAGCAAGCGCGGATATTCGGGCGCGAAGTACTCGGCGACGTCGAAGTCTGCGAGCTGATCCTCGCGCAGGACGCCGCCGGGTGCACCCAACGACGAATAATGCCGGCCTTTTTCCGCGTGACGGCGCGGCGCCAGCGTGTGCCCGTAGTGCGCATACACGTACGGCAGCGCGATGCGCTTGCCGTCGAGTCCGATCAATCGTTCGTGCACGGCGCCTTCCCATCGAATGCCGGGTTTGTAGCGGAAAAACATCATGCGACGTTCGATCGATGTGTAATAGTCGAACGACTGAAAGAAATGCCACGTGTAGCCGTCGACGAAATCGTAGGCGTGCGGCAGTTTTTCGAGATTGTCTGCGATCGTCGTGACGGCGGGCGCGTGCACTTCGTCGGCGTCGACGAAGGCGACCCAATCGCCGGCGTTCTCCGCTTCGTGGATCCGCATGCAGACATTGCGCGCGGCGGCGAAACCTTCGAATGGCGTTCGGTCCACGATGAGGCGGCCATCGCGCGCGAAGGCGCTGCTTTCCAGCGCCGATTGGTGGGGGGATGCACCCGGCGAGTTGTCGTTGACGATAAGGGTTTTGACGGCGCCGGCGATCGACGTGAGGAGCGCTCCGAGGAACGGCTCTTCCCGCGGGCCGAGGATCAAATGCGCGGCGATCTTCGCGGTCACGGCGGGTGGGTTCGCGCGACTGCCGTATTCCTCCGTTATGAAGGGCAACCGCGACGCCATCGAACAGCTTAACAAGATGCTCTACAACGAGCTGACCGCCATCAACCAGTATTTCCTGCACGCTAGGATGCACCGGAACTGGGGCTTCTACCGGCTCGGCGAGACGATTTATAAAGAGTCGCTCGGCGAGATGCGGCACGCAGATTGGCTGGTGGAGCGGATCCTGTTCCTCGACGGACTTCCGAATCTGCAGAATCTGGGCAAACTGCATATCGGCGAAGACGGCGTGGAAGCGCTGGAGTGCGATTTGAAGCTCGAGATGGTCGCACGCGACGATACGGCAACCGCGATTGCGCTTTTCGAAAAAGATGGCGACTACGTCAGCCGCGACATCGCGACGAGGATTCTCGTCGATTCCGAAGCGCACGTCGACTTTCTAGAGACGCAGCTCGCGTTAGTCAAGTCGGTCGGCCGGGAAAACTACCTGCAGTCGGCAATGGGCGAGATTCCGGAGCCGTCGTAGCCAGCTCCACGATCGCATCGATCTCGGACGCGCAGGCGTAACATTGCGCGGTGCAGTCGCACGCGCTGTAAACCTCTTCGTGCGAACGAGCGCCGGCGTCGATGGCCGCAAGGATGCGGCGCTCCGTCAGGCCGTTACAAATGCAGACGAACACGACAAGATGCTTCGCGGCCGCCGGTGAATATCGCTCTATGCCGTTGCGATTAGCCGTCGATGCCCGCGTCGTCGTGGAAGACACCCGGGGCATCGGCCGGTACGCGCGCGCGATCCTGCGCCGTCTGGCCGCTCGCGACGACGTCGACCTGACGCTTCTGGCCCACGGGCCCTTCGTCTTTCGGCATCGCGCCGCGTACGAGCGGGCGCTTGGGTCGCGTCGCTTCGCGTTGCGATCGAGCGCCGGTAACGCATCCCTTATATGGCATCCGGCCAACGGCACGTTCTTTCCGTCGTCGCTGCCCAGCGTCGTGACGATCCACGATGCGGTGCCGTTCCGGTATCCCGATCCGGATGCGAAGCGCCGCGCGCATGCGCAGGAGCCGTTCTTGCGGTCGGCGCGAAGCGCGACGCGCGTGATCGCGGTGTCGGAGTTTGGGCGCGGGGAAGTGCACGAGGTGTTCGACGTTCCGCTCGAGCGGATTTCGACGATCTATCACGGCGTCGAGCCGTCGTTTTCACCCGGGGATGCCGTGCCGTTGCCGGCTGGGGTTTTGCCCGGCCGGTATTTCTTGTTCGTCGGCGATCCGGTGGGCGAGCCGCGAAAGAACTTTCCGTTACTCTACGAGGCATTTCGCGCGGCGTGGCCGGCGTTTGAGGGGCCGGCGCTCGTGGTGGCGGGGCCGCGCGCGCCCGGATTGCCTGGCGTCGTGCACGCGGGGAATCTCGGCGACGATTTGACGTCGCGGACGAACGAGGCGCTGCGCGCGCTGTATCGTGGCGCCATCGCGCTTGTGATGGCGTCGTATCACGAAACGTTCGGCATGCCGATGGTTGAGGCGATGGCGTGCGGTACGCCGGTCCTGGCTAGCGCCGCCAGCTGCTTGCCGGAGATCGCTTCCGCGGCGGCGCTGTACGCCGCTCCGGACGATGCGTTCGCGTGGGCTGCGAATCTGCGTACGATTCTTGGCGATGCGTCGCTGCGCGACCGGTTGCGGATTGCCGGACTGGATCGCGCGACGCACTTCAATTGGGACGAGAGCGCGCAGCGGCATTTGGAACTGTTCGCCGAGGTAGCGGCGACGTGAAGATCTTGGTGCTGTGCGAACGCGTCGACGCGGAGGGCGGAACCGAGAGCTACCTTCGCACGCTGCTGCCGGCGCTAAAAGCGCGCGGCGACGACGTCCGCGTGCTGGCGCGAACGGTTGGTTCTGCCGGCGCGTATGGGGTTCCCAGCGAGCGCATTGCGTGGAGCGACGAGCACGACGCGCCGTCGCCCGAAGCGTCGTCGCAGGTTGCCGTGTTCGCACGCACGTTCGAGCCCGACGTGTCGGTAGCGCATAACGTGCTCGACGCCGGCGTGCTTGCGGCCGCGCGCACGAACACGCCGCGTTTCGTCTACCATCTGCACGATCACCGGCCTTTCTGTCCGAATGGGGACCGGGTGTATCCGCGCGACGGCACCAATTGCAGCGTGCCGATGGGTGCGGCTTCTTGCGGGTTTCACGCGCTCGTGCATGGATGCGCGTACGGGCCGCGTCCGCGTACCTTCGGGTTGATCGGCATTCGCGAAGACGTTCGGCTGGCGGTCGTGGGCGCGCATGCGGTGATCTCGCTGTCGTCGTTTATGCGCGCGACCGCGGAGCGCAACGGGGTTCTCGCAGCGACACAGTACGTCGTCGCGCCTCCGCTCGACGATGCGGCGTTCGCGGATGAGGTATCGCCGCAGCCGGCCGTCGATTCGGTGTTGTTCGCGGGGAGGGTGATGCCGTCGAAAGGCGCGCGCTCGCTGGTTCGCGCGATTGCATCGATCGAGGAGAATCGTAAGCCGGTGCTGCGCATCGCCGGCGACGGGCCGGACCTCGATGCGACGCTCGGCGAAGCGGACTATCGCGGCGTGCGCGTCGAGCCGTTGGGGCGGCTCTCGACGCCGAAGATGCGCGCCGCGTACGACGCAGCGTCGCTGGTCGCGGTTCCGTCGCTGTGGGCCGAACCGTACGGGTTGGTCGGCATTGAGGCGTTCGCGCGGGGGCGTCCGGTGGTTGCGTACGGCGTCGGCGGAATTCCGGAGTGGATCGCATCGAGCAGCGGCGGCGGAATTGCCGTGGCTCGCGAGGATGAGGCTTCCCTGGCGCGCGAGATCGTGTCCATGCTCGATCGATCGCGTTGGGCGACGGCGTCGCAGGGCGCGTTTGCTGCTTCGCAGCAGTATCGATTGGGCGCGCACGTGGATGCACTGCGCGCGATCTATCGAGGAGCCGTGGCGTGATCCACGTCCATCTCGCGACCGGGCTGGCGGAGCGCGGCGGTCACGTTCTCTTGGTCGCGTCGCGATACGACAACCATGCGTCGCCGCTGTGGAATCTTCCCGGCGGGCGTCAGCGCCCGGGTGAGTTACTTTCCGAGACGGCGATTCGCGAAATTCGCGAAGAGACGGGGCTGCGCGCGCGGATCGTCGAGCTCGCGTACGTGAGCGAGAGTTACGACGGCGAAGCGCACTATATCAACGCGGCGTTTCGCGTGGAAGTTGAGGGTACGCTAACGATTCCGGCGAGCGGCGATCACGTGACCGGCGCGGCCTGGGTGCCGATCGGCGAGCTTCCGGCGCGCATTGCCGTTAGCGTCGTACGCGAACCGCTGGTTGCGTATCTGCGCGGCGTGATGCCGCAACGATACGCCGGCTACGAAGAGGCCCGCGTTACGATCCGATGGCCGACGGATTCCGAAGTTTAAGCGCCTCCCAGCGATCTCGTTCCAAGACGTGAGCGAGGACGTCGACCGGCTGGCCGCTGACCGTAGCGCCGTGCGGCATCACGCCGTCGCTTTCAAAACCCGCACGTTTTAGTACGGCGAGCGACGAGCGATTCTCCGGAACGCAATAGGCGCGCACGCGGCGCAGCAACAGACGTTCGAAGCCTTCGTCGACGAGCGCCTCGACGGCTTCGGTGGCGATGCCGCGGTCGCGGAACTCGGCGACGACGCTGTAGCCGATTTCGGCGGTTGACGGACTCTTCTCACCGATGCGCAGTGAGACCCAGCCGAGAGGCGTGCGCTCGTCGCCTTCGAAAAAGATCAGCCATTCGAACCGGCCGCTCGCGCCGGGTTCGAGGAGGTTGGGCCGCGTCGCGACCGTGCGCGAAAACTGCGTGAGCCCGATATCCGGCAGGTCCTGATAATCGCGCAAATCCGGCGCCTGTAAGACGTTCCAGAGCACGTTCGCGTTGGCCGGAGTTACCGGCACCAGTCGCAGTCGTTCCGTGTAGATGTTTCTCATAGCAGGTCGCGGATGAGCTATCTTCGCGGCCGCCGCCGCGCGCTCTTGTCGTTGCCGGATTCCGCGTGAAAGGCGTGCGATGGACTTCTCAGCCGCATACGCCTCCCGGAGCACGGCGCACGTCGATTTCACGGCCACGGTGACCTCGCCGCCGCGCTTCTTCCACAGTTCGCGCTCCAACTGCACGCACGAGGCGTTCGACGCGTCCAGCTCGTCCGGACCGCTGGAGGTGGTGGACAACGTCGATATCGCGCCGCGCTGTCCGGTACGGCCCGGCGACCAAGTCGAGGTGTCGGGCGAGATGGTTCACGATCCAGGCAAGCCGCCGATCGTTCATTGGACGCATCACGACCCTTCGAACCGCCATGCCGGCGGGTTCATTCGCCTGCACGGGAAATTGTACGCGTGACCGGCCGGTCGAGGCGCAGCAGTTCCGGAATCGTTACGAACCGATACCCCCGGCGTTTGAGCGCTTCGATAATCAGCCGCGTCGCTTCCACGTCCGCGCCGCGATCGCAGACGTGCGGCGCGAGATGGGAGGTGTTGCAAAGCAGCCCTTGGTTTCCGTCGTGGAGGTCGATGATCGAGCCGTCGCCGGCGTAGCGCAGCACGCGTTCCGCAATGACCGACGGCGGCGGATACTCCCAGTCGTTCGCTAGGGGAACGGACCACATGACCGGTGTGTACCCAAGTTTGCGCACTTCGTCCAGTACGAGCCAGTCCCGGCCGCCGTACGGTGGGCGCATGATGTGCGAGCGGCGTCCGGTGGCGGCGAAGATGGCATCGTCGGTGCGCTGCAGCGTATCGCGCAGGCGGGTTTGATCGTAGAGCACTAGGTGTGCGTGATCCCACGTATGATTCCCAACGGCGTCGCCGTCGTTCATCTCCCGGCGCACGACGTTCGGGTAGGCCACGACCGCGCGACCGACGACGAAGAACGTGGCGTGGACGTGCTCCTGGCGCAGCACGTCGAGGATACGATCGGTGTACGGGGGGTTCGGGCCATCGTCGTAGGTCAACGCGACTACCCGCTCGTCGCTGGGACCGCGAACGAGGGTCTTTCCGAAGAGCTGATTTCCCGGACTCTCGAGGACTTCGTACGCCCCGAAGATCAGCGCTGCCGCGATGACGGTCGCAATCGCGAGCCGAATCGCTAGCGCCGTCCCGCGCATCGGTTTAGCGGCCACCCTTCACTTGGGCTTCAGCGCGCGCGACGTTGCGCCGGAACTCGTCCGGCCCGAACGCCCGGAACCCGTTCACGATGGTTTCGTATCGCGGATCGGCCAAGGTCGTGCTCTGCATTTTCAACAAATCGCTCGGATTCTGCTTCGAAAGATCGATTTGGTACTGATGACCAGCCTCGATCGCCCAATAGTGCGGATTCGTAAACGTTACCGTTCGTTCGCCCTGCTTGTAGTCGGCAAGCTGCTTGACGTAGATCGTGTAGTGCGCGTCGGCGTCCGGGAGAGGCGGTTTATTCACGATCTGCCAGACCCCGATCTGGTCGAGGCGCTGGAAGAAAAAGCTCACGTCGTAGACCGCCGCGGGCGGTGCGGTCACCGTGATCTGATGCCCGTTATATCCGCGCACGCGGTACGTAAAGCTCGAGACACCCTCGACGTCCTGCATGCGATACTCTTCTTCGTAGAGCGGCGGCTTATCGTAGCGGATGAGCAGGCGCGCGTAGAGTTCGCTCGGCGCCTTTCCGACGTGCGCGACCTCGTGCATGCGGCGCAGTTCGCCGGCGGTATAGAAAAAGTACCCCCAGATTGCCATCCCTACGCCGAAGACGAAGATGGCCCAGCCCATTGGAAAACGGCGCATGCGTCCTATCCCAGCCTGCGCAAGTCGGCTTCTCGATCGAGCACCGAGTTAACCAGGCTATCGGCGAGTTTGTTGAGTTTGCGCGGCACGTGCTTGATGTCGACGTGTTCGAATTTCCGCAGCAGCGTCATTGCCTTGCGGTGCAGCGGCTGCAGGGACTCGTGCTTCACTTTGTACTCGCCGCGGACTTGCTTGACGACGAGTTCGGAGTCCATGCGGATGGCCAAGCGACGGATTCCGCGCTCCGCAGCGGCCTCGAGGCCGATCAGCAGCGCGGTCCACTCGGCGACGTTGTTGGTGGCCACGCCGAGAAACAGGCCGGATTCGGCGAGGACCTCGCCCGCCGGATCGACGATCACCGCGCCGCTTGCGGCCGGTCCCGGATTTCCCCGCGATCCCCCATCCGCAAATAGCGTCGCTTCAGCGGGGACGTCGTCGAAAAGCGTTGCCATTCGGGGCCGATTCGGCGCCAAGGATGAATGAACCGCCCGGCCGCTGGGTAAGAGCAGCACATGAAGCACGTTTTCGTCCGCATTCTTAGCGCCGCCGCCGCGATGGCCGTCTTGGCGCTCCCGCAAGCGACCCTTGCGGCCAATACCTTCTACGGCATCACCGTTCACGTTTCGTCCAACAGCATCAAGGTGCAGAATCCCAAGACCCAGCAGACCCTTAGCTTCGAGATCGTTCCGAAGTTCGATCAGGTCTTCTCGGCCGACGGCAAGACCACGTACCAGATGAGCACCATCAAGGCGGGGCAGTACGTCGGCATCATCTACGATCAGAAAGCACTCGGCGTGCGCCACGCCGACAAGATCTACTTGCTGAACAACGCGAACCAGACGATCACCACGCAGTAGCACTTCCTTCACACGATACAAACGCAGAGCCCGTGCGTCGCTGTGACGCTAAAACGAGGCCCGCTAGATTTTCTAGCGGGCCTCGTGTGTGGTCGGGCTGACACGATTCGAACGTGCGATCTCCTGCCCCCCAGGCAGGCGCGATAACCAAGCTTCGCTACAGCCCGTTCTACGGCTCGTGCAAATGCGCGAAATGTAGGCCTTTTTCCTCTTGCGTAGCGAGGGCTAGCGGCGAGCCTTCTTCTTCGCGGCGGCTTTCTTTACGCCGCCGACGGCCTCTTTGAGGGCTTTGCCGGAGACGAAGGCGGGGACTTTGCGCGCCGGGATTTTGATCTTCTCGCCGGTTTTCGGATTGCGGCCTTCGCGCGCTTTGCGCGCGCGGACGACGAAACTGCCGAAGGGCGTAAGCGCGACGCGATCGCCTTTCTTCAACGCACCCGAGATTTCGTCGAGAATGAGGTCGACGATCTCGCCCGCGTGGCGCTTCGTGAGCTCCGCTTCATTGGCAACGCGATCGATCAAATCGGCTTTCGTCAACGTCGTGTCTCCTTTGCAAAACGGAAAGAAGTGCGCGGTGGGCAGGGGAGGGGATATACGCAGGCGGGGTGGCCCCTCCTCCCCCAAGCGGCGCGTGGGGCGCTATTTTTTCAGTATTTTGACAACGGCTTCGAGTGCGAGTACGTACGATAGGGGGCCGAACCCGCCGACCGTACCCCGGCATGCCGCGGCGGTAACGCTCGTACGGCGAAACTCGTCCCGCGCGTGGATGTTGGAAAGATGCACTTCGATCGTCGGAATGCCAATCGATTTTATTGCATCGGCGATTGCATACGAATAGTGCGCGTACGCGCCTGGATTGATAACGATCGCGTCGGCGGTCGCGCGGGCCGCGTGCAGGGCGTCGAGGATTTGCCCCTCGCCGTTGTACTGCTCGCAGCGCACGTTCAATCCCAAATTTCGCAGCCGACGTTGCGATGAGTTCGTTGACGTCGTCGAGCGTCTGCGTTCCGTAGATCTCGGGTTCGCGATCGCCGAGTAAGTTGAGGTTTGGCCCGTGAATAACCAAGACGCGCATTCCGCTCCATTCTTGAAGGAAAACGCCGCGCCTTTGAGCGAGACGCGTTCATGCCCGATCTCTTGCTCGCCGCATCGGCCCCCGAGGCCGGCATCGCTTTCGTCGCCGCCGTGACGACGGAGTTGACCCGGGAAATCCAGCAACGCCACGATCTTTGGCCGACCGCAACTGCTGCTACGGGCCGTTTGACGACCGGCGCGGTGCTGTTCGGCGCAAGCCTGAAAGGCCGCGAGCGTATTTCACTGCAGATCAGCGGCGATGGGCCAATCGGCTCGATTACGGCCGACGCCTGGCTCCTCGAATCGGGCGTGATTGGAGCAAGGGGCTACGCGCGCAATCCCCAGGTCGACCTTCCGGTGGATTCGCGCGGGAAGTTCGACGTTGCGGGCGCCGTCGGCGCCGGCTCGCTACAGGTCACGAAATCGTATGAAGTCGGCCAGCCCTACGTCGGGATCACGGCTCTGCAGTCGGGGGAGATCGCCGAGGACCTCGCGGCGTATCTTGCCCAATCAGAACAGATCCCAAGCGTCGTCGCGCTCGGCGTTTTAGCGGGTCCGAAGGGCGTGATCGCAGCAGGTGGCGTGCTCGCGCAAGTGCTGCCGGATGCGAGTGAAGCGGCGATTAACGAGTTGGAGAAACGTGCGCTCGCGATGCCGTCGGTTACCTCGCTCGTCTCGGGCGGCGCCGACGCGCAGACGCTGCTGCACGCGTTGGCCGGCAATCTCGAATTGCGCGCGCAGCGCAGCGCGGCTATCGCCTTCACGTGCCTCTGCACCCGCGCGAAAGTCGAAACGGCCTTGCTGGGGCTTGGGAGCGACGAGCTTCGCAGTATGGCGGACGAACGCGACGATAGCGAAGCGAGCTGCGAGTTCTGCCGCAAGCTCTACGTTTTTTCGGCGGACGAGCTGCGCGCGCTCGCGGGGCGGGTCGCGGGCTAGGAGCCGGCCTTACGACCGAAAGAGCCGGTGGTAGTCGCCGGGGTTGCGATACGGTTCGATGCGCTGCTGATAGCTTTCGCGCATGTTCACGCCGTCGTTGTAGTACCACCAGCCGCACTCGCAGCGGATGGGCCGCGCGCCGGCCTCCGGATAGGGATACTCGCGTTTGCAGCGCTTGCAGACGAATTTTTTGCCTTCGATCGGGTCCGAACCCGTGTACGTGATCGCTGTGTCTGCCATGGCTACCTTTCCTCCGTCGGAAGAACGCGTACGAATTTTCTAGCACCGACGGAAAGTACGGCCGGCGCTGCGGCGGACCATGCCGCCCTAGGATCGCTCACGACTATACCATCCACCTTCACGCCGCCGCCCGAGATAAGTCGCTCCGCGGCACGCTTGCTTTCCGCGAAGCCCGACTTCACGAGCAGATCGACCACGCGAGCGGCCTCGCCGCGTGCGATCTCCGGCAAATCGCCGGCGGGAATCTCTTTGCGCTGGACGGTCGCTTCGAATCGTTCGCGGGCGCTGCGCGCTCCCTGCGGCCCGTGATAACGGGCGACGATTTCTTCGGCCAGGCGCTTTTTTTCATCCATCGGATTCGTCCGGCCGCTTACCAGTGCTGCGGCGAGTTCGTCGCTCTCCGGCTTCGATCGAAAGGCTGCGAGCCGCGCGTAGGTCGGCATCATTTCATCCGCAATTTTCATCAGCTTGCCGAATTGTTCGCTCGCGGGTTCGTCGATGCCGACGTAGTTACCGAGCGACTTGCTCATCTTCTTTTCGCCGTCGAGGCCGACCAGCAAGGGAGCCGTCGCGGAAATTTGCGGCGGCTGTCCGTGCTCCCGCTGATAGTGCCGGCCAAGCAGCAAGTTGAACAGCTGGTCGCTGCCGCCGAGTTCAACGTCGGCTTGCACCGCGATCGAATCGTAGGCCTGACTTACCGGGTAGAGGAATTCGTGCAGCGAAATCGCCGCGCCGCTCGAGTAGCGATCGTGAAAATCGTTGCGTTCGAGCATCTGGGCGACCGTCGTCTTCGCGAGCAGTTTGATGAGATCGGAGAAACCGAGTTTGTCGAGCCACTCGGAGTTGTAGCGCACCGTGATGCGTTCAAGATCCAGCACCTTGCCCGCCTGTTCGCGGTAGGTGTGCATATTGGCTTCGATATCGTCGGTGGTGAGCTGCGGACGCGTGGTATTCTTGCCGCTTGGATCTCCGATGCGCGCCGTGAAGTCTCCGATGATGAGCGTGACGGCGTGGCCCGCTTCGGCGAAGCGCTGCAGCTTGTGAAGCACGACCATGTGGCCGAGATGCAGGTCGGGACTCGTCGGATCGATCCCGAGTTTGACGTTGAGCGGGCGGCCGAGCTTTAGACGCGATTCGAATTCGGCGGTCGTTTCGACGTGGTCGAATCCGTCGAGTAAATACGCGGCGTCGGCAAAATGAGGGTTCATGGCGGTCTGCTAGCTACGCGCTTTCGGGGCGCGGCTCCCTCCTACGAGAGCGGCAACTTCCTCGACGGCACGGCCGATTTCCGCGTCGGTGTTGTAGTAATGCGGCGAAAGGCGCACGATTGCAGCCGCGCCTTTCTCGTCCAGATCGATGGTCGCGCTCGTTCGCGGCGTCCAGGATGCGTTGATCCCTCGCTCGTGCAGCCGTTTCACGACGCCGGCCGGGTCCGCCGTTCCAGGCTGGAACGACACGATTGCAGCGAGTTCCCGGCCCCCGTCGAGCACCCGAACGCCGGGGATTCCAGCCAGGCCTTTCCGCAAATCCGCCGCCAGCGAACGCGCGCGTACGCCGGTGCGCTCCACGCCGGCTGCCATGGCGTACTCAGCGGCCGCGCCCATCCCGAGGACGAGCGCGTAGGCAAACTCCCAGTTCTCGAAGCGGCGGGCGTCAGGTTTCAGGTCGAACGCATCGCGGTTCGTCCAATCCGCACCGCGCATATCCGCAAACAACGGGTGATATCCCGCGTCGAGCATTCGGTCTCCCGCATACAAGAACCCGATCCCGCGCGGACCGCGCAAGAACTTGCGCGCGCTCGCCGTTAGATAGTCGCAGCGCAGCGTGGAGACGTCGATCGGCAGTTGCCCGGCGGCCTGGCACGCATCGATCGCATATGGAATTCCCGCAGCGGCGCAGCAATCGCCGATTTCGGCCACGGGCTGAATCAGGCCCGAGTTCGTCGGAACCCACGTGACGAGCGCGAGCTTTACGCGGTTGCTTTCGAGCAGGCGCGCGAAATGGGCGGGATCGGCGCCGCCCTCGTCGAGGTCGCGCGCGCGCAGAATCTCGACGCCGTAGCGCTGTGCCAAGCTCAGCATCATGATTTGATTCGACGCGTAGTCGTTGCGCGTCGTCACGATCCGGTCGCCCGGTTTCCACGCAAACGTGCTCAAAATGAGCGCGACGCCTGCCGTCGCGTTTTCGATAAATGCGACGTTACGCGTCTGCGCGCCGCATAGCCGCGCGACCGAGTCGTAAGCGGCGGCGATTCGCGAAGCGTTATCCTGGGCCGCTTCGTAGCCGCCGTCCAGCGCCTCGGCATCGAGATGCGCTTTCATCACGTCGAGCACGCTTTGCGTCATCAGGCCGGCGCCGGCATTATTGAGATGTACGTGGCGCTCGCAGCCGGGCGTATCGGCGCGCCACCGTGCAACGTCGGCTTCAGTCGCGAAGTTCGACAATGGTCACTCCCCCCGCGCCTTCATTTTCGTTGCCGTAGCGAAAGCTTTTTACCGAGGGATGCGTTCGCAGATATTCCTGTAAACCGCGGCCGAGCATGCCCGTGCCCTTTCCGTGAATCAGCCGAACGGGCGAGTTGCCCGCCAGCACCGCTTCGTCGAGCCAGCGTTCGACCAGCGGCTCCGCGTCGACGAAGCGTTTGCCGCGTACGTCGAGCTCGGCTACCGAGCGCGTCGCCGCTTCGAGTCGCGCGGCGGCGGCTTTGACCGGCGCAGGCTTTTTGTCGGCGACCGAGCGGCCGCGCCGCTGCACGTCGCTCTTCGGAACGACGGTCTTCATCACGCCGATCGACACCAGCAGCGTGTCGCCGTAGTCCTCGACCACGGTTCCGTCTTGCGCGAGGGAAAGTACGCGCACGCGATCGGCCGGCTCGTAAGCGCGGTCGTCCGTCGTCGTCCGCTCCTCCGGACGAATGCCAAGATCCCGATGGATATCGGCAATCGCGGAGGACAGCAATCCGGCTTGCGAAGAGGTCACCTTGGGCCGTGCGCGCTCGACCGTTTCCGCGCGCCGCGCTAGTTCCGCAACGAAATCGCGCAGCGCCTGCTGCATGCGCCCCTCGGCTTTTTCGCCGAACGCGCGGCGTTCCGCGTCGAGGGCACCGCGATCGCGTTGGAGCGCCGCACGTTCGCCGCGCGCCGCAAGGCGTTCGTCTTCCAATCCCTCGCGTTCGCGCTGCAGTTCGGCGTTGCGCATGGAGAGTTCGGACAACGCCGATTCGTAGTCGCGTTCGCGGCTGTCGAGCAGGCGTTGCGCGCGATCCACGATCGGATCCGCAATACCGATCGATTTCGCGAGCGGGAAGGCCAGCGATTGACCGGGGGCACCGGTGTCGAGATGGAACGTCGGTACGAACGTTTCCGGATCGAAGCGAACGCTGGCGTTAACCACGTGCGGCACCGCGTGCGCGAAAAGCTTCAGCTCGGTCGCATGGGTCGTTACAATGGCCGCGGCCCCGGCGGCGAGCAAACGCTCCAGCATTGCAATCGCGAGCGCCGCACCGGCCGTCGGTTCGGTCCCGCCGCCGATTTCATCGATCAGCGCCAGCGTCCGGTCGTTGGCCCCAGCGAGCAGTTCGCGCATGCGCGCGAGGTGCGCGGAGAACGTCGACGTATTGGCGGCGATCGACTGCTCGTCGCCGATATCCGCCATCACGTTTTCAAAGCGGCCGACGCGCGTTCCAACACCGGCGGGCAGCTGCATGCCGCAATAGGACATTGCGACGAATAAGCCGACCATCTTCAACGCAACGCTCTTGCCGCCCATATTCGGGCCGCTGATCACGACGACGCGCGTGTCGGCATCGAGCACGAGCGACTGCGGGACCGCCCGTTCTCCGAGCAGCGGATGCCGCCCGCGTTCGACGCGGATTTCGGGAGCGTCCGAGAGTTCCGGCTCGGAGGCATCCATCGCTCGCGCTACGTTGGCCTTGGCGACGAGCAGGTCGATTTCCGCAAGCATCGTCACGTTCGCCTCGATCTGCCCGGAACGATCGCCGACGCTGCGCGACAGCTCTTCGAGAATTCGCTGAACCTCGCGCTCCTCTTCGATACGCAGCGTGCGGAGCCGATTGTTCGCGTCGAGCGCCGCCAACGGCTCGACGAACAGCGTCTGTCCGCTCGAGCTCGTGTCGTGCACGATGCCCTGGACCGCGCCGGAGAATTCGGCCTTAATCGGTATGACGAAACGTCCTTCGCGAATCGTAACGATGTGGTCCTGAATCGCCTTCGCATATTTCTCCGAGCGGAGGATCGCGGCGACCCGGTCGCGCGCATCGACGTTCGCTTGGCTCAAGTTACGGCGAATTCGCCCCAAAGCGGGCGAAGCGCGATCCAGTACGATGCCGCGTTCGTCGATCGCACCCGTCAGCGCGCGATGCAGTTCGCGCAAAGGAAGATATCCGGCGAGCAGCGGACGCAGTTCCTCGCTCTCGTGGGTTGCGTTGTGGGCTGCAGCGGCGGCAGCGATGGCATCGCCGATGGCGCGGAGCTCGCTCGTCCCTAGGGTG
Organism: Vulcanimicrobiota bacterium; assembly: GCA_963782265.1. GTDB lineage: Bacteria > Vulcanimicrobiota > Vulcanimicrobiia > Vulcanimicrobiales > Vulcanimicrobiaceae > CAWAJD01. The sequence goes on from CAWAJD010000029.1 coordinate 323,132, forward strand.
CGCGTCAGCGCCGCAGCCTGAGTGAGATCGGCCGTGTCGATGGCGCTCATCACGTGCAGGTCGGCGCCCACGACCAGCTCGCGCGTCGCCGCGGTTCTCGCCTGCTCGACGCGCACGCGATCGAAGTCGGTGTGCGGCGTCATTTCGAGAGCGAACGTCTTGCCCCGCTGGGTACGAGTCGCTGCGACGACGCGATTTCGCACGCTCGCGAAATCGAGCGCCTCGAGCGTGCGCTCGTCGCAAAGTTCTACGCCGGCCACGAACGCATCCAACGCAGCAGCACGTCGGGCTCCTTCTCTTCGTTGTCACCGTCGGTTTGCCCGATTTCGCGAAAACCGCGCTTCGCGTAGAACGCGCGCGCCGCTTCGTTACGTGCGAACGTCCAGAGCTGCAGTTCTTCGTTCGCGTCCATCGCCGCGCTTAGCAGCGCGCTTCCGATGCCGTTCCCTTGGTAGGACGGATGCACGTACAAATGACGCACCCATCCCGGCTGGCGCCAGCTGTAGCCGACCACTCCGGCGGCATCCGCAACCCATACGTCGCCTTCCGAAAAGACGACGTTTGCAAAAAAACAGAGATCGTCTTCGGGCGTATGCAGCTCGGGAAGATACGGGAGGCACCGGCGTACCACGAGGCGGTGCAGCCGCGCGACGCTCGCGGAATCGCTTTCGCGCGCCGCACGCACCACGTAGACGGCGGGAGATTGATCCACGACGATCCGGCTATTCTAGCTTTTTCTTCAGCAGCTCTTGGACGAGTGCCGGATCGGCTTTTCCGCGCGAGGCTTTCATGATGAGCCCGACGAGGAATCCCGCGACGTTGGTCTTGCCGGCTTTGTAGTCAGCGACCGACTTTTCATTCGCAGCGAGGACGTCGTCGACGAACTTTTCGATTGCCGCGGGGTCGCTGGTCTGGGCGAGGCCTTCGCTTGCGACGGTACTCTTCGGCGAGCCGGATCCGTCCCACATGCGCGCGAGCAGTTCCTTAGCGATCTTCGAGTTGATCGTTTTCGCGTCGACCAACGCGATGAGCTCGGCCAGATGCTCGTGCGTCACCTTCGAATCCGCAACCGCGACGCCGTTCTCGTTGGCGAGACGCGATAGGTCGCCGAGAACGAAGTTGACCGACTGCTGGGCGTTTCCGCTCGCCGCGACGACGCGATCGAAATACGTCGCAAGCGGCAGATTGTCGATGAGCTGCGTGGCCTGCTTGACGTTGATGCCGTACTGCGCCGTGTAGCGTTCGAACCGCTGCCACGGACGCTCGGGGAGCGCGGCGCGGATCCCGTCGATCAGGTCGCGCGAAACCTCCATCGGTACGAGGTCCGGATCCGGGAAGTACCGGTAGTCGTGGGCTTCTTCTTTACTGCGCATCGAAACCGAAATTCCGTTGGCTTCGTCCCAGCCCCGCGTCTCCTGCATCACGCGGCCGCCGGATTCGATGATCTCGATCTGGCGCGCGACCTCACTTTCGATTGCGCGGTGGACCGAGCGGAACGAGTTCATGTTCTTGATCTCGGCTTTCGTACCGAGCTCCGACGTCCCGTCCAAGCGAACCGAAACGTTAGCGTCGCAGCGCAGCGAGCCTTCTTCCATCTTCACGTCGCTCACGCCGAGCTGCTGGAGCGTGCGCCGCAACGCTTCCAGGTACGCGACGGCATCGTCGGCGCTGTGAATCTCCGGTTCCGAGACGCATTCCATGAGCGGTACGCCGGCGCGATTGAAGTCGACGAGGGAATAGGAGCTGCCCGCGATGCGGCCGTCGGTCGATCCCGCGTGGGTCGACTTTCCGGTGTCTTCTTCCAAGTGGATGCGCGTCAAGCGGCATTCTTTGATCGTGCCGTCCTCGCCCCAATACCTCACGACGCCGCCGTGCGTCAGCGCCATGTCGTACTGCGAGATCTGATAATCCTTGGGCATATCTGGATAAAAATAGTTCTTGCGATCCCACTTTGAAAACGCGGGGATCTCGGCGTCGAAAGCGAGACCGGCAGCGATCGTGTGCTCGATCGCGGCTGCGTTCGGGACGGGCAGCGCGCCGGGCATGCCTAAGCAAACCGGACAGACCTTCGTGTTCGGTTCGCCGCCGAACTCGTTGGCACAGCCGCAGAACATCTTGGTCGCAGTCTTGAGCTCGACGTGACATTCGATGCCGATTACGGCTTGATACTTAGCCATGCGCCTGCACCACGTCGAGATTGGGGCGATGCGTGCTCTCGTGCCGCGTCAGCGTTTCGTAGGCGTGCGCCGCGCCCAGCAGAAGGTTCTCCTGGAACAGCGGCGCGCACAGCTGCAAACCCATCGGCATCGGGAACTCGCCTCCGTCGGGCTTGATCCAGCCGCACGGCACCGAGATAGCCGGAAGGCCGGCGAGCGACATCGGAATCGTATAGTAGTCCATTAAGTACATGCTGTACGGGTCGGTTTTCGCATTGAAGCGGAACGCCGGCGAACTCGCCGCCGGACAAGCGATCAGGTCGCAGTCTGCAAAGGCCTTCTCGAAATCGCGAGCGATCAGCGTTCGAGCCTTCTGCGCGCGAACGTAGTAAGCGTCGTAGTACCCGCTCGAGAGCGCGTGCGTGCCGATCAAGATGCGGCGCTTGACTTCCGGACCAAAGCCGGCCGCACGCGTGTTGTCGTACATCTCGCGCACGTCGGCGCCGTCGACGCGCAATCCATAGCGCACGCCGTCGAAACGCGCCAGGTTCGACGAGCACTCCGCCGGCGCGATCAGATAGTACGTCGCGAGGCCGTAGTCGGCAGTTGGAAGCGAAACGTCGACGAGTTCGGCGCCGAGTGCCTGCAGATCGTGATACGCGCGATCGTACAGGTCGTCGATTTCTTCACCTAGACCCTTCGTGTCGAACTCGCGGACGATGCCGATTTTCAACCCCGAGAGATCCGCGCGCAGGCTGCCGGCGGTGGGCTCGACCGGGCGGTCGATCGACGTCGAATCCATTGGGTCGAACCCGGCCATCACGTCGTACGCGAGCGCCGAATCTTCAACCGTTCGCGAAAGCGGACCGATCTGATCCAGGCTCGAGGCGAATGCAATCAAACCGTAACGCGAAACCCGTCCGTAGGTCGGCTTGAAACCGACGACGTTGCAGAAGGCGCCGGGTTCGCGAATCGAACCGCCGGTATCGCTGCCGAAGCCGATCGCCGCCTCGCGCGCGCCGACGGCGGCCGCCGAGCCGCCGGTCGATCCGCCGGGAACGCGCGAAAGGTCGAATGGATTGCGCGTGACGCCGAGCGCCGAGTTTTCGCACGAGCTGCCCATTGCGAACTCGTCCATATTCGTCTTGCCGATCGGAACGGCGCCGGCTTCGAGCAAGCGCGCGACGGCCGTCGACGTGTACGGCGAAATCCAGTGCTCGAGAATCTTGCTGCCGCACGTCGTACGCGTGCCGTCCAGACACATGTTGTCCTTGAGGGCAATCGGTACGCCGGCGAGCGGAAGCTTTTGGCCGGCTTTCACGCGGGCGTCGACGCGGTCGGCCGTCCCGAGCGCGAGGTCGTGCAGGCGCGTAAGGTACGCGCCGACGCGATCGTCGACGGCGTCGACCCGCGCTAGGTGTGCCTGGGTGACTTCGCGCGCTGAGACCGCGCCGGATGTGACGTCGCGCGCGATCTGCGCGCCGCTGCGTTCGATGATGTCGGCCATATTCTACTCTGCGATGATGCGGGGAACGCGGAAGAAACCGCCCTGGCGCTGCGGAGCTTGTTCCAAGACGACCTCGCGATCGAGGCACGGCCGCACCGTATCCTGCCGCCACACGTTGCGCGACTCCACGACCTGTGCGGTCGCCGGAACGGTATTCGTGTCGAGTTCGGCAAGTGCGTTTACGTGCGCGAGCAGGTCGCCGAGCTGCGCGCCGAAGCGATCGACCTCTTCGTCGGTCAATGCGATTCGTGCCAGTTTGGCGACGTAGCGTACGTCGATCTTATCGGATGACAAAATCCGGATACTCCCGTTGGTCTTGCGCGTAGCGGTCGTCGGCAGGCCACGCACCCGGCGGAGGAGCGTCCGCAAATGCTTCCTCGACCGTGGTCCGCGCGGCGCCCGATTCGCTGTAGAGCGTAACCAGAGTCTCGACGTGGCCCGTCTGCGGGAACATGTCGAATGGCTGCACGACGCCGAAGCGGTATCCTTTGGCCGCCAAGAACTTCAAATCCCGGGCGAGCGTGGCCGGATCGCAGGACAGATACCACACGTTCGGCACGCCGGCGGCGGCGATCGCCCCGAGGGTCGCCTCGTCGGACCCCTTGCGCGGCGGGTCGAGGAAGACGATCTGCGCCTCGCGCAGCGCCCGCGCCACGAGGCCGCCGGGGGCCTCCTCCTCCACGCGACCCGTCCGAAACGAAACGCGGTCCTCGAAGCCGTTGAGCACCGCGTTGTCTTGCGCCTCGGCAACCGCTTGCGGGTTCTCTTCGATTCCCAGCACGACGCAACCGTGCTTTGCGAAGAACAGCGCAAACGTCCCGGCACCGCAGTACAGATCGACGATCTTGCGTGGCTTGCTCAACCCGGTTTTCATAAAGGCGAAGATGCGCGCGACGATCTCGACGTTCACCTGAAAAAACGAACCCGCCGAGACGCGGTATTTGACGCCGTGAATGGACTCCTCGATCTCGCCGCTTCCCGCTAGAACGCGTTGATGACGGCCCATGATCGAGTTCGCACTCGACAGGTCGAACGAGTTGGTGATGCCGACCGCACCCGGAAGCTGCGCCATCAGCGGCGCAGCCGCTTTTTGCGCCGCCTCCGACGCATGGCGCGTCGTGATCGTGACGACCGACTGGCTCGTGGCGCGTGCGGTGCGCGCAACCAAGTGCTGCGCGTCCTGCATCGCGGCCGAGGTCTCGCCGTTCAAGCGCGCCAAATTGAACCGCGAGATATAGTCGCTGAGCTGCGGGACCACGATCGGACAGCTGTCGATCGCGACGACGTCGTGCGTGCGTTGCTGATAAAATCCGATCGTCGGGGTTTGATAGCGGTGATCGACGACGAGCGACATCTTGTTGCGGTAGTTTCGTGGCGTGCCCATGCCGATCGCATCGTTGACCTCGACCTCCGCGAAGCCGCCGATGCGCCGCAGCGCACTGCGCACCATGTCGGTCTTCCACGCGAGCTGCCCGGGATACGACAAATGCTGAACCTGACAGCCGCCGCACGCGCCGAAAACCGGACAAAACGGCAACGCGCGCAGCGGCGAACCCGACAGCAGCCGCACCAGCTTAGCAACTGCGTACTTGGGCTTAACGCTTTCAATGACGACGCGGGCGCGCTCTTGCGGCAGCGGTCCGAAGCAAAAAATGACGACACCGCCGGCTCGGCCGACGGCTTGGCCGTTGGCGAGCAGATCGGTGAAATCGACGTCGACTTCGGTACCGGCCGGCAGTGCCGGGGCGGGGGCTACCCGCTTACGCGCTATTCCTCTGCTCGTCAAGGGTTTTGAGCAACGAGTTCGCCTCGTCGATGAGCTGCTGAATGCGCTGGCTCGTCGGATCGTCGGGCGGGCGGCGTGAGAGCGCGAAAACCTTTGCGACGCCGAAAGCGAGCCCCGCCGTAAGACCGGCGACTCCGATCCACAACAGCGTGCGTACTAGCCGGTTGTCCTCGCGGTCCTCGGAACGTCTCGTATCGGGCGTCTGGTCGGGCGGTTGCAACGGGGGTCTCCTCTCTAGCTTGCACGGAATCTTCGCGCTCCGTCTGGTAGTCTACTACTCGCAAATGATCTCCGAGGAACAGGAAGAGGCGAGCACCCGGCTCTCCCGGCAATGGGCGTGGGCGATTCCGCTCTCAATTCTGTTGCACGCGGTCGTGCTTCCGTTGGCGCTGGCGCTCTTTGCGACCAAGCTGGTTTTCGCGCCGCAAGCACACCAGGAGCCCGAGCGCGTAGTCGCTACGACCTCCATCCGGATCGACCGCCGGCCGGTGCCGCGGCGGGAAGGCGCACCGTCCCAGCCGTCCGGCCAGGTTGCGCCCCAGCCGCAGCCTCGCCCGCGTAAGGCGCAGCCGCAGGCACTTCCGGAAGAAACCCCGACGCCGCAGCCGACACCCAAGCCGGTGCCCTCGCTCAAGCCGTCCCCGGTTCCGAAGAAAGAACGATCGACGCCGCTGCAGATGCAGATCGCACAGGAGCAGCAGACCTTTCAAAAGACCACGGCGCAGTTGAATAAGAACAACGATCCGCTCAGCGTCGCCACGATCGCGCCGAAGCAGCCGTCGTCGTATCATCGTTCCGCGTTCGACGTGCCCGGCAAACTCATGCGGGACGACGCGCAAGCGCTGCTCTTCCCGCAACAGCACTGGATGGAGAATGGGCTGCGCTGTTACTACATGCGTTACGCCGCGCAATTTTCCAACGGATCGTCCGAGGAGGGCGTGGTTCCCTGGCCCGTCTGTTATCCGCCAAATGAAGACCGGTTCGTAAAGTACCCGTTTCCCGGCGTTCCGCTGCCGATTCCATATCCGCAGCCGGGCTACGTGCTGCCGTCGGGCACCTACCTCTCCCCGTTTCTCGAACGCATTTACCGAAGAGGCAGCGTGCCGGCGAGCCCCGCCTAACATCCCGATTTGCATTCATAGACGATTCCCATAGAAGTGTGATTCCCATAATGAGGTGCTGCACTCTTGGTCTGGCAGGCTCTCCAGGATGACCCTGCGAACGAAGCGGCGCTCATGCGCCTAGGGTTCCTCTCAAGAGTCGGCGCCGCGGCCTGTCTTGCTGCCGCCGTCGTTGTGTCGTGTCTGCCGGCCGGTTCGGCTCCATATGGTCCCGCCCAGCTCAGCGGCGTCGCCGTGGTGCCGGGGCGCGCGGGTGCGGTTCGCGTTGCGCTGACCTTCGTTCAGGGCGTTCCGCGCGGATGGACGCTCACGGGTTCGGGAACGCAGACGCCGACGGTGACCCTTCCGGGAACCACGCAGGCGCCGACGCTCAATCAGCTCGCGTATGCGGGGGCCGGCGGCGTTTCGTCGGTCTCGCTCTCGAGCACCGGGACCGGGCTTGCGGTGACCCTGCACCTGTCGAGCGTGCTGCCGGTCACCTCTACCGCCAACGGCTCGACGATCGTCATCGACGTAGGCGCCGCGATCGGCCCGGAGGTTTCTCCGGCTCCCGATAATGCCCTGACGGCCGGCAACGGCCCGCGAAACTTCGAAGTCGTCCAGTTAAAGTATGCCGACGTCGGCGAGGTCGTAGACCTGCTGGTCCAGGGCCAGACGGTTACCAGCGACGTCTTCCAACCGGAAGGGTCGATCTTTAGCCTTCCGACGTCCTCGAACGGGATCCCGACGCAATCGAGTTCGCCTTTCTCACCGTCGCTCTCGTCGCAACCGACGGCGCTCGGCGAGCGCGTGAACGACAACGTCGGTTACGACCGGCGCCTCAACGCAATCATTTTGTACGGAACGCCGGAGGAGATCGCGCAATACAAGACCTTCATCGCGGCCGTAGACATTCCGGTTCCGAGCGTCATGCTCGAATGCGCCGTGCTCGAACTCGACGAAACGGCCGCAAAGAATCTCGGCATCGATTACACCAACCCGTCGGGGGCGGTGGCCACGGGTAACGCGGCGCTCGGCCCGACCGGAAACGCTTCGCTCGGCGGTTTTTCCGCGCCAAATCTAACGGCGTCCCTGCAAGCGAGTCTCTACCTTACGATCACCCACGGCGGCGGCAAGATTCTGGCCACGCCGCGCGTGCTCGCACTCAACGGCGTTCCGGCGCAGATCCTCTCCGGCGACGCACTGCCGATCGCGCAAACCACGACGATCCCTTCGGGCAACAGCTACCTGACGCAGTCGACGATCAACTACATCGCCGTCGGCATCAACATGCAGATTCAGCCGCGGATCGACCCGGGCGGATTCGTGACGTCACACATCTTTGCGGAAGCCTCGAGCGTGACGCAATACGTGAACACGGGCGGCCAGTCCGTACCGCAAGTCAGCCTTCGCCAAGTGACCACCGAAGCAACCGTGAAAGACGGCCAGCCGTACATCCTCGGCGGCCTGCTGTTGGATGAAGAGATCGATAGCCTTTCGAAGATCCCGGGAATCGGGGATCTGCCCTTAATTCGGCGGATTCTTCCGCGTTCGGCACACGACGACGCAGCGCACGAACCTCTTTATCATCATCACGCCGCACATTATCCGCCAAATCGGCACGTCGGACGAAGCCGTCCCCAAATTGCCGCCGATGGAAGTCCCCGGACCGATGCCCAGCTACCCGCCGCCCAGCCCGAATCCGTAGCTGACCGGCCATTTCGGGCTTGCTAGCGTTAAATCAGCAACAAAGGTCCCCCCTTTGAGGGCCTTTCGCTTGCCGATGGTGTATAGTGGTTTGGTAACAGGCTTCGAAGTCCGCATGGTTTACGTTCCACGTACTGGCGAGTCGAATCCGAACACTAATCCCGAGTAGGAGACTCGTACATTGTACCAAGACGAAACCCTGGCATGCGTTGATTGCAGCCGTTCCTTTACCTTCACCTCCGGCGAACAGGAGTTCTTCGCACAGAAGGGCTTCACCAATAAGCCGAACCGTTGCACCGATTGCCGCGCGGCCCGCAAAGCCGGCCGTGGTGGTAACTCCGGCGGCGGCGGCGGTGGCAACCGCGAGATGTTCAAGGCGACCTGCAGCCAGTGCGGCGGCGTAGCGGAAGTTCCGTTCCAGCCCCGCGGCGACAAGCCGGTCTACTGCCGCGATTGTTTCGCGTCACGCCCGAGCTATCGCTAAACCTGACCTAGGTTAAGGCAAAGAGGAGCGGCATCGCCGCTCCTCTTTGTTTTTCTACAACACGTTGCGCCGAACGAGCCGGCGAAGCAGCCGCGTCAACTCTTCGCGGTAGGCGATCCGATGGCGATGCCAGCGGCTAGGATACGTCAGCGCGTACCTTTCAACCGGGATTCCGGCGCGCGCGGCCGCGCGCCGCACGTTCGCAGCGATTCCTTTCAGCACGACGATGACGACGGCGGGCCGCAGCTCGGCAATGGTCGCTGCCAAACGCGTTTCGCCGCGACGGCGCGCTCGTAGACGCTTCGACCAGCTCCCGTCGTTTCGATCCGTGAACTGGTTGATCGGGTCGAGAGACAGGTCGACGAGGTAGCAGCCGTTCGCAGCAAACGCGTTCAAGAAGGAGTCGACGTTCCGAAAGCGCGGCACCCCCGCTTCAAATGCGTCGCGCGTCGCACGGTAGAGCTCGGAATCGGCAGCATAGAAAAAGGATCCGGCCGCCGGCGGAGACTCGCCAACGAAGAGCACGCGTACGCTCGCCGGGCGGAACCGGCTCCGCAGACGTTCCCGCGCGGCGCGCGTCACGTGGAATAACGAAACGTCGTCGCGCGACAGCCGCCGCAGCGAACGACGATCTGGTTCGGCCCCGCTTTCAGATCGAACGTCACGACGACGCCGGCACGCCCCGCTGGAATCGCGCCGGGGTTCGCGACGCGCAGTGCGGCAGGATCGCTCCAAATTGCAATGGCGTAATGCAGCGCAACCGGCGCTTGAAACGAGAGCGCGAGCGTTCCGTTGTCGGCGGAAGCTGCCGTTAACCGCGGCGTCTCGGATTCGGGAATCACCGGCAGCGGCACGTCGAACGCGGATTGCGGATAATCGGCATAGCGAAAGACCCGGGTCGGAAGCGTGTGTCCGGCGAGAAACGTCATGCCGGACTGTTCGTCGTGATAGTCGATGGTCGCCGGATAGAGCTTCTGGCCGCCGAGGATCGGCGAACGAATCTCGACGCCGCCCGGAATATATGGAAAAGCAATCGCCCGCGGCGCTGCGGAAAACGTGCGCGCGTCGACCGCGGCGCGAGCGAGCGTTTCGACCTTCATACCGTCGGTGACGGCCTGTCCGTAGAGCGCATCGAGGATCCCCTCGTCACCCGGATTAAGGTTCTCCGCGCTTTCCTGCTGCGAGAGCATCACCATCGGCTGCGTTTCGCCCGCGGCCGCGTAGGCATCCGCGATGGCGCGAACGTAGGCTTGCGCGCCGTCCGGCGTAAACCGGGCGCGCAAGAGTAAGTCGTCGGGATCGGTTGAAAAATATTCCTCGCGTCCGCTGGCATAGGCGCGCGTGAGGTCGCGAGCCGTCCATTCGAACGCGAGCAAGCTGCAGCCGCGGTCGGGCTGCGGGCGCTTGTACGATGTCGGATCCGCACAGTAGCTCCCCCACGGGGCGCCGTAGTCGGAGGTTCCATCGATGCCGCGGCTGTTCCACGCGATGCCCCAAAACGCGGTTTCGCCGAGCGCCTGCAGGCCGGCGATGTTGCGCTCGCGCCCCGCACCCTCAACGCTCACGACCGGCACGAACCAGCGTGGAAAGTTCACGCGAAGCGAGTGCACGATTGAGGCGGCGTTCCCCGATTGGACGTCGTCGCCATTCTTGAAATGATACGTGCGGTACAGCTGCGTCAGCTTCAACCACTCGAAGGCGCCGATCATCCATGTCATCGGAACGTTGTGCGCGGCCGCAACCCGATGGATACTCTTCATACCGTCCGGTAGATAGGCGACCTGATACGACGTTGCAACGAAGCGCGTTTGCGTCGGGCCGCGGGGAATCGCCCACGCCGGCCGGGGTGGCGACATATTCGCGCTCAATGCCCCGCTCGGGCAAGTCGTCTGCCGCACGTCGATCGGCGAAAAAGCCGTTGCGGGCACGGCGTACCAAAGCAGACCGTCGTAGGAGACGGCGCATGGTTGCGTGCTCGCGTCGACAACCGATGCGGCGCCCGCGACGGCGGAGCCCGAGGCGACGAGTGCCAGAAGCACGGTGATCGCCGCGACGCGCCTTCCCATACTACTCGTCGATGCGATGTCGCGCCACGCTGCGATCGGGACGGGCGATCGATTCGTATGCGGCGCCGATCCCGACGATGATCGCCATCACCAGCAGCGTCACCCAGCCGTAGTTGAACACCGCGCGCCCGCTGTCGAGGGCGCTCGGCCAAACGATATTCAGCAGCATCAGAAACAGGTACAGAGCTCCGGCGGCCGTGACCGGCACGCCCCACTTGCCTAGCGTGAACGCGCCGCTCGGCTTCCATCCGCGCGACCGTGCGATCAGCGCCCCAAAAACGGTGAGGAAAAATGCGAGATAGATGCCCGAGGTCGCGAACGAGACCAACGCGTACAGCGCGTTGACGTTGGCCGGATAGTCGAACCAGAGAACGTGAACGGGCTTGCTCGGATTGACCAAAACGAGAAGCAGAAAGAGAAACGGGACGACGGTGCCGATCAGGATCGCATTGGCCGGCGTATGGTGGCGTTCCGAGATCTTCTTCACCTGAGTGCTGAACGGCAGCGCGCCGTCGCGCGCTAGCGCGAACGCTACGCGCGCTCCGGCGCCTTGGACCGCGGTGCCGCAACTGAAGAACGCGACGATCACCATCACCAGAAAGAAATCCTGGAGCCACGGCGGCAGCACGGCGAGAACGTTGGTGACGCCGCCGGACACGACGCCCGCAATACCGGAGGCCGGCGTTGCGAGAAGCAGGCCGAGAACCAGCACGAACGACGCGATGCCGCCGTAAAGCAGCGCGTTGCGCATCGCTTTTGGCACTTGGCGCTGCGCGTCGATCGTCTCTTCCGAGATGTCGCCGGCCGACTCGAATCCGAAGAAAATGTAGACGTTGGCAAGCACTGCCACGAGCGCGGCGCCGGTCCACCAGTTCCCGCCAAAGTTGATTCCGAGCGGATTGTGCGCCGCAAACTCGACGTTCTGGGTGGTAAAGATGAAGCCGAACCCCTGATGGAATCCGTAGATTGCGAGCGCGACGAAAACGCCGAACGTTCCGATCGTCTCGACGTAGACGCCGAAACGCGCGACCCGTCCCATGATCTTCGCACCGACCGAGTTGAGGATCGCCGAAAGGACGATGATCGCACCGGTAATGACGAAAATCGTCAGGTGGCTTGCCGGATCGAACGTCGTACCGAAAACCGCGTTCGAAAGCGACGTTACGTAGACGACTGCGCCGGAGTCGACCGAAGCGACCGTCGCGAGCAGCGCGAACCCGTAGATCCAGCCGATGAACCAACCGTAACGCGCGCCGACGTTGTATTTCCCGTATTGATACAGCGCACCGGAGAGCGGATACTCGCTCGAGAGTTCGCCGAACACGAGTGCAACGAGCATCATCAGGCCGACGACGACTGGAATCGTCCAAATGTAGCGGGGCCCACCGGTGCCGAGGCCGAGCGTATAGAGGGAATAGATCCCGACCATCGGGCTCAGGTAGCTAAAGGCTACCCGAAAATTGTCGAAGAGCGAGAGTACTCTCGACAGTTCCTGGCGATAGCCGAGCGCGGTGAGGCGATCGCCGTCGGAATCGGTGGGTGGCTTTAGTGCCTCGACCACGCCCAGCCCGTGATGCGCCATCCGGCCGGGAGCTTCTGGAGCGCGATGGTAATGACCGCACCCGTTTCCGTTACCGGCTTACCGTGCTGCTTGTACGCATACGTCGCCGGAATAACCGCATATGCCCGTTCGCCCGTAACGTCGATTCGCCACGGCGTCGCTAGGGTAACGATTCCGTCAGTGATGCCTTGCCTATCGGAGTCCGCGCCATAGGCTGCCACCCACGTCGCGCACGCTCCGGCGCCGGACCATTCGTGCGGCGAAAAATCGTCGATGATGACCGTGCTCGGTGCGCAGGCGGCCAATGCCGACTTCAGGTCGCCCGTGTTGAATCCGTCGACGAACTGATGCACCGTCGCCAGGACATCGGATTGAGCGGACGCGCGTGCCGTTGCCGGCGTTAACGTCAGCAGAATTGAGCCCGCGAATGCGATGGCGCCCAATCGCTTGATGAGTTCCATATCTCGGGGATTCAACCGCGAAGGGACCATGCCCTCGATTCTGCTTTTCGGCGCGGAAGTTATCGCGGCGGCGCGTTTTTGACCCAACGGTCGAGCCAGTCGACCATCTCGGCGAGAACCGTGGTGATCGATTCGCGACCGAGATACCCGTGCGCCCCATTCGGCAGCATGACGAGACGGGCCGTTCCGCCGTTGCCTTCGATTGCGGCGAAGAGCCGCTGCGACTGGATCGGAAACGTGCCGGGGTTGTCGTCGGCCATTCCGTGGATCAGCAACAGCGGGTCCTTGATGTCGTTCGCGTACGTGAACGGAGACACTTTGGTGTAGAGGTCCGTGGCTTCCCAGTAGGTCCGCCGCTCGTTCTGAAAGCCGAACGGCGTGAGCGTGCGATTGTATGCACCGCTGCGCGCGATCCCGGCCCGGACGATCACCGCGTCGCGCGCATGCGGCGCGGCGCGAACTCCGCAGCCGGCGGCGCAGCAACGGCTTCACGCATCGCGGCGTGATGCGGGCTCTTCGCGCACGCCGGATCGGTCAGCCCGGCGTCGCCGAGCACTTCAAACGCCTGGCAGCGGCAGCCGCCGAAATCGATTTCGCGCCGGTCGCACGAGCGGCACGGCTCTGGCATCCATCCGGTTCCGCGATACGCGACGAAGGATTCGGAGGATTCCCAGATTTCGCTCAGCGGCCGCTCGCGCACGTTTTCGAAATGCAGCGAGACGATCGCGGCGGCGGCCGGGCAGGGCAGCACGGTGCCGTTGGGGGTCACCGTCATGAACGCGTTACCCCACCCGTGCATGCACGGCTTCGGCAACTCCTCGAAATAATCGGGCAAGACGTAGACGATCTCCATGCGCCCGCGCAGCCGTTCGCGCGCCTCGGCAACGACCGATTCACCGTCGCGCACCTGCTCGTGCGTCGGCATCAGCCAGGCGCGATTCTTAAAAGCCCACCCGTAAAACTGCGTGTTGGCGAGCTCCAGCCGGCGCACGCCGAGACGCTCGGCGAGGGCAATCGTCGCCTCGATGCGATCGTGGTTGGCGCGGTGGAGCACGCAGTTCAGCGTGAACGCAAGCTTGCTGCGCAGAACGCGCTCGATGGCGACCAGCTTTTGCTCGTGCACGCGCGTGCCGGCGATGCGGTCGGCTAGCTCCGCCTCCGGCGCTTGAATGCTGATCTGCACGTGGTCGAGCCCGGCAGCGATGAAGCGCTCGAGCAGCACGTCGTCGAGAAACGTGCCTTGCGTGATGAGGTTGGTATAGAGCCCGCGCGCGGCGGCCGCCTCCACGATGCCTAGCGCCGTCTCCGGGGCGAGCGTCGGCTCTCCGCCCGAGACGTGTACCTGCAAGACGCCGAGATCCGCCGCTTCGCTCACGACTCGCCGCCAGGATCCGACGTCGAGTTCGTCGCGATAGGCGCCCAGGTCGAGCGGATTATAGCAGTACGGACACTGCAGGTTGCAGCGGTAGGTGAGCTCGCAGAGCAGCGAGAGCGGACGCGGTGCGGCCACGTTCAGCCTTCGATCAGGTGGCCGCGATCGCGCAGCGACGCGCAGAGCTCCGCTACGTCGGCGCGCAGGGTTTCGACTCCGCGCTCAGCAGCTTCGCAACGATCACGGCGTCCTTGACCGGGATCATCTTCTGGTAATAGTAGCGGTTCGCCACCCACGCGCGGAGCGCAGACGCATCGAGCGTCCCGGCTACGAGACGCTCGTGGAACGGATGCTTGTCGTGGTACTTCCGCGCGCTGATGGCGCGCAGACGCTCGAGCAGCGAGCCTAAAGCTTCGGAGCTTGCTTGCTCTGCGTAAGGTATGCCGTCACCTCGGCGCCGAGCGGCACCTCTTTGTACTCCGGCTTGCCCCAGCGTTGCTTCTGCATATGCGACTCCTAGTGGTAAGTGCGAACTACCGACTTCTCAGGGCGCTTGGATTTCCCTGGCTTCGCCCTAGCGCTTGCGATCCCTCAACCGGCGGACGCCGTTTTCGCTCGCCGTTGCGCTTCACCGATGCGGCGCGACGTCTTGATCAAATCGCCGGTCGACACGTCGATCCGCTTGGGAATCCTGCTGACCGGGCTGCCCGTCTATGCGGTCTTTAAAATCATTCAGCCGGCTATTCCACGACGTAATGCATAGACGGCGGCAGAGACGCGATCTGCGACTTGAAGTTTTCGATACAGGTGGTTGAGATGCGTTCGCACGGTCGGGTAGGCGCATTCGAGGTGAAACGCCATCTCTTCATTTGTATAGCCCTGCACCAGAAGGCGAAGGATCTGGCTCTCGCGCGGCGAGAGGTGTGGAACGGGCTGCGGCGCCGTTGCGCCGTCGTTCACATCGTGATGAAAAAGCGCGTGTGCTACTTCAGGGTCGAGCCACGTCGCGCCGTCGGCGACGACTTTGATCGCCTTGCGAATGCGGGAAGCCGCGGATACGACCAAGCAGCACGCATCCGCGCCGGCATCCAGCGCCGCGCGCAACTGATGTTCGTCCACCTGACGCTTTAGCGAAAGGACGCCGACGTCGGGACGCACGCTTTTGGCGAGGCGGATGAACGTAACGCCCGGCGCGGGGTCACCCGTGAGGCTGAGGTTGACGATCACGACCCGCAGTATGGGATCTTTGAGCAGCTTGGCGCCTTCTTGCTCGTCGCCCGTACCGAGAACAAGCAGCTCGGCGTCGTCACCTAAGACCTCCGCCAGCGCGGCGGCAGTTGTCGCTCTTTCCGCAACGATCCCTACCCCTACCGGCGCTCCGACTCGCACCTCGGTCGAGCTCCTGGGCATGATCCCTCCTTGCAGCCTGGGAGTTTCTCCATTAAACCCTTAACCGCGCGGACCCTCGTCAGAACTGATGATAATCACCAGGGTGGATTGCGTGCCCTCGGTCCCTGGGAATACGCTGGATTGCAGGCTAAAAAAAATCGCTCCCGGGGCCTTTGGTTTGCGACGCGCGGCGACGGTCGATGCGGCGTCGTGCCGGTGCCCACGTGAGCGCGTTTTAGGATGGGGAAGTGAAATGAATAAACGGTCTTTAGGGGGGACGCTCGCCGGGGTCTTGGTGCTAGCGGCTCTCGGCTTCGTTTTGCTTGGACATGGGCGTGCGGGTGCCCAACAGCAGCTCGCTCTCGGCGACATGAGCCAAGACAGTTCGCAGTGGGTGATTCCGCAGCAGAATTACTCGGCGCTACGTCATAGTACGCTGAACGAGATCAACACTGACAACGCCAAAGACCTAAAGATCGCGTGGCAGATGTCGACGGGAGCCACGCGGGGGCACGAAGGCCAACCGCTCGTGATTGGAGATACGCTCTATTTTGAGAGTGCGTATCCAAATCACGTCTACGCGGTCGATCTCAATGATTACCACATCAAATGGGAGTTTACGCCGATCCAAGACCCGTTTGCGGTCTCGGTCGCATGCTGCGACCTCGTGAACCGCGGCGTCGCGTACGGTGACGGCATGATCATCGCTAACGCGCTCGACGGAACCGTCTACGCGCTGAACGAGGCTAACGGCAGCATCGTTTGGAGATACAAAGAAGCGAATCCCGAACTCGGGCAAACGGTCACGTCGGCTCCATTCGTCATTGGGGAGCACAACCGCGTCATCGTCGGCGTCTCCGGCGGCGAATACGGCGTGCGCGGCTATATCACGGCACTCGACCTCCATACCGGCAAGCGCGTGTGGCGCGCCTATAGCATGGGGCCGGATTCCGACACGCTGACCGCCGGCTCTGCGTTCACGGGTCCGCACAACGCCGGCGTCGACACGTGGCGTGGCGACCAATGGAAGGTCGGCGGCGGTACGACCTGGGGTTGGTACTCATACGATCCAAAACTCGACCTCCTCTATTACGGTACCGGGAATCCGGGTACGTGGAACCCATCGGTGCGGCCCGGCGACAATAAATGGTCGATGACGATCTTCGCGCGCAAACCCGAGACCGGTCAAGCGATCTGGGCCTACCAAATGACGCCCCACGATCAGTGGGATTACGACGGCATCAACGAGATGATCTTAGCCGACATCAAGATCGGCGGACAGCAAGTTCCGGCCTTGGTGCATTTCGACCGCAACGGCTTTGCTTTTGAGTTGAATCGGGAAACCGGAAAGCCGGTGCTGATCCAAAAGTTCGATTCCAGCGTAAATTGGGCCAGCGGCTTCGATCTCGCGAGCGGCCGCCCGATCGAGGATCCGCAATATGCTACGCGCCAGGGACACAACACGAAAGGCATTTGTCCGGCGTCGATCGGCTCGAAGGATCAGCAGCCTGCATCGTACGACCCGCAGACGGGCTATTTCATCGTTCCGACCAACCACTGGTGTGAGGACTACCAGCCGTTCGCCGTCAAGTACAAGGCCGGGTTCCCATTCGTCGGGGCCATTGTCAAGATGTATCGGGGACCAGGTGACTACGGCGGCGCGCTCATCGCTTGGGATCCAGGCTCCGGCAAGATCGTGTGGAGCGATCACGAGCACTTTCCGGCGTGGAGCGGCGTGCTCACGACCGACGGCGGCGTCGCTTTCTACGGGACGTTGGATGGCTGGTTCAAGGCGGTCAGCACCAAGGACGGTTCGCTGCTCTTCAAGCAGAAGATGCCTTCGGGCATGATCTCCTCTCCCATCGCGTTTAAACACGGTGACCACGAATACATCGCGATGCTCGACGGCGTCGGTGGCTGGGCCGCAATCGGACTGGCTGCCGGATTGACAAATCCGACGGCGGGCCTGGGTGCGGTCGGAGCGGCGTCGGACCTGGGTAAGTATACGACGCTCGGGGGCGACCTCACGATTTTCTCGCTGTAGATGAAAGCAAATCGTTGGTTAGGGCGAGCGCTGTGCATCGGCACGGCGCTCGCCATCATCGCTCTGCCGGGATACGGGCGTGCGCAAACACATCAGCCTTTGCGTGTCTGCGCGGATCCCGACTATATGCCGTATTCAAACCGTGCCGGCGACGGCTTTCAGAACAAGATCGCTGCGGTCGTTGGTAATGCTCTCGGACGCCCTGTGGAGTATTATTGGACGTCGACCCGCGAGAGTGACGAATACGTTGAATACTTGCACCAAACCATCGAAGCCGGCAAGTGCGACCTCCTCGTCGACGTGCCCTATGGATTGATGCAAGTCGCCACGACCCAACCGTATTACATCTCGTCTTACATCTTCGTTTTCAAGCGATCGGCCGGGTACGACCTAACGTCACTCGATTCGCCGGTGCTTCAGAGCGTCAAGATCGGCTACGAAGTCGAGACACCGGTCGAAGACGGATTGAAGCTTCGGGCGCTGACGGTCGGCGCGAAGCCGTTCATGACCGCCGACGATCCCAATGCGTCGCCGGGCGTATCGTCAACGCCGTTGAAGCCGGACAGATCAACGTTGGCCTTACGTGGGACCCGGCCGTGGGTTATTTTCTCAAAGCGCACCCCGATCTGACGGCCGTGATCATCCCGAATAGCCGCTCGCAGGGTTCGCCCGAGCGATATTCCTTCCCAATGGCGATGGCAACGCGCCCGAACGACCCGCGCCTTCACGCCGAAGTCGAGCGAGTGATTGCTACCCACCAGGCGCAGCTCGAGGCAGTGCTGCGCGAGTACAACATTCGATTCTTCGCTCCCGGGGAGGCACGTGACGGCTCCAAGATCGGCATCGTCGGCACCGGCCGGATGGGCGCGAATATCGCGCGCCGCCTTCACGACGTCGGCTATCCGGTCGTTGCGCTCTATGACGCCGATCCCGAGTCGGCTCGGGAGACCGCCAAAGAGAGCGGCGGAGAGGTGACGCGGTCGCTCGCGCGCGTCGCCGACCTGGCCGACGTGATCCTCACGGTCGTAAGTGACGATGCGGCGATGCATAGCGTCTTCGCGCCGAGCGGCGACTCGCTGTTGAGTGCCGCGAGCGGCAAGGTCTTCGTGAACTGCGCCACGATCACGCCGAAGGTTCACGTTGAAGTTCAGCGCTTGGTCGAAGAACGTGGAGGTCGACTCGCTCGAGGCGTGCATGGCGAGCTCGATTCCGCAAGCGCGCAACGGCACGCTCTACCTGATGGTCGGCGGGCGTCGTGAGGTCTTCGAGCAAGTCAAGCCGATGCTCGAGAAGATGAGCGCTTCGCTGAGAGTATATCGGCGAAGCAGGTCGAGCCGCGCAAGTCAAGGCGCTCGTCAATATGGTTATGAACATCAACACCGCCGGTTTGGCCGAAGGTCTCGGGCTCGGCGACGCACTCGGGCTCGATCTCACGATGCTGCGCGAAATATTCTCGCAGACCGGCGCCAACTCGCGCGTGCTCGAAACCGACGGCGCGGACATGCAAAACCGCGAGCCACGAGGTCTACTTTTCGGCAGCGCACGCCGCGAAAGACTCTGGAATCGCCCTCTCGCTCGCGGACGACGCCAGCCTCAGTCTTCCGCTTGCGCAGGCGACGTACGATCAGTACGAGCAGATGAAGGAGCTAGGCTTGGGCGACCTCGACAAATCCGGTATCTCCGAACTCACCTTTGAGATCGCGCCACGGCTTCGACCGTAGCGCACGTAGCTTCTGCAGGAGGAAAGTAAATGACGACTGGAACTCACGCCAAGGTCGTACCCGCCGTCAGTTCCGGAACGGCGGGTCCACTGCGGTGCGATCCATTTGCCTCGCCTTTGGCTAAAACTGACGTTGGCGGCGGCCGGGGAACTACCCGAGGGCTACGACGAGTGCGGCGCCGGCTTTGACGCAATGACCCTCGCGGCGCTCGGCCTCGACCGCCAAAAGACGATCGACTTCGTTCGCCAGAACAAACCACGCTACGCGGAATTCGAAGAGTGGGTGGTGCGCAACGGCAAGACCGATAAGGCGACGATCGAGAAGCACAACGCTGCCAATTCGCGGCTACAACCATAGCGACGAAAAAGCTCGGGAGATGCGGGGTGCCTCGCGCATCGAAGATGCATCGGCCAAGGACGCCGTCACGCTGAATACGGTCGAGGATCTCGACGAAATCTATCAGCAAGTCGTTGGGAAGTAGTCCTTTGCCGCGTAGCAGTCTCAACTTCAGCATCGCAGTTCCGGCGGCGGCGATTGCGCTAGGTTTGTTGCTGCCGTTTCGAACGACCGCGGCCTCGAACTCTATAACGTTTACAAAAGGGCGGCAGCAAACCGGGGAGTCAACCTACGAAAAGACCTGCGCTTCCTGCCATGGGACGCAGCTCGAAGGCGGAGCCGGACCGCCGTTGACGGGCGCAAACTTCAAGATTCTCAGCACGAAGGTCCACGCGACGATCGGCGACATCTTCACCTATATGACGACGAACATGCCGATGAACAATCCCGCTAGCTTGAGTCACGAGCAGTACGCGGATATCATGGCCTTCGATCCTAAGCAAGAACGGTTATCACGCCGGGGGCGCACCGCTGACGTTCGCAGCCGCGAGTGCATCGCAGGCCAAACCCATTAACGAGTGACGGTACTCGGCTCAGTCGAGGCTCTAGAACGATCGTGTAGACTCAATTGCACCTGGCCCCACGTGAGCTGTAAAACGCCGGGTGGCGGCACGCGTGGAACGCATTTGCAGCTCATCAAGTTGAAATTCGTGTAGCCGATGGATACGTTGGGGCTGAATGCCTTCGAAACGCCCCACACGATCCCGATAATCCTCCGGCACCGCCGAATCCTCATAGAGCACCGGGAGAGCGAGATAGGTGATCGACGCGCCTATGCTTGGATCCGGAACGAGGGTAATCGCGCGGTGATCGAGTACGGGAACTCGACGGTGCTTCCCACCCAGCAGCAGAGTCCGCCGGTGGCATATCCCGTAGGCCCGGTCGACGGGCGGTTGTAGTAATCGGTAGCCCAGGTCACGTTGAAGAGCTTACCGGACGGAAACTCGGGCCAAAGTCGTAACTGAGACCGAACTCGTAGCCGTGCGAGTTGATCGAAAGGGGATTCACCTGTTGTACGCCGTTGACGGGGCACTCCATTTGGTTCAGACAGAGCCCGGTGACATCGCTGCGCTGGTGATTGAAGTAGCTTAGATGGGCGCTTAAGTCCGTAAACGGTGCCGTGCTCACGCCGAAGTTCTGCCAGGTGTCGAGGATCGACCCTGAAACGAACGCGGTTTTGGGCGCGAGCGTCGTAATGCGGCTGAGTTGGTACGCGTAGTAGTTCTCGTTGGCGTAGACGTGCCACTTCGGCGCGAAGAGATCAGTCGACCGCCCAATCCACCCGCGCGGTATCGACAATCGGATTGTCGTTGGTGTATCCGATCCCTTTCCAGCCCGGAGCCGGCGGCGGGTCAACATCGCCACTGGTAGAAAAAATCCAAGTCGAGACTGATCGTCACCGTGAGTCGCGGCGTTTTCTTTGGCGCTTTGAGTCTCGGGCTTCTTATCTTGAGCCTGGGCCGCCCCGCTTTGAAGGGCCGCGAGGGCAAACAAGCAGGCGAGCACCAGCGTGCAGGTTGCGCAAAAACGCCGTAATCGCAGCGTGCCGGGTTCTCCTCTCGAGCGGGCAAGCGCACTTTCCACCATGGTATTCCTTTCAACTCCAATCGACCATCAGTTACTGTGATGTCGTCATAGGTGATGATGCCTCGATCGCGTTCGGCGCAGAGCAATGTCCCGCCAACCGTCGTAAGGCACGTCGCCTTTCTTAACCGGACGTCGGATGCGCGGTCGCCGCCGATCCGGTAGCGTTCGTATATGCAGCACCCCAATGCGGACGACGCGGCCTGGGTCCTCGCGGCTTCGGCCTTAGTCGTGCACATGACGCCGGTGCTCGGCTTCTTCTACGGCGGCCTGGTCCGCCGCAAGAACATCCTCTCGACGATTATGCGCAGCTTCTTCGCGCTCTGCGTGATCTCGGTGCAATGGGTGTTATGGGGTTACACGCTGGTTTTCGGCCCGGATTGGCACGGGTTGATCGGCTCGTTCGCGTGGCTCGGATTCGCCCACGTCGGGGCCGCACCGAACGCCGACTACGCTCCCACGATCCGGCACGCGGCCTTCGCGCTTTCCAAATGATGTTTGCGGTCATCGCGCCCGCGCTGATCACCGGGGCGTTCGCCGAGCGTAAACGCTTCGGCGCGTCATCCGGCATCCAAGAAATCGGATCGCCGAAGATCGCGTTGAGCTCGAGGCCCGGAACGCGTGCCGGAGCCGACGCGAGCGAATCGGCGACGTAGAGGTCGGTGCCGTGCGTGGTGGCATTGGAATGCGTAGCGCTTGCCGTCGGGGCTAAAGCGGAACGACGTGATCCGTGCGTCCGGCGGCAGGACGACGTGAGATCGTCGACCGGAGGGTACCGCAGCGGCGTCACCATTGCGAACCTCGCCCGCCGGATTCACGATGAAGACGGGCAGCGGCGGTGCGTTGAGCACCTGTGCGATCGCCTGCGGCGGTATTCGATACGGGATATCCGCGACGGCAGTGTCGCGGAGCAGCGGCAAACACGTCAGCGTGGTGAGGATTGCCGCGAGGCATTACGCGTGAAATCAGGATCGCCGTGGCTTTGGCACCGGCGTCGAGAACTCAGCTTTCGATTTCCGCCTCACCCTCCAAATAGAAGACGCATGCGCCCTCCAACTCGACGCGGTCGCCCGCGAGCCGGCACACGACTTCTCCCCCGCGCCGGGAGGCTTGAAAGGCGCGGAACGCACGCTCGTGCAAACGCTTACTCCAGTAGGGTGTCAGCATGCAGTGTGCGGCGCCGGTTACGGGATCTTCCGGAATGCCCTTCGCCGGCGCGAAGTAGCGGCTGACGAAATCGTAGCCTTCGTCGCCCGGCGCGGTCACGATCACGCCGAGGCGATCCATGCTCGCGATCGCGAGCATGTCCGGCGCAAGGTCGCGCACGATCCGTGCATTTTCGAACACCGCCATATAGTTGAACTCGTTGAGCTGCACCTCAACCGGGGTGGCACCCAGCGCCCGCGTTAACTCGCTTGGGATCGCGATCGGCTCCGATGGACGTGCCGGAAAGTTCAGCCTGTATCCGGTCTCCGTACGCTGCACCGGCAACGGTCCGCTTGCGGAGTGAAAGACGACGCTCTTGCGTCCGGGCTCCAAGCATTCCATCACGACGGCGGCGCTCGCCAACGTGGCGTGGCCGCAGAGCGGCACTTCGAGCGCGGGCGTAAACCAACGCAAACGATACTCGCTGCCGTCGGGCACGAGAAACGCCGTCTCGGCAAGATTGTTCTCGGCGGCAATGGCTTGCAGCGTCGCGTCGTCGGGATAGCGCTCCAGCCGCATGACTGCGGCAGGATTCCCCGCAAAGCGGCGCGTGGTAAAAGCATCGACTTGAAAGATGGACACACGCATGACGATGGCATCGTCGCACATGGGGTCAATAGGAACGCGCTCGTTAGTGAAAGTTGTGCGCGCGGACGCCGTCGGTGACGCCTTCGCCGTCAAAGGCCCAGACGCGCTGCGCGAGCAGATCGACGCAGCCGGATTCTTTCTGGAGGCGCCCTTCGATGATGAGCGTCGACGACGTACGGATCGTGCGGCGGTAGCGTTCGTAGACGTCGGGCCGCACGATGACGTTGACCAGCCCCGTTTCGTCCTCGAGCGTAAGAAAGACGAAGCCCTTCGCGGTGCCGGGGCGCTGTCGCGTGATTACGAGGCCGCCGGCGCGGCAAATCGCGTGATTGGCAAGCTTTGCGAGTCTTGCCGCGGGGATCACACGTTCCGCCTCGAGTAGTTTGCGAAAATGTTCCATCGCTTGACCGCGCGGCGTGACGCCGGTCGACCACAAGTCGAACGCCGTCTCCGCTTTCGGCGCGAGCGCAGCGAAGCGCACGACCGGTTCCTCCACGTCCATCAGCTTGCCGAGTTCGCCGCGAGCCTCGCGCTCGTCGATGGCGCGCAGCGCCCACATCGCTTCGCGCCGCGATGCGAACCACGGAGCGAACGCGCCGGCAACCGCGAGATTCTCCAGCGCTTCTTTTTCCAATCCGGTTCGCTGCGCAAAGGAAAGCATATCGGTCAAACGCGCCGCCGGCGAGTGCATCTTCCAAGCGCATCTTCTGCGCGTCGCCCAATCCGCGCACGAGGTGGAAGCCCGAGCGCAGCGCACCGCTCGTATCGACGTACGACCAGTATTCGCTTGCGTTGACTTCGACCGGCTTCACGACGACGCCGTGCCGCCGCGCGTCGTTGACCAGCACTTCGGTGGAATAGAATCCCATCGGCTGCACGTTGAGAATCGCCGCGCCGAAGATCGCCGGGAAATGGCATTTCACGTAGGCCGAGGCGTAGGCCAGCAGCGCAAAACTTGCGGCGTGCGATTCGGGAAAGCCGTAGTCCGCAAACCCTTCGAGCATGTGGAAGAGCCCCTCGGCCGCGGCGCGATCGATGCCGTTAGCGACCATGCCGTCAACCAGCCTTGGATAAATCTCGAGCATCCGGTCGCGCGAGCGTTTGTGCCCCATCGCGCGCCGCAGCTGATCCGCTTCACCGGCCGAAAAACCCGCCGCTTCGATCGCCAGCCGCATGCCTTGTTCCTGAAAGAGCGGCACGCCCATCGTTCGTTCGAGTACCGCTTTGAGCTTCGGATGCGGATACGTCACCGGCTCGAACCGGCACGGCGCCGCAGAAACGGGTGAATCATCTGCCCCTGAATCGGACCCGGCCGGATGATTGCGACCTGCATCACGATGTCGTAAAAACAGGTCGGCTTCATGCGCGGCAGCATCGATTGCTGCGCGCGCGATTCGATCTGAAAAACGCCGACGGTATCGGCCTTCGTGATCATCGCGTACGTCGGCTTGTCGTCCGGCGGAATCGTGTGCAGCGCGAGTTCGGTATCGAAGCAGCGCTTATGCAGCGTGAAGGCTTCGCGCAGCAGCGAGAGCATGCCGAGGCCGAGCAGGTCGATCTTGATTAGCCCCAACTCTTGTAAATCGTCCTTGTCCCACTGGATGATCGTGCGATCGCGCATCGTCGCCCATTCCACCGGCGCGACGCGCACCAGCGGATCGCGCGTGATCACCATGCCGCCCGAATGGATCCCCATATGCCGCGGAAAGCCGTCGATGCGCCGGCACAACGCATAGAGGCGCTCGCCGAGCTCGCCCTGCACCGGTGACGGCGCACCAGGTTCGGGATCGGCAGCGTCTTTACTGTTGAAGCCATACGCATACCCGTTGTTGCTGCGTTCGCGTGAGACGCGAACGTTGGAGCCGGTATCGAGGTCGCGCCGCTTCTTCACCGAATCCGGCGCATCGCTTTTCTGCTCGTCGCTGACGCCGGTCGCACCGGCGAGCGATTCGCGCGCGTCGAACTCGATGGCGACGGCTTCGACTTGCGCGAGGCTCAGGCCGAGCGCCTTGCCGGCATCCCGCAGCGCTGAGCGCGTGCGATAGCTGATCACTTCCGCCGCCATCGCCGCATTGCTGCGGCCGTACCGGTTGTAGATATATTGAATGATCAGTTCGCGGTCTTGATGGGCGAAGTCGATATCGATATCGGGGATCTCTTGCCGCTCTTCGGACATGAAGCGTTCGAAGAGCAGGTTCATGCCGATCGGATCGACCGCGGTAATGCCGAGCGCGTAGCAGACCGCCGAGTTGGCGGCCGAGCCGCGCCCTTGACAGAGCACGCCGATTTCAGCCGCTTCGCGCACGATATCCCAGACGATCAGAAAGTATCCGGCCAGGTCCATCTTGGCAATGATGCCGAGTTCGTACTCGAGCTGGCGTTCGACGTTAGCGGCAAACGGAGTTGAATAGCGCTCCGCCGCGCCCTTGTAGACCAGTTCCCGCAGATACGTTTGACGCGTCTTGCCTTCCTCGACCGGGAAGAGCGGAAACTGTCCGGTCAAGCGTTCCAGCCGGAAGCTGCAGCGCTGCGCGATAGCGACGGTGCGCTCGATCGCCTCGGGGTGTTCGCCGAAGAGCCGCCGCATCGCGGCCGGTGCTTTGAGATGGTACTCCGCATTGGGCCGAAGCAGATACTCGATATGCGCGCGTTCGAGGGTCGTGCGGTGCTTCACGCAGCAGAGCAGGTCGGCGATCTCGGCGTGTTCCCGCACGGCATATGCCGCGGCGTTGGTCGCAACGCAGGCGATGTGGTGCTCGCGGGCGAGTTGAACTAAACGCAGGTTACGCTGCGTCTCTTCGAGCGTCAGATGCTGCTGCAGTTCCAGATGAAAACGCTCGCCGAAGAGCGAGCGCAGGCGGTCCGCTTCTTCGGCCGCCGCACGCGGACCGTCGCGCGCGAGCGTGCGCTCGACCCGTCCGTAGCGTCCGCCCGACAGAGCGATCAAGCCGTCCGTGCGCCCGTCGAAATCCTCAAGCAGCAGCCGCGCGTCGCCTTTGCTGCCGCGCATTTGCGCGGCCGAAATCAACTCGCAGAGATTCGCGTAGCCGCGCGCGTCTTCGACCAGCAGTACGATGCGCGCGCCGTCTTCGAAGGTCAACTCGCTGCCGACGATTGCATTGACCCCACGCTGACGCGCCCGGCTTGCAAAGCGCACCGTTCCGTAGAGGCCGTCGCGGTCGGTCAGGGCGATCGCCGCCAGTTCCAATTCGGCGGCACGATCGATCAGTTCTTCGGGATGCGACCCGCCTTCGAGAAACGTGAAGTTCGACCAGGCATGCAGTTCGGCGTAGGCGATACGCCGGTCAGTCGTACGCACCTCGAAGATACCAGCGCGCTCCTTGGCGATAGATCCGGTAGAACGCGCCGTCTTCGAGCAATACGTCGTACTCGTCGCGCACGACCGCTTCCGGCGTGCGCATCGGCGTCGATGGGCGTTCCTCGACGCGCCACGGGCCGGCACATTCGAGCACCGCTTGGGCCGGCTCGCCGACGTAGGCCGGTTCGCCGCCGCGCAGGCGCACGTCGATCTCGCGAACCGCCAGCAGTCGCAGCTGCGGAACGATCTCCCCGCCCATAGGCAGCGCCGTCTCGGCGAACATCTCGCGCTTTGGCGGCACGAAACGTTCGTAGACGAAGCGCTCTTCCAGCGCATGCGCCGGATGCGTCCGCGCGCGCTGCATCCGTTCTCCGAGCACCGCCTCCAACCGCGCGATCGCGACCGCGATGCGCTGCGGATCGAGATCGTCGGCGACGAAGAGCGTCTGGCTCTCGCCCCCTTCTTCCAACTGCAGCCCGCGCACGCGCAGGCCGACGATCGCCGCCGCAAACGTCGCACCTTCCAGTTCGGCGCGCATGACGTCGAGCATCGCGCGTTCGTCCGCGGTCGGCGTGGCCAGCGGCACGTCGATACCGTGTACCGTGCCGTCTTCCAACTCGAAATCGAGGCGCAGCGTCCCCGCGCGTTTGCCGCAACGTTCGAGATCCGCGGCGATCCGCGCCAACAGCACGCGTAACGCGAAGATCACCTGCGCCTCATCGTCGGCGCGGCCTTCACCGAACATCGCCGCTTCGATCGCAACGGCGTGGCCGCGCGGGACGAACGGCGTGCGATCGACGCCGCGCGCAGCGCGTGCCAATTCGCTGCCGCGGCCCCGAAACGGCGCACGAACGGTCCGTGCGGCAGCCGCGCCAGATCGCCTAACCGCTCGATACCTAACAGCCGCAATCGTTCGCGCGTCGTATCGTCGACGTCGAGCAGGCAGACCGGCAGCGGCGCGAGCAGCGCGCGCTCGCCGCCGTCCGGGCAAATACCGTCGCCCGAAAGCGTGCGCGGCGGCGCGCGCGCAAATTTCGATTGGCGCCAGACGCCGAAACGAAACGGCAGCCCGAACGCCAGCAGCGCCGCGTGCGCGCGCACGATCCACGTTTTTGCTGATCCGTCGATGCCGCGCATATCCAGAAAAGCCAAACCCGGGCGCACGTCGTCGACGAGCGGCGAGACGGCATCGAGCGCGTCGAGGACGTCCTCCCACAAGACGCGTCCGCGTACGGCATCGTACACGGCAACCCGCGCGCGCGACGCGGCGACCGCTTGCGTGACCGTTTGTCCGGCCCGCGCCCCGGCTTCGCCCGCGTGCCGGTCGACGGCCAGTACGTGCCCGCGATCGAAACGATCCGCGACGATCAGCGGCACGTCGCCGGTTTCGCGTTCTTCGTGACGCACGACGGCCAACGGATAATCGGAAACGTTAACGCAGAGCAGCACGACGGTTCACCTCCGGGACGAGTTTGAGAGAACGTTCGCGTACGGGCACGCCGTCGAGCGAATCGATCGCACGCAATCGCGCGCTCGCGCCGTGGGCCGCGCGTTTATGCTTGCGCAGCTCGGTGCGCAGTTCGAACCCTGAAAACGAACACCACAGCCCGCGCGTCCCGTGGACTGCTACCCGTTCCAAAGAGCAATGTAATCGCAGTCCCGATGCGGCGGTCAGCGACGCGCCCGCGCGCGCATCCCGGCATTCCGCGCCGGCGCCGACGATCGCGATCAGGAGCACGCCGGTGCGATGCGCCAGCCCCGCCAGCCGCGTCCACACGGCGTCGCGCAGCGATACGGCCGGCAGCAAGATCAAGCGCGCGGCGCGGGAGCGCAAGAGAATGTCGGCGGCTCGAGCGACGCCGAGCGGCGTCCGGGCCGGCACGACCAGCACCCGGTCGAGGCGCGCCCCGGCCGAGGCCAAGCTTGGGGGGTAGAGTCCGCCGTCGTCCACGATTGCCGCAACCCCGCGGCGGGTCACGTTGGCCACCAGCCGGGCGGCGATGCTCCATCGCCCGGCGTTTCCCTCGAGGGTCACCAGCGTACCGCGCGGGAATCCGCCGCCAAGCAGGTCGTCTAGGGGCGGTATTTCGCTTGGAATGAGGTTCTCGAGGGAGACCCGGGCGGATGGTCCCCCGGCGCCGCTCAGCCCCGCCCGAAGCGCGGCAAACGCTTCCCGACGGGATTCGCTGGACTCCGGCAGCGATGCAAGCGGCGCCATGGGAGACTCATACTATCGAACAGGTGTTCGTATGTCAAGGCTCCAAAAGACTCTTTCGCCAGGGGCTAGGGCTGCGTTTAGCGGCGGCTGACGTGCGTCGCGGCGTCGCGAGTTTTATTTTGCGTGCGGAGCGGGTGACGCCGCGGGAGCCGGGGCTCCGGCGCCGCATTCTTGCGCGGCCCCCATAATCGCGGTGCCGGCATCGTTCTCGTTTGCAGCCGTTTGCTGCAGCGTCCAGTTGACGGCCTCGAGCATTCGCGTAACCGGATTTGCGCCGAGCGTCAAACCGGGAATGTTCGCGGGATCGATGGCGTACGGATTAGCGGGAAGCCCGGCTTGGTTCGGATCTGCCAGCAGCGGATTAGCCGTCGCTTCGGGCGTGATCGCGGCCTTGCCGGTGACGTCGTTTTGCGACGTGGCGTTGATATACTCGTCGCCCTGATGCTGCAGGTCGCCCATTTGCTGCGTCTGCACGAAGCCGTTGATGATGTCGAGCGTCGCGCTCTGATCCGCGATCGCTTTCAAGAGCTTCTCGCGAATCGCCGCAAGCTTCTTATCGTCGTCGGGGTTGCCGGTGCCGTGCATCAACGCCGGCGTGTCGAGCATCTTCTCCATCGCGATGATGTTGTTCGCGATCGGGCTGACCATGTTTTCCATCTTGAGGATGGTCATGTTTTGCGCGGCGTTCATCGTTCCGCTCGACTGCAGAACGGTTCCGCCGTTCGGGCCGGCCGAGTTGCTGGCCGAGTTGTCGACGCCGTACAGCGCGTCTTTGTTGTAATCGCTGAAGAGTTTGGGGCTGCTCTTCATCACGCGGTCGTTTTCCAACATCATGCCGACCGTCGGAGCGATGTGCTTGTGAAGTTCTGCGCATAGCGGCCGCGTAACGATGTGAATGATCGTCGGGGGCGCCGTAGCGGTGGGGGCGGTGGTGTCGGCAGCTTGGATCGGGAGAGCCGGTGCCAGTGCGGCAAGGGCCGCGATGGCTACCAGTGAGAAGGCCTTTTTCATTGCCTTCATTGTACTCCCCCGATCCCCAAACGGGCCTGCTTGGTAAGCCGCAGCTTGGCCCTTTACAGACTCGAAACCGCAGCCGGGAGCGTCATCGTGCCGGCTTCTGCTAGGTCGTCCGCCGGAGCCGGGGTTCCGTCATGCGACCAAACGAGCTGCTGGCCATTCGCTCCGATCGAGCGGACCAGTTGGACGTTCCACGGGCCGTTGCCCGAAACGCCGTGGAGCCCGGCCAACGGGATCTTCATGGTCACGGCATACCCGCCGTCAAAGGCGGTGCCGGCTGCCTGCCACGAGGGCGCTGCAGCAGCGGCGGCGCTATTGTCATTTTTCGTTCCGTCGGGGCTTGCAGCGAAACGATAGAGACTTCCACCCGCACCGCTGGGCCAGAGATCGATACCGACGCTATCGCCGGTGCCGATCTTTTCTTTCTGCGAAGCATCGAAACGGACGTAGAGGAATTTTCCGTCGGTCGAGATGTGCGCGTCGGTGCCTTCAGACGACTTCGTTCCCGTGCTGGTGTATGAGAGCTGCGCGAATGCAGCGGGATCGAAGCTGGTTTCGTCGGCACTTGGGTCCATCGAAGGTGCGTTCTTCGTAATCGGAACGTCGAGGGTCGGGGCCGCGGCGAATGCGGGCGTTGCACTTGCCGCGACGAGCGCTGCTGCCAGCGCGATGCTTGAAATTTTCACGGTAGCATTTCTCCTGACGAGTTTTGGCTAACTCAGTGTTGATACGGTGATGCCCTCAAATTGTTTCGGTTCAGGTTCCTTTCTCGGCTCCGCCGTAGAAGATCACTTTGAAAATCGTTTGCGGAACGGTGACCAGTGCGTTCGGATCGCCGTACGCTAGGTAGATTTCCGCGTGGCGCAGGCGCTGGTGATATGCGACGGAGACGTTCGAACACGCGCCGATGCAGTCGCCTCCGCCGTTCGGAATCGGCGGAGTGCCAATAACGCGGCGCAGTCCGAACGAGAACGAGGCGTCGCGATTGAGCTGATACGTATAGCTCGCGCTCTCGAACCACTGAATGTTGCTGGAGCCCGGCGAGTACTGTGCCGTATCGTTGACCGTGAGTGCCAGCGTTCCGCGCACGCCGACCCGGATCGTCGAACTGCGGAACCACGAATCGAGGATCCCGTTGCCGTAGTGTCCGGTATTGAACGCGAGCGTCGTCGGCGTCGCCGACGAGCCGTGGTTCGGGAAATTCCCAGGGTTGTTCGTCTGCAGCCCGCTGTGATACGTAAGCTGGAAGCCCGCGTTCTGCGACACCGGGGTCAGCACGTCGCCGAAGCGCCAGTAGTTCGAACCTGAGAAGAGCTGCAAGTCCCACGCGCTTTTTGTTAGGATGTCGAACAGCAGCGAGTTGTCGCTCTGCGCGCTGCCCTGCGTGGGGCCTTGATAGCGATCTTCGAAGCCCGCGACGCCCATCGATTCGATCTTGCTGTTCGCGGAGAAGTCAAAGATCTTGGCCATGTACAGCGCGTAACCGGCGATACCGGGGTGCGAAATGAAGCCGTCGGCCGGATCGTAGTATTCGCCGACCTTGCGCACCGAGCCGAAGAGTCCGAACGTCGTGTTGGCCCAGCCGCCGCCGAAGTCGTAGCGCTGCGCCTGGTCCGGAATCAAGACGTTCGTCCCCGAATCGCTGCCGTAGTTAAAATACGTGCTGATGTGCTTGTTGTCGCTCCAAGCAATGCCCGTCGTGACGGTATCGTCGACGAACGTGCCGGTGTTGACCTGAATGCGCTGAACCGTCGTAAACATCTCGTGATCGTCGGTCTGATACGTCAAGGCGCTCGCGATATCGCTGCGGTCGTCGCCGAGCGAATCGAAGGTTGCGAAGGAGAACGGCCCCTCTTTACCCTCAACGGCATACCCTTCGCGCGGCGTCGGAATGGCCGGCGTATAGAGCTCCTGAATCGAGGGGCATGCGTCGCAGTTGAACTGATTGTAAAAGCTCGCGCCCTGCGTGAAGAACGGCCGCACCTCGGATTGATAGCGCGCCGTGACGGTCGGAGCAATCGACTGCTGGTCGAGCTCGACGTTCGAGTAGTCGGGATGAAACGTGGCGTAAAACGAGGCCGTCGGCGTGATTGGAATCGAGATGTCGGCACCCACGCGCGACGTCGAGCCGCCGACCGTCTTGGGCGCAGCCTCCCCCAGAGCGTACACGGCGGCGCGCGGTTTCGGACGCACCGGCGTGACCGAAAGCACGGCCAGCTTCATCGTTCCGGCGCGGGTCGAATCGTCCGGTGACGTCTGCGTCGCGTCGTACGACCACACCTGATATTCGCCGGTCGCGTGAATGTAGCGGACGAACTGCACCTTCCACGGACGGCCCGGCGCCGCGCCGCGAATGACGTCGAGCGGGATCCGCATCGTTACCGTGTATCCGCCGTCGTGCATCGCGCCGTGCGATTCCCACGTCGGCGAAAAGCTGGTGTTCTCCGAGGAAGACTCGTAGTGCGTCCCGTTGGGCGTCGCTTGAAACTGGTAGTAATATCCGTTGGTGCCGCCCGGCCAGAGATCGACCCACACGGCATCGTCGCTGCCTTGCCCGACGTCGTTGGTCTGTTGGGCCGCGGCGATGGCCTCGTGCTGCGTCACCTCGAAACGAACGTACAGCGCATGCCCGTCGGTCGAAATCCACGCACTCGACGGTTCGGTGCTGATGCGACCGTGAGTCGTGTCCCACGTCAGCTTCACGCTCGTGGCGGTCTGCCACGCCGGCGCAGCGGCCGGATCCAACGGAGGCGCCAGTTTCGGCACGTCGATCGCCGGATAGGCTAGAGCGCGCGCGACTATCGTCAAAGCGACGACCGGCGCGCACGACAGTGCCGCGAGGTTGCGAATCAAGGCAGCGTCGCTCCATCGAGCATCGAACGGCTGTGGGAGCGCAGCGTGGCTGCATCGACCGGACGGCAGGTACGGCCGCCGCCGCTGCCCTCATCGCAGATCAGCGCGCCGCGGAAATCGGCGCCGCGAACGTCCGCGCCGCTGAAGTCGCCGCAGTCGATGCCGTCGTTGTAGCGCGAGGTTTGAATGCGGCTCCCTTGGCTGCAGAGACGAACGTCGCGAAAGTTCGCATCGCGCAGGGACGCTCCGGCGAGATCGATTCCGCGAAGGTCCGATCCCTGAAAGCTGGTGCCGTTCGCACGCGCGTTCTTAAAGTCGGCGCCGATGACGGAGATTCCGGTGAGATTGCGTCCGTCGAGCACGGCGTCTTTGACGTCGCAGCCCGTGCACTCGTGGAGCAATCCGCGCACGTCGGCGTCGGCCGCACCGATGAACACACCGCGCAGATCCGCACCCGTCAGCTTCGCCCCGCCAAATCGCGCGCCGCCGATCTTCGCACCTTGCAGGTCGACGCCGGAGAGTTCCGCGCCGTCGAAATCGGCGCCGCGAAGGTCTGCGTCCTTAAAGTCGACGCCGGTTAAACGCGCGTTCCGTAGGTTCGCATCGCGTAGATCGACCCGCGAAAAATCCGCCCCGGTGTATTTTACGTTCGAAAGGTCCGCGCCATGGAGGTCGCGCCCTTCGAACGCGCAGCCGGTGCAGTCGGCCGGCAAACCCGGCGACAAACTGCGGGCGGGTGCCGCGGTTACGGCGATGCATGCGACGATCGCCGACGCCGCAAGGATTGAGATCGAGTGGATCTTGTTCATCAGAGAAGGCTCCTAAGGGGCGCAGGAAACCAGGCCTCACGCACGAGGCATCGATTCCGGTGGGGTTAGGTTTTACTTAGGCGACTTTTGGTGGGAAAAGTCGACGCCGATGAGATGCGCTTTGGACAGATCGACGTGGGTCAAGTCGACGCCGCCGAGGTCGGTGCCGTTGAACGTGGTGCCGTCGAGCACCGCGCCGTCCAACTGCGCACCGCTAAGGTCGACGCCGGTGAGGGTCGTTCCGCTGAGGTTGACGTTGCGAAGATTGGCGTGCGAAAAATCGTCGCCGCTGATCTTGATGTTCGAGAGATCCATCCCCGCCAGCGAAGCACGCGAAAAATCGCAGCCGACGCAGGTCGCGAGTATCGAACGAGCCGCCGACGATCCAAGCTCCGTCCGGGTGAAATCGCCGCCGGAGAGCTTCGCGCCGGTGAAGTCCACGCCGGTCAAGTCGGCACCGCTGAAATCCACTCCGGTTAGGGAGGCGTTGCGAAACGACGCTCCGTGCAGGTCGGCGTGCGAGAAATCCACGCCGTTAAATGATCCGCCGGAGAAGTTGGTGCCGCGCAGCTTCGCGCCGCTGAGATCCGTTCCGGTGTAGCTCACGCCGTGCATGTCGCGGCCGGACCAGTCGACGCCGCGGAAGTTGCACGCCATACACGAGTTGGCGTTCTGCGCGACCGTGAGCGGAGTCAGCCCGGCGCGCAGGCCGTCGGAGACGGATTGCGCGATCGTCGTACCGATGTTCGCGCTTGCGATACCGGCGCGCGCGCTGGCGGCTGCCGAAGCGGCGATCGCCTTCTCCGCCTTTGCCGAGATTGGGGCCATCGGCGGAATCGGAACGTCGTGTGCCGGGATGTCGACGTTCGTCTCGGGAACGACGATCGTTTGCGCCGGCTTGTGCACGTGGATCGCGGGGATATGCACGACCGACGGAACCGGTGATGCTGCCGCGGTCGCCTGCTGCGCGACTTGTTGTGCGACTCGTGGCGACGCTTCGGCCGCACGAGTGGCGGATTTCGCCGCGGCGGCGGGCGCCGCCGACGACGCGATAACGGGTGCCGTTGCCGGCGATACCATTGCAACCGGCGCGGCGATCGACGGGGCGACGATGGCGATGACGAAAGCGAGTGCGCCGACGATGGCAACCGCGGCGGCCGCGGGGCCGATAGCGAGGTTGGTCGCGACGTTGCGGCCGGCACCGAGCAGACGCTCGATACGCAGCGAGATATGTTTGCGCGTCGCGAACACGCCCGGCGCGGGAATCGGCGCACGCGGCCAGGTCGAGGTTTCGGCCATCTTCGTAAGGCAGAGCGCGTACGGCCGCACCGCGCCGGTGAGCGAAAGAACCCAATCGTCGCAAGCGACCTCACGCTCGAGATCGAGCTGCTGACCGATAAAGCGGGCCGCGGGGTTCCAGGCGAGCAGGGCTAGGAACACGCGCTGCAGACCGTTCGTCCAGTCGTCGCCGCGGCGCAGGTGGGCGAGTTCGTGCAAGCTGATCTGATCGACTTCGGCTTCGGAGAGTTGATCGAGCAGCACGCGCGGGATCAGAATCATCGAGTCGAACAAGCCGACCGCAACCGGAACGTCGGTCTCGTCGCTGACGCACAGTCGCACGTCGCGCGAACCCTTGTTGGCGGAGGTCCAGCGCGCCATCGCGTCCCGGTATTCGACGGGCAGCGGCAGCGCATCGCGCTTGAGCGCCTCGAGTTTAGCGATGCCGATCGCGAGGCGAAACAGAGCAAATGCGGCGAGCAGCGCCCATGCGGCGGCGATGCCGACGACGACCGGTAAAGGCAAGGTCAGCCGGAAGCGCTCGGGGAAGCGAAGCGATGAGACGCGCGGTAGCGTTTCACTCGCGACACCGCCGCCGGCACCGTGCGCCACTGAGGGCTCAGCGTGGCGAGCGGCGACCGTTTCCGGGATCAGGATGGGCGTCCTCGATTCCCGGACGGCTCCTGTATTCGAGGAGACCGGCGGCGGCGGCGCGGCGAGGAAGGGCACCGTGGTCGCGATCGGGACTAGCACCGCAGCGACCAGCGTTGCACTCCACACCGTGTAGCGGGTCGAAGCGTTCAGGTGCGGCCAAGCCCGCAGCAATCCCCACACTCCGAGAACGAGCAGCGCGTCCTGCCAGAGCGCATTAATTGCGACGGCGGCGACGGCGTTCGCGGCGGTTACCAGTTCTTGCGACATTGGGGCGTTCAATTCGCACCCTCCTCGTACTGGTCGATCAGCGCGCGCAGCCGGCGAAGTTCGTCGGACGATGGGCGCTCGTTCTCAATCAAGCGTAGCGCAAGCGAGCTCGCGCTGTTGTCAAAGAAGCGTGAAAGAACGTGGCCGACTGCCGATTTTGCGGCATCGTCACGCTGCACGATCGTCCGATAAACGAACGCGCGCCCTTGCTCCTCGTGCTCCACGTAGCCCTTCTGCTCCAGAATGCGCATCGTCGTCAGAACGCTGTTATAGGCGATCGGCGGCGGCGGCAGCGCGGCGGTAATCTCACCGACCGTCGAAGGGCCGCGCTCCCAAAGCACGGCCATAAGCCGGAGTTCGGCTTCGGTCAAGGTCGTCGATGGTTTCCGTGCCACGGGTATTCCTCCTGAGTAAGTCCTAAATCTTTAGTAGATAGTAGCGCGCCCGGGCCCGCTTGTCAACTAATAGTTTAAGAGGGGGTTATAGCCGAGGGAGCCGTCTGCTCAGTCCGAACGGTAGGGCGATCGACCGCCTGGCCGCTATGACGTACTTCTCGCCAGGCGTACCACCCGCCAAGGAATACCGTGAACGAGTTTTATCGCGCGATTCGCGCGGCGCAATTCCTTCTTGCCACGATCGCGCTTGCGGCTTGCAGCGCCACCCACACGTCGCTGCCCGGCTTTGGGTCGGCGACCGGCAAAAGAGCGGCCGCCGCGAGTTATCGCGTCCTGTACAGCTTTGGCGCGACGGCCTTCGACGGCACCTATCCTCGATCCGACTTGATAGCCTATAACGGAACCCTCTATGGAACGGCGTACGCCGGCGGGTCGAATGCGACGGGTACGGTCTATAGCGTCACGACCGATGGCACGGAAGTTACGCTCTACAACTTCGGACGTGCGCCGGATGGAAATCAACCAAGCTCGCCGCTCATCGCCGATAACGGCACGTTCTACGGAACCACCAGCACGGGCGGAACGAAGTTCTCCGGGACCGTCTTCGCAGTCGACCTATCCGGACACGAGCGAGTCATCTACAGCTTCGGGAGCAAGCCGAACGATGGTATTGGCCCCGAAGGGGCGCTGATCGAACTCAACGGAGCCTTCTACGGAACGACGTACTCGGGAGGTGCGTACCGCGGGATCGTCTTCAAGGTGACGAGCGGCGGCAAAGAGAGCGTCGTCACCAGGTTCGACAGTAAGAACAACGCGGCCAGCTCACGATCGTCTCTACTCGCCGTCAATGGCTGGCTCTACGGAACGAGTGAGGGAGGCGGAAGCTTCATGGACGGCACGGTGTTCGCGGTCTCGTCCGGCGGCAAGGAACACGTCGTCCACAGTTTCGATTTCAAAAAGGACGCCGAGTTTCCCGAAGCAGGCCTCATTGCCGTCAATGGCCTGCTCTATGGAACCACCATGGGCGGTGCGTATTCGGACGGATCGGTGTTCGCCATGACGACAAGTGGAACACGGAAGATGCTCTATCTATTCCACGGCGGCGATGGCAGCGGACCGCAAGATTCGCTCGTGCTCCTTAACGGCCTATTGTATGGAACGACGGGCGAAGGTGGTAAACACAATCTCGGTACTATCTTCGCGATCGCCCCAAGCGGAAAGGAACGCGTCCTTTACAGCTTCGCGGGTGGGAGCGACGGTGAGGCGCCGATCGCGGGGCTTACCATTTTGAATGGCACGCTCTATGGTACGACGGCCGGCGGCGGCCAGTATGGCGACGGCACCGTTTTCGCGTTTACTCCGTAGAAATCGACCGGTCGGGGCTTTAGGTCGCTACAGCTTGCGCCTCGATCGTTTCCAGCACTTGCTTCTCTTCGCTCGTAATCACCATCGTCAGATCGAGCATGATGATGAGGCGATCGCCCAGCTTACCGACACCTTGGATGTACTCGGTGCCGACGCCCGCGATCATCTCCGGAGCGTCCTCTACGTTTTCGATCGGAATGTTGAGCACTTCGGAAACGGAGTCGACCACGATGCCGACGCGCTTCGTGCCGATTTCCGTAACGACGATGCGGCTGCTCTTGGTCTTCTCGATACGAGCCATGCCGAACCGCGTCCGCAGATCGATGATCGGGATCAACTGGCCGCGCAAGTTGATCACGCCTTCCATGAAATGCGGAGCCCGCGGGACTCGCGTGATCTCGACCATGCGAATGATTTCTTGAACCTGCGAGATGTCGACGCCGTACTCTTCGCCGCCCAATCGAAACGAAACGACTTGGACGACCTCGCCCGAGAGTTGTTTCACTTCTTCTCTGCCATCGGCCATCATGTGTCTCATACTCCAGAAAACTCGGCGCGCGCCGAGCGCCCGCCCACGTACGCATCGCTGACCAGTGAATGTACGTCGATAATGAGCGAAATCGAACCGTTGCCCAAGATCGTCGCGCCCGAGATGCCCGGTATCCGGCCGACCACGTCGGAAAGCGGTTTGATGACGATTTCTTGCTCGCCTTCGAACGAGTCGACCACCAAGCCGACCTGGCGCCCCTGCAGTCCGACGATCACGATCATTACCTTATCCGGGTCGCGCGTCCCGCCGAGCTCGAAGAAGTCCGCGATGCGCAGCAGCGGGACGACCTGGCCGCGCAGCGTGATCACCTCGTTACCGTGCACGCTGCGAACGTCGGGCATCTCGACGCGCTGCGACTCGATGACCGAATCGAGAGGAATCGCGTACAGTTCTTCCACGACGCGTACGAGCAGCGCTTGAATGATGGCCAGCGTTAGCGGCAGCTTGATCGTAAAGCGCGTGCCCTGGCCCGTGACCGAGTCCACGTCGAAGATCCCTTTGAGGCGCGTGATGTTCTTCTTCACTACGTCCATGCCGACGCCGCGGCCGCTCACGTCCGAGATTACTTCGGCGGTAGAAAAACCCGGCGTGAAGATCAGTTCGATGAGTTCGCGATCCGCCAATCGGTCGTCGGCCGAGATCAAGCCCTGCTTGATGCCGCGCGCGCGAACCTTTTCGAGATCGATGCCGCCGCCGTCGTCGGAGACTTCGATGATGATCTGATTGCCTTCGTGGTACGCATTAAGCTGAATGGTTCCGACGCGCGGCTTGCCCTTGGCTTCGCGCGCTTCCGGCAGCTCCAGGCCGTGATCGACGCAGTTGCGCAGCAAGTGCATGAGCGGTTCGCCGACTTCGTCGACGATCGTCTTATCCAGGTCGGTCTCTGCGCCGGAGATGACGAGCTGAACCTCTTTGCCGCGCGCCTTAGCTACGTCGCGAACCAGGCGCGGGAAACGGTCGAACACCTGTCCGATCGGAACCATGCGCACTTTCATGATCGATTCTTGAATCTCGTTGGTCGTGCGTGCGAGCAACGCCGCCGAATCGGCGAGGTCTTTGGCGAGCGGGGCGATGATGCCGTGTGACGCGCCGCCGTTATTGGACGCCTTGTCGCCCATGAGGCGTTCCAGCGTGTTCGCAATATCGGAGATGCGCGTGCGATTGATGACGAGTTCGCCGACGAGATTCAGCAGCGCGTCGAGCCGTTCGATGTCGACGCGAATCGTTTGATGCAGCGATGCGCGTTTGCCCTCCGGCTTCGCTTCTTTAGCGCCGGCCGCGATCTCGACGGCAGGGACGGCGGGCGCCGCAGCGGGAGCGGGTGTTGCCGGGGCGGCTTCGGGGGCTTCCGCCACCGCTTCGACCGCAGGCACGGGTTCGCCGGCGGCAACCGGCGCGGTGGGTGGTCCGCCGGCCGTACCGGCGCGCTGTGCCTCGGCTTCTCTGAGCAAGCGTTCGATTTCGGCTTCGAAGGCTTCGACGTCGGCTGCGGGCTTCGAGTCGCCGACCGCTTCGTCGAACGTGTGCGCCGGACCGGTTCGGCCTTCGATGACGTTCGCCGTCTCTTCGTACACTGCGACGAACCCATCGAGACGATTCATGTAGTCCGGCAACTCGCCGGGGGCGGCCGCGTCTTCTCCGCCGACGGCGATCCCTACGAGATCGGTAAGAAAATCGCGCCCTGAAAACAGAATGTCGACGCAACTCTCCGAGAGCGGCATCTGATCCTTACGCAGCAGGTCGCAAAGATTCTCAAGTTTGTGCGCGAGGCCCTGAACGTCGGTAAAGCCGAGCATGCCGCCGCTGCCCTTGATCGTATGGAGCGCGCGGAAAAGCGAGTTGATGATCTCTGGATCGGACTCTTTGGAGGTCGCGAACTCTTCGAGCTTGAGCAGATCGGCATCGATCTGCTGCAATAGCTCTTCGGCTTCGTCCCGAAAATACGAGACGAACTCTTCCCGATTAAAGAGTTCGTCAGACACCCGCGATTACTCCACGCCGAAGACGGACAGTAATGGGCCGAGCGACCCGGTCTCCGGTATCAAGATGAACTGACCGGCGACTTCTCTTTCCTTGTCGAGGAAGCTCGACTCGATGAGAAAAACATCTTGGTCCGGGAGGATCGACATCAGCGTCCGGAATGCCGCCTGTACCGTCCCGTACGAAAGCGTCGGAACCGAGGGAAGCAGGTTGCTGCCGGTAAGCTGGATGATCGCCGTCAGATACGAGCCGGCGATGATGTTGCCGAGCTCCTTCAGCGTCGAGTCTGCGATCGAGTCGAAGATTTGAATGTCGCCGATTACGCGGTGCAGGAACTGGCTGACGAAGTCGAGCGCCTGCTCGCGATCGAACAGCACGACCATTTGCCCGGGCGCTTCGCCGCGCACGTACATGTGCAACGCCGCCACGGTACGGTTCTCGTGTCCGACGCGCGACGCGAGGTCGCGAAACTTGATGACGTCGATGCGCGGTTCGCTGAGATTGATCTTCGCATTGAGGAGCTGCGACAACGCCGTCGCGGCGTGTCCGGCGCCGATGTTGCCGACTTCCTTCAGCGCATCTTTCTGAAGGTCGGTGAGGTTCATCGACTGGCTCATGAGAGAACCTTGTTAATCGTTTCGAGAATCTTGGGCGGCTGGAACGGCTTCGTAATGAACGACTTCGCTCCGGCTTGGATCGCCTCGACGACGAGTGCTTGCTGGCCCATCGACGTACACATAATGATCTTCGCATTGGGGTCGCCGGCGATAATCTGTTTTACTGCGGTGATTCCGTCCATCTCGGGCATCACCATGTCCATCGTAACCAAGTCGGGCATGAGCTGCTTGTATTTGTCGACGGCCTCGACGCCGTTTTGGGCTTCGCCCACGACTTCGAATCCGTTCTTGCTCAAAATCCCCTTGATCATCATTCGCATGACGACAGCGTCGTCGACGATGAGGACCCTCTTGCTCATGCTTGCTCCCAAGACGAAGATGCGCTACCTCGAACGAAAAGACGCCCGGGTGCTGCCTATAAACCTATTCGGCCAAACCAAGCGGTTTCTTTCATGCCAACCCCCGGTTGCGCAGTTCGGCCTGCTTGCGATTGATGAAATCGACGATGGCGTGATCCTCCTCGGGCGTCACGCCGTGGAAGCGGAGGCCGTGGAAGTGCTTACCGGATGCCTTGATCTCTTGGTGGCGCACTACCTCGCCGAGCAGGGTGATGGGCGGGCTGTCCGGCTTGAGTGGGATCCGCACCTCGACGGTGGTGCCGCCCTTGACGGGCCGGTCGACGATCAGGGAGCAGCCGCCGCGGCTGATGTCCCGGACGGTCGCCCGATGGAACTCGCCGCTGCCTTTCCCGCTCGGCGCGAACCGCCAGTGTCCTTGAACCAGGGTGTCGAGCCTCACGCTGGAGCGCTTCTGGCTGCCGGAGTTCGAGCCGACCAATTCGATGCGCTTTGGCGTATCGAAGTGGGTCGCGGTCCCGCTCACACCGAGGATCTTCGTGGCCGCGCGATATCGCCCGGCGCTGGTGCTATAGAGGATCACGG
This sequence comes from Vulcanimicrobiota bacterium, assembly GCA_963782265.1. Lineage (GTDB taxonomy): Bacteria > Vulcanimicrobiota > Vulcanimicrobiia > Vulcanimicrobiales > Vulcanimicrobiaceae > CAWAJD01. Next base: position 364,523 of record CAWAJD010000029.1, read on the forward strand.
CGGTTTCGCCGGCGCGACCGAGGACATCGCGCGTGACGATGCCGCGCGGGCCAACCGTCTCGACCGTAACCGACCGGGACTGGCGGCCGCCGACGACCACATCGACGAAGGTGTTCGGCTGGGGCAGCTTCCCCGGTGGGATGGACGGCTTGCCCCCGAAAAGCGTCTTGAACATCTACACCCCAGGGTTTCGGTTAGCGCGCCGGAGTTCCGGCCGGCGCCGCATCTTCCGTGGTCGAGATCTGGCCGATGGACTCGACCTTGAGTCCCGGCGGAATCTCCGAATACGACAGCACGACGAGTTGCGGGGCGGCCCGTTCGGTCAGGCGTTTGAGCGCCAAGCGCACCGACGGCGAGCAGAGGACGATCGGTTGCAAACCCGCGTTCTGAGCAACGGCGATCTGCTTGGTGAGCGATCCGTAGACCTTGGCCACCGTATTCGGGTCGAGCAGCGCGTACGCGTCCTCGCCGCGGCGCACCGCTTCCGCCAGGAGGGCCTCCAGCCGCGGGTCGACCGTAATCACCGACAACAGCCCGTTCTCGGCGTATTCGGCTGAGATGTGCCGCGCGAGCGCGCCGCGCACTTTTTCGGTGAGGTAGTCGATGTCTTTGCTGACGCGTGCCGAGTCGGCTAGCGTTTCCAAGATCAGAATGAGGTTTCGGATCGGAATGCGTTCGCGCAAGAGGCTTTGCAGCACGCGCTGGATCTCACCGATCGTGAGCATACCCGGAACGAGTTCTTCGACGACGACCGGATAGTGCGACTTGACGTTATCGAGCAGCGCGGAGGTTTCTTGGCGCCCCAACAGGTCGGGCGCGTGGGACTTGATGATTTCGGTTAGATGCGTCGCGATCACGCTGGTCGGATCGATGACCGTATAACCGGCCATCTCGGCTTCGGCACGCGCCGAGTCCGGGATCCACAGCGCCGGCAAGCCGAACGCGGGCTCCGTCGTTGGAATGCCGTCGAGCGGGGCCGTTGCCGTTCCCGGGTTCATCGCGAGGAGGCGGCTCACCATCACTTCGGCCTGCGCGACTTCGAGACCGTAAATTTTCACGACGTAGCGTCGGGCTTGAATTGCAGGTTGTCGCGAACGCGGATCGGCGGCACGACGATGCCGAGATCGCGCGCCGAATGCCGGCGGATCATCGTGATGCGCTCGAGCAGATCGCCGCCCTGATTGATGTCGACGAGCGGAATCAAGCCGAAGCCGATCTCGAGCTCCATCGGATCGTACGAAAGCAGCGGGACGACCGCTCTCGGCCGGTTTGGCCGGAGCCGGCGGCCGCGGCAGCCGCCGCGCGCTGCTGCGAGAGCGGGCTGCCGGGCGTTTCGGCCGCAATCTGGCGCCGCCGGATGAAATAGGCCAGGTACAGCAGCGCTGCGAGCGGCAGCATGATCCACGGTACGAGCCCGGCAAAACCGAACACCGTCGCGAGGATTCCTGCGATTAGCAACGCGTTCGGCTGAGCCGTTAACTGCTTGGTGATGTCGCGCCCGAAATCCGACTCGTTCGCGGCGCGGGTCACGATGATACCGGTCGCGGTGGAGATCAGAAGCGCCGGAACTTGGGTGACGATGCCTTCGCCGACGGTCAGCAGCGTAAACTTCTTGAGCGCCTCGTCGATCGGCAGGTGGAGCTGGGCGACGCCGACGATGAAACCGCCGATGGTGTTGATCGCGACGATGATCAGCGCGGCGATCGCGTCGCCTCGCACGAACTTGCTGGCGCCGTCCATCGCACCGTAGAAGTCGGCCGATCGCTGAATGTCGCGACGGCGCTGGCGAGCTTCCGCTTCGGTAATGAGACCGGCGTTCAGGTCGCCGTCGATGGCGAGCTGTTTGCCGGGCATTGCGTCCAGGGTGAAGCGAGCGGCGACTTCCGCGACGCGCCCGGCACCATTCGTGATGACCACGAACTGAATGACGACGAGAATAAGGAAGATGACGAATCCGACCGCGTAGTCTCCGCCGACGACGATGTTGCCGAAGAACTGGATGACCTGTCCGGCGTAGCCCTCCCCTGTGAGAATTTGCCGAGTCGCAGTGATGTTGAGCGACAGTCGGAACAGCGTGATGACCAGCAGCAGCGTTGGAAAGACCGAAAACTGGAGCGCGCTTTCCGTATAAAGAGCGGTGCCGATGATAACGAGCGCGATGATGATGTTGATCGACAGCAGCGCATCGAGCAGCCACGTCGGAATCGGCACGATCATCAGCAGAACGAGCATTACCGATCCGAGGGCGACCCAAATCGGCGTCGTCTTTGCGAGACGCTCGAGAACCGTCATCTTGCCGGGCGTCGATTGCGCGGCAGCCACTATGCTCTCACCTTACGCGATGATCTTTCGCTTCAATTTGAAGACGAACGCGATCACCTGCGCGACCGCGGCGTACAGATTCGGGGGGATGGCCTGGTCCAGCTCCACTCGCTCGTAGAGTGTACGCGCGAGCGGCGGGTTCTCCATGATTGGTACGTCGTTCTCCTCGGCTATTTGGCGGATGCGTTTGGCGACCAAGTCCGCTCCCTTCGCAGTTACGACGGGCGCATCCATCTTCACCTCGTCCCACTCGAGCGCGACCGCATAGTGGGTCGGGTTGGTCACCACGACCGTGGCCCGCGGAACCGACGACATCATACGGCGCCGGGCGAATTCGCGCTGCTTGCGTTTCAGCGCGCCCTTAGCCTCGGGGTTGCCCTCGCTCTGACGCATTTCGTCTTTGACCTCGGTCTTGCTCATCTTCAGGTTGTCCTCGAACTGCCAGCGCATATACGCGTAGTCGAGGAGCCCGACGATCACGAGCATCAACCCGAACTTCCAGCCGATCGAGAAAATGAGACTCGCCAACATGAAGACGAAGGTTATCGGCGGCGATTGCCCGGCCGCCGCGAAAAGGTCCAAGTTCGAACCGACCGACGTAAAGAGGATGAAACCGACCGCCCCGAGCTTCAGGAGCTGTTTGCCGAGATTGACGGCAATCTGCTTGGAGAACAGTCGCCCGAAACCGGCGATGGGATTGAGTTTCCCAAAGGTCGGCGTGATGGCTTTCAGCGAGAAGAGCAGTCCGAACTGGGCCACGTTCGCGAGCACGCCAACTAGGAACGAGACTGCAAAGATGATGCCGAGGAAGCCGGACATCGCCGTAATCGACTGCGCCATGAGGATCCAAGCCGTCCGCATCGTGAAGTCGTGGTGAGTAGCCGCGCGGGAAAAGGCGGTTTCGACCATACCGAAGATCGACGGCAGCGCCATATTCAGCAGGCCGTACAGCACGAACACGATAGCGAAAAATATGGCCGAGCCCGCCAGCTCTTGGCTGCGCGCAACCTGACCCTTCTTTCGCGCGTCGGAACGCCGTTTCGGGGTAGCCTTTTCGGTTTGTTCGGGTTTAGCCAATAGCGGCGTCCGGGCAGAACGGGATCATCTTCCCCCTTGTTTTCGGCGGGGGGCCTGCGGGAAAGTAGGGGCAGTCCTCCAATAAGGGAGACTGACCCACATTCCCAAGGAGATCATTTTGCCACGAACGGTACGCTTTGCGGCCGGAACGCTACTTGCGGCCGGGCTCCTGGCCTTAGCCGCCTGCGGAAAAGGTACACCCATTACCTCCGGAACCGCGACGCCGTCCCCAACCAGCCCGCCACGGGTGACCGGCGAGTATAAGATTACTCCGGGGACAAACAACCAGCCGGCCGGTCTCGTCGCCGTCTCGTCGACCTCCACGATCTGGTTCACCGAAAGCCGCACGAGCCGTATCGGAACGCTGAATACGACCCCGGCGATCGTCTCGACGCCGACCCCGACGATCAACTCGTCTCCCCAGGGAATCGCCTCGGGCCCGAACGGCCTTCTTTGGTTCGCCGAGGCCGGCTCGGCCCGTATCGGACAGATCTCGCTCACCACGAGCGGATTCACGGAGTTCACGCTCGGCAACAAGAGCGCGACGCCAACCGGGATCACGCTCGGGTCGGACGGCAATATGTGGGCGACCGACCCCGGTACCGATTCGATCTGGCGCATCAACCAAGTCGGCGCCGCGAACCAATATACGATCGCCGCCGGCGCGAAGCCGCTGGGCATTACCAACGGGCCGGATGGCGCTTTGTGGTTCACGGAGCCGGGGCGCAACCGCATCGGGCGGTTGACCATTGACGGAACGAGCTACACGGAGTACGCCATCAAATCCCCCAATGCAGGCCTCGCGCAGATCGTCGAGGGCAGCGACAACGCGCTTTGGTTCACCGAACAGTCCGCCGACAAACTCGGGCGGATGCAAGTGAGCGGCCAAGTGACGAACGAGTTTTCGCTCGCGCCGGCAAAATCGGCCTACGGCATCGTTCAAGGCATCGACGGCAACTTCTACTTTACCGATCCGGCCGGCAGCAGCATCGGACAGTTCATTCTGTCCAGCAGCGTCGTGAAGACCTACCCGACGCTTACCGCCAACGCAAAACCGACGGCACTAGCGGTCGGCTTCGAAAGTAATCCGCAAGAAGATCTGTATTTCACCGAAGCCAACGCGAATCAGATCGGCAAATTTAGCTACTAGCCGTCCCCCGAAAAAAAGAGCGCCGCGTTCCCGCGGCGCTCTTTTTTTGCTAAACGCGTAACCCGCGCATGACCGAATCCATCTCACGTGCCACGCCGTGGAAGATGTCCGGACCGACGATTCCCAGCAGCGGGATGCTGAATGCAAGGACGAGTAGGCCGACGCCGATTTGAAACGGGAAGCCGACAACGAAGACGTTCATCTGCGGGGCGACGCGCGCCATCAGCGCGAGCGAAACGTTGGTGAGGAAGAGCGCGCCCGCGGCCGGCGCGGCGATTTTGAAGACGTCCAGCAGCGACTGGCTCAAGAACGAGACCGCGTTGGACATCACGCTCGGATCGAGGTGAATGAACGGCAGCGGGACGAGCGTAAACGAGCCGGCTAGACCCTGGATAAACAGATGGTGCGAATCCGTGATGAGGAAGATCAGCGTAGCGATTGCAAGTTCCAGCTCGCCGATAATCGTGATGTTCTGCTGGGTCGAGGGGTTGATGACGTTGGCTACCGCAAAACCGATCTGCAGGTCGATGAGCTCGCCCGCAAACTGGATTCCGACGAAAACCAGTGAAGCGACGTAGCCGACGATCATGCCGAGAACGACCTGCGCCAGCACGGAGATCGCGAGATCGCCGTAGTTGGTGAGCAGCGGCATGGGCGGCACGACGTGAAACAGGATGAACGAGACGACCAAGCCGAGTCCGAGCCGCACGTGATGCGGAATCTGCGGAGCCGAGAAAATCGGAAAGACGGCGAACATCGTGACGATCCGAATGAGGATCAGCATGTACGTCTCGAACTGCTGCGCGGTGAGGCCGAAAAGACCGTTCATCCGGGGCGGCTCACTTAATTGGGATGTGCGCGATGTGCGTAAAGATGCGCGCCGCGAAGTCCGTCAGCATCGCGAGCATGAATGGCCCGAAAAAGAGAATCGCCACGCCCGCCACCATGATCTTCGGGATGAACGCGAGGGTCGGCTCTTGAATTTGCGTGACGGCCTGAAAGACCGAGATCACCAACCCGACGGCCATGCTCAACAGCAGAACCGGCGCGGCGACCAGCAGCGTCACGAAGATCGCTTCGCGGCCCAGGCCGATGGCGTCTGCAAAGCTCATGGGTTCCCGAAGCTCTGGAAGAGCGCCGCCACGGTAAGGTTCCATCCGTCGACCAGGATGAAGATCAAAATCTTGAACGGCAGTGAAATTAAGATCGGCGGGATCATCATCATACCCATCGAGAGCAGGATGCTTGCGGTCACCATGTCGATGACGATAAACGGTACGTAAAGCGCGAAGCCGATCTCGAAGGCCGTCTTTAACTCCGAGATGACGAACGCCGGAATGAGAATGAAGGTCGGCACGTCCTTCTGCTCGGTCGGACGCGGCTCTTTGGAAATCGAGTAGAAGAGCTGGAGATCTTTCTCACGCGTTTGCCGGAACATGAACTTGCGCAGCGGCGCCGCTCCGCGGTCGAGGGCGATCTGCTGGCTGATCGTGCCCTTCAAGTACGGCTGGACGGCGTTGGCGTTGACGTCCTTGATCACGGGTGCCATCACGAAGAACGTCAGCAGCAGCGCGAGGCCGCTCAGCACTTGGTTGGGCGGCGATTGCTGCGTACCGATTGCCGTGCGCACGAAGGAAAGCACGATGATGATGCGCGTGAAGGAGGTCACCATGACGAGCAGCGTCGGCGCGATCGATAGCACCGTGAGCAGCAGCATGATCTGCAGCGCGCCGACGACGTCGTGCGGCGACCTTGCTTGCCCGACGCCGATGTTGATGTTAGGGATGGGAATCGTCGGTGATGTCGGGCCGGTCGGCGGCGTCTGCGCGAACGCCAGCGACGGCAGGACGAAAAGCGCGAGGAACGTCAGGCCCCCGGCGATGAGAACCAGACCGTGGCGCTTCCACAGCAGTGCGGGCAGGCTCCGCAATACGTTCATAGTCGCGGGCGCAGCGGGCCCAAGAAACTTTGCCAGCTCGCTTTTCCGAGCGTCTCGCGCTGGGCCGCCAGCCACGCGTCGACTTGGTCGGGTGGAAGTTCCGCCAGGAGCGAGAGCGTCCCGTTGTTTCCGCCGCCGATCAACAGATAGCGTTCGCCGACTTTGACGACGTGAACGGCCACGTGCTGCGCGAGCGCGGTCGATTCGAGCACGGTGACCATCCGCTTGCTGGCCGACGCAGAGATGCGCCCGCGCGAAAGGCCGCGCACCAGCACCCAGAGCCCAAGCAGCATGAGCCCGATGACGAAGAGCGCGAGAAAGTAGTTGAGCCAGAAACCGCCGGACATATCAGCGCGCGGCGCTAGCCGACCTGCGGATTGAGCTCGCTGATCTTCACGGCGTACTTATCATCGACCACGACCACCTCGCCGCGAGCGATGAGGATGTTGTTGACGTAGAGATCGATCGGTTCGGCGGCAAGTTTATCGAGCTCGAACACGTGCCCCGATTGCAGCGAGACGACCTCGCGCAACGGCATGACCGTCTTTCCGAGAACTGCGCTGATCTGCAGCGGCACGTCGTGAACGAGATCGAGATTCGCCTGGCCCGGTTGGGCGGGGCGAACCGCAGTCGGCTGCATCGGCGTATAGGTGACGCTCTGCGCGTCGGGCGACGGGCCGGCGGCCTTCGGCTTGCGTGCGCGCGGGCTTTTCTTCGGCCGCCTCGACCTGCGCGGCTTCGACCTTGTCGATGCCCAGCTTCGAACGCGTTATCGCCGCAAAGTCGATGCTGACGTGCGGTACGAGATCTTCGCCGACCTGAATCATGCCGTCATACGACTCGAACGGCGGCGGCGGCAACATGCCGGCGTCCGTACAGAGTTCGGCACGGACGCCGTCGGCGGAAACGTTGAGTTCGCGTCGCCAGCTGTTCGGCCATCGCCACCGCGATCTGCGAAACGGTTTCGGAGGCGATCGAAAGCTGCATCGGGCCCATTTCGCCCAAATCGCCGGCGCCGCCGAGCATGATCGCCCACGACCGCCTGCATGTCGGCACGCGGGAAACGGACGACGATCTTGGCGCCGAGCGATGGTACTTCAGCCAGGGTCACCAGCTCGTTGCCGTCGGTGCGGATCGAACCTTCGTGGTCGTTGCGCGCCGATCCGGTCGCGGCTGCCGGCTGCTCGACCAACCGGCCGAGTACCGTACTCGCCGCGGCCAGCATCGAGTCGGCAAGATGCTCCAAATCGGACATTTATACTATGCTCTCCCCACGTCAGTCGTCATCGTGTTCGATCGTGTGTGCGACCTGGCACGTCAGGTGATCTTTGTTCAGGCCCGGAAACACCCGGAATTTCTCGCGGTCGTTCACCTTGGCGAGCAACGGCTCTTTGGTTGCTTTATCGAAGACGACCACATCGCCTTCGCTGAGCGCCACTAGATCGCGCAGCGAGACCATGGTCCGTCCGAGTTCGACTTCGATCTCGACCCCGGCGCGCTCGACGTTTCGGGTCAGTTGCTGGATATCTTCTTCGGTCATACCGCGGCCCGCGACGACCGTCGGCGACCATTGGAAGTCGGTAAGCTGCTGCCCGATCGACTGCAGGACGAGGTACGGCAGGCAGAAGTTCATCACGCCGGCCATGTCGCCGACCTTCAGTTCCATCGAAATGTAGGCAACGATCTGGTCCAGCGGGATGATGCGCGGGATGAACTGCGGGTTCGAGTCGAGCGCTTCGATCTTCAGCGAGAGCGTCAACAGATAGTTCCACGACTCGCGATAGCTGTTGAGCATTCGCGCCATGAAGCGCTGCATCAGCGTGCGCTCGATATCGGTGAGGTCGCGCAGCTTGTTCGGGAACCAGCCCGGCCCGCCGAGCAGCCGGTCGATGATCGAGAAGGCGAGGTTCAGGTCGACCTGCACGATGCCGCTGCCGGGCAGCGGATCCATCGAGAAGATCGAGAGGATCGACGGGATGCCGATCGAGGCGATGAAGTCGCCGTAGCTGATCTGCTCGATCGAGACGATCGTCGCCTCGACGCGCGTGCGCAGGTACACCGAGAGCGAGTTGTTCAGCAGGCGCGTGAAGTTGTCGTGCAGCGTGCGCAGCGTCTGCAGCTGGTTGTTGGTAAATTTCTCGAGCCGTTTGTTGAAACGGAAGTCGAACGACTTGACTTGCGCGCCGTCGATCGCTGCCTTGACCGGCGCTTCGCGCTCGAGCCCGAGAGTTGATTGACGAGCGCATCGATCTCTTCTTGCGAAAGCATCGACATGGCTATTCTCCTCATCGGCTCACGTCGTTGTCGCGTTCAGCAGCACGATATCGACGCGGCGGTTTTGCTCGGCGGTTTTCATCCGTGTCGTTCGGCTTTCGCGGCCGAAACTCTCCATAGCCGGCCGGCGAAACGCGCGTTGGGTCGAGGCCGTCGTGCTCCACCAGGTAGCGCGCCACGCCGGTGGCCGGGCCGCCGAGAGTTCCCAGTTCGTCGGGTACTGCGCCGTGTTGATCGGACGTTGTCGGTGTTGCCTTCGACGCGAATCAGTTGCTTGTTCTTCTTCAGGAACTGGTCGATGTTGTCGAGGATCTTCTGCTATCCGGCCGCAGCTCGGCGCTGCCGCTGTCGTAGTACGATTTGTCCGACAGCAGCGTGATCACCAGGCCGCGGCGATCCATGTGCACCTGCACCTTTTCTGCAGGTTGTGCTTCTGGACGTATTTCTGCAGCTGCTTTTCGATGGCCGGCACGTTGGAACTGGCGTCGAACGATTGGCTGTCGTTGGTCGCCGCCGTTCGGCGGTTGATTGACGCGACCAGTGTTGTCGAAGCCCGCCGAAACGAGCTTCGCGAACTCCTGAACCTTCACGCGGCTGATCGTCGACATCGCAAAGAGGATGATGAAGAGCGCCAACATGAGGGTGATCATGTCGGCGTACGTCAGCAGCCATCGCATCATGCCGGCCGTCTCGAGCGTCTGTTCCTTCTGACGGTTGCGGTACTTCGACTCGGCGGATCGAGCCGCGGTTTTTACCGGTTGGCCATTGCGCCGTACGGCTATGCCCCCGACCCGGAGAAACCCGGCTCGGCAGCGACGTGTCCGCCCTCTTCGATTTCCGTCCCGCGGTCGCGCGGATCGAGGAACGCGTAGCAGCTTCTCCTCGAGCAGACGCGGGTTGTCGCCGGCCTGGATCGAGAGGATGCCTTCGATCATGATCTCGCGCAGCAGCAACAGCTGACCGTTGCGCTCTTTGATCTTCGTGGCGATCGGCAGCCAGAGCAAGTTCGCGAGCAAGATGCCGAAGAACGTCGCGACGAACGCCTGAGCGGTCGCGATGCCGATCGATGCCGGCGACGTTGGTGCTGGAGCCCATCTGGCCGAGGCCCTTGAGCATCGCGATCAGGCCGAGCACGGTACCGATGATGCCCAGCGTCGGCGAGTAGCCGCCCAACGTCATGAAGACCGCTTCGGCTTTCGCGCTGCGTTCTCTGGACGAATAGCGACCTCGGTCTCGAGGATTTTGCGGATGATCTCGGTGTCGCGGCCGTCGATGACGAGCTGGATGCCCTTGCGCATGAACTCGTCGTCGAGCTCCGCGGCCTCGTTCTCGAGCGCCAGCAAGCCTTCGCGGCGCGCCTTCTCGGCGAACGAGACCAGCGTGGAGATCACGTCCCGCTCGTGGTAGTCGGCCTCGACGAACGCGGTCTTGAAGCCTCCAAAGAAGCCCCGTATAAAGATCCGCATCGGGAACGAGGTCAGGGTAGCGCCGAGCGTCCCGAAGAGGATCAGGATGATCGCTTCGTAGCGTCCGAATACGATGCTCGGGTCGGTGCCGCCCACGTACCCGGCAAAGAAAATAGCTCCGAAGCCGATGAGCAGGCCAAAAATGGTCGCGAAGTCCAACGATCAATCTCCGAGGGAAAAGTCTCTTGGGTATCGGCCGGGGGGCTGGCAATATGAAGTTTTCGTTCAGATGGCGGGCTATTTTAGCCCTCCTGGGGGCCGTAGATCGCGCGCTTGAAGGCGACAATCTTGCGCTGCACGTCGACCATCGCGTCCCGGACGATAAGCTTGTTGCCCGAAGTCAGGGTCACGACGGTATCCGGAGTCTCCTCCAGCGACTCGATAAGGTCACTGTTCACCATCACTGGATGGCCGTTGAGCCGGGTCAGAGCAATCACGAGGCTCCCTTATCGCGCACACGCCGCGCGCCCCTCCCGCATGGTGAGAAATCGAAACGGGCAGCGGCTTTCGCCGCTGCCCGCTTTGGACCGACGTGGCCGTTATTGCGCGTGGTGACGCGAAGAACTAGTTCTCGCTAGCTCTTAGGTTGATGACCGTTTCGAGGTTTTGGTCGGCCGTCGTGATGCCGCGCGTGTTCGCTTCGAACGCGCGCTGCGCGACGATGAGGTTGGTGAACTCGGTCGCGAGGTTGACGTTCGATTGCTCGAGCGCTCCCGACTGAATGGCACCGAAGACGCCGGTGTTGGCCGTTCCGAGTTGGGCCAATCCGGAGTCGTCCGTCGCCTCGAACTGGTTGTCGCCGACCCGCGAAAGGCCGCCCTCGTTTTGAAAGCGCGCCATCGCGACTTGAGCGATCGTCTTGATCTGGCCGTTCGAGAACGAACCGCTGACCGTACCGTCGTCGCCGATGGTGAAGTTGGTCAGCGTTCCGGCCGCATAGCCGTTTTGGGTGAGCACGTTCGCCCCATACGCACCTTCCAAGCTGGAGTTCTGCCAGAAGCCCAATGCGATGGCGCCCGGCGCCGCAGCTTGCGCATTGTTGCCGGCGCTTTGCCCCCACTGCGTTACCGCAAGCAGGTTGCCTTGGAACGTCGTCGCCGCGGAACCGGCCGTGTGGAAGTCGGGAAGTCCGGCAGTCGTCGAGTTGCCGCCGATGACGTACGCACCGCCACCCGCGGGTCCGCTTTCGATCGACGAAGTGTTGATGAACTGGCCATTTTGATCGAAGTACGCGTAGCCGACGTTTCCTGAAGTCGCGTTGCCTTGCGTCGGCGCCGTGGTGACGGTTCCGTTTGCGCTAACGATACCGCCGCTGTTGAGGGTATTGAACGTCGTGCCGTCCGTAAACGAAACGCTCACCGTCCAACGGGTTGCCGGCGTGACTGCTACACCGGCTGCGTTCTGGACGCTCGTGGGCAGCCCGTTGACCGCCGGAACAATCGAGAAGCTCTGCGTCGCCGCTGCGACCGCTGGGTTTACGAGGTTGATGGTTGCGCCGTCAAACGTGGCCGTCTGACCCACGGGGACCGTTACCGTATTCCCCAGCGTGTCCGTAATCGTGTACGTTCCGACGCCCGGGCCGCCGGCTGTAGCGGTTGCCACAGTGATGGTCGTTGCTTTGGTGTTGTCGGAAGCACTGATCACCGATCCCGGCCCGATCGTGGTTCCGGCGGTAATCGCTAGTCCGGCGCCGCCGGCGGTGATGTTTGCCGCAACCGCGCCGGTCGTGTCCGGCGTGTAGGTCACGGTCGCTTCGTGCGCGTTGCCGAGCGAGTCGTACATCGTCGTGCTGACGGTGAACGCTCCGCCGTTGGTGGCCGACGCACCGACCGAATGCAGGAACGATTGCTGCCATTGCGTCTGATCGAGATTGCCGCCCAGCGCGACGTCGAAGACGTTGTCGCCGGTGGGGCCGGTCTTGGCCCCGGTTCCGGTGGCTTGCGCCTGTTCCGTGAGTCCGACCGGAATGGTGATGTTGCCGGTCGTGCCGCTGGCCGTAACGTTACCTGCGGCGTCCGCTTCCCAGCCCTGCACGGCAAGACCGCTCGCCGGATCGTAGAGCACGCCGTTCTCGTTGGTCGAGAACGCGCCGTCGCGCGTGTATACCGGCACGCTGGTGCCGCTGAGATTGTTCAGAATGAAGAACCCATCGCCGTTGATGGCGAGGTCGGAATTCAGGCCGGTGGTTTGAAAACCGCCCTGTTGGAACTCGGTGTCGACGGTATCACCTTGACGCCGAATCCGAGCTGCTGTCCGTTGATGCCGCCACTCGTGTTGGTCGGCGCCGATGGGAAGGTCTGATTCTGATAGAACAGATCGGCGAACGTCATGCGCTGGCCTTTGAAGCCGGTCGTATCGACGTTGGCGATGTTGTTCGAGATCATGTCGATCCAGCTCTGATACGAGTTCAGGCCGGTGATCCCGGTGTAGAGGGAGTCGAATCCCGACATAAATGTTTTCTTGACCTCGAGGTGGCTCCGCGACGCGTCGTTCGATCGGCGTCACGGCCGAGGCTCCTTTCGGTCCGCCCCGGATGAGTGAGTTAAATAATCGCTGCGGAATCGATGTTGGTAAAGACGTTCTCTTTCATCGAGTCCTGGTCCACCGCCGTAATGACGGTACGGTTCTTGATGCTCACCACCATCGCGGCGTCGCGAACGATGAAGAGCGAGTTTTTGGCGCCTTTAGCTGCGGCTTTGTCCGCCATATCGTTCATCCGCGAAATGTCTTCGCTCGTGAGCGTAATATTGCGAGACTGAAGCCGTTGCATGGCATGCGCCGAGAACCGCAGCGGTTCGCTGCCGGACGACGCCGGTGACGCCTGCGTCTGCTCGAGGATCGAACGAAAGCTCGAACTCGATGTAGACGGTGGAATGTCGACCGGCGTGCCGGCAGGACGTGGTGCGGGACCGGGCAGGATGCCCGGCGTTTGTTGGATGCTGCTGATGTCGTTTGGATCCATCGATCTACTAACTTCCGCCGCCAGTACCAGGGGTGCTTCCCGTTCCGCCCGTTCCTGCGCCCGTCGTCGGAGTACCGGTACCTGAGGCTGCCGTGCCGGCGCCGATGCCGATGATTTGCGTCAGTGAGAATAGGAGCGGGTTCCCGTTGTTGTCGGTGAGCGTCTGTCCGTTCGAACCGGTCATCGTGAAGTACGGCGTACCGTTCTCCACGGCGATCGTTTGAATCGTTCCCGTCGTCGTCGACTGTCCGGTCGCGCTGGTGACTTCGACGGTAGCTTGTTTACCGACGAGCGAAGCAGCTTGAAGGACGCCGAAGTTCGACTGAAACGAGGCGAACGAGTCGGACAGCTGTTGTTGGTACTGAAGCGCGGAGAATTGAGCCAGCTGCGTCACCGATTGCGTCGGGTCGGACGGGCTGGTTGGGTCCTGATTCTGCAGCTCCGTGGTGAGGAGTTGCAGAAACGAGTTCGGACCCAGGCTGTTGTTCGAGTTCGAACTAGCAGTGCCCGGCAGCTGCGATGCGGCTGACGGGGTCGACTCGAGTTGACTTATCGGTGGAACCGATCCAGTCGCGGCCATTGAGTTCTCCTATGCTAAGTAACTGAGTAGGCCGAGCGTCGAACTCGGCAATAGTGCCGGGCTGGTGCTCGAACTTTCTGCGGAGTCGCCGTCGGTAGCGGCCATTTCGTGGACCGTATACTTGCGTCCGAATCCTGAGGTATTGTCGCGAGTTTGATCGTGCGCCTGACCGCCCGACAGATCGACCGTGAAACTCGTGAGTTTCAAGCCGGAGTCGGCCAGCGAGCGCGCGAGGTTGTGTTGCTGGGCCAGCAGCGCGGTGCGGGCTTCGCCGTTTTGTGCGACGACGTTCGCCGACACGTTGTTGCCGTCGACGGTCAGCTTGAGCGTGACCGTTCCCAGCGACTCCGGTTGGAGACGCAGACGCATTTCCGACGTCCCGTCGGCCCCCGTGCGCATCGCCATGCTCTTGATGAGCTGCTCGATTGCAGCGCCCGGATCGGCCGGTGCCTGATTGGCAGTCGTTGCTTGGCTTTGCGTTTGTGCCGCGGTAATCGGCGATGGTGAGGTTGGTAACGAGAACGACGAAAGATCGGTACGCGCCGTCACTTTCGACGGAACGGCCGAACCTGCCGAACTCGCATCCTGATCGCGCAGCGCGTCGTCTTGGGCCGTGCCACGCTCTTCGGCTCCTTCCGCGGCCTCGTTGATGGCTTGCGTCAGGAGCGCGGTCATCTTCGCGGCCATCGCCGCCGGCGACGCCGTTCCAGATGACCCAGCGGTGCCGCGCGCGATTTGCGCGGAGGGCGCCGCCGATTGTACCGTGGGCAGATTGACGTTGTGCACTGCGTCGACGCCGGCCGCGCGAGCGATCATGCGTGCGACCAGATCGACGGGCGATGCCGCCGAGGTTGTCGCCGCGTTTTGCGCGGTGGTCGATGCGCTCGCGTTAGGATCCGGAGCGGGCGCAGGTGCGGGCGTGCCGGTTGTTGCGGAAGTCGCCGCAGCCGAAGCCGCCGCGGTTGCCGCGTTTGCCAGGACGCTTGCATCCGCCGTGCCGGCGGATGACTTGTTCGTTGGAGCGGTTGAAGCCGCATTGCCGGCTAAGGCGTCTGCGACGGACTTCAGGAGCGAATTGGCAAGCGAAGCCGCACCGGTCGCAACCGATGTGGATTTCGAACCTTGCGTCTGGGCCGGGAGTTCTCTCGCCGAGTTGGCGTCCAAGATCTTACCCGAGATATCGCTCTGCTGCCCCACTTGCTGGTCCGCTCCCCCCGACAACCCTTCCAGCCACCGCTGCAACCGTTGTTCGAGGGCCGCTACTTGATTCGCGGCTGTACCCGGTGGTGCGTTTGACGGTGGTGAGAGCGCTGACTTGATGGAACTGACGAGCGCGGTTCGTGACGCTCCCGATGGAAGTTGCGATGCCGGCAAATTCTTTGCGACGGCGTCCGCAATTTGATTCGAGAGTTGGTCGACGATGGTTGAGATCGGCGTTCCGCCGTTGACCAGTGCCGTAAGCTGCGCGGCGGGATCGGTCGTGCCACTCGTCATCGCTCCGCTAAGTACGCCGCTGAAGCTTGCTGCCTGCGAAGCGTTCGTCGTCGCGCTTTTTGCGGATTTCGATCCATGGCCGACTGCTCCGGAGAGCAGACTGAGTAACTGGCCCGGAAGGCCGAGACTCGATAGTGCTGAGATAGCTGTCATTCTTCTTATTGTCACCCCCTTTCCGAATGCTACGAACAAGCCCGAATCCTCGGGCCCTCGTTCTTATTTCTTCGGCCTGGGTAGGCGGGGACCTTAGCCGCTTTTGTCTGGGTTTCCAGGCGGGCGGCGAGGCTGGGGGCGGGCTTTGGGGGCCGTCCGGCAGACGCTCGTCGCCCCCATCCATGGGGGCTCCTACTTGTCCGTTTTTCCAAAACGTTAAAAGGAAGTACGCCATCCATGGCTTTTTTGGAAAAATCGTACACTGCCGGACGGCCCCCAAAGCCCACCCCCAACCTCGCGGCTCGTGGCTAGCGACGACGCGGCTCAGGTGTTGATGAGCGCTAGGAAGTTGCGGACGAGGTGGTCGCCGTGTTCGCTTAGGACGGATTCGGGGTGGAATTGGACGGCGTGGATTGGGAGGGTGTTGTGGGCGAGCGCTTGGACTACGCCGTCGGGGCTGGTGGCGGTTACTTTCAGGACTTCGGGTATGGTGTCTGGATCCAGGCATAGGGAATGGTAGCGGGTCGCCGACAGGGGCGATTCTAGGCCCGCAAAGATCCCGGAACCGTCATGGCTGATCTTGGATACCTTGCCGTGCATCAGTTGGGGGGCGTGGGTGACTTTGGCTCCCAGGGCTTCGCCGATTGCCTGTTGGCCGAGACAGACTCCCAGGATTGGCATTTTGCTTCGGATCGCGGCATTCAAGACTTCCATCATTCTATGGAAATCTGAGGGTCGGCCGGGACCCGGGCCTATGACGACGGCGTCGTAATTTGCAAGAATGACCGGCGTTAGTTTTTCGTCGTCATTTAGCAAGACTTCGATCTTTGCGCCTTGCGATGCCAAGAGATGGACGATGTTGTAGGTGAAGCTGTCGTAGTTGTCTATGAAGAGGACGTTCATAGGGTGATGCCTAGGACTTCGCGGGCGATTTTTGTTTTGTGGAGGACTTCTTCGTATTCGGATTGCGGATGGAATCGGCGACGATGCCGGCTGAAGCTTGCCAGTAGGCGTGGTTGCCTCGTACGTGGATGCTGCGCAGCGTGATGCACGAATCGAAATCGCCGGTGTAGGACCAGCGGCCGATGCTGCCGGCGTAGAAGCTGCGGGCGACGGGTTCGAGTTCGTCGATCAGTTGCATGGCGCGCACCTTCGGCGTTCCGGTGACCGTGCCCGCGGGAAGCCGGCACGGAAGAGATCGAGGCCGTCGCAACCGTCGCGCAGGGTGCCGGTAACGTTGGAGACGATGTGCATCACGTGGCTGTAGCGTTCGATCTGTAAGAGCTCGTCGACCACGATGCTTCCGTAGTCGCAGACGGTGCCGAGATCGTTGCGGCCGAGATCGACCAGCATGACGTGTTCCGCGCGTTCTTTTTCGTCGGCGAGCAATCCGGCGGCGATTGCCGCATCCTCGGTGTCGTCGGCGCCGCGCGAACGCGTGCCGGCCAACGGCCGGATGCGCGCTTTACGGCTTTCGAGACGCACGAGAAACTCGGGCGACGCGCCCAAGAGCTGTCCGAACGGCGTGTCGACGTAGAACATATACGGCGAGGGATTTCTGCGACGCAGCGCACGGTAGAGATCGAAGGCGCTGCCGTCGAGTTTGGCGCCGAAGCGAATCCCCAGCTGCAGCTGATAGACGTCGCCTTCGTAAATGCGGCGCTGCACGCCGGATGCGAGATCGAGATACCGGTCGCGTTCGATCGACTGCGTCATGGGCGATACGGCGCGCACCAGGCGCGCTGGAACCGGCGGCGCGGCATACAGACGCTCGATGCACCCGTCGATGCGTCGCTGAATTGCGTCTTCGCTCTCACCGCAGGCCCAGACCGTCAGCGAATGCGTAAAGTGATCGAACACGAGCCACGTTGCGGGGATCGCAACGTACGCGGCCGGCATTGCCGGAATGCCGGGATCGCGCGGCCGCAGTCGCGCCGCGGGGCGCGCCGCGTCGTACGCGAACGCGAGCAGCGCGCCGCCGTGCGGTGCCTCTGGATCGATGATCCGGTGCGACGCGACGAACGCGCGCACGCGATCGTAGAGCATTTCGCCGGCGTCGAACTCGGCCGCGTCGAGGTAGTCGAGACCGATGAACGAGTAGCGCGAAAGGCGTCCGCCGGCTTCGACGCTCTCCAGCAAGCAGGACGCGCCCGGTTTCGCGAGCGCGAGATACGCGCCAATCGGCGTTAAAACGTCGGCCGGAATCGTCCGCGCCGACGCCTTCAGAGCGGAACTCACGACGCTTAGTGTTGTATTTCCGGGTTTTCTTGCGTCAGCTTGGCTGCGTAGGCGGCAGGCAGCGCGTCGAGGATCGCCCCGACGTCGTTGGGCGACATTTGCGCGAAGACGCGCGCAACGTAAGACGTCGGCAAACGCTGGGCAAGCTTCGCAGCATTCTCCGGTTCCATCGACGCCCAGTAGGCGCCGGTGCGGCGAATATCGGCGCTCGCGCCGGAGGAGAGGTCCCCCGCGACGTAGCCGCCTTGCGCGGTGTTGCTGCTGAATGTTCCGCCCGCAGCGCCAGCGGCGGTCGTTCCTGTGGCCGGGCGACCGGGAATCGGACTGGTCGCACTGCGCGAAGACGCTGCCTGCGTCTGGAGCTGGTCGATCTGCTGCTGGAGCGAGGCAACCTGCTTGGCCTTATCGGCGGCTTCACTTTGGGCTTGCGTCAACTGCACTTGAAGCGCCTCGATCTGCCTGTTTCGATCCGTGATCACTTGGTTCTGCGCGGCGAAGTGGAACGGCTGGGCGGCGTTATCGTAGGCACTCCCGACGGCGCGCGCTGCCGGAGCGGCCGGGCCGTTGAGGATGAGGTTGCGCGACGGCGGCCAGATCAATGCGAAAACGATCAGCGCAATAGCGATGAGTGGCAGCAAGAGCCGCTTGTATGGGAATGGCTTGCGCCGCTGGCGCGTGACGATCACTACGTGCCTCCGATCCGCTGCACTCGCCCGTACGCTCGGGCGTTTGCATCTTCGAGTTCGCCCTGCTCGATGCGCATCTCCTCGGCGACATAGGCGACTTTGCGCCGATCCTTGAGCTTATCGACGACCTTACGGTCCTTTTGTGCCGCCGCCAGGTCTTGCCGGGCGCGCTCCAAGGCGGCTCGGCGCTCGGCCAGGACTCGAATCTGCGCGTCGATGACGCGATCGAGAAAATGAAGGTGCCCGTAGTGCGCCCGCAGCGTCTCCGCGTCGAACTCCTGATGCCGGGTGCGCACCAAGGCCGATTGCTCGCGAAACTCGGCATTGAGCCGGTCGAGTTCGGCCTGCGCTTCGTCGCACGCCCGCTGGCGAAGCGCCACCGTCTGCTTCTTTTCATCCTCGATGCGCTGACGATGGTCGAGCACCGGCTGCAGGCGAAATACGAATCGTCTCGGCATGTGTTTACGCGATGCTCAGCATTTGGCGTACCGTCTGCTCGTACGAACTCGTCTCGTAGATTCCCTGACGCAAAAAATGACGGATCCCTTCGATCTTCGAAAGCGCGAGGTCGACGCGCGGATTGCTCCCGGCGAACGTACGCGCCGATATTGATAAGATCTTCGGCATCGCGATAGGTCGCGAGCACGTCGCGCAGCGCGGACGCCGCCGAGTAGTGATTCGCGTCCACGACGTCGGGCATGACGCGGCTGACGCTTTGCAAGCACGTCGATTGCCGGGTAATGATTGGCCGAAGCGAGGGCGCGCGAAAGCACGATGTGGCCGTCGAGAATCGAGCGAACGGCGTCGGCGATCGGCTCGTTCATGTCGTCGCCGTCGACGAGCACCGAGAACAGGCCGGTGATCGTTCCCTTCTCGGCCGTGCCGGCCCGTTCCAAAAGCTTGGGAAGTAACGCGAAGACCGAAGGCGTATATCCGCGCGTCGTGGTCGGTTCGCCGATCGCGAGACCGACTTCCCGCTGCGCCATCGCAAAGCGCGTGACCGAATCCATCATGAACATGACGTCGAGGCCTTGATCGCGGAAATACTCCGCGATCCGTCATCGCAACGAAGGCCGCCTTGATGCGAACCAGTGCCGGCTGGTCGCTCGTCGAGACGATGACGACGCTGCGGCGCAGCCCTTCTTCACCCAGATCGCGATCGATGAAATCGCGAACTTCTTTGCCGCGCTCGCCAACGAGCGCGATAACGTTGACGTCTGCTGCCGTGTTGCGAGCGATCATGCCGAGGATCGTCGACTTTCCGACGCCGGATCCGGCAAACACGCCGACGCGCTGGCCCTTGCCGGCAGGTCAGCGTACCGTCAATTGCACGGATACCCAGCGACAACGGTTCGGCGATGCGAGCGCGACGCAGCGGGTGCGGCGGTGCGGCCGTGACGTACGGCGCGGCGGTCGACTGAAAGCGGTCCTTTCCCGTCGATCGGGCGGCCGAAGCCGTCGAGCACGCGTCCGAGCAAATGATCGCTGACGCCGATCGAAAGCGGAGCGCCGAGGGCGACGACGTCGCTTCCGACGGCAATGCCCGCTAAATCTCCGAGCGGCATAATGAGGACCTTGTTGTCGCGGAAACCGACGACTTCGGCCAGAACCGGTTCCGTATTGCGTTTGTAGACGATTTCGCACGTCTCGCCGATCGGCCATGTTCGGACCTCGGCTCTCGATTACGACGCCGATGACTTGCCGTACCTTGCCGTATTGGCGGACCAAGTCGGCACTATC
The DNA here is from genome assembly GCA_963782265.1 of Vulcanimicrobiota bacterium. Classification (GTDB taxonomy): domain Bacteria; phylum Vulcanimicrobiota; class Vulcanimicrobiia; order Vulcanimicrobiales; family Vulcanimicrobiaceae; genus CAWAJD01. The sequence goes on from CAWAJD010000029.1 coordinate 384,604, forward strand.
GGATCGCGTCCACGTAGCGGTCGGCGGAGAATTTGGTCGTATCCACGCTGCTAGCTCGCTTGCGCGGGCGAGAATACCGACGGCTCAGCGAGCAGCGTGCGGCGCGCCTCGCGGATCTGCGTCGAAACTTTTGCATCGATCGTACCGGCGTCGGTTTCGACGACCACGCCGCCGCGATCGACGCGCTGGTCTTCCACGACGCGCAGATGTTCGACGTCGTTCGCACCGGCGATCGTGTCGCGGTGGGCGCGAATCGTATCGAGGTCCGCCGGGTTGACCCGCAGCGTCACGACCTCGCGTCCCACTAAGCGCGTCAGCGCCTGGCGAACGTTATCCACTACGACGTTCGGATCGACGGTAATCTGTTCGTGCACGATACGCTCGGCGATGGACATCGCCAGCTTCACGAGTTCGGGTTCGGCGCTTTCGATCACGCTCTGCCGCTGCGCGCGCGCCTCCTCGACGACGGCTTGTATACTCGAAACGGCCTGCGCGAGCTGCGCGTCGATCTCGATGCGTCCTGCGGCAACGCCCTCAACGTGGCCCATGGTGCGCGCCGCTTCGGCAATACCGTCTGATTGCGCCTGCGCTTGGACGACGAGCGCCTTGGCCCGCGTCGCAGCATCGCGCAGCATCGCCTCGCTGTCCTCGACGGCGCGGTCGACGATCGCGCGAGCTTCGGCGCGTACGGCTTCCCAGTCGATTTTCGGAACGAGCACCGGCTCGACGAACGCCGGCGCTTCTTCGAGCGACGTCTCGTCGTCGAAAAATGCGAGCGAACCATCCGGTGACGAGAACCGCTCGTCGAGTTCCGCGTGCAGCGGCCGCTGCTCGTCGCACTCGACCTCCGGGACGGTCAGAAAATACAGATCGCGAGCGACCCGCGCACCTTTTACAACTTTACCCATATGAGCTCTGCGAGCATGGGGCGCCCCCCGATACCATTGCTAGACCAGCCGTTCGTCTTTCGCTCCGCGAGCGATGACGATTTGACCGTTCTCCTCGAGCGTGCGGATGACGTCGACGATCTGTTGCTGCGCTTTGCCGACTTCGCGCATGCGCGTGGGGCCGAGGATCTCGATTTCTTCGCGCAGCGTCGGGCCGCGCGGGTCGACATGTTTTTGTAGACGCGCTGCCAGCAGATCTTCGTTGGCGGTCTTGAGCGCGAGCGCAAGATCTTTTGGCTTCGACTTCTTTGAGGATGCGCTGGATCGACGCGGTCGTCGAGGTTGATGATGTCTTCGAAGACGAACAGCAGGTTCTTGACTTCTTCGCGATGCTCGGGATCGCGTTTGGCCAAGCCGTCGAGAATGTTCTTTTCCGTTTCGCGATCGACGAAACCCATGACGTTCGCCAGCGACTGTACGCCGCCGGCCTTGGCGAAGTCGGCGCCGCTGACCAGGAGCCGGCGGCCCAGCAGCTCGTCGAGCTGCTCCAGCACTTCCGGTGCGGTCTTCTGCAGGATCGCGATGCGCATCGCGACTTCGGCTTGCAGCTCGGGCTCGAGCTGCTGAGAGCACGGCGCCGGCTTGTTCCGGCGCCATGTAGACGAGGATCAGCGCGATCGTCTGCGGGTGTTCTTCTTGGATAAACTCGAGCAGCTGCGCGGGTTCGGTCTTCTTGACGAGTTCGAGCGGGTTGCCGTGCTTGAGCGCGGCGAACAGCCGGCTCGTCATGTCGTCGGCTTGGCCGGCGCCGAACGAGCGTTCGAGGATCTCCTTGGCGTACTCGATGCCGCCTTCGTTGATGTACTTGAGCGCGATGGCGCGCTGGTAGGCTTCTTGGATGACCGCGTCGCGCTTCTCGATCGGAACGGTCGAGATCTTGGCGATCTCGAGAACGATGCGCTCGACTTCGTCTTGGCGCAAGAACTTGAAGATCGTCGACGAGAGCTCGAGCCCAGCGTAATAATGAGAATCGCGGCCTTTTCGGCCCCGATATCTCGATTTGCGGAATGTCCGGCAACGTCCCAAGCGGCGGCTCCGGAAGCCCAATGCTCGAGAGATTGACGATGGGTGAATCCATTTTAAACGGCGCTCCGCCCTGGGCTACGCGCCCCCCGCCGGCGTGTGGGGCCCCCGAACCGGGCGCGCGACAGCTTGTTGGTTCGCGCGATCCTCCCCTAGGGCGCGCCAAACGAACTCTCCGTCGTTAACGGTGCCGCTGCGGTACTTCGTCAATGTAATCACTCCGCTAACCATAGTTTTACGAGTTTGGCAATGCTGTCCGGGTTCTCTTGCGCCACCGTCGTGACGTACTCGATCATCTGCTCGCGCGTCAGGTCCGCAGCAGATCGGATCGGTGCGGCCATGCCGGGCGCGCCTTCGAGAATCGGGTGTTCTTCGAACGATGGCAGTTCTTCGGCAAGCGACGTATCGAAAGCCGGGAGTTCCGAACCAGGCGCGAAGCGCGAGCGGCGCGCGCGGGTTGCGAGCAATCCGACCAGCGCGAGGACGCCGAGGCCGCCGATGACGGCGAGCACCCATACCGGGATGCCGAGGACGGTCGTCGTCGTTCCGGATGCCGTGCCGTTGGTTTCGAGCGACGGATTGAACGGAATCGCTTCGACCGATACCTGGTCGCCCTGCGCGAGGTTGAGTCCCGCCGCGGCAATCACGGCGTTGCGAAGCTGTTGGACGTTGGCGGGCGTCAGCGCGTAAGCGGTCGCCGCGGCTGCGCCGGGAGCGGCTTGCGCACCCGTCGGAACCGAAGAGTTGACCAATACCGAAACCGCCGTCTGGGTGACTTTACCCGGAGCGTCGATGTGCTTGACGTTCTGCTCGCTTACGTCGAAATTCTGAGTCGACTTCGAACCGTTGTAGCGGCCGTTCTGCGCGTTGTTCTGTATGCCCTGATACGTACCGATGTTGCTGGTCGTGCCGGGCACGCCGATGGCTTGCCGGTTCGGCGTCGTTCCGGTGTACGATTCGCGCTGGTTTTGCGCCGAAAGAACGGTGCCTTGCGGTGCGTAGATCTTGCTTTCGGATTGGTTCGCGTCGAAATCCATCTTGGTGGAAACGCGCGCGACCGCATGCTTCGGTCCGAGCGTATCGTCCAGCATCGATTGCACGCTCTGCTGCAGCGCCGACTCGTAGCGCTCTTTTGCCAGCAGCTGTTCTTGGGTTAGACGCAGCGCGTCGACGCCGGCGGCCTCGCCGCCGCTGCCGCTTCCGTCCGCGCCGCCGGGGCTGGGAAGCAAAATCTGCCCGTTCGAATCGACGATCGTCACGTTTTCCGGCTTGAGGCCTTCGACCGAGTTGGCAACGAGCGACGTGATGCCTTTGACTTCTTGCGGAGAAAGCGCTTGGCCCGGCTTCGTCTTAATGGCGATGGATGCAGTCGTCGGCTCTTGCTGCGACGAGTAGAGCGACTGATCCGGGGTCGCGATGGCGACGCGCGACGAATCGACGGGATCGAGTCCGTCGATCGTGCGTTGCAGTTCGCCTTCGACCGCGCGCGTCTTATCGAGCTTCTCTTGGAACTCGGTCATGCCGAAGTTGACTTTGTCGAACAGCTCGTAGCCGGAGCCGCCGCCTTTGAGCATCCCCGAACCGGCAATCGCCACGCGTTCGTCGCTCACATTAGCAACGGGGACGCTGATCGTCTTGCCGTCGCTGGAAATCTGATAGGGGACCTTATCGTCTTTGAGGCGCGCGGTTACGGCCGCGGCGTCTTCGTTCGAAAGGTTCGTAAAGAGCGTTTGATAGGCAGGCCCGCGCCCAAGCGTAAACAAGGCGAGCATGATCAATCCAATTGATAACGACCGCACCGCCGACACCGGCCATGATCTGCGTCTGACGGTTCTGTGCTTGCCACAGACTCGTAACGCGGTCGCGAAGGTCACTTAAGGTCGAAACGAAGCGATCCACGCGCTATCCACTCACTCTCGCTGCCGGCCTTGGCACATACGTCGGAAATCCGTTTCCAACGACGCTACCCCACGGCACCCAGACACCGTGGCATACTATCCCGAGTATCGGACGCTCATCCACAGTCTTTTACTCCTTCGCCAATTCGTTGATGTTCTCGACCAACCGAGACGAGATCGATCGGGACCCCAAGAAGTTCCCCGATGCGGCCGACGTAGTGCCGGGCGGCCGCCGGCAGATCGCCGATCCGCCGGACTTCCCCTATCGATTCTTGCCAACCAGGAAGCTCCTCGATCTCGAGTTCGAGATCGGTTGCCCCGGCGCAAGAAAACCCGACGCTCTTCCCGTTCAGCCGATATCCGGTCACGATTCCGAGGCGCTCGATGCCGGACAGCACATCGAGTTTTGTGATCGCGGCGCTGGTCGAGGCCGTTGAGCCGGACTGCCGTATCGGCCGACAACCGCATCGAACCAGCCGCAGCGCCGCGGCCTTCCGGTAACCGTTCCGAACTCGCCGCCTTGGCGACGCAAGCGTTCGCCGAGTCTCGTCGAGCAGCTCCGAGGGAAACGGGCCTGCGCCGACGCGGGTGCAATACGCTTTCACGACGCCGATCACGCGACCGATTGCCGTCGGCCCGAAGCCGAGACCCGTGCAGCCCCGCCGGCGATCGTGTGCGAGCTCGTCACGAACGGGTAGGTGCCATAGCCGACGTCGAGCAGCGATCCTTGCGCGCCCTCGATCAAAACCCGCCGGCCCGATTCAAGGCGTTCGTGCAAAGTAGTCGACGCCGTCGACAACGTGCGGGACCAGCCGTTCCGCCGCGTCGAGCGTCTCCGCCACGAGGTCGGCTTCGCTCGGCAGCGTTTCTCCTTCGAGCGTGCCGGCGCGGTTCGTGAGGTTGATGCGAATCTTTTCGGCGAGGGCTCGTCGGCGCGCGAGATCGCCGAACAAGATACCGGCGCGAGCGACTTTGTCGATGTAGGCCGGACCGATGCCGCGACCGGTCGTACCGATCGCTAGCGTGCCGCGTGCCCGTTCGCTGGCGCGATCGGCCGCAGCGTGGTACGGCAGCACGACGTGCGCGCGGTCGGAGATCTTGACGCGCGAAATGTCCACGCCGATCGCCGCTAGTCGCTCCAGCTCGGCGAGCAGACCCGTCAGGCTGACGACGGTGCCGCCGCCGATAAACAGTTCGACGCGCTCGTTCAATACACCGGACGGCACGATGCGCAGCGCGATCTCCGTGTCCCCGACGACGATCTGATGCCCCGCGTTATCTCCGCCGCCGAATCGCGCAACGAGGTCATAGTCGGCGGCATAAAGGTCGACGATACGCCCTTTGCCTTCGTCACCCCACTGAATACCCACGATTACGTCGGCTTTGCCGACGTAATCGTGGGACCCCAAGGATTTAAAAGACACTACGCAAGCTCCGTGCCCCCCACGCTACGCGCGGGGCCCCCAATAACGCCTGCGCTAGAAGCCACCGTTACTCCGAGCGGAATTCGAGGTCTTCGGTATCGCCCATCGGGATCGGCGCGACGCCTTGCAGCTGCGTCATGACGAACTCCGAGAAGAGCGCGTTGGGCCAGCCAAAATCCTGGCGCGTAAACTGTTTCGGATCGTCGGGATTGAACGACTCGTGCAGCAGATGATCGCCCGGATCGCTTGCGAGCAGCTGCGTGAGGACATCCTGTTTCTCGTTATCCGTTTGGGCGGTCATGCCTTGCACGATCAGCGCGAGCGGCCACACCCAATGGTCGGGCGTGTGGAAGCTGCCGATTCCGCGCGCGACCTGCCCTTGGTAGAACGACGGGTTGTCCTGGGAGAGCAAGAAGCGCCGCGTATTGTCGTAGTAGTGATCGCTCGGCGTGGTGTAACCGATGTACGGCGCCGAGAGCAGGCTCGGAATGTTCGCGTCGTCGGTTAGAATCGCGTGCCCCTGTCCGTCGACTTCGTACGCGTAGATGTACCCGTACTTCGGAACGAGGACGAGGCCGTACGTTTGAATGCCGCGCTGCACTTCGTCGCGCAGCGACTTCGCCGCGCGCGCCTTGACGACGTTGTGATACACGTCGCGCTCGATTTCCGCCATGTCGCCAAGGGCGACGACGGCAAACATCTCCGAAGGAATCAAGAAATTGTAGTAGCAGGCGTCGTCGGAGGGACGGAAGCCCGTCCAAATCATTCCGGTGTAGCCGACGGGCCGGCCCTTGCCGTCGTTGGGGAGCTCTTTATGCGTATAGCTCGAGTTGCGCGGATGATCTTGTTCGCGCTGCATCGTCGCGAGCGTCGAATCCAGCATCTTGCCAAAATCGTCGTTGAAGATCGCTCGTATCGCCGGTCGTCTTCCAATAACTCCATGCGAGCGTGACCGGATAGGCCAGCGAGTCGATCTCGAATTTCTGCTCCCAAACGCGGTAGTCGAGCGTGTAGGCGTTCGCGTAAGGATCGATCTGCACGTACTTGGCCATACGCGAGATGATGCCGCGCAGCAGCGTGCGAACGTCTGGATCGTCCTTCGCGAAAAACAGATACGGGCGCGCTTGCGCGCTGGCGTCGCGCAGCCATTCCGCCGGAATATCGCCCGTCTTGATATACGCCGTACCGTCCGGCGTCATGACCGCGAGTTTGCTCGTGTCGAGCAGCGCGGCGCGGAACATGTCTTGCAAGTGAGCGTTCGGGTTGCGGTAGTCGGCGGCGGCCTGTTCGATGGAATGCAACTCCAACGCCGGAGCCTTAGCCGGAGAGAAAGCGATCGCGCACGCGCAAAGCAGCGCGAAGGCCTTAATGAGGCTACGCGTCATGCGGGCCACGTTCCGTGTGCATAAAGTGCAGGCAGCTCCCTGTATCTCCCCAGATAATCGAGGCCGTATCCGACCACGTAGACGTCGGGTGCCTCGAAAGCGCGGTACCTGATCTCTATATCGGCGATTCTGCGGTGCGGACGATCCAATAAGGTACAAACCTCCAGGGAAGCCGGCCCCCTGGCGGTCAGGGTCTTTACGACGTACTGCAGCGTCATTCCGGTGTCGACCGTATCGTCCACCAGGACTATGTGCCGGCCCTGAACGGGGATGGCGGTGTCCTTCCTTAAATGGATGGGGCCGGCGTCGCCGGCGTGGTTGACCGCGATCACATCCATCTCGCAAGGGATCGAGAGAGCGCGCGATAGGTCGGCTAGGAAGGGAGCGGCCGCCGTCAGGAGGCCGATCAGCAGCGGATTGCGCCCGGCATAGTCTCTCGAAATGGCCGCGCCCAGCTCTCGGACGCGGCCGGCTATAGCCCCAGCGTCGAAGAGGGGCTCCCCGATCACGCTAGCTCGCCTTGGCCGAACGCGAGAACACGCGCTCCACGTCGCGCCGTGTGAAGAGCTTAACGTTCACCTGCGGATGATGCGAGCGAAGCAAACGCAGCTTCCGATTCTTACGCGTATTATGCGCGGGCTTCTGCACGGTGAGTTCGATGAAAAGATCGTATTCCGGCAGATAAAAGTCGGGAGTAAAGAACTCGACCGGGCGCCCGGCGTCGTCGAAAGAAATGGGAAACATCCGAGGTTCATACTGCCAGTTTATCCGATAGAAGTCGAACAACCGTGCGAGCTCGGCTTCGCTCGCGTGTGCAAATATTTCCCGGGACGACGTCACGGACACACTTCTACGCCATTCGCTCGCTCAATTCCGCTTTCACGTGTAAGGCGTGCGTGCGGTCATACGCTTGGATGCGTGGGCGAAGTTGCCGTTACACCGCCGTTTGATGCGCCAATGCGGCGCCGCTAATTTCAGCGCTGGCGAGCAGAGTTTGAGGACGGGCTCAACTTAAATTCTCCGACTCGGTTCCTCGAAGGCACCCCGAACCACATGTTGCCGTCAGGTCCCAGCGTTATCCCCGAAACTTGGATCCACGAGCTTCCATAAACGGCGTCTGGCACCGGATAAACGGTCACCTTCCCTTGCGGCGTAATGTTTCCGATCTGTCCCACGTATGGTTGTGTGAACCACATGTTTCCGTCCGGTCCGAGCACGATCGCGCCTGCCACGGGATCGGCGGTCGTCGTTGGTTGACTGATCGGAAACATCCGCATCTTCCCATTCGGTGAAATCCTTCCGACAAACGCGTATGGCCTGGTGATCCCGAAGCCGGCCGTAAACCAGACGTTCCTGGCGCCATCCGAACCTACCGCCTGGACGCCGTTCGCGGACGAGATCGGAAAATCGGTGACCGTACCATCCAATGTTACGCGCTGAACTTTCGGGCAGTTGCTGCTATTGCCGACCCACAATGTGTTGCCCGCTCCCTCGGCGATCGACTCCGGGTAGCAGTAATATTGCGTATTCAACGCAATCGATCGCACGATCCGGCCGTTCGTATCGAGTTCGTCGACCTCGCCGTAAAAGGCCCCGGTCTCTACGAGCCAAAGGTGGTGATGCGGTCCGTTTATGATCTGCTCGGTCCACAAGGAACCGTAGGGCGTAGTGGGAGTGTACAGCGTGACATGCCCTCGGTGGTCCACTTTGCCGACTTGACTGCCGTAGCCGTTCGTAAACCATATATTGTTGTCAGGACCGAGCACGATGGAAAGAGGGTGAGTGACGGTGGGTCGCGTCAGGCCGGGAAGTCGATACGACGCCGTCACTCCCGCCGTCGTAATGCTGCCGATATACGTCGACACCGGTGCGAACCACATTCGATCGTCCCAACCGGCGGCGACCGCGACGGGCTGAATCAGTAGTTCGCTGCCGACCGGAAACTCGACGATCTTCCCCGTCCCGGTCGCGATGCTTTCATGAGCAACGCTTGCGACGCGTGCCGGAATCGGCAACGTGGGCGCAACGCACCCCGCGAGTCCATATGTAAGAAATGACGCACCGAATACTGCGCCAAGGCGTTTTGCTAGAATTCGGATATCCACTTCCACCCCAGCGCCGCGAGAAACAAGCGGGTGCCGCAGCTTTTTGCGACTTGCGTTCCAGCTCCTCCGCGAGCGCAGTTACGGACCTGGATGCGCGGGTAGCTGCACGATGAAACGCGCCCCGCCAAGCGGCGACTCGCACGCGCAAACGCTACCGCCTGATCGGTCGACGAGTGCCTTCACGACCGCGAGACCGATGCCGCTTCCCGGACGCTCGTTCGCGCCGCGCACGCCGAGACGAAAGATCGCCTCCTCTTGGCCTTCGGGAATGCCGGGTCCGTCGTCATCGACCGTGATGCGAATGCGACGGTCTTCGAGACGGCACGCGATCGAAACGTTCCCGTCGTTCCGCCCGTACTTCACCGCATTCTCCAGAAGATTGAGCACAGCGTGCATGCACGCGTCGCCGTCGATGGCGGCATGCGCGTGTGGCGGCAAATGGGTGCGCACGGCCATTCCGCGGCGACGGGCAAGCGGCAACAGCGCGTCGACCGCCGCGCCGATTGTCTCGACGACGTTACAGCTGGTAAAGACGTCGGGCGGCGAAAGATCTAAGAGCGAGAATTCCAGCATTCCGTCGACCAGCCGGCCCAAGCGCATCGCTTCGCGCCGCGCGGTCTCGAGAAAGCGGCGACTGGTCGGCGGATCCGGTTCTTCGTCGAGCAGCGTTTCGAGATAACCGCGAATCGACGTCAGCGGCGTGCGTAGTTCGTGCCCGACGGTGGCCAGCATCTCGGCGCGTTCGCGTTCGCGGCGGCCACGTTCGAGCGCCGTTTCGAACGTCTGCGCGAAATCTTCGATTTCCGACGCGGCGCGAATCGGCCACCAGCCTGTCTCGATACTTCGCCCGGTCGAGAGCGACATCTCCGCCGCAATGCGTTCCAGCGCGCAGCGCAGGTCCGCGATGCTAGGCGGCCGCCCCGCCCGCGCCGGCGCCAGCATAGCGATCGCAAAACAATCGCTTCCGCTCGCGTGCGCGAGCGCGTCGCCGTCCCGCACAATCCGGCAGGCCGCCGCGCGAAACGCCGCCGCCGTCTGCCGCTCGACGAGCCGCGCGCTGCGCTTCCCGTCGCGCCACGCAACCTGCGCGAACTCCGGCAGACGCAGCGCCAGCAGCGGAACCACCGCGCCGCGTTCGAGCGCGCGGCCGATCGCCGCAGTGAGTTCTTCGAAATCGAGCACGCGGTGCTACCCTCGCACGAACTTATAGCCGTAGCCGTGGACGGTGAGCAGGGTGCCGCGAAGTTTCCACGGCTCCTCGATTGCGGCGCGTAAGCGCCGGATGTGAACGTCCACGGTTCGCTCGTCGCCGGCGTAGTCGAAGCCCCACACCTTCTGCAGCAGCTTGGTCCGCGAAAACGCCACGCCGGGATTGGACGCGAGTTCGCGCAACAGTGCGAACTCGCGCGGCGTAAGTTTCACCGCGACCCCGTCGACGCGTGCCTCTCGCGCGCGGTCGTCGATTTCCAACCGGCCGAACTGCAGCGTCGCGCCCGCCTCGGCGGGCGGCGTCGACGATCGACGGAGCACCGCCTTCACACGCGCGACCACTTCGCGTGGTGAGAACGGCTTGGTCACGTAGTCGTCGGCCCCGAGTTCGAACCCGACGACGCGATCGATCTCATCCGTGCGCGCCGTGAGCATGACGATCGGCACCGCAATCTTTTCGCGACGGATGGCGCGGGCAACGTCGAAGCCATCGATCCCAGGCAGTCCGACGTCGAGAACCAGCAGGTCGGCAACCTCGCGCGCACCGCGCAGCGCCGCATGACCATCGGCGGCACCCACCACCTGGAATCCCTCGCGCTCTAAATGATGCGAAAGCAAATCACGAATGGCGCCGTCGTCTTCGGCGACCACGATCGTCTGAACCATGCCGGCGATAGTGCCCGGATCGGCTCCGTCTGGGACGACCTATTTCATCGTGATGACGGCGGCTCCGTCGAATTCATCGCTCGCGAGCGCTCGCAGTGCGTCGTTGACGCGTTCGAGCGGAAACGTTGTCGCGGTAGGCTCGATCCCGATCTGTGCGGCGAGGTCCAGGAAGTCGCGCGCGTCCGCGCGCGTCATGTTCGTCACGCTGCGGATCTCTCGCTCGCCCCAGAGCAGCGAATCGTAGTCGAACGCCGGAATTCCGTCGAGATGGATTGCGTTGATCGCCACGACGCCGCCCTTGCGCAGCGCGCCGAGCGCAGCCACGACGACCGCGCCGGCGGGCGCAAAGGTTATTGCACGATCGAGCAGTTCGGGAGGGCTGGCGTCCTCTTTCCCGACCCAATCGGCGCCGAGCCGCTCCGCAAAGGCACGATGGTTAGCACCGCGCGTCACGACGAAGACGGAACATCCCCATGCCTTGAGCACCGGCAGAGCGAGATGAGCCGAAGCCCCGAAGCCGTACAATCCGACGCGTTCGCCCGGGCGAACGCCCGCAACGTGCAAGGCTCGAAACCCAATAATCCCGGCGCAGAGCAACGGCGCAGCATGCAGATCGTCGAGCCGATCGTCGAGCGGGTGCGCAAAGTCCGCGCGAGCGATCACGGCGGTAGCGTAGCCTCCATCGACATCGTAACCGGTGTAGGTCGGACGGTCGCAGAGATTCTCGCGGCCTTCGAGGCAATACCGGCACGTGCCGTCCGTACCGCCGAGCCACGATATACCGACGCGCGTCCCGACGGAAAGGTCGACGCCCGGCGCAGCCTGGGAAACGACGCCGACGATTTGATGCCCCGGAACGATCGAGGGATGGTGCGGCGGAAGATCGCCCTCGACGATATTGAGATCGGTCCGGCATACACCGCATGCGCGAACCGTAACGAGAATTTGCCCCGGCTGCAGCGGCGGAACACTGAGTGCCTCGATTAGCAAACGGTCCGTCGAGATGGGACCCGGGGTGCGAAGTACGGCGGCGGTTCTCTCGGTCATGGGCTAATCGTACGCCAACTGCTAGGAGTCGAGCGAACTGAGATCGATGCCGGCGAGCGGGCCGAACTTGGCCGCGTGCTCGCGCAGGATGCGGTAGATCGTCGGCGCTGGAAAACCTAACCGCTCCAATCGTCGCGCGGCCGACGGATATTCGATCCCTGGCTTCTGGCGTGCGAGCGTTTCGAAGGCGCCGGCGCAGCGCGTTCGTTCGTCGTCCTCCAGTTGTCCGACGGCTTCGCGCGCGGCATCGCGATCGATGCCCTTTCGAACGAGTTCGCCGACGAGACGCCGGTCACCGACGGCTTTGCGTTTGCCTTCGACGTATAGACGCGCGTAGAGCCGGTCATCGACGAAACCGTCGCGCTTGCAGCGCGCGACGGCTTCGCGGATCTCGTCGTCTTCAAACCCTTTGCGTTCGAGGCGCTGCCAGAGCTGCGCTTCGGTAAGCCGTTGCCGCGCCAGCATGTACAGCGCGGTCGTGTAGGGCCTCGCCATCGTTAATCGGGTTCGGCGAGCGCGACCTCGGTGGCATGGCCGTTCGTCGATGCGGTGACGACCGCGCCGAGCGCTTCGCGGATCTTGAGTTCGATTTCGCTCGCAAGATCGGTCCGCTCTTCCAGGAACGCCTTAGCGTTTTCGCGGCCCTGACCGATACGCTGGTCGCCGTAGGTGTACCACGAGCCGCTCTTACCGACGATGTTGCGCTCGAGGGCGACGTCGAGGATCGAGCCCATCTTCGAGATACCGCGGCCGTAGGTGATGTCGAATTCAGCCATCCGGAACGGCGGCGCGACCTTGTTCTTGACCACTTTGACGCGCGTCCGCGTACCGACGACGTCGGTGCCGATCTTGATCTGTTCGAGCTTGCGCACGTCGAGACGAATCGAGGAATAGAACTTCAGCGCGCGGCCGCCCGAGGTCGTCTCGGGGCTGCCGAACATCACGCCGATCTTTTCGCGCAGCTGGTTGATGAAGATCATCACGGCCTTGCTGCGGGAAATCGCCGCGGTGAGTTTGCGCAGCGCCTGCGACATCAAGCGTGCCTGCAGGCCGACGTGCGTGTCGCCCATATCGCCTTCGAGTTCGGCTTTGGTCACGAGCGCGGCAACCGAGTCGACGACGATCACGTCGACCGCATTACTGCGCGTCAGCATTTCAGCGATCTCGAGCGCCTGTTCGCCGGTATCGGGCTGGGAGATCAGCAGGTTATCGAGATCGATGCCGAGCGCCGCGGCGTAGTTCGGATCGAGCGCATGCTCGACGTCGATGAAGGCCGCGGTCCCGCCGAGTTTCTGCGCTTCGGCGATTGCGTGAAGCGACAGCGTCGTCTTGCCGCTGGATTCCGGACCATAAATCTCGACGATGCGGCCGCGCGGGAATCCGCCGATGCCGAGAGCCAGGTCGAGCGCAATCGAGCCGCTCGGGATCACCTCAAAGGACAGACGTTCTTGGAAATCGCCCAACCGCATGATCGAGCCTTTGCCGAACTGCCGCTCGATTTGTGCGAGGGCGTTTGCGAGGGCGACCTGCCGTTCGTCTTGCGCTGCCATACTCTTCCTCATCTCTCTTTCTGTGGTTTGCCGTTGTTTTTGTTTCTGCTCTATCACGCGCTCATGGTTTCGTAACAAGGTGCCAGGTGGGTGGCATTTCTCTTCAGGCGTCGTCGAAAAGTGCTTGGACGAATTCGGCCGCGACGAAAGGGCGCAAGGAGTCCGCCGTTTCTCCCAGACCGACGAATTTGATGGGAACTTCGAGGGCGTCGACGATCGCGAGCAGCACGCCGCCCTTGGCCGTCGAGTCGAGTTTCGTGACCACCACGCCGCTGAGTTGCGTGGCGGCGTTGAATAGCGTCGCCTGCGAGATCGCGTTCTGCCCGGTCGTGCCGTCGAGCACGAGCAACGTTTCCGCCGGCGGTCCGCCGGCTTCGCGCTCGATCACGCGGCGCATCTTCTTCAGCTCTTCCATAAGATTAGTTTTATTCTGCAGCCGTCCCGCCGTATCGATCAAGACCACGTCGGCACCGCGCGCCACGCCGGCACGAACGCCGTCGAACACGACCGAGGACGGATCGGCACCCTCTGCGCCGCGGATCAGCTCGCTTCCGCTGCGCTCCGCCCAAATCGCCAGCTGTTCGGCAGCGGCCGCGCGGAACGTGTCGCCGGCAACGAGCGTCACGCGCTTGCCTTCGGCGTGCAGCTTCGCAGCCAGCTTCCCGATGGTCGTCGTTTTGCCGCTGCCGTTCACGCCGACGACCAGTACGATCGACGGCTTCGCAGCGACGTTCAGATCCGGATTCGGGAGCGTAAGAAAGCGCTCGACATCCTTACGGAAGCGCGCGACGGCTTGATCGGTGGTTTTCCAGGCCTCTTGCTTGGCGACGGTCTGCAGCCCAGTGAGGATCTTCTGCGACGTCGGAACGCCGACGTCGGCCAGGATGAGCGCTTCTTCCAACTCGTCCCAAAACTCGCCGTCCAAGGGCCGGCCCGGTTTCCCCAGACGCTGGACCCCCGCGAAGGTCTCGCGAGCCTTCCCGAGGGAGGCGCGCAGCCGGTCAAACCACTTCACGGACCTTCCCCTTCGCCCCGAAATAGCGAACTCCTGTTCGCCCTTTACGCAATTCGAGCGGCTAACTCGCGCGGGTCTCGGTGTCGACCCGAAAGACGTAGGCCAGGATTTCGGCCACCACGGCATAGAGCTCGCGCGGGATGTGGTCGCTGACGTCTAGACGCGACAGCGCCTCGACCAGACCGGGGTCTTCGTGCATCGGGATGCCGTGGAGTTTGGCGACGCGCACGATCTCGTCGGCCATCAGGCCGCGCCCGACGGCTAGAACTTCAGGCGGATCCGGCTTGAGCGGATCGTAATGCAGCGCGGCCGCGGCCTGCCGCTTCTCGCCCTTGCGAAAATCGAAGAACCTGCTCACGCGCGCATGTCCAGCACCGACGATGTCCGCGCTTCCGGCGCGGTCTCGACGCCCGGCTTTGCAGACGCGTCCCCCGCTGGCGCGACGCGATGCGGGGCGACGCTCGCCGACATGTTCGCGACGTTGTAGCGCAGCTGCTCGAGGCGTCCGCGCAAATCGTCCAGCGTCGAACGAAATCGCGATGCGGCCGGCGCGCCTTCGGTCTTCACGCTGACGCTCACGGTGCGCCCGACCGTTTGCACGTCGATCGCGACGGTTCCCAGACTCTTCGTATCGAGAATGAACGCGATCGAAAAATTATCTGCGTCGAGCTTGCCGCCGTTCGGAGCGTCTTTCGAAACGTGCATCTGGACCGGCGCACCTTGGTCGCGAAAGAACACGGGCAATGGAATCGCGATCGTATTCGGATTGACGCTTTGCGCGTTCAGGACGTTGATCTGCATCGCGGTAATCGCGGTCAGCGTGTCGTTGAGCGCGACGACGAGTTCCGGCGTCGCACCGCGCGGCGGCGCTTCGAGCATCGCCGCAACCACGGCTTTCGCGTCGTACTGCAAGGCGACGGCACGTTCGGCGACGCGCGCGGCAACGGCCGGTTCGACCGCGGCTTGGACGGCTTGCTGATCGACGGACGGTACGGCGCGTGCCGGCGCGTTCGGCCCCGGCGCGTTCGGTGCGGAGCCGAGCGCGTCCGCGAGCGCGCGTGCCCCCGGCGGCGCGGACGCCGCGGAAGACGCATCGGCCGGCGCTCCCGGCGGCGGATTCGCCGCTTCTTCCGCGACGGGCGCTTCCGATTCGAGAAACGCACGAATCATGACGGCGAGCTTGGATTCGGGGCCGCCGACAAAGTTGTTGACGAACGCCGCGAGCTGCTCCGGCAGTGCGCGTGCGTTCGACGAATCGAGACGGCCGGCGAAGTTCAGCAACGTTCGCAGCGACGCGGCGCGTCCGTCCTGCGTCGTGATGCCGGCGAGCAGTGTTTCGAGGCGCCCCAGCGCGCGCGGCAAAAAGGTTCCGGCGTTCCCGGCGATCTTCGCGGCGGCGAGCGTAAGCGGTAAAAGCGGAACGCGCAGGCGTTCGAGCAGCGCGGCTTCGGCCGATGGTGCGACCAAGGGGCGCGCGCTGACCGCGACCGGCGGCGGCACCGGCGGCTGCGGCCGCGCGGTCACCAGGGGCGGTGCGGTCGGGACCGGCGTCCGGACGTTGCCCGGCAGCGCCGTCGCCGCAGACGGCACCGGCAACGCCGAGGCCGGCCGCACGAGTTCCGCGATGTCGATGGACGCCGCACGGGTTGCGGCGATTCGCGCCTCGAGTCCAAGCTGTGCGACCTGTCCGGCGGCTTCTTCGATCTCCGCGGGCGGAACGGCCGGCGGCGCGCCGGACGGCACAACCGGCTCTTGCGGCGTTGCGCCGCGCGCCACGGCAGCGGACGGCGCGATGGACGCGGCCACGAACACGGCGCTTGGCGGAGCGATGGTTCCGGATGGCGCCGCGGGCGCCGATGCCGACGGCGGCGGCGCGGCGGGCTGGACGGCTGCCGGAAGAATCGTGGTCACGACGGCTTGCGTCGCAGCGCCGGGTTCCGCCGTGGGAAGCACGACGGAAACCGTGTTCGGCGGATTTTCCGGGTCGACGATTCCTACGTTTTGAACGAGGATCTGATTATCGCTAAACCCGGTTACTTGCAGCAGCAGCGACTGCCCGGGATTAACGCCCGTCGGAAGCTGCGCGGCGACGGTCGTGCTGAAGATCGACAACAAATCGACGCCGCCTTGCGACGGCAAGACGGTCGCGGTGAGCAGATCGCCTACGGAAAGCTGCTGCTGGAGAATCTCGACGGCAACGCCGAGATCGATGGCTTGGACCTGCGCCTGCGTGAGCGCCGTTTCCGCGGCAAGAGCCGCGAGCGGGTTGACACCCGACATCAGCGGTTCGCCTCGCGCTTACGCAGTTGTATCGATAAAATGCTGCTCGCCCGGCTCGGCTGCCGGCGCCTCTTCTACTAAGCCGTTCGAGCCCTCGTAAACGTCCACGCCGCGCTTGCGTTTGCGCGGTGGCGAATACGTTCCGGCGTTGCCGCCGTCCCGATCCGGCCGGATGATCGCGCCTTCGGATTTGGCCGTTTCGGTGACCGTCTCTTCGCGCTGCTCCACCTCGGCAGCGAACGCAGCCTGTTGCGCCTGCGCCGCGATCGCGGGAGCCGTTTCGGAGTTACTCGCTATGGCTGCGGAAGCTGGTGCCGCCAGGTAAGCCAGCTGCAGATCCACCGGTTGGATCGCCATGGTTGGTTACTTCGCCCCGGGAGGTCCTCTCTACTCTCGGCTCCGGTGCGGGGGGCGGCGGCTTCCTTAAATACTTCTGTTTGATCGTGGGGTCGTCTTCACGATAGCCCAGGTCGTTGCGCAGCTCGCGCAGGCGCGTGCGCAGATGGATGACGGCCTGGGCGTGGATCTGCGAGACCCGCGACTCCGACACGCCCAAAGCGCCCTTAATTTCCTTGAGGGTCTGGCCCTCAAAGTAGTACAAGCGGATCACCGTACGTTCTTGCGGCGACAGCGCGTCGACTGCACCGACTAACTCGGCCCGGACCTCGCGCGATTCGACCTCGCTGGTGACGTCGCTGCCGTCGTCTTTGAGCGTGTCGACCAGTGGAATCTCGTAGCCCCGTTCGTTCGGCAAAAACTCCTCGAGCGAAAGAACGGCGGTGCCGCGGACGCGCTGCACCAGCTGGTCGAACTCGCGCATCGTCAAGCCGAGCCGGCCCGCGACCTCCTCTTCGGTCGGCGCGCGACCGGTTTCGATTTCGAGCTCTTGATAGGTGCGCTCGAGCTCGCGAGCGCGTTGACGCACGGCGCGCGGAACCCAATCCAGCGAACGCAGGGCATCGAGAATAGCACCGTTGATACGGGTGATCGCGTACGTTTCGAACTTCACCCCACGAGCGTCGTCGTATTTCTCGATCGCGTCGATCAAACCGAGAATACCGTCGTTGATCAAATCGTTGATCTCGACGTTCGGGGGCAGGTTCACCGAAATTCGACCTGCGACGTACTTGACGAGGTGCAAGTACTTGTGCACGATCTCTTCCCGTGAGAGCTCGGCGCCGCCGATGATGTAGCGCCGATGCTCGCGGCCAGCCTTCATGCATTCCCCGCGGCGCGAAAGCAGGCGCGCCGTGGCCCATTATTCACACTCTGCCTACAGCCTCCTTGCGAATGACTCGGGACCGGGCAAAGGCAGGTTATCAATATCGTTAAGCTTTCGCGGCGGACGTCAGCGACGCCAGAATACCGGAGATTTCGTCGAGCGGCGCGACGCGATCGACCAAACCGGCCACCGCGGCCGCTCGCGGCATTCCGTAGACGACGCACGTCTTCTCGTCTTGCCCGACGACGTAGCCGCCCCGCGCCTTAAGACGCTTAAGGCCTTTGACGCCGTCCTGTCCCATTCCGGTCAAGATCACGCCGACCGAAAGCGGGCCGTACATGTTGGCAACCTGCTCGGTCATAACGTCCACGCTAGGCACGTGGAGCGACGTGCCGTCGTCGGGGTGCAGCTCGACTTCGACCTCACCCAGCGAACGAATCAGCCGCACTTGTTTGCCGGACGGGATGACGAGAGCCGTGCCTTTCTCGAGGATCATTCCGTTGGTGGCTTCCAAAACGCGTACTTTACTTTGCGCGTTCAAGCGATCGGCCAACGGGCGCGTGAAGCCGAGCGGCATGTGCTGAACGATGACGATCGGCGTCGGGAAGTTTTGCGACAAGTACGGGATGACGTGTGAGAGTGCGACCGGGCCGCCGGTGGACGTGCCGATCGCGACGCATTCGAAGTTTCCCCGAGCCGACGTATGCATCGGCGCAAACTGCTTGGCAGGGCGGCCGGTGTCTTCGGCCGCGCGCTCGGCGGCGCGCTCGCCGGCTTCGCGCGCTGCGAGCGGGCGCGCGCCGCGCCGCGCGAAGGTGCGAACCTTCGCTATCAAGTCGCGAGCCACTTCGTTGATGTTCGTATACGCGGCGTCCGGTTTCGCGATGAAGTCGACCGCGCCGAGTTCGAGCGCGCGGAACGTCGTGTCGGCACCTTCGCGCGTAAGCGAACTGCACATGATAATCGGCACGCGATGGTGCGCTACGATGTTGCGAACCGCTTCGAGTCCGCCCATACCCGGCATCTCCACGTCCATCGTGATGACGTCGGGATTGGTCTGCTCGACTTTCGTGATCGCCTCTTCGCCGGTGCGCGCCGTCGCCGTAACGCGAATGTCCGGCTCGTTCTCGAGAATTTTCGTGATGGCCCGGCGCATGAACGCCGAGTCGTCGACCACCAAGACGCTGGTGAATTCCATTCTAGAAAACTAGGCCTTCCGTCGGTAGTAGATGGCTTTGGGCGTAATCACCGGCTGGTACAGGTCGGTCAAGCGCATGATCGATTCAGCGTGACCCAGGAAAAGGAAGCCGCCCGGCCGCAGCGCCGCGGCGAACGCCTCGACGACGCGTTTTTGCGTGGGCTTGTCGAAATAAATGAGGACGTTCCGGCAGAAGATCGCGTCAAACGTCCCCGCCGCGGCGACCGACGGTGCGTCGAGGAGGTTGATGCGGAAAAAGTCCACCATCCTCTTGACGTCGTCGTTGACGAAGAAACCTTGTTGGAAAGGACGGAAGTACCGTTGCACCATCTCCGGAGGCGTCGCACGGAAGGAGAGTTCGCGGTAGAAGCCGGTCCTCGCCTTGTCCAGCGCCCGCGGAGAAAGGTCGCTGGCCCGCAGGACGACGTTGGAGGGGGCAATGCGCCTGCCTTCCAGCAGCATCATCGCCACCGTATAGGGCTCCTCCCCCGTCGAGCATGCCGACGACCAGACGCGCAACCGGCCGCCCGACCTGAGCGATTCGTCGACGACGTCGCTTAAAAGTACGTCGAGCTGCGCCCGTTCGCGAAAGAAATACGTTTCGTTATTCGAGAGAACCGACGCGAGTTCGTCCCACTCTTCCTCGCGCTGCAGCGATGACGTGAGGAACTTGTAGTATCCCTCGAAATTACTGCAGCTCCGCTTGAGAAGCCGCGTTTGCAATCGGCTCTGCAGCAGAAACTGCTTCGTGTCGTCGTAGAAAATTCCAAAACGGTCGCGGATCACGTCGCGCAGCGAAGTGAACTCCGGCTCGGTAATGAGAATAGTCGACATGCTCGGGGCCTACGTACCGCAGGCGCGGGGGGTAACGAATGGCACTACTTAGCGTCGTTAGGCTCGAGCGGCGCGCAGCGCGAAACGCAAGGCTTGCACGTAGAGTTGCCAGCGATCGCCCATCGTTCGTTCGTGGTCTTCCTTCTGCAAAGCGTCGGAGAAATGCCTCGAGCTGGCGAGCTGCTCGAAGAGCAGCCCATAGCGCATCGGTCGGCGTTCGAGAAAGCGCATAAATTTACTCGGTGTGAAAGACGGCGCGCGAATCGTGCTGCAAGCTGGCGAGCGTACCGCGCCGTCGCTCGGGCCGGAGATCCGCGATCGGCAACGATCGCAGCGGCCGCCATCCGACCGCTCATCGCCGCTTCGAAAATCCCTTCGCCGTTGGTCGCGTCGACCAACCCGGCGGCGGTTCCGCCGATCATTGAGCCTGCGCTTCCCGCACCGGGGAGCGGCCAGCCCCCATACAACAGATGGCCTTCCGTTATCACGTCGACGACGCGCGCGTCGGGATATAGTCGTTTGCGCACGCGTTCCGTGAACTCGTCGAGCTCGATTCGCAGCTCGGCGCCGGAGAGTTTGCCGAGCAGCCCTAGTCCGATCGCCAGGTGGTCGCGTTTTGGAAACATCCACGCGACGAAAACGCGGCCGTCGCGCGACGGATAGTAATGAAGCTCGAGCGTGCGGTAGGCGATCTCGGCGGCCGGGCGATCGAGATACACGCGGTATTGCAGCGTCGTCATCAGCCCTTCGGACCAACTATCGCTGGCTAGTGCCGTCGCTCCACGCGCGAAAAATACGTGGCGCGCCGAAATCAGGCGCCGCTCGCCGGCGTCGCGATCCGCATATTCGACGATCGACCGATCGCCCTCGCGCGCGATCGAACGAAACAGCGCGTGCGTGCGAACCTGTGCGCCTTCGGCTTGCGCGAGCCGCGCCATCGTGCCGTCGAGTTCCTCGCGCGTGCTCGTGTGGCCGGGACTGCCGAAGACGATCTCGTGTTCGGTGCCGTCGATGTCGAAGAGCGCGAGTCGCGGCGTATCGCAGTGAATAACGCTCCGAGGCAAGTCGAAGGTCTCGCAGAAGCCGGGACGCAGACCAGCCGCGCAGACGCGTTTCGCGCCAACGACTGCGTCCTTTTCAAGGACTACCGTTTCCAGCCCGGCTCGCGCGGCCTCACGGGCCGCGGTGGCTCCCGCCGGCCCGCACCCGACCACGAGAAAGTCGACCGACTCCATCCCGGGTCCATTCGACGGACCGCGCCCGCCTCCTGACGAACAGCCGGACTTATGCCCGCTCCGGACCCCCGCAACTATCTGCACCTCCCACTCGGGGATCACCAGCCCGACGAAATAAACGTCGTGGTCGAGATACCCGAAGGCTCGCGGAACAAGTACGAATACGACAAGACGCTGGACATCTTCCGGCTGGACCGGGCGCTGCACTCGTCCATCCACTACCCGGGTGACTACGGGTTCTGCCCGCGCACCCTAGCGCTCGACGGCGACCCGCTCGACGTGCTCGTGCTCGCGATCCAGCCGACGTTTACCGCCTGCCTCCTCGTGGCGCGGCCTATCGGACTGCTTGGCATGGTAGACGAGGGCAAACAGGACGACAAGATTCTGGCCGTTCCGGTCGGCGAACCGGCATTCGATGAGATCTACAACTATACGCAGATATTCCCGCACACTTTGCGCAAGGTTTCGCACTTTTTCGAAACCTACAAAGCGCTCGAAGGCAAGCAGACGCAGGTCTTGGATTGGCACGACGCGGCGTACGCTCGCCGCATCATCTCGGAAGCGCATCAGCGTTTCCTCGACACCGAGAAGTAGGTGCAGGCCGCCGATATCGAGGCGCTCGCCGATAGTTGGATCGCCATGGCGCAGGCGCCGACGCTCGACGAGCTCGAGGCGGCAACGCTCGCGGGCATCCGCCGCGTCACCGGCATCGACGTCGCATATACCTCGCGCTACGAAGACGGGATATGGACGATAAGCTCCCACATCGGCCTCATCGGCGACGTCACCGGCGTCGCGGTACCAAAGGAGCAAGTCCCATACAACGACGCCTTCCTAGCAGGCGAGACGATTTGCTTCGAGGACGTACGTCAAATGGGCCCGGAGCTGGCGACGGCTCTGACGGCGGTCGGAATTGCTTCGCTCTACGCGATCCCAATCATGAGGGTAGGCGTTTGCGCAGGCGGCTTGGGCATCGCACGCAACCGTGCGTCGACGTTTAGCCAGCGCGATCGCGCTCTCGCGCGACTCTTCGCATCGCGTCTGACCGTTCTCATCAGCAACCGGCAACTGACGCAGTCGCTCGAAACGCTCGCGGAAGCCGTGCCGGCCATCGTGCTTCGAACCGACGCGAGCGGCTGGATCAACTGGTACAACCAACGCTGGTACTCGTTTACCGGGCAGACTCAGGAAGAGGCGGCCGGCTGGGGTTGGCAAACCGCGCATCACCCGGCAGATTTCTTGCGCGTCATGGAAGAGTGGCCGCAGGCGCTGGCGACGGGACAGCCGATCGAGATCGAATTCCGGTTGCGGCGTCACGACGGCGTCTACCATTGGCATCTCGCGCGCGTCGAACCGATGAAAGACGACCAAGGGCGCATCATCAGCTGGTACGGAACCGTCGTCGACATCGAGGCGCAGAAACAGGCGCTCGAACGCACGCAACGCGTAGCCGAGGTTCTGCAGTACGCTTTCCTGCCGCGCGCGCTGCCGCAGCGCTCCGGATTGCGCATCGACGCGCTCTACGCGTCGCCGGAGGAGGGCGCATTCGTCGGCGGCGACTGGTACGATGCGTTCGAGCTCCCCGGCGGCCGGATCGGCTTCTCGGTCGGCGACGTCGCGGGACACGGAATCGAGGCGTCGATCGTCGTCGGAAAGCTGCGGCAGACGATCTTCACGCTGGCGCTGAGCATCGACGATCCTGCCGCGATTCTTCTCGAGACGAATCGCATTTTGCGCATGCAGGATCCCGGGACGTTCGTCACCGCCATCGCCGGCTTCGTCGACACCGAAAAGATGACGATGCGATATGCGTCCGCGGGCCATCCGCAGCCGATCGTCGCATACCGCACGAACGTCATCGAAGAATCGCTGCAAACGGGCGGCACGCTGCTCGGAGCCGTCGACGATCCGCGAATACCGAACCAAATGGTTCAGATCGAGCCCGATGCGGTCGTTGCGATCTATACGGACGGCATCACCGAGTTCGCGCGCGATTCGCTGGCCGGCGAGGCGGCATTGACGCGAGCCGTCGCGTCGATCGTGCGCAACGTCACCGTCGCGCACCCCGCGCGAATGTTGTGCGACGCGGTTCTCGGCGACGCTCCGTCGCGCGACGACGTTGCGATGCTCGTCTTCCAATTCTCGCCGATCGACGCATCGAAGCTCGTCGACGACCGGCCTTCCACCCCGACCAAACGATGGCGCTTTCACGCCAGCGACGCGCGCGCCGCGCACGTCGCGCGGCTCGAGGTCGCATCCTACTTGCAGCGCGTCGGCGGGGAGACCGACGAAACGTTCGCGAGCGAGCTGATCGTCGGCGAGCTGCTGGCAAACACGGTCGCCCACGCGCCCGGACTCGTCGAACTGACGGTCGAGGTCGAGGGCGAGCGCGCGCTCTTGATCGTTCGCGACAGCGGCCCGGGCCTCCAGACGCTGCGCACGTCGCTTCCGGAAGACCCGCTCGACGAGCGGAGCCGCGGCTTATTTCTGGTCCACGCCATGTCCGCCGGCGTTTCCGTCGTCACATCCGAGGCGGGCGGCGCCGAACTGCGCGTCGTGCTTCCCTTGCGGCCCAGGGGAAAGGACTCGCCCCGGCGCCTATAGTATCCCAGCCGGTCGGCCCCTCCGGGGGCTATTTCTGTGTGACTTCCTCCAGGACTTGTCGCGCCTTGGGCGCGACCTCAGCCGCCAGGGCGGCTGAGAAGCTTCATTCGAAAACTTGTCGCGCCTTGGGCGCGACCTCAGCCGCCAGGGCGGCTGAGAAGCTTTATAAGGATTGCAAGTGACGGCACAAACAGCGATTGTGGCCGGATTGGTCGGCGGCGCCCTCGCCGTAGTCTACGGGATCATTCTCACCTTCTGGGTGCTGAAGCAGCCTGCAGGCAACGAGCGGATGAAAGAGATCGCCGCGGCCATCCAAGAAGGCGCCATGGCGTTCCTTCAGCGCCAATATTTCACCATTGGGATCGTCGCGGTCGTACTCGCGATTTTGATCTTCATCGCCCCCTCGCTCGGCTGGGAATCGGCGGTCGGCTTCCTGATCGGCGCGATCCTTTCGGGCGCGGCCGGCTTTATCGGGATGATCGTCTCGGTACGTGCGAACGTCCGGACGGCCGAAGCCGCACGCGGCGGCCTTTCGCCCGCGCTCAACGTCGCGTTTCGCGGCGGCGCGGTCACCGGGATGCTCGTTGTGGGCCTCGGGCTCCTCGCGGTCTCGGGCTACTATTGGTTCCTGCTTCAAGTCAACGGCGGGGACGCGTCCAAATCGCTCGACGCGATGGTGGGCTTGGCGTTCGGCTGTTCGCTGATCTCGGTCTTCGCTCGTTTGGGCGGCGGCATTTATACGAAGGCCGCCGACGTCGGCGCCGACCTCGTCGGCAAAGTCGAAGCAGGCATTCCGGAGGACGATCCGCGCAACCCAGCCGTTATCGCAGACAACGTCGGCGACAACGTCGGCGACTGTGCCGGCATGGCTGCCGACCTTTTCGAGACGTACTGCGTCACGACGGTCGCGGCAATGCTCCTCGGCAACCTGATCTTCGGCGACAAGCTGCCCGGCGCAACGACCTTTCCGCTGATTCTCGGCGCGCTCTCGATCGTCGCTTCGATCGTCGGCACGCTCTTCGTCGGCGTGGGTAAGGTAACGAAGACCTCGATCATGACCGCGTTGTACCGCGGCATGATCATCGCGAGCGTGCTCGCACTGGTCGCCTTCTGGTTCGCCGCGAATCAAACGTTCGCCAACGCAACCGGCGTCACGTCGTTTGCAATCTTTATCTGCGCCCTCGTCGGTATCGCGATCACGGGCCTGATCACGTTCATCACTGAGTACTACACCGGAACGCAATACGGTCCGGTACAGCGCATCGCGAAGGCGTCGATCACGGGTCACGCGACCAACATGATCGCCGGCCTTGCGGTCTCGATGCAGGGTACGGCGCTCCCGGCGATCGTGCTCGTTATCGGCATCCTCGTCAGCTTCGGCTTCGCCGGCGTCTACGGCGTCGGTATCGCCGTCATGTCGATGCTTTCGATGGCCGGTATCATCGTCGCGATCGATTCGTTCGGTCCGATCACGGACAACGCCGGCGGCATCGCCGAAATGGCCGACATGCCGGAAGACGTCCGCAACGTCACCGATCCGCTCGACGCGGTCGGCAACACGACGAAGGCCGTCACCAAAGGCTACGCGATCGGTTCCGCGGCGCTAGCCGCGGTCGTGCTCTTCGCATCGTTCGTCCAAGAACTGATCAAGCACAAGTGCGGCCCCAGCGCCGACGTCGGTGCGTGCGTCGAGGGCGTGAAGAACCTCTTTGCGATCGGCAATCCCTACGTGCTGTGCGGTCTGTTCATCGGCGGCTTGCTGCCGTATCTGTTCGCGTCGCTTTCGATGGAAGCGGTCGGCCGCACCGGCGGCGCGGTCGTCGAAGAAGTGCGTCGCCAGTTCCGCGAAATTCCAGGCATCATGGCGGGAACGGCTAAGCCGGACTACGGGACGACGGTCGACATCGTGACGCGCGCGGCGCTCAAAGAGATGATCGTCCCGGCGCTGATTCCGGTCGGCGTTCCGGTGGTCGTCGTCGCGCTGTCGTACTTCCACATTCTCCCCGGCGACACGGGCGCCCAGATGATGGGCGGCATTCTCGTGGGCTCCATCGTCACCGGCCTGTTCGTCGCTATCTCGATGACGACGGGCGGCGGGGCGTGGGACAACGCCAAGAAGTACATCGAAGACGGCCATCACGGCGGCAAGGGCTCGATCGCTCATCAAGCTGCAGTCACCGGCGATACCGTCGGCGATCCGTATAAAGATACCGCCGGCCCCGCGATCAACCCGATGATCAAGGTGCTCAACATCGTCGCACTCTTGCTCGTCGGCTTCCTCGTTCACTAAGACTCGTTCGTCCTTTTAGCAAGGAGGCGCCCGTAACGGCGCCTCCTTCTCTCATTCTTCCCTAATCGCAGCGTCACGCGTTCCTAATCGTAGCGGCCGACGAGCCTGCGACAATCGGACACGTGAAAGCCCGCTCTCTTGCGCGCCTTGTTGCCGTCATCGCGACGGTTGCCCTTACCGTTCCCGCCGCCGCGCCCGCTGCCGATTCGATTCCGCCGGCGCAAGCCCAGTGGGAGATGCAAATCGGGCAACAAGAATACCAGCGGCTCGTGCAAAAAGGCGAGATCGTACAATCGTCGCCTTACTACGCCGTACTGCAGCCGATCGCCGATAAAATCGCAGCGGTCGCCGATCCGCAATACTTCGTACCGTTTCATTTCATCCTCGTTCGCGAACAGGCGCCCAACGCGTTCTCCGTGCCCGGCGGCAACGTGTACGTTACGACGTCGCTTATGAAGTTCGCCTCGAATCAAGACGAGCTTGCCGGCGTGCTGTGCCATGAGGTGCAGCACGACATCCACCACGACGTTTACGAGGAGCAGCAAAAGAACCAGCGTTTGCAGACGATCTCCAGCGTACTCGGCTCGCTGGTCGGCGTGCTCGCTTCGCCATACGGTTACCCAACGATCGGCGGGGCGGTCGGTCAAACGGCAATCAGTTTCGGCGCCGGCGCGCAGTCGATGAGCTACTCGCGAGCGGCCGAGACGAGCGCCGATCGCGCGGGCGCCTACACGTGCGCGCAGGCCGGCTACAATCCATGGGGCATGGTCTGGCTCTTCGAAAAATACGCGACGCGTCAAGCCGCGGGGCAGGCGAGCGGACAAAAGATGGAAGCGCTCTCGGACCATCCGAAGGACGACCATCGCATCGCGGATCTTGAGACCACGTTCAACGCCGACCCGAAAACCTTCGGTCAGTTTAAAAACGACATCGCCACGGCTACGCCGCTCGAACATCCGTCCGACTGTTACGCGCAACAATCGCAGGGGTATCCGCCCCAAGGTTACCCGCAACAGCCGCCGCAAGGCTATCCGCAACAGCCGCCGCAAGGCTATCCGCAACAGCCTCAGTATGCACCGCCGTGCGCGGCGCCGGTAGGAGCGAACGCAACCCGGTCGTAACACCGGGGATGAAGTTTTCCATTTCGCTCGCGATACGGCTTGCTGCCGTTGCGTCCGTCGCGCTTTTCGCCGTCCACGGCGGGGGGCTTGAGGCGGTCGCGCAGCAACTCTCGAGCGGAATCGACCTCACGTCGCTCGACCGAACCTGTCAGCCGTGCAGCGATTTTTATCAGTTCGCGAATGGCGGATGGATCAAGAACCATCCAATCCCGGCTGCCTATCCGCAGTTCGGTACGTCCAACGTTCTGGTCGATAAGAATCGCCAGGTGACGCACGAGATTCTCGAAGCGGCTGCGAAGAGCAACGCTGCCGCGGGAACCGACGAACAGAAGATCGGCGACTACTACGCAAGCTGCATGGACACCGCGGCAATCCAGAAAGCCGGAACGGCTGCGCTCGACCCGCTCCTTACACACATCGGTGGCATCGTCGACGCGAAGGGCGTCGCCCCGGTGGTCGCCGCGCTGCAGATCGACGGCGTGGACGCGTTCTTTGGATTCGGCTCCGGTGCCGACGCCAAGGACAGTACGACCAACATCGCTCAGCTCGATCAAGGCGGCCTCGGCCTTCCGAACCGCGACTACTATACGAACACCGACGACAAGAGCGCCGCGCTGCGCTCCGCGTACGTCGCGCACGTGAGCAAGATGCTCGCGCTAATCGGCGAGACGCAGACGCAGGCGGACGCCGACGCGCAAACCGTCTTGGCGATCGAGACGGACCTCGCGAAGAACTCCCTGACGCAAGTTCAGCAGCGCGATCCGCAAGCGACGTATCACAAGATGGACGCCGCCGCCGTAGAGAAGCTCTCGCCAAACTTCGATTGGGACGGATTCTTCAGCGCGTCGGGGGTGTCGCCTGCGGCGATCAACGTAAGCGAGCCCGACTTCTTCGGCGCCTTCTCGACGCTGCTCGGCCAGTGGACGCCGGCCCAAATCAAGACCTACCTGCGCTGGCATACGATCACGACGTACGCGCCGATGTTGCCGCAGGCGTTCGCCGACGAGAACTTCGCATTCTATTCCACGACCTTGAACGGAACCACGGCGCAGTTGCCGCAGTGGCGCCGCTGTACGCGCTTCACCGACGGCGCGCTCGGTTATGCGCTCGGACGCGAGTACGTCGCCAAAGTCTTCCCTCCCGCCGCCAAAGCCCGCGCGCTCGAATTAGTCAAGTACGTGAAAGAAACGCTGCGCGCCGATATTGCATCGCTGGATTGGATGACCCCGCAGACCAAGGCGCGCGCGATCGACAAACTCGACGCGTTTTCGCTAAAAATCGGCTACCCGGATACGTGGCGCGACTACACCGATCTGACGATCGTCAAGGGACCCTTCGTCGTGAACCAGATGGCATCGTACGCCTACGACAGCAAACGCGACTACGCAAAGATCGGCAAGCCGGTCGATCGCAGCGAATGGGGAATGACGCCGCCGACGGTCAATGCGTATTACAACCCGACGGTCAACGAGATCGTTTTTCCGGCCGGCATTTTGCAGCCGCCCTTCTTCAACCAAGATGCCGATATGGCCGTCAACTTCGGAGCGATCGGCGCGGTAATCGGTCACGAATCCACGCACGGCTTCGACGACGAGGGGCGCCAGTTCGATAAATACGGAAACCTCAGCGATTGGTGGACGCCGCAAGATGCCGCAGCCTTCAACGCCAAGGCAAAATGCATCGTCGATCAGTTCAACGCGCTCTCACCCGAGCCCGGCGTCAAGGAAAACGGCGAGCTCGTGCAGGGCGAGGCGATCGCGGATCTCGGCGGCCTCACCATCGCTTACAAAGCATTCCAGCGCTGGCAGGCCGTCAACCCGCGCCGCACCATCGACGGCTTCACGCCCGAACAGCGCTTCTTCCTTGGTTTCGCCGGCGTTTGGGGAAGCTCGTCGCGTCCCGAGTTCATCCGCCTGCTCGCCAACAGCGACGTGCATCCGTACGACAAGTTCCGCGTGAACGCCACGCTTTCCAACATGCCGGCGTTCGCACAAGCGTGGGGCTGCAAGACCGGAACCGCGATGGTGCGACCGGCATCCCAACGCTGCGCGATTTGGTAGTGCGTGCTGCGGCCGCGTTACTGGCCATCCTCTGCGCGTTGATGCCGGCAGCCGCCCTGCCCGCGAGCGCACCGAACGTCGCGTCGTGGCTCGCCGATTTCACCGAGCTGCAGAGCGAGCTCTCGACGAGCTATGCCAACCTCGAATGGGTCGCGACGGAACGTCGTCTCGACTTGCCGCGTCTCGTCGCCGTCACGGAGCGCCAGTTGCGTGCCGCATCCTCGGATGCAGAAGCGCGGGAATACATCGAACTTTTTCTCGCCGATTTCGGCGACGGCCATCTCGAAGTGGATTGGCCGACGGCTTTCGAGCCCGGGGGCGCGGCGTCGCACCTTCCGCCGCTGTGCGCGCGGCTCGGCTATGCCGAAACGCCGCTAAGCCCCGGTATCGCTTTCGACCACGGCGCACCTTACCAGCCGCTTGCGACGCCCGGCTCACGCTACTTCCCAACCGGCTTGCTCCAGTTTCCCAACGGCGACGTCGTCGGCGTTCTTCGCCTGCCGATCTTCAGCGCCGAGCCATACCCGGAACTCTGTGAAGCGGCGCGAGCGGCGATGGGCCTCTCCGACGGCGCGACGTGCGATGACGCGTGCGAGGATGCGATCCAACTCCGCGCCGAGAATTCCCTGACCGCCGCTTTAGAGCAAGCACTGACCGTGCTGCAATCCGTCGGCCACTTGCGCGGTCTCGTCGTCGACATTACGCGCAACGGCGGCGGCTCGGATTGGCTCGAACCCGCGGCGCGCGAACTTACGCCCAAGCGTCTGCGCTCGCCGAGCCTCGGTTTCGTGAAGAGCGATCATTGGACGAACGTCCTGACCCGCCGGTTGCACGCGATCGAGGCGGCACTTCCGAGTGCAAACGCCGCTCTGCAGCAACCGCTCGCGGACGCACGGCGAATCTACAGCGACGCACTCGCCGCGTCGCGCGACCGCTGCGACCGCCACGGCTATTTCACGGGAACCGCCGTTACGTGCTCGCAGATCGTCAAAGGCACACTCTTCACCAGTGGAACGCTCTCATACGCGGCGCCGGGTTCGCTGCCGGAGAGCCCGGCTCGTCAATTCCTCTTCGCCCCCAGCCGTTTCACCTATCGCGAAGGGACGTGGAACGAACCGCTGATCGTCCTCGTCGACAACGACACGGCGTCCGCCGCGGAACGCTTCGCGGCGATGCTTCAGGATGCCGGCGCAGCAACGCTCGTCGGCGTGCCGACGGACGGAGCCGGCTGCGGTTTCACCGACGGCGGTATTCCCAACGTCCTCGACCATAGCGGCGCTTCCATACGCATGCCGGATTGCATTCAATACCGTGCCAACGGTACCGACGCCGTCGCCGGCGTTACGCCCGACGTTCTCGTCCCGTGGCGCGAAAACGACAGCGCATATCAGCGCCTGGTCCGCGTCTTTGCGACGCTGAGCGCGCTGGAATTGCGCAAGCGTTAGGGTTGTTCGACCGGTTCGGGCGGTGACGGGATAGCGCCGGCCAGTTCGGCCTCGTATTTTTTGTAGATCGCCAAGTAACTCGTGCACACGTATGCCACCGCGAACGCGAGGAGCGCGTCGCCGATGACCGTCGAGAGCGCGCCCCGATGCGGCATCACGAGACGAACGACGAAACGAAAGCCGAACGCAGCGGCGAAAATCAGGCCCGTCGCCCACGACGCGCCGAGATACATCACGCCCGGCCGGTCGGTGAGACGCACGTCGGTATGCCGGCCGCGCAGCATGCCGAACGGAACGCCCAAGATCGCGCCGACGACGAGACCGAGGACGATCTCGAGCGGGGGCGCCGGATTGAGCTGCTCGGTTCCATAGATGGCAAACGCGGCGATCGCCCCGAGAATGATCGGCGAAACCCACATACGCGTTATGCTGATGCGCTGCGGCCGCACCATGCGTACGATCACTAAGATCAGGACCGCGATGAGCGGGAGGAACTGGGCCCAAGCGGGGGCGTCCGGGCTGCCTTGCATCGAGACTCCTTAAGCGCGCAAATAAAAAGACGGGAGCGTTTCCGCTCCCGTCCCATTTTCGCGACGTGCGAACGAGATTACTTGATTTCGACCTTCGCGCCGGCTTCTTCGAGCTTGGCTTTGACGGCCGCAGCTTCGTCCTTGGTGACGCCTTCTTTGACGGCCTTAGGTGCGCTCTCGACGAACGCCTTCGCCTCGGTGAGGCCCAGGTTCGTGATCTCGCGGACGGCCTTGATGACTTTGATCTTCTCCGGTCCCGCTTCCGCGAGCACGACGTCGAACTCGGTCTGTTCGGCAGCCGGAGCTGCGGCGGCGCCGCCGCCGGCTGCCATCATTGCGACCGGCGCTGCCGCCGAGACGCCGTACTTCTCTTCGAGCTGCTTGACGATGTCCGCGAGCTCGAGAACGGTGAGCTTATCGATCTGATCGATGATATCTGCAACTGCCATGGTATTTCTAAAATCTCCCTTTATGCGTTCGTTCCCGCGGCTTCTTTTTGCTCGCGGATCTGGTTGAGGACGCGGACGAGGCCGCTCTGGTTGCCCTGCAGCACGGTCACGAGACCGCGCAGCGGATTAGCAAGCGTGCCGACGAGCTTCGCGAGAAGTTCGATCTTGGGCGGCAACGAGGCCAGCACCGCGACTTGCTTTGCGTCGACGAGTTTACCGTCGATGAAGGCAGCCTTGATGCCGAGCTTTTTGCGTTCGTCGGTGAACTGCTTGAGCGCCTTCGCCGGAGCAACGGGGTCGTTGCCGCTGGCGAAAACGATTCCGGTCGGCCCGGCGAGAAACTGGTCCAGTTCGGACGCAAGTTTTTCACCCGCAGCGCGGCGGAAAAGCGTGTTCTTGACGACGGCGTAGGTGTTGCCGTCTTTGCGAAGCTCGCCACGAAGTTTCGTGATCTCTTCAACGGTCAATCCCTGGAAATCCGTCAAGAACAGGTTCTTCGACTCGGCGAGCCGGTCGCGAAGTTCTTGTACCGCGGCCTCTTTTTTTGCGGTTGGCATTAGACGTTTGTTCGCTTTCTCGGAACTAAAAAAAGCGCTCCATCCGTCCGGAGGGCGCTTCTGTGGACCAACGCAAAACAGAGCGCGGGATCACGATACGCGTCCTCGGTAGGTGTTGGTTCGTCGTCCTTGCGGAGGTTCGAGCCACCATTATCCCCAATCGGGGGCCTACGGTCTTCGGAGCCTCTGGTACCCTACCACAGGGGCGGTTCGAGCGCAACTGCCTTGGAGAGCACTGGCCTTCACGGCCGAGAAAGGGAGCCTCATGAACGAGAGTTTCAATGGATCGGGACGCCGCGGCCCCGACCGTGCCCTGTTTCTGAAGCTTGCGGGACTGGGTCTCGGCGCGGCATTCGTCGCCCGAGCGAGCCAGGCGAGCGCGGCCGAAGAGGCACCCGCTCGTAGCGCGTCGACCCCTGCGGAAGCCTTGGCCCTTCTGATGGCGGGGGCCGCCCGCTTTTCCGCCGGTACGCCCGCAAACTGCCACTCGCAGACCGCGCGCATGGCGCAGCTCGGCGCCGGCCAAAACCCGGACGCCATCGTTCTGGGCTGCTCCGATTCGCGCGTACCGCTCGACACGATCTTCGATCAGCAACCTGGGAACATTTTCGGCGTTCGTGTGGCCGGCAACTACGCCAACGACGACGGCCTGGGATCGATGGAGTATGGCGTCGCCGTTCTAAAGGCGCTCGTCATCGTCGTTCTCGGTCACTCGGGGTGCGGCGCCGTTCATGCGGCGCTCGATTTCGTAAAGAACGGTACGGTACAACCCGGTCACATACAGGACGTCGTAGCGGCCGTCGCACCGGCGGCGAAGGCGACGAAGGGGCAGCCCGGCGACTGGCTGGACAACGCCATTGCCGAGAACGTGCGCATGAACGTCAAGGCGCTGACGGCACGCTCGGAGATTTTGCACGACGCGGAAAAGAACGGCAAGATCCAAATCGTCGGCGGCGTCTATAACATCGGCGCAGCCAAGGTTACGTTCTTCCAATAGTGCCCGCACCGCCGCCAGCCGCTACGACGGCGGAACAATCGCTGCAGCTGCTCAAAGAAGGCAACGCGCGATTCGCCGCGGGCGAGCAACACTACGACGGCATCACCGCCCGGCGGCTCGAACTCGTCGCCGGGCAAAGCCCCTTCGCGATCGTGCTGGGATGCTCCGACTCCCGCGTGCCGATCGAAACGGTCTTCGATCAAATTCCGGGAAACTTGTTCGTCGTACGAATCGCCGGCAATTTTCTCGACGAGAACGGCTTGGCCTCGATCGAATACTCCGTTGCGGTACTCGGTTCGTCGCTGATCGTCGTACTGGGGCACAGCGGCTGCGGCGCCGTCGACGCGACGCTGCAATATCTGCGAAACGGGACCGTGCAGCCGGGGCACATCCAACGCTTGGTAGCCGCGATCGAGCCCGCGGCCGCCGCGGTTCGCGACGAAGACGGCGACTGGTGGGACAACGCCGTGGCTGAAAACGTCCGGCTGAACGTCGCGGCGGTGACGCAGAGTTCTGCGATCGTCGCCAAGGCCGTGGAGAGCGGTACGGTTCGCGTCGTCGGCGGCGTGTACGACTTGCACGGCGGCAAGGTCTCGTTTCTCTAAGGCGCGCGGCATCGTGAAGGCGCTCATCGCGTTCGTCTGCGAGCGCCTCTCGCTAGCCGTCGTGGCGGTCGGCAGCATCTTCATGCTGCTGGTCTTCGTCACGGTCGAGTACACCGCTCCGCAAATCGGCGACTTCGGAATAACCTTTCGGGGCAACACCAACGTCGTCGATCTGGACACCGGCGTCAAACAGGGCGCGCTGCAGGACGGCGACGCCATCGATCTCGCGAGCCTGACGCCGAAACAGCGGTTTACGTTCGTCACGGCGCGCTCCAACGATACGATCGACGTGACGGCAATACGCGGGGAGCAGCGGTTCCCGGTCACGCTCTCCGCTTCGCCTCCGGAGTTCTCGCGGAGCAGCATGCTCGCACGCCTCATCGGCATCCCGATCTGCTTCTTCCTCTCCCTGGGCCTCGCATCGGTACTCTTCCTCATGCGCCCGCGCCCGGCGACGCTCGCGTTTTATCTCTATGCGATTTTGATGCTGCTCAAGGTGTACCAAACGCCGCTGCAGCTTGCGATTTGGCCGGTCAACCTGTTGAGTTACCTGCTTTTGCAGTTCGTCTACCCCGGTACGCAGATCGCGGCACTGCTCGTCGCGCAGCGGCTCTACGGACAGCCGGGCCGCGTTGCGAAGTGGTTCCTGCAGGCGACGCTGGCGATGTCGGTCGTGGCGTTCTTCGTTTGGCTCGATCCCGTGATCTGGCTGACGTTCCAACGCTACGGATTGCCGGGCCCGACACGACTCTATCAATCGCTCTCGGACGTCGTGCTGTTGATCGTCGTCTTATGCGGCATGGCGTACTCGGCGTCGGGCGCGAAAGAGCAGGACCGGCTCCGCGTCACGTGGATCGTCGCCGGCATCGCACTCGCGCCGATTCTCGATCTCACGTGGGCCGTCACGGACGTCGTCAGCGGGTTCGTGCGCGACAAATCCTTCGAGCTGCTCGCGATCGAACGCTGGACCGACGCGCTGCTTCCGTGGTTCGGGCTCGTGGGAATCGTCGCCGTATTCTACGGCTTCCTCTCACAGCGGGTCATCGACTTCCGCGTCGCAATCGGGCGCGCTGCTTTGTATGGAGCCACGACGCTCGCGATCGTCGTGATCTTCGGCGCGGTAGAGTGGCTAGCCGAGGAGGTCTTCGAATCGACGCGGCCGGCGATGTACGCGAGCCTCGTCGTCGCGCTCGCGATCGGTTTCGCCATGCGAGCCGTGCACGGCCGCATCGAAGGCTTTCTCGACAACCTCTTCTTCCGCGATCAGCACGAGGCCGAGGCGGCACTGCGGCGTGCGGCGCGAGCACTCGCAAATACGACGTCGGAAAAGACCGTCGTCGAGTTCTTGATCGACGAGCCGGTCGCCGTACTCTCACTGCAGTCCGCCGCGCTCTTTTTGGCTCGGACGGACGAGCACGACTTTGTCCGCGTCGCCGCGAGCGGTTGGAACGACGATCACGTCGAGAGGTTCTGTGCCGAGGATCCGCTCGTCGTGACGCTTCGCGCCGAACTCGAACCCGTTCAGCTCGAACCGCGAATGCTGGCGGGCTTCCACTTGCCCGGCGGCGACAAGCTGCACGCGCTCGTCGTTCCGCTGATCATGCGCGGCAACGTTTTCGGATTCGTCTTCTACGGCGAGCGGAAAGACGGTGTCTCGTTCACCCAACAGGAGCGCGAGCTGCTCGCGACCATCGCGGCGAGCGCGGCAACGGCGTACGATCACATCGACGCCGATCGCGCTCGAAAACGGATTGCGGCGCTGGAAGAGCGCCTGCGTCTGGCGGGAATCGGACCGGCTTAGTCGTCGTCTGCCGCCTCTCCGGCCTTCGGACGCGATATGCAAAAAGAGGCCGCCCGAATGGGCGGCCTCTCCACGATCTCCGAAGAGACTGGTTCGCTTAGGCCGTGGCCTTCACGCGGTTCGGATCGACCTTGACGCCCGGGCCCATCGTGCTGGTCAACGTGACGCTGCGCAGATAGGTGCCTTTGGCGGCAGCGGGTTTCGCGCGCACGATCGCGTCGAGCAGGGTCGAAACGTTTTCGAGCAGCTGCTTCTCGTCGAATTGCGCCTTACCGACGATCGTGTGAATGATGCCGGTCTTATCGAGACGGAACTCGACCTTACCAGCCTTGATGTCGCGGATCGCGGCACCGATGTTGGCCGAAACGGTACCGGCCTTCGGATTCGGCATCTTCTGCGCGAGGACGCGGCCCAGTTCCTTACCGACGGCGGCCATCATGTCCGGCGTCGCCACAGCGATGTCGAACTCGGTGAAACCGGCTTTGACTTTGTCGATCAGATCCTGGTCGCCGACGATGTCGGCACCGGCCTCGGTCGCGGCCTTGGCGTTGTCGCCCTTCGCGAACGCGATCACGCGAACCGTACGGCCTGTGCCGTGCGGCAGCAGTACCGTGCCGCGCACGTTCTGATCGCTCTTCTTGGGGTCGACGCCGAGACGGATGTGCGCCTCGACCGTTTCGTTGAACTTGGTGTTCGCGTTCTTCTTCACCAGCGCGATCGCTTCGGGCGTCGAAAAGAGCGCCTTCTGATCGTACTCGGCGATGAGTTTCTTGAAACGCTTTCCGTGATGTTGCGGCATTATGCGTCCACCTCGACGCCCATCGAACGGGCGGTACCGGCGATGATCTTCTTCGCGGCATCGATATCGTTGGCGTTGATGTCGGGCATCTTCACCTTGGCGATGTCTTCTAGCTGCTTCTGGGTCAGTTTGCCGACCTTGTTGCGGTTCGGCTCTTTGCTGCCCGATTCGATCTTGAGCGCCTGCTTGATCAGGAACGACGCCGGCGGCGTCTTCGTGATGAACGTGAACGTGCGGTCTTCGTAAACCGTGATCTCGACCGGAATGATCATGCCCGCCTGCGATTGCGTACGTTCGTTGTACTGCTTGCAGAAGTCCATGATATTGAGCGAGTAGGGGCCGAGTGCCGGCCCGATCGGCGGCGCGGGCGTTGCCTTGCCGGCCGGAATTTGTAGGCCGATTTTGCCTACGACCTTCTTAGCCATGTTTTTCTCCTTAACGACGCACCGTCACCGGTGCCTCTGCCCCTCAGCAATCTCACGAGTCGGGGTCGCTCCCGTGAGAAATCGTTGTCATCCTGAGCGTAGCGCGAAGCGCGTAGTCGAAGGACCGCTTCGCAGCTCTCGCTTAGACCTTTTCGACTTGGAAGAACTCGAGTTCGACCGGGGTTTCGCGGCCGAAGATCGAGATGAGTGCGCGCAGGCGTTCTTTCTCGGGCGCAATCTCGTCGACGACGCCGGTGAAGTCGAAGAACGGGCCTGACGTGACCTTGACGCGATCGCCCTTCTTGAAGTCGATCTTGAGCTTGGGCGCTTCGATGCCCATCTGCTTCAGAATCGTCTTGACTTCTTTATCTTGCAGCGGTACGGGCTTCTCGCCCGGTCCGGGGCTGCCGACGAATCCGGTGACGCCCTGGGTGTTGCGCACGACGTACCAGGACTGGTCGTCCATGATCATCTCGACCAGGACGTATCCCGGGAACACTTTTTTCGGCGTGATCTTGCGCTTGCCGTCTTTGAACTCGACTTCGTCTTCCATCGGGACGAGCACGCGGAAGATCTTGTCCGCCATGCCCATCGAATGAATGCGGCGCTCGAGGTTGGCTTTAACCTTGTTCTCGTACCCCGAATACGTATGCACGACAAACCAGTTGCGATCGTCTTTCGGTTTCGCGGACGCCTTTACGGGGCGCTCGCCTTCCGGCGCGACGGCTGCGTCCTCGGAGAGGACGGGTTCGTCGGATCCGAATACCTCTTCGGCCGTGATCTCGGTGCGTTCCGGTGTGGAACCATCGAGATCGGCCATTTCGGTATCGTCGATGACGGGGGTCTCGCCCAGCGCCTCGGCATTTCCGAGTTGCTCGCGATCGATTTCAAACATAAGGTTGTTTAGTTACCCAACGGCCGGATGGATTAACTCGAACAGCTTGCCGAACGCCTGATCGAGCGCGAAGGTGAACAATCCAATGCCGATGACCAGCGCAATCGTCAGCACGGTCGCCGAAACCCACTCATCCCGAGTCGGCCACGTGACGCGCTTCATCTCGGCGATGACTCCGCGAACGAAGTTTCCACCGGACATCGATTGTGCAGTCTTCTTTTGCTGCTCGTTCACCTAAAGGTTATCTCCCGAGAAAACTTGGCAGGGCGGACAGGACTCGAACCTGCAACCGGCGATTTTGGAGACCGCTGCGCTACCAATTGCGCCACCGCCCTCCGGCTTGATGCTGGATCCAGCGCTACTTCGTCTCGCGGTGCGAGCGGTGGCAGCGGCAGAAGCGGCAATACTTGCTCAGCTCGAGCCGGTCCGTCGTCTTCGATTTGTTCTTCTGCGTGTTGTAGTTGCGGCGTTTGCACTCCGTGCAAGCCATCACAACCATAACGCGTGTTTCTTTCTTAGCCATAATCCCTAAGCAGCTCCGCCGAACATAAAATAAACGGACCGGCGGTCCGTTCGACATCCAACACTATCATATGGAAAGGGGGCGCGCAAGCGCCTTCGGACGGGCTCCCCAATCGGCTTCGCGGGCGCTGGGAAAGGCCCCTCCTGCTCGACCTGCCAAGGGGCAAGCAACCGGATGCCGGAATAGCCCCCGGCGAGGTGCATACGAACGTGAATCGACTACTTGCGGCTATCGGAGCGGTGCTCTTTTGCTTTTCCGTACGACCGGCGGCCCCAGCTCGAGCCGACGACCAAGCCGCCGCCCTGCTCGCGAAGCACCGGACGTTCGTCGGCTGGCAGTTCGGGGATGGTTCGCTGCATTCGTTCCGCATCGCGGGCAGCATTACCAACGAAAAAGGCAAACGCATCGATGACCTCACGATCCTTCGGGCCGGCCTCCTCTTCAACGACGCGGATATGGACGTCAAGCGCGGCGGCGTGACCGAGCATGTCGGGTTCACCGGCAACCTCTTCTGGCGAAGCGACGCGAGCGGCTTCACCATCCCTGTTTACGGCAACCTCGCCGAGTATGAAGCATCGCTCAGCGTGCTATGGAACGAAGGCACGACCGAACTTCCCGCAACCTACCAACGCGCCGCCACGATCGACGGCCAAGCCCTTGGGGTCGATCGGGTGACCCTCGCGCGCGCGGACGCCATCGACCTTTACATTAACCAAGAGACCGGTGCGTACGTTCAGGCGGTCGTCGATCCGGACGGTCCCTACGAGACGACGATCCATATCCTTAAATATGCCGAGGCGCTGCCGGGGAAGAAGATCATCTCGGCTTACCGCATCGACGACGGCAAAGACGTGACGAGCTACGATAAGATCGACGCGAACGCCGCTATCGAACCAGGCGAACTACACCCGCCGGCGGCTGCCGCGTTCTGGACGTTTGCGAATCAGGATCCTTCGCCGATTACGTTGACGCACGATCGCATCTTGATCGACCTCTCGATCAACGGCGTCAATGGGCGCTTCATCCTCGACACCGGCGCAGACGGCATTTACCTCAACGACAAGTTTGCCGATCGCGCGAAAACCATTCCGCTAGAGGGCGGCGCGACGGCCGCATCGATCTACGAAGAAGTTCCGATTCGCATGCGGAAGGTCGATACGCTCACGTTCGGCGGAGCAACCCTGCACAACGTTATCGCCGCCTCCCAAGATTTCGACCGCGACGATTCGCGCGGCCTCGATTGGCAAGGTTACGACGGGCTCATCGGGTTCGACTTTTTCGCGGGCGCAATCGTCAAACTCGATACCTACGCTTCGAAAGTGACCGTGCTCGACCCGTCGACCGACGTTTCAACGGCGCAGGGCGTGCCGGTGATCGTCGATCTCTCCGCGGGAACGCCGGCCGTGCCGATGGTGCTCAACAAGACCATCGATGTGAACGCGCTTCTCGATACGGGCAACCCCGGTTTAGTGCTGTTCGGCCCGGACCTTCGCAAGAAGCGCCACCTGAATATCTACGGCTGCGGCAACTTCGATCGCCTGGAGTTAGGCCCGATCGTCTACGCGAGCCAGGCGGCGTGCGAGTGGGGGT
The DNA here is from genome assembly GCA_963782265.1 of Vulcanimicrobiota bacterium. Classification (GTDB taxonomy): domain Bacteria; phylum Vulcanimicrobiota; class Vulcanimicrobiia; order Vulcanimicrobiales; family Vulcanimicrobiaceae; genus CAWAJD01. Next base: position 424,333 of record CAWAJD010000029.1, read on the forward strand.
TCGCCGGCAACTACATCTTGCTCGGCTACGACTTCCTCAAGCATTTCGACATCATCTTCGACTACCCGCACGGACGAATGTTCCTCAACCCGAACAAGAACTAAGGGCCGGCCCGGCGACCGGTTCGTGGGGCACTCGGCCGTGCGATGGCCGGAAAGTCTTGCGCCCGGCCCGACTCGAACGGGCAACCTTGGGCTTAGGAGTCCCCTGCTCTATCCATATTTGAGCTACGGGCGCACAAGAATCCGCTAGATTTGATGTCGGTTTCGACTAAGTTACCCGTTCCTGCCGGGCGACTGGCTGGATCGCGTTGGAGGCCATTTCCAGGCTACGCGTTCTCGCTCATCGCTCATCCGCCGGAGTTCTCGCCAGCCGCACGGCGAGCCTGGCCGCGCTCGGGAGCACCATCCGGGGTATCAATTGCCGTGGCACCAAACCCGGCAATCGCGTGGCAGGCCGATTCTTGGCGCGGCAAATAGCGACGGCCATCTAGCTACACCGTCGCTAACGAGGCAACGTATTGCCGGTCGGCTTCGAGGAACTCGTCTTTGAGCGTGAGCCGACGTACGCCGGCTGGGTACGTGCCCTCGGGATGCATGGCGAGCCAATCTTGCGCCAAGACCGCCAAATACTCGAAATTTTCCCACAAGGCATCGCCCGCGGATCGGCGCGCCATTGCCGCAATCGGCGCGAGGTTTTCCCAATCGAGCGTGACGTTAGCGGACCACATCTCCATCACCAGCTTTTGCTCCACGAGACCCGTTCTTAAAAGGAGGCCCATACTTTCATAAAAATTGCCAAGTGAATTATCCTTGTGATCAGAGGCCCGTTATCGTCCGTTCGCGCGAAGCGGTGCACCAATTGATAACGAAATGCTGGATCGCGCAACTTCGCCGGCAGCTCCGAGCCGACAAAGTGCGAGGTAGCTTGGAAATCGGGCGTTTCCATTGTCTCTCGCAGTTCGTTCAGCGCGGTAATCTGGTTGCTGCCGCGCATGTGGCGCAGTTGGACGACGGCAGCGATTGCCGTCGCCGCGATGACGACGAACGTTCCAAGGGTCGCGAAGGTATTCACTAGCTCCAAAGACATGAGGACCCTCCCCAAAGCGCCGTGCATTTAGGAGGGTTAACGTGCATTGTGGCCTGTCCTACCAACGGCGATAAGGCAGCTCAAAGAATTTCAAAAAAGTCGGCTCGGGAAGCCTAACCCGACCCGGGGGCGCGGGGCCGACCGGCGACGGCGGCGTTCGTCTCATCGCGCTTGCCGCATCCGCCGCGCTATTGCTACTGCGCGGTGATGATTTGTTCGATCAGGCCGTTGCCGGAGTAAATCTGCGTTGGCGTGCCCGTGTACGGCGGTGGGAGCATGTACACCAAGGAACCGTTGGAGTAGATGAGGTTACCCGCATTGTCGACGTCGAGTGCCTCCGCCGAGGTGACGCTCGTCGCATGCCCCTTTTTATAGGGCTCCGGATATCGGACGACGGCGGTGCCTTGAATAACGAAAAGGTCGCCGTTGGGCGCCATGGCCATGCCGGATAGGTCAGTGTAAGGAGGAAGCTTCGCGATGACGCGCGTGAGCTTCGCATACGGCGGCGCAATCAGCGCGATTTCGTCGCCGGTTTGACCGAGGCTGAAGCAAGTGCTGCAAGACGTCACGATGAGATCCTTCTTGCGATCGAGGATTAGCGACTCCGGATACGCGACGGCCTTGATCGCGCGACGCACGAACTTGCCTCGCGAAGGTGTGAAGATGTCGACCGCACCGGGTTCGAAGCCGTTCACCGTGTCCTTAACTGCGGTGGCGGCGATTTGTCCGGTCGGGAGAGCGACGATCGCTTGCGGATTCGTAAATAACATGGAGCGGGCGATACGAGTGCCCGAGTAACTCGGCTTTTTAAAACGGTAAAGATTGTCATCGGCGCCCACCCATACGTTGTCGCTCGGGTCGACCGTCATCGCAAGGACGTCTACGAGCACTCCGTTCTTCCGCGGTCCTCCGGTATACGGCGGGGCAAAGCTGTAAACCGCCCCCGGGTTAGCGTCTATGCCGGTAAACAGCAGGTGATGTTTGGTCAGCGCAATCGGGATGAGGCTCGTCAGCAAATATGTTGAAGACGATATCACGCTCCAAGTCTGATACGGCGTAGTGGCAAAGGCCACCCCACCGCCGGTCATGGAGAGGAAGATGGTGCTCGCAGACGCGGCCGGCGTCCGGACCAGCGCCGGTGACGGCGCCGCTGGGAAAGTGCTCGCTCCATTCGACGAGCACGCGGCGAGCAAAATCAGCGTAACTAAACGAACGTGGCGCATCGACCTATCCCTCCGCCCTCTCGGATTCCTCGATTTCCCTGCCATCAGGAACCCCGAGTGTCCACTACTTTAGGCTTTAGGAGTCCCCTGCTCTACCCATTTTTTTTGGCTGCACCGTCGACGCTACGCGCCTCCGATTGGCTGAGGACGTCCCCGATCGCCTGACGAGGGAGCCACGGCCAGCGGGGCACAAGGCGAACGCAGGTCGGCAACGAGCGAGAAGGCAGCTGAGGTTTTGTGGGGTAGCGCAGCGCTACTATATCGCGTCGAGTTTATCGAGGATTTCGGCCCGATAGCCGCGGAGCTTTTGAAGCTCGGGAGCGATTCCCAGGCGGCGCTCTGACGTGGTTATCAGGATGGCCTCGTAACGCCCGATCTCTACCTCAACCGCATGCAGGGCGCAATTCAGGTCTCGAATGCGCAGTCCAGCCGCAATTGGGTCGCGTACCTTCGCGGCACTCTCCGTCATGAGCATGGCATAACAATACTCGACCTTCTCGGCACTTAATACCCCTAAAATGGGGTGTCGGGGCGCCGCAAGCCCTCCTACGTAAGCCTAATTACCCATACTGCCACTCATGGCGTGCACTGTTTGCGTTCGCCCCGACCTCGAGAAGATCAGCGCCGCCCTCGGGGCGGAATAAACCGCTCGAACCGGCCGTTCGCTGACGTCGTCGAGCTTCGATTCGGTGCGCCGAGGAACCCCAGCCCCAAAACGTAACTAGCCGCTTTCGTTGAGTATTCAGCGATGATAAAGGAGCACAAAATATGACGACCACAGACATTGGGACTAGCAACATAGAGTTGGTACGCAAGGGCTTCGAAGCGTTCGCCGCGGGGAATTTGGCCGCCCTTGGTGAGCTGTTCGATTCGAACGCAACATGGCACAGCGCAGCGGCGGGCGTTCTGCGCGGCGATTACCGCGGACGAGATGCGATCTTTGCCATGTTCGGCCAACTCCACCAAGAGACGGCTGGGACGTTCCGCTCGACGCCGGTTGCGATGGCGGCTTCGGACGATAAGGTATTTGTGCAAACAGAGGTCTCGGGCGAACGTAACGGGCGCAAGCTAAAAGACGCAGAGGTCATTGTCTTCACGCTCAGCGGAGGACACGTTCGCGAAGTCCACCTATACAACGAGAACTACCCGGCGGCTCTAGCGTTCTGGAGCTAGTGTAGCGCACTCCGGGACTGATTTCGGAGCAGTGAGGGCGCCTGCGCCGTGTGGCAACGCGGCGCCCTCACAGCTATAACGATACCCGACGAGTCTGGGGATTCAACAATCGTAGATGAGAAAACGCGCAAGCTTTTGTTTGCAATCTGTTCGTTTGCCGTAAAGCTCGTTTTTTCGACGAAGACGTCGCGACCGCCGGATAACTATCGTTACAAAAATGAAGGAGGCCGGCACTTCCGCCGACTCCTTACCCGGCACTCCCAATGGCCACGTAAACGGCGGCCTCCAGACCCGTCGGGACAGCGCCTCCCTCGAAGGCGACACAAACCTCACAAAAGCGTGAACGTTTCTTGACAAGACTAGGGTCCGCAAAGACGCCAAAAACCCGAATATAAATACAGAACGCAAACGCAACCATAAGGCAAAGGCGATGCAAACGATTTTAGCGGGGACTCTAGCTTCTAGCGGGTACAGCTACCTTTTCCAAACGAGCGAGCTTCAAGGCGGTAAGTACGAAGTCGTCGTGATCGACAAAGGAAAGCCGATGTTCTGCAGATACTTCGACCCGACCAAAATCGGATACGTCGAGGGCCGCAAATGGCTCAACGCCCTGCAGGACATGGGGCCCTTCGAAATTATTAAACTCGCGCAGACGGCTCTGGACGCATCCCCGCTCGAAGCCTTCGGCTAGCGCGGCAAAACGGCAGCTTAGCCGGCGTCCGTTACGTTCTGCGGCAAGCAGAATAGCGTGTTTGTCGGCTTGCCTTCGAGCAACGACATCTGCTTTTGCGTAACGTTGAACTGGATCGTGGTCGGCCACCGGACCCAATCGGTCGTGAGTTCGACCACACTTACGTACTGATATCCGTGATCGGGCGTCTGCAAGCGCAATGCCAGCAGCGCAACGCCATGTGCGGGAACGTCGTACATAGTTGCATAGTATGCGTCGCCCTCGTGTTCGAACGCCACGCGCGACGGCGGCGGGTCCAGCACGGCGTAGCGGCACGCTACGGCTTCCGCATCCAAGAATACGAACTGCGGCTTCGCGTCGTGAAACGACGTCGGGCCGGTTCCAAAAACGAGCACCGGGTGAACGACCGGTGCCGCGCGCTCGTAAAGCGTTTCCGCGATCGTACGGTTGTGGTTCGGCTGGAGGACGATGTAGTCGACGGCGTTGCAGTCGCGATCCGGCACCGACGCATCCAAACGATAGACGCCCCACGGGGCATCGAACTCGACCGTAGCGTCGTCGGCGGTCCCGCGGGTCGTCTCAAAAACCCGCTCCAGAACGGACCGATCCGCTTTATCGGAGATCCGCACGCGAATCTCGACGGGCGCGTCGGCCGGAAGGCTCGCGATTGAGTTACACAGCGCGAGGTGCAGAAGTACGTGCAGCAACATCCCTTACGGCGACGATACTCGCTCGAGTATAGACAAGCCTTGGAGCCGGCCGGTCGCGGAGGGCTGGGAGTCGAACGGCGCCTGGCCGAAGATGGAGCGCATGGATCCGTTCGAACTGATCTTCGCCCCCGTCTCCGAAGAATCGTTTACGCGCGACTACTACGCACACGCGGCGCTGCACGTTAGCCGGAACGATCCCGCGCGCTTCGCCGGTATTTACGGCGTCGACGACGTCGAGGAAGCCCTAGCGATCGGCTCTCGCGAGACGAGCAACTTCGCAATTGTAAAGGCCGGATCGCCGCAGCTTCCGCTCGAACACTACGCACCGCTGCGTGCGACCGTGCGCGCGAGCTATACGAAGCAAGCGCCCGTCCCCACGATCGACGCTCGCAAAGTTGCGGAGTTCTTCGGTCAAGGCTGGACCCTCGTCATCAAGGATGCGGCGCTGTTCAGCGCGCGCATGCAGCAGTTCTGCAACGCGCTGCAATCCGAGACCGGCTGGTACGTGCAGCCGAACGTCTATCTTACGCCGGCATCGGCACAAGGGTTCGGTATTCACTACGATACGCACGACACGACGATCGTCCAAATCGAAGGTGAAAAGACGTGGCGCATCTACGAACCGGTCGTGCAGCTTCCGATCGAATCGCAGCCGTTTTCGGGCGAGCAGCATCGCGACAAGCTGCACCTCCACCGCGAGGTGACGATGCAGCCGGGGGACACGCTTTACATACCCGGAGGTTTTCCGCACGAAGCGATCTCGCTTGGGACGCGCACGCTGCACGTCACTTTCGCCGCGCTGACGACGCGCATTATCGACCTGCTCGAACAGATGCTCGCCCTCGCTGCTACGCAGGATGTGGAGCTGCGGCGCACGCTTCCGCCCGGCTGGCATCGCGACCCCGCCTTCGCGCAGCGGTTCCTGACGTCGCTGGCTCCGCATTTGAGCACGGCGTTTTCGCCGGCCCACGTCGGCCCAGCGGGCGAACGGTTACTACTCGAGTATTTCGGCGCGTCGCGCATCGACGCGCGGGACGCGTTCGAACGCGTCGAGGCGACGACGGCCATCGACGGCAACACCAAGCTGCGGCTGCGGACCGAAGTTCCGCACGCGATCACCCAAGGCGAGCCGAACTTCTCGCTGATGATCCCGGGCCGCTCGCTGCTTATTCCGAGCCAATGTCTCGATGCCGTGCGGCGACTCGAGCAAGGGCCCGCGACCGTAGCCGAGCTGCCGAGCCTCGCCGACGTCAATCAGCTTTGGCTGGCGCGGCTTCTTCTCACGTACGGCGTCGTCGAGACGTCTAAGCCTAAACCTAGTTGAAGGGTGCGCGTGCGGGCCGTTGAACGCTCCGCTACTCGGAGGATGAAGCCATGCGCCCATCTGTAGCGAGCCTTCTTCTAATTGTATGCGTCCTCTGCGGATGCTCGGCCGAAGCGCAGGCGGGCGGCAAAGTTCGAACCTATTACATCGCAGCGGACGAGGTTGCGTGGAACTACGCGCCGACGGGCATCGATCAAGTGACCGGCAAGCAATTCGAAGGTATTGCGAAGTGGTACACGGTGCATACGCCGCATCGGATCGGTGCGGTGTACCTTAAAGCAGTCTATCGCGAGTACACGGACGCAACGTTCAACACGCTCAAGCCCCGTCCGGAAAGCGAACGGTATTTAGGACTCGTCGGGCCGGTCATCCATGCCGAAGTGGGCGACGTCATCAAAGTCGTGTTCAAGAACAACGCATCGCGACCGTACAGCATCCACCCTCACGGCGTGCTCTATCTCAAAGACTCAGAGGGCATGGCTTATCACGACGGGAGTCCCGCAGCGGGTAAGATCGGCGGGGCGGTTCCGCCGGGTCACACGTACACCTATACGTGGCAAGTGCCGGAGCGCGCAGGCCCGGGGCCCGGCGACCCTAGTTCGATCGTTTGGCTCTATCATTCGCATACTGACGACCAGAGGGACGTCGACTCGGGACTCATCGGAGCGATCGTCGTGACTGCCCGCGGCATGGCGAAGCCTGATGGACGCCCCAAGACGTTGACCGGGAGTTCGTCACCGTCTATCACATGTTCAACGAGAATCAGAGCTGGTATCTGAACCGGAACATCGCGAAGTACGCATCTGCGGTTAAAGGCACGGAGAGAACCGAAGTCAATCAAACGGACGCGATCGGCGCAGCCACATACACGTACGGACAGGGCTTCGCGGACGCGAACCTCAAGTTCTCGATCAACGGGTATATGTTGCCAACGGCCCGATGATGGTCATGAAACAAGGAGATCGCGTGCGCTGGTACGCCGTCACGATTGGCGATGGAATCAACTTCCACACACCTCACTGGCACGGCAACACGGTGGTAGTGAACAAGCAACGTACCGATGTCATCGCCCTCTCTCCGGCTCAGATGGTCACCGCCGACATGGTACCAGACGATTCGGGTATTTGGCTCTTCCACTGCCACGTTGCCGATCACATGGACGCCGGCATGAGCGCTCTGTATCAAGTGCTGCCGGCGAGCTCGAACTGATGGGCGGAGCCCTCGACGTGACCGTGCGCGAGGCGAAAGAGAGCGATGCGGCGGCGTGCGGGCGGATTTGTTTCGACGCTTTCAGCGCGCTTGCGAGCGGACACAATTTCACTCCGGACGTTCCCAGCGTCGAGGTGGCGACCGGATTGATGGCGATGATGTTCGGAAACGAAGGCTTCTACAAAGTAGTCGCCGAGCGAAACGGCACGATCGTAGGCAGCAACCTTCTGGACGAGCGCAATCCGATATCGGGTGTAGGCCCGATCACCGTCGATCCGCGAGCGCAGAATCGAGAGATCGGCCGGCGGCTGATGCTCGCGGTTATGGAACGTTCGGAACGCCGCGGTTTTCCCGGAATTCGCCTCCTTCAGGCTGGATATCACTGCCGGTCGCTTGCGCTGTATTCGAAGCTCGGTTTTGAAGTTCGCGAGCACATCGCATGCATGCAGGGACGGGCCATCGGCGCGAACTTCCCCGGCTACGTCGTACGGCCCGCTACCGAAGAAGACGTCGCAGCCTGCAACCATCTGTGCATGCACGTCCACGGGCACAACCGCGGGGGCGAGTTACGCGACGCGATTCGTCGGGGCCACGCGACGGTCGTCGAACGGAGCGGGCGAATTACCGGCTACACGACGCTGATCGCATTCTTCGGCCACGCTGTTGGGGAAACGAACGACGATTTGAAGGCGTTGATCGCCGCCGCAAGGTCGTTCGAAGGCCCCGGATTTCTCGTGCCGACGCGAAACGGCGAACTTATGCGTTGGTGCTTCGCTAACGGGCTCCGCATGACGCAGCCGTTGACGTTGATGACCCTTGGGCTCTATAACGAGCCGACCGGCTCGTATCTGCCATCGATTCTTTACTAAGCGCTATTTCGCCCAGATTCCCGCGAGCGGGGCGGTCTTACATTCGTCGGCGATGCACGGCAGGTTGAAGACCCATTCGATCGTGTGCATCAGATTGTAAAGGTTCACGTCTACACCGTTCTTACCGGGCGTCAGCATCGGCCCGACCAGCACGGTTGGGATACGATTGAGGCCGTCGGGATCGGGATCGGCTTCGTCCCACGTTACGATCAGCAGTCCGTCGTTCCTCGCATTCCAAGCGATGATCGGCGGCAAATTCTTCGCGAGCCAATCGTCGCCCGTTCGCGTGCTGCAGTCGTGCATGTCGTGACACATGTTCGGGACGATCCACGCGAGCGACGGCATCGGCGAAGGCATCGTCCCCGTGTAAATCGAGCTTTCCGAAGCGGGGACGTTGCTGAAGTTCGGCCAGGGGATATGTTTGCGCGCGTAGAGTCCGCCGCTGCCGCGACATCCTTCAAAGGCCGGCGCCGGCATCGACTCGGCGTAGCCGCCAAAGGTGAGGCCGGCGGCCGCCAACTCGGACGCCAGATTCGCCGTCGGATACGTGTGCGGGCACGAGTCGTCCGTCACGGCGTGCGTCGACCCGGAGAACAGCGCGAGGTAGTTCGGTTCGCTGGGATGCCGTATCGCGTGCATATTCGTTAAGAGGACGCCTTGCGGTATCAACGTCTGATTAAAATACGGCGCGTCGGCGCTCCCGACGACGAGCGGATAGTTGCGATTTTCCATCATCACGATGGTGACGTGCGCGACCTTCGGGGAAGCCGGCGTCGCGGCGATGCAGCCCGCTGCGAGCAGCAGCAGAGCGGGAATAGAGCGCCAGTCGATCATGACCGCACGTTTTGCGCCGTCGTTCGCGGCTCCCTGCGGGTCCACTCGTCCCCACGTCGAACCAGCGAACAATGCTCATCGCAATTGCACTGCTATTTGGGCTGATTGCTGGCCTGCGAACGATGACCGCTCCCGCAGCGTACTTTTTGCATCGCGGCGGCGTCGCTGGATACGTGCTGGCGGTTTTGGCGCTCGGCGAATATATTTACGACGCGAGCCCGATCGCCCGGTCGCGAACGCAACCGTTTGGGTTGTCGGCTCGAATCCTGAGCGGCGGAATCACCGGGTGGTTCGTGGCCGGCATCGCCGGTGCGGCGGCTGGGGCCGCGGGCGCAGTCGCGGGCTGCTACGGCGGCAGCGCGCTGCGCGCGAAACTCATCGCCCTCACCGGCGACCTGCCCGCGGCGCTGATCGAAGATACGATCGCGATCGGACTTGCGTTTTTCGCGGTCAGCCGTTTATAAAAACGAGCCGCACTTCGTGCGCGGGCGATCGAACAGCACCGCGATCCCGCACTTCGACAAGAACATTCCGTCGTGGTCGTGCCCGACCCCGGGAACGATCGCAACCGTCTGCGCGGTTCCCTGCGGATGCCGCGTGCGAATATACGTCACGTAGTTTTCCCCGCGCGCCAAACGAAACGGCCCCTGCGCTTCGGCTTCGCAACTTCTGTCGATCGACTCCTCGTGCGGATCGGTATCGGCGCCCCCGAGCAGGTAGGTGACGTTGCGATTCACGTAACGCGCTTCGTAAGCGGCGGGAGTATCGCTGACGAAACGCGGATGATCGATGAAACCGTAGCGCCAATCGTTGAACCCGGGGCAACCCGTCGTCGGAGCCGGGCGCGTCGCGTCGAAATACAAATACGAAACGGATTAGCGACGATAAACCGGACGCGGACTCCGGACTTCGCTGCGATCTGAGGCGAGCGAGCGGCGATGGCGTAGCGCTGCGCGAGCTGGCCGCCCGCCGAATGTCCCCGCAACGACGATCTCGCGCATCGCCGGGAAGCGGGTGCGATCTGCAAGACGCTCGACGATGGCATCGAGCACGCCGAAGGTGCTCGCTTTACCGGCGACACGGAGTCGTCGCCGCCGCTCCACTTATTGCCGGTCCAGCGAATCGTCTCGGCAGGCAGATGAAATTTGCGGACGTCGCCGGTATTCAAGAATTGCGGGGTGATAACGATCGTTCCGGCGGCGGCCGCACCGCCGGTATTCACCGCGTTCTCGCCGCTGCGTTCGTAATCGTTGCCGTTCCGAAGCACGCCATGCAGGACGATGAGCGCGCGCGTCGCGCGCGCGTCGCCGTCCAGCGATGCAGTTCCGAAATAGTGCTCCACGCCGCTCCCCGACCGAGTTGCGATGGTGAACGCGCCGTCCCCCACCGCGACGACGGTGTCGTCCGCACCCCACGCCGTTTTTTGCACCGTTAGAATACTGGACAATGCAAGTGTGAAGGCGGCGAACGTACGCGCTGCACGGGGAACGAATCGCGGCATCATGCCGGGCCTTTCGGCGATTTGGCGCTCGCGCCCCTTGGCGCACAGGCTCGGCTTCAAGACGAGCGGAAGCCTAAACGAGTGAAGCATCCGCACGTAGACGGCTATGTCGGCAGGCGAGAAGAGCTCGCGCTGCTGCACGACGAGTTCACGGCCGCGTGCGACGGTCGGGCGCGCTTCGTTTCCATCGAAGGCGAAGCCGGCATTGGAAAGTCGCGCCTCGTTTCGGAGTTCCTATCGTCGGTAGAATCCGAGGCGTCGGTCCTCTCCGGACACTGCAGCGAGCACGTGCGCAGCCCCTATCTTCCGCTCCTCTCAGTGCTTCCGGATCTCGATACGAGCGCTAAACGTGCGACGCTCTTCGAGGCGGCCGCCCGGACGCTCGAGCGCTCCGGCCGGCGGCGGCCGGTCGTCGCCGTGATCGAGGACTTGCAGTGGGCCGACTCTGCTAGCCTCGAAATGCTGCGTTATCTGTTGGCCCATCTTCAAGATGCGCGCGTGCTCGTACTCGTGACGCTTCGCGTCGACGACGCCGCGCGTAACCCCGCGCTCGCTGCGTTCCGCCTCGCTGCCTCGCGCACGCGCATCGAGGTCTGCCGCCTGCACGGCTTGCGTCGCAACGAAATCCGGCGCCTGATCCAGCAATCCGTGCACGCGAACGCGATGCAGCTCGCACCCGAAACGATTTCACAGATCGAGCAGCTCTCCGAGGGCAACCCGCTCTTCGCCGAGGAGCTGTCGCGAATAGCAATCGAGAGCGGTTCGCTGAGCCTGGCCACCCACGTTCGCTCTCGGCACAAGCGATGCTCAGCGAACGCCGACTCCTCTCTCGAGCGAAGATCGCGAAACGCTAACGCGAGCCGCGATCCTCGGACAACGGTTCGAAGTCGGCTTCCTTGCGAAAATTGCCGCGCGCTCGCTCGACGACATCCTCGGCACTATGCAACGTGCCACGACCGCCGGACTCGTGATCGCCGAACCGGGTTCGCTGACCGGCTTCGCTTTCCGTCACGCATTGATCCGGCAAGCACTCGCCGATCAGCTCATTCTCGGACTTGCCGCGCCGCTGCACGTGCGGGAATACCACAAGAGCTCGAATCGCTGCCGGATGCCGCCGAACGCGCGGCCGAATTGGCTTATCACTGGTCCGCGGCTCGCGTTCCGGAGAAGGCACGATTCAACTGCGAGCGCGCGGCCGAAGCGGCATGGAACGTCTATGCCTATCGCGACGCGATGGGCTTTTACAGCGACGCACTGCGCTGGGAGTATCCGCCCGGCCCGGCGCGCGCCGCGGTCTACGAGCGGCTCGGAACGCTGCTGTATATCGACGGATGCGGTGAAATCCCGGGGGAGTGGTTCGAGCGAGCGCGGGACGAGCACGCGACGCTCGGAAACGTCGCCGAGTCTGCACGCGCCCTGCTGATGCTCGCCGACCAGTACTGGGTCGATGGCCGCACCACCGAAAGCCTCGAAGCCGCGTCTCGCGCCGCGGCACTGCGTGCCGGCCGGCTGCGATCATCTCCTCGCGAGCGCACAGCTATCGCTCGCGCGTTTCACGTGACGCTGGGTGACTGGGCGCGCGCTCACGAGCACCTCGATGCCGCCTCGCAGCTTCGCACACATTTTGACCTATCGATGGAAGCCAACTTTCACGAAGTGCGCGGGGAAGCGCACGCTGCGGCCGGCGACTCGGCGCCGGCGCTCGCCGATTGCCGCATCGCTTCGCGCTTGGCGCATGAAAGCGCCGTAAGCGAGCTCATCACGCAGATCGAGAACAACTTTGCGATGGTCGCCGCCGACTTAGGCGAGATCGCGCTCGCGATCGAGCGCCACGAAATTTCGCTCGCCGAGGCCCGCCGCACGAGTATGACCTGGCGCGTCGCGTACTCGGCGCTCAACTATGCGGGTACGCTCACCACCGCCGGGCGGCTCGGCCGCGCGCGCGACCTCGTCTGGGAAGCGCTCGAAAGCGGCGTCACCACCGCAACGTTCAAACCAAAGCCGCCGCCGTAGGAATTCCGCTAGCGCTGCTGCTCAACGACCGTTCGCTGTTGGAAGCGTGCGCGAACGACGCCCGCTGGCTTTTGCATTTCGCTCGGGGGAGGCGCAACGCATCGGTTCGGTTACCACGGCATTCGCGGAGCTTCGGTCGGCGCAGGGCGCGGCAGCCGAAGCGCGCGCGCTGCTGACGCGAGCGCTCAACGCGATGCCTCGCGCGCACCGCAACTGGAGTCTGTTTGCTTATGCGGCGCGCCAGAGCGACGCGGGGCTGCGCGAGCGCGCGCTGCAACTCCTCGCGCACTCCTCCGGCCGTTCTCGCATGCGCCGCGCCCATCGCCTGCTCTTCGTCGCACCGCACCTTGCGGCGCGCGCATTCCGTCAGCTCGGGTGCCCTCTCTACGAAGCCTTTTCGCTGGAAGCGGCCGGACGCGGATCCGAAGCGCTGGATCTGTATCGCGACGTCGGCGACGTCCGCGACACCGAGCGTTTGCGCACGGCAGCGCCGGTTGCGAAGGCTCCGCTCTCGGCGCGTCAGCTCGATGTGGCACGACTGGTCGCCACCGGCGAAACGAACAAGTCGATCGCGCAGCGCCTGCACATCAGCGTACACACTGTCGAGCATCATCTCACGGGGATTTTTGCCCGCCTCGGCATTCGCTCGCGATCGCAGCTCGCGGCCCGAGTCGGCGACCTCGCGATGGCGGAAATCCAGGATACCCCCAGGGAACGCGACTCCGTATAATCAGCCAAAGCATCCCCGACAGGAGAGCGCTATGGCTGTATGGTTTCGTTCGTCCGCGCGACGACTGGTTGTCTTTGTCTGCATCGTCTCGCTGGTAGCGGGATGGTCGCCGGTCATCGCAGGCACGACCGGAGCACTCATCGGCACGATCACCGACACGACGAGCGGCGCACCGCTTGCGGGGGCGAAGGTGACGCTGTCGAGTCCCTCGCAAGTCGCGTCGACCCAAACCGACGCAAAAGGCAACTTCGTCTTCGCGTCGATGGCGCCGGATACGTACACCATCACCATTGCGAAGGACGGATACGATACCAACTCGACGAGCGGCATCAGCATCCTCGCCGATCAGACGCTTCGACTGCCCTTTAAACTCCAGCATAGCCTCAAGAACATCGCAAACGTCACCTCGCGCTCGTCGATGAACCTGGTACGCTCCGGGACGACGACCGACGTTTATTCCGTGAATCCGGCGCTAACGGCGGCGGCCGCGCCGATCGGCGGCGGCGGCGGCCTGAATAACGCCTACTCCGCTATCGCGGCTATGCCGGGAGCTTTCGTGCCGAACGGCCAGATGGGCGTCAATCAAACGGTCTACATCCGCGGCGGCTACTACGATCAAATAGGCTACGAGTACGACGGCGTTCCCGTCAACCGGTCGTTCGATAACTATCCCGCTCACTCGGCCTCCACGCTAGGCCAGCAAGAACTGCAAATCTACGCCGGCGGCGGCGGCGCGAGTTCCAACGCGACCGGCCTCGCCGGCTTCATCAATCAGGTGACCAAGACGGGCACGTATCCGGGATATGGAACGGGTTCGTTAGGAATCGGCGCTCCAACGTTCTATCATCAAGCCGAGTTCGAAGCCGGCGGCGCGACGCCGGACCGCCTATTCTCCTACTATGTCGGCATCAGCGGCGCCGACCAGGATTATCGCTATCCGACGACGACAACGGGTCGGACTTGCTGAATATCTTTCCGTACCCGTCGGTCCGAGCAATCTAACGACGAACACCGACTTTTACCCGGCGATGTACCCGAACTGTAGCGCCGTGAACGCCACGTACACCAATCCGATCGCAAAGAAACTGACGACCGATCCCGGATGCTACTCGACATTCTACAACGTCGCATACAGCAATCCGGCGTACATCGCGGATCGCGAAGCGGTCGCGAACTTCCACTTCGGCATCCCGCACAAGAACGACGCCGGAAAGGACGACGTCCAAATCCTCTACACGAACTCGTCCGAGTTCCGCAGCTACTACAGCAGCGTCGATGACGCGGGCGCACCACTCGTCAACGGCTTGGTTCAACAAGGCGATATCGACTCGCCACACTGGCCGGATTACTACACGTATCCCGGCGGCACGCCGTTCCTCGCTCCCGCGACGACGCCGAAGACCGCCTATCTCTTTCCTGGTTCACCGACGCCCCGGTGCGCGAACGTCCCGGACCTGGGGAGCGCCTCGTGTCCGCAGGACGCTCAAGCCGCCCTGCCCGACGACTATCGCGACGGGCGATGGGACACGGCCAGCATCGTCAAGCTGCAGTATCAGAAAATTTTGGCAGCAACGCCTACCTTCGCGTCTTCGGCTACACGTTCTACTCGAATACGAATCGCAGCGGCGCTACGCGGCGCGGCATCGGCAGCGGATTCGGTGCGACGAACTACGACTACGAAGTCGACGGTCACACACGCGGCTTGCAGGCGGACTTTGGCGACCAGATCAACAGCACGAACCAAATCAACGCCAGCGTCAACTATGTGAAGTCCGGGGCGTACCGCGACAATAACTACAACTACTACAACGGTCCCTACCAGCAGGTCAGCAACCTGACGGACGGCACCGACTGTTACTACACGAGCGGCGGCCCCGGTGTGGTCGGGACCCGCGGTCCGTGTAACGCGGCGCAAACGCAGGGCACGTTTGCCTACCCCACGGCGGGCCGGCCCGAGAACCCGTGCACTCTGGCAACGTTCGTGGAACCCCCGCCTGCGCCGCCGGTGCAACGTTCCGGTTGACGTATACGGGAAACCAGGCCCTCGTCAACGGGGTCACGCCGGCGTTTACGAACCTCGCGCTCGGCGACGAGTGGCGCCCGAACGATAAGCTGGATATCAACGTCGCACTGAAGTACGCCAACGACAACTTCTACCTGCAGAACACCAACGATCCCGGCAAGAACTTCTGGTTCGCAGCCGCTCAGCAAGAGTTTTGCTATAACCCGTTGACCGATCAGCCGGTCCTCATTCCGCAGCCGCCTCAGGACGCGTCGGTGGTCGAGCCGTACGTGAGCTTCACCTGCCCGGTCGACAAGTCGTCGGGGACACCCGTTCAAACGGTTCACCCGGACGGCAAAGACGGCCACCTGCTGCTCTCTAACAACTATCCCCTCACATACGTGCAGAATTACTGGCAGCCGCGCATCGGTATGACGTTCACCGCCAACCCGGATACGGTCTTCCGCATTTCGGCCGGCCGCTACGCGCAAGAGCCGCAAAATTACGAGATTCAGTACAACAGTTTGGAAGAGAACCTCGCCGAGGAGATCGTCGGTTTCCTGCCGTACGGCTTCACGACGCCGTTCCACGACGCGCAAGCGCAGTTTTCGGATAACTACGACTTCTCGTACGAGCGCCACTTCAAAGGTACGGACATGTCGATAAAAATTACGCCGTACTACCGCTATGCGACCCAGCAGCTCGACGAAAACATCTACATCCCAACCCTGCTCGCGTCTCCCGCCCTCAACGCGGGAACCGAGAGCAGTTCCGGCGTCGAACTCGAATTCACGAAGGGCGACTTCAATAAGAACGGGTTGGCAGCCGTGTTCTCGTACACGTACTTGAACTCGGTCGAGAAGTGGAACAACTTCCAGGGCATCACGCAAAACGCCGTCGATCCCTACAACCAGTACATCCAGGCGTACAACGCACTCACCAAAGCCGGCGGCGGCGCCCGCTGCTACACCAACGCCGGAACGGCGACGGCGGCACCTAACTGCGGGCCGACGTCGATTCTCAACCCATACTACGGCGCAGCGCCGCAGCCGCTGCTGGATAAGAACGCGTGGTATGTGACCGGCTTGGACTACCCATATACGTCGCCGAACGTGTTCTCGCTGATCCTTAACTACAAGCACAACCGGTTCGCGATCACGCCGGCGGTAACGCTGAACGAAGGCGCTACCTACGGTTCCTCCGCGGACGTCATCGGCATCGACCCGCGCACGTGTACGGCCAACCAGCGCAGTATCGGTATAGGCGGCAATCCCGGCGCCGCCGACTACACGTCGTGCGGATTTGCCGCGACGCCAACCGGCAATCTCTATATTCCGAATCCGCAAACCGGCACGTTCGACAGCTTCGGACAATACCGTCAACCGTGGCAGCTAAACATGGGCCTGTCGCTGCACTACGACGTCTCGCCGCGCGTTTCGGTGAACGCAATCGTCGCGAACCTCGTCAATGCGTGCTTCGGCGGCTCGGCGACACCGTGGACCGCCGCCAATCCGCCGAGCAGCGTCATCTGCGGCTACTCGCCGAACCCCTTCTACATCTCCAACTTCTACAACGGAACGAGCCCGAACGACCGGGCGGCCAACGGCGTGCCGCTCAACCCCTACTTCGCGAACACGTTCGCGCCGTCGTACGGCGACAACAACTCGTATAACTATCCGCTGCCGCTGAACGTCTATATAACGGTGCAGGTGAAGCTGTAGTGGTACTGGCCATCGCGTTGAGCGCCGCCTTCTCGCTCGACGCGATGGCCCGAGTCGTCGACGTGAGCGACACGGCCATTTCTCCCGACGGCACGAAGATCGCGTTCGTCGCCGAACGCTCGGTCCTCGAGCGCAACGCCTACGACGACGAACTTTGGACGTACGACCTTCGCGCTAAACGGCTCCGCCGCGTGGCGCCGGCCCATCGCTCCTTCTCATCACCGCAATGGTCGCCGGATTCGCGGCGCCTTGCCGTCGTCTCGGACGACCGTGCGAGCGGCAACGATCAGCTCTTCGCCATCGATCCGTCGTCGGGTGCCATGCGGCGTCTAACCGCGGGCACCGACGTGGACGCATTCGCCTGGCGTCCGGACGGCGCGGCAATCGCGCTGAGCCGGCGGGATCCAGCCGTGGTGAAGCACGGGGCGGCCGCCTACCGCGACGGTTTTGCCGTCACCGATGAAGCCTATCTCTCGACGCAAACGCCGCGACCGATCCATCTATGGCAAATCGATCTTGCGGGTCGCGCCAAGCGGCTGACGTCCGGTGCGTGGAGCGTCGCAGATTCGCCGCTATCGTGGACGCCCGATGCATCGCGGCTGCTTTACATGCGCGCGCCGAACGCGATCCACTCGCTGCAAACTTACTCGAGCGCCTATACCCTCGATATGCGCACGCTCTCGTCGCACCCGCTGACCGCGCACAAAGGACTGGAAGACCAAGCCTTATGGTCGCCGGACGGATCGCAGGCTCTCTATCGCTATTCGCGCGATGGCGTTCCGGCCAATACGACCGACGCGATGACCGTTGCAGCGGACGGAACCGGCGAAACCGACATTTCGCAATCGCTCGATCGTCACGTCGAGATTGCAGCATGGATGCCGGATGGCCGCGCGCTCCTGAAGGTCTACGACGAAACCTCCGGACCCCTCTATTTCGCACGCGCCGGAAGCGCAGCGCAGCGCGTACCGCTCGGTCCCGTCGTCGACGCCCAGATCGATACGATGCAGGCGGCCTCGCGCGACGGGGCTATCGCCTTCACCGGCACCGAAGCCGGTCGCCCCTCGGAAGTCTACTACCTCGCGCCAGGTGCAAGCGCGCCGCGCCGGCTCACCGATTTCAACCACGATATCGCGCAGCTGCACCTCGGGCGCGTTGAAACGGTGAAGTGGCAAAACGGCGGCTTCGACGAAACCGGCGTCATCACGTACCCCCGAACTTCGACGCGGGCCGCAAATCGGATCCGTCGCACGTCTTTCCGATGGTGCTGCGCATCCACGGCGGCCCGACGCTCACCTCCGAAGCGATGTTCGATCCGTTTTACCAACTGGCCGCTTCGCACGGTTACTGGTCTCGGCCCAACTATCGCGGCAGCAGCAACGCCGGGAAGCGCATTCGAGCGACGCCGTCTTATAACGACGCCAGCGTCGGCCCCGGGCACGACATATGCCGCGGGCATCGATGCAGTTGAAAAACTTGGCCTCGTCGACAAGACCCGGCTCGGTGTTTCGGGGTGGTCCTATGGCGGTCAGTTGACGTCGTGGATGATCGGGCACTACCAGATCTGGAAATGCGCGGTGACCGGCGCGGCCGTGAACGACCTGGTCGTCGATTACACGATCGCCGACGATATCGACGTCGCGCGCGCCGCTTTCACTTCGATCGCCCTTCGAAGGCGAACGAACTAGCCGCGTGGCAAGCGCAGTCGCCGATAACGTTCTTCAAAGAATATTCACACGCCGCTGATGATGTTCGGCAACGTCTACGACGTTCGCGTTCCCATCGTCGAGCAATACGAGATGTACCGCGCGTTACGCGATAACGGCGTTCCGGTGGATTTCGCCTACCCGAGCGGCGGTCACTTCCGAACGGCCCGGTTGCCTCGCGGACGCGTACGGCCGCTGGCTCGGCATGGTTCGACCGGTACTTGAAATGACCGCACGCGCGTTGAAGGCGAGCCGTTCGTCACGGTCGATCGCGGCGGCTTGGTGGAATCGGTCCATAACGTCGCAGCGTGCGCCGTCGATCAGGAACGGAAAGACGATTTTCTCGCTGGGCGAGATCGACGTTCCGGTCTGCTGCGTTCCACCGCCAAACCGTTTATCGCAGCGGCGGCCGTGCGCGAGGGAGTCGTCGAGCGCTTCGGCCTCGAGCCGCACGAAATCGCAATCATGGCCGCCTCGCATAACGGCGAATCGTTTCATGCCGACGCCGTCCGATCGATCCTCCGCAAGATCGGCGAACCCGAGGAGGCGCTGTTGTGCGGCCCGCATCCTCCTACGACGAACGCGCGGCGGCCGCGCTGCGCCAATCCGGCGAAGCGTTCACCGGCCGTCCACAACAACTGTTCCGGAAAACATGCCGGAATTCTCGCATTGACCGCGCTGCTGGGTGCGAACGAGGCGACTATCTCGAACCCGGCCATGCCGCGCAACGACTAATTCTCGGCGCTATGCGCGCGCCTTTCGGAGCACGCGTCGAGGAGATGCCGCTCGCGTCGACGGATGCGGCATCCCGGTCTACGCCGTTCCGCTCCGCAGCGCGGCGCTCTCGTACGCGCGCTTGGCGACGCTCGAAGGCTCGACGAACGCGAGCGCGGCGCGCTGCGCACGTACGCGACGCAATGATCGCTTATCCGGCCTACGTTGCGGGAACCGGCGACTTCGATACGGTGCTGATGCAGTCGGGGGGCGGCAATCTGCTGGCGAAGTCCGGCGCAGAAGGCCTGCATGGAACCGCCGTTCTGCGTCAAGGCGCGGGGGTGGTGCTCAAGGTCGCCGAGGAAACGCGCGCGCCGTACCGCCGGCGATGCTCGCAATCTGCATCGACTCGGTTTCCTCGACGGGCAGCGGACGACGCGCCTTGGAACCGTTTGCGAACGTGCCGGTTTACAATCGAGCCGGGCGGCTGGTCGGCGGGATTTCTCCGCTCTCGCGCCACGCAACGAAACGCTCGACGTAATACGCGTCGAACTGCTTGCCGCTGCAGCGGGGTCCCAAACTTCTTCGGCGAAGTTGCGGGCATGTCCGTTTCCTACGACCTCCTCGAACGCCAGGTCCGCGAACTCTGCGGAATGAGAGCAACTTCATCGCCAACGCCGCTAACTTCGCGTCCCTCATCTATCAGGAACTTCCATCGCTCAACTGGGCGGGTTTCTACTTTGTGAACGCAGGAAGCGGCGAACTCGTTCTCGGGCCGTTGACGGCAGGCCCGCGTGTACGCGCCTGCCCGCCGGCCAAGGCGTGTGCGGGGCTGCCGTGACGCGCCGCGAGACGATCGTGGTCGATGACGTCAACGAATTTGCCGGCCACATCGTTTGCGAACGGCATCGGCTCTGGAGATCGTCGTACCGCTGTTTGCCGGCGGAGAGATCGTCGGCGTCTTCGACGTCGACAGCCCGAGGTAGCCCGCTTCACCGAAACCGACCGCGCCGGCGTCACGGCCTTGGTCCGCGCGTTCAGCGAGTCTGCGCCGGTTCCGGCAGCACTCGCGGCACGCTGAACGCAACCCAGGCGAGATTCGCCAGCGTCAACGCGCCGATCGTCAGGAAGACGGCTGGAAAACCGAAACCGCGCGGCCACGGCGCCGCCGATCAGCGGCCCGAGCGACATTCCCAGAAACGTCGCGCTCGACGTGATCCCATACACCTGGCCGCGGCGCTCCGCCGGAAAAACCCGTCCGATCAGGGCGTTAGCGGTCGGAAGCACGCCGCCTAAGAAAAGTCCGACGCCGAAACGCATCACCAGAAAAGCGCCGACGCTCCACGCAAAGGCTTGCGGCACGGTAAATGCCGCGACCCCGGCCAGCGAGATGAGCAGGACGCGCCGGTAGCCGATCTTGTCGCTGCGTTTGCCGAGAAACGGCGACGCCAGCAGATCCGCGACGCCCATCACCGCAAACGCGCCACCGGCGGCGATCGGCAGCCACGGAACGTCGCCGGCCATCGCCCGCACGTACAGCGGCACGATCGGCTGCACGCCGAACGCCACGATCTGCGCGACCAGCACGACTACGAACATCGGCAGCAGCTGCGGATGGCGGACGACCTCCAAGAAACTGGCTACGAACGAAACGCGCTTCGCGTCCGCAGACGGCTTGGCGAACTGTTCGCGCACGAAGAACGAAGCGGTGAGCACCGCAACAAAAGCAAAGCCACTCGTCCAGAAGAAGACCGTGCGGTAGCCGTGAAAGTGTGCGGCGAGCAGGCCGCCGATCAGCGGGCCGACGAGCGCACCGGCGAGTTGCCCGGTGGCCATCCACCCGAGAGAAAAGCCGAGCTGTTCTTCCGGCACCGTCGTTGCGACCATCGCGGTCGCCGCCGCCGAAAACCCGCTGAAGATGCCCATCGCGGCGCGCGCTCCGATCAGCTGCCAAACGTTCTGCACGAGGCCCATCAACGCGGTAAAAATACATATGGCGATGCACGATCGCACCACCATCGCTTTGCGCCCCACGCGGTCGGCGAGCGAACCCCAGATCGGTGAAAAGATCGCGGAAAAGAAAGTTCGATGAGGCGATGGCCCCAGCCCAAAGATCGACCTTTTCGATCGGGTGCACGCCGAGCTGTATCACGTAGAGCGGCAGAAACGGCCCGGAAATCGAGAACGCGCACGCCATCAAGGCTTGCACGCCGACCATCAGCCACAGCGTACGCCGCCACCCTTGAGACGGCGGCGCCGAAAAGGAACGCACCGCAGAGTGATCACTCCACGGTGCGCATTCTCCTTTCTACTTGATTGGTTAGCGCTGGGGCGGTTGGCCCATCGGCGGACCCATGCGGAACATACCGCCGTGCATGCCGTGGTCGTCGTCGCCACTCAGCGTGCGCAGCAGAATCTCGCCGGGGTCGTTGATCTGCGTGTGGGTTTTGCCGTTCATCGAGTGCATTTTGTGGCCCATGCCCTGTGAGGCACCGGCCGGGAGATACTTCTGCATCTCCTGCATCGCTTGTTCGTGCAGCGTCTTGCTTTGAGCCAGGTAGTTGTTGTGAGCGTTGAGGATCGCGTTGCGCTCCTCGCGCCGCTCAGAAGAACGTCGATCTGCTTGGCGGTCACGCCTTATCCGGGTTGGCCGAGATGGCGAGCTGACCGATCAAGTTGGCCACCGTCTGACGGTGGATTGGGGTAAGCGAGTTCAGGACCTGCGCGCGATACTGCTTGTGCAGGGCCTCCGCTTGCGTGTGGATGGCCTTGAACTCCGTGAACATCGCCTGACGCTGCTGATCCGTCATGGCGGGAGGCGCGTCCGAAGACGGAGCGCTTTGAGCGATTGCCGCGACCGGCAGGATGGAGAGCGCTAGAACCAGCGCGAGGAAGCCTTTATTCATGACCTCATTCAAACGCGGAACCCGGACAACTACCTGAGATTTTCCCGATGATGCGGGGCCATCAGGTCCTGCGCCGGCCCGATCGGAATGATGCGGGTCGGGTTGATATCGTCGTGGGTATAGTAATAGTGCCGCTTGATCTGGTCGAAATCGACCGTCCCCGCCACGCCGCCGATCTGATAGAGGTCGCGCAGATACCCAGACAAGTTCGGGTAGTCGGCGATGCGGCGCAGGTTGCACTTGAAATGACCGACGTAGACCGGATCGAAGCGGATCAGGGTCACGAAGAAGCGCCAATCGGTTTCGACCGGCTTGGCCCCGAAGAGGTAACGCCGGCCGGCCAGGCGCTCGTCCATGGCATCTAGCGTCTTGAAGAGCTCCCGCGCCGCGTGCTCGTACGAGGCTTGCGACGTTGCGAACCCGGCTTTATAGACGCCGTTATTGACGTGCTGATAGAGCCGTTCGTTCAGTTCCTCGATCTCGGCGCGCAGCTGACCGGGTAGTAGTCGAGCGAGGCGTCGCCGAGTGCGTCGAACTCCTTCTCAAACATGCGCAAGATGTCGTCGTCGGAGTTGCTGACGATCCGCTTGGTCTTCGTATCCCATAGGACGGGTACCGTCACGCGACCGCGGTAGGCGGGCTCGGTCGCGAAATACGCTTCGCTCAGGTACGCCCAACCGTTGATCGGATCGGGTTCGAAGAAGCGCCAGCCGAGTTCGTCGCGGACCGGATCGACGATCGTCATGCCGATCGCTCCTTCAAGGCCCTTGAGTTTGCGCATGATAATCGTCCGGTGTGCCCACGGGCATGCGAGCGAAACGTAGAGGTGGTACCGTCCCGCTACCGCCGGGTACGCCGAAGTGCCGTCGGCCCGGACCCAGTCACGAAACGCGTCGTCTTGCCGGACGAAACTGCCGTCCGTCGCTTGTTCGTCGGGGAACTGTGCTTTTGCCGTCATGGCGCCCATAACCGCAGCTCGCTCCTACTCGTTGCGCTTCCAAATTAGCGCCGAATCCGCTACCGGGTCGCGGTATGCGAGCGTTTTCTCACCGATGAAAAGCCGTTGCATTCGTTCGAGCGTCGTCCGGTCGACCGGCATGCCGGGAACGTACGCGTAGCGGTCGTCCTCGAGAAAAACCGATTTCGGCGAGCCGATGTGCTTGCTGTAGATTGCGATGTTCTTCGGGTCGTAGTATTTGCTGCCTGAGATCTCGATCGTCGCGCGATCGTAGGCGTCAAACAGGGCGTTTGCGAGCGGGCGGTTTTCCAAGAGGCGTTCGCCGTAGAAGAGCCCGCTCGTCGCCGTGCCGGGGGTCGGCACCGCGGCGACCTTGGCGATGTTCTTGCGTTCGAACGCCTGCGTGAACGGATTCCACACGAGCGCGGCGGCGATCGATTTCCGGGCCAGCGCGATGCCCTGATCGGCGCTGTTCAGCGGCACCAGATCGACGTCGGCGAAGGTCAGCGGCGCAATCATCCGGCCGACGTAGTATGACGACGCCGTTCCGAGCCCGCCGATGACGCCGATCTTCTCACCGCGAAGCTGTTGCGGTATCAGGATGCCGCCTGCGTACTTGTCGGTTCGGATCATCAGCGCGGTCGGATGCCCCGTCTTGGGCATGTAGCAAATGCATCCCGCTAAGCGGACGTTGAAGCCGCGCCGCACGGCGTTGAAGAACGCCGCCGAAATGCCGCCCACGGCCGCGTCGAGACGCCGTCGAGCCAGCAGCGCGATCGCATCTTGGGCAGTCGCGATCGTCGACGAGCTCCACGTCCAGGCCGGCATCGGCGAAGTATCCGCGATCCGCAGCGATCATGGTCGTCGCCGCCGCGAGCACCGGGACGTAGGCAACGAGCAAGCGTCGAGAAGCGTCGGCCATGAGAAGCCTCTTCGACGGCCGCGGCGAAGCCCAGCCGCGTATGGCCCGGATCGATGTTCGCGACGTGAAGAAGGTCTATTCTTCAGGGACGCTGGCGCTATCGGACGTCTCGCTGAACATCGCGAGCGGCGAGTTCGTTTCCATCGTCGGCC
Source organism: Vulcanimicrobiota bacterium (assembly GCA_963782265.1). GTDB lineage: Bacteria > Vulcanimicrobiota > Vulcanimicrobiia > Vulcanimicrobiales > Vulcanimicrobiaceae > CAWAJD01. Next base: position 448,780 of record CAWAJD010000029.1, read on the forward strand.
CCAGCGGCTGCGGCAAGAGCACCCTTCTCCGGATCATGTCCGGACTGGACAGCGCGAGCAGCGGCACGATCGAAACCATCGGCGCGGAGCGGGCGGCGATGCCGAGCGCGATGGTCTTCCAGGAGCACAGCCAACTGTTTCCCTGGATGCGCGTCGCCGAGAATCTCGCGTTTGCGTTCGACAGCCTGGGTGTGCCGCGCGCCGAAATCGCATCGCGCGTTGCGGAACAACTGGCGTCGGTCGGCCTTGCGGACTTTCACCGCGCCTATCCGCACGAACTCTCGGGCGGCATGAAGCAGCGTGCGGCGGTCGCGCGCGCCTTCGCCGTCGACGCGCCGGTGCTGTTCATGGACGAGCCGTTCGGCGCGCTCGACGAGCAGACGCGCGTCGGCCTCGCGACCGTGCTCGAGCAGCTGTGGGTGCGCAACAAGAAGACCGTGGTGTTCGTTACGCACGGGATCGAGGAGGCGATCGTTCTCTCCGACCGGATCGTGGTGCTCAGCCAGCGCCCCGGCACCATTCGCGAAATCGTCACCGTCGATCTCCCGCGTCCCCGCGACCCGGTGGCGCTGCGCGGCGACGCGACGTATCACGGCTACATCGCGCGCATCTGGGAGCTGCTGGCGTGACGACGTGGCTGCGGGTGATTCGCATCGGTTCGCCGATCCTGCTCGTGCTGCTGTGGGAGTTCGTCGTGCGCGTGAAGCTGCTCGATCCGCTCTTCTTCCCGGCACCGAGTTCGATTCTCGAAACGTTCTACCAATACGCCGTCAGCGGCGAGCTCGTTTCCAATTCGTGGATTACGCTGCAGCGCATCGTGATCGGTTTCCTGATCGGCGCGATTCCGGGCATCGCCATCGGATTGCTTGCGGGTCTGAATAAGTGGATCGCGGCCGCCGTCGATCCCATCGTGTCGCTGCTCTATCCGATTCCCAAGATCGCGATTTTGCCGCTGGTGCTGCTGATCTTCGGCATCGGTGAAGAGTCCAAACACGCGCTCGTCGCGATCGGCGTCTTCTTCATCATGCTGATTAACACGGAATCGGGCGTGCGGCAGATCGATCCAATCTATCTCGACGTCGCACGCGCATTTCGGATCCGGCCGTTCTCGATGTACCTGCGGGTCGTACTCCCCGGGGCGATGCCGAACATCTTCACCGGGCTCAAGCTCTCGATCGGCGTCGCCGTCGTGCTGGCGGTCGCCGCCGAGTTTACTGCGGCCAAGAGCGGGCTCGGCTATACGATTTGGAGCGGCTGGCAAACGCTGCAGGTCGAAAAGATGTACGTCGCACTCGTGCTCGTTTCGCTCCTCGGCTTCTTACTCACCCTGCTGCTCGACTATTGCGAGCGTTTTGCGATACCGTGGCGGACGAACCGGTAGCCGCAGAGTCGATCGACGTCCTCTTCGAGCGCGCGCTGAACCTGCACGCGCGCGGTGCCGACGAGGCCGCCAAAGCCGCATACCTTGCGGTATTGTTTCGCGATACCACGCATCTCGGCGCGCTGACCAATCTCGGGACGCTGCTGCACGCGACCGGTTATCGTACCGCCGCGCGAACCGCCTATAAACAAGCCGTCGACCATCATCCCGACGACATAACCGCCCGGATCAACTACGGAAACGCGCTCTACCAGAACGACGAGTACGACGCCGCCCGCGATCAATATGAAGCGACAATCGCGCTCGACCCGGCGTGCGCGCCGGCACATCAGGGCCTCGCCTACGTGTTCGACAAGATGAACGATCCGCTGCGCGCGGCGCATCACCGCGAGCTGGGCTATCGCGATCATGCGATCGTACACCTCCCCTATCGCGGCGATGGACGCGCGGTCATGGTGCTGCTGCTGCTCTCGGCGCTGGGCGGCAACGTGCGCACCGACGAGTATCTTCCGGACACCCGCTTCTTCGTGACGAAACTCTTCGCCGAATACTACGACGCGCAGACCGCGCTGCCGTTTCACTCCTTCGTCTTCAACGCGATCGGCGACGCCGAACTCTGCACGGCGGCGCTGGTAAAGGCGCGCGAAGCGCTCGCACGCACGAACGCGCCGGTAATCAACGACCCGGCCGCCGTCGAAGGCACGTCCCGCGAAGCGAACGCGGCTCGCCTGCGTGCCTTGCCTGGAGTCGTCGCTCCGCGAACGGCGTCGTTTCCCGCGCGCGCTGTTGACCGGCAAGGATGGTGCGCGGCGCCTAGCCGAAGCCGGATTCGCATTTCCGCTTCTCCTGCGCACGCCGGGGTTTCATACCGGGCAATACTTCACGCGCGTCGATTCCGGCAACGAACTCATTGCGGCGGCAGCCGATCTGCCCGGCGAAGAACTGCTGGCGATCGAACTGCTCGACGCGCGCGGTACCGACGGCCAGTGGCGAAAATATCGCGTCATGATCGTCGACGGTTGGCTCTATCCGCTGCACCTGGCGGTCGCCTCGCATTGGAAGGTGCACTATTTCTCCGCCGACATGGCAACGAACGAATCGTACCGCGCTGAAGAAACCGCATTTCTCAACGATATGGCCGGCGCGATCGGCATACGGGCGATCGAAGCCCTCGAAGCCATTCGGAACCAACTCGCCCTCGACTACGGCGGCATCGACTTCGGAATCGACCGTGACGGCAACGTACTATTGTTCGAGGCCAACGCAACGATGATGGTGCCCGTGCCGGATGCCAATCCCAGCTTCGCCTATCGCCGGCCTGCAACAGAGCGCATCTTCAAGGCCGTCGAGACGATGCTTCTCGATCGGGCTAGCCAATAGCTAGTACGTGCCGGACTCGACAAGCGTGCAAGTACGATTTGGTCGCGTCGAGGAACGCGCCCGAAATGTTGGCGTAAGGGCATCGGGCGAACGCTTGTCCACGATGCGATCGGCCTCGCGCGCCTTGAGAATGCGCTGGCCATTGACGTGATCGCCAACCCGAAGGCGGAAGCCTTTTATCGGAGCGCCGGATTCGGCGCCTACGGCACCTCCGAAACGAGATTTGGCCCGGCAATACTTATGCGACTCGAACTGACGAACGTATAGGTTAAGGCCGAACGTCGACGTCGGCGAACGTCGCCACAATTGGATGTCGCGGATCGGGTTTCGTGCCATCTTCTGGACGGACCAGTTGTACGGTCTGCGTGCCGGCGTCTCGCGCGGCGTCGAGTTCTCGCGAGTTGTCTGAGAAGAACGCCACGCTCGCGGGCGCGACGCCGAGTGCCTTAGCAATGCGCGAGTAAGAGCTGCGTTCGAGCTTCGGGCCGGTCGTCGTATCGTAGAATCCCGCGAACATGCCGAGCAGATTGCCGGCGACGCTATGTCCCAACAGCAGTCGCTGCGCGGCGACCGAACCGGACGAATAGATTGCCAGCAGCACGCCATTGCTGCGATAGCGGCGCAGCGCCTCGACCGCATCCGGATAGAGATGGCCGACGATCGCGCCGGATTCGAAACCGTCGCGCCAGATCATCCCTTGAATCGTCTTCAGCGGCGTCGTCTTTACATCATCGGCCGACCAGCCGTGCAGCGCCTTAAGAATTCCGCGCAGATCGAGCGCATCGACGCTCGCTTCGCACGCCGCGAGATCGAGGGTCTCTCGCACGTCGGGCTCTGCACCGTGCAGCGCTACGAACGCGTCCATTCGCGCGTCGGCGTACGGAAAGAGTACGTCGCGCACGAAGGCAATCGAGCCGACCGTCCCTTCGATGTCCAGTAAGGCGACGGCCGCGCGAAGTTCGATCAATCGAGCTTCGGAAAGCGCGCGGCGATGGCGTCGCCGGTGAACTGCGCGACCCAGCCGTCCGGGTTGATGAAGAGGCGTACCGCCGCGAACTGCGGCTCCGCGCCCATATCGAACCAGTGCTTCGTGCCGGCGGGGACCGAGATCAGATCGCCGCGCACGCAGATCGTTTGATAGACGCGATCGTTAGCGTGCAGATAAAACGAACCGCGGCCTTCCACAAAGAAGCGGACCTCATCCTCCGCATGCCGGTGCTCGTCGAGAAACTTCGCGCGTATCGCTTCCACGTTGGCTGCGCCGCGTTCGATGCGCACGACGTCGACCGACTGATAGCCGCACTCGGCCTTCAACCGCTCGATCTCGTGTTTGTAGGCTTCCATCACTTGCTCCGGCGTCGCGCCCGGCGGGAGTTCCGCACTCGCCGTCCAGCGTTCGAAGCGAACGCCGATTCCCGCAAGCTCGGCGGCGATCTTCTCGCCGTCGGTCGTCTCGACGATTGGTTCGTCCGGATGGTCGTCCCGGTAGACGCGCAGCAGCGACGTCGCCGTCAAAGTCACGTTCGTATCCTCCGCTCCTCGAGCGCACAACGTAATAGAAACTCTAACCCCTCCACGTGACGGCGGGCTTCAGACAACGTCTTACCCCACGCGTACATCCCGTGGCCGGCCAGCAGATAACCGGGAACCGCGCTGCCCGCGCCGATTCGATCGTGCACGCGTTGCGCGAGCGCTTGGGTGTCCTGCGCGTTATCGAAGACCGGCAGCTCCGCCGCGCCTTCATGGGTGACGAACCCGTCCAGCGCCTTCTGCATTTCGAAGCCCTCGATTCGCACCGAACCGCGCTTCGCGTCCGCACGCGACAGCACCGTGGCGGCAACCGAATGGATGTGCAGCACGGCGCCGATCGACGGATCGCTGCGATACCGCTCGATATGGAGCGGCGCTTCCGCCGAGATACCGGGCGGCAGTGCGCCCTCGAGCGGCACCCGGATAAGGTCGTCCGGGCCGAGGTTCCCCTTGTCGAGGCCGGACCGGGTTACCAGGCACATGCCGTTCCCCGCACGGAGCGAAAATTACCGCTGGTCGCCGGCACCCAGCCGCGTTCGGCGGCTTGGCGGCCGAAGGCGATCAGGCCGGCCAGGGTCTCTAGAGCGACGCGGTCTTCGAGCATGGAGCCCTACTCTATCACAGGCCGGGCGGAGCTTGCGAGGGAGAATCGCGCGCCTTAACCGCGAAGGCGGGGACTTTGGCATCCCCGGACTGCTTCTTTGGGAGACCGCATTAGATGAGAATCGCGATGGCGGGGCTTTTGCTCGCCGCATCGATCGTGACGAGCGGGTGCTCGAACAAGGCCGCGACGTCGTCGGCGACGGCACCATCCGGCGATTCCGCGGCCTCGCCCGCTCCGGCATCGTCCGGATATACCGTCACGACGAAGAACGGTACCGCCACGCTCGGCGGCGGCGTCGACCCGAGCAAACTTGGTGCGCCGGTCTATCCGGGCGCGCAACCGAACCCCGACGCGCAAGGAAGCTTGAGCGCGGAGACCCCTGAAGGATCGACCGTGATGGCAACCTTCAAGACGGCGGACGGCTTCGACAAAGTCTACGACTACTACAAGTCGCAGATGCCGGCCGGCTCGGAGGGCATGAAGCTCTCCATGGGGGGCGCGTCGAGCGCAATGTGGGAAGTCGGTAAGGACGGCTCGGCCGATCAGGTCGTCGTGCAAGTCAACTCTGACAAAACCGGCGAAGTCACGATCCTGATCACGCACGTGATCAAGAACAACGTCAGCCCCATCCTTCGCCGACGTAACGAAGCGATGCGGCGGTGGAACGGCTGGGGTGATGAGAACGTTCGCGTCGAGATCCCGCAAGGCGCGCTCGAGTATTTGCGCGGGCTCATCGGTCCGGGCGATCCGCCGCCGGAGGCATCGTTTGAATCGGTAACCGCCGCGGTTCCCGCCAGCCGCCTTCCCCAGCATCCGCTCGTCGACGTCACGCCGGCAACGCGCGTGCTGCATGCGCGCGGGCAAAGCCTTCCGGATTGGTTTGCGCTGAGATCGGCCGGGTCGGGCGCGTTCCCGACGGCGTTGCGTTCCCCGAATCCTCGGAAGACGTTCGCGATATTTTGGAGTTTGCGCGCGCCTGCGACGCGCGCTTGATCCCGTACGGTGGTGGAACGAGCGTCGCCGGCCATCTCGACGTTCCCGACGGCGAAGATCCGGTGCTGACGGTTTCGCTCGCGCGTATGCGCGGGCTGCTGAATCTCGATCCGGTCGCGCGCCTCGCAACCTTCGCGGCCGGCGTCGCCGGGCCGGACCTTGAAGCGCAGCTGCGGTCGCACGGTTTTACGCTCGGCCACTTTCCGCAGTCGTTCGAGTACTCGACGCTCGGCGGATGGATCGTCACGCGATCTTCGGGGCAGCAATCGCTGCACTACGGCCGTATCGAGGCACTGCTCGCGGGAGCTCGCGTTGAAACGCCGGTCGGTACCCTGCACATCCCCACCTTCCCGGCGTCCGCCGCCGGCATCGATCTGCGGGAAATGGTCATGGGCTCCGAGGGGCGGCTGGGCTTCGTGACGGAGGCCACCGTTCGCGTTCGCCGAGCTGCCCGAGCACGAATCCTTTCACGGCATCTTCTTCCCGGATTGGACGCGCGCGGAGAAGGCCGTGCGCACGATGGCGAAGCCGGGCTGGCACTTTCGATGCTGCGCTTGTCGAATGCAATGGAAACGCTTACAACCCTCAAGATGGCGGGGAACGGCAGTTCCGACCGCTTGCTTCAGCGTTTCTCGACATGCGCGGCGTACGCGACCAGAAGTGCCTGCTGATGACCGGCGTTACCGGCGACCGCGCCGCCTGCGCCGCGGCACTTCGCGCCGCGCGTGAGATCGCCGGCCGCAACGGCGGCGTTTATATCGGACGGCGTTTAGGCGACCGGTGGGAGCGCAACCGATTCGCGGGCGTGTACCTACGCAACGCGATGTGGGAGCACGGGTACGCGATCGACACGGCCGAAACCGCGGTCGACTGGCCGCGGGTCGGCTCGATGATGCGCGATCTCGAAGCGGCCGCCCGTACCGCCTTCGGCGACGTGCCGATCCATGCGTATACGCACCTTTCGCACGTCTACGCCGAGGGCTCCAGCGTCTACTCGACCTTCATCTTTCCAATCGCCGCGACGTACGAGGAAAACATGACGCGCTGGACGCGCTTCAAGCGCGCGTTCTGCGAGGCGGTCGTCGCCAACGGCGGGACGATCAGCCACCAGCACGGCGTCGGCGTCGACCACAAGCCATACCTCGCTGCCGAAAAAGGCGAACTCGGCATCGACGCGATGCGGGCCCTCTTTGCAAGCTTCGATCCAAGCGGCACGATGAACCCGGGAAAGCTCGTTGACCGCCACGTGTTAGCGCGCGAAGCAGCTTGGCGGCGTTTGCACGAACCGCACGACCTGCTCGTGATCGGCGGCGGCATAACCGGCGCCGCCGTCCTGTGGGAGGCCGCGCGCCGCGGACTTCGCGCGGTTCTCGTCGAGCGCGGCGACTTCGCATCCGGAACCTCGAGCCGCTCGTCGAAGCTCATTCACGGCGGCCTGCGCTATCTCAAGGAAGGAAAGATCGGATTAACGCGCGAGTCCGTGCGCGAGCGGGAAGAGCTCTTGCGCGATGCGCCGGGGCTGGTCGATCGGGTGCCGTTTCTGATGCCGCACTACCGTAAACGCAAACCGCGGCGAGCGACGCTGGCGGCCGGACTCGCGATTTACGATTTGCTGGCGGGATCGTGGCAGCACCGATACATCGGGCGCGAGGAGGCGCTCGCGCTCGCGCCGTCGCTGGATTCCGACGACCTGGAAGGTGCGCACTGTTACGTGGATGCCACGACGGACGATGCGCGTCTGGTGCTGCGCCTGATTCACGAAGCATGTCTCGCGGGTGCGACGGCAATAAACTACGTCGAGGCGCTCGTAACGGCGCAGGACGGCGCGATGTCCGGTGCGCTGCTTCGCGACAAAGCCGGGGGCGCGGAGGTGCAGGTGCACGCCAAGGCGACGATCGCGGCGACGGGTGTCTTCGCCGACAGCCTGCGCGGCGCGCTCGGCGCGGCGCCGCGGTTGCGTCCGCTGCGCGGCAGCCATTTGATCCTGCCGGATTGGCGGCTGCCGCTCGCGCAGTCCGTTGCGTTCGAACATCCGCACGACGGCCGCCCGGTCTTCGCCTATCCGTGGCAAGGACGCACGCTAGTCGGAACCACCGACCTGGATCACGATCGCAATCTGGACGACGAACCCGCGATATCCCCGGCCGAAGTCGCGTATCTCGTAGCTGCGGTTCGCTATCAGTTTCCCTCTCCGCGAATCGACAGCGTCGATACGATCGCTACCTACGCAGGCGTCCGGCCGGTGATCGATGCCGGCCCCGGCGATCCGTCGCGCGCGAGCCGCGATCATGCGGTGTGGGCGGAACGCGGGCTGGTCACCGTTACGGGCGGAAAGCTCACGACGTTTCGTCCGATGGCGATGGATGCGCTTGCCGCGGCCGCCTCGCACTTACCCGCGTTCGACCGCACGCTGCGTCCCGTGTTCTCGCGCGCGACTCTGCCCGAGAACCCGCGGCTCGACGCTACCGCTCGCCGGCGCTTGGCGGGGCGCTACGGCGGCCACGCGAGCGCGATCGTCGACCGCGCCAAGGCGGATGAACTCGACGCAATCGACGGCACCGGGATTCTTTGGGCGGAATTACGCTGGAGCGCGGAACACGAAGCGGTCGTGCATCTCGACGATCTCTTGCTGCGCCGGACGCGTCTCGGCTTGCTGACCGCCGACGGCGGCGCGCGGCACTTCGAACGGATTGCGGCAATCTGCCGCCCCGCGCTCGGATGGAGCGATTCGCGCTGGGACGATGAGGTCGCGGCCTATCGCGCGCGCTGGAACCAAAACTATCGCGTGCCCGAACCGTCACGGATTCCCGATTGGCGAGAGTACCTGTGAGCAAAGATCTTCTTCTCGCTATCGATAACGGAACGCAGAGCGTGCGCGCGCTGCTCTTCGACGGCGGCGGCGAGCTAATTGCGAAGAGCCGCGTGGTCTTAGACGACTACGTGGTCGGTCGGCCCGGCTGGCACGAACACGACGCTGAGGGTTTCTGGAAGCGTACCGCCGCCGCGTGCGCGCAGCTGTGGGTCGAGCGCGCGGATCTTCGAGACCGCGTCGCGGGCGTCGTCGTAACGACGCAGCGCGGGACGGTCGTCAATGTCGGGAGCGACGGTCTGCCGCTGCGGCCGGCGATTACGTGGCTCGATCAGCGCAAGAGTTCAACCCTTCCGCCGATCTCCGCGCTGTGGCGAACGGCGTTTCGACTCTCCGGCGCATCCGAAACCGTGCGGTACTATCAGCGCGAGGCCGAAGCCAACTGGATCGCCGCGAACCAGCCCGAGATCTGGAAAGCGACGAGCAAATTCTTGCTGCTCTCCGGCTACCTGAACTACCGGCTCACCGGCCGATTCGTGGATTCGACCGGTTCGCAAGTCGGCTACGTGCCGTTCGATTTCAAGAAGCTGGAGTGGGCCTCGAAAAACGATTGGAAATGGCAAGCGCTGCGCGTCGAACCGCACATGCTTCCCGAACTCTTCGTACCTGGGACCATCCTCGGCGACGTCACCGCCGAAGCGGCGACCGCGAGCGGAATACCGGCGGGAACGCCCGTCGTAGCCGGTGCGTCCGACAAGGCGTGCGAGGTGCTCGGTGCCGGGTGCATCGATCCTACGACCGCATGCCTGAGCTATGGCACGACCGCGACCATCAATGTTGCCGCGCCGCGCTACGTCGAAGCGACGCCGCTCGTTCCGCCGTATCCGTCGGCAATCCCCGGCTGTTACGACATCGAAGTCCAAATCTTCCGCGGCTATTGGATGGTGAGTTGGTTCAAAGAACAGTTCGGACATCTGGAGGAGGCCGCCGCGCAGCGCGGCGGGATTCCGCCCGAAACGCTGTTCGACCAACTCGTAAACTCGGTGCCGCCCGGCGCGATGGGGTTGATGCTGCAGCCGTACTGGTCGCCCGGGCTCCGCATGCCGGAAGCCAAAGGTGCGATCGTCGGTTTCGGCGACGTTCACACTCGCGCACACCTCTATCGAGCGATTCTCGAAGGCCTTGCATACGCGCTGCGCGAGGGCAAAGAGCGAATCGAAAAACGCTCCGGCGCAAAGGTACGCGAACTGCGCGTCTGCGGCGGCGGCTCGCAAAGCGATGCGGCGCTTCAGCTCACGAGCGATATCTTCGGCCTGCCCGCATCGCGTCCGCACGTTTACGAAGCCTCCGGTCTCGGCGCCGCAATCGACGCTTCCGTTGGCCTCAAACTCCATCCGAATTTCGAAACGGCGGTACGTGCGATGACGCGAACCGCGCGCACGTTCGAACCCGATCCGAAGAATCGCGCGCTCTACGACGCGCTCTATACACGCGTCTACGCGAAGATGTACGCCCAGCTCAAGCCTCTCTACGAATCAATCCGGGAGATCACGGGTTACCCCCCGCCCGCGTAACGGACCACTCCCGATCGCGTCAATTGACGTACTTCAAGCCGTCTCGCTCGAGAATCTCGCGGCCTTGCCCCTTGAGGATGAAGTCGGCAAATGCTTGCGCTTGCGCGGGATGCGCGGCGTTTTTCATGATCGCGAGCGTGTACTGAATATCGTCGCTCATCGAGCTTTCGCCGGGGAACGGCATAAACTCGAACGAGCGGTTTCGGGCTTCGCTGGCATACATGAAACCGGCGTCCAACTCGCCGCCCTCGATACGGGCGAGGAGTTCTTGCTCCGGATAAATTTCCGCGGGATTGTTGTCGGCGCCCAAGATTCGTTTTTCGTTCGGCGCGCCGATCAACAGCGTCAGTGCGTCGATCGTCCACTGCCCCTTCGGATCCTTGGCCGGATTTGTGCGCCCGAACCGCATTCCCGGCTGCGCCAGAGCCACCAGCAGCGGCATCTCACCCTTTGCCGCGGCTTCAAACGCATACGCGTAGTTGGATTTCCCATTCCAACCGAGTCCGAGTTCGGTCGTGGCAAACGTCGACGACGACGCAACCTTGTCACCGAGTTTCGCAATCAAACCGGGATCGACGCTGATGAACACGTCCGGCATGCGCTGACCCGATGCGATCCAGCTTTCGAGCTGCGTGCTTCCGCCGGCCTCACCATGAAATTCGATCCCCTGCGCGGCGAGGGCCGGTTTGACGGATTCCGACATCGGCCACACGAGGGAGCCCGCGTACAGCACCGACACGACGCCGGGCGTATCGGCGCGCGCCGGCAGCGCCGCGCAAACAAACGCAAGCAGCAGCGCCGCCAATGGCCTCACGATGCCGTGTCGGCTTTTTTGAAATCGAGCGAGAGCGAGTTGATGCAGTATCGCGTGCCCTCCGGCCCGGGGCCATCGTCGAAGACGTGACCGAGGTGCGAATCGCAACGTTTGCAGCGGACTTCCGTCCGGTGCATGCCGTGCGTATCGTCGTCCAGAAGCCGCACGTTCTCTTGTTCGCCGGGGTGTGTGAAACTCGGCCAACCGCAGTGCGAATCGTACTTCGAATCGGCCTTGAAGAGCGGCGCACCGCAGGCGCCGCACGTATACGTACCGTCATCCTTGACGCCGAGGAGGCTGCCGGTCCCGGGCCGTTCCGTCCCAGCCTCGCGCAGAATGTGGTAGCGCTCGAGGCCGAGCTGCCGCTTCCATTCCTCCTCGGATTTGGCTATTTCGGGGGTGACATCGTGCTTCATAAGGAGGGACCGATTCGGTGGCGAAAGCGCTCGTCCCCGGTAATAGGAGGGTCCATGAGACTTGTCACCCGCGCGGACCTCGACGGCCTGACCTCGGCGATCTTGCTTCAGGAAGTCGAGGCGATCGATCAGGTCGAATTCGTCCATCCGAAGGACGTCCAGGATGGCAAGATCGAGTTATCCGGCAACGATATCCTCGCGAACCTGCCGTACGACGAGCGCGTAGCCCTCTGGTTCGATCATCACCTGAGCCAAGTCGACGAAGGCACGCGCGCCGATATCAAAGGCGCGTTCGGGCTCGCGCCGAGCGCGGCGCGCGTTATCGCCGAGCACTACAAGTCGCCGAAATTCGATCGTTTCGCCGAACTGCTCGAGGCGACCGACCGGCTGGATTCCGCGAATCTCACGCGCGACGACATCGTCGACCCGCAGGGCTGGATCCTCATCGGCTACACGATCGATCCGCGCACCGGGCTGGGCGCGTTCAAAGACTATTTTCGCTACGTGATGGAGCTCGCCAAAACGAAGAGCGCCGATGAGATTCTCGCGGATCCTCGCGTAAAGGAACACGTCGATAAAATGCGCGCCGAGAACGAGGCGTTCAAGTCACACTTACTCGAGGCGAGCAAACGCGACGGAAACGTCGTCATTACGGACGTTCGCGGCTTGAAGAATTTGCCGTCCGGCAATCGCTTTCTCATTTACGATCTCTTTCCTGAAGCCGACGTGTCGGTGCGCATCGCCGACGGGCACGACGGCTCCTACGTCTCGATTCAAGTCGGGCACAGCATTCTCAAGCGTACGTGCCGGACCAACGTCGGCGATCTGATGTCGCGATACGGCGGCGGCGGACACGAAGGCGCGGGAACGTGTCAGCCCAAGACGCTCGAAACCAAGCGCGTGCTTCGCGAAATCGTCGCAACGCTGAAGAATAACGGCTAGCGGACGGCTTAGCCGACGCGAATCGAACGCATCGACAACGACCCGGCTACCATCCCGTCCACGACGGTGGTAACCGGATCGTCGTTCGTTCGGAGTGCGCACGCGTAAAGCAGCGGCAGATAGTGATCCGGCGACGGGACGGCGAGCGCGCCGTCCCCATGCGCTTCCGGATGCACGAGCGCGTTGCGATCGTTGCGATCGATCGCTGCGCGCATGTGTTCGTCGAAACGCCCGGCCCAATCGAACGCGTCCGTACGATACGGATCCATGACCTTCAAGTTGTGGACGACGTTGCCGCTGCCCAGCACCAGCACGCCGTCATCGCGCAATGGAGCGAGTGCCGCGCCGATGGCCCAGTGGAAATCCGGCGTCCGCGTCGCGTCGAGTGCGAGCTGCAGCACGGGGATCTCGGCATCGGGATACATGTGCACCAGCACCGACCAGGCGCCGTGATCGAGACCCCATGAGTCCTCGAGCGCCACGTCGAGCGTGCCGAGCATGTCGGCGAGCCGGCTCGCGAGTTGGGGATCGCCGGGAGCCTCGTAGCGAACTTGGTAGAGATCGCGCGGAAACCCATAAAAATCGTGAATGGTCCGAGGTCGCTCGTTCGCGGTCACGGCGACGCCGCGCACGTACCAGTGTGCCGACACCACGAGGATTGCGCGAGGGACCGGCAGTTCGGCGCCGAGCGCGCTCCACGCGTCCGTGTACCGGTTGCGCTCGAGCGCGTTCATGGGGCTGCCGTGCCCGATAAAGACCGCCGGCATCCGCGCGTTGGACATCGCTGAGGTATTCGGCGCAGGCCGCGCGAATACTGTGCCCCATGAAACTGCTCCTCGAAGTTCTGCTCTCGATATTATTGCACCCGATCGCGATGATTCTGATGTGGATCAGCTTGATCGCGCGCGGCGACATGTCGACCGCGAAGAAAGTCGTGTGGTTCATCGTGAGCATCGTTTGGGGCCTAGGCCCGATTCTCTACATTCTCGTGGCCGACGGATCGCTCTGGTAATGGATGAAACCCTCGCCGCATTCGAGCGCGTCGACGTTCGCACCGGTACCATCACCGCCGTCGGTCCGTTCCCGGAGGCGCGCAAACCCGCATATAAACTAACGGTCGATTTCGGGGAAGCCATCGGGCTGCGGCGGTCGAGTGCGCAGATCGTGGCACTTTACCAGCCCGCCGAGCTGATCGGAACCCAAGTGCTCGCCGTTATCAATTTTCCCAAGAAGCGCATCGCAGGTTTCGAAAGCGAAGTCCTCGTACTCGGCGTTCCGGACGACGGCGGCAACGTCGTGCTGCTTCGCCCCGAGCGCGTGGTTGCCAATGGCGTAAGGATGTATTAAACGTGAAGATCTTCCGGATTCTCGCCCTCGCCGCCGCGTGCGCGGCGGCTTCGAACGCGGCGGCTGTCGCCGCGACCGTACAAGCCGAAGACCTTTATAAGCTGACGCTGCTCGGCAGCGCGCTCATCTCACCGGACGGCGCGCACGTCCTCGTGGAAGCGTCGAAGATGAACGGTCCCAAGGACAAGTACGATCGCACGATCGATTTGATCGACGTCCAGAGCGGCAAACTTTCGGCCAACGTTACCGGCCGCGTCGGCGACGGCGATTACGATTGGATGCCGGACGGGGCGAGCTTCGTCTTCGTGCGCACCCTGGACAAGGCGAAACCGCAGCTCTTCCGATATACGCTCGCCACCGGAGCTTCGCGGCAGCTCACGCATTTCGCACAGGGCGTCTCCAGCCCGGTCGTCTCGCACGACGGTAAACGCATCGCCCTCACCGTTACCGACAAGGATACGGTCGACAACGCGTACATCGATTTTTCCAAAGCCGGCTTCACGCCGACCGACGCGCAAAAGAAAACCGACATCAACAAGATCACGACGCTCTTCTTCGAGGTCAACGGCCAAGGGTACGTCTATCAGGATCATCCGCACATCTGGACGATCGCGCCCGACGGCTCCGGCTCGGTCCAAGTGACATCCGGGAAATGGGGCGAAGGCATGATCGGCTGGTCGCCCGACGATCGTACGATCGCGTTTACTTCGACTCGCTACGAAAATATCGATGGCGCCGATAGCGACGTGTACGTGGTCGCATCCTCCGGCGGCGACCCGGTAAAGATGACGTCATCGGATCCCTCGAACAACGGCGCGTTCTTCAGTTCGGATGGGACGTTGTATACGCTGCGCGGCGGCGTGAAGGATTCGGCCGAATATCCCGCCCTCGTGGCGTCGAAACCGGATGGCAGCGACTCGCGCATCGTCGTCGCGAAGAACCAGCTTTCGTGGGGCGACACGCTGCTTGCCGATATGAAGGAAGGCGGCGGCCTATGCGGCGCGCCGCTTCCCGGCGGAACGCAAGCCCTGCTCAACATCGACGGGCCCGGTTACTCAAACCTCCGGCTTCTGAATCTTGCGAACGGAACGGTCGCAGATCTCACGCCTCCGAAAGGCGAAGCCTGGTCGTGCAGCGTTTCGCGCGACGGCAAGCAGGTCGCGTATCTGTATAGCGATGCGACGCACCCAGCCGACGTCTATATAGCCAGCATTCCGTCGGGAACGACGCGGCAACTGACCGACGTCAATCAAGCCTACTTAGCCTCCGTCACGCTTTCCGTTCCGCAGCCTCTCGCGGTCAAAGATCCGTCGGGAAACACCGTGCAGGCCTGGTTCATGCCGGCGATCGGCGGCAAGCCGGGCGACAAGCATCCAACGCTGCTGGACATTCACGGCGGTCCCGAGACGCAGTTCGGCGATACGTTCTTCCAGGAATTCCAGTATCTCGCCGGCCTGGGGTACAATATCGTCTTCTCCGATCCGGCGGGCAGCACCGGGCACGGCTACGCCTTCGAAGAATCGCTGGAAACCAACTACGGCGACGCGATGTTCCAAGACGTCGAAGCGGCGATGGACGCCGCGGCTAAACGTGACGACGTCGACGGCGCGCGACTCGGCGTACTCGGCGGTTCGTACGGTGGTTATGCGACGCTGTGGGTCGTGTCGCACACCAATCGTTACAAAGCCGCCGTTGCGGAACGCGTCGTAAGCTTCATGCAGAGCGAGAATCTTGCCGCAGACTTCGCTGGAAAAGGCGGACTTGCGGGCGGCGAATACGCGATGGGCCCGGCGTGGGATCCATCCAGCACGTCGTATGCGAAATTTTCACCGCTCACGTACGTCGGCCAAGTGCAGACGCCGCTGCTGATCCTTCACTCAGACAAGGATACGCGAACGCCGATCGACCAGACGCTGCAAGAGTTCACGGCGCTCAAGATCCTGGGGCGCACCGTCGAATACGTTGCCGTGCCCAACGAAACGCACGACCTCTCGCGAACCGGTTCGCCGCTGCACCGCGTCGAGCGCCTGCACATCATTTCGGATTGGATGGGAAAGTACTTAAACCCCTAGACCTGCGCAGCTAGCCTTCGATCAACGCGGCGGCCGCCAGACTTCTAATGAGTTCGAAGTTCTTGCGGTCGTCGTTCCGGTCGGTTACGGCGTACCACAACGCCTGCAAATAGGCCTGTTGCCGCGGGTCGAGTCTGAAAAGTTCGCCCTGGCGAAATCCCGCGAGATGCAGCAGAGGCTTCCCGGCAAACGAGAGCAGCGCATCGTTCGGCCCCGGTTCCGTCCGCTCGGAGATATCGCGCAACACCGCCATCAAATGGTTCTTCGCCTCGGCCACGTTCTTGTCGCTAAAGCTCTGACGGGGAATCGGGCAATACCGGCCGTACAGATATCGCTGCGAATCGCGGCGCAGCCAATACTTCGCGCCCCAATAGTACAGCTCTTCCGAATTATTCGGCCCGGTTAGCGCGATATCGACGTCTGGGTCTTCATTGATCGGCTCGACGAAGTCGCGACGCCGGTCGAGCGGCCGCCAAAACGGATCGCGATCCTTCGGGAGCTTACGGGATGCGATGAACGCGCGTTGCGCGGAGTAAAGGCTCAAGCGATTCGCGCCGCCCGCCATCAGCGGAAAGCGCAGTTGAACCGGATCGTCTTCCCAGCCGCAAATACCGCAGGTCTCGTTCGAGCCGGGCGCCTCCGAGAAGCTCGACGAGCCGCAAGATGGGCAAGGGAAAGCCATCCTCTTCTATTTGGCATCGAGCCGGGGCGCGGCCTTCAGCGACGGGGGCAGAACCAGCCCGCGGCTAACCACCACGCCATGGCATCGGCACGCGCGACTCGCGCCCTCATTCTCATTGCGGCGGCGGTCGCGGCATTCGGAGCGGCAGCCATCGCGGCGAACTTTTCGCCGCCGCCGACGCCCACACGCTATGTTGTGGATGCCGCCGGCGCACTCGACGACACCACGACGACGGCTCTCGAGAGCGAACTGCGCGCGTTTGAGAAGGCGACCGGGCATCAAGTCGTCGTCTATATCGGCCAAACGACGGGCGACGTTCCGCTCGAAACCTATACCGCCGAAACGGCCCATACGTGGCGCATCGGACGCAAAGGCAAGGACGACGGCGCGATCCTGTTCTTGTTCATGCAGGATCACAAGGTTCGCATCGAGGTCGGCTATGGGCTTGAAGGTTCGCTCACCGACGCCGCCGCAAGCACCATCATTCAAGACGAGATCGTGCCGCGGATGCGCGACGGCGACGTCGACGCGGCGGTCACGGCCGGCGTCGTGAAGATGCTCGCCGCGATCGATCCGTCCTTTACGCCCACCGCGACTGCGGCGCCGCAAGAATCGACCGAGGTTACGAGCAACCCCGCCGGAATCTGGTTCGTCGTTATCTTTTTGACGATCTTCTGCATCCCGTGGATCTTCGTTATCTGGCGTATCGTCTATGCGGCGCGACACGGCGAGCTGATTACGAGCAAAGGATCGTCGCGCGGCGGGAGCGGCGGCGGATGGTTTAGCAGCAGTTCCAGCAGCGATGATTCGGACAGTTCCAGCGACGACGATTTCGATGCGGGCGGCGGAGACTTCGGCGGCGGAGGCGCCTCGGGAAGCTGGTAACGATCGACGGAGTTTCGACGAGCTAAGCGTTTCCAGCTTTTGCGTCGAATAATCGGGTATGAACGACGCTCTGATCATCGACCCTAAGGCCGTGACCTCCGTAATGATCGGCGGAGCTTGGAATGACGTCATCCGCGAGACGTTCCGCCTCGTGCCAATCGAAGTCGCGGGCAGCGACGCAACGCTCTGGGCCACCGGCTTCGCTTTCAAAACGAACGCCTCGAGCGAACACTCCTACTCGTCGGTAGTCGTGACGACCTCGGGCCCGATCGAATCGATACAGGCCATTCGGTCGACTTAAGAACGACGCAGCGCTATTTCATTGGAAATATAGGGACGTTTGCGTCGTCTGCGCGCCTTTGCCGCACGCAACTCTCGCCATCAGCACCGCAGTTCCCGAGTACTTCGGCCGGCTGCGATTTAGTCCGTAGAGGTAGAAACCCCCGCCCCCCGCCACCTCCGCTTTTGTCGAAAATGAATCGAGCACTTTCTTGCCGGCGGCGATCGACCACGACATCTTGCAGTTGCCTACGAATGTAAGGTCGCTAAACGTCAGGCCGTATTGCCAATCCGAGTTGCTCGGCACTAAATTATTCGTACCGGGCAATCCGATGTCGTCGCCGCTCGAAATACCCGGGATGCAGCCGAAGCACGGAAGGTTGGGTATTGGCGCCCCCGCGTACACGAAGTTGATGAGGAACGCTGGTTCTTTCGCATTGGGCCGGATCGTCGTCGCGATTCGGCGCTCGATCGCGCGACTCGGCGCACCCGCGTCGGGCGCGGAATCTAGCGCGGCGAGCGCCGTCTTCGTTGAGAGAGCCGCGTCATCCGACGCGCTCGCATTCGACGCATCATCCTGTACGACCGGCTGCGCGGGCGAAGAGACGGCTCCCCCGGAGCACGCGGACATAAGAACGGCGATGAAGATCGGAAAGACGCTGTAGCGCCTGAGTCCATGCATAACGACACCTCCGGAGGCAGCAAGAGTATCCTACGGCCAGATTCGCCGCGCGTGCGCCGCCTCGCCTTGGAGTGTGAGAATATCCATAGAATTTCAGGGGGTGCCGTGGGCCGGCGCGAGCTTAGCGTTATTCTCATTTTGCACGGACCGCGGTGTGGTTCACTACACCTATGACGCAGTTCGATATCCGGCTTTACCGGTTGGCCTTTGGCAGCCCGGAGAGCGCCTCTCACGGCCGGAACGTGGGACCATGGTTAATAGATCTCCCGCGATTTTTGATTCGATGGAATTAGACGCCGTCGCCGGCTCTCTACCGCGATGCGGTGACGGAGCTACGGCGTCACTTCGAATACCGTCCCGTTATTGTTCGCGCCGCCGCCGTACGTAGTGCCGTAGAGTTTTCCTTTTAGATAGATCAGACCGGCCTGCGGGTTTGCGCCGTCGGTCGTGCCGCCCCGGAAGTTGTAGACGATCTTTTCTTTGCCCGCGCGCATTCACTTCAAAGATCGTCCCGTTACCGGTGGCTCCGCCAAGCTTCGTTGTTCCGTAGAACTCGGTGCCGACGGCGAGCAATCCGCCGACGGGCATCTGGCCGTCCTTTCTGCTAAGTCCGAAACTATGGAGCACGCGCTCCGTTCCGCTCGGCGTCAGCGAGAAAATCGTACCGCAGCCGTTGCTCGACTCACCCTGGCAGCCGGTACTCTTGCCGCCGTACGAGGTGGTTCCGTAGAACGTCCCGTCTCGCTCGATCAGTGGTGCCGTTGGAAGCGCACCGTCGCTCTGGCCGGTCCCTAGAAAGTTGTAGAGCACGCTTTCGGTTCCGCCGGCGTTCACTTTGAAGATCGCTCCGATGTTGCTGGAACCACCGAAGTACGCGGTTCCGTAAAACTCGCCCTTGGCCGGTAGGAGCGCTGCTTCCGAGTCATACGCATCCGTGCCGGTGTTGACGAAGTCGAAACTGTACAGCACCTGTTCGAAGCCCGATGTGTTGATTTCGAAGACGACTCCCTCGGCCTCCGTGCCGCCGTCGGAAGTGGTTCCGAACAGTGCCCCATTCGCCTCGACCAAACCCGCCGCCGGGGCCGCGCCGTCCGTGCCTCCACCGAAGGGGTAGACCCAGCCCTCCTTGCCTGCCGACGACATCTTGAATGCGGTTCCGAAGTCGTTTGCACCGCCGATTGTTGGTGGTTCCGTACAAAGATCCGTGTACGGCGACGAGGCTCCCGGACGGGTTCGTTCCGTCCGTCCCCGTTCCGAAGCTATGGATCACGCGCTCTTTGCCGGCGGTCGATACCTCGAACACGGCCCCGTGGCCGCTGGCACCGCCGAAATAGCTGGTGCCGTACAACTTGCCGCCGAGCGCCACGAGATTAGCTTCCGGTCCGCTCGCGTCGGTGCCATTCTTAAAGCTATAGAGAGACTGATACGTGGCTCGATGTGACGGCTGCGACGATTGAGCCGAGGAAGCCCGGGGCCCTGCGGTTGGCTGGGAATCGATGAAGACATCGACTGCTGCGAACAGCCGGCGAGAGCAACGAGGCCGAGCGTCAAAATCGTTCTGAGGAAAGGCGCCATCACAGAAGTCCTTTCGAAAGTGCTGCGTCCGCCGACATTATCGCACACGCTACGTTCCCGCTACGTTCCCGCTACGTTCCCGCTGCGTCTCGGGGCGCCTTTGGGCGCGATCAAAAGGCGAGCCTGGCCGGAAGCCCGTAGAGCGAAAGGGAGTTAATGCAAGGCCGCGACGCCCTGTGGTGCGTTGAACCCGCCGCCAATGGTCGTAGCGCAATCGATGGTGTAGCAGCCGGCTGGAAACTCCTTCACCACGTTGTTGCCGGTGTCGGCGACGAAGAGGTTGCCGGACAGGTCGACCGCGACGCTCTCCGGAGCGTTGAAATCGCCGTCGAGCACGATAGCGCAAAAGCGCGTGCAGGTGCGCAGAATCTCCGTCACGGTGTTGTTGCCGGAGTCGGTTACGAAAACGTCGCCTGATCCATTAACCGCAACGCCCGCCGGAGACTTGAAGCCGCCGCGAACGGTCATGACGCAGCTGACGCTAGTGCAATCGGGCGCGTGGAATTTTTTCACCGCCTTGTTGCCGGCGTCGGCTACAAAGACATCACCCGAACCATCGGCCGCAACGCCGAACGGATTGCTGAACCCGCCGCCAAGCGCGAGGTCGCTGCCGGAGAGAACTTCTTCCACAACGTTGCCGACGGCTACAAAGACATCACCCGAACCATCGACCGCAACGCCTTTCGGCTCGAAGGATCCTTTGGTAAGCGTGGTGACGCACATGGCACTCGTGCAGCCGGGTGGAATCTCGTCCACCGCGTCGCTGTAGTCGTCGGTTACAAAAACGTTGCCGGATCCATCGGCCGCGACGCCCACCGGCACGCCGAATCCGCCGCCAACCGTGCGGACGCAACTAGCCATGGTACAGCCGGGCGGGATCTCCTTCACCGCGCCGTTGTTCGTATCGGCGACGAACACCGGGAACGCTACGGCGAAGATGCCGGAGCCGCTGACCGCACCCTCCGATGCAACGATCGTGGCAGGCGCAATTGCGCGACCGGTATAGCTGATGGTCGCGGTATCGCTCGAACTGAGCAGCTCGCCGGCCGGCGGATTGTCGCTGCCCGCGGTCGCAATGCTGGTGGCGCCGCTGGTATCGCTGTCGGTGAGCGTGATCGGCGTACTGTAGGTACCAACGATGATGTAGCCGTCAGCATCTTTTACCGTCACCGTGAAGGGTTCAGGTAAGAAGGCCGTACCGGCACTAGCACTAGGAAATCCGCCGACTGTGATGCTCGCGGGAACGCCGTCGAGCGTGACGCCGAATTTGTTGGCAATCCCGCGGGCGACGTGAAGCACCACCTTGTGGGCTGTCGAAAGCAGATTAGCGCCCGCGGGGATCGCGCCGTCAACCGGCGCCTCGTCATAGGTGTTCACCGTCGCAGTGTAGCGGCCGGGCTTCAGGGCGACCACGATCGTGCAGGTAAACGGCGAGCCCGAGCACCGCGGATCGCTGGGCGTAAGATTGATGACTTGCGTGAAGGTCGACGGCCCGGTGAAGGCCATCGTCATTCCCTCGGTCGCCGCCGAAATGTAGCGCGGCTCCCGCACGTGGTGATGCTCTTTGGGAATGCGGATGCGGATCGTGAGTGTACCTTTGGCGGCATGGTCCGCATCGTTCGTAAGCGTTTGCGCCTGCGGCGTGAGCGACGCTACGTTGCCTGCCCAGGAGCACGCCGCAAGCACTGCGGCAACGAGAATCGCGACGAACGCTCTGCTACTGTTTGCCATCGGCCACGCTCCTGAGTCTCGGGCAGGGCGGTTAAATGGGACGTTCTTGTCACACACTTCTACCCCTCGCAACCGTGGCCCGACGGGTCGCCGCCGAATGGGCGCCGTGGCAACGGGGCCCTGGGCCGAGGGGCTACCGAATGGCCACCGCTTGCTACTAAAAGAAAAAACGCCTCGATTTTTGCGAGGCGTTTTCTTCAAAGTCTGGAGCCGTTGACGGGGATTGAACCCGTGACCTCCTCATTACCAATGAGGTGCTCTACCACTGAGCTACAACGGCGTTTCCCTATTCAGTTTTTCTTCTACCTTCTTCATCAGCGGGCGGCGGGAATCGAACCCGCGCTTTCTGCTTGGAAGGCAGAAGCACTACCATTATGCAACGCCCGCGGAGAAGATTTGGGCAGGGCTGGATTCGAACCAGCGTAGCGCTTTCGCGCGCCGAATTTACAGTCCGGTGCCTTTAACCACTCGACCACCTACCCACGATCAACCACGAATCGGCAGACCATCGTACGATGGCGGGGCCACTGAGTCCTACACTGTGCTCACGAGCCTTTCATGTAGCCTTAGGATTGGCTGGGTATAGTAAGGATACCGGAACTGCTGAGAACTTGGGGAGGACTTCCTTTTTATGGCCTATCGCAGAATCGCCGCTCTTGCAGTCGTGCTGGGGCTCGCCCTGGCGGGGTGCAGCGGCACGCAGGGGACCGGGATGACGCCCAGCGCACCGCAAGCCCCCGCACAAGCTGACGAAGCCGCACCCGCTGGGGAGGCGATGACCGCTTCTCCCACGGCGCAGACCTCGGTTCCCGAGAAGCCGGGCGCCCAATCGGTGGCCGCCGGCCAGGCCGCCGCCGCGCCGGCCGGTAAGCGCCGCAACCCCGTTAACGTAAACGCAATCAACGCCGTGAACGCTTTGAGCGGACCGATCAAGACCTACAACGACGAGAACTCGAACGAACCCGGCTCGAACTCGCGCCGGAAAGACGATATCCAGCCGGCCACCCGCTTCGCTAAGGGCACCTGCCGTCATGGCATCGAGTTTTACTCACCCGACAAAGCCGGCGACCCGAACTCGAGCGAAACGCTGGATTTCTTTGATCCGGGCTGCACGCAGCTCGCTCGCGACGCCGTTCGCAAATGGACGGCTGGGGCGACTGCCAGCTCCGAAACGGTCGCCAAAACGATCACCAACTACGCGCAAGGCAGCGCAACGCCGATTGCGGTGAAGACCGAAAACACCAGCTTCTCGAACGCAACCTTCGGAAAGTATGGCTTCCCGGTCGTCGCGAGCGGATTCCAACGTGAAACGTCGGGACAACTCGCGATCGGGACCAAAAAGACCGTACTCTCGGACAGCGAGAGCGTCATGGCCCCCAGCACGACCAACATCAACAACTATTGCACCGATTCGGCCGGCTACAACGCGCTCGGCATCACGAAACTCGGGCTTACGTTCGGATGGCAGGGCGGCGCGTTCACCGGCGGCACCCGGACGCAAAATGCCGATGGTTCGGTGACGTGGGTGGCAACGCACACGGGTCAAACCGAATCGGCGGCGATCGGCGGATTGAGCATCGTTACCGGAACGCTCAACACGTCGTGTCCCATTACGACGCCGGCATACACGCTGACGGGCGGCACGACGAAGGGCAACTACACGATTCCCATCTCCGTCACGTTCTTCCACGGCGTCATTCGGAATCTGAGTGTCGTCAACGCTTCGCTTGCCAGCGGTTACACGCTCAACGTCACGACCAATACTTCAAAATGGCCCGCGAACTCGGGCTTCATCAACGGAACCGTAACTAACGGCACGACGACGGTTGCGATCTTCAACGTCAGTGCCTTTGGAAGTGGGACGCTCACGGTCGCTTCCACCGGTAACCAGTTCCCGATCTCCGACTGGAACGTCGTCCGCTAGACGCCACCGACTCGTCGGTCCGAAACGAACGGCAACGCGCCGGTCTGAATGTCAGACCGGCGCGTTGTATTTATAGAACCGGCTTTCGCGCGTCCATCCCGCGCGTTCGTAGACGCGCTGCGCACCAAGGTTATCCATCGCCGTTTCCAAGAACATCCCGACCGCAGAGGTTTCACGCGAGTACGTAATCGCTCGCTCGAGCAGCTTCGTCGCAATCCCAGCACCGCGCTCGGACGGTTCGACGAAGAGATCTTCGAGGATCAGCGACGGCCCTAACCAGACGGTGCTGAAGGTTTGAAAGAGCTGTGCGAAACCGACGGCGTTCCCATCGCGGCGCGCGATGAAGATCGTCGACGTCCCGGTGTTGAGATGCTGTGCGATGAGGGCGCGCTCGCGAATCGTATCGGCGCCCTGCTCGTAGAACGCGCGATAGGCCGCGACGAGTGGGAGCAGTGCCTCGAGATCGGCGGAAGTCGCGCGCTCGATGATCAGATTCATCCTCGCGGCGTTGGCATCGTCGTTCCAAGGAACCTCCTGGAGGCCGTTGAATCGTTGGAACCGCAATTCCCTCGCCTGCCGACGTGCCTCAGCGGCTACAGGGTGGCTTTTGTAAAGCCATAATCGTGGGTTCGAGTCCCACCGTCGGCTCCACTCACTCCGGAAAAGAACATGCAACCCGTCAAACCAAAATGGCTCGGCAAAGGTCTCGTACTCGTCTGCGAACGCTGCACCAAAGAGCGCATCCCCGAAGAGGATCCGGAGATCGCGGAAAAGATCGGCGATTTTCACCTGCGCGACTGGCTCAAGGCAAAACTAAAAGAGGATGGACGCTGGGGACCGATCCGCGTCGTTTCGACGAGCTGCTTGGACGTCTGCGCGCGCGGCCGCATTACGGCGGTATTCGTGCCCGAAGAAGGCGATACCGAAGTGATGGTCGTCGACCCGCTTACGGAAAAAGACGCCTTCTACGACGCGATCTGCGCTTTATAAAAGAGAGGCCGGGAATCGCTCCCCGGCCTCTCTTCTTGTTCGGCTTACCGTCGTGGTTTACTGGAACTCGAACTCCGCGAGGTTCTTTTCGATCTTCCGTTTGACGCGCTGAAGCGCGTTGTCGATCGATTTTACGTGGCGGCCGAGATCGCGCGCCATCTCTTGGTAGCTCTTGCCTTCGAGGTACGATTCTAGTACCTGGGACTCGAGTTCCGAGAGATTCTGCCGGATGCGCTGACGGATGTCGTCGGAGACTTCCTGCGTAACGACCAGTTCCTCGGGATCCGAGGTCTTCTGCGACGCCATTACGTCGAGG
The DNA here is from genome assembly GCA_963782265.1 of Vulcanimicrobiota bacterium. GTDB lineage: Bacteria > Vulcanimicrobiota > Vulcanimicrobiia > Vulcanimicrobiales > Vulcanimicrobiaceae > CAWAJD01. The sequence goes on from CAWAJD010000029.1 coordinate 473,706, forward strand.
AGCGTGCGTTCGCTGTCCTCGTCGTAGATCGGCTTGTTCAGCGAGATGTACTGGTTGAGCGGAATGTGCTTCTGGCGCGTCGCCGTCTTGATCGCCGTGATGATCTGACGCGTTATGCACAGCTCCGCGAACGCACGGAAGCTCGAGAGCTTATCTGCCTTGAAGTCGCGCACGGCTTTGTAGAGGCCGATCATACCTTCTTGGATGATGTCCTCGCGGTCCGCCCCGATAAGGAAGTAGCTCTTTGCCTTGATGCGCACGAAGTTCTTGTATTTGTTCAGGAGATACTCCATTGCGAGATTGTCGCCAGTCTTCGCAATCGCAACGAGCTCTTCGTCAGCCCGTTCGTGGTACTCCAGTCCATCCGTCACGGGATGGGTCATTGCCATAATCGTCTTTGCCTCGTGGGGTCGTGTGCCGCAAAACGCAGGCCGGAGCCCGTCCGGGCGCGGCACATCCCGGTAAGTATAGGAGGGCGCCCCTCCCTCGTCAAGGACGAATCTCGCCTAGGAGGGCCTCCTCGAGCCTCCGGAGCGTCAAAAAGCCAAAAAATTGCGTTTATAGTTGGGTTTACACCTGTAATTCATTGTGGTATATTACCAGTACCATGAATACACGTGACCCACAGTTCCCGCCTGTCATGGCGGACATCGATTCCCACAACCACGCTATGTCGATCGGCATCGAGAGCGTCGTGGAGCAGTTGGTCGATCTCCTGGGCCTAACCATGGTCGCCGCAATCGGCGGCGTCGGCGAGACGCGCGCCGTCCAGCAGTGGATCGCCGGCCGCGAGCCTCAGCGGCCAAACGTGCTTCGATTCGCCCTTCAGGTGGCGATGATGATCTCAACGCCGGAGGATCGCGGCGTCGCCCGAGCGTGGTTCCAGGGGAGCAACCCGCAGCTCGGCGATCGTATGCCGCTGATGATGCTGAGAAACGAACCGCTCGAAGACGTGCAAGGCCCCTTGATGGCGGCAGCGCGTTCCTTCGCGGCACGTTAGGAAACCCCAGTCGGAACCCACGCTTCAGACTCCTCAGCGGCTTCTCAGACGGCGCGATCTCGCGATCGTTTAAGGTGAATCGCCCCAACTTGTATGGTTGCGCGCGAGCCGTTAGCATTGAAAATGAGAAAAGAGGCGGACATGTCAATTCATCCCAAAGAGGGCCACAACGTTCGAGACCTCGATACGCTTCCGATGAATGGGAAGCATCACGACGTCGCGCAGAACGCCATCATCCTCGAGAGCCGGCCTGAGGGAGAGATCCTGCACGTGTTCGGTGAGGTCGACCTCACCAGCGTTGCGGAGCTGCGCTCCGCAATCGACAGCGCCGCGGCGAGCGGCCCGCACGTCATCGTCGACCTCGAGCCGTGCACGTACATCGACTCGACGATCTTAAGCGTGCTGATGCGCGCGAGCGAAACCTACGCTGGCCGCTTTCAGATCGTCATCCCGCCGAGCGGCATCGTCCGCCGCGTCTTCACCATCACCTCGCTGATCGGGCAGCTCCCGGTTATAGAAAAGATCCCCGGCTCCGACACCTAGAACTCACGTCCCGCGCTGCCGCAATGCCTCGTAGATCAGGACGGCCGCGGCAACCGATGCATTCAACGATGCGATCTCGCCGAGCATCGGAATCTTCACGAGATAGTCGCACCCACGTTTGACGAGCTGCGATAGCCCCTCGCCTTCCGCGCCGACCACAATCGCAAGGTCGCGATCGAAGTCGGCTTGCGTCATCGCTACGGCACCTTCGCCGGCGTCCGCGCCTGCAACCCAGACGCCGGACTTCTTCAGCGTGCGAATCGAATCGGTAACGTTGCCGACGCGAGCGATCGGCAGATGCGCGGCGGCTCCGGCTGCGGATTTTCGCACCGTGGCGTTGATACCGGCGGAACGCCGGTCGGGCAAAATCATCCCGTCCGCGCCCGCACACTCTGCGGTGCGAACGATCGCGCCGACGTTGTGCGGATCGGTGAGATGATCGAGAACGATGAAGAGGCGATGCTTTCCGAGGCGGCGTCCGCCGATAATGTCGTGCAGCGCGGCGTATTCGAACGGCGGCGCGATGGCGACGACGCCCTGATGCGTCTTGAACGGCAGCTTCGCGAAGAACGGCCGCTGTTCGAAGCGGACCGGGACCTCGAGTTCCTTCGCCCGCGCCAGCAAGACGCGCAGGACCGTATCTTTCTTGCGATCGTCGGCGACGTGTATCGCGCGCAGGCGCTCGCCCGCGAGCAGCGCTTCCTCGATCGAATGAATGCCGTAGATGACGTCGTCGAAATCGAACGCCGGACGCGAACGCTCGCCGGCAGGTCCGGAGCGCGAACCGTGCGCCGGTCTACGGCCGCCGCCTACGCGCCGACGATGCTCCACGTGGTCCCCTCTTTCGAATCTTTCACTTCAATGCCGCAGGCGAGCAGCGCGTCGCGCAATCGGTCGGATTTCGCGAAGTCCTTCATCGCGCGCGCGCTCGTGCGCAGGGCGATGACGCGTTCGATCGCCTGCTCCGCCCCGGTAACGCCGTTGAGGTCTTCCCGCATCTGGGCGGCGAGCTGCTCGACGAAATCGTCGGGCAGCCGCGGTGCTTCCAGCCAGGACTCCTTCGGTTCCAGACCGAGCATCGTCAGGAGGTACGTGTACTCGAAGAGCGCGGCACTCGCACCGGCGCGCTCGCGCACGCCCGCCGCGTTGCTCGCGAAGTCGAGCATCGCGGCAAGCGCCGCTGCCGTGTTCATGTTGTCGTCGAGTTCGCGCTCGACCCGCGCGACGTAACCGGTGGCGTGAAAATCGGAAGACGAGTCGTCGACACCGGCTCGCAGCATTCGAAACGCCGTCTTGAGCCGCGCGAGCGCGGCGAGCGCGCCGCCGAGCGATTCTTCCGTAAAGTTCTTCACTTTCGAATAACTCGTCTGCAAGAACAGCAGGCGAACCGCTTGCGGATCGTGGCGCTCGAGCAAATCGCTCATCGGTTCGAAGTTTCCCAGCGATTTGCTCATCTTGCGGTTGTCGAACAGCAGCAGTCCCCCATGCAGCCAATACCGCGCCATCGGCGGGTTCTGCATCAAGGGCTCGCTTTGGGCGATCTCGTTTTCGTGATGCGGAAAGATCAAGTCCGCTCCGCCGCCGTGGATGTCGAAGCCAACGCCTTCGCGGTCGAGGAGTTCGCGGGACATCGCGGAGCACTCGATGTGCCATCCGGGGCGCCCGTCACCTAAAGGCTCGAACGGCCACTTTGGTTCCCCCGGTTTGGCGAACTTCCACAATGCAAAGTCGAGCGGGTCTTCTTTTCGCTCGTCGACTTCGATGCGCGCGCCGGACTCGAGTTCCTCGACGTTGCGATTGGCCAGCTTTCCGTAGTTCGGAAAGGTCTTGACGCGGTAGTAGATGCCGTCGGCCGTAGCGTATGCGTGGCCCTTCTCCATCAACTCGAGAATCATCGTTTGAATCTGCGGAATGAACTGGGTGGCGTACGGTTCTTCGTCGTAGGGAAGCACGCCGAGCTTCTCCATCGAACCTTTGAAGTCCGCATAGTACCCGGCGACGATCTCGCGCCAATCTTCACCCGTCTCCAGGCTGTGTGCGATGCTGCGGTCGTCGATGTCCGTCACGTTTTGCACGTAGGTGACGCGGTACCCGAGATGCTTCAGGTAGCGGCGCAGGACGTCGAAAAACAGGAACGATCGCGCGTGACCCAGGTGTGCCTGAGCGCTCGGCGTCATACCGCAGACGTAGATCTTTACCTCGCCCTCGCGCTGCGGCGTAAACGCTTCGACCGCGCGCGTGCGCGTGTTATATAACCGCAGGCTCATATCACCCAGGACCAAGATTCGTCGAGTGTCTGTTCGGGCTCGATGTCGTTCAAGCGCAGTTCGAGCCGCTCGATCTGCCGTTGCAGCTTCGCGAATGCATCGTCGCCCGCATCGGCCTTCGGACGATCCGGGAGCACGAGTATCGGTTTACCGTCCTGCGCGACGATGCGCGCCGGTACGCCGACGACCGTAGCATGCGCCGGCACGTCCTTCACCACGACGGAACCGCTGCCCACTTTCACGCCGTCACCCAGTGTGATCGCACCGAGCACAACGCCGTTCGCACCGACGGTGACGTCGCGCCCTAACGTCGGGTGCCGTTTTCCAGCCGCCAAGGTCGTTCCGCCGAGCGTTACTCCCTGGTAAAGCGTGCAGCCGTCGCCGACTACGGCCGTCTCGCCGATCACGACGCCCATTCCGTGATCGATAAAGACGCCGCTTCCGATCGTCGCACCTGGATGGATTTCAATGCCGGTAAGAAAGCGCATGATGTTCGATAGGAAACGCGGGAGAATAGGGACGCCGATCCGGTACAGCGGATGGATGAAGCGATGCGCCGCGAGCGCGTGAAATCCGGGATACGACAGCACGACGTCGAGCCATCCGCGCACGGCTGGATCGCGTTGGATGGGCGCGCGCAAATCGGCTCCGAGAGTTTGAAGAAGGCCGGGCATACTCGATATAGGATAACCCGCCCGGTCAACCGGCGGGTTCATCGGCCGCGGCGCCCTTGGGGCGTTGGCCGCGAAGCGGTTCGAACGGCGTCCCGTCGGGACCGAACGGAATCGGTTCGAGCCCGCGTCCGTGAAGCAGCTTGGAACTGACCGCACCGGTGCGAATCAGGATACGGTCGTGTCCCAGGAGCGGAAAAAGCAACTCGAGGGGCGGACCCTCCGCTTTTCCGGTCAGCGCCATACGCACCGCGGCCAGCGCATCCTCGGCACCGATGCCGAACTCCGCGGCGATCGCCGGCAGATCCCTGCTCAGCGGAAGACCGCGCAGTTCCGGCTGATCGTCGACGTACTGTCCGACTGCGTCGATGAAGAACACGGCGTCGCGCGAACGCAGACGCTCCAGTTCGAGCGCCGGAATCGTACAAGCCTCGGCGCGTAACGCCTCGACCAGCGGGAATGCGTCGTCGACGGCCGCGACGTTCGCACCGTACGCTTCGATAAACGTTGCGATCCAGCGCGAAGCCGCCTCCGGCGCTGGGGTTTCAAGGAATCCCCAACGCTGCATCGCCGTCACCAACTCCTCGATGGTCACGCTCACGGCGCCGGCTCCATTGCGATCGATACCACGGCGTATGCGGCGATGCCCGACCCGTCGCCCGTGTAACCGAGGCCCTCGCTGCTCTTGGCCTTCACGCTCACCGCACTCGTGTCGATGCCGAGCCGGGCGGCGATATTGTCGCGCATGTGCCCGACGTGAACCGAGAGTTTTGGGCGATCGACGACGATCGTCGCGTCGACGTTGCCGATCGCGTAGCCGGCCGCTCGGACGTCGGCGGCGCACGATGCGAGAAGCTCCATCGAATCGGCACCTTTCCAGCGTGGATCGGCGTCGGGGAAACGGCCGCCGATATCGCCGAGAGCGGCCGCGCCGAGCAGCGCGTCGGCGATCGCGTGCGCGAGCACGTCCGCGTCCGAATGTCCCAACGCGCCGCGCGCGAACGGCACGGTGACGCCCCCCAGAACCAACCGGCGTCCGAGTGCGAGCGGGTGGGCGTCGAAGCCGTGACCGATCCGCATCATGGCGCGTTCTCGAAACGAACGCGCAGCAGTGCCTCGGCGCGAATCAGATCTTCCGGAAGCGTCACTTTAAAATTCTCCGTCGAACTCGGTACGGCAATGACTTCGATGCCGATGCGTTCCAGCAGCGCGGTATCGTCGGTCATCTCGACTCCGGCATTATTTGCGTCGTCGTGCGCCCGGCGCAAGTCGCTCGCCATGGCGAACTGCGGCGTCTGGGCCCCCCACAGCGTCCCGCGATCGAGGGTCTGCGTTACGACCATGGACTCGGGATCGACGACCTTGATCGTGTCGACCACGGGAGCGGCCAGCACGGCGCCGCGACCGGGCCGCACTTCGCGCATCCCCGTGCGGACGTCCTCGGCCCGAACGAGCGGCCGGGCTCCGTCGTGCACGAGCACCGCTTCGCAGCGCTCCGGCAGCGCGCGCAATCCGGCCGAGACGCTCTGCTGGCGCGACGCGCCGCCGACGACGACTTGCCACGCGACGCGCGGCGCGAGTTGCACGATCGCGTCTTGCATCGCTTCGATCCACTCCGCTTCGGTGACGACGACGAGATCGTCGATCTCGGACATCTCGGCAAACGTGCGTATCGACCAGGCCGCCAAGGGCAACCCGGAAAGCGGCAGCAACTGTTTGGGCCGGCCGAATCGCGTACCGCGACCGGCCGCGACGACGACCGCTCCCCACGAGCGCTCCACACTCGTCAATGCGCCACGTCTCGCTTCGGCCGAGCGAAAATCATTCGTCCTGCAACGGTTTGTAGAACGCTGGTCACGACGACGTCGGTCTCTTCGCCGATCAGCCGGCGTCCGTGTTCGACGACGATCATCGTTCCGTCGTCGAGATAGCCGACGCCCTGATGCGTTTCTTTGCCTTCGCGCGTCACCTGGACGTGCAGTTCCTCGCCCGGAAGCACGACCGGCTTCACGGCGTTGGCCAATTCGTTGACGTTGAGCACCGGAATACCCTCGACGTGCGCCACGCGATTGAGATTGTAGTCGTTGGTGATCAGCTTGCCGCCGAGCTCCTGCGCAAGCCGGACCAGCCGCGCGTCGACGTTGCCGGGCGCCATATCCGCAAAGTCGCGCTCGCTGATCTCGACCACCGCAAGCTCTTGCAGTCTGCTCAGCACGTCGAAACCGCGGCGTCCTCGCGTTCGCTTGAGCGAATCCATCGAGTCGGCGATGCTCTGCAGTTCGCGTACGACGAAACGCGGTACGACCAGCACGCCTTCTAAGAATCCGCACTCGACGATCTCGACGATGCGGCCGTCGACGATCGCCGACGTGTCGACGATCTTCGCACCGCCGCCGGTCGAGTTCGCGTTGCTCTTCGGTACGGGAACGACCCGAATCCGAGCGCCGACGCGGGCGCCGAGATACGCAGCAAAGATCGCGACCAGAAGGTAGAGCACGATCGCGACGTAGATCCCCGCCTTGCCGGCGCCCGAGATGATCTCGAAGACGATGCTCTTGATCAGGAACGCGATAACCAGGCCGACGATCAGCCCCACGGCTCCGCCCGCGATCTCCGCCGGCGGAAGACGCTCCATCGCGCCTTCAACCCGCTCGAGTTCGACCTCGAAGATCGATTGCGCGAGAGGCGCGAGCAGCGCGCCGACGATCGCTCCGATCACCGGAGACAGGATCAGAAATGCCAACTGCAGGCCTTCGCCGGCAAAGTGCAGCGAGAACAGATTGAAGTACGCTTCGCGTCCCAGAAGGAAGCCCGTCACGCCGAAGACGAGCATGAACGCGCCCCGCAGCACGGTTCCCGAGAGATTGGTCGCTAGTCGAATGTTACAAAGGCTCCGCAGACATCGTTGGCAAGGAACCGGCCGCGCTCGGTCAGCCGGAGAGCATCGTCGCTCCGTTCGAGAAGGCCCGCCTCGGTAAAGCGGCCGACGACGGGCGCGTAATGCTCGAGAAGATCGACGCCGTACCGATTCTTGAAATCGCCGAGCCGGACCCCTTGGGACGTCCGCAAAGAGAGCATGATCGCCTCGCCGGCGCGGCGGAAGCCTTCCAGGCGCTCGGTTTCGGACGGAATCGGGCCGCCGGTAAGGGCGGCAGCGATGTACTCTTCGAGCGCGCGCACGTGGACCGAGCGAACCCCCCCGCGATACGATGCTGCGCTGACGCCGAGGCCGGCGTACTCGCCGTTGTCCCAGTAGTTCTCGTTGTGCCGGCAGCGATGTCCGGGCCGCGCGAAGTTGCTGACCTCATAGTGTTCGTAACCGGCGCGGCGCAACGCTTCGATCGCCATCGCATACAGTTCGGCCTCGCGCGTATCGTCGAAGAACGCTCCCGGCTCGCGCGCCTGCCATTGCGCGTACGGCGTTCCTTCTTCAACCGTCAACCCGTACGTCGAAATGTGATCGACGTCGAGCGCGATCGCCGAATCCAGCGTTTGCTTCCACGTCGCCGGCGTCTGTCCGGGCACGCCGAAGATAAGATCGAGCGAAATCGAGTCCAGTCGCGCCGAACGGCCGAATGCGACGACGTCGCGCACCATTTCCGGCGTATGCTTGCGACCGAGCGTTGCGATCTCGTCCGGCTCGAACGACTGCACGCCGATCGAGACGCGCGTGACCCCGGCGGCGCGATACGCTGGAAAGTCTCCGGCACCAACGAGTTCCGGATTACACTCGATCGTCGTTTCTCGCCGGTCGACGCCGGAAGGGGCCGCATAGTGATCGTGCAGGCGCGTTACGAGCCGTGCGACCGATTGCGCGTCGTAGGCGTTGGGCGTTCCGCCGCCGAGAAAGAACGTCGCCGCGGGCGTTCGCGGTTCGCGACCGAGCTCGCCGTAGAGTGCGTCCAAGTACCGGCCCGTCGCCGACGCGCGCGCGGGCCACTTCGCGAAATCGCAGTACGGACAAATGTACGGACAAAACGGCAGATGGACGTAAACGCCGAGCACGCTGGCGATAAAACCCTTACATGCCGGCTGTAAAGAACACGGCCGCGCTCCCGGGGCCGCCGTTGACCGCAATCGTGGGGCCGCCCTCGATGAAGCTAAACGACTTCGGAGGCAATCCGAGCTTGTTCTTCAGCATCTGCGCAATGCTCTCGGCAAGTTCGGGCGCGTGGGTGTGGCCGACGACGAAGCGCGTCTTCGTGACGTCGGGCGTGTTGCGCGCGGCCATATCGACGAGCAGCTCCTGCGCCTTCTCCCACGAACGCGCCTGCGCGGCGGATTCGACGACGCCGTTCTTGACTTGCAGAACCGGGCTGACTTTCATCATGGTGCCGAGCGCAACGATCGCCTTGTTCACCCGGCCGCTTCTCCCGAGATACGTCAAATCGGGCGCTATCACAAAGCCGTGCTGCACGCCGCGTCCATGCTCGAGCACGGCGATGATGTCCGCCGCGCTCGCGCCGGCCTTGGCCATGTCTCCGGCGACCATCGCCTGGAGGAAAAGACCGCCGGAAACCGTCTTGCTGTCCCAAACGCGCACTTTCGAACCGAACTTCGCGGCCGCGGCGGCCGCGTTCTTGAACGTTTCCGAAAGCGCCATCGAAACGACCGGCGCTACAACCTCATTACCCGCCTCGACGGCTTTAGCAAATGCGGCTTCGAAGGCGGCCGTGTCGGGCGGCTCGGTCCGCGGCAAGTCTTTGGCCGTGGCCAGCCGCTCGTAAAAGCTCGTGCGCGTAATGTCGATCCCGTCGCGCAGCCGCTCGGACCCAAACAGGATCCAAATCGGAACGACGTCGACTCCGTGCTCGCGCGCCTGCGATGAAGACATGTCGCAGGTGCTGTCGGTCAGGATGGTTACGCCCATGGTGGCCTCCCTTGCCTATTCTTTCTCTTAGCCTTGAGCGACGAAGACCCCAACCGCGCCCTCACCCCCATGGGTCGCGATCACGGGGCCGGCCTCCCAAATGTCCAATGCCGCCGGCTCGACGCCCCCAAGCCGCGCGCGAAGTTTTTCCGCCGCCGCCTCTGCGAGCGCGGGAGCCTTCGTATGCGTTACCAGAAAGCGCGCCGTCGACGGTTCGGTGACCACCTTCATCACCAAGTCGAGCATCGTTTCTTGTGCACGCGAAAACGTACGAACGGTCGCTTCGGCACCGACCTCGCCGTTTTTCAACGCGAGTACCGGCACGATTTTCATGAGCGAGCCGATCAACGCCTGCGCTTTGCCGATGCGGCCGGTGCGCTGCAGATGCGATAGATCGGAAAAGCACGCATAGAGGCGTTGGGTAGCGCGCTCGCGGTCGAGCTGCGCAACGATTTCCTCGATCGAGGACCCCTGCGACGCCATCTGCTGCGCCCGCAACGCCATCATTCCGAGGCCGCCGGCGACGGTTTCCGAATCGTAGACGACGATACGTGCGCTCGGAAACTCTTTTTCGATTTCGTTGGCCGCGGCGCGTGCCGCGTTGATCGTACCGGAAAGGTGCGACGAAATCACCAAGCAAAAGATTTCGGTTCGCGCGGCGGCGAGCGGACGAAACGCCGCTTCGAACATCGCGGCGGTCGGCTGTGAGGTGATCGGCAGCACCGGTTCTGTTTCGAGTTTGTGATAAAAATCTGCGCGCGAAAGTTCGACGTTGTCCTGATAGCTCTTGTCGCCAAACACGACGAAGAGCGGGACGACGGTGATTCCCAACCGGCTCGCCCGCTCTAAGGAAATGTCCGACGTCGAATCGGTGACGATCGCGACGGGCACTACGGTACTTTCGCGAGGTGTGGGGCAATCATCTCCGTGATTCTGCCCACGACGTCCTCTTGCGTTTCCTTGATCGCCACGTTAATCGCATACCGAATCGCGTTGCGGGTGGCGCGGCCGTGCGTGACGATACAGTTTCCGCGCAAGCCGAGCAACGGCGCGCCGCCGATCGATTCGTAGTCGAAGCGCTTACGCAGTTTGCGAAGAGCCGGTGCCAGTAACGCCGTGCCGATCTTCGTGACGAGGTTGCCGCCGAGGAGCGTCTCTTTGATGACGGTCGACAGATCCGTAATGATGCCTTCGCCGGCCTTCAGCACGACGTTGCCGACGAAACCATCGCAGACGACGACGTCGGCGACGTTGTGAAACAGGTCTTTACCTTCGACGTTACCGATGAAGTTCAAATCGGTCGCATCGAGCAGTTTCGCGGCTTCAAGCGACTGCTGGTTGCCCTTGGTGCGTTCTTCACCGAGCGAAAGCACTGCGACGCGCGGATTCTTAACCTTTAGAACGGCCTTCGCGTACGCGGCACCCATCGTGCCGAACTGTTCGAGCCACTCGGGGCGGCAGTCGACGTTGGCGCCGGAGTCGAGCAGCACGGTCGATCCGCCCAAACCCGGCCAAATCGTCGCGATCGCAGGCCGGGCGATGCCTTCGATCGTCCGCAGTTTAATCAACGCGATCGCGAGGAAGGCCCCGGTATTGCCGGCCGACACCACGGCATCGGCCTCGCCCGTTTTTACGAGATTGACCGCGATTCCGAGCGAGGTCCGGTCGGCCGAGCGCAGCGCCTGTGAGGCGTGCTGATCCATCGGCACGGTTTCGGGAGCGTGGAGGACCGTCAGCAGGTCGGCTCCGGGCCCGGTCAGCAGCGGGCGGACCCGCGCCTCGTCGCCCGTCAGGATAATCTGTGCGTCGGAATCGCGCGTCGCCAAAAGGGCCCCGGCAACGATCTCTTCGGGGGCTCGGTCGCCACCCATCGCGTCGACCGCGATACGCGGTCTACTCATCGTACGACAACCAAAATTCTGCGTTCTTCATACCGCCGTAGTAGTATTCGACGTCGGCACCCGGAAAAGCCGCTTCCAGCTCGGCACTGAGGCGCTGTGCGTCTTTTTCCTTTTGCACGCCTCCATAATAGAGCGTGATCAGGCCGCCCGAGGCTGCACCCATTCCGGTTAGGGCCGCCTTCGCCGCTCCGTCCAACGTCTCGCTGCCGACCAGCTTGCCGGCAAAGGCGGCCGCCGGTTTTCCGGCCGCGACGCTCGTGCCCCCGACGGTGGCGTCCTTACCGGCAAAAAACACCTGCGCGCTGTGGCCGCGCTCGCAGGCGGCGCGGATCTCTTCGTCGCTTGGCGCGGATTGCGCGGTGGTTCGAAATGCGAACAATCCGGCGATGCCGGCTACGATGTCGCGCGACGGAATCACATGCACGCGCTTTTCGGTTAGCTCCGCCACTTCGGCCGCCGCGAGCGCGACGTTCTTGTCGTTGACGAACAGGTAGATCTCGTTCGAGAGACACTTGTTGATTGCGAGCAGCAAATCGCGCACGCTCGGATTTTTCGATCCCGAAACGACGACTTCGGTTCCGAGTTCCCGGACGATCCGCTCGAACCCGGGGCCCGGCACGACCGAGACGATCGAGTAAGCAACTTCGGGTTTCTCGACCACCAGGACGTTATGCTGCTGTTCCATGTTATCCACTTTGAGCCGCGTGAGCGACCCGTGCCGGCTCGCGATCTCTTTCACGCGTTCGGGATCGTCGGTGTGAATGTGCACTTTGACGGTCGGTTCGCCGCCGATGACGAGCAGCGACTCGCCGCGCGGTTCGAGCAAACGCCGCAGCTCGACGACGCTGCATCTGGCCTCTTCGAGCACGAACTCGGTGCAATACTTGTTCTCACCGACGACCTGCGTCTGCGTGAATGCCGTTTGCCGCGCCGGGCGCCGCGGAAATGCCGTCGCGCGCACTTTGACGTCCGGGAGAAAGGCGAGAATGCCTTCCAGAAAATACACGAAGCCGGCTCCGCCGGAATCGACGACTCCAGCTTCCTTCAGAACCGGCAGTTGGTCGGGGGTCCGGTCGAGCGCTTCGTTCGCAGCGCGAAGCACCGCAGTCACGAAGCGATAGAAATCCCGCTCCTTCAGCGCGGTCGTATACGCAGCTTCGGCCGCGGCCTCCGCAACGGAGATGATCGTTCCGTCGACCGGCCGCAAGAGCGCTTGCTTAGCCGCGGCGACCGCCTCTTTCATGGCCGTCGCAACGGCGAACGTGTCGACCTCGCGCTTGTGGCGCAGATGGTGAGCGAAGCCGCGGAGCATCTGGGAGATGATCACCCCGGAGTTGCCGCGGGCGCCCATCAGGCTGCCGTGGGCCGCCTGGGCGGCGACTTCGGAGATCGGTTCGCCCCCATGGAGCTTATTCGACTCGAGCATCGCGGAGCGCAGGGTCAGGTACATATTCGTCCCGGTGTCGCCATCGGGAACCGGGAAGACGTTGAGGTCGTTGAGGACCTGGCGATACTTCCTGAGGAAGTATGTCCCGGCCGCGAGAAACTTCGAATAGCCCCGGCCGTCTAAGGCGATCACGTCCACGGTTGGGCCTCGTTCGCGAGCGCGATACCAATCCTTGCTATGCCCCCGGAGTACGTGGTAGTATTCCAGGGTTGTCCCGCCCTCATAACAGGGTGCGACGTTTGTCTGAATAAGGATCTGAGAGGAACACCCACATGGCGAAGCGCTGTGAAGTCTGCTGTAAGGGCCCGCGCACGGGTAACAACGTCAGCCACGCTATGAACAAGACGCGCCGCCGCTGGCTGCCGAATCTTCAGTCGGTTCGCGTCGACGAGAACGGTACCCATCGCACGGCGAAGGTCTGCACCCAGTGCCTGCGTTCCAAAAAGGTAACGCGCCGGGCGTAGTTTCGCTTTCTTAAAAGGCGAAAGAGCCGTCGCACTGCGACGGCTCTTTTTTATTGTTTTGTCATCGTTCAGAGAGACAGGCGCTCCAAGTTGGCGATCGCGCGTCCGATGTCGAGGGGCTCCAGCGTGATCATGAACTCCAGACGTACGTGCGACGTATCGATGCTCTTGAGCAAGACGGCGCATAGCACCGGTCCCCGCCGGCTGGGTGCGAACGAGAGATTGAAGAGCCCGTTTGCCAGCGCGTGCGATGCCGGCGGCCCGTTCCCGGAGTTGATCTCGGCAAGGTAGCCGCGTAAGTCGATCAGCTCGACGACGCGCAGCGAAAAAACGAACTCGCCGCTGACGGGGGCGGCCGCAGCGTGAACGCGGCACTCCAGCAAATCGAGACCGTGCGGCTCGGCAACCTCCGGATGCTCGTAGCCCAAGACCTCGATCCGAACGTGCGCGTCGCTCGCATTCCCCAATGTGAAATCGATATTTCGCGGTTCCACTGCAAACGCTACTCTTGACGAATCGTGTGTTTGGGCGGAGCGAACTTCAAGCGCGGGCTATCTTCGGCCGTCCCCTTGATCGGGATCGCTTCGACGTTGGACCGCACGCAAAAGCGGATCGTTCGGCCGTCGTCGACCTGATATCCAGCGGGCTCCACTTGGCCAGCGCCGCGACTGGGTCGACGGTCGCACCGCCGTATGGCGTCGTATTCGCAACCGAGCGAGCTGCGAGTGCCGTCGAGAGCAAAGCTGCCGCGAACGGCGAACCGCCTAACCCCGCGAACGTCGTCACGCCGGCGGCAAAGACGTCGCCGACGCCGTGCGCCGGATATGCGGGAAACAGGGGCCCCCAAATGCGATAGTAGCTGTAGCCGTTCGTGAAGAGCAGCTTGACGCGATGTTTTTCCGGATCGCGTTCGAAGGACGTGATGATCACCGCCTCCGGACCGAGGTCGAAAAGTCCGTTTAAGTACGCGTGCTCCGTCATCGTGCGATCGCCGCTGCCCAGAAGTACTTCCGCCTCAAATCGATTTGGCGTGATGATTTGGGCCATCGGCAACAGTTTCTCGCGAATCGCGCGCGCCGTCTCCTGGCTGACGTAGAGCCCCTTTTGATAGTCGCCGATAACCGGATCGAGCAGCACCACGCCTTTGTAATCTAGCAGCTGTGTCGCGACGATGCTGACGTGATCGCGCTTGGGCAGGTAGCCGACTTGGATGATTCCGGGGCGTTGGCTAACGACGAACGCAACGTCGCGACGGAACTGTTGGGGATCGGCGATCGCGCTGGAGCGCCCGCCGAAACCTCCGTGAGCGGTCGCCATCATCGATTGCGCGTGGACCAGCCGCGCACCGAGCGCGTTGGCGACCGCAAATGTCGCCTGATTGCCGATGAATCCCATGCCCACGCTGTTTTGAATGCTGCCGATCAGCGGATAGGATTGTGCTTCCTCATCCATCCGGTTCACGCGAGCACCTCCGCGGCGGCGAAGTGGTCCCAGCCGGTTGCGGCGATCGGTTCCTCGATGCCGTCGCGCACTAACGCGAGGCCGCTGCCGGCCCGCAATATTCCGACGCGATGCAGCGGGCGGCCGAACTGCGCCTCAAAGCGACGCGCCAAATGTGCGAACGCGCGCGGCCGCACGGCAACGAGCAGTTCGAAATCTTCGCCGCCGGCGAGCGCGAAGCGTTCGGGGTCCTCCCCGCATTCCAGCGCGATCGAGCGCGCGGCTTCCGCCACCGGCACGCCGGAGAGCAGCGCACCGCAGCCGCTCGCAATGCAGAGCCGGGAAAGGTCGGTCGACAGCCCGTCGGAGAGGTCCATCATGGCTTCGACGTTTCGGCTCGCTGCAAGGAAGCGCCCTTCGGCGCACCGCGCCTCCGGCCGCCGAAAAGCGGTTAGCGCGGCGCACGCCGCGGTGCCGGCGAGTTTGGAATCGCCCGCGCGTGCGAGCGCCAGACCGGCGCGCGCTGCGCCTAAGGTTCCGGTCACCGCGAGCACGTGCCCGGGCCGGCCGCCCGAACGCGTTTTCACGTTGGATGGGCGCACCTCACCGACGGCGGCAACCGAAATCGTCAGCACCGGCGCGCGCGTCAAATCGCCGCCCGCAATCGTCATGCCCGCTGCCGTTGCGGCCGCTGCGATTCCGCGATACAGTTCGACGATCGCCGCCTCGTCCGTTCCGACGGGAACGCCGAGTGCGATCGTTGCCAGGACCGGACGCGCGCCCATCGCGGCGAGATCGCTCGCGTTTGCGGCGACGGCTCGCCACCCGGCGTCGGAGAGCGTCATCAAGTCGCGCGAGAAGTGCACCCCTTCCACCAACGCGTCGGTCGTGATCGCGCTGCGGTGCGAACGTGATGGCTGCCATATAGCGGCGTCGTCTCCGATGCCGAGCAGCACGCTCGTTGCGCCGCCCGGTTCGACGATCGCGCGAATGGCCGCGACGACGTCGTCTTCGCGCACTAGGAGCCTGCGGAAGGAAACGTCGCCCGGATGCGCCGCAGTTCGGCGCCGGGATCGGAGGCACCGAAGACGGCAGAGCCCATCACCAGAACGTCGGCGCCCGCTTCGATCAGCTCGCGTGCGTTTCGCTCGCCGATGCCTCCATCGACTTCGATGAGGCACGATGGATTGCGCGATGCGATCATCGCCCGGGCTTCGCGCACTTTTTCCAGCGAGCGCGGGATAAACTGCTGGCCGCCAAACCCCGGATTCACGCTCATCACGAGCACGGTGTCGCAATCCTCGATGACGTCTTGCAGCATCGCGACGGGCGTTTGCGGGCAGATCGCGATGCCGGATTTAGCCCCGAGCGAGCGAATGTGCGTCAGCAGCCGCTGCGCGTGCGGCGTCGCTTCGAGGTGGAAGGTGATGCGATCGCACCCGGCTTCGCGAAAGTCGTCGACGTAGCGTTCTGGTTCGACGATCATCAAGTGTGCGTCGAAGGTCAGCGTCGAAAGCCTGCGCAGATCCCCGATGATCTTCGGACCCCACGTGATGTTCGGGACGAAACGTCCATCCATGACGTCGAGATGCAGATAGTCTGCGCCGGCCTTTTCGACGGCGGCGATTTGCTCGGCGATGCATGCAAAATCGGCGGAGAGCAGCGACGGGGCAATGAGCGCCGGCATCACGGGCCTCCCGGCGACGGCGACGGTGACGACGGTTTCATATCGTAGATCGCCGCGGGTTCGGCCCCCAGCCGCGTTTCGCCGACCAGCACGTCGTTCACGTACATGTCGACGACCGAGGTTCCGATCGCCGTCACCGTCAGATCGAGTTTCTGACCAGGCTCGGCAAACGCGTGATACAGATCGTACTTTCCGGTTGCGTCGGTCATTGCCAAACGCACTTCGAGCTGTTTGCCGTTGGGAACGTTCTCCGGCACGGGCACCGAGACGAGCAGACGCGCTTGGCGAATGATGTACCCCGACTCGTACGGCCCCGAACTGACTTGGAGCGAGACCTGGTCGTACGGCGCCACTTTCGTGCCGGCTTTGGGCATTTGCAGCGTCACCTGGCCGTGCGCCGGACCGTTGCGCCCGAGCGGGGTCCACACCAGCTGCCCGAGCTTGATGCCGTCCTTATCGGCGAGCGCTCGTGCGTCGTCAATTTTCATGCCGACGAAATTCGGGACGTGAAGCTGCGAAGCTCCGCCGCGACTAACCGTCAGGTTGACGGTATCGCCCTCCACGACGTTGGAGAGCGGAGACGGATCCTGCGCGATCACATGGCCGTCCGGAATAACGTCGCTCTTGACGTACGTGACCTTGCCGAGCTGCAGCTTCGAATGCGAGAGATCCAAGTTGACTTCGCGCATCGACTGATAGCGCAGGTCCGGCATCAGCCGCGCGATGATACCGTCGCTGATCACGAACGAGACTTGCCGCCCCTCGCGCACCGCCGTGCCGGCGTCCGGCCGCTGCATGATCACCACGTTCTTCGGATAGCGATCGCTGGTCGTGTGATCGATGACCGCCGCGGTTAGCTTCAGACGTTCGACCTCCGCATTTGCGTCGGTCAAGGTTTGGCCGACGAACGAAGGCACGGTCACGGTATCGGACGGCGGCAGCAGAAAATCGTGAATCGACCGGCCGAACCACACGAGTGCCGCGACGAAAATCGCCAGCACGATCGGGAAAACCCAATCACGCGGCAAGTATTGCCGGACCGTCTCGGTCACGCCGGGGCCGTCCGGATTCGTCGCGGGAAGTTTCAGACGAGTGCCTCCAGCGCGACGTCGCTCACGTGCAGGTTGCTGAACACGCGCTGCACGTCTTCGTGCTCCTCGAGCATATCGAGGAACGCCAGCGCCGCCGAGAGTTCCGCGCCCGCCAGCTCGAGCTTGTTCTTCGCGCGCACGCCGAGATAGGCGTCGGTAATCTTCATGCCGGTCGCGCGCAACGCATCGCGCGCGCTGGCGAGCATCGCCGGAGCGGTGTAGATGGTGCACCCGTCAGCATCGTACTCGACGTCGTCGACGCCGTCGACCAGCGCGCTCTCGGTGAACGCGTCTTCGGAAAGCCCCGCGGGATTGGCTTCGATGATCCCGACCGGATCGAACATCCACGCGACGCTGCCCGACTCGCCGAGCTGGCCCCCGTGCTTTTGAAACTGGAAGCGCAGGTCGCCGGCGGTACGGTTTCGATTGTCGGTCGCAAGGTCGGCCACGACCGCCAGCGTGTGCGGGCCGTAGCCCTCGTAGCGCAGTTCTTCGATTTCGCGCTCGCCGGTCGTACCGGATCCGCGAGCGATGGCGCGCTTGATGTTGTCTTGAGGCACGTTGAACTCGCGCGCCTTCTCGACCGCCATCTTCAGCCGGTAGTTGGCTTCGGGATCGGGCGAGCCGCCCTTGGCGGCGAGGATGATCTCCTTGCTCAGCTTCGTAAAGAGCGCGCCGCGCTGCGCGTCGACTTTGCCCTTCTTTAGCTTGATGTTATGCCACTTCGAATGTCCAGACATGCTCTATCCTCTGGTGTTGCCGCTTCGCTATCCGGGGCCCAGGACCCATTTGTCTATCCACATCCGCTGGTGCCAGTCGTGCCACGAGATCGGGTACGCGGCCAAGATGGGGTAGAAGAATACGAACGCCCCCACGACCGCCAGGACGTAGCCGCCGACCAGCAAGCCGCTGAGCCACTTGCCGCCGTCTTCTTTGCCCGAGCCCCATTGCCAGATTCGCTGCAGCACGATCGCATTGCAGAGGCATATCAGCGGGATATCGACGTAGAAATGGTATGCGAAGACGAGGCGCGGCGAAAGCGCCCAGGGTATCCACTGCATCAGATACGTGAGCACGAGCAGCGCGTAACCCTTGTTGCGCAGCCTCCACGCCAGCACCCCGACCCACGGTACGGTGAGCAGCCCGAACCACAGGATGAACGGGTTCGGCATCGATGTGATTTCGTAAACGCAACACCCGTTCTCGTCGCTCTGATTCTTGCGATGATCCTGGTAATAGTACGCCACCGGCACGTAGTCCAGCGGCCATTCCCACCACTTCGACGAGTAGGGATGCGTCGCTACCAGGTTGTGGTGGTATTCGTACATCGTATACTGGCGGTTGACGACGTCGTTGAAGTTCGCGATTTCGTCCTTCCCGTGACGCACGAGATCCGGCACCCAGACGAGCCCGTAGACCGTAGCGCTCACGAAGACGATCGTCACGAGCGCGCCGTCGATCCGGAAGCCGCGCGGGTTCCCCCAAAGCACCGGGCGGCGACGCCGGAAGTAGCGTTGCAAAAAGACCAGAATCAGCACTAGGAAGCTGACGCCGAATCCCATAACGCCGTACCACTTGCTGCTCACCAGACATCCGAGCGCTACGGTGAACAGGATCAGCCAGAGCTTCGACGAGCGGCCGCTTTCGGAGCCGTTCTCGGCCTTGACGGTATCGTTTGCGTACGTCGCGTCGCCGGCCGGCGTTTCATAGGTCACGCTCGCGTCGCGCGCGTAGTCGATCGTCAGGTCGCCGTCGTGGTAAACGAGCGTCCCCTTCTCGTTTTGGGAACGTGCGCCGCGTTGGATCTTTCCTCGATCGTCGATCGTGCCGCCGTCGGCTGCGTAGAGCATGGTCGAGCCGCCGCCGGCTAACGCTCGCGAGCCTTCCGGGTACGTGAGTTCGTGTTTTTCGTCGCCCCAAAAGCGCGGCATCAGTACATAACGAGCGAGAAGATAGAATCCGCACGTGAAGTATGCCGCGGTGACGATCGACGAGGGTATGTCGAACTGCCAGAGCGCGCGCATGATCAGTGCCACGATGCAGCCCGCGACCACCGATCCCGAGGCCGCAGCCGCAAAACCCCACTCCGGAACCTCGACGTGCCGCCGTTCCCCGACTTGCGAGGATATCCAGAATCGATAGAATGCGTAGACGGCCGCGGTCGCAAAGAAGATGACGATGCCTTCGGGCGTCGCGATGCGCGATTGCACGAAATGCATGCCGTCTGCGGTTAGGAGAGAGTGCGGTAACGGCGGCGAACAGCGTAGAGCCCGTTATGCGTTTCGCAAATGCAAACAGCAGCATTACGACGAGCGAACTGAAGATGATATCGACGAAACGCCAGCCGTAGGAGTTGTCGCCGTCCGGCATGTGGCCGACGATCGCGTTCAACCCTTGCCAGCCGCCGAGGCCGTGACCGTGCGGCATACCGCCGAAGAGCATGATCGAGAACGTCACCAGCAGCTTGGTCAGCGGCGGGTGCGTGTTTTCGTAGATGCGCAGATTTTGAAGATATTCCTCGCCGGCGCGTGCGAAGTAGATCTCGTCGAAGACCTTGTCGGGCGGCCACCAATATCCGATGAACGACAGAATGAAGTTGCCGACGCCGAACGCCGCCATGACGATATAGTCCAGCGGTGCCTTCAGCCCGGTCAGCCCTTCGCCCGGATCGAACCAGTTGCGCGTCTGCGTCGCACCCGAGACGTCGACGCCCGCGAGCTTCGTCGGAGGCGCCGCGGCCGTTTCGGCAACGCCGTCTTCTTCCTTCGCCGCCGCGTCAGCCTCCGCATCGGGCGACATCCCCAAATACATATAGCCGAGATAGAAGAACGTGAGAACGGCGAGGATCGAAAACAGCGACGTCCCGACGCCCCAGAGATTCTGCGTGTTTACTCCCGGCATGTGGTTGGTGACCGCACTGAGATACTGGATCGCATACTGCAGGTTCGCATAGAGGACGATCGAGAGTGCGACCGCACCCCAAATATAGCGGCGGGCGAGCGGTACGCACGCGATGGCAAACACCACGCCGTCGAAAATGTAGCGCTCGTGCATGCGCGTGGAAAGAATGAAGAACGCGAGCGTCGCGACCGCGCATCCTTCGAGGAACGCACGCTGCGAACGATCCTGAACGTAGCGCCAGACGACCAGCGCGACGGCCGCCAGCACGAGACCGATGCCCCAGATATACTGTGGGAAAAACAGAATATAGGCGCCGGGGCCGTTGTCCGCTTGCCAGAACGGTCCGCGGATCGCCCAGAGGTTGAACGCGTTGACCGTGTTGTACGCGTAGACCGACGAGCCGTACTGATAGCGTTCGAAGAGCCACAGGAGCGCCGCGACCGGGTTGCTCGGATGGAACGGCTCGGTGAGAACGATAGCAAAAACGAGGCTCGCCAGTATGCCGATGCCGCTGGCGAAAAGGCGCGCGCGGCGGCGCACGGGATCCGCGAATGCAAAGGCGATGAAGAGCGGCAGCAGCACCGCCGCCTGGGGCTTGATCAACAGCGAATAGGCGAGTGCGATCCAAGCGGCGACGACGTACCAGCTCGGCCGGTCGGTCTTGTCGTCGTCGCTGCGAAAGAGTAGGAAGACGGCCAGCAGTGCGAAGCCTGCGGAGACGGAATCGACTTGGCCGTAGATCGCGGAGTTAAAGATGATTGCGGGATTGAGCAGGTAGAGCGCCGCCGTGCCGAGCGCGATCGTCGTGCTCGCGAAACGGCGTGCGATCGCATAGAGCAGAACGCCCACGCCGAGATCGGCGAGGATGGCCGGGAGCTTCACCATCGCCCTGAGCACTTGTTCGCCGGGGTCGCCCGCTTTGAAAAACGCTTCCCAGACCCAGCCGACGATGCCGAGAATGTAGAAATAGCCGGGCGGGTAATCGGCGAAGTGCCCGTTGGCATAGAAGTTGGCAAAGCCGCCTTCGACGAGCTCCGTTGCCCACGCTTGGAAGGTTCCGACATCGGTCGTGAAGCCGCTGCTCTGAATGAAGATGCAGCGAACGACGAAGCCCAGCGCCACGAGCACGACCAGCGCCCAGGCGACGGAGATTCCCCGCTCCGGGCGGGCGGGCGCAGTAGCGTTCAGGGTCGGATCCTCCGGTGGCTAGCGGGCGGCGGCCAAGTCGAACGTAGCCAAGAGAAACTCGCGGAGTTCCCGGTTGGGGTGGCGCTCGACGACCGCCAGTTGTTCTGCGAGCGCACGGCGCGCCGCCTCTCTCGCGCCCAGGCGTTCCAGCGCTACGATGACCTGGTCGACCTCTTGACGTTCGAGCGGCCGCCCTTGGGCGTACGCATCCGCGACCGCATCGCGGGACGGTGACTGCGACTGTGCGATCGCCCAGGCAATCGGGAAGGTCCACTTGCGGCGTGCAATATCGACGCCGGAGACCTTGCCGGTCGCATCCGCCGACGACCAAACGCCGTGCACGTCATCCTGGATTTGGAACGCCATGCCGTACGCGCGCCCGAGATCACCGTAGGATGCGATCGCCGCGTCGCTGCAGCCGGCGGCATGCGCGCCGAGCCGGCACGACGCGGAAAAGAGTTCCGCAGTCTTACACGCGATCATCCGGTGATAGGCGGTCAGGTCGACGTGCCGCTCCGATTCGAAACGCAGATCCAGCGACTGCCCTTCGCACATGATCGCGTGCGCTTCGTGCAGCACCATCAGCATCGCGAGCACGCGCTCGCCGTCTAGAATGGCCGACGCCGAGGTCAAGCTTGCGAACGACAGCGCACACATTGCGTCGCCCGCGTTGATCGCATGCGGAACGCCGTACGCGCTCCACAGCGTCGGACGGCCGTGACGAAGACGGTCCCCGTCTTCGATGTCGTCGTGCACGAGCGAATAGTTGTGAAAGATTTCCACCGCGACGGCGGCATCGAGCGCGCGTTCGAGGGGTGCCCCTTCGCCGAGCGCGACGCGCATCACCATTTGCGGGCGCAGGCGTTTGCCGCGCCGCGCCGGCCCGTGTTGGCCGTAACCGAAGTGGCACAAAAGCATATCGGAGATCTCACTCGATCCCCGATATCCCGAAATGCGTTCTTCGAGGTGACGCTCGAAACGTTCAGACGGGCTGACGGCTCAGCTCCTCCATCCGTTCTTCGACTTTGTCGACCAGCCAGCCGGGGGTAGACGCGCCGGACATGAGTCCGGCAATCTTAACGCCGTCGAACCACTCGGTCTTCAGTTCGTCCGGGCCTTCGATGTGATACGCGCGTGCGCCGCACGATTCCGAAAGCTCGGCGAGATGTTTCGTATTGGCCGAGGTCTTCCCGCCGACGACGACCATCACTTCGACCTCTTTCGCCAAACGCGAGGCTTCGTTCTGGCGATTGTGCGTATCGGTGCAGATCGTGTTGACCGCGCGCACGTCGTAGTACTTCGCCGAGAGGGCCTTCACGATATTGGTAAAGCGTTCGCCCGAATACGTCGACTGCACGACCACGCCGACGCGGCTCGAACGCGGCAGCTTCGCGACGTCGTCGACGTCTTCGATGCACCAGGCGCCGGGCACGTGGCTCAACGTCCCCTTGACTTCGGGATGATTGGGATCGCCGATGACGACGATCTTGTAGCCGTCGGCCTTGAGCTTCTTCGCTTGAACGTGAATCTTCGTCACCATCGGACAGGTCGCGTCGATAATCGTAAGTTTCTTCTCGGTCGCTTTCTCGTAAACGTCGACCGGCAAACCGTGCGCGCGGACGAACAGCGCTCCCGAATCGACTTCGTCGATCGAGTTCGCGTTGCGCAGACCTTTTGCCTCGAGTTGTTCCACCATCTGCGGATTGTGTACGACGTGCCCGAGCGTCGTGACGTCGTCACGCGCTTCGATGGCTTCTTCCGCCTTCTTCACCGTGATGGCCACGCCGAAACAGAACCCTTGGACGCCGGCCTTCTTTATTTGCATGGTTAAACAGTACTCGATTTCTCCGACAAAGCGCGGATCGCGCTCATGATCTCGCCCGTAAACTTCGACAAATCGTCGTGGGTTGCTTTCCGGTCCTCCGGCAGGCGCAACGGCGGCCCGAATGCGACTTTAATCTTAGGGAATTTCATCGCCCGGTCGCTTCCGACGATGCTTGCAGGCACGACCGGCGCCTTCGAGAGCGAAGCGAGCAGTGCGGCACCAACCTGGGGCTCGACCTCGCCGCTGAGATTGCGCGTCCCCTCCGGGAAGATCCCGACGGCGCCGCCGGCTTTAAGGACCTCGAGGGACTTCTTGATGGCCGACCGGGCACTGCCCTTACGGTCAACTGGATAGGCGCCGACGCCCGCAATCGCCGGCCCGAGGATCGGAATGTCGAACAGCTCTTTTTTGGCCATAAAACTGATCCGGCGCGGGACGAAGCAACCCATGCCCGGCGGGTCGAGATACGACATGTGATTGCACGCGATGATCAGCGGCCCGGTCTTGGGCACGTTCTCGACGCCGGTCGCGCGCGCGCGCCAAATCGTCATCATCATCGCCTTGATGGTGCCCGAGGCCGCATCGTACAGCCATGGAATCACGCGAAAAGACGCTTCCGCGTATTTTCGACGATCCGGCAAATTTCCGCAGTCACTTCTTCCGCCGTCATATGGCTCGAGTCGACCTCGTGCGCGTCGGGCGCCGCCTGTAGCGGCGAAACGGCGCGGTTCTCGTCGAGATAATCGCGCTCTTCGATCTCTTCCGCCAGCTTGTGCGCGTCGACGTCGGCGCCGGCGGCTTCGAGCTGCGCGCGCCGGCGTTCGACGCGCGCGGCCACCGATGCATTGAGATAGATTTTCACCGCGGCGTCCGGCAGCACGACGGTGCCGATATCGCGCCCGGCCATCACGACCGAGCCGTCCCGTGCAACCTCGCGCTGCAAGCGCACCATCAGTTCGCGTACTTCCGACTGCGCGGCAACGGTCGAGACGACGGCCGTCACCTGATTCGACTGCAGATCTCCTTCGGTGAGTTCGCGTTCGCCGATTGCAATGCGAAATCCGAGCGAAGCGGCGTCGTCGAGCACGACGCTGATCGGATGCGTTTCGCATAACCGTACCAAGGCGGCGCCGTTGTCTGCATCCGTTCGCGTTTGCAACGCCAGGAAGGCGACCGCCCGATACATCGCACCGGTGTCGAGATATAAGAAGTGCAGGCGGCTGGCAACCATTCGCGCGACGGTCGTCTTGCCGGACGCGGCGGGGCCGTCGATCGCCACCTGAAGGGGTTTTGGAGCGGAACTCACCGGCCGCCGCTTCTCCCAGGCGAACCGCGGGCCCCGCAGAATCGGCAACTCTCCTATGGCAAAGGCTCGTTCGGTCTATTTTTGCTCGGCGTGCGGATCCGAGTCGCCGCGCTGGCTCGGGCGCTGCCCGCAGTGCCAAGCGTGGAACTCGTTCGACGAGCGTCCTTTCGCCGTAGCCCCCGCGCGCGGCGCAAAAACCATGCCCAAGCCCGGAGCTGCCGTGCCGGTGCCGTTGCGCGAAATCGACGGCGCCAAGCTGGCGCGGCTGCGCGTCGACATGCCCGAATTCGATGCGGTTCTCGGCGGCGGCCTCGTTCCCGGCAGCTTGACGCTGGTCGGCGGACCGCCGGGCGCCGGAAAATCGACGCTCCTGCTGCAGATCGCGGCGCGGCTGGCCGCCTCCGGCGAAGTCGTGTACGTCTGCGGCGAGGAATCGGCCGCGCAGGTGAAGCTGCGCTCGGAACGCCTTCACGATCTCGCACGAGGCGACAACGCGCGCCTGCTCGTGCTGGCGGAAACGAACCTGCGTGCCGTTCTCGACGTCCTCGAGCGGCGTACGCCCGCCACACTCGTCATCGACTCAATTCAAACGGTCTGGCTGCCGGAATCAGAATCGTACGCGGGCAGCGTTACGCAGGTCCGCGACTGCACGCAGGCGCTCGTCGAGTACTCGAAACGGACGGGCTGCGCGACGTTCATCGTCGGGCACGTCACCAAAGATGGCGCGATCGCCGGACCGCGACTGCTCGAACATTTAGTGGATACGGTGCTCTACTTCGAAGGTGAATCAAACGGCGAGTACCGCATTCTGCGCGCCTACAAAAATCGTTTCGGCTCCATCGACGAAATCTGCGTCTTCGCAATGCACGATACCGGCCTGCGTGAAGTTAGTAATCCGTCGGAACTGTTTCTGGGCGCACGCGGCGATCGGCCGAGCGGATCGTGTGTGACCGCATCCATCGTCGGTTCGCGTCCACTGCTGATCGAAGTGCAAGCGCTCGTCGGCGAGACCAGCTATGGAACGCCGCGACGCCTCGCTAATAATCTCGATCAAGCCCGGCTTTCGATGATCCTCGCCGTGCTCGAGCGCCGAGCCGGCATGAACCTCGGCACGCAGGACGTGTACGCATCGGTCGCCGGCGGATTACGCGTCAACGAGCCCGCGATCGATCTCGGTATCGCGCTCGCAATTGCGTCCTCGTTCCGCAACCGGCCGCTGCCATCGGACCTGGCCGCTTTCGGCGAACTCGGACTCTCCGGAGAACTGCGCAACGTCGGCAGCAGCGACCGCCGCGAAACCGAAGCGCGCAAACTCGGATACCGCCACGTCATCTCGCCGAGCAACGCACGCGATATCGGCGAAGCAATCCGGGAAGCGCTTGGATGATTACTGTCATCCTGAGCGTAGGCGCGCAGCGCCGTAGTCGAAGGATCGCTTCCAAAGAACCGTTGCCTCAGGCGGGTTCTTCCAATTGTGGCGATCCTTCGACTTCGCTCGCTGCGTTCGCTACGCTCAGGATGACACTGCGTGTCATTTGAAATCGTTCCCAATTTGTCCGAGGGGCGCAACGATGAGACGATCGATGCGGCGATCGAAGCGGTCGAACGGACGGGCGCGCGCGTGCTGCATCGCACCAGCGATGCCGCGCACCATCGTTCGGTTCTTACGATCGCCGGCGACGGCGACCAGGTCGTTGCGGCGGCGGTTGCGCTGGCCGGCGTTGCGGTCGAACGCATCGACTTGCGCCAACACCGCGGCGAACATCCGCGCATCGGCGCGCTGGATGTGCTGCCATTCGTTCCGCTCGGCAAGGCGACGCTGGTCGAAGCAGCGGAGCTGGCGCATCGTGCGGGCGCGGCGATCTGGAAGCGATACGCCATTCCCTCCTTTTACTATGGGGCTGCTGCGCGCAGGCCGGGGAACCGCCTGCTTCCCTCGGTACGTCGCGGGCAGTTCGAGGGGCTCGACGCGCGCTTCACCCAAGCCGAGCGAAGGCCGGACGAGGGCGGCGTTGCCAAACACGAAAGCGCGGGCGCGATCGCGATCGGCGCTCGGGACGTATTGATCGCTTTTAACGTTGAGCTGGCAACCGGCGACCTGCACGCTGCGAAGGCCATCGCCCATATGCTCCGCGAACGAGATGGAGGGCTGCGAACGCTCCGCGCGCTCGCCTTCCGCCTCGGCGAGAACCGGGTTCAGGTCTCGCTCAATGTCACGGACTACCGCGCGACGCCGCTACATCGGGTTGTCGAAACGATCCGGAGACTCGCGGCGGAACGCGATATCGAGGTCGTCCGCGGCGAACTGATCGGCCTGCTGCCGCGTGCCGCCATCGAATCGGCGGCTGCATATTACCTGGGAGTTACATCGCTTTGAGAAGTCTTCTCGTCTCGGTCTTGTCGCTGGCCCTGTTGATCGGCGCCACCGCTTCGGCCCGATCGCAAGTCAACGGCCCCGGCGACGCCGGCATCTACACCACGACGCTTAAGAACGGGTTGCGCGTCGTGGTTGCCGAGGACCATTCCGCGCCCGTCGTCCAGACGGCGATCTGGTACGGTTTCGGTTCGCTCGAAGAAACGGCCGGCAAGACCGGGCTCGCGCACGCGCTCGAGCACATGTCGTTCCGCGGCACGCCCGAAATTTCGTCCGGCGGCTTGGACGATATCGTCGCGCGCATGGGCGCTCGCATGAACGGCGAGACGACCTACGATTACACCCAGCTCTACTTCACGATGCCGTCGGACAAACTCGACGTCGGGCTCGGTGTCGAATCGGATCGCATGGCGCACCTCGCGCTGCGCGCACAAGACTGGAACGTCGAGCGGCGCGCGGTTCTCAACGAACTCGACGGCGACGCAAGCTCGCCGTTCTTCGACCTGCTCTCGCGCGTGCGGGCAGCCGCGTACCCGAACCAGCCCTCCGGTCGCACGCCGGTCGGCGAGCGCGGTGACGTCGCGAATGCAACCGTCGCCGACATCGGCAAATACTATCGCGAATGGTACGCCCCGAACAACGCCACGCTGGTGATCGCCGGCGACGTCAACCATGCGACCGCGTTTGCGAAGGCCAAGCAGTATTTCGGCGACATCCCGTCCCGGCCGCTGCCGGCGAAGCCAACGACGTCGCCGGTCGCCGCAACGGGCAAGACGGTTGAGGCGGCTTTCCCGTTTCCATTCGAGGTTCTCGACCTGGCCTACGCGATTCCGGGCGATACCGAAGCGGGCGAGCCGGCGGTCAGCACCCTCGCAACGCTAATCGAAAACCAGCGCTCGCCTTTCTACCAATCACTGGTGCAGACCAACATTGCGCTCGGCATCGAAGCCAACGCCGACACGCAGGTGCGCGGCGGACTGCTCAACGTCTTCATCATCCTCAACCCGGGACACACCAGCGACGAAGCACAGCGCGTCTTTCAAAACACCATGGATCAGGTGCTCGTCAACGGATTCGATCCCGAGCTCGTTACGGCCGCAAAGCGTCTAACGATTGCGGAGCGCATCTACTCGGCCGATTCGGTCGAAGGTCTCGGCTCGCTCGCGGGCTACACCTACGGCATCGTCAACGAGAAAGTGCAGAGCGAAGACGATCGCCTTGCCGCTTTGACGCCGGCCGATCTGCTCGCGACTGCGAAAAGATATTTGGCGAAGCCAAACGTAATCGGTCACCTCCGCCCCAACGACGCGCCGCCAAAAGGCAACTCGCAAAAGAGCGACGCCAGCGCCAGCGACGACTTCTCCAAGCGCGTGCCCAACGGACCGGTGGTCGTTCCGGCGTGGATCGCCAGCGCCGTTCGCATACCGAGCACCGCTCGCAGTCCGCTCGCGCCGGTCTCATTCATGCTTTCAAACGGTTTGCGCGTTCTCGTTCAGCAGAAAACCGATCGCCCGACGTTTGTGATCAGCGGCCAGATCGACTCGTCGCCGGCCTTCGCGCCGCCTGGAAAAGAAGGCATCGTGCGCTTGGGTTCCAGCGTAGCGGACTACGGGAGCGACGCGTATCCGTTCGCGTTGCGCCGAAAGACGACGGACGAGCTCGGCGCGTTCGTAACGACGGGAGAAAGCTTCTCGGCGCACGGCCAGATCGGCGACTTTGAAAAGATCGTCGCGGTCGTCGCCGACGGCGAAGAGCATCCGTCGTTCGCGGAACCATGGTTCTCCATCGAACGCGGCCAACTCGCAAATAGCCTGCAGACCGAAGAGAGCGTCTCGGGTGTGATGATCGATCGCGCCTACAAAGAGCTGCTTCTCGCCTCGGACGATCCGAGTTTAAGAAAAGCGACGCCGCAGAGCGTCAACAGCATCACGCGCGACGATCTGCACGCGTATGCGATGAAATACTGGCGCCCGGATCTCACCAGCATCGCCGTGGTGGGCAATCTCTCGCCGGAGCGCGTCCGCGCCGCACTCGAAGCAGCCTTCGGAACCTGGCAGGCAGTGGGGCCGAAACCCGACGCGCATTTGATGGCGATGCCGCCGGCCTCCAAAGGCCACGACTTTATCGGAACCGATTCCAATCAAGTCTACGTCCGTCTCGGGCAGCCTGCCGTTTCGCGCTCGAATGCCGACTACGACACGTTCCAAGTGCTCAACCAGATTCTCGGCGGCTCGGGATCGTTCGAGTCGCGTCTCTGGCAAGAGCTGCGTCAAAAGCGCGGCTTGGTGTATAGCGTCGATAGCGCGTTGGATTCCAACGACGACCGCGGCGACTTCCGCGTCGAACTGAACGCAAGCCCGGAGCGGATGGTCGAGGCGGTGAAGCTGGTGCGTCAGGAACTCACCCGCATGCAAAACGAACCCGTGACGCAAACCGAGTTGGACGAAGCCAAGGGACGGCTGGTCAGCGACGCGCTGCTCGACGAAGCATCGACGGAAGGGCAGGCCGACCAGCTGCTCGACATCGCGACGTACGGACTCCCGCTCGACTACTACCGGACGCTGAACGATCGCTTCGCACGCATCACGGTCGCCGACGTTCAGCGCGTCGCGAAGACGTACATCAAGCCCGACCGGCTAATCCAGGTCTATGCAGGACCGAACGGCCCGTGGTCGCAGAGCGGGTTATGATCTGTACCATCGATCCGGCGAACGGCTCGGCGCTCGAGCGCCTGCCGTACATGGACGCGCGCGAAGTCGACGCAAAGCTCACCGCCTCGGAAAACGCCGCGCGCGCGTGGGCGAAGGCGAGCGTCGACGATCGCGCCGCGCTGCTGACCGTAACCGCCGCGAAACTTCGCGAACTGCGCGACGAACTGGCTATGACGGCGGTGCGTGAAATGGGCAAGCCGATCGCTCAGGCGCGGGCCGAAATCGAGAAGTGTGCCTGGTGCTGCGAGTTCTTCTGCGAGAAAGGCCCCGGCATGCTGGCCGACGTCGATGCGCCGTCGAGCGCGTCACGAAGCTACGTCGCGTTCCGTCCGCTCGGAACCCTGCTTGCCATCATGCCGTGGAACTATCCGTACTGGCAGGTCTTCCGCGCCGCGGCGCCCGCGATTATCGCCGGCAACGCCGTCTTGCTTAAGCACTCCGACAACACGACCCGATGCGCGCTCGAGATCGAACGCGTCTTCCGCGAGGCCGGGGCGCCCGAGGGACTCTTCACCGCTCTGCTCGTGAGCAACGAAGACATCGACGAACGCATCGCCGACCCGCGCATCTCGGCGGTGACGCTCACCGGCAGCGAGCGCGCCGGCGTCGCGGTCGCATCGGCGGCGGGTGCCGCGCTTAAGAAATGCGTGCTCGAACTCGGCGGTTCCGACGCATTCGTCGTCCTCGCCGACGCCGATATCGAACGCGCGGCACAAACCGCCGTAACCGCGCGCTTTCAGAACAACGGCCAAAGCTGCATCGCCGCCAAACGGTTCATCGTCGAGGATTCCGTCTACGAGAAATTCCTCGACCGCTTCGTCGAGTTGACGCGCGCGCAAACGATCGGCGACCCCACGGACGAGAACACGCAGATCGGACCGGTTGCGCGCGGCGATTTACTCAAAACGCTTCACGAACAAGTGCGCCAGAGCGTTGAGGCCGGCGCGAAGCTCGCACTCGGCGGCCGCCCGATCGATCGCCCGGGCAATTTCTACGAACCGACGATCGTCGGCGACGTCGTCCCCGGAATGCGTCTCTTCGACGAAGAAACCTTCGGCCCGGCCGCCGCGGTCATCCGCGCAAAAAATGCCGACGACGCGATCGCGTTAGCCAACAAATCGAGCTACGGCCTGGGTTTCAGTATTTGGACGCGGGACACGGCCGCGGCGGAAGCTCTCGCACCGAAGGTCGAAGCCGGCGCCGTTTTCGTCAACGGCATGGTCGCCAGCGATCCGCGGTTGCCGTTCGGCGGCATCAAAAAGAGCGGCTACGGTCGAGAGCTTTCAGTCTATGGGGTTCACGAGTTCGTGAACATACAAACCGTTTGGGTGGGCTTATAACCGAGTAGGACGGCGATATGGCGAATGCCGGGTTGACGAAATTCCTTGCGAAGGCAATGGGCCTCTCGATCGTGCTTACGGTGCTGAGCATGATCGCCAACAAACCCGCGGCCGTTTCTAACATGAACGCGCTCTTCACCGATCCGGCGCTGATGTGGGTAACGGGCGTGTTCACGATGATACTGGGAATAGCGGTCGTCGTTGCGCACAACCGTTGGTCCGGCGGCGCGCTTACCGTCATCGTGACCTTCTACGGCTGGCTCGCGCTGATCAAAGGCCTACTCTTTGTATGCCTGCCGCCCACGGCACAAGCCGGACTCTACCAGGCGATGCACTTCGAGCAATACTTCTACTTCTATTTCGTGGTAGCGCTCGCATTGGGGGGTTACCTCATCTACGGCGGGTTCAAGCGCGACGCGATCGTGGGACGACCGGCACCTTAGGTTAGCAACTTGAATGCGTGATGCCAGGTCCCGTTTTTGATGCCGTAAGCAAGCCAGGCGAAGCACATGGGTTCGAGATAGCGGGCGGCGTGGATTCCACCGAGGTCGGCGGTGTCCCAGCCGAAGTCGCTGAGAATGCGAGTCACTTGCGCCTTTGCAGCGGCGTCGTCGCCGGCGATAAACATCGTCGGGGGACCGCCGGCAAACGTTGGGTTCACCATCTCGGCCGCTCCGACCGTATTGAATGCTTTGACCACGCTGGCGCGGCGTATAGCGTTTTGGATGCGTTCGCCGAGCGAGTCGTCGAGGCCGATCGCGAGGTAGAGGCCTTCGTCGCCCTCCTCAATTGGATTGGTCGCGTCGATCACGATCTTATCGGCGAATGCGCCTTCGCCGGCGGCCTCGATCACTTCGAGCGTTGCCATGCCGTGCGTTGCGAGGACGATTATTTCGCCGAAATCCGCGGTCCGCGCAGTCGAACCGACGCTCGCACGGGAACCGGCGCCTGCTTTCCATTCCGCGAGCTTCTCAGGCTCGCGCGTTCCAAGCATGACGGTGTCTCCGCGCCCGAGAAATCCCGCACCGAGCGCTTTGGCAACGTCGCCGCTTCCTAAAAATTCCGACGTTCATGTCTTTACCAATCCGCTTCGCAACATCGGGGTTGCGGCTTACTTGGGGAGCGGGCTCCAGCGCTTGCCGTCCGGCACTTCCCAGCTTGTAGGGTCGCCTTTTCGGCTCCGGTAGGTTCCGCCGCCGCCGGCACAGCCGCCGCCGGCGCCGAGGGCTTGCGCGCACATGTCGACGACGACGTATTTGCCGTCGTACTTGATGCTCTCCGACGTGCATCCGGTCATCCACTTAGGATAACTGCTTTGGCCCCAGTCCGATGCAAGGACCACGTCCCAGCCCACGATGTCGTCGTGCGCGCTCTTGGCTCTATAGACGATGCAGTCGTTCATCCCGAAGATCATCGGGTCGTGGCCCGGCACGTCGACGCGCAGAACGCGATCTGCGAAGCGTGACTTGTCGTCGTTCGAAAGCGCGAACGGGACGTGAGGAGCGCACGCCGCGAGCGCCGTGACGATGCAGCTCGCGGCCAAGACGCGCCGCGCGTCAGCGCGCACAATAGGCTTCTATTCGCGAGATGCCTTCGCGCACGCTGTCGACCGGCGCAACCCAACTCAAACGCAGCCACGATTCGAACGCCGGACCGAACGCCGCGCCGGGAATGGCGAGAACGTCGTATTCGTCGATCAACTCCGTCGCCGCATTCAGCGAGCCCATACCGTCGGGCAAGCGAACGCAGGCGTAGAAGCTGCCGTCGATGGGCAGCGCGCGTAGTCGGCTCTCACGCAGAGCAGTAGCGACCGACCTGCGCTGCTCGATATACCAGGGAGCGTGCTCGCGAACGCCCTCCAGCGTCGTAAAGACGTGCAGGCCCACGTTCTGCGCGAAACTGTCGGTGCACGACGTTACCCAGGCATGGGCTTTGATCGCTTGCTCGATAAAGGCATGCGGCGCGAGTATCCACCCGAGGCGCAGCCCGGTCAGGGCGTTGCTCTTGCTGAGCGAGTTGGTCACGATCGTATAGGGGTAAAGTTCGGCCAAGTATCCGGCGTCGGTCGTGAACGTTTGCTCGCGATAGATCTCGTCGTGAATCAGCCAAATGGGCGCGCCGCCGCGCTTGGCGAGCGCGCGCACCAGCAGCTCCGCTTGGCCGAGCGGCAAGATACGCCCCGTCGGATTCACGGCGAGCAGATAACGACGGCGCGTGTCTTTTCGCCGATCGCTTCGAGAATGCGCTCGGCATCGATCGCGAAGTCGTCCTCTTCGCGCATCGCCACCGCTCGGACCGCGACGTTTTCGAGCGTCGCCATTTTTACGTAGGCTGGGAACGCCGGCTCGACTACCAGGAGTTCGTCTTTGGCCGGGTCGAGCAGCGTTTTGAGCGTCACGTACATCGCTTCTTGCGAACCGGTCGTAACGCAGACGTTGGCGGCGCGATGCATGTCCGGATAGTGGTAGTAGCGCGCGATCGCTTCGCGCAAATCGTGATCTGCCTGCGTTGGCGGTGTACTTGATGCCGTGTTTCGCGACCGCTTCCATCGCGAAGGCAAAGTGCTCCATGTTCGGCGCGAGCGACGGCTCGCCCAACCCGAGATCGATCGAGGTCGCCTTCTTCTTGGCAGCGATGGTGCGGATGAGAGAACTCGGAATCTCGAGCACGCGCGGATTCATACCGCAACCTCGAAATCGCGCAGCGCTGCATTCAGCGACGTCTTTTTGTCGGTGGATTCGGTGCGTTCGCCGACGATCAGCGCACACGGCGTGCCGAACTCGCCCGCCGGGAACCGTTTAGGAAGCGTGCCGGGAATCACCACCGCACGCGCGGGGATGCTGCCTTTCGTCGTCACGGGTTCGCTGCCGCGCACGTCGACGATCGGCGTACTCCCGGTCAACACCACGCCGGCACCGAGCACCGCTTCGCGTCCGACGCGTACGCCCTCGACGACGATGCAGCGAGAGCCGACGAACGCGCCGTCTTCCACGATCACCGGCATGGCCTGCGGCGGCTCGAGAACGCCGCCGATACCGACGCCGCCGGAGAGATGCACGCCTTTGCCGATCTGCGCGCACGAGCCGACCGTCGCCCAGGTGTCGATCATCGTGCCTTCGTCGACGTAGGCCCCGATATTCACGAAACTCGGCATCAGGATCACACCGCGGCCGAGAAAACTCCCGTACCGCGCAACGCCGGGGGGCACGCAGCGTACGCCAAGCTTCTTGTAGATTCTTCTTCACCGGGAGCTTGTCGAAATAAACGAGCGCGTCACTTTCCCGGTTGCCCATCCACTCCGCATCCCAGCGCGCAAACGAGAGCAAGATCGCCTGCTTGACCCAGGCGTGCGTCACCCACTGACCGTCGATCGGTTCGCAGACGCGCAAGCCGCCGTCGTCGAGCAGTTCGATCGCATCGTCGACGACGCGCCCCTCGCGCGAGCGAACGTTTCCTTCGCCGCGCGCCAGCGCTTCGATCCGGGACTGCAGTTCCTCGATACTCATCGGCCCTACGGTACGTCGCGCCGACGGGGAGACCATGCCGAAAGGCGAAGGCGCGGGGCATGAAGGCCTTTCGCATCTTCCCCGATGGCATGAGACTGGGTGACGTGCCGATGCCGGAGCCGCGCGAGGGCGAGGTCCTTTTGCGCGTCGCGGGAGCCGGTGCGTGCCACTCCGATCTGCTGGTGGAGTCGCTGGCGACGAGCGGCAAGTTGATGTGGCCCCTCCCGTTTACCCTCGGCCATGAAATCACCGGGTGGGTCGAGGCGCTCGGCGGCGGCGTTTCGGGCGTCGCGCCGGGCGAAGCGGTTGCGGTCTACTGCGCGTGGGGCTGCGGAACGTGCGACAACTGCCGGCGCGGAAGCGAAAACTACTGCAGCTCCGCCGGTATGCGCGGCCCCGGTCTCGGGCTCGACGGCGCGATGGCCTCGCACGTGATCGTACCGAACGTGCGATACCTAGTGCCGATCGGCGACCTCGATCCGCACGACGTGGCCCCGCTGGCGGATGCGGGCATCACCGCCTACCATGCTATTTCGCGCGCGCGCGATCTGCTCGTTCCGAGCGCGACGGCGCTCGTCATCGGTGCGGGCGGCTTGGGCCATCTCGCGATTCAAATCGTCAAAGCGATCTCTCCTTCACGCGTGATCGTCGTCGATAGTTCGCCGGCAAAGCTCGATCTCGCGCGATCGTTGGGTGCCGACGACGTCGTCCTCGCGGGCGACGATGCGATCAAAACGGTGCGAACCTTCGTTGGCAAGCGCGGCGTCGATGCGGTCTTCGATTTCGTCGGCGCGCAGAGCACGATGGATCTGGCTCGCAAGGTGGTTCGGCCGGATGGCGCGATCACGATCGTCGGTCTCGGCGGCGGTACGATGCCGGTTCGCCAAGAAGCGATTCCGTATGGCGTTCGCGTGATGATGACGTTCTACGGCACACTTTCCGATCTGCGCGAGACGATCGCACTCGCGCAGGCCGGCAAGATCAAGGCGCACATAACGCGCTATCCGCTCGAACGGGCCGTCGACGCTTTCACCGCGATGCGCGAAGGCACGCTCGAAGGCCGCGCGGTGATCTGCCCAAACGGCTAGCGGCGGCCTCCCGGGGGCACCTCATCAAAACATCGACGCAGCGGAATGTGAACCGGCGAGCGACCGATGCACGATCGCTTCATTTCCCGTTAGCGTACGCGTTTCGTTCGCGTCTACAAGCCACGCAACTCCGCTCGCGGATCGATGAGCACGACGAGCTTCCGTACCGCACGCGAAAAAAATCTGAAGCCGGCGACTCGAGTTTTCGAGCGTCTGCCCCTGCGAAAGAATCTCGACGGCAACGTCCGGCGCAACGATCGGGTACTTGAGAGGCTTCGACGTCCTCGTAAGCGACCCGATCGTACGAAAGAAACGCGACGTCGGGTACCAAGCGATTCGTGCGTTCGCCCGCCGGCGTTAAATCGAAATCCCATTCGGTGCCGACACGGCCGCGGCCGCGCTCGTCCGACCAGTCGCCGAGCGCCGCCGCGACGACCCGCTGGACGCGCGCGTGCAACCCAAACGGGCTCATCTTTTGCACCATCGGCCGTCGATGAACTCGGTTGCGGGCTTCGTTTCGGGAATCGGCAAGGGGTTGTCGCGCATGCTATTCCTCACAAGGAACCTATCACGCGCTCGGCCGGGTTATCAAGAGCGCCGAACGTGGTAAGGAAAAGACACCGGAGAGCGAAGTCACCTCATCCCTCCAACCGGGGGCAGCGTTCTCTATTCGACCGACCACCGCTTAAGGAGAGACTGTGCCGAATTCCCCGGCCGACGAGCAACGCATCAATGCAATCCGCTTCCTGGCGGTCGATGCCGTCCAAAAAGCCAACTCCGGGCACCCCGGGCTGCCGATGGGATGCGCCGCCTTGGCCTACACCCTTTTCACCCGGCACCTGCGCTTCAACCCGAAGGACCCGCACTGGTTCAACCGCGACCGCTTCGTCCTCTCGGCCGGCCACGGCTCGATGCTGCTCTACGCGCTCCTGTACCTGACCGGCTACGACCTGACCCTCGACGAACTCAAGAACTTCCGCCAGTTCGATCGAAGACGCCGGGCCACCCGGAATTCGGCCGGACGCCCGGCGTGGAAGCGACCACCGGGCCGCTCGGCCAGGGGGTCGGCAACGCCGTCGGCATGGCGATCGCCGAAGCACACTTCGCGGCCGTCTACAACCGCGCGATCAGGCCATCGTCGACCACTACACGTACTGCCTCTGCGGCGACGGCGACATGATGGAAGGCATCAGCCAGGAATCGATCTCGCTGGCCGGCCACCTGAAGCTCGGCAAACTGATCTTCTTCTACGACGACAACCACGTCTCGCTCGCCGGGCCGACCGACGTCACCTTGACCGACGATCCGATCGTCCGGTTCGATTCGGCCGGCTGGCACACGCAATACGTCGACGTCGACCACGGCAACGACGTCGCCACGATCGATCAAGCGATCCAAGTCGCCA
Organism: Vulcanimicrobiota bacterium; assembly: GCA_963782265.1. GTDB lineage: Bacteria > Vulcanimicrobiota > Vulcanimicrobiia > Vulcanimicrobiales > Vulcanimicrobiaceae > CAWAJD01. The sequence goes on from CAWAJD010000029.1 coordinate 510,731, forward strand.
AGAACGTCACCGACCGCCCGTCGATCATCGCGGTGCGCACGCACATCGGCTTCGGCTCGCCGCGCCAAGACACGTATCTGCGCGCACGGCGAGCCGCTCGGCCCCGAGAACGTCAAGAAGATCGAAAGAAGAACTGGGCTGGCCGCTCGAGCCGGCGTTCTTCGTCCCCGACGACGTGCTGGCAAGTTCTATCGCGAAGCCGTCGGCGAAAGGTGAAGACCTCGAAGAGGCGTGGCAGACGCTCTACGACGCGTGGAAAGCGCGCCAACGCCGACCTCGCGCGCGCAGCTCGAACGCATGCTCGCCGGCAAGCTTCCGGCCGATCTGCCGTGGCCGGCGTTCGACGCATAGAACGGCAGCGTCGCCACGCGCGATGCCGGCGGCACCGTGATGAACGCGATCGCGACGGCGCTGCCCGAACTCGTCGGCGGTTCGGCCGATCTCGATCCTTCGACGAAGACGTACATGAAAGGCTGCGGCGACTTCGAGCCGGGCAACGTACGAAGGCCGCAACATTCACTTCGGCGTGCGCGAGCACGGCATGGCCGCGGTCACCAACGGGATCGCCTATCACGGCGCGCTGCTGCCGTTCGGTGCGACCTTCTTCAACTTCGTCGACTACTGCAAACCCGCGCTGCGGCTTGCGGCGCCTCGGAACATCCACTACCTCTTCGTCTTCACGCACGACTCGTTCTTCCTGGGCGAAGACGGCCGACGCATCAGCCGATCGAGCAGCTCGCGATGCTGCGCGCGACGCCGAACTGTCGTCGTCGTGCGGCCGGCCGACTCGCTCGAAACGCTCGAGGCGTGGAAGCTGATGATCGCCGACGGAGCACGCTCCGTGGGTGCTCGTGCTCACGCGTCAGAAGTTGCCGTTCCTCGGCAAACGCGACGCGGCCGTCTCCAAGGGGGCGTACGTCATCGCCGAAGCCGAAGGCGGCACCCCGATCTCATTCTCATAGCGACCGGTTCCGAAGTCTCGCTCGCGATCGATGCCAAGAAGCTTTTGGACGCGAAGGGGCAGCGCGTGCGCGTCGTCTCGATGCCGTCGTGGGAACTCTTCGACGCGCAGACGCAAGCCTATCAAAGACTCGGTGCTGCCGCCGTCGGTGCACGGCGCGCATGTCGATCGAAGCCGGAGCGACGATCGGCTGGTCGCGCTACGTCGGCGATCGCGGCATCGCCTTCGGCATCGATCACTTCGGCGCGTCGGCGCCGGCCGCCGTTCTCGCGAAGACGTTCGGGTTTACGCCGGACAACATCGCCAACTCGCCATCGATACGTTCGCACTCGCAACCCGCTAGGAGAGAATTTGTGAGTAACCAACTGCAGGAGCTTCTTGCCGCCGGACAAAGCGTTTGGCTCGACAATGTGCGGCGCAGCATGTTCGCGTCGGGCGAACTCAAGCGCCTGATCGAAAAAGGGCTGCGCGGCATGACCAGCAATCCGACGATCTTCGAGAAGGCGATCGGCGCGAGCGACGATTACGACGCGCAACTCCGCAGCCTCGATCGGCTCCGAGAAGAGCGCCGACGCGCTCTTCTGGGACCTCGCGATCCAAGACATTCAAAGCGCGTGCGACGAGTTCAACGTCGTCTTCGATTCTCGGGTGGCAACGACGGGTTCGTCAGCCTCGAGGTCTCGCCGCTGCTCGCGCACGACACGCAAGGAACGATCGCGATGGCCAAAGAGCTATGGGCGCGCGTCGCACGCCCGAACCTCATGGTGAAGATCCCCGGCACCAAAGAGGGTTTGCCGGCGATCGAAGAGTGCATCTACGAGGGCCTCAATATCAACGTGACCCTGATCTTCTCGACCGACATGTACGAGAAAGCGGCTCGCGCGTACGTCAAGGGACTGCAGCGCCGCGTGGCCGAGAACAAACCGGTCGATAAGATTCGCTCGGTCAACTCGGTCTTCGTCAGCCGAATCGATACGGCGGTCGACGCCATCATCAACGAACATATCGCCAAAGGCGAGAAACTCCAAGGGCTGCTCGGCAAGGCCGGCGTCGCCGGTTTGAAGATCACCTATCAGAAGTTCCGCGAGATCTTTGAAAGCGACGAGTTCGCGCCGATTCGCGCAAAAGGCGGCACCGCACAGCGCCCGCTGTGGGCGTCGACGTCGACGAAGAACCCGGCGTATCCCGATCTGATGTACGTCGAAACCGTCGTCGGCCCCGAGACCGTCAACACGATGCCGCCGAATACGATGGACGCGCTGCTCGATCACGGAAAGGTCGTCGCCGACACCGTCGAGAGCGGTCTCGACGCCGCGCGAGCGGATCTTCAAGGCCTTGCCGACGCAAAGATTTCGCTCTTCGACGTTTGCGTTAAGCTGCAAACCGAAGGGGTCTCCTCGTTCTGCGATTCGTTCGCCGCGCTGCTCGGTGCGATCGTCTACAAGCAGAAACTGCTCGAATCCGGCGGCAAGAGCGCGTCGCGCTTTCGATGGACTCAGCGCAGGCGCCCTACGACGCGGCACTCGACACGTTAGCCAAGGCCGACTTTCTCAAGCGGCTGTGGGCGCACGACCCGACGCTCTGGTCGGCCAACCCGGCGGTCGCGGCGATCGTGAAAAGGTCGCTTGGCTGGCTCGACATCGCACAGCATATGCTCGAATCGGTGCCGAATCTCACGGCCTTCGGCAACGAGATGGGGCAAGAAGTTCGAGTCCGCCGTCGTTTGCGGTATGGGCGGCAGTTCGCTCGCGCCGGACATGATGAGCGAAATCTTCGGCGAGGAAGGCGAGGATCTGCCCGACCTTTACGTGCTCGATTCGACCTGTCCGCAGCAGATCAAAGAACTCGAAGAGAAAATCCACATTCCGCAGACGCTCTTCATCATCTCGAGCAAGAGCGGCACGACCACCGAGCCGAACGCTTTCCTCGATTACTTCCAAGATAAAGTCGGCAAAGCGCTCGGCGCCACCGTTGCCGGACGCAACTTCGTCGCGATCACGGATCCGGGATCGCCGCTGGAAGCCGAATCGAAAGAGAGCCGGCTTCCGCTGCGACTTCGACAACGATCCGAATATCGGCGGACGCTACTCGGCGCTGTCGTACGTCGGTATCGTTCCGGCAGCCATCGCCGGCTACGACATGAATCTGCTGTTGGATCGCGCGCTCGGTGCGATGCACGCCAACGATCGGACCGTCGATCCGCGCACCGCGCCCGGCGTCCGCTTCGGCGCGGCGATCGGCGGTCTCGCCGTCAACGGCCGCAACAAGGTGACGATCGTGACGCACCCGGACGTGCAAACGTTCGGCGACTGGGCCGAACAGCTCATCGCCGAATCGACCGGCAAAGACGGTAAAGGCATCGTTCCGGTCGCGGGCGAGGCGCTCGGCGAGCCGGGCGACTATTCGAACGACCGTTCTTCGTCTACGTCGGCGCAAACATGCCGGAACCCGAGCCGGGCGTCGACGAGAAGCTCAAAGCGCTCGAAGCGGCCGGCCATCCGGTCATTCGCCTCGCGATGAACGACGAGTACGATCTCGGCGAGCAGTTCTATCTGTGGGAGATTGCGGTCGCCGCCGCCGGGGTCGATCCTGCAGATCGATGCGTTCGATCAGCCAAACGTGCAAGAGTCGAAAGACAACACCGTCGCGCTGCTCGAGCAGTACGCGCGGAACGGGAAGTTCGCCGAACCTCCGGCCGACGTTTCAGGCGACCGCTTCGACGTGACGTATCTCTCCGGCAGCCAAGAAGATTGCCGCCAAACCCCGGTGCAAGCCCTGGCGGCGCTTCTCGCAGAACTCAAAGAGGGCGACTACAACGCGATCACGGCGTATATCGCGCGCAACCAGACGCACGAGGATCTCTGCGCGAGCTGCGCGTGAAAATCCGCGATGCGCGAAAGGTCGCGACGACGGTCGGATTCGGACCGCGCTTCCTGCATTCGACCGGTCAACTGCACAAGGGCGGTCCCGACCAGGTCGTCATGATGCAGATCACGTTCGACGATCCCGACGATCCGCAAATCCCGGGCATGAACGCCGGCTTCCGCACGCTCCTCGCGGCACAAGCCTTAGGCGACTGGCAGTCCCTCGACAAGCGCAATCGTCGCGGCGTCCGCGTTCACCTCAAGGGCGACCTGGAACCCGCGCTGCGGGCCCTGATCGCCGCGGTTGACGAAGCGCTAGCGGTTCGCGCATGACCGCCTCCGTAACGGTCTCAACCAACGGGCAATCCAATCCGCTGCGCGACGGTCTGCCCGACGAGCGCATCACGACGCCCTGCACGATCGTCTTCTTCGGCGCCAGCGGCGACCTATTCAAACGGATGCTGCTGCCGGCGATTTACTCGATGCGCTTGAACGGTACGCTGCCGGCCGACTTCGCGCTGATCGGTTTCTCGCGCAGCAAGTACGACGACGACGCGTTTCGCAAGTATTGCTTCGATCAGTTGATGCAGTTCTTGCCTGCCGATCAGAAACCGAGCGGCGGCCTCTGGGACGACTTCGCGAAGCGCATCTCGTATATCTGCGGCGGATTTCAACGACACGAAGCACTTCGTCAACTCAAAGAAAAACTCGCGCAGAACGACGCCGACCTCAAGACGGGCGGCAATCATCTGTTCTATCTGTCCACGCCGCCGCCGGTCTTCCCCGAGATCGTCAAGCACCTGAAGAACGCCAAGCTGGACCCGGCAAACAATACGACCGGATACACGCGCATCATCGTCGAGAAGCCCTTCGGGACCGATCTCGAAACGGCTCGCGCCCTGCAGGAGGCGATCGAAAAAGTCTTCCCGGAAAAATCGATCTACCGCATCGATCACTATCTCGGAAAAGAGCCGGTGCAGGACATCATGGCCCTGCGCTTTGCAAATACGATCTTCGAGCCGATCTGGAATCGCAACTACGTACAAAGCGTCCAAATCACGGCGGCGGAAACGCTCGGCGTCGAGGAGCGCGGCGGATACTACGACAACGCGGGCGCGCTGCGCGACATGATTCAAAACCACGTCATCAACTTGCTCGCACTGGTCGCCATGGAGCCGCCGATCAGCGCGGATGCAGACGAGATCCGCAACGAGAAGTTCAAGGTGCTCTCGGCGATTCGACCGCCCTCACACGACCGCGTCGCTGTCGATGTCGGTTCGCGGCCAGTACGGCCCCGGCAGCGTCGACAGGCCAAGCGGTGCGCGGCTATCGCGAGGAAGACGACGTCAAGAGCGACTCGAACACCGAGACGTTCGCGGCAGTGAAGTTCTACATCAACAACTGGCGGTGGGCCGGCGTTCCGTTTTACTTGCGTTCCGGGAAGCGGCTGGCGCGCAAGGTCTCGGAGATCGCGGTAACGTTCAATCCGATTCCGCACCGCTTCTACGGTGACGCCACGGATGCGATCGAACCCAACATGCTCGTGCTCAAAATCCAGCCCGACGAAGGTATCGCGATGCGCTTCGAGGCGAAGGTGCCCGGAGCCAAGGATCACGTTCGCAGCGTTTACATGGACTTCAACTACGGTACGGGCTTCGGCGTCGAGTCGCCGCCGGCGTACGAGCGCTGATCGCCGACGCGATGCGCGGCGATCAAACGCTCTTTACGCGCTGGGATGCCGTCGAACGCGCGTGGGAGCTGGTCATGCCGATTCTCGATGTGTGGCGCGGCAGCAAGGACTTCGATTTCCCCAACTATCCAGCGGGCAGCCAAGGTCCCGACGCCGAGAACGCGCTCTTCTCCGGCTGGCGAAAGCTGTGAGCGCCGCCCGGTGAACGTCGACTTACACGCCGTACTCGGCGAGTTAAGGCAACGCCGCCGGAATAGCCCAGATATGAAGGTCGCGACCATGACCGTGGTCGCGTTCTTCGATGAAGAGGTCGTGGGCGGGTGGGTGTGCGACCGGGTTCACATGCTCGCAGTGAAGCATCCGTCGCGCGTGATCATCCTGGACGGAACGAAAGACGACGACCAGCAAATGGTCGGATCGTCCTGTCCGGAGCACGACTTGTGCGTGCGCACCGGCGACTGGGTCGAGCTCGGCGTGCATGGGATCAATCCCGATCTGCTTCCATCGGCCATTGCGGCACTCGCCTTGCCCGAAGCGCCGCGCGTCCTGATCTGGGTCGCAACCGGCGTTACGACCGACGCTCGTTTTGAAAAGCTGGCGCCGATCGTCGGGACGATCGTCTTCAACACGTCGGTTCTCACCTACAACGACGATGCGCTGCGCGAGCTCGCCGCCTTCGCGCGCGAGCGCGGTACCGCGATTATCACGGATCTCGCCTACCTGCGGCTCTACCCGTGGCAGGAAGCGATCGCACAGTTCTTCGACCATAGCGCGACGTTCCACGACTTGTTCAACGTGAAGCGCATCGAGATCACGTGCGGATCGGATCCGAAGCGCTGTACATGTTCGGATGGCTGGCCAGCCGCCTCGGCTGGAGAGTTGCCGGGCCAAACCTTTACACGAGCGCGATGGGAGAATCCGTCGAGATCGGAATCGTTCGCAAGGGTTTACCGCGGCGCATCCTCAAGATCGAACTTGCGTCGGAAAACACGACGTTCGTCGCCGAAGTCGACGACGAACGCGCCGAAGCGATCATGCTCAGCGTCACCGGCGAAAAGACGCATCCGGGTCGCGCCCGGCCGATCAACAACATCGACCTCGCGGCGTTGGTGGAACGCGCCATCCTGACCGGCCACACCGATACCGTTTTTCAAGAATCGCTGCTCGCCGCCGGCGAGCTGATCGAAAAAAGAAGGGAAGCCAACGCAATGCCTCGTGGTGAACTGCAGCTCTGTCGCGATGCGGCGGGCGTCGCGCAAGCCGTAGTCGACCGTTTATCGCCGTCGGACAGACGGCGATGGAGGATCGCGGCTCGTTCAACGTCGCACTCTCCGGCGGAATACGCCGCGTGCCGCGTTCACGCTGCTTGGGCAAGAGCCGACTCGCAGTGTCGCTGTCTTGGGCCGACGTCCACGTTTATTTCGGGGACGAACGTTGCGTGCCGCCCGACGACGAGCAATCCAACTATCGGATGGCCGAGAAGAACGTTTCTCCAGTCGGTCGCCATTCCGCCGGCCAACGTGCATCGCATGCGCGGTGAGATCGATCCCGCCGAAGCTGCCGCGGAATACGCGGAGCTGCTGCGCAGGAATCTCGGAGAGAATCTGCGCCTCGACCTGGTTCTGCTCGGTTTAGGCCCCGACGGCCACACCGCGTCGCTCTTCCCCGGGACTCCGCCAAACCGACAACGATGAGCTCGTGCGCGCCGTTTACGCACAGTCGCAGGACATGTGGCGCATTACGATGACGCCGAAGGGACTCAACGGCGGGCGCGTCGTTGCGTTCGCGCTCGACGGCGTTGAGAAAGCTGCGATTTTTTGCGCGGTGTATCAAGACCCCATCGACCCGGTCAAGTACCCGGCCCAAATCGTCAATCCGCCGGATGGGCGCCTGCTCTGGATCGCGGACGATCTCGCGTGCGGCATCATCGAGAAGGACGCCCACTGAGACAACTGATCATTACCGGCGACGACTTCGGAAGTTCGCCGGAAGTCAACGAAGCCGTCGAACGCGCGCATCTCCAGGGAGTACTTCGCGCGACGAGCCTCATGGTCGCAGCCCCCGCGTTCGAGGACGCCGTGGAACGAGCGCGGCGTCTCCCGACCTCGGCGTCGGTTTGCACGTTGTTTTGGTCAACGGGCGCCCGGCGTTGCCGCCGACCCAAGTCCCGGATCTCGTCGACGAACGCGGCGAGTTCTTAACGGATCTCGTCGCCGCCGGTTTCAAGTTCTTCTTTCACCCGCGCATTCGCAAGCAGCTCGAAGCTGAGATTCGCGCGCAATTTCGAGCGGTTCGCGTCGACGGGCCTACGCCTGGATCACGTCGACGCACAGTGTCACATGCACGTCCATCCGACCGTCTTCGCGATGCTGCTGCGCATCGGCAAGGAGTACGGCATGCCGGGCATTCGCATCCCGCGCGAACCGTTTCTGCTGTCGTACCGCGCCGCCGGGAACGACGGGTTTCGCAAGCGACTTGGGAATTCGATGCTCGACCGAACCGTGGCTCGCGCTGATGCGCGCGCGTGCGCGGGCGGCCGGCATCGCCTGCAACGACTACGCGTTCGGCGTAAACGATCCCGGTGCCATGACTGAAGACCGGGTCGTACGGATGATCGACGCACTCCCCGACGGCGTTACCGAAATGCTCTTCCACCCGGCGACCGGCCCGTTCGCCGGCGCCGATGCCGGCACCGAGCACTTCGAATGGGCGGGGAACTTGCCGCGCTCACTGCCCCGCGCGTTCGCGATGCCATCGCGCGGCGCGGCGCGGGACAGGTCACCTATCGCGAGCTGGCCGTTTGATCGTTCTCTTGCTCGCGAGCGTCGCCGGAGCCGCGTATCTTTCGCTCGCACTCTTCCGGCTGGCGCGTTTCACCCGGCGCCGCGTGCCCAATCGGCCCGAAACGCCAAGCATCTCCGTCCTTAAACCGCTCTACGGCGCCGAGTCCGGCCTGTACGAAAGCCTGGCGACGTTTTGCAATCAAGACTACCCCGATTTTGAAGTCGTGTTCTGCTTGCACGACGAGCGCGATGGAGCCGCGCCGGTCGTCGCACGGATCGCCCGCGACTTCGCACACGTGCCGATCCGAATCGTCTACGGAGACAACCCGGAGATCGTGAACCCGAAGATCGCAAACCTTGCAAAACCGGGTGTGCAACCGTACGGAGACCTCGTCGTGATTGCCGACAGCGACATTTGCGTCGGGCGCGACTATTTGCGCGCGATTGCAGCCTCGTTCTCGAGGGAGAGCGCGGGCGCCGTCAGCTGCCTCTATGGCGGCATCCCGAACGAAACCTTCGCCGCGCGACTCGGAGCGATGCGTTCGGAGGAAGAGTTTTCACCGTCGGTACTCGTCGCCACCGCACTTGGAAAGATGGAGTTCTGTCTCGGGGCAACGATGGCCGTTCGCCGCGGCGTCCTCGAAGCGATCGGCGGCCTCGAAGCACTCGGTAACGATCTGGCCGACGACTACAACCTGGGCAAGCTCGTCGCCAATCGCGGGTTCGACGTCGAGTTGTCCCGTTACGTCGTTCGCACGACCGTCGCCGAAACGACGCTGAGCGAGCTATGGCTGCGCGAAGTCCGTTGGGCACGTACGAACTTCACACTTGCGCCCGTAGGCCACGTCTTCTCGTTCCTGATGTACGCGCTGCCGTTGGCCTTCGCCTACGCCGTCCTCGCGCACGACCCGCTTGCCTACGGCGTTCTTCTATTGGTCGCAGCGTTGCGTTTGAGGCTGCACGAAATGGCGCGCAACGCCTTTGGAAACGGACGGCGCGACGAACCGTGGCTCATCCCGCCCCGCGATCTGTTCAGCTTGGCGGTCTGGGCTGCCAGCTTGGTCACCCGTACGGTCCGGTGGCGCGGTGCACGCCACCGGATGTAGCAATCTAAAGAATACGTTATGACCGCCATTGACGCAGCCTCTCGTTCCGTGATTGATTACAATCGATGTGTTCTAGACTCTTTTGCGCGACGTGCTTCGCTCTCGTCGCGACGATGTTGCCGTCCGGCGCACTCGCCTGGGGGACCACCGGCCATCGCGAGATAAACCTCGACGCCGCTCGCTCGCTCCCTACGTCGCTGCCCGCGTTCGTGCGCACTCCGGATGCGGTCGCAGAAATCGAAGCGCTTGGACCCGAGGAAGATATTCTGAAGGGATCGGGCGAGTCGTGGGACCGCGATTACGATCCCGGCCATTTCGTCGACGTCGGCGATGATGGGACAATCTTCGGCACGCGTCTGGACGCTCTACCGCTCGACATGAGCGCCTACGCAAAGGCGCTCGCGGGATCGGGAAGCGATCCGTATCGCGCCGGATATCTGCCGTACGCGATCGCCGACGGCTGGGAGCAAGTACGCGAAGATTTCGCCTATTGGCGCGCCTTCGACTACCTCGCGACGCACGCAGCCGCGGCGGGCGACCGCGCCGTATTTGCCGCCGCCCGCGACTTGCGTCAAGACCTCGTCATTCGCGATATCGGCGTTTGGGGACATTTCGTCGGCGACGGCAGCCAACCGCTGCACGTGACCGTTCACTACAACGGTTGGGGCGACTACCCGAACCCGAACGGGTACACGACCGAAAAAATCCACTCCCGCTTCGAAGGCGCCTTCGTACGGGATCACGTTACCGCGCAAGCCGTCGCGCAGCTGATGGGCGCAACAACACCGTCGCCCTCCGCACTGCTCACGCAGGAGCAAATTCTCGCGATAACCGGTGCGTATCTCAAACGGACCGCGTCGAACGTCCAGACGCTGTACCAAATCGAGAAGTCGGGCGGCTTCGAACACGCCAGCCCGAGCGCGATTGCATTCACCACCGCGCGCGTCGCCGACGGTGCGCGCGAACTGCGCGATTTGGTCGTGCTCGCGTGGGACAACAGTCAATACGCCGGCGTCGGTTTTCCGCCGATCGCCGTTCGCGATATACTCAGCGGCAGCGTCGCCCCTTCGCCCAGCGCGTTCGGAGGCGACTAGGTGACGCGGATGTGGATCGCGACGGCGACGGGCGCGTTTGTGCTTGCTGCACGCGGCGCCGTCGCCTCGAACTCGGCCCCGCCGCTCCTTCCGCCGGCCGGGCCGGCGCTGCGCGACGCTGCGTCCAACGCGGTCCGCGATCCCGGCTTTGAATCCGGCGGATTCAAGTATTGGAAACAATGCGGAATCGTACCGGCCGCGATCGTCTCGTCCAAATCGCATTCCGGCTCCCATTCGGCCTTTGAGGGGGAACGCTGTCCGCACCGGAAATCAATGGAACCGCCGCGATCTGCCAATCCGTTTCAGTACCGCAGTTCGGACGCCTTTCATTTTGGGCTTTCGACCAAACGGACGATTCGCTGCAATACGCCAACCAAACCGTCGCATTGCTCGATCCGAAAAGGCAACGTTCTCACGACGCTTTCGCAAACGGCGACGAACTCCCGGCATTGGAAACGTCAGAGCTTCGACGTCAGTACGTATGCAGGAAAGACCGTGCAGCTGCAGTTTAGCGTTCACGGCAACGGCTATTCCAAGGCGTTCATCAACCGGTACCTCGACGACGTTTCGCTCGTCGTCGGAACGCCGACGCCGGCGCCGGCGCCCTCGCCAACCGCCGTTCCCGGCAGCCCGATCGAACACGTGATCGTCGTGCTTCAGGAGAACCGCACGTTCGACAATATGTTCCATGGGTATCCCGGCGCGAACTACGCGAACGACGGCCCAACCAGCACGGGCGGACGGGTCAAAATGCAGCAAGTGCCATTGATGACCGTGTGGGACCCCTCGCACAACTACGACGACTGGCTCACCGAGTACAACGGCGGCGCGATGAACGGATTCAATCTCGAAGGGCGGGACTACGGCGGCGGCGCCCCGAAGAACTTCGCATACTCCTACGCTAAGCGTTCGGACGTACAGCCCTATTGGGACTTGGCTAAGGAAGGCGTCCTCGGCGACGATACGTTTGCCGATCACCGCTCGCAAAGCTTCGCCGGCCACCTCTACCCAATCGCCGGCGCGTCCGGCCCGATCGACTCTGCCGACCCCGACTACTACGCCGCCGACAATCCGCAGGGCGGAGAAAGCTGCGCCTGATCCCGGCACCGGTCAAGCGATCGACATCGTCACCGGCGCACTCGACAAGAACTATACGAGCTGCTTCAACTTCGAAACGATCGCCGACCTCATGGACGCCAAGAACCTCTCTTGGAAGTTCTACGTCGACAGCGCCGACCGCGAAAACTACGTCTCAAGCTTCTCGGTCATCAAGCACATCTACGACGGGGCCGACTTCGCAAAGAACGTCGTCAGCCCCGAAACCACCATCATCGAGGACGCGCAAAACGGCACCCTCCCAGCCGTCTCCTACGTCGTCGGAACCTTCGCCAACTCCGACCACGCCGGCCAAAACGTCCCAAGCAACAACGGCCCTCGCTGGGTAACCAGCGTCTTCAACGCCATTGGAAGAAGCAAATACTGGAAGAGCAGCGCCATCATCCTCACCTACGACGACTGGGGCGGCTGGTACGATCACGTAAAACCAAAAGCATTCAACGCCTTCGAAGCCGGCTTCCGAATCCCAATAGTAATCGACTCAGCCTACGCCAAGCGCGGCTACATCTCGCACCAACCCCACTACATCGGCAGCCTGCTCCACTTCATCGAAGCCAACTGGAACCTGGGCTCGCTGAACCGCAGCGACGCTGAGAAGCGACGCCTTCGACGACTGCTTCGACTACAAACAGAGCCCGCTGAAATACATCCCCGTAGATGCGGGCAATCCGCTCTCGGTGCTTGTCGACACCGATCTCCCGTGGTACGGCCGAACCCCGCGAGACCCCGCCGAACGCGACTAGAAAACTGAAAACTTAAGTCTGCATATCTCTTTGCTGCGTAGCGGGAGAGGGCGGAGTCGCGGTTCGTTCCCCCGGCTATTTCCGATTTTTTCGCAAAGCCCGAGGGCGAATTCCTTTGAAAGTTGCGAAAAAACGGATAAGTAGAAAAAACATGGATGTTTTTTTGAGCGGTCGCCCGGGGGAACGGAGCACGACTCCGCCTCTCACGCTCACGCGACCCCGCCACCAACCTAGGCCCCGAGGCGAAGGTTCCAGCGTTCGAGTTCGCGAGCGTAGAGAACGGCGTTGCGTTCCTGCAGCTTGCGATGTACTGCGCGAGAGATTCGCATGCGGCGCGTCATTTGCTTGGACTCGGGCTTCCCAGGGCTTGCGTTCCCAGGGTTTGCAAGTTGACGCCGTTGTCGGTGAGGATCGTGCCTTCGACTCGGCTTAGCTCGACGACGGCTTTGTTGAGATCCGTTTGAGCTTGCAATTCACGTAAGCGGTTTTGGTTGAGTTCGACTTGGCGCTGCAGGACGAGGAAAGTCGTCGATGCGCCGTTGCGGAATTTTCGGAGTTCGCTAGCGTAGACTTGTTCGGATGCGTCTCGCGCTTGGCGTGCGGCGTAGAGGCGTGAGAGCGAGGATTGATAGGCTTGGAGTGCGTTGCGGGCTTCGAAACTGATGCGTTCGGCTACGCCTTCGGTGAGGATTGCGGCTTGGTGCTGTTCTTGGGTCGCAACGCCTTTGAGGCCCTTGGCGTAGTCGTTTCCGATCGGCTGGCTGACGATGATGCCGATGTTGAACGTCGGATATGAGAAGTTCCAGAGATTGTGATACGCATACGGCATCGCGCCCTGCGAGTTCGGCGGCGGTGTGGGGCATCCGGTAAGCGAGCCTTCCGATTGGCAAAGGCTGGTGAGGACCGGCGGCGTCGGAGCGAGCAGACCGGCGAAACCGTTGCTTTGATAGGTGACTTGGAGGTCGGCTTGCGGCAGCGACTGGTTTTTCGCGAAGCTGAAGTCGATGTTTGCTTGCGCGTTCTTGTCGAAGGCCTGACGTACTTCGGGGCGGTTCTTCATGCCGATCGCGACGATCTGATTCAGATCCGGAACGTTGGGAAGCTCGAGTACCGAGGTCGTCGGAACCAGATTGGCGCGCCAGATCGGATCGCCCGGGTCGGTGATGATCAGCGATTTGAGCGTATTCTGCAGCTCCGAGACGCTTTGGAGGGCAGAGAACACGTTGTCTTGGAAGTTCGAAACCTGCGTGGAGGACTCGACCGCGTCGATCGGTGCCGCGGCGCCTTTCGAGGCGAGACGAACGTTGCTCTGCTGCTGAGAGATCGCGTCTTTGAGCGCGTCTTCTTGGATCGCGACGTTGCGCCATGCGGCGACCAGACTCCAGTACGCGTCGGAGACTTGCGCGATCGTATTCGACGAATCGACCAGCGCAGCCGCCGCATTAGCGTCGGCGTTGACAATCGCAAGTTTATAGACGCGTTTCGCCGGGTTCATTCCGAAGTTGCGCAGCAGCGGCTGCGTCACCGATAGGTTGAGCGAGGCGATGTAGTAGGGGTTATAGGTGTTCAGCGTGTTGTTGTTATACGTCCGGCTCTGATCGATCCCGACGTTGTACGTCGTACCGTTGACCGTTTGCCCTCCGACGCCGTAAGTGAAGCTGGACGTGTGTGATATCAGGTTGCTAAACAGCGGACCAGCGTCGAAGAGGCTGCCTGGCGGCTGCACGACCATGCTGGACGTCGGTTCGATCTGCGCGCGCACGTCGAAAGCGCCCTTCGCCTCGACGATTTGGTAGTGCGCGATCCGAACGTCGGCCGCGGTTATCGCGAGGTTGGGATTGCGCAGCAATGCCATCCCGATGGCATCGTTGAGTGCGATACCGATAAACGGCTGGGATGTCACGCCAATGATGTTCGCGGAGGTCGGCGCGACGTTCGGCGCGGCATACCCCGGGGCGACGGTCGGGACGACGGGAAGGATTGGGGAGGGCACGGGCGTCGGCACGGTCGCGCGCGCTCTTGTCGGAGGCGACAGGGTGCCTTCTTGCGCCGAAGCCGGCAATATCGCTACGTTCGTGCTGATGATTGCGGCTATCGCAAGGACCGAGAACAGAATACGTTGCTGTGCGTTCACGAGATACTTCCCTTATTCGACCGCGACCGCGCCATGAAGGCGTGGCTTATTGAGCAATAGGACGAGCGGTGCGAGCAGAATCGTTATCACCGCCACGGCTCGCGACGTGTCGGCGTAAGACTGGACGAGCGCTTGGCCGGCGACGATTCCTTCGAGATTCGCAAGCGCGGTTGTCGACTGGGCGCCGCCGTTTTCCTGCAGGTAGATCGCCGTCGGCTCGTGCTGCAGGGTTTGTACGGAGGCCAACTGCGTCTGATGGGCCGTCTGCCCGCGGACGAGCAGCGTTACCAGCACCGCGGTTGCGATGCTTCCGCCGACTTGCCGCGACAAGTTAAAGAAAGCCGATGTGGCCGGCACTTCCTTGTCGGGAACGCCTCCCAGCACGGCGATCGAAAGCGGCACGAAGATCTGCGAAAGGCCGATGCCGCTGATCACCAAGCAGACGATGAAGGTCCCGAACTCCGACTGCGGCGTCGTTATTCCCGCGAGAATCCAGTTCGACACCGCCAGCAAGACGAAGCCGATTGCCGTTGAGACGCGCACGTCGATCGTTCCGCGACCGGCGAGCATCGCGGTGATCGGCGTGAAGAGCATCACCGCCGCGGCGCGAACCAAAATCGTCAAGCCGGAGAGCGTCGCCGTGAAGCCGAGCGAGTTCTGCAGGTACTGGGGTAAGACGAGAATCGATCCGTATAGGCTCACCCCCAACACCCCGCCCAGCAAACTTCCCGCCCAGACTTGCCGCAAACGCAGCACGTGCAGGTCGACGACCGGTATGGCGGACTTCAGCGTCCACCAAACGAAGCCGCCGAGCCCGGCGACCGCGAGCGCGGTAAAGAATCGAATGTTCGTGTCGTCGAACCAGTCGTATTGCTGCCCCTGATCGAGCACGTACTGCATCGCTCCGAGGCCGAGTGCCAGCATACCGAGCCCGATCCAATCGAGCTTACGGTCGTGCTGCGGCTCCGACGGATTGCGCAAGTACATCCAAATCAACGTTGCGGCGGCGATGCCCACCGGAATGTTGATATAGAACGCCCAACGCCAGGTGAAGTTGTCGGTGATCCAGCCGCCCAGTACCGGGCCGAGCGCCGGCCCGACGATGACGCCCATCGCGAAAATGCCCTGTGCTTTACCCTGCTCTTGCAGCGTGTAGGTGTCGCGCAGGATCGCCTGCGACGTGGAAATCAAGCCGCCGCCGCCGAGCCCCTGGACGATGCGCCAGAAGACCAGCGAGCCGAAGGACGGGGCGAGCCCGCACATCAGCGACGCGATCGTGAAGATGACGATCGATGCGAAGAAATACTGCCGCCGCCCGAAGCGCGCGGCAAGCCACGGCGTGATCGGGATCACGATCACGTTGGCAATGATGTACCCCGTGACGATCCACGCACCTTGATCGACTGCCACGCCGAAGTTGCCTTGAATATTCGGCAGTGCCACGTTGACGATCGTCGTGTCGATGATCTCGAGCAGGGTCGCGGCGATCACTGCGACGCTCACGATGACCCTGCGCAGGCCGTGCTCGACGACCACGCTTTGCATCATTGGGACTGCGTCCTACTTGACTTTCACGTTCGCTTCGACCGACATACCGGGGCGCAGCGGCAAATCCGCGCTCTGGTCGTCAACCGAGATGCGTACGGGAATGCGCTGCGTGACCTTCACGAAGTTTCCGGTCGCGTTCTGCGCCGGAACCAGCGCGTATGTGTTTTGTGACGCCGGATTGATCGACGTCACGTGCCCGTGAAAGGTGTGGCCCTTGTAGGCGTCCACCGAGATATCGGCGGGCTGGCCGACCTTGATGCCGCCCATCTGCGTCTCTTTGAAGTTCGCCGTAATATAGACGTTGTCCGGAATGAGCGTCATCACGTTCAGTCCAGCCGACACGACTTGGCCGATCTCCGCGTTTTTCTCGCCGACGTATCCGTCGATCGCCGAGTAGATGTGCGTGTACGCGAGGTTCTGCTTCGCTAAATCGAGTTGGGCTTTGGCCGACTCGACCTGGCTCGGATCGCTGGCTTGATCCAGCTTGCCCTGTGCGGTCGTCGCGCCGCCTTGCGCCGATAGGACGCCGGCGCTGGAGGCCGCAACGCGGCCGCGTGCCGCATCGTAGTTTGCCGAAGCAACGTTGATTTGGTCTTGCGCGTCGCGCAGGTGCGCCGCCGCGGCGGCCTGTTCCGAACGCATCGCATCGAGTTGCTCCGCCGGCTCGTCGCCGGTCGAAACCAGCGATTGGGTCCGCGCGTAGTCGGCCTGCGCCTTTGAAAAATCCGCTTGCGCCGCCGGAAGCAACGCTTGCGCCGCGCGCACTTGGGCGTCGGCCTGAGCTACGCCGGCCACGGCGACTGGAACCTGCGCTTCGGCGCCCGCGATATCGCCCGAGGCTTGCGTCACGCCGCCCTGGTTCTGCAGTGTATTCGTGCGCTGGTTAGCGACCGCAAGGTCGTACTGCGCCTGCGCCTGCTGCAGTTTGGCGCGCTCGTCCTGGTCGTCCAGAACGACGAGCAGTTGGCCCTTATGCACGCGCTGGTTCTCGCAACGAGAATCTGGTTGATTCGTTCCTGAATCTTGCTGGTGACGGCGACGGCATCGGCATCGATGCGCGCGTCGTCGGTGCCTTGGTGCGAAAACAAGTAGGGCAACCGCGGGACGCCCCAAACGAGCGCCATGATCAGCACGACGACGCCGACCGCGCCGAAGATGATGCGCTTCGGGGGACCCTTGCGCTCCGTTACGTCGTCGTCTACTGCAACGCTGGGCCCGCTCGGCGGGGGCGGCGGGGCCGATGGAACGACGATCTTTCGATCGTCCTCGCGCGTTTCCATGCTATCGCTTTCTCCTTTACGCCGTTCAGATTAGTCGATATAAAACCGCAGTG
>CAWAJD010000030.1:0-33737 GCA_963782265.1 Vulcanimicrobiota bacterium
TCGCTTCCATCACGTAGACGGAGTAGCCCAACGGTTCAAAGACCGCGTAAATCCCCGGCTGTTTCAGATCGCCGGTCGGCTTGCCGAACTGCGTGACGATGCCCACGTCTCCTGCGGGCACGACGCCGATACCGGCGGTCAGCGAAAAGCCGCAGACGAGGAAGACGAGAGCGACGGCCGCCCCAATGAGCGCGGCTTTACCTTCACGGCCGGTTCCGCGGTGCGGAGACCAGATCATTAGCCCGATCCCGATGCCGGCGGCGAGCATGGCGATGTCGACGATAATTTTCATGTAACTTCCTACCAAGCGTTTGCCGCACTGTTACGGCTCGGAGCAAGCGAAGACCGGCGGCTCAGAAAAGGAGTCGAAACCGCCGGGGTAACGGACGCCGGCGAGATACAGCCCTTGCGGCGGCGCGGTGATCCCGGCAAGCGCCCGCGAGCGAGCGGCGACGATGTCGGGAAGGCAGGCGGGATCGCGACGGCCCGAACCGCACTCGATCAGCGTTCCGACGATGGTTCGCACCATCCTGTGAAGGAACCCGTCCGCGCTGATCTGCACGCGGATCAGATCGCCGCGGGCTTCCAAGTTAAGGCTGCGAACGGTGCGCAGCGTTACGCCGCCGTCCGGCAGCATGCCGCAGAACGAGCGAAAATCGTGTTCGCCTATGACGTGCTGCGCCGCCTCGCGCATGGCATCGAGGTCGAGCGGCGCCCAGACGTGGTACGCGTTTCGGGCTAACAGCGCCGAAGGCGGTCGCCGGTTGAAAATCGCGTAGACGTAACTGCGTTCGAGCGCGTCGAATCGCGCCGAGAAACCGTCGTCGACGATCGCCGTTTCACGTACGGTGAGGTCGAGCGGAAGTTCGCTGTTGAGCGCCAGCGCAAGACGGTCGAACGGGAACGAACGCGTCGTTCGAAACGACACGACCTGTCCGGTTGCGTGAACGCCGGTATCGGTGCGCCCCGCACACGACACTTTGACGGTTTCGCGGAAGAGCGAAAGAAGAACGGCCTCCAGTACCGCACCGACGGTTCGCACCGTCGGGTTGGGCTGGAAGCCGCAAAAATCCGTACCGTCGTATTCGATGACGGCGCGAATCGTGGTTAGGCGTGAACCGGACTCCGGCGCGGTACTTCGCGCTTCTCGTCGAGGTCGAGTACGTCGGCCCACGTCACGATATCGGTCCGCGACGGATCGATCGAGTCGCGCAGCGTCGTGAAGTACGCGAGGCCCTCGCCCTCCGGCTTGTGGCTGAGCCACTCCTGGTTCCACTGCTCGATCTCCTCGGCCGACTTCTTAGCAACGAACGGCCGGGTATACGCTTCGATCTCCACGTCGCCCTTGGCGTTGCGCACGACTTCGAGGAGCTGTTCTCCATCGATGCCGAGAAATTCAAAGACCGCCGCATCCATCGGGCAGTCGTAGTTGTATTCGCCGATATTGCCGTGCGCTTTCGCCTTGGCTTTGTCGATGGCGCGTCCGAGTTGAACGATGCCTTGCCATTTGGCCGAAACGCTGCGCGGATATTCTTTGGTCAGATCCACGTTGGGAGGTCTCCTTGCACGATTGTGAGGTACCCCCTAGACCCGGCTTACTTTGCGTAGGTTGCGGCCTGCGACCCAGCTTCAGAAGCCCTTGAGACACCCCGCGTGCCCGCATCCGCAGCGGGCGTGGGGCGGGGCGTCGCCGTCCTTCACGTCCAGCTCGCGGCAGCGATCGCTGCAATAGAACATTCCGAGGTCGACGTAGCACGAGCACTGCTCGTGCTGGCATTTTTGTCCGTCCATCGTCTTAGTTGCTTTCTACCGGCAGGCCGAGGGCACTGCGCACCTCGGCTTTTGCGACCCTGAAATCGGCTAGGAACTTCGGCTGCGAAAGCAGCGCCTGCGCGACGACCGTCCCCGAGATCCATCCGGCTTCGACGTCGCTCGGATAGTGCGCGCCCGCAACGATGCGGCTTTCGGCAAAGATGGCCGAACGGGCGAATAGCTCCCCGCGTTTTTCGGGCACCATTTCGGAGAGCAGTATCGCCGTGCACGCCGCGAACGCCGCATGGCCGCTCGGGTATGAGAAATGCGTTTGCTTCGTGCCGGGCGGCCGTTGCCGCAAGAAATGCGCTTTTGCGATGTCGATCAAGATTTCGGTGTCGTTATTCACGCGGGCGAACATCGCGACCGTCAGCGGCAGGTGGGCTTGATTGAAGTTCGGACCGAGAATCTGCGTGAATACGAAGATGTTGCGGTGCGCGTCCGACGCAACTTGCGCCATGTCGGCCGGCGTTCGCGCGATCAGTACTTCGGAAACCTTGCGTGCATCGTATTCTTCCTGCTTCGAATCTTGCTCGGGCGGGGGCGCGAGCAGCGCCTGGAGGCTCACGCTTTGCTGCGGCAGGTAATACAGACTGCCGTGATCTTTGGCGATGGCCGGCGGCGCGATCGCCAGCGCCAGCAGCAGCGTCGCAGTGAAGGCGAGTATCCGGCGCACTAGCCGTGCTGCCTTTGAAGCGGAAAGAGCAGTACGTCGCGGATGGACGTGCGATCCGTCAGCAGCATCACGAGGCGGTCGATGCCGATGCCGATGCCGGCCGTCGGCGGCATGCCGTATTCGAGGGCGCGAACGAAATCCCAATCGGGCTCGGGGATTTCTTCGTCACCTTTGGCACGTTCGGCGATCTGCGCTTCGAATCGCGCGCGCTGATCGTCGGGATCGTTGAGTTCGGTGAACGCATTCGATAGTTCCATGCTCGCACAAAAGAGTTCGTACCGGTCGACCAGTTCGGGATCCCCCGCTCTGCGCTTCGCGAGCGGCGAGATCAGCGCCGGATAGCCGGTGACGAACGTCGGGTTCTGCAGATGCGGTTCGAGCACGCGCTCGAAGATCTTGTCCAAAGCGTGACCGTGCGTCGGCGACGGCGGCAATCCGAGTTCGGTCAGGATCGCGGCGGCCTCCTTGGGATCGAGCAAGCGCTCGCGCGCGTACTTGCCGTCGCTGTACTTCGCGATGCCTTCGAGGTAGCCGATGCGCGCGAACGGCCGGGCGAACGAAATCTTCCGATCGCCGTGCGGGAGCTCGTCGGCGCCGTCGGTGACGACCGAGACGAGATGCGCGATCAGCGCCTCGTTGAACTCCAGCATGTCGTCGACGTTCCAATACGCAGCGTAGAGTTCCAGCATGGTGAACTCGGGGTTATGCGTCGTGTCGATCCCTTCGTTGCGAAAGATTCGCCCGATCTCGTACACGCGTTCCATGCCGCCGACGATCAGCCGCTTGAGGTTCAACTCGGTCGCGATACGCAGCTGCATCGCCTGATCCAGCGCGTTGACGTGCGTCACGAACGGCCGCGCGGCGGCGCCGCCGGCGACGTGCAGCAGCGTCGGCGTTTCCACCTCGTAGAAACCTTGTGCGTCGATGAAGCGCCGCGTCTCCGAAAGGATCCGGCTGCGCAGAATCATCGTATCGCGTACGTCCGCATTGACGATCAGATCCACGTAGCGCTGGCGATAGCGCTTCTCGACGTCGACCAAGCCGCTCCATTTATCGGGCAGCGGTGCGAGCGCTTTGGACAGCACGGCGAAACCCGTCACGTGCAGCGTCGCTTCGCCCATTTTCGAACGAAACATATAGCCGCGAACGCCGACGATGTCGCCGCGGTCTAAATCGGTCCAATCCGCGAAGGCGTCTTCGCCGATTTCGTCCTTGCGAACGTAAAGCTGGATGCTTCCCGTGCGGTCCTCGAGATCGGCGAAGATGGTCTTGCCCATCTTGCGCTTGGACATCAGGCGTCCGGCCAGGTTCCAGCCTTCGGCCTCCGCGGTTTGGCCGTTTTCGAGAAACCCGTAGCGCTCGACGAGTTCGGCGGCGGTCGCGTCGACGTCGTAGCGCGTCTGCGCGAACGGATCGTTCCCGCGCGAACGCAAAGCGGCCAGATTATCCCGTCTGGCCGCTACGAGGCTGGCTTCCGTTTTGCCCAGGTCGTGCACCCGGCTTAACTCGCTTTCTTGGCGGTCTTTCTGGGGCTGCCGTTGCGAATGCCCTCGATCTTGTACTTCACGACGCCGCGCGGGGTGGAAACGTCGACCGTGGCGCCCTTCTTGTGGCCCATCAAGCGAGCTGCCGAGCGGTGACTCGTTCGAAATGCGGGCGTTCGGCGGATCGGCCTCGGCCGAACCGACGATCGTGAACTCGTAGTTGTCGTTATTCTTCAAGTCTTTGACTTTGACGACGGCGCCAAGATGGACTTCGTCCGACGCATATTCCGACTCATCGATAAGTCTGGCGTTGCGAACCATGGCCTCGAGCTTAAGAATACGGCCCTCGATAAAGGCTTGCTCTTGCTTGGCGTCTTCGTACTCCGCGTTTTCGCTGAGATCGCCGTACTCTTTGGCCTGGCGAATGCGGTCGTTGACTTCTCGGCGGTGGTTCGTTTTCAACTCGTCGAGCTCGGTCTCGATCTTCGAGAGCCCTTCGGCGGTGAGGACGATCTCTTTGTCGTTCAACTACAGACCCTCTCAAGGCGTCCCCAGAGCGCCGCGGCGCTCGGGGGTTCCCCATAGTATGATGGCGCCCGGTCGGGCGCTGGCGCGGTTTGTTCTCAGGCGACCGCCCGGAGGCCTCCCCGGGTCTTCCAGCCTCGCCAGAGTGCAAAGGGTATACCCAGCGCAACCCCGCCCCAAGCGTACATTTGGAGGTTGCGCGGCTCGAAAATGACCGTCGCCGCAAGCACCGCGAGCAGTGCGAGCGCCCCGATCGCGGGGATGACGACCCCCTTGAGCGTGGTGGCCGGCTGGCCGAAGAACTGACGGACCGTGGCGGCCGCGCTGAAGACGAACAAGAGCCCCAAGAAGACGGAACTCGCGTTCACGATGTCGTTGAGCTGCTCGTTGGCGCTCGGCGAAAAGCCGGTCACGAGTTCGCAGATCGCCGTCAGCACCGCCACGGCGATGAGCGCCAGGAGCGGCTCGTTACGCCGGTCCAGCTTCCCAAGCGGACGCGGCAGCACGCGATCGCGCCCCATCGCGAAGACCGAACGCGACAGGTAGAGGATCGTCGTCCACAACGTAGAGAGCGTCGAAATCATGACGGCGCAGACGATCAGCGGCTTCCAGATTCCGCCGCCGAGCAAGTCTGCTACGTAGGCAAGCGAGTCTGCTTGGTTGTCCGCAAAGCCCTTCGGCGTGCCGATGTGCAGGAAGGCCATCATGCAAAACACGAGCACGAACGTGGTGATGACGAGCCCGACGATGCCGCCGCGGCCGGCCGCGCGCGCGTCGCCCTTGACCTCTTCGCTCGTCGAGGCGGAAACTTCCCAACCGTCGCTCATCCAAATGCCGAGGGTCATCGCCGTCGCAAATCCGGCGAATGTGAGCGGAATGCCGCCGCCGCCGGATGCCGCTGCGGCCGCATGCGCCGCGATGGCCGCGTGCGGCATCAGGTATGCGGCTACGGCCGCACCGAGAATCACGAGCATCTCGAACGCGAGCGCGATGAACGTCACCATCGCGGTCGGCCGAAGGCCGACGTAGAGCAGCACGGTACTCGCGATGATCCAGATCGCGCCGACGCCCGCAATCCACAGCGGATCGTTCGCGAGTTTCGGCGCGATGAGTTCCAGGGTGTAGCTTCCGGCCGGCACGGCGATCGTCATCGTCGCAAAGAAGTTCGAAAGGATCAGCAGCCAGGCGCCGTACGCGCCGACGTAGTTGCCGAAGGCCATGCGAATCCACGAATACGACGATCCCGCGTTGGGCGCGATCCGCGACAGCATCGAAAATGAAACCGCGATGCACAGCATGATCGCGGACAGGGAGATGAGCGAGAGTGGCGCTGCCGCACCTGCGGCCGCTACGACCGGCCCCATCGTCGCGGCTAGCGAATAAGCCGGTCCCATCGACGCCGACGCGAGCACCGAGATATCGAAAAACCGCAGTACCTTCGGCAGGCCGCGGGCGTGTTGTTCCGCCCGGATTTCAGCTACGGCCATACCGGCGCCGCCAAACCTGAAAACCGATTAGACAAAGTCGACCACCCGCGGACGTAAGCGCAACTCGTGAAGTACGCGTTCGTAGTCGGCAGGTGTCACGTCGGCCCATTTCTTGCCGAGCAATGCGAGGAGCGCGGCCTCGATGACGTTCGTTCCAAAGGAACGGCCGCCGAAGTCGGGCGTCGTGGTGATGAGCGTCTTCACGCCGCGCGACTTCAGTTCTTCGACGTTGGCCGGCGTGACCGTATTGGTCAGCACGATCTTACCGTCGAGGCGGTCGGGCATGAACTGGCGCATGAAGTGGAAGTCGCCGGCGATGATTTCAGCTTCTTCATAGTATTTGGGGTATTTCGGCTCGGGCGGCTTCTCTTGTTTCTTACCGGTCGGATAGAAGAACTGAAACGGCAGCTTGCACGCGTCGGGCAGATACTTCTCCGCTAGTTGTTCGAACTCGGGCAGGCCTCGAACCGGCATATCTTTGTCGAGTGCGAAGATGAAGTCGCCGAAAAGGACGTCGGCGCCCGCGTCGACCAGCGCCTGCGCCATCCCGAAGCGATCCAGCGCGCTCACCATGAGCACGTGCTTACCGGCGAGATCGATGTTCAGGTCGTCCTGCATGAAGCGCACGGCTTCACGTTCGAGCGTGTTCTTCAATCCGCTGCCGTCGACGACGGGCGTTATCGAGGCCGCTTCAAGCAGGCGCAAACCGTCGCGAAGCGCGTAGCGATGCTTGCCGGCGTAGAGATAGACGTCGATGCCGCCGAGACCGATCGCATCGACGTGTCCGTCGAGCTCCTTCACCTTGGCGATGGCGACGTCGAGTTTGCCGTCGGTTCCGACGCGCGAAACGTCGAAATCTTCCCCAAGCAAATTCACCCGCGCGCTATGATCGCGCGTCGAAGATCCGAGCGAAACGGAGACGACCTTCTTCACGCGATTGCTCCTCTACGCCGTTTGGCGGCAGCGTCGCGGGTGGCGGCGATTTTCTCTTGGGTGACGGCGGCGTCGAACGCGCGCATGCCCGCGAGCGTGAACCCGCAGCGCGCGGCCATCGCTTCGATCTCGAGCACTTTGTTTAGATCGATGCCGCGGCCCAGCGTGAACGGTTCGATCCGGCCTTCGAGTGCGAGCACCATCGTCTCGCTCATGCAAGCCAGCGCCGTGCGCGGCGGAAGATTCGAGTCGAAGTCTTGGCCGCGTTCGCGGAAGCGTTCGAAGCGAGGCTCGCCGGGCACCACCATGTTGCCGCCCTCGGTGACGAGCACGTCGGGACGCTCGAGCGAAACGCGGCGGCTGACGTCGTGCGGAAGCGACAGTTCGCAGACGATTGCGCCCGTCTGCAAGTCCTCGGGCTGAATGACGTCCTGTGTCGACGATGTCGCGGTGAGCACGAGTTGCGCTTGACGCACCGCTGCCGAGATATCGGTGGTATGCGACGATTCGCAGGGAAGTTCGCTCGCAATAGCCTCGTGATACTTTCGCAGGCGCGTCTCGTTGCGCGCGACGAGGATCACGTGCTTGACGCGCGGTGCGATCAGCTGCACGCACGCGCCGCCGATCGAACCGGTCGCACCGACGACCACGGCGGTCGACTGCGACGTATCGATCTCCATCTCGTCGGCCCCGCGGAATAAGCTTTGAACGCCGGCGGCAATCGTGAGCGAGTTGCCGGTCGTGACGGGAATCGGCGAGCGTTCGTTGATCGTGATCCCGCCGTCGCCGACGACGGCCGTAAACGCCCCGAGCCCGGCGACTTCCGCGCCCTGCTCGACGCCGAGATCGATCGCTTTGAGGATGCGCCCGTACACTTCATCGCGCGGCAACTCCATCATTTGCTCGGGCAGCAGCGGGGCGGAAACGAACCAGCCTTCGGTTTCGCGCGCCGTTCGGCGCGCGCACGCCGGTGACGTGCACTACGGTCCACGGCGGCATCCACTCCATGATCTTGCGCAGATCGGCGCGCCTTTGCCTTTGGCGCCTGGTTCGTAGCGTGCGACGTCGTCGAGCGAAAGGGGGTGAATGACGAAGCAGAACTTATGCACTTTTCTCCGCCTCGCTCTTGAGCGCTGCGAGCATCATCTCGCTGTTCTCGCGCACCTTGCGCAGAAGCGTCGGTCCGATGAGCTCGGCGAGCGTGGGCACGCCGAAATCGAAATCGACGCCGAGGTTCACGTGCGTCATGCCGTCTCGTTCTACGAACGTCCAGGCTCCTTCGAACTTGTCGAGGTCGCCTTCGATCAGCTTGTAGTCGATGCGCAGGCCGTCGTCGTCGAATCGATCCTCTTCGGTCCATTCGATCGGCGCCTCTTCGACCAACGTCTTCCAGCGCGAGATCGCGCGCTCGGCGTTCTGCTCGAGGAGCTTCACGGTCTCGACGTCCGGCATGAACTCAGGAAAACGTTCCTGGTCCTTTGCGAGTTCGTAGACGACGCGCGCCGGAGCGGCGATCGAAATAGATGTTTCAACGTATGGCATCGCTTATAAGCGGCCGAGCTTCTCGTAGGCCGTCGCGACCCCTGTCCGCAGGGCTGCCAGGGCGCGATCGACCTCGCCGGCAGTCACGATCAGCGGCGGCTCCATACGGATAACCCGCTGCAAATTCAAGGTCCACGCAGCGGTCACGCCGGCTTTGAGCATTTCGGGAATGATCCAGTCCCCGTAGCCTTCGCTGGTGAGCTCGACGCCGACCAGCAGTCCCAGCCCGCGCACTTCGCGTACGACCTCGGGAAACTCAGCCGCGATCGCGCGCGCGCCGGCCAGCAGCTGCACGCCGCGCTCGCGGGCGTTCTCCACCAGATGGTCTTCCTCGAGCACGTCCATTGCCGCAAGCGCTGCGGCGCACGCGAGCTCGCTGCCGCCGAACGTCGACGTATGCACCAGCGGAGCTTTGCCGAACGCGCGGTTCCACACATCCGGACGAGAGATAAACGCTCCAACCGGAATCACGCCGCCGGAGAGACCCTTGGCCAGCGTCATAACATCGGGAACGACGCCTTCGCGATCCACGCCGAAGCGATAACCGCAGCGCCCAAATCCGGTTTGGACTTCGTCCGCGACGAACAGGGCGCCCGAGCGATCGCAGGCATCCCGAACGGCGCGCAGGTAGCCCTCGGGCGGAACGTTCACGCCGCCTTCGCCTTGGACTGGCTCCACGACGAACGCCGCCGCATCTTGGAGCGCTTCATCGAGCCCGGCGAGCTCGCCGTACGGAACGCGCGCGAACCCTTCGAGAAGCGGCTGAAACGGCGTTTGAAACGCTTCACGTCCGCTGACGGAAAGCGCGCCCATCGTTTTGCCGTGGAATGCATTGATCGTGCTCACGATCTTCGTGCGTCCGGTCGCGGCGCGAGCGAGTTTGATCGCACCCTCGATCGCTTCCGTTCCGCTGTTGCACCAGAACGAGATCTGTAAGTCGCCCGGCGCGAGTTCCGCCAAACGCTCGCGGCGCGCCCGAGCAGCACGTTGAACATCGTCTTGCCCGAGAGCGACATCAACTCGAGCTGCGCGCGCACCGCTGCCACGACGCGCGGATGCGAATGCCCCAGCGTGAAGACGCCGTAGCCTCCGGCAAAATCCAAATACGACTTCCCCGCCGCGTCCCAGATCGTACATCCGCTCGCGCGAACTTCCACCGGCGAACCCGAGATTTTCATCACGCGCGCCAACGGCGGATTCACATAGTTCTTATAGTTCTCAAAAACCTCAGCCGTCAACTCGGCCGGCGAGTCGGCTCCGTACAGTTCCTCACGCAGCAACGAGCGAGGCCTCGAGGCGTTCGATGGTTTCTTCGATGACGCCGATCGCCTCGACCGCGCGGTCGAGGTGCATGATGCGATCGCGCAAGATCGCGGCGCCGGGGATGCCTTTGAGATATAACGCGACGTGTTTGCGCATCTGCGGTACCGCGCGCGCTTCGCCGAGTTCTTCGACCATCGTGCGGTAGTGCACGATGCAGTAGCGCAACCGTTCTGGTTCCGACGGTGCGGGACGCGCTTCGTGGCCCTCCATCAAATCAGCGATCTGGGCGATCAGCCACGGGTTGCCGAGCGTCGCGCGGCCGAGCATGATCGCGTCGACGCCGGAGTCCCGCATGCGCTGCATGGCAACGTGTGCGTCGTCGAGATCGCCGTTGCCGATTACGGGGATGTCGATGGCCCGTTTGAGGCGCGCGATATGCTCCCAATCGGCGCTGCCTTTATAAAATTGTTTGGCCGTTCGCGCGTGCAGCGTAACCGCGGCGATGCCCGCGGCCTGCGCCCGCTTTGCGACGTCGACGTAGACCAGATCGGTTTCGCTCCAGCCCATCCGCATTTTCATAGTGACGGGGCAGTCGACCGCCGCGACGACCGCGCGCATGATCTCTTCACAGCGCTGCGGATCGCGCAGGCACGCCGAGCCGCCGTTGGTCTTGGTGACCTTCGGAGCCGGGCAGCCGAAGTTGATGTCGACGACGTCGGCGCCGCATTCGCGCACCAGTCGAGCGGCGTTGGCCATCGTCACCGGATCGTCGCCCCAGAGCTGCGTCGAGCCGGGGCGCTCGGACGGATGGCGATCGATCATCTCCAGCGTACGCTTGCTGCCGAACTTGAGCGCGTTCGAAGAAACGAACTCGGTGACGGTTAGTCCCAAGCCGAACGGTTTATAGAGGGCACGCATGGTCCGGTTGGTGACCCCCGACATCGGGGCGAGCACCAGGGGCGGCCAAACTTCGAGCGGCCCGATCTGCAACGGAGCGACGGTACGGGGCATAGCGCTCTACTATAGCACGGGGATCAGGAGCGCCACCACGACTGCCGCGGGCCACAGAGCCCGCTCGCCCAGCAGTCCGAGCCCGAGCGTCCCCGCGAACGCTCCGGCCAGGTAGATCGCCCACGTCCAGGCGTTCGGAATCGCGCCCCGGATTCTATCGCCGCCGCGGGGCGCACCGAGAAGGTCCACGATGGCCGTGATCAGTGTGCCGGTTACGTAGGTCGTGGAGACGCCCGGCACTCCCAGGCGGACGGCGACGACGCTCTGGAGGCCCATGACCGTCGAAAGCAAGGCGACGCAGACCGGCGTTAGCCGGGCGCCGGCGTCGCGCGTGAACAGCAGCGCTGCCGCGACCAGCAGCACGACGGCGAAGCCGACGATGACGATCGTCCGCACCGGAGGCCTCCCCGTCTCGCCGCGCAGCGTGCGTGCGGCGACGCACGCGCCGGCGACGAAGCAGAGGATCGAGATCGCCGGGAGTTCCAACGGCAGCATCCCTGGGAAGTGCGGCACGAATTTTGCGGCAAGCGCGCCGCCGAGCAGCACGGTATTGCCCGTCATGTTTGCAGTGAAGACGCCGAGTCCGAAGAACGCAACCGCATCGGAGTATCCGGCGGCGAGCGTAAAGATGGAGAGCTGCACGAGCATCCGCGCGTTCATCACTCTCGACGGCCTATGCTAACGCGTCGCTTCGTGGTAGAGGCGCAGGCCTTCGAGGCTCGCATCCGGATCGACCGCGTCGATGACGACGGTTTGTTTTGCGACGAGGTCGGCCAGGCCGCCGGTAGCGATGACCTTCGCGTCGTGCCCCATCTCCCCGCGAATTCGGGACACGATTGCTTCCGTTTGTCCGACGAATCCGTAGACGATGCCGCTATGCAGCGAGTCGACGGTGTTGCGCCCAATCGCCGCTGCCGGCGCGTCGAGCCCGATCTGCGGCAGCTTGGCCGTTCGCCCGACGAGTGCGTCGATGGAAATCGTGATGCCGGGCGCAATCGCGGCGCCCAGATATTCGCCTGCCGGCGAGATTGCGGTAAACACCGTCGCCGTTCCGTAACTGATCACGATCAACGGCGCACCAAAGCGCGCCCGCGCTCCGATTGCCGCCGCGACCAAGTCCGCTCCAACCTCGGCCGGGCGCTCGGTGACGACCGGCATGAGCTGCTGTACTTCAGGTTTCAAGAAGCGAGGTTTTACGCCGAAGAAGCGGTCGCACGCGGCTTCGAGCACCGGGTCGAGCTTCGGCACGACGCTGGCGATTGCAACGGCGTCGACGTGCGAGATCGCGATGCCGCCGGCATTGAACAACTGCGTAAAAAAGACGCCGTATTCGTCCGGCGTGCGGCGCAGTTCGGTCGTAACGCGCCACTTCTGCCGCAGCGAATCCGCCCCGTCTTCAAAGATGCCGAGCTTGGTCTCGGTATTGCCGACGTCGATCGCTAAGAGCATTACATCAACTCCTCGAGCGCGTCGAGCAGGCGCGCGGCCAGTGCCGGTTTCGATGCGGTGCCGAGTTCGCGGCGGCCCTCCTCGCCCCACAGAAGCGTGAGCGTATTGTCGCCGGTTCCGAAGCCGAGTTCGCCGCGGACGTCGTTGACGGCGATTGCGTCGAGATGCTTGCCGCGCAGCTTTTCGCGAGCGTTGGATTCGTGATCGTTCGTTTCGGCGGCGAAGCCGACCAGAAACGTGCCGCCCTTTCGCTCACCTAAAGCCGCCAGGACGTCGGGGTTGCGGACCATGCGCACGTTGAGATCGGCGTCGGTCTTTTTCACCTTTTCATCGCTGGCGCGGTCCGGCCGCCAATCCGCGACGGCCGCGGTCGCGATCGTAAGATCTGCACCGATCGCGTGCTGCAGTGCGGCCTCGTACAGTTCTTGGGCCGTCGCGACCCGTACGACGTCGACGCCGGCCGGCGGTTCCAGCAGAGTCGGACCGAGCAGCAGCGTCACCGCAGCGCCGCGCAGCGCGGCTTCGCGTGCGAGCGCGATTCCCATCGCGCCCGTCGACGCGTTGCTCACGAAGCGGACCGGATCGAACGGCTCGCGCGTCGGCCCCGCGGTGATCGCGACGCGGCGCCCGGAAAGCGATTGCCGGCGCGCGAGTACGCGTTCGACCGCTTCGATCAAACGCTCCTCCGAGGCGAGCCGGCCCACGCCGCTCTCCCGTTCCGCCAGAAAACCGCGCTCGGGATCGAGCGAATTCGTAGCTGCGCGCGCGCAAGGTTGCTAGGTTTTGCTGCGTCGCATCGTTTGCATACATCGCGTCGTTCATCGCCGGCGCGAGCACGATCGGAATGCGGGCGGCGAGCAGCGCGGTCGTGAGCAGGTCATCGGCGATACCGTGCGCGAGCTTTGCGATGAGATTGGCGGTCGCCGGTGCGACCAGTATCGCTTCGGCCTCGCGTACGAGGCGGATGTGTGGTATGCGTTCGGGCGCGTCCCAGAGCGACGTATACACGGGACGCGCCGTGAGCGATGCGAAGGTCAGCGGGCCGACGAAACGCTCGGCGGACGCGGTCATCACGACGTCGACGAGCGCGCCGCGCTGCACGAGCGTACTCGTCAGCGCGGCGGCCTTGTAAGCTGCCACGCCGCCGCAGACTCCCAGCAGAATGCGCGCGCCCTTCACGACGTTATCCACAGATTGTCGAGCAGCCGCGTCGCGCCGAAGCGTGCCGCGCCGATGACGAACGTACCGGGGCGCAGACTCTGGAGCGGCTCGAACGTGTCGGCGTCGACGAGATCGAAGTAGTCGGGCGTCGCCAGCGCGCTGAGCGTCGCGCGTGCGGCAGCTGCAGCGTCCGCTTTCGAAACGCCGCGCTCGAGCGCATCGCGCATTGCGACCAACGCGCGGTTGAGGGTCATCGCCTCTCCGCGCTGCGCGGCGGTCAGGTAAGCGTTGCGGCTCGACAGCGCCAGGCCGTCGCTCTCGCGGACGGTCTCGACGACTTCGACGTGCACCGGGAAATCGAGATCGCGAACCATCTTGCGCAGAACCGCGCTCTGCTGCGCGTCTTTCTGCCCGATGTAGAGCACCTCGGGAAGGACGATGTGCAGCAGTTTACCGACGACGGTCGCAACGCCGCGGAAATGATCCGGACGAATCGCGCCCTCGTATGCGGCACCGATCGGTCCTACGTCGATGTAACTCGAAAAACCGGGCGGATACATCGCCGCGGGCTCCGGCGCGAACAACACGTCGACGCCCGCTGCTTTCAACTTCTCAAGATCGCCTTCGAAGTCGCGCGGATATTTCGCAAGATCTTCGCCGGGCGCGAATTGCATCGGATTGACGAACAGCGACGCGGCTACCGACGAGCAGTCGGCTTTCGCACGCCGCACGAGTTGCAAATGTCCGTCGTGGAGCGCGCCCATCGTCGGAACGAATCCAAGCGGATGCTGAAACACGTCGAAGAGGGCACGCGCCTGCGCGATCGTCGTGGCTATCTGCATCGGGAGGCTACGCGCGCGTGACCCGCAGCACGGTCCGTCCGACGACGAACGGCGCCCCCGCTACCAGCTGCGTTTCGCTTTCGACCGCTTGGCCGTTGAGCTTGGTGCCGTTGCGGCTTTGGAGATCCGAGAGCAGAATCGTGCCTTCCTCAACGCGAACGAGCGCGTGCTTGCGCGAAACGTAGCGATCGAGCGCTACGCAGGCATCCGCGACGCTATCGTCCCGGCCAATAGTGATCTCCCGTTCGAAGGTCCAACTCTTTCCATCGAGCGGACCGCTGAGAACTTCGAGCAGGTACATGGCCGCCTGCCCTTCTCTGGGCGCGATGCCCCCCTCCTGGCGAAGGGGTTAACAACGACCTAACAAATCCTGGGGTCCGGACGATTATTGATAGGGTAGCGATGAACAATCGAATTGACGAATTGCTCCAGCTTATCGAAGTGGAGCCCGATGCTCTTAGGGAGGCAGAATTCCTCCAGGCTCAGGCCATTCTCGAGACGCTCATCGGCAAGACGATTACCCGTGCGGAGATTGAAGATACCCGGATCGTGATAACGACCTCGGAAGGCAACCGTTACTTCTTCTACGGTTTTCTCGGCTCCGGCTCGTAGTCGAGCGCCGCGCCCGCGGCTTCGATAAACCGCTCGATCGCCGCTTGATCTTGAGTCGAGTACTGCGTGAACGCAACGCCGTGAGCGTAGTGGCGCCAGCCGGCATCGAAAAAGGACAGGACGATGCGGCCGCGCACGATGAGTTCGCGCTCTTGGCCCGGCAATGTGAAACGCAAAACGATCGCCTGACCCGGCGGCAAATCCGTGGTCGTTGCGACGCGCATACCGCCGCCGCTCAGGTCGAGAGCGGTTCCGCCGAGCACAAGTTCGTACCCCGGTAGAATCACCGTCGTCGGGAAATCTGCGTTGACCCGCAAATGTTTGCGTTCGGGGGCCTGTCCGCTATACGTGCTCACGGGGATACCTGCTTCTTCGTGACGCTCCAGTGGCCTTTCAGAAGTCGTTAATCTACGAGCGCGCGCGCTGCAAAGAGTGCGCCAAGAAAGGCGTGTTCCGCGATGGTCCCGCCTTGAAGATAGACCTCGAACGGCGATCTTAAGGGCGCGTCACAAGAAAGCTCGATGGTTGCGCCGGACACGAACGCGCCGCTCGACATGATGACTGGATCGAGATACCCGGGCACTGGCCCGGGTTCCGGCCGGAAGCGTGCATTGATCGGCAGTGCCGTTTGCAATCCCGCCGCGAAGCGAGCAAGCGACTCTCCGTTTCCAAGCCGAATGGCTTGCACGATATCGGCGCGGACGGCGCCCGGCTGCGGATCGACGGGGTACCCGAGTTCGCTGAAAAGTGCCGCCGCGAAGTCGAGACCGCGTAGACACTGTTCGACAACGAGCGGTGCAAGAAACAGGCCTTGCACGAAACTGCGTCCGAATCCGAGCGACGGACCGAGCGCCGCCCCCAAACCCGGCGCGTAGAGGCGCGACGCAACGCGCTCCACCAAATCGGCGCGCCCGGCGACGTACCCGCCTGCCGGCGCGATCGATCCGCCGAGATTTTTGATCAGCGAACCCATTACCAAATCCGCGCCGACGTGCGTCGGCTCGCGCGCTTCGACCAGTTCGCCGTAGCAGTTGTCGACGAGGATCGCGACGCCCGGCGCGCGCTTGCGGATCCGCTCGAATGCGGGCGCGCAAGCGTCGATCGCGAGTGCCGGCCGCGGCGCGTAGCCGCGCGAGCGCTGCAGAAAGACGGCCGCGACGCCTCCCTGCGCGAAGGCCTCATCGAGCGCTTCGAGGTCGATCCCGCCGGCGGGCGTGAGGCCGATTTCGCGATAGACGACGCCTTGCTGCACCAGCGAATGCGGCGCGTCGCAGATCGCGTTGCGCAAGGTATCGTACGGACGGCCGGAGATCGACAGCAGCATCGAACCGGGCGGTACGCACGCGGCGAGCGCCGTCACGATGGCGTGCGTCCCGCTCACGATCGAAAGGCGTGCGAGCGCACGTTCTGCACCGAAAATGCGCGCGAGCAGCGATTCGTAGCCGCTGCGCGCTGCGTCGTCGTAGCCGTACCCGGTCGAACCGGCGAGGTCGCTCTCCGTCAAACCTTCGTCAAGGAACGCGCGCATGACGTTGAGTTTTACTTCGCGCTGCGCCGGATACGCGATGGTTCCGCAACGCGTTTGTGCGCGCAGTGCGGCGTCGCGTACCGCGCCGCCGATGCCGAATCGGTCGCAGAGCACGCCGATCATGCAGCGGTCTCCGCGGGCGTTTGGGCCGGTTCGGCGTGACGTTCGTACGCGCGTACGAACGGATAGTAGATCGCTGCGGCGATCGCGATATTGACGACGACCAGGACGAGCGCGCGAACGTCCTGCGTCGCAAGGTACGTTGATACGAACGTCGGCACGGAAGACGGGACGTAGAAGGCCGCGCGTGCGACCCAGCCGGATGCGACCGCGGCATATGTCGTCGTCGCGATGACCATCGGCGCGACGACGAACGGGACGGCGAGATATGGATTGAACACGACCGGCGCGCCGAAGAGCAGCGGTTCGTTGATGTTAAAGAGCGCGGGAAGCAGCGAGACGCGCCCGATTTTGCGCAAGCGCGGAACGCGCGAGATTGCGAGCATCGCCGCGAGCGGCAGCGTCGCACCGGCACCGCCGGGAAAAACGAACAGGAAGAGCGAGACGACGACGACGTACGGCAGCGGATGATGCGCGCCGTATGCCTGCGTGTTCTGCATCTGCATGGTGAGATACACCGGCGTCACGATAGCCGCAAGCACGGCCGGCCCGTGGACGCCGGCCGTCCACAGCACCGTCTCGATAAAGACGATCGCGATCAGCGCGAGGTACGTATCGCCGAGACGGGAGATCGGCGCTAACGCGGCGTCGATGCCGGCGGCCAGCGAGACGTGCATCGCCGCAAGCGCGCCGAAGGTTGCCAGTGCGAGCAGCGCAGCCGCCCACGCGCCCGCCGGGCCAACCAGAAAGCGGCGCACTAGCGCGATCCACGCACCGGCGACGCCGCACGCCAGGATTGCAAGAAAGAGTCCGCTCGCCCCGAGCTCGCGGAGATATGTGATCGGCTCCGGGCCGAACGGCCGCGGAAGCGCGAGCGCGAATCCTCCCGCGGCACCGATCAGCAGCGGTGCGAGCGGCGCGACGCCGCGGCGCGAGAGAAAGACGGACAGCAGTACGACCAGCGCGGCCGCCATTACGCCGAACGCGGGCAGCAGCGCGAGCGCGATCCGCAGCCCCAGAGATTGGGAAGCCGCGCCGGTCGCGGCGGGTTGAAAAAAGAAAACGGCGATCAGCGCCGCGGCGAGCGCAATAAAACTCCAGGGAAGCGCTTCGCGAACGGCAGCGACGAACGGCAGGTCGCCCAGCACCCGCATCGCGGGAACCAGCCGCCGCTCGAAAGCGGCGAAGAACCGGTTAGAGCCGGCGGACGACGGCCTCGACGCGGCCGATGATTTCAACATCGCTCGCGTAGATTGGCGCCATCGCCGTATTCTCCGGCTGAAGCCGGATTCGGCCGCTTTCGCGGTAGAAGCGTTTGACGGTCGCTTCGCCTTCGAGCATCGCAACCACGATCTCGCCGTTTTCAGCCGACGGCTGCGGCCGCACCAAGATCAGGTCTCCGTCGAGAATGGCCGCGTCGATCATCGACTCACCCTGGACGCGGAGCATGAACGCGTTGGAGGCGCGCGGCACGAAGCCGGCCGGAAGGACGAACTCGCCCTCGATGTCCTCTTGCGCCGTAATCGGTACGCCGGCAGCCACACGGCCGAGAATCGGCATCACGACGGCTTCGGGTCCCCGGCCGGCGGGCGGGTTCGGCGTCTCCGAGCGCAGCGCGCGCGGCTTGGTGGGGTCGCGATGGATCATCCCGCGCTTCTCCAGCGCCTTCAGATGGGCGTGGATGGTCGAGGATGACGAAAGGCCGACGCGTTCGCCGATCTCGCGAACGGAAGGCGGGTAGCCCCGCTCGGACGTGAAGGCGTTGATCGCGTCCAGGATGCTTTTTTGACGCTCCGTTGCCGGTTTCTCGATCATAGGCTCTCCTGAAGAATGCCACCCGTATGGCACGCAACGACAGGTATCACCTTACCATAGCTTTGCCCGGTTAGGCAAACATATGTTCGAGGAAGCCTTGACACCCCGCCAAGCGGCTGTGGTAAAATCTAGTGGACGAACAGGCGTTTGGCACAAGATATAGACAGAAACGGGCTCGAACAGATGTTTGCCACAAGATATAGGAAGGGACGAAATACGGTGGGTAGGCGCAAACGGTTCACGCTCATGCCGGCGATCGCGCTGGTCGCGCTCAGTTTGATGGTCGCACTGCCGACGCTCTCGAGCGCGCGGCTTTACGCGGCCGAGCACGCAGCGCTACACGACGGTCACGGTCGGACCTGGAGACACGCTCTGGTCGATAGCCGCCGCACACGGCCCCGCGAACGCAGACATCCAAGAGACGATCGATCGCATCACCGAAGCGAACCACCTCAGCATCGCGACCATCCAACCCGGCGAACACCTCCGCATCCCCGAATAACCTCCTCCAACCATGCGAAAAAGACGCCCACAAGGCGTCTTTTTTATTGTCATCGTGAGCGGGATGCCCCGCGGGGTATAGTGAGCGCAGCGAACGTAGTCGAACGACCGCTACCCGAGAATCACTAGTCGAAAAACTCCAACCCCTTAAAAGCTTCGGCAACGTCAAAGATGAGCCACGGCACGGCGGCATGCGCGAAGCGATCTCCCTCTTTAAACGTGCGAATGCCATCGATCCCGTGCGCGACGACCGTACGCGTGCGCGGATCGACGTCGAGCACGAGGCTCGACCCGTTGGCCAAGTACTTCGAGATCTTCCGATTGAGAAATGCGCGGTCGTTCGTCGGCGACCACACTTCGACGGCGATATCCGGCGCAACCGGCGGCTGATCGCGCTCCTTCTTCTCGATTGCAGCGAGCCGCTCGAACGTCATAAACGCAACATCCGGGACGAGAAAGCTATCGGAGTCGTCGACCAAGCCAATCCGAAAATCCCACTCGGTCCCGTCCATGCCGATATCGCCGCCGCAACGCTCGAGCAGCATCACGATTAGCGCCTGCACACGCGCGTGCCTGGAGCGAGGGCTCACCTTGCGACGCCGCTCGCCATCGAGATACTCGACGACCGGGGCCTCTGAGAGCAGTGCGATACGTTGCGGCATAATTCCACCCGATTCTATCACGCACAATCGCGCAGTGCCTAGGCGCTACCTGGGCGTGCATCGAGGGGAGCGGCTACGTGCGCGAGACGATAATGATGCTATGACCGCTGTGATCGTTGAGAAACGCGAGGCCGTCCGACATCCACATGTCGAGGCCGCCGTCCGAGTGTTTTGCCACTTCGCGAACCACGTGCACGCGGTCGCGCAGCCATTGCAGTTCGCTGCGCGTCGTCACGGGAAAGATCGCGAGCTCGCAATCCTCGCACTGATATCCATATTGCACCCCGCCTCGTACGACGAAAGCGGCCCCCACTCTTTTCGGAGTGAGGGCCGCTTTCCGTAATCCGGACCGTTCCGGATCTATTCCGGTTCTACAGTCTAATCTGAAGGTTGCCGTAGACCTGGAACGGGATGGCTCCGTAGAGCGGTTGATAGGACTGATTGAACACGGCCGGATAGGTGCCGTTTCCGGTCTTGGGCGTCGATCCGTAGAAGAATCCCGAGCCCGGAGTTGCGCCGACGTAGTTGTAGCCGTTGCCGACGTACGCACAGTCGATGCTATTCGGTTTGTAGGTGTTCGACCAGCCGGTGACCGTACCGCCGAAGCATGTGTTGACGACGTTGGCTAACGTCACCGTCGCTTTGATCTTCGGCGTTACGTCGTACGCGAGCTGAATGCCCATGTTGAACTGCCACGGTTCCTGGTATTGACCCAGACCGTCGAAGTGATTCCCGTTCTGAGGATTCGGAATCGCCAAGTAACCGGTCGAGGTGAATGCCGAGTAGGTGCAGGTCTGGTAGTCGGCGTCGTACTGGTAGAAGGAGCCCACGCCGACGTGTCCGGTCGCAGATTGGTTCCTACCGCAAGAACGCGGGTCGAGGCCGTAGATAGCCGTGGGCGAACCGTACGTGGTTCCCGAGTTCATCTGGAACGGAATCGTAATCGCAAAGCGATTCTTCCGCCAGTTGATGAAACCGGCAAACGCGTTCGGCACGATTGCCGTCGACACGTCGCCGGGCGCGCCGCTCGGCGGAGCGTTAGCGTACGGCGCGTACCAACCGTTGCGATCCATGAGTCCCTGCTCCGGCAGGTTGTAGTAGGGATTGTAGATCGGCGACTGCTTCGGACCGCAATCGCCGGCCCCCGCAACCGGCTTGTTGGTGCCGTTCGGGCCGACGCTCGAGCCGCCGCAGTAGAACAGCGAACCGCCGCCGGCTTTGGTCAGCGCGTTATACGCCGTGATGTAGTTGTTCAGCACGTCGATGGCGTTGCTGCCGTTAGCGAGCGTTTGGAACTGCATCAGGGCCTTCGTATACGTGTACGAGAGCTGGCCCGAGAGGCCGTTCCGCGACGGATCGCCTTTTTGAATCGACAGTTCGACGCCTTTGGTCTGCTGCGTTGCCGCGTTGATACCCGAGGCGAAGTTGCCGCCGAGCGACACCGTCACGAGCTGATTCGTCGTCCAGCGATAGAACGGCGAGAGCTTTGCGCTCCAGTCGGTGTTCTTGAGGTGGTATTCGAACGAGAGGTCGTAGTTGTGCGATACCTGCACCGGGTTATCGTGAACCGGCGTGGTGAAACCCAGCCCCCAGAAGTGCTGGAAGTCGAACTTCGCGGCTCCGAGACCCGAAGCGTTTTCGTACTGCTCGAACGCCGTTTCGGTCGGCTGCGTGAACACGCCGTAGTTGAAACGAAGAACGGCGTCGGGGCTGAACGTGTACGTGCCGCCGATGCGCGGCGAGAACATCGAATGGCTTACCGATGCCGGTCCGTCGTTGGAGTACAGCTTGCTTCCGTCGAGTCCGTTCGGATGGCGATACTGCTGCCCGGTCGAGTTGAGGTAGGGCGTACCGGTCGGCGTGTAGCAGAGGCCTGCAGTTTCGCCCGCTATCAAATTCGGCAGGATTTGCGGACCAGCGTTACCCGGCGCGGACGACGGCGTCACGGGGTTCAGGAGCGGCTGGCCGCTGACTGGATCGTAACAGTACGCATTCTGGGCTTGTTTCCACCAGAAGTTGTACTCGGGGTTCACGGTGCTCGGAAAATCGTACATATAGTCTTCGAAGCGGATGCCGCCGTTGATGTCCCAGCGGTCGGACGGACGCCACTCGTCTTGCAGCGCGAACGACGAGAAGTCCGGCCGAACGTTGTTCAGCGTGCCGTATGCTTGCGGGACGGTCACGATGAACGACGCGTTCTTGGGAATGACGCACGTGTTACCCGGCGTCGCGCAATAGAGGGCGCGGGTCGGGTCGGAGTACGTACCGGTCGTATCGGACTGCAGACAGTTGCCAATGGTACCCGTTACGAATGAGTAGCAGTTGCCGGCGGCGTCGACGAGATTCGTAACGCCAGCCGGGGCCGCATACCACTGGTTATTCCAGCGGGTAACGGTCGCGGTCGTGTAGTTTCCGGTGAACGTGATGAGATTCTCGGCATTGATTTGGTCCGCGGCTTGGAGTTGAACGCCGCGCGTGTGCGTGTTCAGCTCGTAGTCCGGCGACGGATAGCCGAAACCGGTATCGCCGTAACCGTAGCCGGTGATGGCTTCGTTAGCCGCGTTAGGTGACGACATCAGCCAATCCGAGTAGAACGTGTAGCCCAGGAGGCGTACGTACGCACTGGAGCCGATGTTCTTCTGGTATTGGAGCTTCAAGACCGTACCGTCGTTCCACGTCGTATCTTGGCCGTTCGCGGGGACGCCGGCGAGGAACGGATGGCCCGGTTGGCTCGGCGCCAAATATGGGACCGCCGTCGCGGTCGACGCACTTTGCCCGAACGTCGTGCCTGGGGCGAAGATGTGCGTGTCGATGTACGATAGCGGCGATCCGCCCGTCGTTGCGCAGCCTGCGCCGAAGAACACCTGGAAAGAGCACAGGTCGCTATACGGGCCGTTTTCGCCCGGATAGTTCGAGATGCCGAATAACGATGCAATGCCCTTTGGACCGCCCCAGCCCGGGAAGCCCGAGTTGAGATAGCCGAGGCCGCCTTGATCGTCGATGCTGTCGCCGAAGAACTGGTGGTAGGCGAAGTTGTAATACAGCAGCTGTACGTCATCTTTGCCCGAATCGTTGTGGTGAGGAATTCCGAAGTGGAAGTTCATCACGTTTTCACGATCCTGCGTCATGATCGGCAGGCCGAGAAGACCCGAACCGGACCACGGCGTGTAGATGTTGCACGTCTCGAGACCTTCGTAGGTCTGCGACCCCGCGGGGAGCGTGCCGCCGGCCTTCGGACAGTCCGAATACGTTCCGTTGGAGAAGTACGACAGGATTGCCGTCGTCGCGTTAAACTCCGACGAGAAGATCCCGTTCGGACCGCTACCGTCGATGGGTTGACCGCACAGGTTACAGTTGTCTCCCGTGTTGTACGTCTCGTTCGAACCCTGGATACCGACGTAATACGAGAAGTTCCGGTCCGGGGTCGCGCCGCCGGCTTCCGCGCCGGCCTTGTGGTAGAACGAGGGAACGCCTACGCCGCCGTTGAGGTTGGCGTAGCCCGGGAACGTACCGGTCTTGATGACTTGGTTGATATAACCGGCGAGCGTGGCCGAAGAACCGCCGGCCGGCGAGCCGCCGGTGTACACTTCGGTTTCTTGCGAGCCGACGTTGGAAAGCGAGTTCGCGTTGTAGTTATCGAACGCGCGGTTGACCGGAACGCCGTCGTATTCGTAGCCGACTTGGCTGTACGACGAGCCGCGGATGTAGTATACCTGGCCGAAGCCGTAGTTACCGATCTGCGACGTGACGCCCGGCTGCGAATAGATCGCCGAGTACGCGCTGTCGAGGTTGTAACCGCCGCCGATGCCCTGCACGGCAGTTTGGCCGGCTGCGTTCACCGAGTAGACGTCCGCCGTCGTACCGGGTTTCACGAGGCTGCCCTGCGAGCGAGCGGTGACGCTGGCGATGTTCTTGAGTGCTTTTTGCAACTGCACCTGAAGCGTCAAACTTTGATCGGCGAAGATCGTGACGCCGGGATATGTGCTCGGCGCGTATCCGTCCTTCGAGGCGGTTACGACGTACGAGTCCGGTGCGAGCGATAGGAAGTTGAAGTGGCCGCCGGCGTCGGTCGTTGTTGAGTTGGTTTGCGACGGAGAGCTGACCTTAACGACTGCGCCCGCTACAGGGGCGCCGCCCTCTCCGGTAACCTGACCACTCAGTGAACCCGTCGTCCCAGCCAGTGCCCATGTTCCCTGGCTTAGGAAGGCGACGGATAGAAAGAGTGCCACAACGACCTGACGCAGGGATCGTCTGTTATTCATACTAGCCCTCATCAGATTCTAATGTTACGCCGCCACCGAGCTTGTCCCAAAGGCCGCCCAGCCTAAGGAGATTCTCATGTGACGTGATAGCGGCACCTTTTCTCAGACTTCTGTCGGCTCCTTTAGTTTTCGTTAAGGAACACGACCAATGTCTACGAGGGCCTGGAACCGCCCTCTAGACGAGGGCGGCCATGCGCTCCGCCAGCAGGCGCGGAATGTCCGATGGACGCTCGGCGACGGGAACGCCGGCACCCTGGAACGCCGCAATCTTGCTCTGCGGCGTTCCGAAGTTTCCTGAGATAATCGCACCGGCGTGGCCCAGCGACTTACCCGGCGGCGCGTTTCGGCCGCCGATGAAGCCGACGATCGGCATCCCAGCGAGATGCTCCTTAACATAGGCCGCGGCGTCTTCTTCGTCCGAGCCGCCGATTTCGCCGCAGATCACGATCGCTTTGGTTTCCGGATCGTTCTTGAACTCGCGCAGGCAGTCGACAAACGTGGTGCCGATGATCGGGTCGCCCCCGATGCCGACGCACGTCGATTGGCCCAGCCCTGCCCGGGTCAACCCGTCGACGACCTCGTAGGTCAACGTGCCGGACCGCGAGATCAGCCCAACGTTGCCCTCTTTGAAGATGTGGCCCGGCATGATGCCGATCGAAGCTTTCCCTGGGGAGATGAGTCCGGGGCAGTTCGGGCCGATGATCCGCATGCCGCTGGTCGTACCGACGACTTTGAGGACGTCGTTGACCGGCACGCCCTCGGTGATGCAGACCGCGAAGGCGATGCCGGCGTCGTGTGCCTCGAAGAGGGCATCGGCCGCGAAGGGCGGCGGCACGAAGATACACGTGTGGGTGGCGCCGGTCGCGGCGACGGCATCCTTAACGGTATTGAAGACCGGCAGTCCGTGCGAGCTCTTTTGGCCGCCTTTGCCAGGCGTCACGCCGCCGACGACGTTGGTGCCGTACTTGATCATCCGGTCGGTGTGGTACGAGCCTTCGGATCCAGTGATACCTTGAACGATCACCTTGCTGTTTTTATCGAGAAAAATCGACATCTTAGTTGCCCTCCGCGGCGATGCGCACGGCTTGCGCCGCTCCTTCATCCATCGTTTCGACCGGCGTCATGCCGGCTTCGGCCAGGATCGCCCGGCCTTCTTTTTCGTTCGTCCCCGTCAAACGGATCACCAGCGGAATCTTACGCGACTTCGTCTCCGCCATCGCTTGCACGATA
The DNA here is from genome assembly GCA_963782265.1 of Vulcanimicrobiota bacterium. Lineage (GTDB taxonomy): Bacteria > Vulcanimicrobiota > Vulcanimicrobiia > Vulcanimicrobiales > Vulcanimicrobiaceae > CAWAJD01. The sequence continues at coordinate 24,916 of CAWAJD010000030.1, forward strand.
CCGCGCGCGACTTCGTCCCCGCGTGTGATCCCGCCGAAGATGTTCACGAAAAAGACCTTGGCGGCGGTCGAGTTCACGACCAGCTCGTAACAGTTGCGCACGCGTTCCGCATTCGCACCGCCGCCGATATCTAAGAAGTTTGCGATTTCGCCGCCGGCGTTGCTGACGGCATCCATCGTCGCCATCGCGAGACCGGCGCCGTTGGCCATCGTGCCGACGGTTCCGGGGAAGCGGCGGAAGTTGCGAATGCCCAAGCCTGCGTTCGAGGCGAGCGATTCGTCTTCGTCGAGCGGCAGCGTCTTGTGCCACTCTTTAAACTCCGGCGTGCGGAAGAGTCCGTCGTCGTCCAGTTCGACTTTCGCATCCGACGCAACGACGATGCCTTCCGTCGTGAGCGCCAGCGGGTTGATCTCGACCAATTTCGCACCGTAGCGAAAGAACATCTCGTAAAGCGAACCGAGGATACCGGGAAGCTGTTTGTGATAGCCCGGGTCGAGTTCGGCAGCGAACGCGAGCTCTCGGCCGATAAACGGCGAATAGCCGATCGCCGTGTCGACGTAATGCTTGGCGATCGACTCGGGATGTTTCTCGGAGACTTCCTCGATATCCATACCGCCGAAGCGGCTCACCATGATCACCGGCTTCTTGGTCGTGCGATCGATCGCGATCGCGGCATAGGCTTCCTTCGCGATCCCGAGCTTCGCTTCGACGAGCAGCGAGTTGATCGGCTCGCCGTTCGGGTTCTGCCGGTTCGGCGGCATCGGCGACGAAAGAATCTCCGTCGCCATCTTATGGCCTTCGTCCGCGGTCGACGCGAACTTGATCTTCCCGGCCTTGCCGCGGCCGCCCATCAGCACTTGCGCTTTGATCACCCAATCGCCCGGCGTCTTAGCGACGAACGCTTTGACGTCGTCGGCAGTGACGGCGTGCTGGCTTGGCGGAACGGGAATCCCCGAGCGTTTGAAAAGCTCTTTCCCCTGATACTCCATGAGGTTCATGTTTGGTTCGGTCTCTCCGTGCTTCGGCCGCGAGGCCTTGTCGTTATGTGACGTTCGTGTGAATGGCCCGCGCTGGGGCGTTTTGGTGGTTCCGACGAATGAACCGATACTTCACTTCGCCGCGAGTTCGACTCTCGTACGCTCCAGTCACCCTCGCCTTGGCGACGATGCCCTTGTGCGATAGAGTGAGGTAGGAGTATCGGTTCATCCGTCACATGGTGAGAGGCGTCCAATCGGGCGCCTCTCATTGTTTTTACTCTAGCTTTCCCAGCAGCGACCGCGCGATGATGATGTGCTGGATTTCCGAGGTGCCTTCGTAGATCTCGGTAATTTTTGCGTCGCGATAGTAGCGTTCGACCGGGAAATTCGGTCGTGTACCCGTAGCCGCCGTGAATCTGCAGCGCTTCGGATGCGTGGCGTCGCGCTGCGGTCGATGCAAAAAGTTTCGCTTTGCTTGCCTCAGTCGCAAACGGCTTGCCGGCGTCGGCCAGCGCGGCCGCACGATAGACCAGCAGGCGCGCGGCATCGAGATCCGTCGCCATCTGCGCGATCTTGAACGACACGCCTTCGAACGCGCCGATGGGTTTGCCGAACGCGATACGCTCTTTAGCAAACTTCACCGATTCATCCAAACATGCGGCGAGAATGCCGGTCGCCTGCGCGGCGATCCCGATGCGTCCGCCGGCCAGCGTGGACATTGCGTTGATGAAACCTTCGCCCTCGACACCGAGCAGCGCATCGCTTGGAACGCTTGACGTCGTCGAATGCGAGATCGACGGTATTGCTCGTATGGATGCCGAGTTTCTCCGTCACCTTTTCGACGACGATTCCCGGCGTCGCGTTATCGATCAAGAACGCGCTCATGCCCTTCGCGCCCGAGTCGCCGGTTCGGAACATCGCCATCGTCACCGCTGCGTATCCGCCGTTGGTGCACCACTGCTTGCGCCCGTTGAGCACGTAGCCGCCTGGTACGATTTTCGCCGTCGCCCGCAATTGCGCCGCATCGGAACCAGCATCGGGCTCGGTCAGCGCGAAGCCGCGATCGCATCGCCGCCGGCAAGCGCGGCGCAGCCAGCGATCGCGTTGTGCCTCGCTGCCGAGGTTTCCGATCACGTTGCAAATCATCGAATGGACCGAGAGCGTCACGCCGTACCGGCGTCGACGCGGGCGAGCTCTTCGATGGCAGCGCGTAGCTCACGTAATCCGCGCCGCCGCCGTCGTGCTGCTCGGGGACGAGCATCCCCATGATCCCGGCGTCGTTGAGCTTGGTGATAGAGGTCGCGAGGAAAGGTGTGATCGCGGTCCCAGCGCGCGATGTGCGGTGCGATCTCGCGCTGCGCGATCTCCGCCGCCAGCGCGCCGATCTGCGCGCTGGTCGTCGGAGAGTTCGAACGCGCGCGCGTTTCGATCATAGCGTCGTGCGACGGTCCCGGTAGTCGTAGAATCCGCGGCCGGACTTTTTCCCGAGCCAGCCGGCGGCGACGTATTGGCTGCAGCAGCGGGCACGGCCGGTATTTCGAATCGCCGAACCCTTCGTGCAGCACGTTCATGATCGCGAGACACGTGTCGAGCCCGATGAAGTCGGCCAGTGTGAGCGGGCCCATCGGATGGTTCATGCCGAGCTTCATGACCGTGTCGATCGCTTCGGCCGTGCCGACGCCTTCGTACACCGCGATAGATCGCTTCGTTGATCATCGGCATCAGCACGCGGTTGGAGATGAATCCGGGGAAGTCGCGCACCTCGACCGGCGTCTTGCCGAGCTGCACGGCGAGGTCGATGACGTGAACTGATACGTTTCTTGCGACGTCGCGATCCCACGAATGATTTCGACCAGCTGCATGACGGGCACGGGATTCATGAAGTGCATGCCGATGACGCGCTCCGGGCGCTTCGTTGCGCCGCCGAGCGAGCGTAATCGAAATCGACGACGTGTTGCTCGCGAGGATGGCGCGCGGGGAGCACTGCGCGTCGAGCGTCCGAAAAAGCTCCAGCTTGGTGTCAAGGTGTTCGGTCGCCGCTTCTACGGCGAGATCGACGTCGAGATTGGCGAGCGTCGTCGTGGTGACGATGCGCTTTAGCACGTCACCGCGCCCTTCGGCGGTCAGCCGGCCCTTCTCGACGCTGCGATCCAGGTTCTTGGTAATGGTCGCCATGCCGCGGGCGACGAACTCGTCGGCGCGGTCCGCAAGCAAAACATCGTGCCCGCTTTGCGCGGCAACTTGTGCGATGCCGGCTCCCATTTGGCCGGCACCGACGACGAGAATCCTCATGCGAAGCTTCTGGCTCTAGACGCGCACCAGAACGGCGTCGCCCTGTCCGCCGCCGGAACAGATCGACGCGATGCCGAGGCCGCCCCCGCGCTTGCGGAGCTGGTTGATGAGCGTGCCGAGAATGCGCGCACCGGAGGCACCGATCGGATGCCCCATCGCGACCGCGCCGCCGTAGAGGTTGATCGCGGATGCGTCGAGCCCGAGTTTACGCGCCGACGTAATCGCAACGGCGGCGAACGCCTCGTTGATCTCCCACACCGCGATGTCTTCGCGACGCAATCCGTGCTTGTCGAGCAGTTTCTGCGCGGCCATGGCCGGCGTGAGGCAAATATACGGCGAATCCCACGCAACCGTTGCGTGATCCTCGATGGTCGCGATCGGCGCGTAGCCGTGCTGCGCGGCGTAGTCGGCGTGCGCTAAAATCAACGCGGCCGCGCCGTCGTTGACGCCGGGCGCGTTCGCGGCAGTGATCGTACCATCCTTATCGAGCGGTTTGAGTTTGGCCATCGACTCGAGGCTACGCATCGGCGCGAACCGCTTCGTCGCGCTCGACGCGCGTAAAAGGCTGCTCGCCCGTCACGAATGGTGCGTACTTCTCATATTGAAACGTGAACTCCGACGACGGCTCGTGATCCCACACCGAGGTTCCGCCGCCGCCGACTGCCGCCGGCACGCGAACCTTGCCCTGTCGCGGTAAGCTATCGACGACGACCTTGCCCTTAGCCTTCGTCGCAACGTTCACCGGAACGATCTCATCGGCGAAGTTACCGGCGTCGTGCGTCGCCGCCGTGCGGCGATGGCTTTCGACCGCGAACGCATCCTGCTCTTCGCGCGTCATTCCGAATTCGGTTGCGACCTTGTTGCCTTGCGTCGACATCGTCATCGGAAAGTACTGATCCCACAGGCCGTCCCATATCATCGCATCGACGAGCGCACCGTCGCCGAAGCGATAGCCGAAGCGCGCGCTCGCGGAGAAGGTAGGGAGCGTTGGACATCGATTCCATTCCGCCGGCCGCGACGACCGCGTTCGCACCGGCGTTGATCGACCGCATCGCGTTCACGACGGCGAGCAATGCCGGACGCACACACTTTGTTCACCGTCTCGGCGGTCACCGTCTTGGCCAATCCCGACTTGAAGACGACTTGGCGCGCCGGATTTTGTCCGACGCCGGCTTGCAGCACTTCGCCGAAGATCAGGTGTTCGATCTCCGACGGATCGATGCCGGCGCGTTGGATCGCACCGGCGAGAGCGACGGCGCCGAGCGTGGTCGCGGAAAGGGGAGCGATGGCACCGCCGAGCTTGCCGAACGGGGTGCGGGCCGTCGCGAGCACGACGGCCTTAGAGTTGGTGGAAGTCATAGCCCGGCTGGGTTCGCCCGGCCGGTGCGGCGCCCCTAGGAAAGGCGAGCCCAAGCTTAATCCTGGTCGGGGACCTGGTGCGACGGCGGCCGGTGCAGGAAGTAATTGTAGTTCTCAGGCACCGGGAACGGCTTGAACGCGTTCGGCTTCTGCGTAAAGTCGAAGGCGCCGGTCAGGCTGGTGGCGCTGGCGTCACGATAACCAAGCGAACCCGTGCCGAAGACGTCCTCCACGAAGTGCAGGATGCTGCCGAACTGGTATTGCGTGTGCAGGACCTTGTGGCGCTGTGCGTATGGCGAAATGATGATCGCCGCGACGCGTATGCCCAATCCGTCGTAATCCATTTGCGGCGGCTTGACGTGATCGTACCAGCCGCCCCAATCGTCCCATAGGACGATGACGGCGGTGTCGTTCCAGTATTTGTTCTGGCCGACCGTATTGACGACGGTTGCCACCCAGGATGGTCCTTTGTTCGAATAGCTCGACGGATGATCGGAATCGAGCATGTCGGGTGATCACCCACGACATATCGCGAAGCTTCCCGTTCTTGATGTCGGTGAGCACCGTCGTCGGCGGCGTGACGACGTTCGCCCAGTGCGGGGCCGTAGCGCACTTCTTGATGGCGCCGAACTCATAAATTTGATCGCCAGCGTCGTTGACCGCCGGCGCATAGTAGCGCCACGAAACCTGCTTGGCATCGAGAACGTCGGCCATCGTGTCGAACTGCGTGAAGCACGGCGGTATCGGCTGGAGGTAGTGCGGGACGAGATAGCCCGGTGCTCCCGGAGTGACGCGATCGACGGTCACGGTACTATTTTGGTTTCCCGAATGGCAGGACCATGGCTCGAGCTCGGGCGTGTCGATTTCGGCTTTGGTCGGGCTGATCGCCGTCGTACCGGCGATCAGTGAGAGATGCGCCGTGAAACTCGGGCCGAACATGTCGGGAAACATCCGGTCCAGCAGCGTGTATTGCGAAGCCATATCCCAGTACGGCTTGACGTCTTGGTGGCCGATATACTCGTACGCGAAATCTCCGATGGAGACCACCGCCCGGGACCGGCCCGAACGTGTTCCGCGCAAAACCGTCCATCTTGCCGTTATCCCAGTTCTTGATGGAGGTCGACCAATCGTGGTCGATGTCGCCGTTCGTAAACGTCCCCAGGAATGGAGCTTGACCTGCTTGACGCTGCTGAGGTTGTTCGGATCCGCCATCGGTGCGGTGGCCGGACAATCCATTCCCGGAAAACAGTAGAAGAGGTTGTCGAAGCTGCGATTCTCTTGCACGATCACGATCACGTGCTTGATGTAGTTGCCGGGCCCGAGCACGGCGCTGCGGCCGTCGTCGGCACGCTCGAACCGCTGATCGACGAGGAGCAGGCGCTAAAAACGAAGAGCGACGCGAGAGCTAACGAACGGAGACGCATAGCTTCCTGCTCCTTCAAGAGCGTCGCTATTTCCTCCGTGAGCTTGGTTACTGAGCTTTCCGACCTAAGCTTTTATAGACTTTAACGCCAACAGCGCGAGCATCGCTCCAAACGTCAAGAACGTCTTGCTTTCGGCCTCTTTAATGACGCCGGCATTCCACTCGCCGGCGCCGTCCGGCATCGGCTCGAGTTGCGGAACGACCCGCGGAACGCGTTCGCAATAGCGTTCGAAATCGGTTCCGAACTGCCCGTGGAGATATTCTTCCTCGTGGGGAACGATCGTCGCGTAGACGCCGGCCATGATCGCGAGCGAACCGGCGATAAGTCCGATCCGGTGGGCGGTCGAGTTGCGTCCGGTGAACGCGACGGCAAAACCCGCAGCAGTGAGGAAGTTTCCGACGTAGAGCGGGTTACGCACGTAAGCGTAAGGCCCAGCCGTGACCAGCTTGGGCGCTTCGACGGCATTGCCGCGCGTCGTTACGCCGGAATAGCCGACGGCCCAGCAACGAATTAACTCGCCGGCGATTGCCACCGGCAGCCCGAGCGTCACGCTGAGGGCGCTTGGCTTCCCGAATGCGGCAAGAATGGCCGCCGGAATCGCGAGCAGTGCGCCCCGGTTTTTGAAAACGAATGCTTGGAGTTCCTTGGCGTCTGAATCCGGCATGCCGCGCTCTTAGGAGCCCGCCTCCGGATTTCCCGCAGTCGCGGCCGCCGATTCGTAAACGTCGCGAAGTGATTGACGCAGCGATACTTGCGGCGCCCAACCCGTGGCGTCGCGCGAGTTTCCGGTTGTCTCCCACGAACAGCGGCGTATCGAGCGGACGCATGCGCGAGGGATCCTCGCGCACCTCCACGGGCACGTGCGCGATCCGGATCAGCTCGCCGAGCACGTCGCGAATTTTGATCGGCGTACCGCTGCAGACGTTATATACCTCACCGCGTTCGCCGCGTTCGGCGAGGAGAAGATATGCGGCGACGACGTCGCGAACGTCGAGAAAATCGCGCGATGCCTCGAGGTTGCCGACCAGCAGCGGGGTCTTCTCCAGCGCCGCGCGCGCGAGCTGCGCGGCCATGCTTGCGACCCGAACCGGTCGCTCTGACCCGGACCGATATGGTTGAACGAGCGCGCGACGACGACGTCCATTCGAAAGCAGCGCGATTCGGCCGAGTAAGATCGCTTCGGCCGCCGCCTTGCTCGCCGCGTACGGATTGTTCGGGGCGCAGATCCAACGCTTCGCCCAGCGGAAACTCGCTTGGCGCCCGCCGCCCATACACTTCGGAGGAGCTCGTACGAAGAGGATGCGCGGCGCGTGCGCGCCGGTTGCGGCATAGTCGCGAACGGCCTGCGGTCAGACGCGGCCGCGCCGAGAACGTTGATCTCGTAGGTCCGCGTCGGCGACGTCAGCGAATCGGGAACGAAGGTTTGAGCGGCGAGATGAAAGACGACGTCCGGCCGCGCGAGATCGATCGCCGCGCGAACGGCATCGGCGTCGCACATATCGAGCGGAAAGGAATCTCGCCCTTGTCGCGCACGCCGCCGCACGCAAGCACTTCGACGCCGCGTCCGCGCAGCGCGGCCAACAAGTAGCCCCCGACGAATCCGCTGGCCCCGGTGACTAGCGCGCGCACGTTCCGGAAAGACGGTCGACGTCGGCTCGAACCATCATTTCTATCAGTTTCTTCAAACGAGACGGTCGGCTCCCAACCCAGGCCGCGCTTGGCTTTGCCCGGATCGCCGATCAGCAAATCGACTTCCGCCGGCCGGACGAACCGCGGATCGACCACCACGTACGGTTCGAACGAACCAAGACCGGCCGATTCGAACGCGATGCGCACGAACTCGCGGACGGTGTGCGTTTGTGCCGGTCGCGATGACGTAGTCGTCGGGAAGCGCTTGCTGGAGCATCAGCCACATCGCGCGAACGTAATCGCCGGCGAATCCCCAGTCTCGCTGGGCCTCGAGATTGCCGAGCCGCAACTCTTTGGCCAGTCCGAGTTTGATCCGCGCGACGCCGTCGGTGATCTTGCGCGTCACGAACTCCATACCGCGCCGCGGCGACTCGTGGTTGAAGAGCATGCCGCTGCAGGCAAACATATCGTACGACTCGCGATAGTTCACGGTGATCCAGTGCCCGTAGACCTTTGCAACGCCGTACGGACTGCGCGGATAGAACGGCGTGTTCCTCGGACTGCGGGACTTCGTGAAACCTTCCCGAACATCTCGGAACTCGACGCCTGATAGAAGCGAATCGACGTATCGACGGCGCGCACCGCCTCGAGCACGCGCGTGACGCCGAGCGCCGTGAACTCGCCCGTCAGCACCGGCTGCGTCCACGACGCCGGCACGAACGACTGCGCCGCGAGATTGTACACTTCGTCCGGCCGCACCGCTGCAACGATCGTCGTCATCGACGTTTGATCCAGCAAATCGCCCGAAACGATCTCCGAATCCTCGACGACATGCTGAATACGCTCGTGCACTTCCGTCGAAGTCCGCCGCGTCATCCCAACGACGCGATATCCCTTCTCCAGCAGCAGCTCCGCCAAATACGACCCATCCTGCCCCGTAATCCCCGTAATAAGCGCGGTTTTTTTAGTCAATATTGTCATCCTGAGCGTAACGAACGAAGTGAGTGGAATGCCCCGAGGGATACAGTCGAAGGACCGCGATCAAGTTGAACCAGCGAAGCGGCCCTTCGACTACGTGCTTCGCACTACGCTCAGGGTGACAACGCCGCATCAACGCAGCACAAACGAAGCGCTAGTTGAC
>CAWAJD010000031.1:0-90473 GCA_963782265.1 Vulcanimicrobiota bacterium
TGAGGAAGCCGGGTCGGGCCGGACCGACCTGCACGTGACCATCGACACCACCGGCCGTACCCGTGTCGCCGGGCCCGGCGGCGCCGGGAAAACGCGCGTCGCGCTCGAGTTTGGCCGGCGCTCCGTCGAACTCTATCCCGACGGCGTTTGGTTCGTCGATCTCACGACCGTGACGGATGCCGGCGGCGTCGCACACGCGATCGCCGCAGCCGTGTTCTCGGCCATGAACGCCGCGGTCGATTCCGCTCGATTGATCGATCTGCTTCGCGCGAAGCGGCTTCTGCTGATTCTCGATAACTGCGAACAATCGTCGATGCGTGCGCGCGAGTCGTTGACGAGCTGCTCGAGCCGTTCCGGATTGCGCGTCGTCGCGACGAGTCGCGAACCGCTCGCGATAACGGAGAGAGCGTGCATCGGCTGTTGCCGCTCGAACGAGACGAAGGCGCGCGCCTTTTCGTCGAGCGTGCCAGCCACGCGGGCCGCATCGATACGCCGCTCGAGGACGAATCGTCAAGCGCATCGTGGCCCAGCTGGAAGGCATGCCCCTCGCGATCGAACTCGCGGCGATGCGCATCGCCGTCATGCCGCCGGAAGAACTGCTCCAGCGCTTGAACGATCGGCTCGGCGTGCTGCGTTCGAAAAATCGCCTGGCGCCGTCGCGGCAGCAAACGCTCCAAGCGCTTTTGGATTGGAGTTACCAGCTGCTCACGCCGCAGGAGCAGACGGTTTTCCGCCGTTTGGCGGTTTTTGTGGGCGGATGGACGCGCGAGGCTGCGGTTGCCGTTTGCTCGGGTTACGGCTTGACCGAACACGAAGTTGCCGAAGCCGTCGAAGCGCTCGTCGCGAAATCGCTGGCATTTCAAGTCGATACGCCGACCGGCCGCCGCTTCCGGTTTCTCGAATCGACGCACGAGTACGCGCTCGCAGCACTTAGCGGAAGCGGCGAGATCGAAACCCTGGAGCAGCGCCACGCCGAGTATCTCACCGCCTTTGCCGAGGCGCACGCGGTTCTAGAGATGGGCCAATCGTTCGACCGCTGGAACGACGGCCATCGGGTAGAGTTCGACAACTACCGCGTGGCCGTTCGGTGGGCGTTCGACGCGCGGCGCGATGCGGAGTTTGCCGCGCGCCTGCTCTATCCACTGCGATCGATCATGGAAGAGTACGGTCCCGTCGAGTTCATGGAGTTCCTTCCGCGACTTGAAGACGCGCTCAAGAACGACGGCCTATCGGTGTGGACGCAGGCCGTCCTCTGGGAAACGCACTCCCTGCTGGTCTACCGCACGGACTCACAGCTCGCGCTGCGCGCCGCGGAGAAGGCGCTCGACCTGTTCCGGTCGCTCGGAGACCGAATGGGGGCTGCGTATTCTTTGTGGGATCTTGCGTCGGCACAACTCCAAGCCATTGGAGGCGTCGACCCCGCGCTCGAAGACGAAATGGCCGAAGGTCTGGCGGTCGCGCACGAAGCCCGCGACTCGCGTCTGGCCTCCGGATACTACGTCGCAATTGCCGCGCTCATACTGAGTACCGGACGCCTCGCCGAGGCCCGCGCGACGCTCGTCGAGGGCGCGAAGTACGCCGATCGCGCCGACGTTGCGCGGCGCGCGGTTATGCTCAACAATACCGCCGAGATCGAGATCGAGCTCGGCGCCTACGAAAAGGCCGTTTCGCTCGGGCGCGAAGCGGTCGCGCTGACAGAAGAAGTGCGCCCGTGGATCTCGGCAATCGTTCTCGTTACCGTCGGGCTGGGCGAACTCAAGCTCGGGAACCCGACGTCGGCACGCGTCGCGTTGCTGAAAGCGCTCACCGCGCACCGAGCGTACGACAACGAGTACTGGATCGCCGCGGTCTTCGATGTGCTGGCGCAGCTTGCTCTGCATGCGGGCGAGCTCGAGCGGTCGGCGCGACTTGCGGGATTTGCGCAAGCGTCGTACGAACGCGGTCCGGTCCGGCAAATCGTTCAGCAAGGATTCTTCGACGAGTGCTTGGCCGCACTACGCGAGCGTTTGCAGCCGGCGGCATTCGATCGCGAATGGGATTACGGCTGCGCGATGTCGATCGACGAGGCTTGCGTGCTCGCAGAAGAGGCATAATACTCCAGTGGTCGCTCTCTCGCACGTCATCCTGCACCTCGGTCTGTGCAGCTCCGTAGCCAAGCTCAAGCCCGAAACCACGATCGCGATCCACGTTCACGCCACCGACAAGCGCGATCAGGTCATCGTCGATCGGAATTTCCGCGTGGAGCGAGGCGACGACGAAGACCGGGTCGTCGAGTTCGACATCCCGTGGGGAATCTACCGGCTCGAAGCTTCGGTGCCGAAGTACAACTGCAACGCTGCAGACTACTTCTCGTTCCTAAACGAGCACGACCGGAGCATCACCGAGACGCTCGCGGACGGACCGGCACCCCCGACGATGCCGATGCTTCTCGACGGAACCGCTCCGCAATCGTTTCTTTACGTCAAACCGACGTTCGTCCTCTTCGACAAAAACGCAGTCGCGTGCGACAAGCCGGTGCCGGATCCGCTGCCGTCACACATCGTCGTCGAGAACGATTCCGACGCGTACTACGCATGGCTCTACAACGACGTGCCGCTGCCCCCGGGCACCGTTCCGATGCTGGCGCTTCGACTGAAGACGCCGACGCATCAGTACCACTACGTGCGCTTGCCCCTGCCGGTCCAGCTGCAGTGGGGTGGTTGGCCGCGAAGCGTGGAGTTCACCGTGACCGAAGACATGGTCGACGAGCTGGCAAGCGATCCGGTCGATACGCTGCTGTGCCCGAAGCTGTGGTCTACGTCGGCCGGATAATCACCGCATGTTCCTGCGGCATAACTCGCGATCGCGCTACGTTCGGTGCTGCGGGCGCGAGCTTCACGTTCTCGAATGGGGTCCGCAGGATGCTCCGCCGATCGTCGCATGGCACGGTATCGCGCGCAACGCTGCCGACTTCGCAACGCTCGGGAACGCGCTCTCACAGCAGTTCCGCATCATCGCGCCCGACACGATCGGCCGCGGCTTCTCGCAGTGGAGCCTCGATCCGGCAACCGAGTACACCGTTCCATTTTACGTGCGCCTAGCGCAGGCGCTTTTCGATGAACTGTCCATCGAACGCGCCGGATGGGCCGGGACCTCGATGGGCGGCATCGTCGGACTCGCCGCCGCCGCAACGCTGCTGCGGGAACGAATCTCCGCACTCTTCCTGAACGACGTCACGCCGGCCGCGCCCGACATCGAAGGCTTGCGCCGGATCGCCGGATACATGGCGAATCCGCCGCAGTTCGACACGGTCGCGGAGTTCGAACAATACCTGCGCACGATCTACGCGCCGGCCGGACCGCGCGGTGACGATGCCTGGCGAGCGACGGCCGAAGCATCGCTTCGCCGGTTGCCCAACGGAAAAGTGACGACGCACTACGATCCGGCAATCGCACGCGCGTTCGAGAATATGCAATCGGTAAGCGACCTTTGGGACGCATATGACGGTCTGTCGATACCCGTCCTTCTGATGCGCGGCGAGCGTTCGGATATCGCGAGCGCCGCGGATGCGAAACGAATGACGGAACGCGGGCCGATGGCCCTCGTTCGAGATCTACCGGGAATCGGTCACGCGCCGTGGCTCGATACGCCCGAACAAATCGACCTGGTACGCGACTTCTTCGAACCCAAGATTTGAACATGGGATTCACTATCATTTCTGATTATGCTATGCTTGCGCCGATGAAGGCCACGCCTGCCGAACCACGCCTGCCGAAGAACCATCGGGTCGTCCTCGAGATCATTCGCGGCGCAGGGCCCGGCGTACACTTGACGACCAGCGACGTCTTCGCCCGCGCAAAGAACCGCCGGCCGGCCATCGGCTTCTCCACCGTCTATCGTGGAATCCAGCGGCTACGCGACCTCGCGCTCATCGACGAAGTCGTCGTTCCCGGCGCCGAGGCAGCCGTGTACGAGCTCGCGCGCGCGGCGCACGCGCACTTTCGCTGCGATCGATGCAGCACGGTCGCCGACGTGCCTTATACGATGCCGCCGCGTACCCTCGCGGAGATCGCGAAAACGAGCGGTGCCCGGATCGACGAAGCCAGGCTGACGCTTCACGGTCTTTGCCGCGCGTGTCAAAACACAAAACGTCCCGATCGTCAAGGAGCGACGTAGAGTACGCGGTTCGGAATGTCCAGCGTGAAGACGCGATTCTTCCAAAACAAATTGCCGATGTTGCAGTCGTAAATCAAATCGGCGAACTGCACCGCCGGATTGACGATCTTGGTCGGCGACGCCGCCGTCAGCGCGATCGATGGAATCGACGTGCCGTAATGCTCGTCGAGCGTAATCCCCGGCGAACCCGTATCGATTTGGCAAATGCCGCTTTTTCCGTTGCCGAAATCGAACTGAGCGAAGATTGCAAGCCCGATGCTTCGGTCGTCCACGAGCACGATCGGCACGCGCATCCCGGTCCGCTTGCGCTCGGCCATCGTCTGCGCGTCTTCGATGACAATCTGATGCGCCTTGAAGTCGAACGTCGTCGCGACGTTCCGAAACGACATCGCGGAGATCAAACCGTTTTCTCCGGTCCCGTCGAGGCCTTTCCACACGCCGATGTTGAGTTCGTCGAGCGACACGCCGGCCAGCGAAAGCGAGACCACCTGGCGCATCGTGAGATCGAGACGTTCGCCCTTGAGACGAAACGTCGTGTACTTACTTACCGGTCCGTAGACGAGCGGGCCGCCGTAAGCAGCCGAGAGGACGTTGACGCCCGCGCCGAGGTCGATCAGCATCGGAACCGGAGGCTTGCCGTCGACCGATCCCTGCACTTGGATCTGGCCGCCGTTGACTTCGGTGAACGGAATCGATTCGACCGCCAGCGCGCTTCCGCGCACGATGAGAAGCAGCGCGCCCAGCGACGCCGCGAGAATCCAATACCGCATACCCGACTCCTTATTTATGGCTTGATGCGCTCGAGATAGTACAACGATTCGATCGTGATGCCCGCATAGTTGGCGTGCGGCTTGAGCTCGGCGTCGAGCCATTGCATATCCTTATAGAATATTGCGAACCCGTCACTCCAATACGAATCCCAAACGGGCAGGACGCTCGTATCTTCGACGCTTTGCGAAATCGTGAACGTCACCGACGGATATCGCGCGAGGATCGGGCCGACGTCGGCGGCAACGGTTTTTGGATCCGAGACGTACGTCATGAGGTTCGCGCGTTTCACCCCGGCGCTCTCCAGGCCGCACATCAAGCAGTACGAGTACTTTTTCACGGCGGCATCGTCGACGTAGATGTGATTGACGTCGATCGAGACCGGCCACTTACTGGCGCCGACGTACGCATGCATCGACGTCGCCAACTCTTTCATTGCCGTCACCGTCGATACGCCTTCGAGCTCGTTCGGTTCTAGGTCGAGATCGAGGCCTGCGAAGTTCACGCGACGCAGGTCGTGCAGAATCTCTTTCAGGCTCGCTACACCCGACGGCGGAATCCAACTTGGGTCTCCGAGCAGCAGCACGACGCGCACGCCATGCTTCGCGGCTTCCGCAACGATCGCGTTCATGTCCGCAGCACCCTTCGGCGTGGAACACTTGGCGATGTATTTGTCGTCGAATCCGGCGAGGACGATGTTGACGTGCTTGGCGCCCAGCAGCGCCCAAAGCGTGCCCGCGCGGTAACGCCGCACCAAGTCTTCCATGCTCCACTCGTACGTGCCGTACTGCAGCGCGGCGGCGCGCGAGGAACGAAGCGCCGATCGTTGCGGCTGCTCCTGGAGCGAGATGGTCGACGGTGCGCCGGAGCAACCGCCGGCCGAAAGGAGAACGCTTGCGAGAACCGCCGCTCCGAGAGTGCGCATGCGAGGGGATTCCGATTCCCGCTTGCGGCGGCCTCCTACGGTCAAGACCACAGTCGTCCACAAGCGTTCCGCTCCGGAATGCCGAACGCCGGAGCGGTGAAACCGCTGCAGTGGGCGCGAAGCGTCTTGTCGTCGATCGTCACGTTCGACCGCTCGTCCGTCGAATACGGATTCGCGGTGCGATGCACGATCGGGGTCGCGATTCCGCTGGCTGTCGCCGGCGCTCTCGGCCATCCAAGCGCCGGCTTCGCACCGTCGATCGGAGCGCTGATCGGCGGATTCACGTCGCTGCAGGGCATCTACCGCTCCCGGATCGCCGTCGTAATCGGGGTAACGCTGGGGATTGCAGTTTCGAGCTTCCTAGGCGCCCTGGCCGCGCCTTCGCTCCCGGCGTTGATTATCCTGACGCTGACGGTCGGCTATTTCTACGGCACGATCGCTCAGTTCGGAATGCCTGCGGGCGTCGCCGCGCTCAACACGACGGTCGCGTTCATCATCTTCTCAACCTTGCCGTTGACGCCGCGACAGGACCTCGAGCAGTCGTCGCTGCTCTTCCTCGGCGGCATGATTCAAGCCGTTTTGCTGATCCTTGCATGGCCGCTGGATCGTTCCGCGATCGAACGACGCGGCTTGGCGAAAGCCTATCGGGAACTTGCCGATTACGCCACTTCGCTTACGACGACGGTACCGACGCAACTCCCGCCGATCGCCGCGCTGGCAACGGCACGTCAAATCGTCGCCGATCAGCAGCCGCTCGCGCGGTCGCGCGACGTCGCTCGCTACAAACGCATACTCGCCGATGCCGAAGCGCTGCGCCACCGATTAGGAGCCCTGACGGCGCTCGAGGCGGCTACGCCTACGAGCCCGGGCCCTGCGGAACTCGCGCGCGCCATCAGCGAACAGCTCTCCGCCCTCGCGGCGACGCTCGACGGAACCATGACGCAAGAGGAGCTGGAGGCCGTTCGCAACCGAACGCTGGCGGCGCTCGTTGCATTCGAACAGACCTTCGCGAACGACGCCTTCGCACTCGCACTCGTGCGCGATATCGCGGCACATCTGCGTGACGCCACGCAAGGCGTCGCGGTCGCTGCAACGGGGCATCCGGTCCGGCTGTTCCTGAGCGCCGCACCGCGGCCTGGTGCCTACATTCAAACGAAGATCGATTGGTTCAGCCGAGATGCGATTCGCATCAGCGTCACCCTCGCGGTCGCGATGCTGCTCGCTCACACGATTTTCGAGGCGTCGCGCGGGTATTGGATCGCGCTTACGGCCGCACTCGTTCTACGCCCCGACTTGCAAGGCACCATCGTTCGCGGGTTCGCACGCATCGTCGGAACGCTAATCGGCGCGGTCCTTGCGATGTTCGTCATCATTGCGGCGCACGGCAACCCGATCTGGCAGAGCGCGACGCTGGTCGCGGCAGCCGCGACCTGTTACCTCACGCTCATGCCGAACTACGCTCTGTTCAGCACCGCGATGACCATTTTCGTCATCGTATCGTTGGATTTGCTCGGAGCGAGCGGCCACACGACCGTCGCCAACCGCGTCGTCGATACGCTGATCGGCGGCGCGCTGGCGGTTGCGGGCTACGCCGTATTTCCCTCGTGGGCACTACGGCGATCCCGGCCGTTGCTCGCCGATACGGTTGACGCGCAGCGCGCGTTCGCCGTCGCCTTGCTCGACGCGTATGCCGATCCGCTGCGTGTCGACCGGGCCGACATCGCGGTGATTCGCACGCGCTCGTGGAAGATTCGAACCGAGGTCGAAGCGGCAATCGACGCGGCCCGCGCCGAACCGAGCCGCACGCATACCATCCCCATCGAACGCGCGCTCGATATTCTGGGAGCGATCCAAAGCTTCGCACTTACCAGTATGGCATTGGAGGCTGGGTTGGAAACCATGCCGCCCGGGCCGGCATTGCCGCAAATCGACCCGTTCCGCGATGCGCTCGATCGTACCATGCGCGAGATCTCGAGCGCGCTGCTCGAAGATCGCGCTCCCCTCATCGACGGCACGCTCGACGACGCCTACGCGAAACTGTCGGCGGCGGCATCGACGGACGCGAACGCGGCAATTCTCTTCATCGCGGAGTATGCGGGTGGATACTTGCAAAGCGTTGCCGCGCTCGCGCGACTCGCTACCCCATAGGAGCCATTCGGTCCGGTGCACCAGGGTGAGCGGCGGTCGTCGCGAAGGCTCGCGCACCGCTGCCTAAAATGGAGAGTGCCGATGCGCGTGCCCCCGATCGATCCCGCCGACCTCGATGCCGAACAGCGCCCGTTATACGACGACATGCTCGAAGGCATCCATAAAAACTTCAAGGGCTTCACCGCGATCGCAAAAGACGGCGCGATGCTCGGCCCCTTTAATCCGTGGGGGCACTGGCCGCAATGGGGCGGCCCGATTTGGGAACTCACGAAGTCGCTTTCGGTTTCGCCTGGGCTGCCGCGGGGCGTCCGCGAGGTGGCGATTCTCGTGACCGGTGCGAAGTTTCGCTCGGCCTACGAGATCTACGCGCACGTCATCATCGCCGAGAATCGCGGACTGGACGACGATAAGATTTCTACGATCGCCGTCGGGCAGCGGCCGACGGACCTTACGCGCGAAGAGTCGATCGCGTACGACGTCGCATCGGCGCTGGTCGACGGTCACGTCCTTCCCGAGCTTACCTACCGTCAAGCCGTCCGCGCTTTCGGCGAACGCGGTGCCGCGGAACTCATCTATCTCGTCGGCCTCTATTGCCTCGTCTCCATGACCCTCAACGGCTTCGACGTTCCCGTGCCCGATTAGTATGAGTTTGCGTCCGCGTCGGTAACGGTGATCTTCGCACGATACGATAGCGCGATCGAGCGCACGGCCGATTCGACGGCGCGCATTCGTCGCCCAGCTACCGCAAAGTTCTCGCCGCGCGCGGCGATCGTCACCCACACGCCGTCCGCATCGCCCAGCGCGGTCGGCTGCGGCGCTCCCGCATGAACGCCGAATACGGAGATCGGCGTGGTACCCGCGTCGAACGTGACGGCCAGCGTCACGACGCCGTTGGCCGGACCGTTCACCATCGCGCGTGCCGCCATGATCCCCTTCACTACCGGCATCGCGCCTGCATACCCGCCGCGCCCGTCCGGCGTGAACTCCGCCACGGACGTCGCACTACTCAGCGGTACGCCTAAGCGCTGCGCGATCGCGGCTGCTTTCTCGCGGGCGTCGGCGAGTGTAACGTACGCTTGACCCTGCAGCAGCGTCGTTCGCGCCTGCGGGATGGATGGAGTAATACGAATGCTTGCTTGCGAATCGCCGACGCCGGAATTGGCCTGCATCGCGCGAATCGCATCCGGAACGGCGGCCCCCGGCATCTTGATGCTCAACGTTTCGCTGACGTTGGCGCGCAGGTTTGACTGCGGCTGCGGAGGCGTATAGATCGTACACGCGCCGAGCAAGCAAACCGAGCATATCGCGAGGAGCCGCATCCTTATCACCCACTCTCTGTGCGTATACAAACGCCGCGCCCGAACGAAGCGTGACCAGAACCGGCTTCTCTGAAAATCTTTTGAGCAGGCTCGGGAAGGCCCGCCACCGATGCAATCGAAAGCCGCGCCTGATGAAGCGCTTCACGTTTTCGTTCCTTGCCGTACTTCTCGCGGTGGTCGCTCCCAACGCCGCGCGCGCCGCCGATACTCCATCGGCGGGTGGTTCCTACGCCGCGTTCACCGCCGGTGCCGCGGGGCAGCGCGGCCTCTTCACCTTATGGCGCAAGGACGAGCACGTGTACATCGATATCACGACGGACCAGCTCGACAAGGACTACCTCGAGACGGTCGTCCCCGGGAACGGTTTCGGCGGCAACAATATCGTCTGGGGCAACACGGATCATCTGCCGGCGATGCTGGTTCGCTTTCACCGCGTCACCGGCGGCAACATCGCCATCGTCTGGCCGAACTCGTCGTTTATCGCGCCCGGCAGTCCGTCGGGAACCGAAGCGGTGCGGCGAAACTTCCCGCAATCCGTCGTCGGTATCGGTAAGATCGTGGCCGAGGGCTCGGGACACGTCGTGTTCGACGCCTCGCCGCTTTTCGATGACGTTCTCGATCTCGACCACATCATCAACGCGTCGCTCGGAACCACATCCGGCGCCGGCTACCGCCTGGACTCGGGACGGACGTATTTCGGGCAAAGCAAAGCCTTTCCAGAGAACATCGTAATTCACGTCGAACAACTCTGGGCGACGAACCAGCCGCACATCGCACCGGATACGGCGCCCGACTCGCGCAGCGTACAGATGGACGTTGCCTACAATTTCGTTCAACTGCCGCACGACGACGGATACACCCCGCGTTTCGCCGACGATCGCGTCGGTCTCTACGACGACATCTATCTCAACTTCGCCGATAATCTTGCGCCCGACCGCCATTTGCGCTACTTGGTTCGTTGGAATCTTCGGCCCAGCGATCCAACCAAACTTTCGCCCGCGACCCATCCGATGGTTTTCTACATGAGCAAGACCGTGCCGCCGGAGTTTCGCAATGCGATTCGCGACGCCGTCTTGAAGTGGAACGGCGCGTTCGAGAAGATCGGCATCAGCGACGCACTGCAGGTTATCGACCAGCCGGACGA
Organism: Vulcanimicrobiota bacterium; assembly: GCA_963782265.1. Classification (GTDB taxonomy): domain Bacteria; phylum Vulcanimicrobiota; class Vulcanimicrobiia; order Vulcanimicrobiales; family Vulcanimicrobiaceae; genus CAWAJD01. The sequence continues at coordinate 10,460 of CAWAJD010000031.1, forward strand.
TCCGAACTGGGACGCCGACGACGTGCGTTACAGCGTGCTTCGCTGGGTGACGGAACAGCAAGCCAGCTTCGGCGCGGATTCGCAGACACTCTTCGACCCGCGCACCGGCGAAGAGTTTCGCTCGGGTATTTTGATCTCGGCCGATAGTGCGCGCGGAACCGCGAATGAGTGGCGGACCGTGATCGATCCGGTCCGCTACGGTCGCGACACCGACCCGGTGCCGCCGCAGCTGATCTACGACGGCTTCCTGTCCGAGATCATGCATGAAACCGGCCACAATCTGGGCATGCAGCACAATTTTATCGGCTCGATGGCGTACACCGCCAAGCAGCTGCAAGATCCCAACTTCACGCATCGCTACGGGATCGCTTCGACCGTAATGGAGTACGCGCCGCCGAACGTGTGGCCGCGAAGCTACGGACAGGGCGACTATTATCAGACCGTCCTCGGACCCTACGATTACTACGTAATGAAGTACGCGTACGCGGTCATTCCCGGAGCGACGACTCCCGAACAGGAGCTGCCGACCCTGCGCCGCTGGGCGGAAGCGTGGTCGAACCCGCTCTATCGCTATGGATCGGATGAGGACGTTTCCTGGGGCGACGGACACGCCGCCGACCCGCGCATTCAACAAGGCGATCTTACGAACGACCCGCTCGCATGGTACGAAGTGCAGATGGGCATGTTCCGCGGGCTCATCGATTCGGAAACGAGGCGCGCGGTAAAGCCCGGGGAAGCGTTCGAGCGTGCCAGTGCGGCGTTTCAGCGCGCGCTCTTCAGCTATCTGCGCGACGCTCGCGCGCCGGCGTACTATATCGGCGGACAGTATCTCTCGCGCGCGCATCGCGCGGACCCGGATGCGGAACCGCCGATCGTCCCCGTTCCGCTCGCCGTACAGAAGCGCGCGTTTGGGATTCTCGACAAGTATCTTTTCTCGGATCAAAATTTCCGCTTCGCGCCGAATATCTTAAATCAGCTCACCTACTCGGAATGGGCCGGATACGGCTACGTCGGTTGGGAGAACTACGCGAACCTGCCGGTGTGGGCGTATAACCCTCCGCAGCGTCACGACTTTCCGGTGACCGAAAACATCGGCCGAACGCAGAACGCGGCCATCGCCTACATGTTTCAGCCGGCAGTGCTGCAGCGCGTCATGGACAACCCGATCGAGTCCAATGCTTCGACGATGACGCTGGACGATCTCTTCGCCTGGATGCAGCAGAGCGTCTACCGTGAGATCAATCTGCACGTCCGGAGCATTTCGCTTCTTCGCCGCAACCTGCAAGCGAGCTATACGACGACGCTCGTGCAGCTTGCGACGGCTCCGCCGAAAGGCACGCCGTCCGACGCATCGGCGCTCGCGCGCCTCGAACTGTCCCGCTTGCACGATGCAGCGGCAGGCGCCGTTCGCGCCGGCGGTGCCGACGAAGTGACCATCGCGCACCTCGAGGCGCTGGTGCATCAGACGGAGGCTGCACTGAAGTCCTAGCGATGCCGGAACTTCCCGACGTTGCCGCCTATATCAGCGCACTCGAGCCGCGAATCGTGGGCCAAATCTTGGAGCGCGTGCGCGTCGCCAACGTTTCCCTTCTGCGAACCGTCGACCCGCCGCTCTCGGCGGTCGAAGGCCGCGCCGTGCGCGAACTGCGCCGGATCGGCAAGCGAATTGCAATCGGCCTCGACGGCGGCTTCTGGCTGGTTCTGCACCTGATGATCGCAGGACGATTGCACTGGCGGCCCGTCGCAGCGAAACTTTCGGGGCGTCGCGATCTTGCAGCATTCGATTTTACCGATGGCACGCTCGTTCTCACCGAGGCTGGAACGAAGCGCCGCGCGTCGCTGCACGCCGTGCGCGGCGAAGAAGCGTTGAATGCGATGAACCCCGGCGGCATCGACGCCCTGGCATGCGATCTGGACGAGTTTCGCAACGCCCTCACCCTTGAGAATCGCACGCTCAAGCGAGCACTCACCGACCCGCGCATCGTCGACGGAATAGGAAACGCCTATTCGGACGAGATCCTGCACGCAGCCCAACTCTCGCCGATCGCTCTGACGCACAAGCTCAAACCGCCGGAGTGGCAGCGCCTCTACGACGCAACGCGCGCGACGCTGCAGCATTGGATCGACAAGCTTCGCGCCGAAGCCGCCGAGGGATTTCCCGAACACGTCACGGCGTTTCGCAAGGATATGGCCGTTCACGGCCGCTTCGAGCAGCCGTGCCCGCGATGCGGCGAGCCGGTGCAGCGCATTCGCTACGCCGACAACGAGACGAACTATTGCGCCCGGTGCCAAACCGGCGGCGCGCTGCTCGCGGACCGCAGCTTATCGCGTCTCTTGAAAGGCGACTGGCCGCGCACGCTCGAGGAGCTCGACGCGCTCAAGCGTCGTTGACGCTGAAGGAACGCGGCCGCCGCGATGCAATCCTTGACCCATGAACATGCTTTATCGCCTACCCGTCGTTCCAACGGCGCTCGCTCTCCTTCTCGGGTTTTCCGGTTGCAGCGCTCCGGTCACGAGCGGCAGCATTCCCGCGTCACAAGCGCTCGCGACCTCTCCGGATTTACCGGTTTTCATTCCGATCGCGGGACAATACAAGGGCTCCGTCAAGGATAGCGTGCGAGGAAAAGGCAGCGCCGTTTTGCAGCTGGCCCAGAGCATTTCGAACGCCGGCGGATCCATGAATCAGACGTACGGCACCACGATGGTCAGCGCCGTCGTTTCGACTTCCCTCTCCGGCACAACCCTCAACGGTAATGAAGTGTTCCTCGGATCGGCCCCGTGCACGTTCAGCGTCCACGGCAAATACAACCCGAAAAACGCCGTTCTTAGCGGATCGTATACCGCCGTATCACGCTGCAAAGGTCAGTCGGGTACGTTCAAGTTTACGGAGCAGTGTTTTTACGTGACGCCAACCGCCGCTGCCGATATCGAGCGGCCGAATAACGTAGTCATCAAACCCTGCTAAAAGCGTCGTGCGTGCGCGTAAGCCTGCTCGTCGGTCCACATGGAGCCCTCGGTGACTGCAGCGTTCAGCAGAGCATCCCCTAGCGTCGCTCGCAGATTCTCTCGCAATTTCTCAAACATCGAACGCTCGAAAACTGCGACGGTCTGATCATCGCGCTTCTGCGTAGAGTAGGCCAAGAGTCGAGCTGCCTCCGCCGGATCAGGTTCACGAGCCATGATCGCGACGCTTGAAATAACCGAGGGCAAGAGGCTAGGATGACCGACGTCGCCGGCAAGCGCTAATGCGCGGCGTGTGAGTGGCATCGCCCGCTCTCGGTTCTCGAGTGCCCAGTAGATCGTTGCGGCTGCACTTGCAACCCACATTTCCAACTCGCCGGAAGCCATTGGGAGAGCTTCTCTATCTTTTGGGCGGCTTCGTGAAGTTCCCCATTCATAGCCTCAGTTCCAGACCACCATTGAAGAACGCGAACCGCGTCAGCATCCCGACCGCAACGACGAAACAGCAAAACGCTCTCACGATACTGCTCTCGCGATGCCTCCATCATACCGGCGCCTGCGGAATTGGCGCAACGTGCGAGAACGGATGCTAGAAGCGCCGGGTCCTCGAGCGATCGCGCGAGTGATAAGGCTTCCTCAACATCCGAAGCAGCGCGCTCGTGTTCTCCATTGTTCGATCTTTGCTGTGCGAGTTGGGATTGCGCCCTCGCCAAGCCCCGACTATCGTTGGCTCGTCGGTAAGATGCAGCGGCCTGCTCTGCGTGCGTGAGTGCCGCGGTGTACGAACCAAGGTTGTTGTTAAGCATCGAGAGCGAGTAGTGAAGGCGCGCCTGCGCCGCGGGCGAACGGTCCGATCCACGTTCAATCGCAAGATCGCCCCATGCCTTTCCTTCGTGCAGTAGAGAGAGCCTCATAAACGCGGGACCGGCGCTGCCTGCGATCCGTGCCCCGTCCTCCGGATCGTGATTCTCAACAAGAGCCCAACGCATTGCCGCGCGGAAGTTGTCCAGATCCCGTTCCTGGCGCTCGAGCCAATCTGCTCGCGGCGTCGTATCCCATTCCTCGTACGCGCGATCGGCGATCTCGGCAAAGCCGCGCGCGTGTCGCGCGAACGCCTCGTCGGTCTCACCGCATTCGCCGAGCCGTTCGCGCGCGTATTCGCGAATCGGCTCGAGCATGCGATAGCGAGTCGGCGCTTCCGGCGGCTCCGCGACAAGCAGCGACTTCTCGACGAGGGAAGTCAAAAGATCGAGCACGGCCCACTCGTCGAGATCTTCACCCGAACAGACGGCGGTGACGCTCTCAAGCGTCATGCCGCCGGTGAAGACGGCGAGCCGGCGGAAGAATGCCTTCTCGTCGTCGGGGAGCAGGTCGTAACTCCAACCGACCAGAGCGTTCATCGTCTGTTGGCGCGCGCTGCGATCGCGTCCGCCGCCCGTCAACATTCGAAGCTCGAGACGTTCGGCGATGCTCGCGACCGGCATGCTCTTGACCCGTGCGGCCGCGAGTTCGATCCCGAGCGCGATGCCGTCGAGCTTGCGGCAGATCTTCTCGGCGGCCGCGCGGTTGCCGTCGTCCAGCACGAAGCGGGGATTCGCCGCGCGAGCGCGGTCGGCGAAAAGCAGCACCGACGACGATTCGTCGAGCGTCGTCAAATGGTATTCGTGTTCCCCGCTGACGCCGAGGGCCTCGCGACTGGTTGCCAAGACGGCGGTCTCCGGGCAACGCGTCTGAAGCGTATGTACGATCGAAGCGACTTCCCCGACGAGATGCTCGCAGTTGTCGAGGATCAGCAAGAGGCTGCGCGTCCGTAGATACGCCACCAGCTGTTCGCGTGGAGAAGCTCCACCGCTCTGCGGGGCATCGAGCGCGGCGAGGATCGTCCCCGCGACCAACGCGGCCTCCGCAATCGGTGCGAGGTCGACGAGCCACGCGCCGTCGGTGCTCTCGTTGAGCAAGCTGCCGCAACTTCGAGCGCGAGCCGCGTTTTGCCGATGCCGCCTGCGCCGACGATCGTAACGAGCGAGCCGTGCCGCAGCATTTCCGCTACGCGCATCGCGTCGTCGGCTCGGCCGACGAAGGCGCTGGTTTGGCGTGGGAGATTGTTGGGTGGAGTCTGCAACGCGCGCAGCGGCTTGTCGACTGGTGCAAGTCCGGGCGAAAGCAGCAAGTGCACCCGCTCGGGTTCTTTAAGATCGCGAAGCGGCAGCACGCCGAGCGGGCGCACCGAAACGCCGCCGGCCAATTGCGAGGCGATCGCGTCGCTGACCGCGCCGGATACGAGGACTTGTCCGCCATGACCGGCGGCCAGCAGCCGCGCTACACGATTGACCGGCGGTCCGAAGTAATCGCCCGCGCGCTCGTCCGTCTCTCCCGCATGAATTGCCATGCGGACGCGCAAACCGCCGATCGCTCTCCAGTCTTCTTCGGCGATTCGCCGCTGCGCCTCGACCGCGGCGCGCACGGCATCGTGCGGATCGGCAAAGGCGGCGCAGAAGGCATCGCCGATCGTTTTGAAAACGAAGCCGTGATTCGCCGCTATGCTGCTTTGGAGGATGGCGTCGTGCGAGCGCAAGGCCGCTTGCATCGCCTCGCGGTGCGATTCCCACCGCGCCGTGCTGCCCTCGATATCGGTAAAGAGGAACGTGACGGTCCCGGTGGGGTGTCGCTTCGCAGCCATCCCGGCTTTGCTAGGCGCTTGCTTCCGAGTTCTCCTTTGGCAAGAGCGCGATTTCCAGCGTCGTTCCGCTGACGGTCGCGGGACCGAACCGAACCCGTTCGCCCGCTGCAAAGGAGCCCTCGACGACGTCCGCCATCGCGAGGGCCCCGAACACCCGCACGAGAATCGGGCCCGCATTGCGAACCGTATCGTACGCGTCGCGAAGGCGCGCTTGGTTGGGAACGATATGTCTCTGGGATGAAATGATGTGACACGCATCCTCAACCGTTTGCACGAATTCGGTTAAGGTCGCATCAAGTCCGATCTTCAACTTCGTGGATCTTTCTTACGTGACAAGGCCCGCGTACGCATCGTACACGGAATGCCACCCGCCCACATTAGGTGCAGATAAAGGTGTTAGGTCTTCCCGTGGGGCGTGCCGAGGTAAGGGAACTCCGCGAGAGTATCGGAGTGCGGCTTCAGGCCGGTCGGCGGTATGTCGCCTTTAGAAAGGAACGCCAGTCGCGTATTGATCACATCGTCGGTGAAGACACGCCCGTTCGGGTACTTCGCCGGTTTCGACGGATCGAAGTTCAGCATGTCGGGAAGAATGCCCTCAGCGTCGATGGCTGCGATCGCTTCTTCTTTCGTATATCCGCCGGTGTGGCCGATAAGGTGTACGAACTGATCGAGCCAGCGCTTGTAGTCGCTGACCGGTTCGCTCGCGTTGTACTCCAGCTTCGTTTCGTCGGTATTGAAGAAACTGCTGACCGAGGGATGGCCGGCCCGATCGACGTGAATCAGTTCGCCGTTCGGTTGCCGCAAACTACAGCGCCCCCAAATTCGAACCTTCGGATTGGCGCCAAGCTCGGCCGTCGGCATTTCTACGGCCATCGAGAAAACGTTGGCCTCGGTATTCGAGTCGACGCCGGTCCACGGTGATTTGCCGCCCTGGTGGGGAGCGGTGAAGTTTCGTCCACCCGACGTATCGAAGAGATTCTTGATCCCATCGTAGTCGAAGAAAAACGCATCGCTCCGCGAGCCGGCGAAGAACGTGTAGTTCCCGGATTTGACGATGTTCGGCTTTGCTCCGAAAGAGGCCTCAGCATCGGTGACGACCTTCGTGCCGAGCGCCTCGATCGACCGCGAATCCGTGCCCTTCGCCATAAACACGCTGTAGGTTTGCTTACCGTTCTGCGGCTTAGCGTACACAAAGCTGAAGGCAATGTCGTTGATCAAATCGCCGTCGTTGTCGATCGCCAATCGGTAAATCGCATCCGGATGAAGCGCGTCGGCATTGGGGTTCGCATTGAGGATGATCGCCGTCCTCGACGCGTCTTTCGGATTCTGGAACGCGTAGAGGTCGCAGAGGTCCAAGCGCTGGTCTCCAAGAGGCGGCCCAAGGCTAAGTCCGGTGAAATGGTTAGACATTAAACCTCCTTAATAACGAAAGTGCGAGGTACGCGACACCGCGGTGGTACCGCTAAGATACACCTTCAAGGCTGGATTAGAAAGGCCGGATGACGCCGAACACTTCGCCGCTTGGAAGCGCCCGCTCGCAGACGGAAGGGTCGGGCGGCCCTGCTAAGAAAACGGCCACTTTACGCTATTTTAGAGCCCCGGTATTCTACCAGGAGGACCGCCCGTGTCGATCTTAGACGACGTCAAAGAGATCCAAACTCAGATGCGAAAAGCGATGGAAGACGGCATGGTGACGCCCTACTATACGCTGCCGCTCGAACAGGTGTACGAAGTCTTGAATGCGGCACTGGCGTCGGAGATCATCTGCGTCCTGCGGTATCAGCAGCACTACTACATGACGACGTCGATTCACCAAGAGCAGCTGCAGGGGCTCTTCAAAGAGCACTGGGAAGACGAACAAAAGCATTTGGAGATGATCGCCGATCGAATCAAACAGCTCGGCGGCGTGCAACCTGAACCCAAAGGGCATTACCAAGCGGGCGTTTTCCTCGTTTGAAACCGGTCACACGCTCGCGGACTTGTTGCGCGAAGATCTCTTAGCCGAGCGCGTCGTGATCAAGATCTACAGCGACATCATCGAGTTCTTCGGCCAGGCAGACCCGGTGAGCCGGCGCATGTTCGAGGAGATTCTCAAAGACGAGGAAGATCATGCCGACGAGATCGCCGACTTGCTGTATACGGTCGATCCGGAAACCGGCAAGACGGTCGAGCAATTCACCGGAGACTCCACGAGCCAACGTTTTAAGAAATAGGTTGTGAGTTTCGTATCTCCGGGATTCTCCGGACGGCGCCGGCCCGATGCGGTAAAACTGCCGCCCGGCCAGTACCTTACCGAAGATTTTCCCGTGCTCTCGGCGGGTCCGACACCCCACGTGCCCCTCGAAAAGTGGGAGTTCGCGATTTCGACGGAGACCGGGCAGGTGCACAAGTGGAACTGGTCCCAGTTTCAGGCGCTTCCGAAATCCGACGTCATCGTGGATATCCACTGCGTGACGCGCTGGTCGAAGCTCGCAACGCGCTGGGAAGGCGTTTCGATCGACACGCTGATGACGGGCATCGAAACGAACGGCCGTTTTGTGATGGCGCATTCGTACGGAGACTACTCGACCAACATTCCGCTCGAAGATCTGTTGGGTTCGAAAGCATGGGTCGCGTTTCGTTTTGACGGTAAGGATTTGGAACCCGAGCACGGCGGACCGGCGCGCCTTCTCGTTCCGCACCTGTATTTTTGGAAAAGCGCGAAGTGGGTGCGCGGTCTCACGTTGAGTACCGATGACCGGCCTGGATTCTGGGAAGCACTCGGCTACAACAACTACGGCGATCCTTGGCGCGAGCAGCGCTATACCGGCGATTGAGCTGGCTCCTCGGAACCGTCGTCGAGGCCCGCGATGAGTCCGCGACGGCTCGCTCGCTGATCCTGTCGGTGCCGGAATGGCCGGGGCATAAAGCTGGGCAGCACGTCGACGTTCGCCTCACGGCGCCGGATGGATATACGGCAGTGCGATCCTATTCGATCGCATCCGCGCCGGGCGACGCGTTCATCGAGCTGACGGTCGAGCAACTCCCGGACGGCGAGGTGTCGCAGTATCTCGCGCACACGCTCAAGACCGGAGACAAACTCGAACTGCGCGGGCCGATCGGCGGGTGGTTCGTCTGGACGCCGGCGCAGACCGAGCCGGTTCAGCTCGTCGCCGGAGGCTCGGGTCTGGTGCCGATCATGGCGATGATGCGCACGCGGGCAGCCTCCGGCAGCGGTGCGCCGTTTCGATTGCTGTATTCCGTACGGCAACCCGACGCGCTGCTCTACGGTTCCGACCTTACGCGCCTCTCGGCGGGCGCCGAGGGCGTCGCCGTAACCTACGCGTATACGCGCGTCACGCCGGCGGGCTGGACTTATCCCGCGCATCGCGTCGACGCGGAGCTGATTCGGGTCGCAACGCTACCGAGGGAACAGAATCCGACCTGCTACGTGTGCGGGCCGACGGCATTCGTTGAATCCGTCGCAGATCTGCTCACGTCTGCCGGGCACGACGCCGGGCGAATCAAGACCGAACGCTTCGGCCCGACCGGCATCGCAGCCGCATAGCTGCCTTACTTCGGGCAGGTGGCGGCACCGACTTTCACGTTCGTAATCGGGGCCGCAGGCGCGGTCGGGAACGGCTTACCATCTCCCGTCGATTTTACGCATCCATACGCGAGCACGTACGCCGTAACGGCAGCGTAGTCGGCTTTCGAAAGCGAGGCCGGTGCCGTTAACGGCATCTGCTGAGAGACGATCGCATAGATCTGGCCGACGTCGAGGTTGGAGTGCGCGAACGCCGCACCCACGAGCGCCGGTCCCGAGACACCCTGCAGTTTCGCTCCGTGACACGACGAGCAGTCGTTCTTGTAAACGGTCGCGCCGGCTTTCACCTGTGCGGCGGTGTACGGCACGCTGCCCGTGGCCGCCGCCGGCGCACCGGAGCCGCTTTCGTTCTTCGCCGTAGTAGCGGCTACCGAGGGTTGGCCCGTGCTGTCGTTCATTGCCGTCTGCGTCACGTTTAATGCGTAGGCCACGACGCGCGCGCCTTGTGACTTCGGAAGATTCGGCGTTTGTTGGTTGCCGGCTTCACCCGCCTCGACGACGAGATACTCATTGCCGTCAACGCTGTAGGCGGAGATCGGTGCGACGATCGCCGAGCCGGTATCGTCGTGCCAGAGCTCGCGCCCGGTCTTGGTTTCGAACGCGTAGACGCGACCGCTCGCATCGCTCGTGAACATCAAGCCGTTGTTCGTTACGAGCACGCCGCCCTGCGCCGAGTACGGCAGCTGCTTGACCCAAGCCGCTTTGCCGGTCGAGACGTCGACCGCCGTCAGCACGCCGGTCGCGGTCTGGCGTTTCGGCAGGGGTCCAGCCGCGTACGGCTGCCCGGGCGTATACGGAACTTTTCCGGTGTAAATGATCTTCCATACCGCGCACTCTTGCGTACTCGGAATGACGAAGTAGTTCGTAGCCGCATCGTAGGAACCACCGTTCCACTCGACTCCCCCGCCGTGATTCGGGCATGCGAACGTACCGGCGACGGTGGGAACGGTGGTAAAGATGCCGTTTTGATTGCTAACCGCCATGCGGCTGACGAGTTTGCCGGTCGTGCGGTCGAGGATCACGAAATCGCCGGCTTTATCGCCGACGGCCAACAGCGATTGAGATTTGCCGCCGACGTTTCCGGTAAAGAGGACGGGCGGCATCGATGGATCGTTATCGTGCACGTCGTTGGGCGAGACCTTGTAATACCATTTCAGCTTCGGCGCCGAACCGGAGATATCGAGCGCGACCACCGAATCGGCGTATAAGTTCGCGCCCTCGCGACCGTACGTCGTGAGATTCGGCCCGGGATTGCCGGGAGCGGCGTAAACGGTATCCGTGTCTTGATCGATCGAAAGGCCGGCCCAGACGGCCGCGCCGCCATGGACCCACGAATCGCCGGGCCAGGTATTGTGACCGGGTTCGCCCGGCTGCGCGACCGTATGCCAATCCCAAAGACGCGAACCGTCCTGCGCGCTAAACGCACTTACGAGTCCGCTTCCGCCGAGATCGCCCCCCGACGTTCCGACGATAACCTTGTCTTTGTAAACGTACGCCGCCGTCGAGTACCACGTAGCCGCCGTATCGTGACACGCCGGCACGTTAAAGACTTGCGCGCCGGTCGCGGCGTCGATCGCGACGAGGCGGCAATCCTGCGTTACGATATAGAGCTTACCGTCCGAAAGACCGACGCCTCGATTGACGGGATACTGCAGTTCGTAAGCAGGACTGTAACCAAACGCCCACTTCAGCGCTCCGCTCTTTCCGTCCATCGCTAGAACGTTATCGTGCGACGTCGAGACGAAGACGGTTCCGTTCCAAACGATCGGCGATGCTTCTTCCTCACCGTCGTCCTTTACCGCAGTTACCCACGCTTTCTTCAGCGTCGCTACGTTCGACGGATCGATTTGCGTCAGCGTCGTCAAGCGGTTGCCCGCATACGTTTTTCCGGGAACGAGCCAGTCCGCACCGTCGGAAGCGGCCTGCAGCAACGGGGCCGCCGTGTTGGAAGATCCGCCGCCTCCGCCGCCGGAACATCCGGCGACGAGCGAAAGAGCCAGAAGGGTCGCGAGTCGTTGCTGCACGGCAGTATCCTCCAAGCGATAATCCAAGTACGGCAATATATTCCGACTCAGAATACCCCATCCCGGCAGCGAAAGAAAGACTCGAAAAGGACCCCACCCGGTTTCTAGTCGCGCAGATATGAGAACGACGACGCCGGCTCGGCCGTCCCGTGGATGCTCCCAAGCTTGACGGCTTGTTTTTCAAAAATCTCGGCTTGTCGCCGCTTGATCGCGCGCCGCCTTAGGAACGTCTCCGTGCGTTTTTCGACCCACGCATTTTTCGCGCGAACGCGCGGCCTCGTCGCCATCTTCGCGAGCGCATAGAAGGGCGAGGCGTGCGACGGATGTCTCGTGACGCTGCCCGCATCGAGGTCGACGAATGCAAGTTTTTCAAGCTTCAAGAAATACCGATTCATCGCATGACTCGCGATGAGTCCGACGATCGCGACTCCGATGACGACGCTTACTTGCTGCGGTGCGAATCTTATCCAGTAGAGTGCTAGCGCGCCGGCGCCGATCGCGAGAACGATGCCGTCGGCGATTGCCGACAGGCGCGAAAGGCTATCCGGGCGCTGCCCGTATCGCAAGGCCCAGTTTCGAGACAGCCCTTGGCGGTAGATCGCCTCTTCCGGTTCCATAATGCAATGGTAGCAAAATCGAAGCTCCTTGTTACCCATCTGCAGGCACGGTTCGGTAACGATTTCGTGACGCTTCGTGCAGGCTTTTGTAACGATGCGCCGGCTGCCGCTAAATGGGAACGGCTATCTCTCCGACGCGCTGTTGTGCCAAGCGCCGTACGCCGTTTACTGCAAGGCGCTGAAAGTGCTCCGTCGCCTTGTGCGCTTCCAGCGCAGCCTCATCACGATAGACTTCCCACAGCGCGAATACGTTGGTGTGCTCGCGGCTTCGAGCGACGTCGAACGGACGACGCCAGGTTCCTTGCGCGACGCGTCCCGCAGTTCGCGGAAAATCGCTTCGACGTTGTCGACGTCGTCGGGTGCGAACGTATAGTGAATCGATTGAACCAGCATCGTCCAACCATACCACGAAGCCCGTGGCGCGCGGCCGAGGTTGCCCTTTGTCGCTTGACGAAAGGCCGCTTCATGGCTGCCTATGTGATCGTCGACGTCGAGACGTCAGACCCCGAACGGTATGAAGAGTACAAACGCATGGCTCAAGAAACCGTGGCGCAATTCGGCAGGGCGCTATATCGTGCGAGGCGGGAAGATGGCGATCGTCGAGGGGGAATGGAAGCCGACGCGTATCGTCGTGCTCGAATTCGGCTCGTTCGACGGAGCCGTTGAATGGTGGGGCTCCCAAGAATATGCGGCGGCCAAAGCGCTACGCCAAAGCCTCAGCAAAACCGACATCGTCATCGTCGACGGGTACGACGGAGCACATGGGTAAGGAGCCGATCGGATGGAAGCCGTCATCCTCAACGGGCCGCGTGAGATTCGCATCGGAGCGATCGACGAGCCCGTCATCCAATCCCCGACGGACGTTCTTCTTAAGCTGACTTCAACCGCAATCTGCGGTACCGACCTGCATATCTATGAGGGGCGGCTTGGCGGCGGGGAACGTCTCGTGATCGGGCACGAACCGCTCGGCGTCGTCGAACGCGTCGGCGACGCCGTCGTCAACGTGCGCGTCGGCGATCGCGTGACCGTACCAACGCACATCTGTTGCGGCTTCTGTCCGAACTGCGTGCACGGCTTTTCCGGAGCCTGCCTCACGAACAATCCCGGGAAATGGGGCGCTGCCTACGGCTACCCTGGCATGGGCGGCTACACCGGTGCGCAAACCGAACTGCTGCGCGTACCGTTCGGAGATGCCAATTGCCTGCGATTACCGGGCGAGCCCGGCGATCAATCGGGAGAACGATTTCGTCCTGCTGTCAGATGCGCTCCCGACGGCCTATCACGCGACGCAGCTTGCCGGCATCCGGCCCGGCGACATCGTCGTTATCTACGGCGCCGGCGCGATCGGCCTCTTGACCGCCATGTGCGCGTTTATGCGCGGAGCGCTGCAAGTGTTCGTCGTCGATGCGATTCCCGCGCGCCTCGAGAAAGCCGGGGAACTCGGTGCGGTGCCGATCGACATGCGCGACGGCAACGCTGCCGAGCGCATTCTCGAGCAGATCGCACGCGAACGAAGCGGCGTCGCATGGAGGGGCGACGAGGCCAACTTGGGTGCGACCGTGTGCATCGACGCCGTGGGCTTTCAGGCGAGGGATCCGCTCGACTATAGTGTCGAGAAGCCGTCGACGGTGATCCACGATCTAGCACGCATCCTCGCTCCCAACGGGCGCCTTAGCATTATCGGCGTCTTTCTCGACAGCGATCCCGCCGCGCCGGCGGAGCCGGCCCGTTCCGGGAACTATCTCATCCCCTGGGGTACGCTCTTTAAGAAGGGCATCACGGTCGGGATGGGGCGCGATCACGACAAACGCTACAACGATCATCTCCGCGACGCGATCGTGAGCGGGCGCATCAAGCCGGGCGCCATCGTGTCGCACCGGCTCCCGCTCAAAGATGCAGCCGATGCGTTCGCAAAGTTCGACGCACGAAGCGACGGGTACATCAAGGTCGTCCTGGACCCGTAGAGGTGGAAAAGCACGCATGAAAATCGGAACGCTGGAAATGAAGATCGGCCGCGTCGAGGGCTTCCAAGTCCGCGTCACGTCGGACAGCCGTGACGTTCGCTCGGACCGCGAGGGGATGCCGCCTTGGCCCTACGAAAAGGCCGCGCGCGACTCGTGGACGATCGCGAAGTGGAAACAAGAACGGTTCGTCAGCCTCTACCCGGGTTTCGACGTCGACGTCTTGGACGGAGACGGCACGATCGTCGAACACGGCCGCATGCTGCTTGAAACGCTCCGCGACAGCTACGACTGAGGCCGGCCTTTTAGCGCTCGCTGTCCAGCATACGCATCTGTCTGCCGCATAGCGATCGCCCGCGGCCGCTCCTTTGGAACGGCCGATTCGATCGCAGCGACATCCGAAATTCGAGTCGAAGATCGAGCGCGCCGAGTGAATCGGCCAGTTGCGCGCGGGTGCGCGAGCCGACCAGCGGTACGATGTCGCCGCCCTGTTGCAATACCCAGGCGATCGCGATTTGCGAGACGGTCGCACCTTTACGCTCTGCAACGCGTCGTAACGCTTCGACCAACGCGCGGTTTTGCTCGAGGTTCCCATCCTGGAATCGAGGACTGTGCGAGCGGAAATCGCGCGGTCCGGACGATTCCTTCGGTCCAGCGGCCGCCGATCAGTCCACGCGAAAGAACGCCGTACGCGGTGATGGAGATGCCGAGTTCGCGGCATACCGGCAGAATCGCGTCTTCGATGCCGCGCGAAAGCAGAGAATATTCAATCTGCAGATCCACGATCGGGTGCACCGCGTTCGCGCGTCGAATCGTTTCGGCGCCCATTTCGGACAAACCGATGTAGCGCACGTAGCCGGCGCCGACCATCTCGGCGATCGCGCCGACGGCCTCCTCGATCGGCACAGCCGGATCGAGACGCGCGGGGCGGTAGATGTCGATGTAGTCGGTGTCCAAGCGAACGAGCGAGTAGGTTAAGAAGTTTTTCATCGCTGACGGCCTCGCGTCGAACCCGCCAAATCCGCCGGCTGGATCGCGCAGTCCGCCGAACTTCACGCTGATGAGCGCGTCCTCGCGCTTTCGCCCACGCAGCGCTTCGGCGATGAGCAGTTCGTTATGGCCGTTCCCGTAAAAATCGCCCGTGTCGAGAATGTTGATGCCGGCGTCGAGCGCCGCATGAATTGTGGCGATGCTCTCCGCACGGTCGCTTGGACCGTATACGCCGGACATGCCCATGCAGCCGAGCCCGATGGCGGAAACGATAGGGCCGGTGCGACCCAGGGTTCCTGACAAGTAATCACGAATGTAAGGTATCATCAACCGCGGCGCGCCGCAATGAAATAACCGAAAGAATGAGAGTATGACATTACCTGCAATAGTGTCAGGCAAAGAAACCGCCTACGCTCGTAAGACACGTGCGCGTATCCTCGACGCCGCCGAAAAGCGCTTCAAACACTATGGCTTTGCCAAGACGACGATCGTCGACATCGCTGACGATTGCTCGATGTCGCACGCCAACGTCTACCGCTTCTTCAACAATAAGACGGAAATCGTCGACGCGATCGCCGTCGGCTGGCTAGCCAAGAGCGAGCGCGTCTGCGCCGAGGTAGCGTCACGCCCGGTGCCGGCAGCGCAGCGACTCGTAGACTACGTCATCGAGCTGCATCGCTTCAAGCGTCGCGAGCACATCGCAGTTCTCGAACGCACGAATTGCTGACGCTCGCTAGCTACAACGGCTGCCCATTCGTCATCGGCGCACATCGGAATGCTTGCGAACACCTCGTCGAGATCATCGAGGACGAAAATCGTCCCGGCGAATTCGCCGTCGCCGACCCGTGGCATCGGCGCGCGCGATCCAAAGTGCGACGGTGAAGTTCTGCGACCCGCGGCTCGTCGAGCAATAGCCATGCCGAGCCGCTAAGATCAGGCCGCGCGGTGACGCAACTCATCATCGCCGGTCTAAAGTGAGTACGGTCGGATGAACGTTCGCCTGACGGCCCTCGCACTGCGCGGCGGTCGCGCTGCTGGGCGCTGGATCGGCCGCGCCGCCGGCGTTCGCGCAGTTCAGCGCGCCGGGCGCGGACGAAATCATGGACCTTCACGGCGATCCGGGAAACGCCGATCTGGTGATCTTCGCCGCCGGCAATCAATGGTTCGTCATGCCCAAATTGCTGACGGCGTTCGAGGAAGCGTACCCGGACGTACGCAGCGTCTACTACGAAACGCTTCCGCCCGGCGTGCTCTCGAGCCGGGTAGGGCGGCGGACTGCAAGTCGGCGAGCTGAAGCTGGCCGTCCATGGCGACGTTATAATGACCGTTCCGGCGCTGATGTCGGCGCTCCAGAAAAAGGCGCTCGCCGGAACGAGCGCGGCATTTTCGCGCGCAACGTGCTCGCGATCTTGGTTCGAAGCGGCAACCCGATGAGGGTCGCGTCGATGCGCGACCTGGGCGCCCTGACGTACGGGTCGCGATGCCGAACCCAAAGCCGAAGGTATCGCTCACCAAATCACGACGGCATACCAAAAGGCCGGCGGAGAAGGCGCTCGATCAGACGATCATGGTCACCAAGGTTGCGGCCGGAACGACGATTATCACGTCAATTCACCATCGTGAGACACCGGCGTGGCTCCTTACGATCGCGTGCAATTCAGGCCCGGTATGGAAGTCGGAAGCGATCTATCAAGAGAAGATCGGCAGCGGGCTGGTCACCGTCGAACTCCCCGCCGGCGAAAACGACAGCGAAACGTACGTCGGCGCGGCGATCGACGGCGCGCCGCATCCGGTGGCCGCTCGTGAGTACCTGACGTTTCTGCACAGCGCGACGGCGCAAACCATCTATCGCTCCTTCGGTTTTTCGATACCGTAGCTGCGACCTTCGCCGGCTAGAAAACCCCCGGTATCAGGCGCCATGGAACCCTCGACTGATACGCTTTGTATCCGGTTAGGTTCTCTGACAAAAACGCTTCTTCGTCGAGAAGCCGCCAGACCAGAACCGCTAGCATGCCTGCGACCACGGCGAGTCCCCAGTATGAATCGAGCGCGAGTGGGATGCCGGCGATCAAAAACTAACCCGCCGGCGTACATCGGATGGCGGACGATCGCGTACGGGCCGGTGGAAACGACGCGCTGTTCGTCGGTAACTTGGATGGTTGCTGCAGCAAACGAGTTTTCGCGAAAGACCAAGGTGGTTACGAAGAACCCGCACGCGACCAGTACATCTCCGATGACGGCGACGACCGGCGGCGCGTTCGACCATCGCAGACGGTGATCGAGCGCGGGCACGATCAGGAGAGCAATGAACCCGATGCTCGCGAAACCCATGATGACCTTCTGCGCCGCTTTTCCCTCCGAGAATGCCCGCCGCTCATCCTCCGCTTTAAGAGAGGCTTGGTCGGTTTTCCACAGATACGCGACCACGAGCACGTTGCAGATGGCGTAGACGCAGAGAAATAACCAGGCTTGCCAGTAGTGCAACGTCCGCGCCGGGATAAAAATCGATGCAGCCATCACCGTTAGGACTGCCACGAGCCCGAATGCCGTTTTGCCTGCGAGCATAAGACTATTCTACTGCAGGCGGCCGATCTTGCCGGTGCCGCTATCGGTAAACCACAGGTTGTTGTCGGCACCCACCGTGATGTAGTTGGGCGCGTTGCTCGCGGTTAAGCCGGTTGAGAACACGACGATCGTGCCGGAGCCGTCCGTCGCGATCTGGCCGATTCCATGTCCGGATTTGAGCGTGAAGTAGACGTTGCCGTCGGCACCAGCCGTGATGCCGAAGGGCGAGCCGCCGCCCGGTACCGCGAACTCGCTGATGGTTCCGGCGGTCGTAGCGATGCCGATCTTATCCGTCAGGCATTCGGTGAACCACAGATTCCCGTCCGGACCCGCTACGATGCCGGATGGAGAGCTGGCCGCCGTCGGGACTGGAAAATTCGGTCACCGAGCCGTCCATCGTTACTCGGCCGATACGATTGCCGAGCGCCTCGGTGAACCAAAGGTTATTGTCGGGACCGGCTGTGATCCCACGCGGACCGCTGTTGGCGCTCGTCGCGTATTCGTTATCCAACGCCCCGCCGGTATCGACTTGCCCGATCTTGCTGCTACCGAACTCGCTGATCCAGAGATTTCCGTCCGGTCCCGCGGCGATCCCGTACGGATTGCTGAGGTTATCGGTATACTCCGTGATCGTTCCGCCCGTCGTAATCGTGCCGACGTTCCCCGTGCCGCACTCCGTAAACCAGATATTCCCATCCGGTCCCTGGGCGATGCCGGCCAAGCCGCCGTTGGGGCTAAGTGCGGCAGAAAATTCGGTGACGATGCCGGCAGTGTCGATCCGCCCGATCTTATTGCCGTTGGACTTGGACGCCGTAAACCACAGATTGCCGTCGGCACCGAGCGCGATTCCCTGCGGAGCGCTGTTCGCCGTCGGAATGTCGAACTCCGTAAACACGCCGCACGTCGACGCGTCGAACGTCATTTGGATCGGCGAACTCGATACCGGCGACGATTCACTGTTCGCGAGCGGTGTAACGGTTGCGGTGAGATTCGCCGTACTTCCCGGCATTGGAAGATTCGCGTTCGGACGCGAGATCGTAAACGTGTTCGGCGCAAGCGGAGCGGGGGTTGCTGCGGTGAGCTTTGGATTGTCGGACTGTAAGCTCGGCACCGGGGCGCCGGCGCCGAGAATGTAGTTCCCGTCGGCATCGATTCCGAAAACGTTGACCTGGTCGCTGCCGCACTTCGAAAGCGTGAAGCCGCCGTATGGGCTTCCGTTCAGCGTGGAGTTCGTGGACGGCACGAGCACGACATCGTACGGAATCGCGTCGAGCGTTGCGGAAATTGCATTCGTCTGCCCGGTAGCGACGCGGAACGGAATGGTTTCGTTCGCCGAGAGTTCGTTGCCGGCCGAGACGTCGCACGCCGACGGACAGCCCGTGATGCTGTCGTATGTCGCGATCGACGCGGTATAGCAGTTGCCTGCACGCGGGCACGCGGTGAGCGACGGAATCGACAGCGTACACTGCGTGCTCGCGAGCGTACTGGTGCAGCCTTGCGCGTTCGGCAGCAACGAGACGGTTTCGTTGACGCTCGTCGGTCCGGTGAGGTCGAGCGTTAAGCCCTGCGTCGCCGCCGAGATGTACCGGGGTTTGCCGTCGCGCCCGCGCACGAGACGCCGGTGATGGTGGCCGTGTTTCGGAATCCGGATGCGAAAGACAAGCCGGCCCTTACCCTGGTGCTTGGCGCTCGCGGCCGCCGGAAGCGGAGCGCCGGACGGCGTAACGCCGCCGCCGCACGCGTCAAAACAAGAGCCGCAACTAGTGCGAACGAAATGCGCCCGTTCCACGAGATCATAACCGGCACTCCTTGCAGCACGTCCTTTCGGAGCCGTTCCGTCGCGGGTCCGTGATTCCTTGACTGCCGGCTTTCCTCTGCAAAGAAGACGTCAAGAATTGCGGTCACTGCGCGCTTTCTCAGGCAACGCCTCGTGCCGTTCGCTATGCTCGTTCTTGCAATGCTTTCAGCCGTGTCGCTCCTGAACTCGTACGATCCGACGAATCCGTCGAGCATCGATTCGTCATTGACCGGATCCGGATTGTCCGACAGCTACTACACCCAGGGCGCGAACGGTTCGAGCGCGGCTCCCGGCACGGAGTCGCCGACCACCGTGCCGCTAGTCAGCCCGACTCCGGCCACGACGGCGGCGACCGGCAGTACCGGCCCCAACGTGTACCAACAAGCGCTGTCGTCGCTGCAGCAGTGGTCGGATCAGACGCTCATCGAATCGGCACTTCGGCGGAAGCTCCACCGGCTCCGCCGGCAGTTCGGGCGACGACTCGTCATCCGTAAGCACTTCGCTCGAAGATGCCGCCGAGGCGCAAGCGTCGGCGCAAGCCGCGCAACAGCAAGCCGCACTCGCGGCGGCAATTCCGCACTGTCCGCCGGAACGAACGTCGATACGACCGCCTAACGGCCCTTCATGTCGCCGCCATGGAACGGCCCGAACGAACGAGCCGAAACCATCCCAATCAAGATGAAGCCGGCGCCAAAGGCGACGGCATCCCACGTATCTCGAAGATCGAACGTCCCGACGCGAAGCACGAGCACGTAGCCGACGACGATGTTGAGCGCTCCCCAGCCGATGTTGACGAGCGCGGAAGAGAGCCCCTTACCCGGCGGCCGCGCGAACGGACTCTGAAACGCGCGACCCATGCTACCGGAGACGAAATGCGGGATGGCGTTGCCGAGAAATATCCCGCCGAAAAAATAGGACGCGTAGGTAAGCCATATCATGGTCGAACCTCCTTGAAGCGATCGCTAACGCAAGTCTTTAGGGCGGGAAGCTTGCTGCCACGCCCGAAGCGTAGCGGGAACCCTTTCCTTTCCGGAAGCGTTTACCGAACGCTGGGAACGCTTATACCGTCAACAAGGAGGACCTTATGCCCGTCAGACGATGGACGTTCGTTGTTGCGGCATGTCTTGCCGCTTGCTCGCCGCGTGGGTCGTCGGCGATTCCTAACGCGAGCGCGCCCGGCGAAGCGGCGATAAGGTCGGCAACGGCGGCGCAGTCCGAGCCGGTACCGTATGGCCCGGTGAGCTTTACGTATACGGGCAAGCCGGCAACGTACGTCGTCCCCGCGGGGGTCACGAGTCTCACGGTGACGCTGTACGGCGCCTCATCCGGGGGGAACAACGGCGTCGGCTACACGCAAGCGACGATTCCCGTAAAGCCCGGCGAGACGCTCGCGGTGAACGTCGGCGGCGAAGGCACCGGGCCGGCCGACGATAAGCATGGCGGAGCGGGCGGATACAACGGTGGCGCGAGCGGCGCTCCCGGAAGGTGCTGTTTCAAGCGCGGCGCCGGAGCGGGTTGGGGCGGCGGTGGCGCGACCAGCATCGCGCATGCCGACGGACGCTGGGCCGCCATTGCCGGCGGGGCCGGCGGCAATAGCGGGAGCGCCAACTCGGGCGGCAGCGGCGGCGGTAAGAGCGGCGCATCGGCCGCGATGCCGCAGTACGGCGGCGGCGGGCAAGGTGGAACCCAGGATTGCGGTTCGCACACATCGATCGGCGCAGGCACCGACGGATCGAGCACGGCGAACTCTGCGTATGGCGGTGGCGGCGGCGGAGGCGGCTACTGCGGCGGTCAGGGCGGCATCGGCAGCAGCAGCCATAGTTCGAGCAGCAGTTCCGGTTCGGGCGACGTAGGCGATACGGGCGGCGGCGGCGGCTCCGGCTACTTCGAACCCGGCGCGACAAACGCAACGACCGCGGGGGGTGCGAATCAACCAGCGTCCGTTCTCATCGTTCCTCCGCCGAAAGTCTTCCCGCTCGCCTCGGGCTTCAATAGTCCGTGGGGTGTCGCCGTTGATACCGCCGGCAACGTTTACGTTGCCGATACCGGCAACGGAGCAGTGAGGAAGATTGCGCCCAACGGCGGCGTCGTGAAAACCCTAAGCGGGTTCAAGCGCCCCGAGGGCGTTGCAGTCGACGGCGGCGGCAACGTCTACGTTGCGGATTACACGGCCGAAAAACTGCTAAAGGTTGCGCCGGACGGAACGCGGACGACTCTGGGGGACAACCGGAACTTCGAGAGCGTCGCCGTTCGAAACGACGGCTCGATATTCACGGCCTTCCGCGGCTATTCTAAGGTTCTCAGCGCCTACTACTGGGAACTCTACCAGGTCAACACCTCGGTCGACATCTACTGGGATTGGGAGACCGGAAGCGTTCCGCACGAAATCGCCACGCAGAACAACTGCACGTCGTCCTGTTCCCTCTACGTGCGAATGGAGACGTTTAAAGGCGCGGACAAACCTACCGGCAATGCCGTTTGGGCGTTCGGCAGCGACGGATCGCACTCGGCGGTTGCCGGCATAACCATCGCTTCCAATTCGGGATTAGCCTACAACGGGGTCACCTTGTGGGGTTCAGAAGCGAAGTCGCACGCGGTGTGCGGCCTTCTCAACGGAAAATGCACCCCCATCGGCGGTAACTGGCAGTCCCCAAATGGCTTAGCAGTGACGCCGAACTGCTCGCAGCTCTGTACGCTCTACATCGTCGATCAGGCGAACGGGACGGTGTCGAAGCTGGTTCCGTAATCGTGACGCGCCATAGAGGAGGTAGGTATGGGCTGGTCTTCTCGTCTCGTCGCAGCAGCGTGACCCCGAGAGCTGGACCGTGAACTTCCCTTTCTCCGGACACGCGCAATCGTGGGTCGTTCCTACAAACGTATCGTCGTTGAGCATAGTGCTGCAATGTGCTCAAGGGACCGGCGGGCCAGCCGGCCATACCGCCGTACGCGCGCAACGCGGTCGTGCACTCCAATGCGGAATTCGCCACGCTCAATAAATTCCTAGAAGATACGTTCGATCTCGGCACGCTCGGTTCGCCCGGTGCGACCGACGATTCTCCCTACGTCGGCAATCTCGACGGGTTCTTCGACTTCAACTCACCGCCGAAGACCTTCACGAAGTTGAAGGTTCCCGACTACTACCTCAACTGCTCGAACTACGGCGACGAGGTGCACATACCGCCCGGTATGTCCAAGCCTCGCTGGCTGCAAATTGTAGGTGGCGGCGACGATTAGGCACAACACGCACGGCGTCGACGAAGCGAACGAGCGACGGCCCCCGGCGGAGGGCCTTTAGAGGGTAAACCGAACGCATTTCGGATGGTTAGGCGGCTCGTCGCGGTTCTCGCGGTAGCGGCGCTCGGGGCGTGTTCCGTGCCGGGTGGTGTCGAGTCGCTCGCACCTGGAGCGCCGATGGCAGCCAGCGGTGCGGGTCATATCGCCAAAGGCAAACTCGTCGTGCGGATTCGCATTCCCAAAACGAGGAAGACGCGACGCGAAGGCCCACGCTACGTCTCGCAATCGACCAAAGGGATGATGCTGGCCTTCACCGGGGCGTCAACCGTTACGGACGTCGTCGATCTGACTCCGAGCGATCCGCGCTGCGTTGGCTCGCCGCTGACGTGCACGATCGGTCTCGATTTAAAGACCGGCAACTACGCCGCTACCATCGATACCTTTGACGAAGCGCCGGTGAACGGTGCGATTCCGGTGAGCGCCCACGTGCTTTCCGCCGCAAATAACGTCGCGCTAAAGGTCACCCTCGGGGTCGCGAATACGTTCCGGGTCACCCTCGATGGTGTCGCCGAGACCATTGCCGTGGGCGGATTCCCAAATGCCGCCGCGGGCACAGGTTTCTCGAACAAGAGTTTCACCGTCACCGCGAAAGATGCGGGCGGTAATATCATCGTCGGCACCTACTCCACGCCGATCGTGTTGACCGACAACGACCCGAGCGGCGCGACCACGATCGCGACGGGCGGCAGCGATGGCCCGCCCGCGGGAGAACTGTTTAGCTCGAGCGATGCTGCGACGATCTCGTACAGCGGCCTTGCGATCCTGCCTGTCACGATCTCCGCCGCCGCCGGCGCGGCTAGAGGGTCGGGCATCTTCTCGGTGCAGTTGCCGGTGTTCGTGGCCGACACGTTCAACAATGCGGTAAAAGAGATCGCACCCAACTGTTTCGCTTCCGGTTGCGTCACTACGCTCGGCGCCGGGTTCAACGGTCCGTACGGCGTCGCCGTCGATGCAGCCGGCAACGTTTTCGTCGCCGACACCGGTAACAGTGCAGTGAAGAAGATTCCGCCCGGGTGCTACTCCGCAGGTTGCGTTACCTCCCCCGGCGGCGGGTTCAGCGGTCCGTACGCCGTTGCGGCCGACGGGTCCGGCAACCTTTTCGTCGCCGACACCGGCCACGGCGTGGTAAAGAAAATTCCACCCGGCTGTTACTCGGCCGGGTGCGTTACGCCGCTCGGCGGCGGCTTCAGCAATCCGTACGACGTTGCGGTCGATGCGCACGGCAACGTCTACGTCGCCGATGCGGGCGCCAACGCGGTGAAAGAGGTTCCGCCCGGCTGTGTCGTCGCCGGTTGCGTCACCACACTTGGCGGCGGCTTCGACGAGCCGGGCGGCGTTGCGGTCGACGGTTCGGGTAACGTCTTCGTGGGAGACTCGCTCCACGGCGCGGTGAAAGAGATGCCGCCCGGCTGCGTGATGGCCAGCTGCGTCACCAAGATCGGCGGCGGGTTCTTCACTCCGGAAGCCGTTCGCGTCGACGGTGTCGGCGACGTCTTCGTAGCCGACTTCGGCAACACCGCAGTAAAAGAAATTCCACCCGGCTGCACCGCAGCAGGTTGCGTCACCACACTCGGCGGCGGATTCAACTTGCCCGAGGGCGTCGCGGTACTCTGATTCGAGCGGGTTTTGCGATCCGTCGCGTTTTTAGCGCAATCGCGGGTTAGCGATGTAAATCCGCCCAGTACGCTAGGACGAAGGCACGAGCTTGCACGCGTTGGGGTGGGTCGCTATTTGCAGATGCCGGCCACCATCCGTTGGTGGAAATGACGCCGCGCCGATCGGCGCGCGCCGTAATCTCCCCGGTGAGGCGATCGTCATCTCTGAGTTTGAGCCGAAATCCGACGGTGTAGGGACGACGCAAACCACCAGGAATCCTTAAGTCGCCGGCCGCGGAACCGCGAAAGTAGCCGTCCCTCGTTAAACGCGGATGCGTAACGATAACCTCTTGCCGATGCCCGAAGCGCACGCGCACGTCGCCAGAGGCCAAAATGTCAAGGGCCATCGGCAATTCGGCACCGGGAATCGCAACGCTCCCCTTCCATCGGCCAACGAATGCCGCGGACGGCACAAAATCGACGGGCGGTTGATCGCCTTGTGTAGGCGGAAGACGCCAATCTGGAAGGACGATTCCCAGGATCTGATCGGCGACGGCGTCGACGAAATCAAAATCTTCCGCATTGGAGAGCACGACGACTACAACACCTCGATCTGGTACGGTTCGCAGTACGGCTGCGGCGCCCGGCATATCGCCCGTATGTTCGACAAGGCGGTATCCAGAGCGATATCGCGTCTCCCATCCGAGGCCATAGGCATCGCCGTTCCCGTTTCCCTCGTCGACCGTCGGCTCGCGCATCATATCGATCGACGCGTCTGTTAAAATTGGCACCTGATTCGGAAGATGCAACTTCAAGGTGAACATACCAAACCGAAGCAGATCGTCTGCACTCGACCACCCGCTGGAAGCTCCGTCATGATCGGTTTCGTAAAGCGGGATGGGAAGCCCGTCATCACCGTATCGCACCGCTTCGTACGGCGAGAACGCACCGTTGCTCCCAATCGTTGTGCGCGTCATCCCCAGCGGGAGAAAGACCGCTTGCTGCATATATTCGGCGAACGACTCTCCCGAAACGCGTGTAACGACGTCGTCCAGAATACCGTACCCAAGGTTCGAGTACTCATAATGTTCGCCCGGTGGCGTGAACAAGCCGCCAAAGTCTCGGATGGTCTCGTCGGCGCTCGGTTTATGCCACGGTTCGTTTGCATAGAAAAAAGAATAGTGCTCGGGCAGTCCTGCGGAGTGATTCCCTATGCGCCTCACCGTGGCATCGTTGGCATCGCCGATATGTGCGACGAGCTTCGCGGAACCCAAGTAGTCGTTGACCGGCGCGTCCAAATTAATTTTTCCGGCTTGCACGAGCGTCATCAAACCGGCTGCGGTTAGCGGCTTAGTATCCGATGCGAGCGAATACATCGTGTTCGGAGTTGCGGCGATGCGTTTCTCACGATCTGCCAAACCGAACGCTTCTTCCCAAAGCACCGTAGAGCCAAGAGAGACCGCGACGACGATCGACGGAGTGTTGGTCTCCTTCAAATGTGCCGCGATTGTGCCGCGCACCGGGGCGAATCGATCGCCGGCTTGTGCGTAGCCGGTTGCCGCGAGGGCAACCGCCAAGATCATGTGCAGGGGTATGCGGTTCGCACGGATCATCACGTGCCGCTCGCGCGGAGATAGGCAAGATATTCGGGCGAGATGGCGAGTCGCTCGAGTATCGGAACGACGAGCTCCATTCCTGTGTCACCGTTAGTCAATATAACGACGCCGGACCGATGCGTGAGACTCAAATAGCAATACGATTTGTAGCCGTCGTCGCTGCCGTCATGGTCCAATATGACGTCATCCGAAAAGCGCACGACTTCCCACCCCAAACCGAATCCAACGGCAAGCGGACATCCAAACGTTCCCTGACGGCACGAGTTCGACGTGGCGACCTGAATCGTTTGCTGCTGCATGGCAATCTCGGGCGACAAACCTTCCGCATTCATGACCGAAACCATGAACGCGGCATAGTCGCGCGCGGTCGAATAGACCAGATCGGCGGCGTTGTATTTTTTCGAGAAATGCGGATGCAGAACCGTGCCGTCCGCTTGCGTCGGCATTGCCAATCGGCCGTGATACCACGATTGCTCGCCGAAAGACGTGCTGCTCATGTCGTCGGGTTCAAAGATAAGCGATCGAACCAAGTACCCAAAATCAGCGTTCGTCTTTGCCGCGGCGAAACGCGCAAGATATTGATAGCCCTCTCCTGAGTATCCATATGCCGTGCCTGGCGTCCATTTAAAGGTGAGTCGCCCACCGGTCTGTGATCGCCAGTTCGGGAAGCCGGTTTGATGGCTCAATGCGAGCCGCGGCGTCAAGAGGCGCGTTCGCTCGTCGCCTGCGATGTCGGGATCGGTCCAGTATCGGTACATCGGTTCGTCCAAGGCGATGCTGCCAACGGAAACTAGGCGAAGAATCGTTTGCGCGGTGATCGGCTTGGTTAATGAGGCGATGTCGTAGAGCGTAGAGGTCGTTGCGGGGGAGCCGTCATTTTGGACGCCATACGCAGCGAATGTTGCGACCTTGCCGTCGACGACCTGTGCTACGGAGACGCTTGGGACGCGGTGTGCTGCAAGCAGCGCGGGAACGGCGCGGTCGAGCTGCGGCGACGAAAGAGAAACGGCGGCGAGTGCCGCGACAACGAGATACATGGTCAATCCAAACCGAGGGAGCGAAGGTTCTGCACGTCTTCTGCGCCCGGTCCTTCCATGTGTTGCACGAGAATCGCGCATGCGGCCTCGACGTCTTTCGCTTCAATCGCCGCGAGCAGCTCTCGATGCTCTCGCTGCGAACTCTCAAAGATTCCTAGAACGTCGGCTTCATGGCGAAGGTAGCGTTCGCAGTTACGCAACAGCGACGAAATCAGCGCGAACATACGCGGGCGACACGCTTCACGATAGAGCGCGAGGTGAAGCGCCGTATTCAATTCGGGCCAGCGTTTAGGATCGCGATCGATCTCATCGACAATAGCCGCAGCCTGTCTAAGTGATTCAGAAGATATGCGGGGCACGACCGCTCGCATCGCGGCGCATTCCAAGGCAACGCGCATCTCATAGAGTTCCTCGATCTCACTCGCGGACAGGCTGGTCACGATCGCGCCGTGACGTTGGCGAATCGAAACGAGGCCCTCCGCCTCCAATCGGCGGAACGCTTCCCTTACCGGAATGTGGCTTACGCCATATTCGGCCGCGATCGCTTCCTGGCGCAATCGTGATCCTGGGGCTAATCTTCCGGCCAAAATGTCCGTCCGGAGCCAGTCCGCGACTGTCTCGTTGCCCCTGATTGGTTGCGGCGAATCGCTCATTTATATACTATATACTATATATTAGAAGGAAAACGCAAGGCTCTTGGGCGCCAGTTCGATCGTGATCTAGCGTTACTTGGGGACTGCGCGTAATTCGACATAATGCTTTTCAAGATGCTCCTGACGATTGGTTTAGGCCACCATGCTCGGGCAGATAGCGGGCGGGCCGAAATAGCCGCTGTGCGGAAGAGTCGAGCGCGGCAAACGGCGGTGCGCGATTCGCCGGCACTTGGGTGTCGGGCGATCGGGCCTAGTCGGCTGAAACGCACGCCAGAAGATCCAAAGCGCTTTGCGCGCGACGAAGGCAGCGTCAAGGGCCCAGAGATCTTTCTCATTTTTCCGTTCATCAGGAGATGGCCGCCTCAATATCAGTGGTGCCAAGAAGACCTATAGTACCGCTAGACCGACGGAAAGGCGGATGCGCTCCGCACGCGGCGAGTGCTTCCCCGAGTCACGGGATTGTGGCGCCGTCGTTCGCATCACTCGGGCCGCTAATGCTGGCCGCACTTCGACGAGCTGAGACACGTCGAACCTCAGCGCGAACTGCTGTCCCGTCCTCGCACGCGCGAACCGCTCGAGAGCATCGATCTGGCTAGGCGTAGCGATCGTTCGAGGCCGCGGTCAGCATCACCAATGGCGGGGTCGCTAGCCAGTTGAACTCGATATCCGACAATCGAACTCGATGCAACGTTTCGGTGTTCGCCGTGATTTCGTGTCGTGGATCGCACTCGAGACGCGAGAGGAATCGCGAGCAGCACGATAGCGACGCTCCCGACAGCGAACGCATGCCCTGTCCTGTGTGACGATATCGTCGAAACCCGGCGATTACGTAAAACCGTCATGCCGGGGACGGAGCCGAAACGGAGATTGCCGAAATCGATACGTCTTTCTTGCACCCAAAATCTCGATGATCCCCGCAGGCAATTGCCTGCTAACGCTGTTGCTTCGCAACGATTCGCGCAGGCCGCGCGGCAGGCTTAGTTGTTCGTGGCAGCCGAGCCCTCGGTATGGGCGATTGCGCCGGCATGCGCGCGCGATCGTGTCGTCGGGTACTCCTTTTAGCATAGTCCCAGCACGCATCTTTCCGAACCGCTATCTCAGCAACTTCGCAGGCTCGCGCTGCGAAAGCCTTACCCCGCTATTAACTATACCCGTCTGCCATCAGGCGTGCTACGTTGAGTCTGCCGCCCATCCGGCGGCACACTGAAAGTAGGCAACAACCAATGCCCCTGCAACCCGTCATGCCAGTGATGGAATACGAAAGCGTAGATCCATTCGACGGCAAAACCCTGAAAACGTTCGTTGAAATTACCGACGCACAACTCGAGAGCAAGCTCGCAGCTGCGCAAACCTGTTACGAGACTTGGCGGCACAAGACGTATGCCGAGCGCGCGACAATCGTGGCCAAAGCTGCGACGATCATGCACGAGAAGTGTGACGACTTTGCGCGCCTAGCGACGCTCGAGATGGGCAAACGTATCGACGAAGCGCGCGGGGAGGTAAACTTCAGCGCAAATATTTTGGCCTACTATGCGAAGAACGCCGAGCGCTTCCTCGCGCCGGTTAAACTCAATCCGGCCGTCGGCGCGGCACACATGGAGAGCAGCCCGATGGGTGTGATCTTCTGCGTCGAGCCGTGGAACTTTCCGTTTTACCAGCTCGCGCGCGTAGCCGGCCCGCATCTAATGGCCGGCAACGTCATCGTGGTTAAGCATGCCGGCATCGTCCCCCAATGCGCTATCGCATTTGAGAAGCTGCTTATCGAAGCGGGTGCGCCGGCCGGCCTGTATACGAATCTTTTCGCGACGCACGCTCAGTCGGATCGCATCGTCAATGATTCGCGCATAAGAGGCGTCGCGCTGACCGGAAGCGTCGCGGCGGGCAAGAGCGTTGCGTCCAAGGCAGGCGCAAATGTCAAGCCTTCGTCGATGGAACTCGGCGGAAGCGATGCGTTCATCGTTCTCGAGGACGCGGATCTGGACCATGCGATCAAGTGGGCGGTCTGGGGCAGAATGTACAACGCCGGGCAGACGTGTTGCGCGGCCAAGCGCTTTATCGTCGTCGAAGCAATCGCCGACAAGTTCCTCGAGAAGTTCCGTGCAGAGCTGGCTGCTCTCAAGCCGGGCGATCCGATGGACGAACAAACGACGCTGGGACCGCTTTCCAGCGAGCCTGCCTTGCTGCAGTTGCTCGAGCAGGTCGACGCGGCGGTCAAGCACGGCGCGAAGCTGGCGCTTGGCGGTAAGCGATTCGAACGCCCTGGCTCGTTCATGCAGCCGTCGATCCTGACGGACGTCAAACCGAACAATCCCGCGTTCAGGGAAGAGTTCTTCGGCCCGGTCGCCCTCTTCTTCCGGGTTAAGGATGAAGACGCGGCAATCGCTCTCGCCAACGACTGCGACTTCGGATTGGGCGGCTCCGTGTTCACCAAAGACGAGGCCCGCGGCCAACGCGTCGCGAGTCGTGTCGAGACTGGCATGATGTTCGTCAACAACATCTCCTGGTCGGATGCAGAGCTGCCGTTCGGCGGGATCAAGGATTCCGGCTACGGACGCGAACTCGGCGACATGGGCATTCAGGAGTTCGTCAATAAGAAGCTCGTCCGCTTCGGCAAGATCGAAGCCCCCGCGACCGTTTCCCAGAGCGCCGTGCACGCGAACGGCAAGTCATGACGACGAACGCGTCGGTCCTGACACCCGAGGCCCCGGCGCGCGGGGGAACGGCGACCATGAAGGCGCTCGTCTATCTCGGCGACGGGAAGAAGGCCTTCCAAGACAAACCAAAACCGGTCATCAGCGCTGCGACGGACGCGATCGTCCGCATCGTCAAGACCACTATCTGCGGAACCGACCTGCACATCCTCAAGGGCGACCTGCCGGCAGCTAAGCCGGGACTGACGCTCGGGCACGAAGGGGTCGGCATCATCGACGAAGCCGGCTCCGCCGTGCGCGGCTTCAAGAAGGGGGACCGCGTCCTCGATCTCCTGCGTTACGTCGTGCGGTGCGTGCGTGTACTGCCGAAAGCTCATGTTCTCGCACTGCCTGGATGGCGGCTGGATCTTGGGCAACACGATCGACGGCACGCAGGCGGACTTCGTCCGCATTCCCCATGCGGACAGCAGCCTGTATCCCATTCTGACGGGCGAAGACGAGGAGCCGCTCGTGATGTTCAGCGACATCTTGCCGACCGGGTACGAGTGCGGCGTCCTCAACGGTCGCATCGCGCCGGGGAGCACGGTTGCCATTGTAGGATCCGGACCGATCGGACTTGCGGCGCTGCTGACCGCCCAGTTCTACGCGCCGGCCGAAATCATTATGGTCGACCTCGATCAGAAACGCCTCGACATCGCCTTGGGCTTCGGCGCGACGAAAGCCGTCAACAGCAGCGACGGAAAGGCGAAGGAAGCCGTCCTCGCAGCTGACCGGCAAGATCGGCGTCGATACCGCCATCGAAGCCGTCGGCATTCCGGCCACGTTCGAATTCTGCGAACAGATCGTGGCGCCGGGGGGCCACATCGCGAACATCGGCGTGCACGGAAAACCAGTGACGCTGCACCTCGAGCAACTGTGGGATCGCAACATCGGCATAACGACGCGGTTGGTGGACACCGTCAGCACACCTACGCTCCTGAAGATGATGCGCGCTCACAAGATCGATGCCAAGAAGCTGATAACGCACCACTTCAAACTCACCGACATCATCTCCGCGTACGACACGTTCGCCGACGCGGCAACGACGGGAGCGCTCAAGGTCATTCTGGAGAGATAGTGTTCGTTAACGTCGCCATCCTCAAAGAGACTCGAGCACACGAGCGCCGTGTGGCGCTCGTGCCTTCGGTGGTACCAAAACTGAACAAACTCGGTGCGAAGCTCCACATGCAGGCCGGCGCCGGCGATGCCGTCGGCCTGCCGGACTCCGCATATAAAAACGTCGCGTTCGTTGTCGATCGTGCAGAACTCGTTTGCGACGCCGATGTCGTGCTCTGCGTGCAGCCGCCCGCCCTCGAGGTCGTCGCCGAGATGAAAGAAGGCGCCATCCTGGTCTGCTTCGTCTATGCGGACCTGGAGAAGCGGCTCGTGCACGCCTTACTGAAACGGAAGATCACGTGCTTTGCGATGGAGCGCATCCCGCGCATAACGCGGGCGCAAGCTATGGACGCGCTCTCGAGTCAGTCGGCGCTCGCGGGATATTACGCCGTGCAGCTCGGCGCAACACAGATGAACCGCGTTCTTCCGAAGATTACGACGGCCGGCGGGACGCTCGGCCCAGCTAAGGTACTCGTGATGGGATTGGGTGTTGCGGGCCTCGAGGCGGTCGCGACGGCGCACCGTCTGGGAGCCGTCGTGGAAGGCTACGACGTTCGCCCGGAAACCGCCGAACAAGCGCAATCGCTCGGCGCCACGTTCGTTGACACGGGCGTCGACGCGCGGGGCAAGGGCGGCTATGCCCGAGAGTTGACGCCGCAAGAAAAGATCAAGGTCGCGGCCGTCTTGACCAAACACATTCAAGCCGCCGATCTCGTCGTAACGACCGCCGCGATACCAGGCAAGCCGTCGCCGAAACTCGTCAGCAGGTCACAGGTTGCGGGCATGAAAGCGGGTGCGGTCGTCGTCGATCTCTCCGCCGAAGGCGGCGGCAACTGCGAGGACACGCAGCCGGGCGAGACGGTAAAAGCGGGCAACGTGACGATCTCGGCACCGCTCAACGTACCCTCGCTGCTGGGCGACGACGCCAGCAATCTCTATTCGCACAATCTGTTCAACCTTTTGGAATTGATGTTGAAAGACAACATCATCACGATCGATTGGAGCGACGAGGTACTCGCGAAGACGGTGCTGACGCATGCCGGCAAGATGCACGAGGATGCCGTCAAGCATCAAAATACAAAATCTGCCGCAAAAGTGGCCTGAACGGATTCTGACGACCAATGGACTCTCAATTGACGGTCAACATCTACGCCGGCGCATGCATCTTCATGCTCGCCGGATTTGCCGGCTGGGTCATCATCGGCAACGTTCCGGCAATTCTCCACACACCGCTCATG
Organism: Vulcanimicrobiota bacterium; assembly: GCA_963782265.1. Taxonomy (GTDB): domain Bacteria; phylum Vulcanimicrobiota; class Vulcanimicrobiia; order Vulcanimicrobiales; family Vulcanimicrobiaceae; genus CAWAJD01. Next base: position 42,881 of record CAWAJD010000031.1, read on the forward strand.
TCGGGATCGAACTTCGTGCACGGGATCGTCGTCGTCGGCGGCATTTGCGTCCTCCTCAATGCGACGAATGTGCTGGAACAGTCGATCGGCTTCGTCGCAGTAGTGCTCGGGGCGGGGAACGCCGCCGGCGGCTACGCCGTCACCGTCAGGATGCTCGAGATGTTTAAGTCGAGCGACGACAAGCCTCACCACAGGCGGCGCCACCACGCGGCCCACCGCATGACGAAGGCGTGACGAACGCCATGCTCAGGGACGCTTCTCAGATCGTTATCGCCGTAACCGGTTTCGCCGCCGCTTTGCTGTTCATGTACGGCCTGAAGCGTATGTCGTCGCCCGCTACGGCCGCCTCAGGCATCCGCGTCGCCGGCGTCGGAATGCTCGCTGCCGTACTCGCGGCGTTCCTCTTCTTCTTTAGCGTCGGGGCGGACGCGAAGCCCCTCCTCTTGGTCAACCTCGGCCTCGCCGTCGTGGCCCTAGCAATCGGCGGCACGATCGCCTGGTGGAGCGGAAAAACCGTCAAGATGACGGCCATGCCGCAAATGGTAGCAATCTACAACAGCATGGGTGGTGGTGCGGCGGCAGCGATTGCCGCAGTCGAACTGTTCGGTAACCGCGCCGACGGACAGACCCAATTGATCGTAACCCTGTTCGGCGCCATCATCGGTGCGATCTCGCTCTCGGGTTCGATCGTCGCGTGGGCAAAGCTCGACCGGATCCTCAAGGAGCCGCTACAGTTTTGGGGTCAGCAGATCCTCAACGGCGCCGTGATGCTTGCAACCCTCGCCATCGGCGCGGCGATTGTCGTCGCCGTTGCGGGCGGCCCGCAGGTTCTGCCCCTTCCCGAGTTGATCTGCTTGTTCTTCGGGTGCGCGCTCGTGTTCGGCGTCCTTATGACTCTCCCAATCGGCGGCGCCGACATGCCGGTCGTCATCTCGATTTACAACGCGTGTACGGGCATCGCCGTTGGTCTCGAAGGCTACGTCCTGCAGAGCCCGGCCCTAATGATCGCCGGCATGGTCGTGGGCGCCGCCGGTACGCTCCTGACCGTGTTGATGGCCAAAGCCATGAACCGGACGGTATTCACCGTGTTGTTCAAGCACTTTGGCGCGGACAAAAAGCACAAACACAGCGCCATCGCCGGCAACGAAAAACCGGTCGAGGCGAGCGACGCGGCGATCGACATGCGCTATGCCAAGAGCGTCATCATCGTTCCGGGCTACGGCCTTGCCGTCTCGCAAGGGCAGCAGAAGCTCTACGACTTCGTCAAACTCCTTGTGGCGGCCGGCGTCACCGTCAAGTTCGCAATTCATCCGGTAGCGGGGCGCATGCCGGGTCAGATGGACGTCCTGCTCGCCGAAGCCGGCGTGCCCTACGACATGATCTTCCAACTCGCCGACATCAACGATCAGTTTGCGACGACCGACGTGGCGCTCGTCATCGGCGCTAACGACGTTGTAAATCCGGCGGCACGCTCCGATAAATCGTCGCCGATCTACGGCATGCCGATCCTCAACGCCGACAAGGCCAAAAAAATCTACGTCGTTAAGCGTGGCCAGGGCAAAGGCTACAGCGGCGTCGTCAACGGTTTGTTCTACGCCAACAACTGCTTCATGGTGTACGGTGACGCCTCGGCCGTCCTCGGCAAGATGATTGAAGCGGTCAAGGGCCTCGGCGCGGCAGCGGCATGAGCCTCGCCCGCACACTCCACTCAACACTCTACGAATCGAGGAATCAGTCATCGCGGGAGCACGCGACTTGCTTCCGCAAACACCGGTAGCTCCGAACACTCGCATGTGCTTAATCGCCCGCGGCATTGTCGGACCGCATCGGGAGGCCCCATGAACTACGGAAAAATCGTGACGACGCCGCTTTCGCACGACGATGCGGTCGACCGCGTCAAGGCGCTTCTTAAAGACGAGGGATTCGGCGTACTCTGCGATATCGACGTTTCTAAGACGCTGCGCGAAAAAACCGGCGTCGACTTTCGCCCATACCGGATCCTTGGAGCATGCAATCCTACCTTCGCACACCGAGCTTTGGAGGAGGAAGCGCAGCTCGGTCTGCTCCTGCCCTGCAACGTCGTTATCCAGGTTCTTTCGGGGGTAACGACCGTTTCCGCGATCGATGCTCGCGCACTGCTATCGGTCGTCGGGAACTCCGACTTGCTGGAGCTCGCCGATGAGGTTAATATCCGGTTCGGCCGCGTACTCGATTTCCTTATGGAGGGAGTGCCCGGCGTGCCGGACTAGGAGCGATTCGCGAAATTCCTGCGCCGGAAACCAACGTGCATTTTAGCCGCAGCGTTAGTGCACCGGCTAAATCTCGAGATGCCGCTCAACCGTATGCGCGTCAGGAATCTATAAAGGCCTAGCCATGCGCTAGGCCTTTATTCTATTGGCTATGCTGGACTCGAACCAGCGACGGACTGATTAACCGTCTGCTCGCCGCGATTCCACCCCGTCCTCGGAGTCGCTCCACGGCCACCAGCCGCCCAACATACATACGTACGTCGGCGAGGCGTATAAAGCAGCTATCTCGATGCCATTCCCGGGCGACGCGCGCGCACTTTCATCTGCGCGAACGAGCATGCACTCGTCTTCCGTTGGCGCTTCACGACACCATCGTCAGTCACGGTCGCTACGCGCAGCGGAGCTGGACGTAGGCGATCGAAAGCGCGACGATTCCAAAGCATTTAAGGTTATCAACTCGCTCCGGCGGCGGATTCGAGCCAGCAGCCGGCTGATTGCAGTTCACCTGGCTACGAACTCCGCTCGCCGACTTTATACAGGTGCCCCATTAGGTACCGCCTCGCGGCGTCCGTGTAGCAGCCCCATTGCCACGTATCCGTCCGGCGCGACGCTGATCGAGTCAATTGTACGCGCAACTGTATGCGCGCCAGGAATCAATAAGGGCCTAGCGATGCGCTAGGCCCTTATTGTAATGGCTCCGGATGCTGGACTCGAACCAGCGACCCGCTGATTAACAGTCAGCTGCTCTACCAACTGAGCTAATCCGGAACGGACTAGGGGATTCTACTAGAGGGGCCGACACAGCACAAGTGCATGGGTCGGCCGACCTGGGTTCTGCGGGATGGGTCCCGCCCCTGCCGCCGGCGCCCTTTCGGCAAAAAGGGTTACCTTTGCTTGACGATCGTCCCGACGATCCGCCTTCACCGCGGGGCTCTCCGAACTCGCCGGCCGTTTACTTACCGCCTGAACCCGGGAAAAGCGTGGCATGAATGAGTTGCCGGCCGATGCCGCGCGGTCCGCCGGCCTGCGGTACGTCTCGGATACGATGCCTGGAGTGCGGCGTAAGAGATCGGGCAAGCACTTCGCCTACGTCGACACGACCGGCAAAGCCGTCCGCGACGAGGAGGTGCTGTCGCGTATCCGAGCGCTGGCGATTCCGCCCGCCTACGAGGACGTCTGGATCTGCCCAGTACCCAATGGCCACATTCAGGCGACGGGTCGCGACGCGCGCGGCCGTAAGCAATATCGCTACCATGCGCGCTGGCGCGAGATTCGCGACGAAACGAAGTACGGCCGCATGCTCGATTTCGCGAAGGCGCTGCCCGCGATTCGCAAGCGTGTCGAGAAGGATCTCCGGCTAACGGGAATGCCGCGCGAGAAGCTCTTGGCCGCCGTTGTGCGGCTGCTCGAGACGACGACGATCCGGATCGGCAACGAGGAATACGCGCGCGAGAATCAGTCGTTCGGTCTAACGACACTGCAGAACAAACACGCGAAGGTGCGGGGCGGAACCGTCACGTTTTCGTTCCGGGGCAAAAGCGGCATTAAACATGCGATCGGCTTGCACGACAAGCGGCTCGCGAAGCTCGTCCGCGCCTGCCAGGACATTCCGGGCCAACAGCTCTTCGAATATATCGATGAAGATGGCGCGCCGCATAACGTCGACTCCAGCGACGTCAATGCCTATATTCGCGAGATCTCCGGTGACGATTTTACCGCGAAAGACTTTCGCACGTGGGTCGGGACCGTGCATTGCGCCGTCGTCCTATCGGCAAAAACCGGCGGCGAGACGGCGGCCGAGCGCAAGAGCATTCTGCTGGAAGCGATTCGGGAAGTCGCCGTACGCCTAGGAAACACCGCCGCCGTTTGCCGCAAGAGTTATATCCACCCCGAGCTGTTTGCGATTTACGAAGAGCTCGGCTCGCTGGATCCAATCCCACAGCGCGGCGCGGGGCGCGGATTGCTGCCGGAGGAGCGCTACGTGGTTAAGCTTCTTCGGCGGACTCGACGATCGCGTCGCCGTCGCGATCGACGCGAATCGTAAAGGCGATCGGACTGCAGCAGACCGGACAATCCTCGACCAGCCGCTGAAGCGATCCGCCGGACGGGTCTACTCCCGTGTAATTCTCCTCGCCGCAGTACGGACAAGTATACGCGGCGTCGATTTCAAGGGGCACGCGCTACTTGCCGGTGCAGGTAGTCGAGCGCCGCTTGCAGCTGTGCGTCGTTTGCCGGATCGCCTTGGATCGAATGCGGCTTGAGCCCAACTTTAAAGTCTGGTTCGATGCCTTTGCCGTTGACGTCGCGGTTGGCCGGCGTGAGATACCGCGCGGTCGTGATCTTGATCGCGGCGCCGCCCGGCAGCCGGGTGAGCGTCTGCTCCACGCCTTTGCCGAATGTGCGCGATCCGAACAGCATCGCGACGTGATTGTCTTGCAGCGCTCCCGAAAGAATTTCCGAAGCGGAGGCCGTGTATCCGTTGACGAGCACGGCGGTCGGAACCGTCACCTGCGGGTCTTCGGCGTCGGAAGCTTCCGTCACGGCGGCGCCGTCGCGCGGAACCGTCGTCACCACCGGGCCCGAACCAAAGAAGTGTGAGGCGATCGACACGGCCGCGAACACGTAGCCGCCGCCGTCGTCGCGAAGATCGACGACGAGCGATCGCGCGCCTTGTTTTTGCAGGCGCTCCAGCGCTGCGGCAAACTCGGTTGCCGTGGGTTGGGCGAAGACCGCGACGAACATGTACCCGACTTTGTCGGGAAGCATTTTTGCAAACACCGTCGGTGGGCGAACGCTGCTGCGGGTGAGCGAAAGCTCGCGCACCGCGCCGTCCGGCGGCCGCGTGCTCACGTGAACGATCGTGCCCTCTTGCCCGCGCAGCAGCTTCGTCACCTGCGGCTGCAGCAAGCCCTGCGTCGACGTGCCGCCGACGGCGGTGATCAGATCGCCGCTCGTGATCCCTGCGCGGTCCGCGGGACTGTCGGGTACCACGTAGAACGCGCGGGCAAACTTCGTCTTCGGTTCGACGTCGATCAGCACGCCGATACCGAAGATCGCTTTCGGATCGAGCGGCGCGTCGAACGACGCAAATTCTTTCGGCGTAAAGAACTCGGTCCAGCGATCGTGCGTGCTCGTTGCCATCCCATGCAGAGCGGCGTACGTGGTTTCGTCTTCGTTCAGGCGATATTTTTTGGCGACGGCTGTAACGTCGGCGACGATCGCCGCAGCGCCGGTGCCAGGCGTCGCCGGAATCGACGCCGCCTTTGGAGCGCCGTGCTTGCGGGCGTAGGTCAGGATCTCTGCGTCGGCACCCGCGCGGATAACGCTGCCGTCGATCGGCTTGTAGAACGTCGTTTCAATCAGGTTGTAGGCCGTACCGATCATCGCCGGATCGACCTTGGCAGCCGGCTGAGCATCCTGGGCTAGGGCGGCAAGCGGAAAGGCAAGGAAAGCGAGCGCTAGGGCAGCGAGTCGCGGGCGCAGGGATAGTCGAACGTTCGTCATGCTCGTCGATTCTGCCCGAACTTCGCGCGCACGTCCATCAAAGCGCCCATCAAACCCCCATCAAAACTTTACGGGGCCTCGCCGTACAGCGGACGTACGTTGCGCTCGCCCCGGTGAAGATAATCGACGCCCTGCGCCATCCAGGCCGGTTCCGGCGCCCCTTTGAGAAAATGATCGAAGTACTCATCAAGGTGAACCGTCCAATACTTCTGCTGTTCGCGCCCGCGCAAGTTATGGTACTCGCCGTTGAACACGAAAAGGTACGCTTCCTTACCCAGCCGGCGAAGCGCCGTGAAGAACTCGATGCCCTGATACCACGGTACCGCATCGTCGTTGTCGTTGGCGATCGTGAGGTACGGCGTCGTAACGTTCTTGATGTGGAAGAGCGCGGAGTTCGCGATGTAGAGGTCGGGCCGGTCCCACGGCGTCGTTCCCATCCGGCTTTGGCCACGCTCGTATTGGAATTCGCGAACGAGGCCGCTCCCCCAGCGAATCCCGCCGTACGCGCTGATCATGTCGGCAACTGCGGCGCCGGCTTCGACCGCTCGGAACCGGTGCGTCTGGGTGATCATGTATGCGATCTGATACGCCGCCCAGCTGTGGCCGGCGACGCCGATGCGGCTCGTATCGATGCCGCCTTCTTTCACCGTGGCGTCGATTGCAGCGCCGACGGCGTCGAGCGCGTTCCGCCCGGGATGCCCGGTCGTGTACGCGATATCCGGGAACAGCATCACGTAACCGTTGCTCACGTAGCGCGGGAAACACGGCGACGTTCCGGGGGCTGGGATGAAAAAGCGATTGAGAGAATCCGACCAGCGCTCGTAGAAATACACCAGCATCGGATACCTTTTATGCCGGTCGAACCCGTCGGGCAAGTAGACGAGGCCGTCGAGGTGCTTGCCTTCGCTGACGTAGTGGACGAGGTGCGCGGTGCCCCAAAGATACTTCGCAAACTGCGGGTTCGCATCGCTCACCTGCTTGAGATCGTCAAAGGCGGTCGTGCCGAGCCACAGATTGGTCGGCTCGTTGAAACGCTCTTGCGTCATCACCGTCGTCGGCGCGCGCTTTGCCTTCAGTACTTCGTGCAGTTGCTTATTTGCAACCATCAGCTGCTGCGGCTGTCCGGCGTGCGCGCTCGCTAGGCGATAGATGCCCTCGGCTTTCGTGCGCTCGTTCACCCCGAGCATAAAAAACCCAGCCGCCGGATCGATCGCACTGGCTTCGGGATCGAGCGGGACGTAGTCTAAACGAATGCGGTGCGCGCGGCCGTAGCCGCCGGTCAGGCGCTGCGCGTCGCCCCGGCTCGGATCGAACGACCATATGTCGTAGCGATCCAAGATGAACACGCGCGCGTCGCCGGCGGTCCATCCAACCGATCCGTACGGGGGCGGCGGCGCCGGGTGATCGTCGAGCTCGTCGTAAAACGCGACGCCGACGTGCTTCGTCAGGTCGACGCGCCGGCCATCGCTCGAGCGCACCGTGTACCAGGCACGCGTCCCGCTATCGTAACAAAGCGCGTACTTCCCGGCGGGTGAAAGTTCGCAGCCCTCCGCCATCCGTTGCGCGATCAAGCGCCGCGACCCGTCGCGAAGCGACACCAAGTAGTCATCCTGATAGTCGCCGTACCAGGAGCGCTGCGGATAGTAGGGCGACTCGTCGCGACCGAGTGCGTAGTCGTCGTTCCGATTCACGTCGACGACATACATGCGCGGGTCGCCGAGCTGTACGTAGCGTCCGCTCGCAATATCGAAGGCCGCGGGAAAGGTGCGCTTCGCCGTTTCCTCGGCTTCGACTCGTTGCTCGCTCTGCAGGAGCGGGTCGCGCCAGTTCCATAAGTCGACCTGCATCGGCTCGATCGGCGATGCCGACGGATTCGGCGTCGGCGCCGGCGCGACGCCGACGAACAAGCGCGTGCCGTCGTACGAGAACGCAAGGCTGCCGTTCGCGCTCAACGCATCGCCGGCATGCATGCCCGGCATCCCCGAATGTACGACCGCGCGTGCCGCCGTGGCGCCGGGCGACCAGAGAAACGCTTCGTACTGCGGCGCGCCGCTGGACGCATACGAGCTTTGGTCGCTGAGAAAAGCGAGCGTGTCGCGATCGCGCGCGAACGCAAGCTGCACGAAGTGCCCGGGAGCGGCGAGCACGGGCACCGGCGCGGCAACGCCGTCCCCGTGCAGCGCAAGAACGAACGCACCGTCGTGTTTGCCGTCCGCACTTTGCGTCAGGAACGCCAGGTACTTCTCATCGTCGCTGATCGCGTAGTCGGTCACGAGCGGAAACTCCCGCGATGTCCCGGCGCTCAGGTCACGCAGGACCAGCGTCGTGCCGTCTTCGACCTTCTTCAACTCCGGCGACGGCGACGGGGTCGCCGGCGGTGTCGGGGATGGTGCCGGACTCGCGGCCGGTGAACTCGCCGCCGACGGTTTCGGCGCCGGCGCCGCTTCCAGCAGGTATGCGACGTAATTCGCGCCGTGCTTGGCAACGGCGTAACTCTTCACGCGCTCGACGCGCGTTTCGGCGCCGCTCGCAAGCGCGATCACGCCGAAACCGAATTTCGGCATTTGGTCGGGCTTCTTCTTCGCTCGCTTTGCCGCGAACACGTCGGCAGCCGGCGGGGCGATGCGGTAGAACACGAACCGCGAATCTTCCGAAAAGCTGATGCGGTCGATGCCGCGAGCTGCGCGAAACTCATGCCCGGTTGCATTGTTGCGCACGACGACGGCACCGTCGCCGTCCTCTGGAACCAGCGCGTACGCGAGCCACGCGCCGTCCTGCGAAAGGACGGTGGCGTGGATCGTGTTCCACGAGTCGTACGCTTTGTAGTCGAGCGGAATTTTTGCGGCCGCCACGGACGAGACCGGCGCGGCCGCACAATACGCTAAGATGGCGGCGAAGGCCGTGAGGGTGGTGACCGCGCCGCGAATCTTCAAAGCGTGTCGTCTCCTACGGCGTGGTGAGATCCGCCGTTAACTGCAGGGTGACGGGCGACCCCGGCGGGATGACGATTTGTTCGTTGGGCTGCTGCGCGTACACGACGCCGCCGGTGCCGCCGCCGGGTCCCGGCGTGATCGACGGCGAGGAGTCCCCGCCGCGGAAATGCATCTGCCATGCAACCGGCCCGGGAGTAACCGTGCCGTTCGGCATCGGCGGTAACGAGAATTTGATTTGTTCGCTGCGCTGCTGCGCGGTGTTCGTCTGCGTCACGTTCTTGCTGACGACCACGGCGTGGATCGGCTGCTTCGTTCCGTTCTTGAACTGGATGTAGTCGAAGACGAAGCTGATGCTCGCGCGCGTCATTCCGCCCGGTCCATTTACGCCCGTCACGTGACCGACCACCAGCGCGCCGGCCAATGCCGGTTGCGACGGATCGTCGACGTGGAGCTTGAAGTTGGTTCCGGGCGTCAGCGTGGCCGAGTCGATCTCTTTATGCGTCACGGCAAGAATCTTGGTACCGTTCGGAATCGTCGCGGCGAGCGCGATGGCGCCGAACGCCAAGAACGCAAGCGCCGCGACCGGCACCGGACGGAACGTACGCGCGAAGGTCACGTGGACTCCTTACTTTGCGAAGTTCGGAACGCGAAGAGCTTCACCGGTGAACGAAGCGGCCGCCCGCAGAGCGTCGACTTTATCCAAACGCTCCCACGGCAGATCGAGATCCGGACGGCCGAAGTGGCCGTACGACGCGGTCTGCTTGTAGATCGGACGGCGCAGATCGAGGTTGTGGATGATCGCCGCCGGACGCAGATCGAAGGCGTCGCGTCACCAGCTTCGGCGATCTGCTCTTCGTCGATCTTGTCGGTGCCGAACGTCTCGACCAGCACGCTGACCGGATGCGCGACGCCGATCGCGTACGCGACCTGCACTTCGCAGCGGTCGGCCAGGCCGGCCGCGACGACGTTCTTCGCAACGTAGCGCGCCGCGTACGCCGCCGAACGGTCGACCTTGGTCGGGTCCTTGCCCGAGAACGCGCCGCCGCCGTGACGCGCCATCCCGCCGTACGTGTCGGCGATGATCTTGCGCCCGGTCAGACCGGCGTCGCCCTTCGGGCCGCCGATCACGAACCGTCCGGTCGGGTTCACGAAGATGCGCAGTGTTCTTGTCGCGCAGCGACCCTCGGGATCACTTGATCGATGATGCTTCTCGGTGACTTCGTGCCGGATCACGTCGAGCGGCACGTCGGGATCGTGTTGCGTCGAGATGACGACCGCGTCGACGCGCACCGGCTTGTCGCCCGTCGTACTCGACGGTGACCTGCGATTTGCCGTCGGGCCGCAGATACTGGATGTCGCCGTTCTTGCGACCGCGCCGAGCAGTGCGCGTGAGGTCGTGCGCGAGCACGATCGGCAGCGGCATCAGCTGCGTCGTCTCGCGGCAGGCGTAGCCGAACATCATGCCCTTGATCGCCGGCGCCGGTCAGCTCGAACGCATCGTCGCCGCCGGCTCCTTGGCTTCGAGCGACTGGTCGACGCCCATCGCGATATCGGGCGACTGCTCGTCGATCGAGACGCTGACGCCGCACGTTTCGGCGTCGAAGCCGACCGCCGACTTGGTGTAGCCGATGTCGGCGATCGTCTCGCGCACGATCTTCGGAATGTCGATGTAGGTCTTGGTGGTCACTTCGCCGGCGATGTGGATCTGGCCGGTGATCGCGAACGTCTCGACCGCGACGCGCGCCCAGCGGATCGTCTGCGAGGATCGCATCGAGCACGGCGTCGGAGATTTGATCGGCTACTTTGTCGGGGTGGCCTTCGGTCACCGATTCCGACGTGAAGAGACGCTGGTACGCCACGCTAGGTGCCCTCCGACCACGAGGCCATGTACTTCACTTGTTCGGGCGTCAGCGTGTCGATCTCGATGCCCATGGCCGCGAGCTTGAGCGACGCGACTTCTTCGTCGATCTCGTCGGGCACGCGAATAGACTTTCTTCTCCAGCGTCTTGTAGTTCTGCGCGAGGTAGCGCCGCCGCCATCGCTTGGTTGGCGAACGACATATCCATCACCGCGGCCGGGTGGCCTTCGCCGGCCGCGAGGTTGATCAGGCGGCCGTCGGCCGAGCACGCGGACCTTGCGGCCGTCGTGCAGCTCGTACGGCTCGACGAAGTTGCGCGGCTGCGTCTTGCCCTTCGCGAGCGTTCTCGAGCGCCGTCGAGGTCGAGCTCGTCGTTGAAGTGGCCCGAGTTGCAGACGATCGCGCCGTCCTTCATCAGCTTCGAAGTGCTCTTTGCGGATCACGTGATAGTTGCCGGTGACGGTGACGAAGACGTCGCCGAGCTTGGCGGCGTCGCTCATCGTCATCACTTGAAGCCGTCCATCTCCGCTTCGATCGCCTTGCGCGGATCGATTTCGGTGACGACGACGTGCGCGCCCAGGCCCTTGGCGCGCGAGGCGACGCCGCGGCCGCACCAGCCGTAGCCGACGACCACGAGCGGTGCGCCCGGCGATCAGCACGTTGGTCGCGCGGATGACGCCGTCGAGCGTCGACTGGCCGGTGCCGTAGCGGTTGTCGAACATGTGCTTGGTCAGCGCGTCGTTGACCGCGACGACCGGGTACGGCAGAACGCCGTCCTTCTCCATCGCGTGCAGGCGGATCACGCCCGTCGTCGTCTCTTCGCAGCCGCCGATCATGTCGGCGAGCAGCGCGTTGTGCTTGGTGTAGATCGTCGTCACGAGATCGCAGCCGTCGTCCATCGACATCTGCGGCTTGGTCGCGATGACCGCTTCGATGTGCTTGTAGTAGGTCTCGTTGTCTTCGCCCTTGATGGCGAAGGTCGGGATGCTCGTAGTTCGCAGAGCGCTGCGGCGACGTCGTCCTGCGTCGAGAGCGGGTTGCTGCGCGCACAGCGCGATCTCGGCGCCGCCGGCCTTGAGGGCCAGCATCAGATTCGCGGTTTCGGTGGTTACGTGCAGGCACGCGCCGATGCGCACGCCGGCGAGCGGCTTTTCGATCTTGGCGAAGCGGTCGCGAATCTGCGCGAGCACGGGCATGTAGGCGCCCGCCCACGCAATGCGCGAACGGCCCGCTTCTGCAAGGCTGCGGTCCTTAACGTCTCCGGCGGTTTTGTCCAATACGGGCACGGTTCCAAATACTCCTAATGACGGCATAGCGAGGCTAGCCACGGGCATGACGGGATGATGGGCCCGCGACTCTTCGCCGGAGCGTACCTCACCTCCGCCGCCGAGCGCGCGGACCATGGTCGCAGGAGCGTCCTTGCCGCCGTTCCTGCGAAAGGCCCGGCTGCGGGTTCGGCTAACCTGGACGGACGTGGAAACGCTAGACGGCTACCTGACCGCGCTCGCTTCGAGCGCCGCAACTCCCGGAGGCGGAAGCGCCGCCGCCATCGTCGCGGCCTCAGGAGCTGCACTGCTGTCCATGGTCGGGCGCATCTATTCAGAGAATCCCGAAGTACGCGCCGTACCACGAACTCGTCTCGCGCATCGTCTCGAGCGCCGACGCTCTGCGCGCCGATCTGCTCGCGGCGCGTGAAAAAGACGAAAAGGCCTTCGCTCGGGTGATGACGGCCCACGCCCTGCCGCAGGCGAACGCGGCCGAGAAAGCTGCCCGGTCCGAGTCGGTTGAGAAAGCGCTCTTCGCCGCCGCCGCCGAGCCGCTGCACACAGCGGGCCTGGCGCTCGACGTGCTGCGGTTTTCCACCCAACTCACGACCGTGCCGAACAAGAACTTGATGAGCGATATCGGCTGCGCCGCCGAGTTCGCATATGCCGGCCTCGCCGCATGCGGATACAACGTTCGGATCAACCATCGCTTTATGCGCGACGCAGATGCGATCGCGCAGCAGTCGACGCTGCTGGCTCGCCATGAAGACGAAGGCGCCGCGCTCCTAGCCGCCGTACGCCGCACCGTCAGCGAGGCGCTTTCGCGCCCCGTGTCATGACAGATTTAGAAGCTTAAAGAACGGCTTGAGGTCGGCCTCGGCGACTTCCATCCCGACGCCCTTGGTGTGATAGCGGATGTCGTGGAAATCCATGCCGGCAGTCATCACGAGTCCGTACTCTTCGGCTTTCTTGCGAAAGACCGCGACGTCGTCCTCGTCGTGCAGCGGATAAAACACTTCGAGGCCCTGGAGGCCTCGGGGTGCTAAAGCGTCGATGATGGAGCGATCCTTCAAGCGCCCCGGATGTGCGAGCACGGCGACACCGCCGACGGAACGAATCGCCTCGATGGCTTTCTCCGGCGTCGTGTAGATCTGCGGAACGTAGCCGGCTTTGCCCGCCGAGAGATGCAAGCGAAACGCCGCGTCAATGTCCGGCACCACACCGGAACGAACGAGCGCCTTCGCCACGTGCGGGCGGCCAACCGAATCGGCCTCGACGGCCTCCGCGAGGACCTCATCCAGCGTAATGCTCACGCCGCCGCGCTGCAACTGCGTCACCATCCGTTCGGCGCGTTTACCCCGTTCGGCCTGATTGTATTCGAGCAGCTCGTCGATCGCCGACCCCCCGAGCGGAACGTTGTAGCCCAGCACGTGGACCTCGTTTGCTCGCCAGGTCGTGTTGATCTCGATGGCGGGGATGACCCGCGCGCCCGGATGCGGTTCGAAATCGCCATAAGCCGCCAGCGTGTCATGATCGGAGATCGAATACAGATCGACCTTGCGCTCGCGCATGAAGTCGGCCAGAGCCTGGGGCGTCAGCGTCCCGTCGCTCTTGTTCGAGTGCGAGTGGAAATCGACGATCACGGAAGTCCTCGTTGAAAGATGCGTTTGATGTCGGCGGCTTTGCCGGTGACGGGATCGATGCGGACCACCGCCGCACAAAACTGCTTTGGCCCAGTCTTTTGCACGTTGAAGCGCTCGGAGAGCCCGGTGAGAAAACGGTCGAGCACCGCACTCTGCTCCATTCCAATCACGCCGTCGATCGGACCCGTCATACCGACGTCGCTGATGTACGCGGTTCCGCCCGGAAGAACGTATTCGTCCGCGGTCTGCACGTGCGTGTGCGTCCCGTAGATGCACGAGACGCGCCCGTCGAGGAAGCGGCTCATCGCGACCTTCTCCGAGGTCGCTTCGGCATGAATGTCGACGACGATCACGGGCGTGAGCGCCTGCAGGTCCGAAACGAGAGCGTCGGCGCAGCGAAACGGGTCGTCGACGGTCGGCATGAACGTGCGGCCCATGACGTTGAGCACCCCGATCGTCACGCCCTCGACCGTGAGCGTCCCGGTGCCGCGGCCCGGCGTCATCGGCGGATAGTTGGCCGGCCGGATTACGCGATCGGTGTTCTCGAGGTACGTCTTGAAGTCGCGCTTGTCGAAGATATGATTGCCGCTCGTGATGAAATCGACGCCCGAGGCGAACATCTCCTCGGCGGTCTGTGCGGTCAAACCAAAACCGCCCGCGGCATTTTCGCCGTTGGCGATGCAGGCATGGATTTGATGTTGCTCGCGAGCCAGGGCGACGCAGCGCTTGAGGACATCGCGCCCCGGAGATCCGACGACGTCCCCGATGAGCAAGAGGTTGAGGGTGGAACTTCCTAGCGGCGAGCCGATGCCTTCGCTTTCTTAGCCGATTTCAAAAAGTAGACGAGTACGCGCTTCTCTTCGCGGAATCCGACGAGACTCTTGGATTGGTCCGGATCGCGAAGCGCCTCGACGGCGGCGAACGCCGCCTCGTCACCGATGGCCGGGTCCTCGTCGAACTGATCGTCGGGAACCGGGTTGCGAACGAGCGCATCGCCGAATCGCTCGGCGAAGAACCCGCCGTGCAGGTCAAGCTCTTCCTTAGAGAACGTCTCGAGGTCGCGGGTCACGTGGACGAACGTCATCGCGCGATCGCCCTCGCACTCGATCTTCAGCGACTCGGGCTCGGCCTTGCCGAACATTAGGAAACCGCGGACGTGGTCGTCGATGGACTCGATCACGGCAGCCTGGGCCGCACGGTCGAGCCGGCGGCTCACAGCGAACGTCAATCGCACCGTGCGATCGTTAGGCATGGACCGAATCGACGCGAGTTCCGGAAAACGCACCAAAAGGGCGCAGACCAAACCTACGGTATCGGCGTTTTCAACTGTCGATCGAGCGCTCATGATTCAACCGGTGGCTTCCCTTCGGGTGCCCTTTCCCACGGCCGGGGGCGCCGGCAAGGGAGGGGGGCCACCTCAGTACGACGCGGGCTCAAGGCCAACCCTTGTACCCATGAGAAAAGAACCGGACATGAAGCTCCGGGAGTTTCCGGGCGCTCTCGCCCTCGGCTTGCTTGCCGCATTAGGCGCCCACACGGCGCTCTACGGCGGCTCGCACGAGATGGGCGGCGCGTTCCACGGCGAGTTAGTAACGGTGGCCCTGGCGGCCCTCGGCGGCTTGCTCGTGGCTTTTGGCGCCCTGGCCTGGACCGGATCCCGGCACACCGCCGACGGCAGCGTTCTGGCAGCCCGGCTGACCGGACGCCTGCCCGGCCTCGGTCCCGTACTCGTCGCCACCGCCCTGTGCTTTGCCGCCGGCGAACGCCTGGAGCCCGAGCACGCCGCGGCGGCATTTTGGCCCCTCGTCGCTGCGATCGTCGCGTCGGCCGCTCTGCTTCTGCTGCTTGCTCGTGCGGCGATCAAGACGCTGGCTCAAGCCGTAGTACGCCATAACGCCCGGCCTACGCGACCCGCAGCCGTTTGGCTGCGGCGCAGGCCCGTTTTGCCGTCGGGCTGCGCCCTCGCTGCGCCGGCGTTTCGCCGTCCTCCTCCGCAAACGAACGATCCCCGCGCGTAGGCGCGCCCCTTTTCCTTGCAATTTCGCCATCCTGAGGAGGATCATGTCCCGTTTTTTTGTTGCGGCCATCGCCGTTTTCTTAGCGTGCTCGTGCACCCTTACCGCAATCGCCGCGACCACCGGTTTGTTACGCGGCACAGTTACCGTCGACGGCAAGCCCGTCGCCAATGCGACCCTCACCCTTCAGGGTGAAGGCTCGAAGTTTTCGACCAAATCGGACGCGACCGGCGCCTACGTCTTCTCGACGTTCCGTACGGGACGTACCGCATGATCGCCAACACACCCGGCGTTCACCCATACGATACGATCCTGACGATCGTCTCCGATACTGCTCGCACGTTCGACATCGCGATGACGACGCATTTGCAAGAAATCGCGCACACTACGAGCAGTGCGACCGCGATAACGCCGAGCGGCAACCCGGTCGCCGTCAACATCATCAGCAAAGCCCAATTGCAGGCGTCGCCCGTTCAAAACAGTCTCGATAAGACGATCGAAACGCTTCCCGGCATCGTGCAGTTCTCGTACAACGAGCCCGTCGCGAACGGTTTCACGGCGTCATGTATCAGATCGACGGCGCCCCGCTTCCGCTGGCGACTAGTTCGAACTTCGCCGAGATCATCGACCCGAAGGACATCGATTCGGTCGAAGTTATGCCGGTCGATCCAGCAGAGTACGGCGGCGACCGAATGGGAGCAGTCGTCAATATCATCAGCAACCGCCCGAGCGACATCGCTCCGGGTTTCTACGGCTTGTTCAGCGGCGGTTTCGGCAACCAGCAACGGCCACCGGCAGCCTCGACATGTCGGCGCGGTTCGGATCGAGCGAAGCCTTCCTTAACTTCAACACCAATACGACGAATCGTGGATTGGACGCGCCGACGTTCGTGCCGATCAACGACGACAGCTCGTCGAGCGACGGGTTCTTCCGCTTCATCACCGAGCTCAACCCGCGTGCGACGATCGCGTTCGATTATTCGAACCAGCTGTCGCAGTTCCAAATTCGATCAACACCGACGCGAACAACGTGAACGATCCGATCGTCAGCGTTCCGGGAACCCAGGACACGCAACTCGAGTACGATCGCTTCGCAAATCTAAACTATACGCAGACGTCCAAGGACGACAACGGCATCTTCCAGGTAATCCCGTGGTGGCGCACGACGCGCATCGACTACGATGAGATTTGCCGGCCGACGTTCTGGGAACACAGCCGAACTTTGGATGCCCGACCTACCCCACGTGCTCGGCACCCATCCAAGCACGCTGAACTCGGTCGGCTTGCAACAGAACACGAATGCAAGCTACGTCGGTTTGAATCTCTCGGATTTCCGCGCGACCAAGTACCACACGTGGAAATCGGAATCCAATCCGATCGGGAAGTCGCAACGGCCGATCAGGTCTTCGCATGCTACTACGTCGATTGCAACGTCCCGGGCCCGCAAGGTAACGGAACCACGCCGATCCACCAATCGCCCTACTACGCGAAGGCCGCTCCGCTTCAGAGCCAGGCGGGGTCGAACATCGGCATCTATGGCGAAGACAAATGGCAGATGGGGCCCAACGTTTCGTTCAACTACGGGCTGCGCTACGATCATTCGACGGGATACGTCGGCGGATGGCAGCTGAGCCCTCGCGTGGGCGTCAACATCCCGGACGGGGAAAAGAACGTCTTTCACGCGTTTTACGGCCGCTTCTACGCGGCACCTCAGTTGGAGGACGTGCGCGCGGCTTGCGTGATCTTCTCGGCTCAGGCCGCGTGTCCGACTACCAATCCCGTCTACGACCTGAAACCGGAATCCGATTCTTATGTCGAGATGGGCGTCGCGCACGAATTCAATGGCTTCTCACCGGGTACGTGAACTTTTTCGAAAAGAGCGTTTCGAACGTGTTAGACACGACCCAGTTCCTCAACACACCGCTTTTCGCCGTCTACAACAACGCAATCGGCATCGACCACGGGCTCGAGATTCGTTTGCAGGACAAGACACTCGCCGGAGATCAGTGGTTCTTCAGCGGAACCTACTCCGGCTCGTACGCGGGCGGAATCTCCGGATCGACCTCCTCTTCCCGCCGAACCCCCCGGGATCTCCCCGACCGACCCCGCAGGCTTGGGCGTTGAGGACCACGACGAAACGGTCACGTCAACGGTTGGATACACGCATCGTTTCGGCGGCCCGCATAAGTTGTGGTTTGCGACGCTGCAAGGCAACTACGGCAGCGGCTTTCCCGTACAGTTCCAAGATGCGAACGTCAACCTCAACGGCCGGCTGCCCGCACACACGACCTTCGATTTCGCGGCCGGCCGCAATCTCGAGCCCGGCAAAGGCCCCGACGCGCAAGGTCTCGGCATGCAATTGCTGGTGAACAACCTGCTTGACCACCAGTACGTCATCAAGATTGCGAACGGATTCAACACCACCCAGATCGCCAACGGGCGCAACGTGCTGTTTAAACTCACGGCGCCCTTCTAGCGACTCGCCTGGGGCGAGCGAGCGATTGGTTCCCCCGATTGGCGCCTCGCTCGCCCTTGGCCTACTCGCGCTCATGCATTAGAAACGTGGAGTCGAAAAGATGAAGAGCGTCCTCGCAACATTGCTGTTGATGACATTTGCGCTTGCGGTCGCCGCACAAGTGGAGGCGGCGCAACTCTACCAGGGCAAAGACGTAACGATCGTTGGCGCCCAGCCAATGCGCGCGTACTTACAGGAGACGCCGGCGCCCAATGGGGCGATTCATTTCGACATGTGGGAAGTTTCCGACGGCAAGGTCGTCCACGACTACGATTGGGATATGACGAAGCTCATGCACATGATCGTCGTCTCCGACGATATGCGGTACTTCGATCATATTCATCCGTCGCTGTTGCCGAACGGCCATTGGTCGATCGACTACTCGCCCGCCGAAAGGGGGCTCTACCACATCTATCTTGATGGCATTCCGCACGGGATCGGGCGCCAAGTGTTTCGTTTTGATGTCCCGGAAGGGTCCGTCTCGCACGCTCGCGCTCGCAGCCTGCATGCCGCCGGCTTGGCCGCCCAGGTTGGGCCATATCGCGTGACGCTCGATCCCGTTTCCGTCCCGATCGGAGAGATCGCGACGATCACGGTCACGATCACAAAAAACGGCCGTCCCGCCAAGGATCTCCATCCTTATCTCGGCGCCATGGCGCACGGCGTCTTCGTCGGCGTCAACGATCTCGCGTACATGCACGCCCACGGTATGAGCGACTACATGCTGAGCATGGCGAGCAATAAGAACGACTGTGGCGACTCGATGATGCTGGCAATGCAGCCGCTGGTACCTAGCGATACCATCGACAGCCACTTCGAGTTCGAGATTCTCGCCCCGAGTAGGCAGCCGTACAATTTCTGGCTGCAGTTTACCGGAGGAACGACCCTCTACACGGCGCCCTTCCTCGTCACGGGTACGTAGGGGTCTAAGGCCCACCTCGATGCCAATTAGGAGGCGTTCAGTACAAACTGCGCGACGTGAAGTGCATTGCCGCCTGCAAACTGCAGCCACAGTTTGTACGTTCCCGGCTCCCGGACGCTGACGTGGAGCGTCATGTCTGCATCTGATTCCTCGTCGCCCACGTCCGTGCCGCTCATCCCCTTCATGCCGGCCATTCCGGCGCTCGCAGCGCCTAGCGGCATCGGGTGCACGTGAACGTATGTAAGGTCGTTTGCGTCGATAAAGACCGCGTGAGCCAACGCCCCCAAGTAGGGATGCAGATCGGACGCGGGCTTTCCGCCGCGTAAGATGTGGACGTCGAGCATCGACTCTCCGCCGGCCTTCAACGTCAAACCGGACAGCGTGACCGTGTATCCGTCGACGACGCAGCTCGGGCTGCGCTCGCTCAGATCGCGTTCGCGCGTGTCGTTCGGCAGCGGCGCCCCCGCCATAAGATCGAAGCGGAAGACTTGCTGACCGGCGCCGCTCGGCTCGCCGTCCGCAAACAGATGGTAGAGACCCGGCTGCGGAAGCGTCTGTGCTGAGAGAAAGTGTCCGCTCGGCTCGAGCTTGGGGTGCGCGTGGATGAACACGCGGAAATCGTCGCTGATGATCACGGCGTGCAACATCTTCGTCATATCGACGTCGTAGCTGTGGATCGGCGTGCTCGCGCCCGTAGGCGTCAGCCAGAGATCGAACTGCCGGGCCAGCGGGTTGCTGCCGGCCTGAGCGTTGATGAGGTAGGCGTCGGTCTTCGGCGTACCGCCTTGAAGGGCGAACACCCCGCGAAGCGGCTC
This sequence comes from Vulcanimicrobiota bacterium, assembly GCA_963782265.1. Taxonomy (GTDB): domain Bacteria; phylum Vulcanimicrobiota; class Vulcanimicrobiia; order Vulcanimicrobiales; family Vulcanimicrobiaceae; genus CAWAJD01. Next base: position 62,599 of record CAWAJD010000031.1, read on the forward strand.
TCCACCCAACGCGCCAGCCGCCCAAAAGAGGCACGCCCCGCCGAGCACCGCGGCGCACGCGCTCCGAACCGGATTTCTCACGAGGCACTTTTGCGACCCGCTCGCATTTTTGCCCTCTAAGGGACCTCTATCGGAGGACTCAGGATTGGTTAAGCGGGATAATGGGCCTCGTTATGCACGACCTCTCGCGCGGCACGATCGTCGTCACGGGCGGCGCAGGCCTCATTGGCAGCGCGCTGATTTGGGCTTTGAACCGCCGCGGTCTGGACGACATTTTGGTCGTCGACCGCTTGGACGAATCGGAAAAATGGCGCCACCTGGTGCCGCTGCGCTTCGCCGATTACATCGACGCCGATGAGTTTGAAGCGCGTGCGATGGACGGCGACGACTTCGGCGGCGTCGAGACCGTGCTGCACCTTGGAGCCTGTTCCGCAACGACGGAACGCGATGCCGACTTTCTGGCCCGCAACAACTACGAGTACACGAAGCATCTGGCCGCGTGGGCGCTCGAGCGCGATATCCGTTTCGTCTACGCTTCTTCCGCCGCGACCTACGGGGCGCTCGAAGAAAACCTTTCCGATGAAGCGGACCTGGGCGCGTTACGGCCGCTCAACATGTACGCCTATTCAAAACATCTTTTCGATCTCTACGCGGCGCGCAGCGGTTTCGCCGACGTTGTCTGCGGGATCAAATACTTTAACGTATTCGGGCCAAACGAAGACCACAAGGGTTCGATGCGCAGCCTCGTCGACAAAGCCTTCGGCCAGATTCGTGAAACCGGAACGGTCAAGCTGTTCAAAAGCTATCGCCCCGATTTCCGCGACGGCGAACAGCGGCGCGACTTCATCTACGTTAAGGATGCCGTCGACATGACGCTGCACCTTGCCGAATCCGGCGCGGGCGGAATCTATAACGTCGGCTCCGGCAAAGCGCAAACCTGGCTCGACCTCGTGCGGCCGATTTTCCGCGCGCTCGACGCGCCCGAACGCATCGAGTTCATCGAGATGCCCGAAGAGCTGCGCGGCAAGTACCAGTACTCGACGCGTGCGACGATCGATCGCCTGCGTGCGACCGGATACGACCGTCCCATCGGCGCGCTCGCCGATTCGGTCACCGACTACGTCGTCAACTATCTCGTGCCCGCACGATCGCTCGACCCGAGCGACGCTCCAGTCGCTTCACCACTCCCCGCACCCGCCTAGAGGAACTATGCCACAACCGACTCGTGCCGACCGCCGCCGCGACTTGCGGGGAGGCGCCGCTCCGCCGCCGCGCCGTGACCCAATGACGTTCGTCTACATCGGCGTCGGCATCGCCGTCGCGGTCGTGATCCTCATCTTCGGCGCGATGAACTGGCAGCAGAACCAGCTGCGCGTCGCCGCGAATGCAACGCCGACTCCCGGGCCGAGCCCGTCCGGAAAACCAATCACGCTAGTCGACGGCACGGCGGTCGGAACGGCGCTCTTTAAATCGAAGATCCCGGACGCTCCCAAGGGCGGCATGGGCCTTCCCGTCGACGGCATCCAGTGCGGCGGGATGGAATACGCGAACCTGCACATCCATCCGCATCTAGCGCTCTTCATCAACGGGAAACAAGTGCAGATCCCGCAAGGTATCGGGTTCGGTCTCGCCAGCGCGGAGAATCCGCAAGGCTGCCTATACTGGATTCACACGCACGACGCCAGCGGCATCATCCACATCGAAGCACCTCAAATCGAAGCCCCCGCCGGCGGCCCGTACACGCTCGGCATGCTCTTCGACATCTGGGGGCAACCCCTCGCTGACAACGGCGTTGCCGGCGCAAAGGGCCCCGTCACCGCCTACGTCAACGGCGCGCCCTACACCGGCGACCTGCGCGCGATTCCGCTCCTCTCGCATCAAGAGATCACCCTCGAAGTCGGAACGCCCGTCGTGCCGCCGCCAAACTACACGTTCCCGCCGAACGACTGAGTCCCCGAACAACGCCAGCCTGTCAAAAGACTAAGCCGCGCGGCGCGGAGCTTCGGCCCCTTGGGCGATTTCTGATTTTTTCAAAAAAGCCCGGAGGGCGAACTTCCTTTAAGGTTTTGAAAAAACGGATAAGTAGAAAAACACATGGATGTGTTTTTCGAGCGGTCGCCCAAGGGACCGAAGCTCCGCGCCGCGTGGCTTAGTCGTGCAGCGCTTTATCGATAACGCCGTTGAGTTCGTCGTAGCTGATTTCACCGCTATTGAGATAGACGATCTTCTTACCCTGGTCGATGACGGCGATCGTTGGGAATCCGCCTTGTAGATAGAGATCGGCGACGGCGGTGAGCGGATCGTATGCGACTGGATATTTGACGTCGAATTTTTGGATCCAGGCGAGTACGTCGTTTTGACTGGCGGCGGACGTTCCGTCCATGGCCGTATCGCTGCCGGAAACGCCGACGAAATCCATTCGCGATTGGTACTTCACGTAGAGCCGGTCGATGACGGCCGTTTCGCGCTGGCAGTGGGGACACCAGGTTGCGAAGATTTCAAGGAAGACGGGTTTGTTGGTTTTGCTGAGATCGAACAGACCGGAAGTCGTTGCGACTACGAACTGCGGTGCCGTTGCGCCGAGGGTCGCTTTGCCGATGACTGGAGACTGCGACGCGTTTTGCAGCTGTTTCGAAGGGTGGAGATAATACCAGCCGCCCGCACCTGCTGCGATGAGCAGGACGATGATGACGGTGATGATGGTCAGCGAGCGTTGGTTCATTGCGAGCGTAGTCTCCGATCGACGGCGAGAATTCCGGGAGCGCGATAGGCGATGAACGCACTCGCGAGCGCGAGCGCGAGATCGAATGCAACGTGCGGCCAGTCCGCGACGGCGGTATCGTGCGGACCGAAACACCCGCAGTTGGCGGGAATGTGGCGAATAACGGCCGATGCGATCGCGCCGGCATAGACGACGAAGGCAACGGCAGCGACGATGCCGGCAGTACGTGTGAAGAGCCCGGCAGCGAGGTAGCCGCCCAGGACCAGTTCGAAAAACGGCAGCGCCAAAGCGAGCGGGCCGACCGCCCCAGGGGGAAGCAGGCGGAACCCGGCGATGGCGGCGACGAGATCCGGAGCATGGCCGATTTTCAGCGCGCCCGTCGCCACGAGCAGGCCGCCCAAGAGCACGCGCATCACAAAGACCGCAGCGTTCATCGCGGGCATCCTTGCGGAGCGCCGGGGCGCCTACCTTCCTAGGAGGCCCCATTCTCGCGGGTACGCTAACCTATGGGATATATGCGCAGATTGCTCGCGATCTCGCTTGCCCTGGCCTTTGCGGGCTGCGCTCGCGGAAATCCGGCAGCCGATTTTACGCTCCAAAGCGACGAATCGGCACCGTGGTCGCTTTCGTCCCAACGTCCCAAAGCGGTCGTTCTAACCTTCGGCTACACGCACTGCGCCGACACGTGTCCGCTGACGCTTGCGAAGATCGCGAAGGCGAAGGCAACGCTGGGTCCGCGCGCCGATGACGTCGAGATCGCCTTCATAACCGTCGACCCGCGACGCGACACGCCGGCAGCGCTGCACGCGTTCTTGCGGAAGCTGGGAGGCGGGTTCGTCGGCTTGACCGGCTCGCCGCAGCAAATCGACGCCGTGGAACAGGCATACCACGTATGGGCGCAGCGCGTTCCCGGCAAGCATGGCGGTGACGACTACGACGACGCACACGCCTCAGCGATTTTCTTCATCGACACGCGCGGCAATCTGAGCAGCTTTCACGACGATTCCGATTCCATCGAAGATCTCGGCCGCGCCGCGGCGGATGCGCTCGGCTGATGCACGCCCTCTTTGCCGCGATCGCGCTTTCCCTCGCGCCTATCCACGGCGTCGTCCTTGCCGCAACGCCCGGCGGCGACGCGATCGTGCGCATCGATGTCGTGCCCGGCGTCGCATCCGAGACGACGCGTCGCTTTCACCTCGCGCCTTCGCTGAGCGTTCCCAACGGAACGCAGATCGATGCGTATCTCGATCGCAGCACGCAGCCGTGGACGCTGCGATCGGCGACGGTAGCCGGGCCGTTCGCTCCGGGCGAGCCGGATCCGGCCCACGTCATACCGCTCGAGCTCGGCAGTACGCTTCCGGCGATCGAGCTGGTCGATCAAAACGGCGCGCTCGTTCGACTCGATCGCGCCTTCGCCGGAAAAACGGCGCTGGTTACGTTCATCTTTACGCGTTGCCCGGATCGCACGCTGTGCCCCGCGATCAGCGGCAAGTTTGCGTACATGCAGGCGCGTCTCGATCCGAAGCGCTTCGCTCTCGTCGAAATTACACTCGACCCGCCGTACGATTCGCCGGCCGTCCTGCGCCGGTACGGGGCGCAGTACGGGGCCGATCCCGCAACCTGGAGCCTGCTCACCGGAAAGGGCTCGACGATTCAACACGCGCTCAACGCGTTTCGAATCAACTCGCTCCGGGTGAGTACGGCGAACTTTCTGCACGACGATAAGCTCTACATCGTCACTCCGAAGGGCCGGGTTGCGTACGTCGTCGATACCGGCGACTGGGATCCGGACGGCGTGCTCGCCGAGGCGCGCGCGGTTTCCGGGCTCGCGAGCAACCCATGGGAGCGATTCAAGCTATCGCTCGTTGCCAACGTCGTCGCGATGTGCGGCGGCAGCCAGTTCGCTGGGATCGTATTTCTCGAACTGGCGCTGTTCGGATTCATCACCGCGATCGTGGCCGGGTGCCTGTGGCTCGTAGCGCGGGTGCTCTGGGGCAAAAAGTCGGCCGGATAATTCCCGGCACTTCGGCCGGGAAGGGCCGCCGCGGCAGGGTGCGATAAAGGGTCCCCTAACCTATGGCCGCTCCACGCAAGCCATTCGAGGCGCAGTCGCCCGAACAGAATGCGTTCTTAGAACGTGCGATAGAGCAATATGGCAAGGCAACCTACAACTTTGCCTATCGCTTGACGCGGAACGAAGCGGACGCTCGCGACCTCACGCAGGAGGCCTTCATTCGTGTCTATCGCGCATGGCGGAGCTTTAAGCCAGGTACGTCTTTTCTCTCATGGGTCTACCGAATCGTCACAAATCTCTACCGGGACGAACTTCGGCGGCAAAAGGGACGTTATCAGGAAGAGATTCCGGAGGATAATGCGCCCCAGGAGTATCGTGGAGAACGCCCGCTGGCCATCGCTCCGATCGACGAGTACGTCGAGGGGCATCTCAGCGAGCCCGTCTCCAAAGCTCTCGAGGCGCTCTCACCCGATCAGCGGCAAATCGTGGTGCTGGCGGACGTCGAGGAGTGCAGCTATCAAGAGATTGCGGAAATCGTCGGGTGCTCGATCGGAACGGTCCGGTCGCGGCTGCACCGCGCGCGCGGCCAACTCCGCAAACTCATCCAACGGTATATGAAGTCGTCATCATGAACGAGCAACACGTGCCCCCTGAAATCTTGGTGGAATATCTCCACGGCGAACTGCCGGCGGGAGAGGATGCTGCCGTGCACGCGCACTTAGCCGAGTGCCGCGAATGCAGCGACGCCTACGAATCGGAGGCCTCTTTAACGGAGCTGATCCGCGGGCATTACCGCGCCCAGGAGCGCGACCTTCCCCAAGGCGTCGTCGTATGCATCCGCGACGCCGTCGCAGCTTCACACGTGCCCTGGTGGCGCCGTCTGACGGACTCGCTGCGGCCGCTTGCCGTCGGGACCGCCATCGCCGCCGGTTTGTTGTTCGGAACGTTCCTGAGCCTGCGCGGCTGGCACTCGCACGCGCAGGCGTCGACGATCGACGCCGCTTACTATCTCGACGACCACTCGTCCCTCGCCACGACCATGCCTTTTGGTGAAGGCACGGCTTTCCCGGAAACACTGAGTAACGGAACGACTGAATCCGAGGAGCAGCCCGCTGCCAATGAAACGCATTAATCTCGCCGTCGCCGCAATAGTTCTCGCCGCGACGACGACCATCGCCGGCGCGTCGACCGCCTCCGAAGCACCGGACGCACTGGTCGCCGACGCGATGGAAGCGCCGGCGCACGTTTCTTATTCCGGGACGGTCGAAGTCACGAAGATCGGCGCGCACGGCGCCGAGTCATCCATATTCGATATCGAGCACCGTGCGCCGGATCTTACGCGCAAGACGTACTCATCTCCGGCCGACGTCGGCGGCGACGCCGTCATCATCGTCGGCAACCGCTCGTACGATATCGACGTCAAGCGATCGCGCGTCGTAACGAGTGAGAACGACGCGTTGAACGACCCAGCATCGCTCTCGGCCAACTACCTGCTGTTGCGCCGTAACTACACGGCAGTCGCCAAGGACGACGATACGTTCGCGGGACGCCCAACGAGCGTCATCGCGCTCGTCAGCGATTACAGCCGCCGTTCGGTGCTCGTCGTCCGCATCGACCGCACGACCAAACTCGTTCTGGATAAACAGCAGTATGCAGCCGACGGCACGCTCGTCGTCGAGATGCGCTTCGTTCGCGTGAAATATGCCGCCCAGATGCCGGACGCCGATTTCACCATCCCGACCGGCCTCGTGCAGGTGGCCGGCCCGAAGCGCGGCGTTCCGTCGGAAGCAATCGACGCCCTCGTAGCGCAAGCCGGTTTCGCGGCGCACGATCCGAAGTTTCTTCCGCTCGGTTTTTCACCAGTCGAGGGCAGCGTCGAGACGATCCAGGGCGTACGGACCTTGCACTTGCTGTATTCCGACGGCATTCGCATGGTATCGCTATTTGAAAATGCCGGCGCGCCCTCCGCCGATCTATCGCGTTACCACGCGCAAGCGACGCACGTGGCCGGCGGCAACGGTCAGTACGCGGAAGCCGGCCCGACGACGATCCTCGCATGGACGAACGGCAACCTGAACTGCACGCTCGTCGGCGAGATGCAGCTAGACGAACTCCGGAAGATCGCGTCTTCTATTTAAACGCCCGCTCGATAGTCGAGCGCAGAGCCGCGAGTTCGTTCCGGAAAATGCCGGTAGGAGCGCTCGTACGGCAGCGACGTTCATTGCGAATACTTCACCGCGAAAAAGAACAAGGCCCCCGCTTTCGCGGAGGCCTTGATTCTTTGTCCGTCGATCGGACGAAGCCCAAGCTTAGAGCTTGATCTTCGCCGTCACGTAGAACTGGAACGGCGTCTTCGTCGACGTGCCGTCCTGGTTGAACGGGCCGAAGAGCGGACCGTACGGGTACTTCACGATCGGTTGGATGATCGATCCGTTGTGGCCGGCGGGGTTGTAGATGTTGCCGACCGGGAGGATTTCGCTTCCGAAGCCGCCCGTGGTGTAACCGCAGACGTTGCCGTTACCGGACGTCCAGGGCTCCACGCTGCCACCGAAGCAGCTGTTGAAGATGTTCGCGAGCGTGCCAACGAGTTGGACGCGCGGGCTCACATCGTAGCTGAGCTGCATGTTCATCGCAAGGTTGTCCGGTTGCGTGAACGCGCCGAGGCCGTCGAAGTTACCGGTATACGTATCCGGAATCGCCGTCAGCGCACCGCACGACTGTGCGTCGTAGCGGCCGCCGCCGTTGTAACCGGTAACGCCGGGCAGAACGGCGCTACAAGCGGCCGGGTCGATACCCGGGTTCGACTGCGGAGCACCATACCGCGTGCCGCCAGAGAACTGGAGCGACGGGGTGATGGCGAACTTGTCGTGCTTGTAGTTGACGAGTAGTGTCGCTACGTACGGCGCACCGTAGGCGGAGGCCGAAGAGCCGATGCCGCCCGGGTAGATGTCGTACGTCGGGAACTGCGAGCTCGGATCGATCTGACCTTCCGGCTGGTTCCAGTACGGGTTGCCGATGTCGGCAGCCGTACAACCGGTCGTCACTGCGACGCCGGCCGTGGTGTAGCACGGAGCTGCGATCGCGCCGTTGCTGGTCGTGCCGCAAAGCGGAACGTGGTTGTAGCCAGTCTTGCCGACCCAAGCACCACCGGGCGCGCAGGCCTTGGTGTATGCGTTGTACGCCGAGATGACTTGGTTCGTGCCGGTGATGACGGTCGTGCCGTACTCGCCGGACGCCAGCGTTCCGTACTTGATGTACGAGTTGGTGTACGCAAACGAGAGTTGACCCGCGAAGCCGTTCTTCGAGAAGTCACCCTTTTGGAACAGGAACTCGAGACCTTCGCTGCGCTGGCTGCCGACGTTCAAGCCGGAAACGAACCCAGTCTTCTGGTCCAGGAAGAACTGCTGAATCTGGTCCTGCGTTTGGCGCAAGAACGGCGTCAGCTTGAACGACATATCCGTGCCTTTGAACTGATGTTCCCACGAAAGGTCGTAGTTGATCGAGGTCGGCGGTACGATCGGATAACCCGGCGTCGTGCGGCCGTAAGCGTAGAAGTTGCTGCCGATATAGTCGGCGAGGTCTTCTTGCTGAGTGTTGTACTGCTCGAACGCCGAGTTCGGGGCTTGCGTATAACGGCCGTACGAGAAACGTACGACGTTGCCCGTGTTCACCGTGTAGGTACCCGAGATACGCGGCTGCCAGATGTTGAACGTGTTATGCGTCGGTACGTTCTGGAAGAACGCCGGCGATTGACCCGCCGGACAAGCGGCCGTCACGGCCCCAGCCTTGGGAATGACCGCACCGGAGACGTTGCTGACGCAGTTGTCGATGTTGAACGCGTTCGTCCACATGTCGCGTGCGGCACCGTAGTCGGTGTTCGAACCGTTGAACGTGAAGCTGTCGAGGCGAACGCCCAGGTTGAACAGCCACTTATCGGTCGGACGGAACTCATCCGTCAATGACGTCGCCCAGAACTGCGGAACGACTTGGTTGTACGTGGCATGGTTGCCGTTCTCGGCAAGCAGGTACGCGCACTGCGTTGTACCCACGCCCGGATTCGGACACGACGTCGGCAGGTTCGGGACGCCGCCGGTGGTGCCCGGAGCCAGACCTGATTGGATCGTACCGAACGATACGGCGCTTCCCTTACAGATGATGGGGGCGCCGCCCGTCGGGCCGTAGCAGTATCCGCTCGTCGGGTCCGCGGCGTTGACGACGACTGCCGCCGGTCCGACCGCATAGAACGAGTTGTTATCGCGGATGCTGTTGGCCGTCGTGTAGTCTTCCGACAGGCTCACGAGGTTTTGAGCGTTGATCTGGTCCTGGAACTGGATGCTGCCGCCGCGCGTGTGCGAGCTCAGCTCGTAGTCCGGAGAACAGCAGCCGGCGAAGTCGGCATACGTGGTCTGCGGACCGTTCTGCAGCCAGTCCGAGTAGTACGTGTAGCCGTACACGCGCACGAAGGCCGAAGAGCCGAAGTTATGCGTGTACTGCAGTTTCACGATTTCCTGGTCGTTCCAGATCGTGTCGCCGCCTTGAATCGGCTGGAACGTCGCGGTACGGTTCGTGCTGTCCGGGAAGTAGTACGTCCCGACGCACTTGTTCTGGGCCGCCAGCTGCGCTGCAGTGAACGTCTTACCGACGTTACCTTGGCAGTTGTAGTTCACGCTGTCGATGTAGACTGGCGTACCAAGGCCAATCGCGTTGGCGCAAGCCGCGCCGGTTGTGAGACCGCCGCAACCAGCCGTCGACGTGATGTCGCTGGTGTTGCTGTAGAAGTTGTTGTGGAGCGATTCGCTGTCCCACAGAACCTGTACGTCGTCGCGGCCGGCATCGTTTTTATGCGGGATCGCGAAGTGCAAGTTCACCACCGTGTCGCGCGCCGAGATCATCGAGAGCGCGGCATAGTTGAACGGGCCCATGTAGTACTGGAACGACGCCGGTGCGCCGACCAAGTAGTTGACCGTGGGAGCGTAGCTGATGTTGCCTACGAGGCCCATCGGCGCGCCGGCCCAGTTGTCGAGGCTCGAACCGTTCTGGTTGTCGACGTAGTTGAACGCCTGGTTGTAACCGGCGATGCCCACGTAGTACGAGAAGAGGCGGTCCGGCGTTGCGCCGCCCGCTTCAACCATCGCACGGTGGTAGAACGCCGGGGTTGCGATTCCGAGCTGGCCGTCGGCGAAGCCCGGATACGTGCCCGTGCGAATAACCTGGTTGATGTAACCGGCGAGGCCCTGGCCTTGCGAGTTCGCCGGCGTGGCGCCCGTGTAGACCTGGACTTCCGAGTTACCCAGCGATGACGCCGAGCTCGACGGATAGTTGTCGAACGAACGGTTCACCGGAACGCCGTCGAACTCGTATCCGACTTGGTCGTAGTCGCCACCGCGAATAATGACCGTCTGATAGTAGCCCGTTTGGTTACCGATGACGTATGCACCCGGAACCGATGCGACGGCCGAGTAGGCAGAGTTCAAGCTGCCGCCGCCGCCGAGCGCCGCAGCCGCTTGCTGCCCCGCCGCGTTGACGGAATAGACGTCGGCCGTGGTGCCGCTCTTCACGAGCGCGCCGTTACCGGTTGAGGTGACGTGCGCGATGGTGGTCAGCGACTTTTGCATGCGGAACGTGAACGTCTGCACCGTATCGGCGAAGACGATCTGTCCCGACTCACTGTTGGGTTGGTATTGATCCTTCGTGGCCGATACGGTGTACGTATCGGGCGCGAGGGTCAGGAATGCGAAGCGTCCCGACGCGTCGGTCGTGACGGAAGCGGTCTGCGACGGGCTTGAAACCGTCACGACCACTCCGGCGAGCGGCGCTGAGGACGTGGCATCGACTACCGTACCGGTAAAACCACCCGTCGTGCCTGCCAGTGCCCATGTTCCCTGGCTGACGAAAGCAACGAGTAGTACCAGAGCGGTAACGATTTGCCGGAGGGATCTCCGGATCATTAAGTACCTCCTCAGGTAACTAGTATGTGCAAACGAGTGCCACCCCGCTTATGGGGTCGCCTGGTTTGTCAACATGCGCTAATTCGCACCGCCCTAAGGGGTTCCTGGGAATTTCCTAAATATTTCGTCGAGAGTGACACGTATCGGCTCAGGGACGGCGGACCCCGCAGCCCCGCTTCCCGGACGATAACCCGCGTCACTTTCCTCCGCGATTGAGGCGATCGAGCGCGCCAGGGAATCGATGTCATATCCACCCTCCAGCACGTATACGATCCGCCCGCCGCAGTATTCGGCTGCCGAGCGGCCGATTGCGGCGGCGAGTCCCGAAGCGGCCTCAACGCCGACCCCGAGGTCGCCCACCGGGTCGCCCGCGACGTAGTCGAACCCCGCGCTGACCACCAAGCAGTCGGGCTTCGCCGCCCGAACGACTGCCGGCAGCAACTGCTCCCAAACGGCGACAAAGGCCTCGGTCGAGATGCCTGAGGCCGGGAGGGGGACGTTCGCGACCACGTCCCCGTCGAGAGCGTAGCTGGATCGCCCCGTACCCGGATACGCCGGCGAAGCGTGCGTAGAGACGTACGAGAGACCGTTTCCCGCGACCGCCTCGGTCCCGTTCCCGTGGTGGTAGTCGAAATCAACGATCAATACGCGGCCGCCAAACAGGGCCTGATAGGCGCGTGCCGCGATGGCGGCATTATTAAGGATGCAAAAACCCATTCCACGTGCCGGCTCGGCGTGGTGGCCGGGTGGACGCACCAGGGCGAACACCGGCTCGCCGGCCGCCGCCGCCTCGACCGCTGCGATCGCGCCTCCGGCCGCTCGCCGCGCGACGGCCAGCGACCCAGGATCTACGAGGACGTCACCCGTTGAAAGGTAGCGCGGCTGCCGGAGGGCGCCGATCTCGCGCTTTGCCAACTCGAGATACCGGGGCGCGTGAACCCGCTCGATCTCCGCATCGGTTGCGTCGCGCGCCGCAAGCGTTCGATCGAGAAACCCGCCGGCCCGCAAACGCGAAGCGACCACCTCCACGCGGTCGGGCGACTCTGGATGCCCGAGCCCGCGGAGATGATCGCCGTAGAGCGGATCGGTAACGAACTTCAGGAGTGTTTCGGAGCCGCCGCCGGTTTACACGTATCGGTCGACGCCTTCTGCACTTTCGTATAGTCCGGCGTGTTCTTCTTCATCATCGGAAGCAGCCGCTTGTAGGCGGCGACTGCCTTGGTGCATTCGTTCGCGCCTTGGAACGACTTGGCCGCCATGTACAGAAGCGGCGGGTTCTGATCGAGGAAACCCTTCGCGTTTTTGTCGAGCGCGTCGAAGATCGTCGCCGCTTCCTTGTAGTTGTGCAGTTCGAAATCCGCACCGGCGACGCAGCCGAGCGTTTCGGGCTGACGCTGAATCTCGAAGCTCTTCCCGCAAGCATCGCGCGCGTTCTGATAATCGTGCGCGATCGAATACGCCTGGCCCAGCAGCGCGAAGCCTTGCGCGTCCGGCGAAACCTGCGTGTAGTGCTTGAGGTAGTTGACGCCGTCGGTCACTCTGTTGGCCTGCAGCGAGATCTGGCCGAGGCCGATCAAGGCCTGCGCGTTATCCGGATCGATCGCCAACGCTTGCTGCCATTCGGCAGCGGCCTTATCGAACTGCTTTTGCGACGCATAGTAGTCGCCGTACGAAACGAAACCGCCGGCGACCTTGGGGTACGTCGTAACGATCATTTGGAAGGTCGCGTCCGCTTGCGGGAACTTCTTCGCGTCGACGAAGTAGCCGGCCTTACGCACCAGGACTGCGACCTTCTGGTCGTCGCTTGGAGCGGCGACGACGGCGTCGTCGTACGCAGCAACGGCTTTGGCTTCGTCGTTCTGCTTGGCGTAGACATCGGCTTTGTAGACGAGCGCCTGAAGGTTCTTCGGGTCGATCGCGAGCGCGCGGTCGACGGTCTGAACCGCCATCGGAAGGTTGTTCTGCTGGGCGTAGGTCGTCGCGATCTGGAAGATCGGCGTCACGTCTTTGACGTTGAGCTGGTAGGCTTCTTCGAACTCCGCGCGCGCGTCGTCGAAGTGACCTTCGGACGCGTACACGCTGCCGAGTTCCATCAACGCGCCCGGCTCGCCCTTGTTGAACGTCACCGCGCGCTTGGCCACGCGTTCTGCGTCGGCGGGACGATTCGCCTTGAGATACATCTCGGCAAGCTGCGCGAGGATACCCATGTTGGTGGGATCCAGGTTCGACGCGTTTTCGAAATCGTAGAGCGCGGCCGGCCCGTTGCCGAGCGTCTGCTGCGCGTATCCATCGTAATAGAAAACCTGCGCGGTCTTATCGCCCGACTGCAGCAAGCGCTGCGTCAACTGTACCGCGAGATCGGGGCGGTTGACTTGCAAGAACTGTGCCGCCAACGCCGCCGCAGACTGCTGGTCGTTGGGATTCGCTTTGAGCTTCGCTTCGAGTTTCGGGATCGCGATGCTGGGCGGTTCCGGCGATGCGGTCGGCAGCGCCGATGGGATCGGCGTCGGCGTCGGCGACGCGGCCGGCTTGCTGCTGAACAGGCCGCCGGCTTGGGCGTGCGGAGTTGCCGCAGCAAAAGCCATTGCGAATGCGAAGGCGATGAGAGCGAACAGCGAGATACGTTTCAAGATGCTATTTCCTTTGACTAATGTTTGGCGGCTTCGACGAGTTTGGTGAGTTCGGGTACGATCGCGAAGGCGTCGCCGACTACCAGCAGGTCTGAGAACTCGGCGATCGGCGCCGCACCGTCTTTGTTAATGGCCACGATCGTACCGGCCGACCGCATGCCGACCTTGTGTTGGATCGCACCGGATATTCCGACTCCGATGTACAGGTTGGGGCTCACGGTTTTTCCGGTCTGTCCGATTTGCAGGCTATACGATACCCAACCAGCGTCGGCCGCCGCGCGTGACGCGCCGACGGCGCCGCCGAAGGCGTGCGCCAAGGGTTTAAGCAGCGTGTCGAACGGCTCGGGACCGCCCAAGCCGCGTCCGCCGGCGATGACGACCGGAGCTTCCTCCAGGGCGAGTTCGCCCGAACCCTCCTCGACGTCGCTTTCGATCGCGGCGGAGTACGATTTGCCGGCCGGCTTCTCGAGCGGAGTTACCGCTGCACCGTTTCCGCCGGGAGCCGCCGTAAAGGCGCTCGGGCGAACCGTGGCGATGCCGTAGTCGGCGGGTTTGAGCGCGCACGTCGTGATCAGCGCACCGCCCAGTTTCGGCGAGATACACTCGACCATGCCGCCTTCGATCTTGAAATCGGTGACGTCGGCGCCGATACCGGCACCGAGGCGCGCGACCAGCTTGCCGGCGACATCTCTGCCGGAAAGCGTATTCGGAATCAGGATCAGCGACGGGCCCGCCGCTTTCGCGGCCGCCTCGACGTAGTCCACCGCCGGATCGAGTAAGAACTTCTCGACGTCGGCGTCGTCGTTCACGTAGACGGCATCGAGCGGATAGCTCTTTAGCTGTTCGGCCAACACCGTCGAGCCGGGGCCGACGACGACGGCGTACGCTTTACCGCCGAGTGCGTCGGCGAGCTTACGCGCTTCGGTGGCGAGTTCGAACGTGACTTTCCGGGTCGTCCCGCCTTTGTGCTCGACGTAAACCAAAACGTTCTTCACGCTATACCAACTTCTTCGCTTTGAGGAAATCGAAGATGACCTTCGCGCCGGTCGCGCCGTCGGCCACTTCGACGACTTCGCCTTTGCCGCGCACCGGCGGCGGCGCGAACGTCTCCAAAATCGTTTTGGAACCGTTCTCGCCGACCGGCTGGTCGAGACCGAGGTCGGCGACGGTAAGCGTTACGATCGTCTTTTTCTTCGCGCCCATGATGCCTTTGAGCGATGCGTAACGCGGCTCTCCGAACGTAAGCGCGGTCGTCAGCAGGGACGGCAACGGGCCGCTTACCTTTTGATAGCCCGAATCGGTCTCGCGTTCGACGTGCAGTTTGCCATCGGCAAGATCGGCTTTGCGCGCGTTCGTGACGCACGGCAGGCCGAGATGTTCGGCCAGCGCGCCGGGAACGGCGCCGGTGCTTCCATCGTCCGTGAGCCCGCCGACGATCAAAAGATCGAAGCCGGTCTTCTTCAACGCAGCGGCCATCGCGTACGAGGTTGCCCAGACGTCGCTGCCTTCTAGACCGGCATCGCTGAGCAGCACCGCTTCGTCGGCGCCCATTGCCAGCGCTTTCCGCAGCGTTTCCTTCAGGTGCTCGGGTGCCATCGTAAAAACGGTCACGGTCGTATCACCGCCGGCGCGCTCCTTTAACTGAAGCGCGGCTTCAAGAGCGTACTCGTCGTAGGGATTGAGCACCGTTTCAACGCCGGTACGCACTAAACGTTTGGTCGTCGGATCGATCTTCTTTTCAGAGTTCGGATCCGGTACGAGCTTGACCGTCACCACGATCTTCACGTGGAAATTGACCTCCAGGCTATGGGGAGAACCCGGCGCTATTGGTTCCATCCGCGTGGAGGACCTGCCCGGGACCTGATACTTTTATCAGATTGTAATCGAGCGGTCTACGACAAGGGCCGGTCCGGCGCAAAATTCTAGCTGCTTCCCAGCATTCAGCTACGGGCGCGGCGCCAGCAAGGTCTTCCGGGCGCGGGCGTACTGGTTCGGAACAAACGCTTCCCCGCCCAGCAGGTCGGCAGCCGTCCAAACCCAGCGCGGATCGCGCAAGAACGCGCGCGCGAGGGCGACGAAATCGGCCTCGCCTTCTTCGATGACGCGCTGAGCGTAGAACGGATCGGTGATCATCCCAATCGCTACGGTCGCGATACCGGTCTCACGGCGGATCTTGCGCGCGAACGCGACCTGGTACCCCTGTCGCGCGTCGATTTGCTGACGCGGCGAGAGGCCGCCGCTGGAACAATCGATCGCATCGACGCCCCTCCGTTTACACTCGCGTGAGAACTGGATTGCCTCTTGCGGATTCCAACCGCCGTCGACCCAATCCGTTGCCGAGATGCGCACGAAGAGCGGCAGCCGTTCCGGCCACACCGCGCGCACCGCATCGATCAGTTCGAGCGGAAATGCCATGCGGTTTGCGAGCACGCCGCCGTACCGGTCGGTGCGATGGTTGGAGAGCGGCGAAAGAAACTCGTGGGCCAAATACCCATGTGCGAAATGCAACTCGATTACATCGACGCCTAAGCGGATGCAGCGCTGCGCGGCTGCAACGAAATCCTCGCGTACCTTCTGCATGCCGGCTTCGTCGAGCGCCTGCGGAACGTTCGAACCGACGTCGTACGCTAGCGCCGACGGCGCAACCGGCGTCCAGGCGCGCCCGTCCGTGACCGGACCGCCGCCCTCCCAGGGCGGCAACGTCGAAGCTTTTCGTCCGGCGTGCGCGAGCTGCACGCCGATTTTTCCGTTCCCCCATCGTCGGATGAAGCGCACCGTTCGCTCCATGCCCGCTTCGTTTGCATCGTTGTATAGGCCCAAGCAATTCGGGGTTATGCGGGCCTCGGGGCTCACGTGAGTCGCTTCGAAGAAGACCAGACCCGGTCCCGACACCGCCAGTTGCCCGAGATTAACGGTATGCCAGTCGGTGGCCGTACCCTCAGTCGCCGAATACTGGCACATCGGTGAAACGACGATGCGATTCTCGAATGCGACACCGCGCAGCTCGATCGGCGAGAAAAGGCCCGGCATCCCAGCCGCTTTAGGGCGAAGAGGGTCGGCCACCTGTCGTGAGAACGTGGCCTTTTCCAACCATTTGCCGGTACCAGAGGAGATTAGGGAATGAATCGATGGGCTCTCGCCGTCGGTGTGGCTCTCGTCGTGTGCGTGCGGCCCGGGTCGCAAGCCGCGGCGGCGGGGAACTTCGTCGCCGCGACACCGTACGCCACCGCGACGCAGCCCGCGACGCTTCTGCTCGACGCTACGCAAGCATCGCGCGGAATCATGTTCGCTCACGAGAAAATCCCCGTGGTTCCCGGCACATTCACGCTGGTCTATCCGAAGTGGATCCCCGGCGAGCACGGCCCGACGGGACCGCTCAACGATCTGACCGCGGTGCGTATTACGGCTAACGGCACCGCGCTCGATTGGCGGCGCGATACGATCGATATGTACGCGTTTCACGTCACCGTTCCGGCGGGCGTGCACGAGCTCGACGTTGATTTCGACGTTCTGCTGAACGCACCGAACGACATGATGTCGACGCACTCGGTCGCGATCGTGAACTGGAACCGCGTGCTGCTGTACCAAGAGGGCATCAACACGCGCCAGTACTTCTTCAAGCCGTCGATCGAGCTTCCGGACGGATGGGAGTACGGCAGCGCGCTGCGCGATCCGCAGCACGCCGGGAATCGCGTCGACTTCGCAACCACGAGCCTCGAGATGCTCGTCGACTCGCCGCTCGATATGGGCCGCTTCGTGAAGAAGTGGACGCTGTGGAAGGACGGTCCGACGTTCGTAGCGTTCGACGTCTTCGCCGATGCGCCGCAAGACCTCGATATTTCCGAAGAACTCCTTGACGCCTACAAACGCGTGCCCGCCGAAGCCTTTGCGATGTACGGCTCGCACCACTTCCTCGACTATACCGCGCTGCTGACGCTCAGCGACGATCTTGGTTTCCAGGGCATCGAACATCACCAGTCGAGCGACGACCGCGCCGATTCCGGATTCCTGACGGATCCGGACGAATCGCTCGCCGGCGGCGATCTGGTGACGCACAAATTCTCGCATTCGTGGAACGGCAAGTACCGGCGCCCCGACGATCTTACGACGCCGAACTTTCAAGTGCCGATGCAGACCGATCTGCTCTGGGTCTACGAGGGGATGAACCAATATCTCGGCGATCTGCTCTCGTTTCGATCCGGTATTCGGGAATCGAAACTCTATCCGGAGTATCTCGCAACCGTGTATTCCGAGATGGATACGGAGACCGGACGCTCGACGACGCCGCTCATCGATCTTACCGCCGGAGCACCGTACTATTACCTTGCCGGCGGCCAGTATCACGCGATCCGGCGCAACGCGAACGATTTTTATACCGAGGGTGAGCTGGTGTGGCTGGACGTCGATACGATCATCCGCGAACGCTCGCACGGGGCGCGCTCGCTCGACACGTTTCTACACGAGTTCACCGAGCCGTCGTCGACCGGCCCGATGGTCGTGACCTACACGCGTTCCCAGGTCGAAGAACTGCTCGATACGGTCGAACCCTACGACTGGCACGCCTTCTTCGATAAGTACGTCTACTCGCGCACGACGCATCCGCCGACCGACGAGCTCGAGCGCTCGGGTTGGAAGTTCGTCTACACCGACAAACCGAACAAGTTCCTTGCGGCCGCCGAAAAGGGTGTCAACGCGTGGTACTCGATCGGTGCCTCGCTGAGTTCGAAGGGCACCATCCAAGACGTCCGCGACGGTTCCCCCGCATGGAAGGCCGGCTTGGCGCCCGACATGGCGATTCTCGCGGTAAACGGTCAGGCCTACAGTTCGGAGATCTTCAACGACGCGCTCAAGAAGGCGGAGCATTCGACCGCATCGATCGTGCTGATTACGCGCCAAACGGATTGGTTCCAAACCATCAACTTGGACTACCACGAGGGCCCGAAATATCCGCATCTGGAACGCATCGAAGGCAAATCCGACATGCTCGTTCAGATCGCCTCACCAAAAGCGCCGAAGTAAGAGGTCGTACGATGCTGCAGCCCGGCGACAAGATGCCCGAGTTCGAGTACGCCGGCGATGACGGAAAGCAGGGGCGGCTCTCCGACTCATGGCGTGAGGGTCCGGCGTGGCTGCTCTGGATACGTCACTGCGGCTGCGCCTTCTTTGCCGAGGCGATGGCCGAGTTAGCTGTTTCCCCGCCGGCGGACATCGCCCGCGTCTGCATCCTCCAGGCCGACGCCGCCCAGACCGCGCGATGGTGCGCGGACAATGCCGGCTGTTCTACCTGCGTCCCCGATCCTAAGCGCACGACGTTCGCGGCGATCGGCAACGGTCACACGACGTTCGGCGACATTTCGAAACCGTCCGAATCGCTCGAGCCCTTCAACTTCCGGGAGCCGCCCTCATCGATCGCGACGGTACGATCCGCTACATACACCGCGGAACCGGTACGAGCGATCAGCTCAACTCGCGACAGCTCGCAAGCGTTGCGGCGGAGCAACTGTAGGTTTTAAAACGATCCCCACGCTCCGTTTATGCGATTCAGCGTCTCCTGAAGCTTGTCATACACCGGGTTATTTTTGGTTCCATCGTCGTGGTACTTGTCTAGGCAATATGGATATTGGCGCACGTGTCCACACGCGGGGCACACTTCATCGGTCATTTTTCCTGGTCAATCCGGCCCCTCGGCATCGAACCTCACTCCTATTCGCTTGCGCGCGGAGCCTTTCGATGGTTATCGGCAAATCCGCGAGCGGTTTTGAGGTTGGTCGAGCTACGCGTCGAAGGCAAAAATGCGCTTCCAGTCGCCCTTCATGCTAATCACGGTCCAGCCGCGGCTTTTCGCTTCGTTCATCAGCGCGACGGAAAACGTTCCAACCTTGGTGTTCGGCAAGCCGTCTGCCGGCCCGTATGCGTATTCTCGCTGCGCGTCGTCGTGCAAAACGAGCATCTTCAAGCGGCCACCCGCCCCGGCGCCGGTCCATTCCAGCATCTGCTGGTCGCCGGTGGAGTTGCCGAATGCCGCGTAGGGGCGCTTTCCGATAAAGAGATTGATCCCGATCGCCTTGCCGTCGTTGTTGTCGCTAAAGAAAAGCTTCGACACGCGTTTCAGCGTCGGCTGCCCGTTCACGTAGTCGTAGGTCGTCCCGATGAACGATCCGACGACCTGTTCCGTAGGAACGCCGTATACGCGCTGCGCGTACACTCGCACGAACTCCTGACCACCACCGGTGACGATATACGTCTTGAACCCGTTGGCCCGAAAGTAATCCATCACTTCGAGCATCGGCTGATAGACGAGCTCGGTGTACGGTCGTTTAAAGCGCGGATGCTTCGCCGTGTCCAGCCATCGCGCGACGAGATCGGCAAACGCCTCGACGGTCATGCCGCCGTGGGTCGCAGCCACGATCTCGGTCCAGTCCGTTTCGCTGGCCTTTCCCAACGCGTCGACGTCGCCGGAGAGAATCGCTCTAAACGACTCGTTGCGCCGCCATTCCGGATGTTGAGGTGCGAGTTCGTGCACTCGGGAAAGAATGAACTCGGCCTGCGTGTAGGTGGGATGTTCGGTCCAAAGCGTGCCGTCTTGATCGAACGTTGCAATGCGATCCTCGGGCCGGACGAAGTTCGGACTCGATGCGTCGGTGGTCGCTCGGACGAAATCGAGGATGGCGCTCTTCGCCGGCCCGTCATTCCACGAGGCGAGAGAACCCGTTTGAGCGCTCGCCTCCGGTAGGGCGGATGAGGTGCCCACGGCTTGAGCGCTCGCCACCTGTTCCGCAGTCGAAGAATCTTGGCCCGGGCGTTCGCACCCCGTCGTACAGGCCACCGCGGCCAAGCCGGTCGTAGCGAGAAGCATCGACCGGCGCGTAATACCCTTATCCTCTCGTGTCGACATAGATGCTCCGCGTTTACGAGGTGCGCAGTCGATTGAGGCGTTCTACCTCTACCATATCGCGCGTTTGGTACTCGAGGTTTGTAGGCAACCAAACGCGCGCGGCACCGATGTACTTATCCGCCATGCCGTAATAGACGTCGATCGTGCCGTTTCCGCGGTCGTCCACACCCGTCGGAAAAACGACGTTATTGACGGTGCCGACGGTTTCTTCCTCGAGTTCCGGTATCAGGATGGGTGCGGAAGAACGATACTCGAGCAGCTTGTCGCCCCGACGGCGGAGTACGAGCACTCCCGCGACGTACGCGAGGCGATTTGCTTCTCCGGGAGCGCGAGCAATTTCGCCGCTGACTCCATGATAGAGCATGAAGTACCCGAGCGGCGTTCGCACCGGCGGCGTTCCGACACCGATACGCAGCTCCTCCCACGGATGTTCGGGATCGATTACGAGCGCGTGCTTGCGCATGACGCGAAGGTAGTGGATGTCGCGCTTAGCCCATTCGATCTCACACCCCGAGACCCAAATACTGGGCAGAGGGTCTTTGATACCCTTTGGTGCATTTCGCGAGTTGTCGTAAAACGGGCGATGCAGCATGCCAAGAATCATCGTGCCGTCTCGCAGCGAAACCGCCTCGGGAAAGAAAGCTGCGTCCTTGTTGTGGTAGTTATTGAAAATAACGCCGTAGGCTGCTTCAACGTCGGGCTGAAAATCGACGACGCCCAAACGCTCCCAGGCGAGCAGGTTTTCGGAGATTGCTAGCGCGATGCGTGGACCGGAACTGCCCCATGCAACGTAAGCCATCACGTAAAGTCCGAGCGGCTCGACGAACGTGACGCGAGGATCCTCACAACCGCCCGTTCCTTCGCTTGGGCGCAGCTCGTACGGTTCCTGAGGTTCGAGTGCGTATCCGAGGCGCTCGACGCCAGTCGGATTCCCTTCGTCGTCGAAGCGCACTCGAGCGATGCCGATGCGTGAAAAGTTGTTCTTTCCAACCAAACGTGGGAAGAGGTAGAGTTCGCCGTCGGGCCCGCGCGCCGCACCCGGATTGAGAACGCCTTCGACTTCCGCCTCGAGCGACGGATCCGGACGCATGATGACGCCGAGCCGTTGCACCTTGAACGGAGACTCAGTCGATGCGTTCATCTCACAAACACTATACCCGAGGCGACCTTAAGCCGGCATTGTGGCCGCAGAATTGCGCTGTCAGGCGCTCGGCAGACCGCTCCCATCTCAAATGGCAAGCGTCCGCTGCATCACGTAAAAGACGTACCCGTAAGCGTCGCTAAAACGGCGGAAGAGCGCAATCTCATCACGCGCGTCCGCGATTGCGGCGCACGCCTCCTCGTCGTTCGCGTATTTCTCGGAGAGTTGATCGATCCGCCGTTCGAGTGGATCGTAGTAGTCGGCGAACCAAGCAGCAGCCGGCAGAAGATGGGTTGAAAGAGCCGTGTAACCAGCTCTCTCGATGGCCGCGACGTTTCCGGCGATACTCCGCATCGCCGGATAGTTTGTATCCCAAAAGCGCTTTGGTTCTTCAGGCGGGGTCTCAGTTAGCCATGTCAGTTCGGAAACGACGAGAAGTCCGTCGGAAGCGAGCAGCCGGCGCCAGGCTGTGAGACCGGCATCGAACCCCATGCAGTAGATCGCCCCTTCCGACCAGATGAGATCGAAGGACGCATCGCCGAACGGTAACGCATCCATCGACGCGTTGACGATCTCTAGCCGCTTCTCCAACCCGACGGCCCGTCCGCTCCGGTCGAGCGCGTCGAGATATGGTTGATGATTGTCAACGGCGACGATGTTGGCGTCGAGGCAGCGTGCGAGGCACAACGTCTGCATACCCGGGCCGCATCCAACGTCGAGAACACGCGGACGGTGCACCTTCGGAATCGAGGACAGAACGTGTTCCGTCGCCTGGTCGTTTCCGGGCCCCTCGCGCGGTAAGCCGGTGTGCAGTTCCCAAAGAAAAGGATTCATGCAAGTCTAACGACTGACGTCGATACTATCCCATTGCAAAGAATCGCCGCTTTCGAGGTCGTCGATTGCGATTTCGATTTTTTCCGAGGTAAACAAACCCATGTCGGGGAGATCGCAGTCGCAGTAGCTTCCCGGCTCGTCAGCGCTTAAGCGGAGTTTGACCTCGATATTAGAATCGGGCGAGCCTTCATTCTTCGCGAGGACGATCGCTCCGTCTCGATACGCGATCGTATCGATGTTCGTTCCGTCGAAGAGTATCTGTTCGGCGCCGTCCGAGATCACGCTGTCGTCCACGTTCATGTCGAGGACTCGGGTACGATACACGGGCTCGAAGCGCGCACCGGCCTTCCAATTCGCTTCCGCCTGGTCGATCGCCACCAGTCGGATCGGCGTCTCGCTAAACGGCGTCAGCAGATAGAAGTTGCGTCCAGCCAAGGCGCTCAAAAATTTAGGTACGGCTTCGCGGTCGGGCATTAAATCTCCCCAATCGCCGCTTCTGACTGCAGTTTGAGGCGCTGGGCTGAACGGGCTAACAAGATGACCTTATTGGATGGCTGCGAATCGAACCCTCGACCGGGGATTCCAGTCGATACTGCATCCGGCTAGCGACGCAAGCCGAACTTGTGCTAATCCGTGCCGCGGCGGTATCATGGGCGAAATGTCGCTCGAGATGTGGAATACCATCGCGACGCTCGGAACGTTTGCCGTGATCACCGCGACGGCGATCGCGGCCTTGGTTCAGCTACGTCACCTTCGGCGCGCCAATCAGCTGGCCGGACTGCAGAGCACGTTTGAGATGCTGCAGGATCCCTCGGTTCGAGAAATCGTGAACTACGTTCGGCACGACCTAGCGCAGAAAATGCAAGACCCCGTCTTCCGGCAGAGCTTGCAAATGCCGGCGGGCGTTCCAATCGATCGCAGGAATCAACCCGAGTACTACCTCTGCGACATGTACAATCACATCGGCTCGTTCGTTCGCAGCGGCCTCATCGACGAATCGATCTACCTTCAAACCGAATGGGTGAACGTCGGTCTATACTGGGGACTGCTTCGAGAGGCCATCGCCGAAGGTCGCAAAACGAAGCCGCACATTTTCGAGAACTTCGAATGGCTCGCCGCCCGCGCACAACGCTGGGCCGACGGGCATCCGAACGGCGATTACCCCGCCGGCAGCCAACGGATGATTCCCAGGGCCGGCGGCTCATAACGACCGAACGCCAAGCGGAGTTGCGACGGCAAAGCCGAAGCGGCAGCACTTATGCCTTGGATCGCCTTTCGACTCATGCTTCTTGTGGTTGTGTTCGCCGTTGCTCCCGGCATTGCGTTTTCGGCCACGACCACCTACACGTTGCCTGGTGATCTGCATTGGATCCCCGATAGGAGTAACGGCGCGCCGCCGGGCGCGTTCTACGCAATACTGCGCGGCAAGGACAGCGATAAATGCGGCGAGCTTGTTCGGGAAAGATTCGCGAACGGATTCGTTTATCCGTGGCACGTCAATACCTCCTACAACATCTACACCGTGCTGCAAGGAACGCTCGTCATCGGCTTCAACAAGGATCATCTCAAATCGACCGAAAGAGTTCTACCTACGGGATCTGTCATGCAAGGACTGAAGACCGAGCCGCATTACGGCCGAGCCATCGGCGAAACGATTTTCGATGTGTACGGCCCTCCCTGCGAGATGTTAAAGACCACAACTCACTAAGATATGCGATTTTTTTGGGATCGCCGGGAATCGAACCCACGTTCGGGGATTCCAGCCGACACCGTCCGTTAGCGAATGGTGCTATTTTGTAAGGCTTTTCCGCCGCTCTGGTTCCCAACCGTCCCAGGTAAATCGGAACCTTTCCGACTCGACCCCCCAAATTCGGGTTAGACTTCCAGGGCCGACGTTTTTGAAAATTCTTTGGCGTGCATCATCGCCGTTGGTAGGACAGGCCACATCGCACGTTAACCCCTCCTAATCGCACCGCGCTTTAGGAGGGCCTTCATGTCTTTGGAACTTGTGAACACCTTTGTAACCCTTGGAACGTTCCTCGTAATCGCAGCCACGGCAATCGCCGCTCTCGTGCAACTGCGCCACATGCGCGGCAGCAATCAAATCACGGTTCTGAACGAGCTGCGCGAAACGAAAGAGACGCTCGAATTTGAAGAGGCGCGGCAATTTACTGGAAAGTTACCGGAACTAATGTGTGACCCAGCCTTCCGTTATCAACTCGCGAACCGGTCCGTCAGGACCGACGAGCGGGCCTCGAAGATAGGCCGGCTAGGCAATTATTATGAAGCCATGGGGATTCTCGTGAAAACAGGTCTCGTCGAGAAAGATTTGGTTCTGGACTTCTGGTCCGGCGGCGTGTTGGCCGATTGGGAACGTCTAGCGCCAGTTGCGGCAGTTATGCGTCGCCAAGACGATGCCGTGTGGGAAAACTTCGAGTACTTGACCGTCTTGGCGCAAGACTGGGACGCTGCGCATCCAAAAGGCACCTACCCCGCTGGCGTACGTCGGCTCGACCTAAAAGACGAGTTTCTCGAAGCCGACCGGCAATACGTTGCCTCGTTAGCGACGGCGTAGCCATGCATGGACGCCATCGGCCCTAGCGACGGCCAGTACTCGCAAGACCGACCGGCGAAGGTCGCCAGAAATCACTGCTCTCGGAGGGCTGCCAAATGTCTTTGGAACTCATCGACACGTTTGCCACGCTCGGTACATTCATCGTGATCGCCGCAACCGCGGGCGCGCACTCGTGCAACTGCGGCACGCTCGAAGCAGTAACCTAATTGAAGCGCTCGCCGAAATGCGTCAGGAACTGGCAAGTTCCGAGATGACTGCTGCGCTCGGTTTCGTTCGATTCGATTTGAGTGAAAAGCTCAAAGATCCCGCCTTTCGCTATCAATTGACTAATCAAGCGAAGCTGACGGAGGACAATAAGCTTGCGCGAATTTATATTTCTCGCGTCGCGAACTATTACGAGGGTTTGGGAGCGCTCGTCAAAAGCGAATTGAATACCTAATCGTCTTGGCACAAGACTGGAAGGCAACGCATCCCAATGGAACTTATCCCGCCGATCATTCCGAGGAAGTTATCTCCCACAAGTTTCTTATTACGCAACCGAATGGCAGCCGTTCCGCCGCCCGCATTTCTGGCCCGGCCTTACCGGCGCAGCCGTCCTCACAGAAACTCCGCGGCATCGACGCTTCCGGGCTGCACGTACTGAGTTGCGTCGCCGCGGAAGTTGTCTACCTTCATCCGTACGACGGAAGGCGCGCTAGAAGCGCTTCATCCGCAAGAGCCGCGAGGTCTTGGAAGTCATCGTCAAGCAGAAGTTCGGCCATGTCGGCGAGCGATTCCAAGGAGTCGCAACGACCAGCGAGATGCGCTTCCGCAACCAGGCCAAGGACGGCGGGATTCACTACGAGCGTCCTCGCTTCGTCTGGCGTCATGTCTGCCAAGACATTGTTTATGAGCATGACGCGGCCTTCCGGAGCCATCTCAGCCAAGAGTAAAGGGTGGTGAACCGTTTCACGCCTCATATACTAGGTATCGAGCCGTTTCGGCACAGTTTAAAGGGATGCCAAAATGCTCTACCCAGCCGCGCTGTCCATTCGTTCTGAGTAACGGGTCTTTTTGAGCACGATTTTGGGAAATGTAAAGATTCAGTATGCCGCTAGCAGTCAACGCGGTAAGGTTGCCCGTTACCGACCTTAGAGCCCGCTAGGGCCCGTCTCGCCCGGTTGCGCGATCATGGGTCATCGTTGCCGCAAGGTAACGTTCTGGAGCCTCTTGCCGAGGCTTCCTAGACTCCTAGATGCCCCGACACCTATACTGGCTGCATGGCTAACAAAGCAACGACCGTGAAAGTCGCCTACGATCTCGATTCTGAAGTGAAGCGCAAGCTAGCGATATTCAAGGCCGAACTGCGAGCGAAGGGCATCGCTGCGACCGAGACCGGAATCCTCGAAGTCCTCGTAACTGGCGCCAAGCTCGAAGCGCTGGCTCGCTCCTATCGCCGCCACCTAGTATCCTAGTAATCTAGGGTTACACCTATTGTAACGGGGGTTACTAGTAATAAGGGCAAATCTTTTTGGGATGGCCGGGAATCGAACCCTCGCTCGGGGATTCCAGCCGATACCGACCAATCCCGTAGAGAGTTTTTTTATAGGGGTTTCCGCCGCGTCACTTCTCGGAGCGTCCCGTCCAATGCCGGCCTTTTCCGACCCGTCCGTGACAAAATGTAACAACTGGAAGACTAAACCGCCACGCGGCGGTACGCCCGGTTGCTCGCAGGGGACTGTTGCCGAACGGCGCTGGCGCCGCCATCGCCGGCTCCGCCGACGCCAAGGCTGCCGTTACCCTCGCTGTTGGTGCGCCGTCGAACGACTCGGAAGGGGCCGCACTCCCCGCGCCTAATTGGCGCACAGACGCCTTTGGTTGGAGCGCTTGATGATAGTTCCTCGCATCTTCCGTTATGTTCCGGCGTGCGGAGCCGGCGTGTTGCTTTTGGTAGGCTGCGCCGGCGGCGCACCATCGTTGCCGCGCGCCGGCAGTCCGTACGGCGTATCGGCGGTGCGGCCGCACAAGGCCACTTCCTACGCCACGATCAACTTCTTAGGAGGCACCAGCAGCGGTGCGAATCCGCGCGGCGGGGTGGTGTTTCTCGACAACACGTTATACGGCACGACCGAAGAGGGCGGCCCGGCTAGCCTCGGTACCGTCTTCAAAGTCCAAGGGTCGAAGATCGAGGTGGTCCACGGTTTTGGTGCAACCGGCGACGGGAGCGAACCGTACGGCAGTCTCGTCGCCGACAAAGGCAAGTTATACGGAACCACAAAGGCGGGCGGAGCGAATAATCTCGGTACCATTTTCGTTTACGACCGCTCGAAAGTAACCACGCTCTACAGCTTTAAGACGGGGACCGACGGCGTGTCGCCGCAAGCCGGCCTAACGGCGATGGCTGCAACGCTCTATGGGGTCACCTATTACGGAGGCACTGCGGATAAGGGAACGATCTTCGAGTTTAAGGCCGGAAAAGAAACGGTGCTGTATAGCTTCGGCAGCACGAACGATGGAGCATATCCTCAAGGCACGATGATCGCGGTCGGACCGGCACTCTACGGCACCACAGATGCGGGCGGAAAATACGGACGCGGAACGATTTATGAGTTCGTGCGCGGTAAGGAGCACGTCGTCTACAGCTTCGGCGCGTCCGCAACCGACGGCAGCTATCCATCCGGCCAGCTCACGCATTCAGGCAACGCTTTTTATGGCATGACGTTCGAAGGCAGCAAAACCGATGAAGGGAACGTCTACGAGTTTAAAAACGGGAAAATGAAATCGCTGTACGCGTTCGGGACCAAGCCCGAAGATGGCGAAGCACCCGTTGCCGGCGTCGTCGTCGTGAATGGCACGGTTTACGGCGTCACGTACAGCGGCGGCGCGTATGGCGACGGCGTGTTGTTCGCGGTCAATGACGGCAAAGAGACCATCGTACACGCGTTCGGCGCCGGGGGCGACGGCATCAATCCGCAAGGACAGCTATTGTACTCAAAAGGTGTCCTGTATGGGACAACCTTGTACGGCGGGGCTTCGAGCCAAGGAACCATCTTTATCCAGAAGATCTAAGCCGGCCGCAAGTGAGAGCGGCACGCGATTGATGAAAAGCACACCCGGTGGATCGTGACAATACTTTT